>NZ_PGER01000001.1:0-1337917 GCF_002797935.1 Flavobacterium sp. 1
TAAATATAATATTTTACACAAATTAACATATAATAAATTAAAATCTTAATTTTTGAATGAAAAAAACATACTATTTTTCATAATAAATTAAATTTCAGGTATAAATACCAGCTCATTTATTATTGTTTAGTGATTAAGTTATTTTTATAAGTGAAATTTTAATTTCTTCTAAAATAATTTGAAAAAATTGGATCGCAAAATTGAGTTGTGATTTAAATAATTACTGGTTACAAAAAAGATCATAGTTTTGATTGGCGGGCAAAGATATTTTTTTTCAATCTGCAAATATGATATATTACAAGTATGTAGATTGTAAAGTAAATTGACACTCTTGACGAAAGCACCAAAGTGATTTGAAGTTTCTGCAATTATGTTTATGACCGTAAAGTAACACTTGAATATTGTAAAGATAAAGATTATCTTGGTACAATATTTTAGGTGCAAAACGGACTTGTTTAATTGGTTAAGGAATAATTAAATATATTAAAGATTTAAATACACGAGTGTTGAATTTGCTATAACTTTGTTTTGTGAACAAATGTTGGACTATCGAAGAGATTGAATCCGGAAGGGAAAAAGATTAAAAGAAGAAGTTTAAGCTCTTTTCTACGAAACTAAAGAATCGAAAAAAATAATATTTTGTAGAAGTAATTTTTAAAAAAAATTAGAGGTTTGATTTCCAGAAGGATTCAAGCCTTTTTTTTATTACTTTAATTCTCAGTACAAAACATTTTTATTGGGAAGTTTTTGGGGTAAATTTGTGTCAAAAAAGTTTTTTTTAAAAGAGAAAATAGCGGGGTGTCGTTTTTTACAAACGAATAAATTGCAACTAAGGAAGCGATTATTGCTATGATGCTTTCGAGGTTCATGTTATAAATATACTAAAATAAAATTTCCATCAATAATTTTTTGTCGTAGTAAATGAGTATATGAAAGATCTATGGTAATGGATCTATTAGTGACAACATAATTTTAAACGGACTGAATACAGTTTCACATTGTTGAGAGTAACCTAGTTTGTAACCACTACACATTTGAACCTTCGACTGCCAGCTTAGGAGGCAGGTGATCAATATTTATAGAATTGCTTGTTTAATCAGACTCATAATATACTCAATATTTGTGGTGTTGGTTGCAATAGTTTCATAATCCCCATTGCCCCAATGGCCTGTTTCCGAAACATCTTTCATTAGCCTTTTCGGATCGTCTAATTTGCCTTTTTTTAGATTGATAAAGATTTTAATTCCTTTTTTTAGGATTACAATATCGGCAATGTTTTTATTCTTTTTGAATGCTATATAAAGTTTTTTAGGCGTTATCTCAATATCATCTGTAAGGTTTAAAATGGCATTTTTGAACGATTCATATAATTCTATAATTTCCTCTGAAGAACCATTTAAATGATCTTCTTCGGTATATACTTTGATTTCATCAGTAACTGATTTTATTAAACTATTTTGGTTTGTTAATGGTTTAATACTCTCTGCTGATTTCGTTTTCTTGATCGGGTTGATACTAATTAAATCATTTTCATAGCGTTTAACTTCCCATAATTCAATGGCAATATCTTTGAAGTTCGTCGCCAACCGTTGGTTTTCGGTAAAACTTGGAGATACAAAAAGAACTCTGGTTTGTGACCAATCTACCGAAGAACTATGAATCGATTTTTTTAAAGTTTCATTATAAGTTAAGACGAAATCTGCTTTATTTTCCAGCATTAAACTTAAATAAGTAAAACCCTGATCCACTACACTTACGTTTTTATCTCTTTTATACTCAATAATGACAAATGCTTTGGATTGTGGGTCATAGCCCAAAGTATCAATACGTTTCCCTTTTATTACAAACTCTGAATTGACCATTTCTAAGCCCATCAATTCAGAAAGGTTCCTTTCAAAAAGGGGTTGTATTTCACGCTCCAGTTTAAAAGGTTTTTCTTTAATAGCTATAAAGTACTTGTGTTTTTGGATTGATATAAATTCATAATTTGTTATTAAAAATATTGCTGTTTAAGAAGCGAATTTGACATATTACAAATTAGCGCCAACCATTCGTTTCATGGTATCCAAAAATGCTTGATGAAAAGCATCATCCTTTGCATATAAACGGTACAAGTCCAATTCGGTTTTTCTTTGTTTTGACATTACTTCATCAAGAATTTTTCGAAAGGCTAAATCTCTGTTCGTTACATCACTATTATCAGCAACTTTTGTTTGATAATCTGGATGTGCCTGAATGTATTTTCCCAGAGTTACAAATTTTATTCTTTGGTCTTCGGGTGTAGCTTCCCAACCTTGAAACCATCTTTCATTAAAACTATTGATAATTAAATCTAATGGATCAATTTCTTCACCATCACCATGAGCCCCTCTCGGATTTGGATTTTGTGGGTCGAGTTCCGTTTCGTTTGCATCTAAAACTATGGACTCATTTAGTTTAACTCGTTCCAATCCATAAGTGGATAAATCAACGGAATTTAACAACTCGTCTAAAGCATCAACAGATGCATCAGTAACAATCAATTTTGGAATTAAAAACTTTAAGAACCAAAATAATTTCTCCCAATTCAAAACTTCATAAGGAAGAATAGAGGCCATTTGACCATAAATTTTCACAAATTGTTTGGCCTTGATTTTAAAATCGGCTTTTTCGCTGTCTTCTAATTCCAGTTGAAAATTAAACCTATCAGAAGCAATATCGATTATTGTACTCAATTCCTGAGCGTCTACTTTATTGAAATATTTCGTTACAAAATCTTCCACTTCATACCATTCGTAAACCCCAACTTCATCCAATACTCCCTTAATTTCATGCAGTACATTTACATCTGTGGCACTGTTTAAAGAAGTGGCAGTATAAAATGGATCAAACGATTCCTTAATTTCGTCTACAGAATTAAAGAAATCCAAAACAAACAAATCTTCTGTTTTTTTACCCAATTTGTCGGCGGATCTGTTCAATCGTGATAATGCCTGAACAGCCAAAACACCTTGCAGTTTTTTGTCAACATACATGGCTGTTAACTTAGGCTGATCAAAACCTGTCAAATATTTATTAGCCACCACAAGAATTTTATACTCATCCATATTAAAATATCTTGCTATCTTATCGCTTATATAACCTGGATCTGATGGTTTTGCCGTATCTAAATGGGCAGGAAAATCATTTAAACTATCTTCTGTATATTCGATGCCATCAATAGTTTTTTTACCCGAAAAAGCTATGGCAATCTGAAACGGATTCCCCTTGTCTTTCAATATGTTTTTAAGCGCAAAGTAATATTTGATAGCCGATTCGATACTTTGTGTAACCACCATGGCTTTGGCTTTACTTTTCAGCTTCTTTTTATTGACAATGTTGCTAATGAAATGGTCAAACATAATTTCGGCTTTGGTAGCTATCGTTTGTTTATCACGTTCTACATAAGCTCTTAATTTTTTCTGAGCTTTTGTCGTATCAAATAAGGGATTGTCTTCTATGGACTTTTCTATTTCGTAGTAACTCTTATAAGTGGTATAATTTGCCAGTACATCCAAAATAAAACCTTCTTCAATAGCTTGCTTCATGGAATACAAATGAAAAGGCTTAAAAGAACCATCTTCCTGCGGAACACCAAACTTTTCCAGTGTATTATTTTTTGGTGTAGCCGTAAAAGCCAAATAAGAAGCATTGCCACGCATCTTTCTGGAACGCATCGCTTCTAAAATTTTATCTTGTGGGTCAATATCTTCCTCGGTATCAATATTCACTTTTCCCATGGCTCTGTTCATATTGTCAGAGGCCGAACCACTTTGACTACTGTGAGCTTCATCGATAATGACTGCAAAACGTTTGTCACTCAAATCGGCAATTCCATCAATAATAAAAGGAAATTTTTGAATGGTTGTAATGATAATACGTTTACCGCTTTCCAAACTGTCTTTCAGTTCTTTGGAAGAATAGGCAGGAGCTACAATGTTTTTTACTTCTGAGAATTCTTTGATGTTTTCTCTCAATTGCTTATCCAGTAATCGTCTGTCTGTAACCACAATTACCGAATCAAATAAAGGATTTGAAATGCCTTTACTTCCAGGAATCGTATCGCTTTCAGGATAGGTTTCAATCAATTGATATGCCACCCAGGTAATTGAATTTGATTTTCCAGAACCAGCTGAATGCTGTATTAAATAGTTCTGCCCGACACCTTTTATACTTGCGTCAGCGATTATTTTTCGAACCACATTCATTTGATGGTATCGAGGGAAGAATAAATTTCGTTTGCTTAATCCGTCTTTTTCCGAACCGTCAAAACGAACAAAATGCTGAATGATATTCGCCACGCTCTCACGGGTTAATACTTCATCCCACAAATAAGAAGTTTTGTGGCCAAATGGATTAGGCGGATTCCCTTTGCCATGATTGTGACCTAAGTTAAAAGGCAGAAAAAATGTATTACTTCCATCTAATTTTGTTGTCATATACACTTCGTCGGTGTCCACCGCAAAGTGAACCACGCAACGGCCAAAGTTTAACAATGGTTGCGTTATATCTCTTTTGAATTTGTATTGATTTTGTCCGTGTACTTTAGCATTTTGTCCAGTCCAATGGTTTTTGAGTTCCATAGTTGAGAAAGGCAGACCATTGATAAACATTACCATGTCTATTTCTTCTCGTGCATTGGTTAACGAGTATCTGATTTGTCTTGTTACGCTAAATTCGTTTTTATCAAAATTGTCTTTTACTGATTGGCTACTGCTTGCCAAAGGCAACACATAAAACAATGTAAAATGTGCATCATCCACTTCCAAACCTTTACGCAACAAACGAAGTACGCCATATTTCTTAATCATTCTATCCAAACGATCCAGTATCTTTAACTTCCAATCGTTTTGTTTTTGGATTTTGGTTAATTCATCCTTTTGGGTGTTTTCCAGAAAGTGCCAAAAACGAACTTCATCGATGGAATATTTGGCATTGAAATCATTTGCATAACCAATATAATAGCCATTTCCTGAACGATACAATTCTTGTCGTTCTTGGATATGACCTTCTTGCTTTAGATCTTCAAGACAAGAACCAGTAAGTTTTTTTTCTATCGCAGACTCTAGTGCTTGTTCGTTGGTTTGGCTTGGCATAATTTTTATTTTTAAAAACCAATATCGTCTTTTGGCCCTATATAACCTATATGTACTTTTTTATTGACATTGTCGGGATAATAATATAGCCTAAATGCCTCTCTACCAAAAGACCATTTTATATGAAGAGAAAAAATTTTTGGCCCAATATCAGCACAGGTAAAAGTTCTTAAGCTTTCTGTATTTCTAATCCTAGTAGGTGTATCTGGACTGTTATCTAGCCCTAGATTTTTATACTCAAAATTTCCAGTTTTCCAGTTTTTAGTAAAATTATTTAGAATTTTAAGCTTTTCAAATATTAATTTAAATCTATCATCATTAACAGAAAAATGACTGATTTGTTCTAAAACATTATCACAAAAGACTAATTTGGTAAAAATGTTTTCTTTGATTTCCCAAAATCCTTTAATACTTGTAAATTCTAAATTTGCATTACATGTTTCTTTAAATATTTTAAAAAGCTCTTCGTCTGTAATTTGTTTAATTTCAGAAATTCCTAGATTTGAAAAATTTATTCCTAGGAATCCATTACATGCATTTGGAAATTTATTATCAAAATCTAGTTCATTTGAAAAATATTCTTGGGTAGCTGTAAAAGAACCGAATAATTTAGGAATTAATATCTGCAATTCATTAGAAACTAAACTATATGTAAAATTATACATAGAGCCAATATCAGTTTTAAACTGCCAGAAATCTTCATGAATCAATAAATTATCTGCATCTTTTTTACTTGCTAATTGAATCTTATTTAATTTTTCGATTCCCAATTCAAATTCTTCGATCGTTACATCTTTAATTGCTTCATTTAATAAAAAAAAATTATTCATATTTTCTAATATCAAAAAGTTCTGCAAAATCAATTTGAGTTTGGTCAAAGAATCCTTTTGGCCAATTGGATAGTTCTCCTTTTTTATTGATTGATAAAGAGTCTATATTTGGTTGTATAGAATTTTCATCATAGCTAAAATGATTGATTGTAACAATATCAGAGTCAATTTCATTTAATGAACATGCAATTTGAATACCATTTATAAAGTGGTCACTATGAGTTTCTACTATTACCTTAACTCCAGATTTGGCTACCATTGCTAAAAATCTACCTATTTTAGATTGTGCAGAAGGATGCAAATGTGCTTCTGGATTTTCCACTATCATAAATGATTTTTTTTTAGCAATTAAACCAGTAACTATTATTGGTAAAATATAACTTATTCCAAAACCAATATTAGGAGCAATTATATGCTCACCTTTAGTATAAGTATTATTTATTTTTACCTGAGCAGATAAAGTTTCTTTATCACATGTAGCATAAACAGAAACGCCAGGCATTATGTAGTCTAACCAAGCATTCACTTGTTGCTCAAGTCTTGGGTTTTTTAATTTAATATTTATTCTTTCATCTTCAACTTTAAACTTATAATTAAAATCTGTATCACCAATTAATTGAGCCACAAATTCTCCTTGATAACCTGTTGTGGGATAGTCAAAAAAACGAATTTCTTGTTTTATTCTTGGACCAATTCTTTCAGCATTTAAATAATAAATTTCTTGTTTAAAAAGTGAATCTAATTTATTTATTTCATTAATAACACTTGTAGGTGTTAATCCTAAATTATCATCACCAATTTCATATGTAACATTAAATTCTTCATCTTCATTAAATAAACCTAAACTAATAGCTTCATTTTTTGACGAATCCTTAGGTAAAACAAAACTACTATTGCCCAATGACAAACAATATGATCCATTTAGTTCTACATTAAGTCCATTCGGTTTTTTAAAATTGTACATATTATTTTCCCATATTGCACAATGTTCAATTGTTCTTCTTAAGAATAATAATGATTGTATTGCTGTACTTTTTCCATTTCCATTTGCTCCAGCAAAAATTGTAAGACCATTTATTGGTATGTCAACTTCATAAAAACATTTAAAATTTTCAATTTTTAGATATTCCATAACTTAAACGGTTAAAATATTTTGAATTAAATTTTCTACAGCTCCAAAAACATATAATAAATTGTTTTTTCCATTTGTTCCATATGATAAATAACTTAATAGTTCCCAGTCTTCCTGAATAGTTTCTGAAAGAGGAATTAACAATGCCGTTTCGGGATTATTTGCTTTTATCATTTCATGATCATAATTTGCTAACATTACTGACCAACTGACAAAAAGCGCTTTATTTATTAATTGCTTACTTGCATATGGTTGTAAGTCATTAGGTCTTATTTTTCTAAATGCATATTTTTTTCCAAATAAGTATTCGGCATTTTTCATTGCATTTGAAAAAAGAGCAATATATCTTTCTAAATTTTCTGCTTTTAATTTTGATAATTCATCTGTTAAATCGTCTAATGCTGTATCCATATAACCATTATATTCATTGATAAAACCATCTTTTTCAATATAACGATGAAACATGATAAACCTTAACGCAATTTCTTGGTCATCCATTCTAGTTTCTTTAATACTATAATCTGTTGCTGTTTTAAATTCCAACAAATTTACCATTGCATTTAGTGTATCCCTTAAACTTGTACTAGCTAAACAATTTCTTATTTCTTGATTGTTTAAAGGTTTACCACCTGTATTAATTCTTCTGAAAATATCATATTTAACTTTTGGAGGCGATGATGGATCAATTACATTCACTGAAAATTGTGTTTGATTAAACCATCTAGAATATTTTGAATCCAAACCTACTTTTCTTCCAGCATCGGAATAATATCTGCCTTCACAAGTTTCAGTTAAATACTCAAGATTTTTTAATGGAAATTTATTTTCCATAAATTCCTTAATAGTTGTTAATCTTTGCAAACCATCTACTATAGTAATTCTTCCTTCTTCATCTTCTGAAAAATAAAACATTGGTAATGGAATTCTTAAAAGAATAGATTCAATTAATCTAGATTTTTGAAAATTATTCCAAACAAAATGTCTTTGAAAATCAGGAGCTAAATCAATGTCCTTATCGTCAATCATATCAGATATAAGTCTTAAACTAAACTGTTTAGAATGTACTTTTATATCTTCAGGATTAAAAGGCTGTATTTCTTCATTAGGGGCGGTTTCATTATTTTCTGTTCCAGATTGTTCAGCTTCTATTACCTCTAATACTAGTTTATCTAATTTGATTTTTAATAAATCTTCATCTTCAGTAATTTCTTCATCTTTATTTAAAATATAAAATGAATTATTTTCAAGCTTAATTTCTAACCATTTTTTATTTTGTTCATCAATAAGTTCAAAAATGTTATTAGACCCTTCATCACTATTCTTTCTTATAGGACTTAGAAGAATATTTTCATTATTAGATGTTTGAATTTCTATTAGCATAATTTTATTTTTTTCAAATTTACTTAAAATACTTTTACCTTCCCAGTAACAACCGCATCTATCAAACTCATTTTATACTCCTTCAACTTCTCAATCTCTTGCTTTTTTAGGGAAATGGCTGTGTCAATTTTTTTTGTAGAATTATCTAAATGATTTACTATTTCTAATTGTTCTTTTTTTGGTGGAACTAAAACTGATAATTCTTTTAAAATAGATTGAGTTATACTGTAAACTTTTACTCCCTTTACTTTTGCTTGTATTTGACTTCTAAAAACAAGTGAGTCAAATTCATAAGCAATAAATCTAGAAATTATATTATCACTTGGTCTTGCAATCACTGTATGATAGCCCGCAAATACTTGCTCTTTACTATTTAAATATGTAAAATTTCCAGATCCTTGTAAATCTTCGGATGTGTCTGCAAATACAAAATCATCTTCATTTATTAATGAACTTGAATTATTTATTAAGTAATCTGGATGAACACATTTCAGTTTATGGATTTCTGGATTTACTTCAAAACCAAATTTTGAATGTATTTCTCCATAATTAACACAGAATATCCCTTCGTCAGTTAAATTTTCCTTTGTTATAGTTAATCCTTTGCCAAGTTTGAAAGTGTTTCTAAATCTTTTAATTTCCCAATGCTTCGGAATCTCCCCAATCCATTCTACACCACTTTCTTTTAGTTTTATATTTGGAATTAAACCTCTTGTAACCGTTTTATGAATCAGAATTTGACGACGTTCTTTCAGCAGTTCTATTTGTTTTTGCTTGATGGTAATGGCTTGGTCTATCTTGGCGGTTTTATCGTCAAGGAAATTGGCTATTGCGGTTTGTTCTTCTATTGGAGGAAAAGGAAATTGAAATCTTCTAAAATCAAGATAACTAATGTTTTGACGTAGTCCAGAACCTAAACCGTATATGATTTTATTATTATCGATTGATCGAAAAAAATAGTGATAAAACTTAGAATTAGCTTTTGATCTAAATCTTAAATTTAAATAAGCATTAGTTATAATTCCTTCATATTCAGAAATGGAACTTCTTAAACTTACAGTGTCATTTTGCAAATCAGTTGGTCTGAAAATTAAGTCACCTTTATTAACAAACTGATACGTTTCAAAAGATTCAGGTACAAGACCAGTTAATTCATTTTCTCGTTTAACTCTAATATTTCCATAACTCAACGACAGAACAGTATTTCTAACCATTCCCTTGTTTCTGTCTTTATTTTCATAGATAAAGCTTAGACCAGGCAGTACTTCCCAATGTTCTGGAATATCACTTAACCATTCAACACCGCTATTTTTATACTTGTCGTATTTTTTCATCATTTACAAGTTTAAAATTTCGGCAATTAAACCATCACTTAGTTTTTCTAAATCAACAATGTCTTTTGTAACTTCTGCAATATCACGCAAAGGTTTGTGTTTGTAAAAATATTTATTAAAACTTATTTCATAACCAATTTTGGTAGCATCAAGGTTAATCCAAGCTTCTTCTACGTGAGGTTTTACTTCCCGTAAAAAGTAACCATGAATGTCTTCTTTGAGCGGTATGTTTTCGGTATCACGTAAATCGCTTTCCGTTTCATAAGTTAGGTATTCCCCTTTTTTGGGTGTTGGGAAATAGCCATAATCAGGCAATTCTTTTTCTTTACAATTCAAATGTGTCAAGACTTTTTCTAATTTATCTCCGGTTAACTTTACAATGCTTTTTACCACTTTTTCGGCTTCGGCATCATAGTAACTTACAGCATTGAGTATCATATTTTTCTCTGAAGCAGAAAGTTTCATTTTTTCAGATTTGATTGCCTCGTCAACCTGCGTGCGAAATTTGTTGAAATCAGTAAATTCTTTTGTTCCTATTTTTTGTAGTAATTGCGAACCATTGTCCAATAAGGATTTTTGCTTTTCCCAAAGCGTTTTACTGGTCAGTGCTGTTTCTTGTTTACTGTTTAAATTTAGTTCCTGTTTTTCTGCCCAATGTATTAGCTCTTTTTTATGTTTTTCAATATCGGTATAAACCTCTGCACCATACGTTTCATAAGCATAAGCCATGGCTTCTTTTAGCGACTTATCATAGCGTAATTCTTCAATCCTTTCTTTGGTGAATTGTGCTTTTAAACGTTTTGGTCTTTCGATAGTCACTTTGTGATAACCAAAATCGCTGTTATCAAATACTTTTGAGGCAATACCGTCGTCTGTACTTCGTTCAATTGGTTTTAAATCGGTATAGGTCTTTACTATTTCTGTAATGTGCTCAGGTGCAAATTCACAGTTTTTGTTTCCTAAATTCTTGCGCAGTTTGCGATAGAGTTGTCCAGCATCAATCAGTTGCACTTTGCCTTTTCTGTTGGCTGTTTTGTTGTTGCTCAATATCCAAACATAAGTGGTAATACCGGTATTGTAAAACAAGTTGTTGGGCATTTGTACAATGGCTTCCAACCAGTCGTTCTCAATAATATAACGGCGGATGTTGCTTTCGCCACCACCGGCATCTCCGGTAAATAAGCTACTTCCGTTATGTACAGAGGCAATTCGAGTTCCTGCTGGACTTTGTGAAAGCGGTTTCATTTTACTGACCATTTCCATCAGGAATAACAACTGCCCATCTGAAGAACGCGGAATAGCATCGGCATCTTCTTCAACACCCCCATAGTTTTTCAGACGAATTTGAAAACGGGAATCAATTACATCTTTTCCGTCCTTAATGTATTTTTGTTCACTTGCCCATGATTTCCCATAGGGCGGATTGGACAACATAAAATCGAAAGTAGTTCCCCTAAATTCATCAGTAGACAAGGTAGAACCTACACGGATATTCTCGGGATTATTCCCTTTAATCATCATATCCGATTTGCAAATCGCATAGGTTTCATCGTTGATTTCCTTACCGTACAAATACACATCGGAGTTTACCGCACGTATTTCTCCTTCTTCATCTTTAATGAAATTTTGAGCTTCGGTAAGCATACCACCACTACCACATGCCGGATCATAAATCGTCATGACGGGAGGAAGATTGTTCTTGATTGGATCAAAAATAATATGGGTCATTAGGTCAATAACTTCACGAGGCGTAAAGTGCTCTCCGGCTTCCTCGTTGTTATCTTCATTGAATTTTCGGATTAACTCTTCGAAAACATATCCCATTCCCAAGTTGGAAAGAGCATGTAATTTACGACCATTGCTATCATTTTTCTCAAAAGGCGTAAGATTGATATCGGGAGAAGTAAATTTTTCCAACACGTCAAGTAAAACATCCTTGGTAGCCATGTGTCGGATTTGGCTTTTGAGTTTGAATTTTTCAATGATTTCTTTTACGTTGCCACTAAAACCATTAAGGTAATCTTCAAAATTAGCTTGTAATAATTGTTGGCTGTTGGTAGCAGTATCGTGCAAACGTTGTAACGTCCATTCGCTTACATTGTAGAATACATAGCCAGAAGCTTCTCTCAATCCATTTTCATCCCATTCCGTAAAGCCAGCTTCATCACGTTGAAAAGTCAATTCTTCCATTACTGCATCTTTTGTTGGCTCAAGCAAAGCATCCAATCTACGTAAAACAACCATAGGCAATATTACATCACGGTATTTTCCTCGAACGTAAACATCTCGCAAACAATCATCTGCTATTGACCATATAAAAGAAACTAATTTATTGTGTACGGCTGTATTCATTTTTAATTTTAGTATTTCGTAATCAACCAAACGTATCAAAATTAAATGAGTTTAACAAGTTTAATTTGAATGCAAATTCCACTGATATTGACCACCCAATTCACGCAGTTGCATATGTCCATACTAAAGCTTATTTTCTCTTTTGGCTGGAGAATTATTTAAACTTTTCAAAAAGCTCAAGAAATTATTTTCAATGTCTTTTGAAAGTATAAGTTTTTTAAAATCAAATGAATAAATTACAGAAAAAAGAAGCGTACTTTTTCAAAAATTATACTTTTAAAGCCCACGAAATTCTGACCTTCTTTGGGAAGATTTTTGTGTATATCTTGGGGGAGTCACGGCAACCAAAAACTATTTAATTCTTTGTGCTAACGAGAGTAATAGTATCGGTGAGATTATGATTTGAAATATAATTCAAAACAAAATGTTCTGCTTCTTTTTTATTCTCAGGGGCAGTAGAAAATGAGTTAAGATAAAAGTCTTCATTTTCATCAGCAATGTGAATGATTTCAGTGTACTTCTTAGCAATTAATGCGCCTTTTAATTTCAATACTTTAAGTTCGTCACCGTTGCCAATTTCCTTTCTCACACGGAGTTTAATAATCTTGTCCATTTTGTTGGGTTTTATTATAGTTGCACCATGAAATAAAAATATTCTGAAACAAAAAAGAGACCCTGTCTAGAGTCTCATTTTTGGAATTAATTTGCCATCTATAAAGGTTATTTCCCTTTTAGTAATTTTTCCAAATATTCGACTTTATCTTTTTCAGCTTGAACTAATCGTTCGTAAAGTTCTACAACTTTGTCTAATGGATTGAAATTAGGATGATAACTTTCAGTCTTTAAAATTGCTATGCCATTATCATTGGTATTAAATGTATTATTAATTATATTTAGTATGGCATCCTCTGAAAAATTTTTAATCGCTTCAGGTGTTACACCAAGAGCTTTTGCAACTTCTACAAGTTTTTCTTCATCTATCGTTTCGCTATTCTCCATAGCAGATATCGCCTGTTGGTTAGTCCCCAAAGCCTGCGCCAATGCTTCTTGTTTCATGTCTCGAAGTTCACGAATACGGCTAATTTTTCGCCCTATATGATTTGGTTTTGTCAATGTGCTCATAGTTCAAAGATAATAATTAGGAATAAAAAAATAAGCAATCCGTAAAAAACATATTCAGTCCTGTAGGATACAGACCAAAATGATTCGGTACAGTACTCAATCTGATTTACTTGCATGTAATAAACAAAAATACAATTTTTCGGATAATTATTAATTAAAAATTTAAAATTATGAATGCAATTGAATTCTCACAGCAAAAAGAGTTGAAGGAAGTAATTACAAGCCACATTAAAACATCTGCCATTTATTGTTTTGGCAGGCAGGAAACAGCTTATAGTTCGAGCAGGAAAATTTATCCTGATAAAGAACTGCAAAAGGAACATAGTCATTTATACCTCTTAGTTTTTGTACATGAAACCAAAGAAAATGCGGGCAGTAATATAAGTGATAAGATAAAAGCAAAGACTCAGGGCTCTTTTACTGCTACTGTTCTTATACACCACGTACAGAGTCTTAAAGACCTCTGCCAAGACCAGCAGTTTTTCTTTTGGCAGATCATGCAGGAAGGTGAGCTGTTATTTCAAGATATTAACAAGCCTCCTTATTTAAATATTAGCGAAACTCCAAAAAGAAATTTAAAATCCACATCGCATTATATAGCATGGAGGAAGAATAATATTGCTACAATCTGGGGCTGGGTCTATAATGATGATGATGCTTCTAGTTCGGATGAAGTGAAAATGTCCGCTCTTCATCAAATAGTGGAGCAAATCTGTTTGTCTTTGATCCGTGCCTTTATAGGCTACACTCCTAATCATTTTGCATTAGAGTACTTATTTAATCTCTGCGAATACTTTACTACCATAACTACAGACTTTTTCCCCCGACAAACTCAGGAAGACAAATCCATATTTAAACTTCTTAGGCAACAACCCAACACGTTACGCTTTAGTAAGGCTAACGATGTTGATTATTTATATTATCAGGTAGTGGAAGAAAGATGCAAAAAATTTAAAAATCAAGCGGAAATTTTGATACAAAATGAAATAAACCGACAAAATGAAGTTCAAAATGAACCCGAGAAAACCGATAAAGAACCTGTATAAATTATGGAAAAGAATAGAATATCCTTTGAATCTATTTTTTGGGCAGGTCATGAGATTAAAAGTTCTTCTCAAGTGCTGGAGGCTTTTTTTGATTTTGCCCATCTTGATTGCTATAAAGAGATACTGTGCGAAGCATTTTTATATGTCCATAAAAAGAAAGTATATAAAAAAGATTATCCCGGACAGGTCATTGTTTTCTATACTGCTCTGCGCTCTTTTCTTAAAGTCTGTTTTCTTTTGCAGTACAAAAACAAAAAATGGAAATTGAAAAACTCATCGGACTGTAAGTCAAAACTTCATCTGGCTTCCTTGACAATGGAAGAATATGAGAATCCTTTCCTTGTATTTCAAAGAGCATTTGCAGAGAAAACCATCGATGAATTCGAATTTTTCCTATTTGAAGTTATACACCTGTCACTGTCTCGATGCACCGAAGAATTTGATTATGACTTGATCACACCCTACATCTATTTAATCAAAATGCTGGATGCAAGCCAGCTTATGCGTGAAAGAGGGATTGAAAAGATCAAAAATAATGTACAGTCTTAAAGATAACATATCCAGTAGCGGACTATAGTATCTGCACATTCTCAACTGTAATAACGACAATTTTTTAGATATGAAAAACAATAAAAATTTTAAGAAAGAAAAAATACTTGTAAAATCAGTAGAACAAGCAAAGACAGCTTTGCATATGCTTCTGCAGAATTCAAAAAAGAATCTCGAAAACGGGATTTCAGAACTTCTCGATAAATTGAAAAATCCCATACTCGATTTGCTACTTGACAGATATCCCGACCTCCTGCAGGAATACGATTTGGAAGAATTGCTTTCAGGTGATCTTGAAATCATTGATTCGGAGACACAGGACGTCAAGACAGCAGGACTGCTGTCGTGCCTGCAATTGCTGATACATTTTTGTTATGAACTAAAAGAAAATCCAAATCCAAATGATAAGCGTTTTGATAGTCTCAGGTATATTTTAAAGTCGATTACCTGCTCCGAGTTCGTGCATGAACTGCTCTATGTTGTTATATCGCTGGTTGGAACAGACTACTACCAAAAGTTTCAGCAGAGAATACAAAACTTAAATTTTGATTCAGAAAGCGCAATAGAACTGGAAAGCGATCCTGAATTGCATGAACATATTGACCTGATGACATGGTTTGCGTTAGTGAGGCTATTTTTAGAATCGGTTTATACTTATTTCAATAGTCCTGATAAAAACTTCAAAAACACAACATGGTGAAACTCCAAAAAGTCCACTATTTAAATAATTAATCGATTTAAAATAAAGATTATGGAAAAAGATAAAATCAAATTAAATGAGTTCATAGAGAACCCAGAGCATTATTTTGTATTGCTCAAGCCAGCATTAGAAACAAGAAATGACATACACGTTATTGAAATTAGCGTAGAAGGATATAGAGACCTATTTTGTATGATAATGGATTTGCTTAAAACAGCAAAATTTGCTTTAGACGGAATTGAAGTCAGTATTGAGAATACAAAAAATACTGAAAGATATGTTGGAAGTCTTTTAAGAATAATAGAAATGCTGATTCCATTGGAAGAGGCAGAATTGCTGGATATGCTTTACGTAAAACATTTAAATGAAAAAAATAAGAGTGATTCCAATTAACTTGTTTCCAATTGTAATTTTAATAAAACGCCGACTTTGGAGGCGTTTTCCAGCCCCCTGCAGGGGCAAGTTGTTTTGAGATGCTGAATTCATTTCAAGCATCTCAAAACACAACTTGCTGGTTTCCTGCGAAACCATTTTTAGAGATAGATTTAATTGAAAGGGCTTGATGCCCTTTTTTTTGGCAAATGAAAAATCCACCTGAAATAGCGGATTTTTTTTATTTATTAGAGTTTTAGAACTTCTCATTAATTCGTCCTATAACTTTTTCAATATAAAATTAAAAACAACAAAACCAGGAAGGGATTTATTAATGATTATTATAGTAAATTAATCACATCAAATTCTTCAATTGACCTATAGCCTAAAAATGAATGCCTTCTTTTTTTATTATACCAATTTTCAATGTATTCGTATACTTCGGCTCTCATCTGTTTTCTCGGCAGAAGTTTGTTTCGATCAATTAATTCTTTTTTAAAAGAGCTGAAAAAGCTTTCGGAAACGGCATTGTCAGTATGATTTTGTTTACCGCTCATACTGCGTCTAACACACTTATAAGAGTCTAATGTATTAGTGAAAATTTTATTAGCATATTGAACACCTCTATCAGAATGGAAGATTAAATCTTTAGTGATTCCCCTGCTATTTACTGCCATTTCCCAAGCGGGCAAGGTTGTTGCTTTAGTACTCATTTTTGTACTTAAACTCCATCCTATTATTTTCCTATCAAATAAATCCATAACAATGGTAAGATATAAAAAGCCTTTGGTTGTTTGTATATATGTTATATCTGAAACCCAAGCTTTAGCAGGCTCAATAGCTGTAAATTGTCTATTTAAAACATTTGGAACTACATAGTGATTATGATGTGAGTCAGTTGTTACCTTATAATTTCTCCTAACTTTACTACGTAAACCCAACATTCTCATATAAAATTTCACTGACGAGTTTTTTATTTTAAATCCTCTGCTTTGAAGTTCTTTAGTAATTTTGGCACATCCATATCTTTGCTTAAATTCATAAAATAATGATATAATCTCCTGTTTTAATAAAATTACTCGAGACTCTGTATCTGTAAGCTCTTGTTTTTTTCTTCTATAATATGTGGTCTCCGACACTTCTAATACAGCTAACATTTTTGCAATTGAAAATTCAGATTTATTGTTTTCAATGAATCGTTTAGTCATTATTTTTCCTTGTGAAACATATTTTGTTCCTTTTTTTAAAATTTTCAGCGTAATTTTTGCATCTTTAATTTTTCTTTCAAGCTCGGTAATGACGGCTTGTTCGGGAGTCAATTTTGGATGACCACTTCCACAAAAACTTCCTGTTCCAAATTTTTCAAAGTCTTGTCGCCATTTGTACAAGTAATCTGGAGCTATTCCTAACTCTCTTGCAAAACTTGCAATTTTCCCCTTGTCTCGCTCATAACTTAATTTAACTGCATTTTCTTTGAAAGTACGTTCGTATTTTTTCATAGTCTGAAGTTTGATAATTTATAGTAGAATTTCTTTTTAATTTACATTTTCAGGTATTCAAATATTTTTTCTTTCATTTTTTTTTTAGATATAAGCATATTTAAATCGACTAGTTCAGATCTAAGGGAAGTAAAAAAGCTTTCACAGATAGAATTGTCAGAATGATTTCCTATTCGATTCATACTTCGTATAATAAACTTATAAGAGTCTAATTTAAGGGCAAACATCTTGTTGGCATATTGAATTCCTCTATCAGAATGAAATATTAAACCCGTTTTTATTTTACGCTTTTGAACAGCCATTTCCCAAGCTGGTATTGTAGTCTCTTTAACGGTTAATCCATTGCTCAGGCTCCACCCAATAATTTTTCTATCAAATAAATCCATAATAATAGTTAAAAATAAAAGTCCTTTAGTCGTTTGGATGCGAGTTATCCCTGAGACCCAAGCTTCAGAAGGTTCTTGAACCGTAAATTGTTGATTTAAAATATTAGGAAAACCACAACGATTAAAACGTGAAACAGTTTTGATTTTATAATTTCTTCTTATCTTGCTAACGAGACCTAGTTCTTTCATATGCTTAGCAACTTGTCGTTGTTTTATCGTAAAGCCTCGACTTTGTAATTCTGCAGCAATTCTTGCATTACCATATATTTCTTTATATTCAAAGAATATAGAAGTTATTTCTTCTTTTAATAAATTTATTCGACGCTGTGTTGGGGAAATTGCTTGCTTTTTCCATTTAATATATCCGTTTCTATCCATTCCAAAAACTTTGCATATTTTTCCAAGTGTATATTTGTCTACATTATTTTCAATAAAATGATAAGTCATTAGTTTCCCTTGAGCAATATATTTATACCCATTTTTAAAAATTTCAATCTTAAGTTCTGATTGTTTAAGCTCTCTTTTAAGTTTTATTTTTTGTTTGGAAAATATTTTTTCTTCGGGGGTTAATCTCGACTTTCCAATTCCGCAAAAACTAGCTGTGCCATATTTAAGAAGCTCCTGTCGCCATGTAGATATAAGTGAAGGGGCTATACCAAGTTCTCTTGAAGCTTTTCTCACACCTTTTTCAGAACCCAATTGGATTGCTTTTTCTTTGAAAGTACGATCGTAAATTTTACGCTTCTCCATTTCTTAAAGTTAAGGTTCTGTGTATGTGAATTTAAAAAAATATAAATCACATAGATTTATAAACTCCTACAAAGTAAAGCCTGATCAGTCAGCTGTTTTTGTATAACTGCCACACTACGTGCAAGATATATTGATCATAAGTAAACTTATATATCTTCATTTATGTACGCAAGCAGACAAGTCCTCAGTAATTCCAGCATTCAATCATGCATGTATTCAATCATGTATGTATTCAATCATGTATTAATGTAATCAGATAATCATGTATTTAAGTGTGCATGTATGCAGGTTTTTACGCCTACCTGTAGGT
Source organism: Flavobacterium sp. 1 (assembly GCF_002797935.1). Classification (NCBI taxonomy): domain Bacteria; kingdom Pseudomonadati; phylum Bacteroidota; class Flavobacteriia; order Flavobacteriales; family Flavobacteriaceae; genus Flavobacterium; species Flavobacterium sp. 1. The sequence goes on from NZ_PGER01000001.1 coordinate 18,877, forward strand.
CTGTATGTGCTTACGCAGTCCTACATTCAGGGACATAATGAAATCTTTATCAATGAGGACAAGAAAAATATTTTTTAAAAGAAAACAGAAAAACCGAAAAAAGAAAAAGAAAGCAATTTTACAGGACGGGATGCAGACAGGCCAAAAGGAAACGGAATAAGTCCCGAAGGGTGGTTTGTGAGGCACGAGCAAATCATTATGCCGTAGTCTTTTGGACAGGCTGATCCATCACGTCCTACCTTGGTTTTCTTTTTATTATTTCTTTGGATAATAATACAAATAAAAATGAATCTCGTGTTTAAATGAATTCAGAAGCAGGACTATATCCAGTGATAAGGTTTGTCCTTGCGGTTGAGGTAGCAGTACATTTCTTCTTTTTCAAGTTCGGGAAAGAATTTTAAAGCACGGTCAATGGCATAATTGGGAAGGAAATAGATTTCGTCACGAATAGTTTTGATGACTTTTTCATGTCCATAAAAAAGCACGATTTCATCTATTTCATCCTGCCCTCCGCGCTCTATGATACGGGCAATAATAGTTTTGTAGGCTTTCTCAAAGTCCATAGCATCTATATCGAAATCCCAAAAAAAGACCCGATCCAAATTAGGAACTCTGTTATTTTTTTTAACTACTACCATATAGTAAAAATACGATTTTTATGCTTCTTATTCAAATTTCTATCTCCTAAATCCGCATCTTTTATTGGGTGGAGGAATTTGATTTTTTGGCTCGGAAAAATATTAAATTAAGACTGTGTTAGGAACAAATAAGCCAAATGCTTCCTATTACTTCCAAGTACTTCCACATTAGGTCACCAATGCTGACTATAAATTATATTGGTTTTTAATTAATTGAAATAAGAAGTCATGGAAAATGAAGAAAAAAAGAACCCTCATAAAGGAGGGAGACCTTCCAAAATAGATCCAGCATTACATCGCTATTCCATCAGTCTTACAGCAGAAGAAAATGCCCGTTTCCTGACTCTTTTTGAAACATCAGGAATGCATGTAATGGCGCACTTTATTACAGCGTGTGTTTTTCAAAAAGGGATCAAAACAGTTAAGATTGATAAAGCGACAATGGATTATTATATGCGCCTTACCTCTTTTTACAGCCAGTTTAGGGCTGTTGGGGTAAATTACAATCAGGTTGTCAAGATTTTGCACCGTAATTTTTCCGAAAAGAAAGCTTTGGCATATCTATACAAATTGGAAAAGCAGACAATCGAATTAGCGGTTCTATCCAAAAAGATAATACAGCTCACAGAGCAATTCGAGACAAACTACCTTAAAAAATAGATTTAATGGTAGCCATAATTGACAGGAGGCAAAAATTTAATCGGTGCGCTTAATTAAAACCATTATAAAGTTGTCTTTTAGGAAGGAAAATACGTTTCACAGCGGGCAGGAAAACAATATTGTCGAAGCATTTGGAAGCTTATTACCCGAAACGCAGGGAGAAGATTTTCAGGAAACTAATTTTGCCAATCAAATGAAACGAAAGGGGAAACGCAAGAAACCAAAGCTTTAATTCTCTTTTTGAGCACGTCTGATTTACATCAAATGTATGAAACATGATTTTCAATGTACCATACATAAAGAATTGATAGGATACATTATTGTGTTTTTTTTAATTGCTTGTTATAAAAAATGCAATTCCGCAATTATGTTTCACAGCACCTCTTTAATTAATCCAATAAGATCTCCATCCTATGATTTTTCGCAATTATGAAAGCCTACTGTTTGGTTCATTCATTAATAGAACTTCAAAATTCCTGGGGTTTACTCAGCTCTAAAAAATAAATTGTCTTGAACATTATGACATCAAAAGACAAAGAGTGCCGACAGTGATGACACTGCAATGACTTCAAAGACGCATTTTTATATTTGTTACTTTCTATATTAAATAGAAGTGAAATGAATGTAAAATTATCAAAGACCGTCATAGCGGTCTTTGGGTTACTAACGGAGAAAGTCAAATGAGAAGTGATGATGATGATAATGGAAAAGGAAAGATGAGTCCCGAGCAGGTATTGAAAATGCTAAAAGAAGAAGGGATGGATGTTACCCTTGAACAGGCGAAACTGATTTTGGCGTTTTTACGAAAGCTTGCAGGTATTACAGTATCTAATTATTTAAAAACAAAACAATGAAAAAAATAGCAGATTTATATGTACGGGTGAGTACCGACGAACAAGCAGACAGAGGATATTCTCAAAGAAATCAAGAAGAGGTTTTAAGAAAATATTGCCAAATCAATGACATCACGATAAGGGATGTGATTTATGAGGATCATTCCGCTAAAACATTTATTAGACCACAATGGAATAAACTACTGGAAAAGTTAAGAAAAAATAAAAACAAAACTGATTTAGTTCTGTTCACGAAATGGGATCGATTTAGCAGAAACGCTGGCGATGCATATCAAATGATAAATATACTTAGAAAACTTGGTGTTGAACCTCAAGGAATAGAACAGCCTTTAGATTTATCAATTCCTGAAAATAAGATGATGCTGGCCTTTTATTTAGCCGCTCCAGAAGTGGAGAATGACAGACGAGCTTTAAATACTTTTCATGGAATGAGAAGAGCGAGAAAAGAAGGTCGTTACATGGGTTTAGCTCCAGCAGGATATATTAACAGAATTCGTGAGGATGGCGCAAAATACATTGCCTTTGATGAGCCGGAAGCTTCTATTATTAAATGGGCGTTTGTAGAGCTTGCAAAAGGTGTATTTAATACAGAACAAATATTTTTTAAAGCAAAGAAGAAAGGATTAAAATGTTCAAGAAATAATTTTTGGAGATTAATTAGAAATCCTGTCTACTGTGGAAAAATCACGGTGCCTAAATATAAGGATGAAGAAGCAAAATATGTTACAGGACAGCATAAGGCTTTGATTACGGAAACTCTTTTTAATGAAGTGCAAGAGGTATTAGATGGCAGAGGAAGAAACTTTCGCCCAAAAATTGTAACGAAAGAACCTTTTCCTTTGAGAGGATTTTTTATGTGCCCTGAATGTAATAAAATACTAACTGGAAGTATTTCTAAGGGAAGAAATAATTATTATGCTTACTATCATTGTTCTGCTGGATGCAGATTTAGGATTAATGCAGATAGTGCAAACACTGTTTTTATGGATAATCTCAAAATGTATATACCGATAGCTGAAATAGGAAATGTCTACAAAAATTTAATTATTGAGGCTTATAAAGAGAGCGATAAAGTGAATATTGATTATAAAATAAAGCTAGTTGAAGAAATTAATGACTATAAAAAGAGAATTGCATACATCAGAGATTTATTGTCAAAACAACAAATTGATGTATCGGATTACAGGATCAAGAACAAAACCTTGGGAGGAAATGTTAAAATAAAATAAGAACTTTGTAATCTTATAATTTGAGATGACTCCTATTGACCTTTTAAAATTGATGCTGCCTGATTTTTTAGTAGACCACTTTGAAGTGGTTTCTACTACTAATACAGAAGAAATATTACACTTGTATTTTGAGGAAAAAATTAAGCCTCCACAAGAGTTTAATACATTTGAACTGGTATCAAAGGGCTTTTTGGATGAGATCACTATTCAGGATTTTCCTCTAAGAGGTAAGTTTGTGTATTTGCATATCAAAAGACGTCGCTGGACTAATAAAACCACAGGAGAAATTATTAAAAGAGATTGGAATTTAGTTGCCAAAGGAACCCGCATGACTCAAGAGTTTGCGGCTTTTTTAAAAGAAATTAATAGATAACAGCGCTACCGATTGTCATACCATTGGAGGTTTTTTCGGAGTAAACGGAAAGAAGCTCCAAAGACAATACAAAAAGCACTTGAGTTCCTTTAATACTTGGGATCCACGAGAACATGCACATCAATGGATTGTTTATCCTGAAAATATAGGTACTCATTTATCAATTGACGAAGTAGCTTTATCTCAGGGTGAACTTTATACTATTGTAACCAACAAGAAATTCAAAGGCAAAAAAGGTTCATTAGTTGCTATTGTTGCTGGAACCAAGGCTGATCAGGTTATAGAACACATCAGTAAGATTGATTATAAGAAGAGGAGCTGTGTCAAAGAGATAACACTTGACATGGCTAATTCCATGAAACTAATCTCTAAGAGATGCTTTCCAAAAGCAATACAAGTGACCGATAGGTTTCATGTTCAAAAATTAGCATTGGAAGCTTTACAAGAGATTAGAATCAAGCATCGATGGGAAGCTATGGATTTTGAGAATCAATTGATATTGCAGGCAAAAAGAGAGAATAAAACATATATCCCAGAGCTCTTGCCTAATGGAGATTCTCTAAAACAACTTTTGGCCAGAAGCAGGTATCTACTCTATAAATCTCGCGAAAAATGGACTGAAAATCAAAAAGAAAGGGCTCAAATGTTATTTGAATTATACCCCGATATAAAGACAGCATATAATCTAAATCAACAACTTCGAGGGATTTACAATAACAACAATGACAAACACATTGCCATGACCAAACTGGCGCATTGGTATAGAAATGTAGAGGAATCAGGCTTTAAAAACTTTAATATTCTGCTCAATACTATAACTTTTAACTACCAGTCAATTTTAAACTATTTTGACAATAGAAGCACAAATGCTTCTGCCGAATCTTTCAATGCAAAAATAAAAGCTTTTAGAAGTCAGTTTAGAGGAGTGAGAAATATAGATTTCTTCTTATTCAGATTATCCAATCTTTTTGCATAATCCCCAACTTTTGCTCCTGATCCGGATTACAGTGAAATGAATTCGAATTACAAAAATGAAACCATTAAACTTGAACAAAAGCTATCAAATATAAGTGAGAGTAGTCATGATGTAAAGGATCTACTTAGTAAAGGGGTTTTAAGGCTTCTTGAATTGAATCAATGCTATAAAGACGGGGGGTGGATAGGGTGTAGGGAGCTAATTGGTTCGATATTTCCAGAAAATTTCACTATCGTAAAAAATACGTTTCGAACCGCTCGAGTGAATGAAGTTTTGGAGCTAATCTATATGATTAACAGGGCTTTGTTTGAAAATAAAAACGGGATAAAGAAAGATTTATCTTCTTTATCCCGTCAAGTAGCGAAGACGGGAGTTGAACCCGTGACCTCAGGGTTATGAATCCTGCGCTCTAACCAACTGAGCTACCTCGCCATATTCTGGATATTTCCTATCCCTGAATGCGGGTGCAAATATAAAACAATAATTAGAGTTTCCAAGCAAAAAGTAATAAAAAAAAATTTTTTTGAAAAGGTTTTTTTTTTGGAGTAATAATCTATATATTTCGCAAATAAAAACTGTATTCAATGAATTTAAAAGTGCGTTACGAAATCGAATTCCCCATAAATTCTTCCCCCCAATTGTTGTATCAATATATTTCAACACCTTCAGGCCTATCTGAATGGTTTGCAGATAATGTAAATTCTCGTGGTGAGTTTTTTACTTTTATTTGGAATGATTCGCAGGAAAAAGCAAGACTGGCATCAAAAAAATCTGGTGAAAAAGTAAAATTTAAATGGGTAGACGAGAATAATAAGGATACAGAATATTTTTTTGAATTGAATATTTTAGTGGACGAATTAACCAAAGACGTTTCCTTAATGGTTGTCGATTTTGCTAGTAAAGAAGAAATTGATGAAGCTACTCAATTGTGGGAAAATCAAATTTCAGATCTAAAACATGTTATAGGTTCAGTATAGCAGAATTGTATATTATAACTTATATTTGTCACGCTTTTTGGCGTGACTTTTTTTTGAAAAATAGTATGATAAATTTTAATGGTGCAATTGTATCTGAAGATGCAAATGTTTTAGTGCAAAATAGAGGGTTTTTATATGGTGATGCGGTTTTTGAAACTGTGAAAATTGTAAACGAAAAAATCCTGTTTTTAGAAGATCATTACTTTCGGTTAATGTCTTCCATGCGTGTGATCCGAATGGAAATTCCAATGAATTTTACTTTAGAATATCTGGAAGAGCAAATTCTTTCGCTGGTCAAAAATAATAAAATTGCCTCATCAGCTAGAGCGCGAATTACGGTTTATAGAAATGATGGAGGGTATTATTTACCGCAAAATAATGAAGTTTCTTTTTTGATAAAGGCTATGTCACTCGAAAACAAGGAATATTCGCTTAATGAGGAGGAATATGAGGTTGATTTGTATAAAGATTTCTATATCACCAGACAGCTATTATCTTCGATTAAAACAACTAATCGTTTGATAAATATAACAGGAAGTATTTACGCTAACGAAAACGGGCTGAATAATTGTGTTTTACTAAACGATACCAAAAATGTTGTTGAAGTATTACAGGGCAATATTTTTATGCTTAATGGCAATAAATTAATTACTCCTCCTGTGTCAGAAGGATGTTTGAATGGCGTGATGAGAAAGCAGGTTTTAGAATTGGCCAAAAAGATGGAAGGTATTGAAACAGCCGAAGAAATAATTTCTCCATTTGACCTTCAAAAAGCGGATGAATTGTTTGTGACTAATGTTATTAAAGGGATACAGCCGATTACAAAATACAGAAAAAAAGAATTTTCGATAGAAATTTCCAAAACTTTAGTGGTAGCACTAAATAAAAGTTTGGGTTTAGTTTAAATAGGGATTTTCGGGAGCATTGGACCAAATAAGGTATTCACCTCCTAATTCCATGATTTGTTCTTTCCAGAAATGAAGCGTAGATTTTCCGATTATTTTATTCTCGTAACTGTTTTTTGTAATAATCCAAGAATTAGCTTTCATTTCATTTTCAAGCTGGTGTTCTTCCCATCCTGTGTAACCCAAAAAGAAACGGATGTTTTCTTTTTTGATTTGACCGCTATTGATGAGGTCTTTGGTAGAATCAAAGTCTCCTCCCCAATAGATTCCATTGGATATCTCAATGCTGTTGGGTATTAATTTTGGAATATTATGAATGAAGTACAAATTGTCTTGTTCTACAGGACCACCATTGAATATTTTGAAATTAGCATTAATTTCTGGAATCAAATCATTGATTGTATATTTCAGCGGTTTGTTCATAATGAAGCCTACCGAACCATCTTGATTGTGATCTGCTAATAGGATTACAGATCTATTAAATGACAAATCTCCTATTATTGATGGTTCAGCAATAAGTAAATACCCTTTTTTTAATTTTTCTGAAATCATAAGGCTATATTTTTAATTAAATTTAAGGAAAATTAAATAGAATAACCAAATTTTTTGAGTCATATTCGTTTAAAAGCACAAAAAAACCCTCCAATTGGAAGGTTTAATTATATAAAATAAACTATAAATTAGTTTACAGCTCCTTCTAAATCTGCTCCAGCTTTGAATTTTACAACATTCTTTGCAGCGATTTGAATGGTTTTTCCAGTTTGAGGATTTCTTCCGTCTCTTGCTGCTCTTGAAGATACAGACCAAGATCCAAATCCTACTAAAGATACTTTACCACCTTTTTTCAAAGTACCACCTACATTTCCTAAAAATGATTCAAGCGCTAATTTTGCAGCGGCTTTAGTAATTCCTGCATCTGCAGCGATAGCGTCGATTAATTCTGATTTGTTCATAATAATGGATGTTAATTGTTGGTTAAAATAATTGTTAATAGAACAAAATTAGCAGGAAATACGGTGTATGCAAATGTTTTATACAAAATTAGCGTGTTTTGTTAATAACTTGCTTTTATTGTTCATAAAGTAAGATAAAATTCTGAAATAAACACCCTCTAACCCTTGTTTTTATTGACATTAATACGCTTTTGCACTTTCCGAAAAAGTAATACCGTTTAATAATTCAGCAGTTGTCATTTTCTTTTTTCCGGGAAATTGTAAACTTAATATTTGAATAAAGCCTTCATCCGCTGCAATTTTCATTTCTTTTTTAGTGTAGATTAGAGTGCCAATTTCATGATTGTGCTTTTCTAAAATTGCTTTGGCCTCATATATTTTTACATTCCATTCTTGATCCTTGTCTCCAAAATAGCACCAAGCAGCAGGATAAGGGCTTAATCCTCTTATAAGGTTGTGGATGTCTGTTTTAGATTTTGACCAGTCAATTTTGCAGTTCTCCTTATTTAGCTTATAAGCGGTTTTGATGTCTGAAGTGTCATTTTGAATAGTTGTTGTTACTTTGCCGTTTTCAATCAATTTCAAAGTATCAATAACAGTGTCACATCCCAAATGCATCAAGCGGTCGTGAAGCTGTCCGGCATTTTCGGTATTGTCGATCGCTGTCTCACTGCTTAAAATCATTGCGCCAGTATCTATTTTGTCATCAATAAAAAAAGTGGTAACACCAGTTTTCGTTTCTCCATTAATTATTGCCCAATTTATTGGTGCCGCTCCTCTATAATTAGGAAGCAATGAAGCGTGCAGATTAAATGTTCCCAGAGCAGGCATTTCCCATACCGCTTTTGGCAGCATTCTAAATGCAACTACGATTTGTAAATTGGCATTTAATGATTTTAATTCTTCAAGAAAAGCCTCGTCCTTTAAATTTGTTGGCTGTAATAAGTGTAAATTATTTTCTAAAGCATATTCTTTTACAGCCGAATATTTTATTTTCTGTCCTCGGCCGGCTGGTTTGTCTGCAGCAGTGATTACGCCAGCTACTTCATAATTGTTTTTGATTAGGGTGTCTAGAATTCCAACTGCAAATTCTGGAGTTCCCATAAATATGATTCTTAATTTTTCCATCAGGTTTTTAAAGTGTATTTGTTGTTTTTTTGAATTATTAAAAAATCATCTTCTAATAATTGCTGTAATACAAAGATAACATCGTCTGCAGTATTTTTGGTTTTGTTTTGAATTTCTCTCGAGCTTAGGTCTTCATTTTGCAATAAGGCTATAATTTTTTTAGAAAGAGCAATAAAATCTTTTTTTGGTTTTGTTTGTGTGATGCAGTAAGAGCAGATCCCACAATCAGCAGTTGCTTTTTCTCCAAAATAGTCTAAAATCATTTTGCTTTTGCAGGTGTTTTTATCTGCTGCATATTTTAATACCGATTGTAATTGTTCTTTTTTGAGTTCATTTTGCCGAACCAAATGTTTCGAAATTTTATTAATCGTCCTTTCATCTTCCCGAATTTCATTAAAAATTAGAACAGCATCATTGTTTTTCGAATGGTATTCAATAATTTCTTTGTCTTTTAATTTATGTAAAACGGCAAGTATTTCTGCCTCCGAATGGTTTGATTTTTTGGTAATCAAGGGTAAATTAAAAGCAGTCTGCATTTCATAAACGCCAGGATACGTTCTCAGGATAGTCAAAATAATCTCCTCATCATTTGGATTCAAGCTGGTGTATCGAATAACTTCTTTAGACGGGATTATAAATTGTAACGTAATTTTTTCTGAAAATTCTTGAGATAAAGTTATAACTCCCTGTCCGTCCAAAAATCGCATTGCATTAAACGTTTTTAACGTTGGAAAATCGTATTTATGACAAAAATGATTCAAATTAAACATAAATTCTTCGTTTATTCCTTCTCCATAAGCTATTTGAAAATAGTTGCAAAGTTTAATGTACACAGTTGTCAAAAATGCTTTGTCCGGCAAAACTTTTATAAATTGATTTTCGGTCTGAATAATGTCCGTAGGGCTGGTTAGCAAAATTGCGAAAGCTTTCTCTCCGTTTCTGCCGGAACGTCCCGCTTCCTGATAATAGTTTTCTATGTTTTCGGGCAGCTGAATGTGAATTACTGTTTTGACATTGGGCTTGTCAATTCCCATTCCAAAAGCATTCGTGGCGACAATAACCTGCGCTTTTTCTTCCATCCAGAGCTGCATGTTTTTATCTTTTTCTCTGGAGGTAAGTCCGCCGTGATAATATGTAGCCCGAAATCCTAAAGTTTGTAATTGAGAAGAAATTTCCAAACAGGCTTTCCGATTTCGAACATAAATAATAGAAGGCTGGGGATTTTTTTTGAGAATCTGTTCAATTCGAAAAAGTCTGTCTTCCACCTCAAAAACCATATAAGCGATATTCTTTCTGGCAAAAGATTTTTCAAACTGAACAGGATTTTGCATTCCTAATTCAGTGATTATATCTTCTTTTACTTGAGGAGTTGCCGTTGCTGTCAGAGCCAAAAAAGGAACTTTTGGGAAATGGTTTTTTAATGCCGAAATTTTCAAATAAGCTGGACGAAAATCATGTCCCCACTGCGAAACACAATGCGCTTCATCAATGGTTATCAGGTTTATTGGGAGGTTTTTTATTCGGTCCAGAATCCAATCCGATTGCAGGCGCTCGGGAGAAACATATAGGAATTTATAACTCCCAAATTGGCAATTATCCAATAAATCAATAATCTCTTCAGTCTTGATGCCTCCGGTGAGAGCAATAGCTTTGATACCGCGTTGCTGCAGATTAGCCACTTGGTCTTTCATCAGCGCGACCAAAGGCGAAATGACCAAACAGATTCCTTCATTCATAAGAGCTGGCACCTGAAAACAAATCGATTTCCCGCCTCCCGTTGGCATCAATGCAAAAGTATCATGACCACCCAAAACAGAATCAATAACTTCGTTTTGTAACGACCTGAAGGTATCGTGCTGCCAATATTTCTGAAGAATTGCTAATGCTGTTGGCATTATTTCTAGTTTAGATTCTTACTAATTTACAATATTGAAATTCAATAAATTGCTAAATTTTATCTAATATAAAAAGAATTCGGTTATCAATACTATCTTTTGGCACTTCAATTAAGTCGTAACCGTAATTAGTGTATGTTTTTGTTAGGTGTTTGTATATCGTTTTTGCCTGGTCAAAGTTCTCGTAACGCTCACTGTCACTTTCATAAATCTCTTCCCAAGGGGGAAGAATGAAAATTTTAGTATACGCATTTTCCTTACAGGCATCAATAAAATGATTAGGGTAATCATCACCTATATAATCTAAGTAGGCTACAACATCAGGGATTCCACGGTCAATAAATACCCATTGATGAGGTTCATTTTGGGCGTTATTGTATTGCTTAATTCTGCCGTCAAGCAACATTTGGCTAAACAATAAAGGATCTTCCAGAAACAATTGCTCAATGCCTCGTTTTTGAGCTTCAAGTGTAACTTCACGAGAAATTTCAGGATAACAGCAATAACCTTTAGCAACCAAACCATTAATGATAGAACTTTTCCCCGTACCAGGACCTCCAATGATAACAATAATTTCTTTCTGCACTTTCTGTAATTAAGCGGCAAAAATACTCAAACTTATTTGTATTTGAAACCTTTATTTAGGACTAATTATGAGCAAATAATAAGGAGCGAAACAAAAGGCTTTTCAGGAAATAGGATTCCTGCTGTCCGCTGTATTCCCGATTTAGAATAACTGCGGCAAAAAAGCCTTGTTTTTCTAAATCGGGAGATGCCGCTTCCATCAGGGCTAGGCTGGAGTCATGGTGTTTTTTTGGAAACATAGTGTCAAAAAGATAAGTTATATATTCTTTATCATAAAATCTAAAATCTAAAACGTATATTTGCGTTTATTTTTATTTAGGAATGAGCGACGACAACGAAAAAAAGACTGCTGAGTTTTATGAAAGACTTAAGGCCGAATTAGACAATAGTAATTCTTGGCCAGCGCTATATTTGTTTAAATTTATAGTGCCTACAAATGAGGACAATATCCTAAAAGTGGAAAATGCCTTCAACTGTATGGGAGCTGTAATCAAAACAACAAAATCCAAAACCGGGAAATTCACCAGTATTTCAGTAGATGTAACGGTTAAAGATTCTCAAGAAATAATAGATAAGTACCAAGAATTATCCACAATAGAAGGTATAGTTTCCTTATAATTATGATCGAAAAATATAAAAAAGAAAATGCGAATGATGTAGTTTTCAACCTGGAATACAATTCCGAAAGAGAACATTTAATCATTCCAGAGTACGGCCGTCATTTGCAAAAACTGATCGAGCAGGCTACTATTATTGAAGATGATGAAAAACGGAACAAAGCGGCAAAATACATTATTCAGGTAATGGGAAGCTTGAATCCTCATTTGCGTGACGTACCCGATTTTCAGCATAAGCTTTGGGATCAGCTTTTTATCATGTCTGATTTTAAATTAACAGCCGATTCTCCTTACCCAATTCCTTCAAGAGAAGTACTGCAGCTTAAGCCGGATGTTTTAAAGTACCCGCAAAATTTTCCGAAATACAGGTATTATGGTAACAATATCAAATATATGATAGATGTAGCCAACAAATGGGAGGAAGGTGAAATGAAAAGTGCATTGGTAAAAGTAATTGCCAATCACATGAAAAAATCTTATTTGAGCTGGAATAAAGATACCGTAAAAGACGATGTGATTTTCGAACATCTTTTTGAGTTATCAGACGGGAAGCTGAATTTACTGCAAAGTTCAGAAGAATTATTAAACACTACCGATTTGCTAAGAACCAATAAAAGGGTTTCTAATAAAATAGGTGTTGCAGGACAGCCAAAAATTCAAAGCAACAAGAATAATAAAAACGGAAAACCAAAACCGTTTCAAAAAAAGTAAATAAAAAAAGAAGCTAAGACGCTGAGATCCTAAGTTTCTAAGATTTATAGGAACTTTTAGTTCAATGTCTTGGGAGTCTAGAATTTTAGAAACTTAGAATCTGCAAGTCAAAGAATCTTAAATCAAAAGCATGGAAGTTTTCAAAATTGAAGGAGGAACACGTTTAAAAGGAGAAGTAATACCGCAAGGTGCCAAAAATGAAGCATTGCAAATTTTGTGTGCAGTACTTTTAACTCCAGAAAAAGTAACAATCAACAATATCCCGGATATTATCGATATCAATAAACTGATAACGCTGTTGGGGAATTTGGGAGTTAAAATAGAAAAACTAGGACATGGTTCTTATACTTTTCAATGTGATGAAGTAAATGTTGGATACTTAGAAACGGAAGCTTTCAAGAAAGAAGGTGGTTCGCTTCGCGGTTCTATTATGATTGTTGGACCGCTTTTGGCTCGTTTTGGAAAAGGATATATTCCGAAACCGGGAGGAGATAAAATTGGGCGTAGACGTTTGGATACCCATTTTGAAGGATTTATCAATCTTGGAGCAAAATTTAGATACAATAGAGAAGATCATTTTTATGGAGTAGAAGCTCCAAATGGACTTACTGGTGCCGATATGTTACTTGATGAAGCATCTGTAACAGGAACTGCCAATATTGTGATGGCAGCTGTTTTAGCCAAAGGAAGAACAACAGTTTACAATGCCGCTTGCGAGCCTTACCTGCAGCAGCTTTGTAAAATGCTGAATTCGATGGGAGCCAAAATTACAGGTGTTGGATCTAATTTATTGACAATTGAAGGAGTTGAAAAATTAGGAGGCTGTGAGCATAGAATTTTGCCGGATATGATCGAAATCGGTTCTTGGATTGGTTTAGCTGCTATGACTAGAAGCGAAATCACTATTAAGGACGTGAGCTGGGAAAATCTTGGAGTTATTCCAAATGTTTTTAGAAAATTAGGAATTACTCTTGAAAAAAGAGGAGATGATATTTATATTCCGGAACATAAAGACGGTTATGAAGTAAAAACAGATATCGACGGCTCGATTCTTACAATTGCTGATGCGCCTTGGCCTGGATTTACACCCGATTTATTGAGCATCGTTTTGGTAGTCGCTACTCAAGCCAAAGGAGATGTTTTGATACACCAAAAAATGTTTGAAAGCCGTTTATTCTTCGTTGATAAACTGATTGACATGGGAGCAAAAATCATGTTGTGTGATCCGCATAGAGCTGTTGTTATTGGGCATGATTTTAAATCAGTACTGAAAGCAACTACAATGTCTTCTCCAGATATTCGTGCAGGAATATCATTATTGATTGCAGCGCTTTCTGCAAAAGGAACCAGTACTATTCAAAATATTGAGCAAATTGATCGAGGATACGAACGCATAGACGAACGACTAAGAGCAATTGGAGCTAAAATAGTTCGAGAGAAACAATAAAGAATTATAATATTTTAAAAAACGCTTAAATAAAATTAAGCGTTTTTTTATACTGTTTAGTTCAAAATTTATTTGCGGTAAATTATAAACTAAATAGTGTTTACAATAAAAAAGATAAAATATGTCTAACGAAGAAAAAGCGATAAAGGCGACTTATTTTAGCATAATTGGAAATACTTCTTTGGCTCTTATAAAAGGGCTGGCTGGTTTTTTCGGAAATTCCTATGCCTTAGTTGCAGATGCTATAGAATCAACAACGGATATTTTCGCTTCTCTGCTGGTGCTATTTGGCATAAAATATTCCAATAGGCCTGCAGATGACAATCATCCCTATGGACATGGAAGAGCCGAGCCATTAATAACATTTTTGGTTGTTGGTTTTTTGATTACTTCGGCTACAATTATAGGTTATGAAAGCATAATGAATATTCAAACGCCACACGGATTGCCAAAACCATGGACCCTTTTTGTACTTGGTGCAATTATTCTTTGGAAAGAGTATTCGTTTCGGTTGGTGATGAAAAGGAGTAAAGAAACCAATAGTTCGTCTCTAAAAGCTGATGCTTGGCATCATAGGAGTGATGCGCTGACTTCGATTGCCGCTTTTATTGGGATTTCGATCGCATTATTTTTCGGAAAAGGATATGAATCAGCCGATGATTGGGCAGCGTTGTTTGCATCGGTTTTTATACTTTATAATAGTTATCTGATTTTTAGACCGGCACTGGGCGAAATCATGGATGAACATTTATATGATGATTTGGTTGAAGAAATCAGGCAGGTTTCTCATCAGGTTGATGGAATTATCGATACCGAAAAATGTTTTATCCGTAAAGCAGGAATGAAATACCATGTGGATCTTCATGCACGGGTAAATGGGGATATATCGGTAAAAGAAGGCCACGATTTGTCTCATAAACTCAAGGATACTTTGCGGGAGGAAATCCCTGAATTGGGTCATGTTTTAATACATATTGAGCCTAATTAAGTAGATTTTAGTTTAAAAAAACAAAACCAATATAATTTTTAAAAGTATTGGTTTTGTTTATTGTTGCTTTGATTTTGAATTACTTAATTTATACTAATTTTGTTGGCTTGCACTTGCTCGCGTGAGGGATTATAGTGGAGCTCTTTTTCTTTTTCAATTGCCTCGGGTTTAAACCCGAGGCAATTGAAAAAGAAAAAAAGCGGGAACGGAAAGCCCGACCCGTAGTCTCGTCTTTTGGGACGAGATAGAGGGGCACGCCCATATGAATTAAGTGGTTTTTAATCTAATTTCCGAATTTTATTCCAACAATTACACCCTCATTTTGGAATCCGTTTTGATAGGAACGGACATAATCGATGCGGAACATTTTTAATTTTCCAAAACCGAGATTGTCCAAGCCTACGCTGTACTCTGAATAGGGATTGGTATTTGGTACTGCCAGTAAATGATAGCCCAAAACTAAGTTTGATTTAAGCAGGTTCAGTAAAGGGATTTTGTTCATTATAAATCCTCTGTCATTGTGCTCCGTGTGGAACTCAAAATAACTGTTGTTGGTGCTGTTTGTATAGTAAGGCAATAAATTAAACACATTCAAATAATTTCCGGATAGCCCAGCATAAGTTTGATTTCCGTTGAAATGCTGGTAATCCATAAAAGCAATATTTTCGGCATTAAAGAATTTCCCAGCTTTTAGGTTCAGTCCAAAATCTCCTTTGTTCCCGAAAGTATGGCTGTATTTTAGTTGTGTATTGATATTGGTAAATTCATATTTTTTCTCGGTTCCGGCAAATCCTTTCTCAAGTCCTAAGTATAATGTGGGGTATTTATTGCTTCTAATATTGTATTTTCCGTCAGGTCTTGAAGCATATTTATTACCGAAATTTATTTTGGCAGTCAAATTCAATTTAGCCAAACTGTGTTTTTCGAACCCAGAGTTTGTATAGTCATTTGGATCTAAGGGATTATTTGAAAAATAGTCATCGTCATTTTTGATAAAAGTATAATCGGCCGTGTTGAATAACGGTTTTCGTTGCTCATAATCAATTTTTCCTTTAAGATTAACGCCATTTGCAACATCTTGACCATACTCGATTTCGGCAAATTCCAAATTGTATAATTTCATGTAATTGTCCTTAAAAAATAAAGTACTGATAGAGTTTATAAATGGGCTTATGGGTTCGTCCCGATTGAACTGCTTCACTGTGCTTCCTCCGGCAACTTTTATATTTGCATAATTTTGATTGTTGAATTGGTGCCAGTATTTCCCGCTAACTCGAAGACGATCATCAGAAAAACCATAATTGATTTTCAAATCTACGCTAGTCCGCCTTCCTTTTTCTTCCTGCTTCCAGTTAGAATAGGAGAAACCAGTATCAAAGTTCCATCCCTGTACGGTATTGAAACTTAACGAGCTGAGGTCAAGTAATCCTTTATATCCTAAAGAATATTTTTTTGAACTGCTTCTGTAGGTGTAGCCAGTGATAGGGTCAAAGAATTTAAACTTGTTCCCTTTTTTATCAATTGAATCTAAGTATTTTGGAGAGTTGCGGACTTTATGAATGCTGTCTTTCCTTACATAATCGGTGATTTCTTCGCTTGTTAGCGGGATGGGTCTGTTTGCATTCCAGAAAACTGTATCTTTTTTATTCGAATTTATATCGACTGTCGTAATCTCGTTAGTGAATGTTTTTTTGTCAAAGGAATCAACAAATTCATAATTGTTGTAAACGTAAGTGTATTTACCGTTGAATTTGATTCCAAATATCCCCGCATTAAATTCAAGGCTTTGCGTATTTTTAGTCCAAATTTTACTGTTTTTATTGTAGCTGAAATTTTGTTTCAATGTCATGACATCAATAACGTCTTCTTTCATTCGGTAGCCTTTTATGTCTAAATCTATGGCATAAATAGCCCACGAATCATCTACAATATAGATGTAACCTTCAAAAACCGGTTCTTTATCTCTTTTGGCAATAATTTTTATTTTATTGATTGTTTGATTGTTTTCATCGACAAAAGTGCTTTCCAATTTATATTTATAATAGTTGAATGCATTATCAGCTATTGGCGAAATCATATTGATGCCAAAACGGATAGTATTATCATAAAAATCATAAAAAGAAGATCTTGCGGTATTGTAAGCATATCCTTTGTTGTCCCCGCTTACTTTTGAAGCCGTAACAACTTCTTTCAAATTGTTTGGTTTTTCATAAACAATTTTAGAAAATGTTTCAGACAAAGATATAATGCCAGTTCCAGTAGAATCTAAAGCACCATTCATATCGCCTATTTTCTGCCCAAATATTTTTTTAGGAGCATTTTTCAGTTTAAAAATCCCTCGGGAATAAAAATCAGCTTTAAATCGTGACGTTTTGTTCGTATTTTCTTTTTTGCTGGCAATTGCTTTTTTTATGATGGTATTTGCTGGATTGTCCTTTGTATTAATAACTACTTCATTAAGCGAATAGCTTTCTTCAATCATTTTTACATCCAAAGGAAATGCTGATTTATCTGCTGGAATTTCTATTTTTTGAGTTTTAAAACCCAAATATTGGAAAACAATTTTATTCTTGCCAGAAGATTTTAAATGAAGCTGATATTTTCCCTGCTCGTTTGTGGTTGTTCCGTTATAGGTGTTTTCTTCAAAAACGTTAATAAGTGGCAGCGGATTTCCTTTTTCATCGGTGACGGTGCCTTTTATTTGGGCAGTTGCCTGAATGGACAGTAATAGTAAAAAGTACAAAAAAGCGTTTTTCATAAATTTGAATTTTATGTTTGACGCTTTTTTGTATGTCTGTTACATGAATATTGAGCGGTTTCTGTTAAAATTTATATAAAAGTATTACAAAAAAGACTGAATGGCCAAATCATAGCTTTTTAATCCAAAACCTAAAATGACTCCTTTAGCATTTCCAGAAATATAGGATTGATGCCTGAAGCTTTCACGTCCATAAGTGTTTGATATGTGAACTTCGACTACTGGAGTTGTAACCGCTTTTATAGCATCACCAATACCGACAGAAGTGTGAGTATAAGCACCTGCATTAAGAATTATTCCGTCATAGTTAAATCCTAATTCCTGTATTTTACCAATTAATTCTCCTTCAATATTGCTTTGGTAATAGATTAATTCTAATTGAGGGAATTTGTTTTTTAAAATTTCAAAATAGTCTTCAAATGTTTGGGAACCATAAATTTCAGGCTCTCTTTTTCCAAGTAAATTTAAGTTTGGACCATTAAGGATGGCAATTTTCATAATTTTAGTTTTTGTAAAAATAAATAATCCCCGCTGAATTTGAATGCTATTTGAAAAAAATCTATAGTTCTTGAAAATTCAGCGGGTTTATATGTTTTTGTTACGCAAAACTTTCCTTTGTTTTAAATTGTTGGTTTTTTTTGAAAGATTAATTTTTTAGATGATGTGAGTTATTGTTAAATGATGTTTTTGTCAATACAATAATTGTTGTTTTTTCGTACATTTATCTTCGTATTAACAAACAAAACAAAAAAATGAAAAAGATTCTTTTATTATTAGTAACAGTATTTGCTATTAATTTTGTGGATGCTCAAGAGACAGTAATGCCTAAAGCTACTTTTTCGAAAGGCAATATGTGGATTGAAGGCGGCATTAGTTTAACAACAGGAGACAGCAGTGATGATTATTTTGCAATGACTCCAAAAGTTGGTTTTTTTTTGGATGAGAAGTGGGCAATAGGTGCAGATATTAATTATGCCTCAGTGTCTTATTTGCCAAATAGTAATAATCTTGACAAATCAGATTCGTTTGGGATTGGAGGATTTGCAAGATATTATTTCTTGAATTTAGGAAATTTTAAGGCTTATGGTGAAGCTGGATTAGGTTATAACCATTCGGAATTAAATTATTTAAATGGTTCTTCTAATGTTAATAATGGCATAAAAGCGAACATTGATTTAGGAATTAATTATTTCTTTACTCCAAAATGGGCCGCCACATTTACTCTGGCTGAAGTGTTGAGTTATAATAATACTAGTCCAGAAAATGGAGATAATACTAGTGATTTGGTAATTAATATCAATTTGTTTAACAATATTTTTGCTCAGCCAAAATTTGGATTGTTGTACAAATGGTAGTTTAAATTCTATTGATAATACAAACCTCCTAATTCGGGAGGTTTTTTTATGCGCCAAAAAGTCTTTACTTTGTCATTATGAATTGGGAATCGTATTTAAAGAGTTATCAGTCGTATCTTAAGATTGAAAGAGGTTTGTCTAAAAATACCATTGACAATTATTCTTTCGATATTGAACGTTTATGTTCGTTTTTATCTCAAAATTCAATTCAGGTTTCTCCTATCGCTATTAATGAAGAAACATTACAACAATTTATTTACTCAGTCTCCAAAGAAGTAAATCCGAGATCGCAGGCGAGGATAATTTCTGGTTTGAAAAGTTTTTTTTCTTACTTAATATTTGAGGATTTTAGAAATGATAATCCTTTGGAATTAATAGAATCTCCAAAAACTGGGCGTAAACTGCCCGATACTTTGGCTCTAGAGGAAATTGATGCGCTTATTTCGGCAATTGATTTGAGTTCGAATGAAGGGGAACGCAATCGGGCTTTGCTGGAAACTTTATACGGCTGCGGATTACGGGTTTCTGAATTGGTTTCCTTAAAAATATCCGATTTATTTTTTGAAGAAGGGTTTATTAAAATTACTGGAAAAGGAAATAAGCAGCGTTTTGTTCCTGTTGGAGATTTGACTCAAAAATATATTGAGATTTATAAAAAAGAAGTGAGAGTTCATCTGAATATTCAAAAAGGATTTGACGATACTTTATTTTTGAACAGAAGGGGAAAGCAGTTGACACGAGCGATGATTTTTACAATCATTAAGGATTTGGCTGTAAAAATCAATTTGAATAAAAAAATTAGCCCGCATACATTCCGGCATTCATTTGCTACGCATCTGTTAGAAAATGGAGCCGATTTGCGTTCCATACAATTAATGCTTGGTCATGAATCTATTACTACGACCGAGATTTATGTTCATTTGGACAGAAAATATTTAACAGAGGTTATTAATGCTTATCATCCAAGAAAGTGATTTTTTGTAATAATTGTAACATTTTGTAATAATATCTGTTTAAGTTTCAATATTTTTGTTAATGCATAAAGAAGTATCGAAATCATGATTTTTACAGCCAATAAAAACCCCGAAGATTTAAATAAATTATACGAAAGCCTGATAAAACAGCTGCCGAATATAATTTTTCAGATAAGGGTAAATTCTCTTAAACAGATTACAGTCGATTTTTTGAGCAAGCCAATTGAAATTCTTGATGAATTTTCGATACAAGAATTTCTGGAGGATTCTTATAATTTGTCCAATTATAAAATTTATGAACCAGATTTAAAAATGTTTTTGGATTCATACGAAAGGGCTATTTCGAGCAATGAAAAATGGGAGATTGATTTCAGATTGCTGATGCCTGAAAGCGGATATAAATGGATTCGTATTGACGCAACACCTAAAAAGAATGATCATAACGAAATAGTTTTTTATGGATTAATTTCGGATATAACGATAGTAAAAGAACAGGAAATTAGGTTAAAAGTGGCTGATGAAAGGTATCATTTTGCTGTACAAGCTTCGGATAGAGGAGTTTGGGATTGGGACTTAACTACCAATAAAGTGTATTATTCTTCAGAGTCGATGAAGATATTGGAACTAACAGAGTCTGATTTAGTTGCTGCTCCGGAAGAATGGGACGAAAGGGTTCATCCTGATGACCGTGAAGAATATTATGGAAATATCAATCTGCATTTTGATAATAAAATCCCTTTCTATGAAACCTGCCATCGGGTCTTGTGTTCAGGAAAATACAAATGGATTCTGGACAGAGGAAAAGTTATAGAAAGAGACGAAGAAGGGAAGCCTTTGCGTATTGTTGGGACTCATACCGATATTTCAGAGCAAAAGGAGAAAGAGATTGAGTTGGCTAAGATGCTCGAAATTGTAAATGTCCAAAATAATAAGCTGCTTAATTTTGCTCATATTGTTTCTCATAATTTAAGAACGCATAGCGGTAATATTAAGTCATTATTGGATTTGCACAAAGAAGCTCTTTTGTCAGAATCGGACACACTGGGTAATATTCAAATTGTATCCGATGAGCTGTTTTCTACGATTGAAAGCTTGAATGATTTGGTTAGTGTTTATACGGAGAGAGAGAATAATATGCAGCTTTTAAAAATCAATAGCTTTATTGATAAAGTTTTAGATGTGCTGCATGAGTCTATTAAGTTAAAAGGAATTCAGGTGTTGAATTATGTTCCTAATTCGGTAAAAATACTTTGTATACCTGCTTACTTAGAGAGTATTATGCTGAACTTATTGACTAATGCAATCAAATATTCAGATCCAAATAAAGAGGCAAAAATTGTCTTTACTACTGAGCCGAATGATGATTTTGTAATTTTGAATGTAAAAGACAACGGATTGGGAATTGATTTAGAAAAACACAAAGATTCTATTTTTGGATTATATAAAACATTTCATAGAAACAATGATGCCAGAGGAGTCGGTTTGTATCTAACCAAAAATCAGATTGAGAATATGGGCGGTAAAATTGAGGTGGAAAGCACTCTTAATTTTGGAACAACTTTCAAGGTTTATTTTAAAAAGGAATAATACTCTTTACTGATTATTTTTTTTAGAAATTTTACGCTAAATGAAAAAAATCCAAATTCCAATTTATTAATCGGAATTTGGATTTTTAGTATTTAAATCTTTCTTATAAAGAAAGGTTGTGTTTTTATTTTGCAATATTCACCGCTCTGGTTTCTCTGATTACAGTAACTTTAACTTGTCCAGGGTAAGTCATTTCAGTTTGAATTTTTTGAGAGATTTCAAAAGATAAATTAGCTGCGTTGTCATCAGATACTTTTTCGCTTTCTACAATTACGCGAAGTTCTCTACCAGCTTGAATTGCATAAGCATTTTTCACGCCGCTGAAACCGTATGCCACTTCTTCAAGGTCTTTTAAACGCTGAATGTAAGAGTCCAAAACTTGTCTTCTTGCACCAGGTCTTGCACCCGAAATCGCATCACATACCTGTACAATAGGCGATAATAATGATTTCATTTCTATCTCGTCGTGATGAGCTCCAATAGCGTTGCAAACTTCTTCTTTCTCGCCATATTTCTCCGCCCACTGCATTCCTAATAATGCGTGTGGCAAATCACTTTCTGCATCTGGCACTTTACCAATATCGTGAAGTAATCCAGCTCTTTTGGCAAGCTTAACATTCAATCCTAATTCGGCAGCCATAATACCGCAAAGTTTAGAAACTTCGCGCGAGTGCTGCAATAAATTTTGTCCGTATGAAGAACGGTATTTCATTCTGCCGACTACTTTTATTAATTCTGGGTGTAATCCGTGAATTCCTAAATCAATTACAGTACGTTTTCCTACTTCGATGATTTCGTCATCAATTTGTTTAGTTGTTTTGGCAACTACTTCTTCGATTCGTGCTGGGTGAATACGTCCGTCTGTAACTAATTTGTGTAATGCCAAACGCGCAATTTCTCTGCGTACAGGATCAAAACAGGAAAGAATAATCGCTTCCGGAGTATCATCGACAATAATCTCAACTCCAGTTGCTGCTTCAAGTGCTCTGATATTTCTTCCTTCACGTCCAATGATTCTTCCTTTTACATCATCTGATTCAATGTTGAAAACCGATACGCAGTTTTCGACTGCTTCTTCAGTTCCAACTCTTTGAATTGTATTGATGATGATTTTTTTGGCTTCCTGTTGTGCAGTTAATTTTGCCTCTTCAATAGTATCTTGAATATGAGACATCGCTTTACTTTTTGCTTCAGCTTTTAAACCTTC
This sequence comes from Flavobacterium sp. 1, assembly GCF_002797935.1. Taxonomy (NCBI): domain Bacteria; kingdom Pseudomonadati; phylum Bacteroidota; class Flavobacteriia; order Flavobacteriales; family Flavobacteriaceae; genus Flavobacterium; species Flavobacterium sp. 1. The sequence continues at coordinate 41,694 of NZ_PGER01000001.1, forward strand.
AACAAGTTGTTCTTTGGCTTCATCAGCAGATAATCCAGAGATAACCTCCAGTTGCTGTAACTGGCTTTTGTGTAGCTTGTCAACCTCTTGCTGTTTTTTCTCTAAATTTTCAATTTTTGAGGTGTATTCTGCAGTTTTTGCTTCAAAATCGTCGTTAACTTTTTTAGCTTTTGATAATTCATTTGAAATCTGAGATTCTTTGTCACGAATTCTTTTTTCTACTTCCGCTACTTTCTTGTCTCTGGCTAGAATTACTTGTTCGTGCTCCGCTTTTAATTCGATGAATTTTTCTTTTGCTTGAAGAATTTTATCTTTTTTAATGTTCTCAGCTTCAAGATTGGCATCTTTTAGTATAGATGTTGCTTCTTTTTTAGCACTTTTAATCAAATTAGAGATATTGCTTTTTTCGATGATTTTTGCGATGCCAAATCCTAGTGCAATACCCGTAATTCCTGAAATAATTATTGTTATGATGTCCATGTTTATTAAAAATTTATATATAAAAAAAGCCTACATCAGAAGTTGTATAAACTCGAAAAGACAAGTTTTGAGCTAACTCACTGTTCAAGTTTCCTCGCCGAAGCGTGGCATGCTTTAGTAGTGATGATTTGCTCATTCTAAATTGTTAGTGTTGAGTTTACCAATATGAACTAATGTAGGCAGTATCTTAGTCTTTGTAAAGAACGTTTAATTTTCGAGATATTCGTCTAAAATCAAATTGATTTTGTTTAGTCTTTCAATGGTTTCATCACCATTTATAGCATTGTCAATCTGTTTTTGTTCCGCTTGAGAAGCAAATTGTAATGCGCACATGGCCAATACATCCTGTTTGTCTCTTACAGCATAATTTTCTTCAAATTGCCTAATCATCGCATCAATTTTTTTAGAAGCACTTCTTAGTCCTTCTTCCTGAGAGAAATCTACCGTTAACGGGTAAACTCTGTCTGCAATTGATATTTTAATTTTAAGCTTTTCGTCCATGTGTCTTTTATTAATCTGATAGCTGGGCTATGCAGTAATCAATTTCACGAATTATTGAATTTATTTTAAGCTTTGTATCTCTTTTATTGTCGTCACTGCCTAATAATGCATTGGTTATTTTGAGTGTTTCTAATTGTGTTTTTAGCACTTCAATCTCTTTGGATTGATTTTGTGTTAACACTGCAGCATTTTTTAACTCTAAACGTAAATCTTGATTGTTTTTCTCTAAACTTTGTATTTTTAGAAAAAGTTTTCCAATCTTATTTTCAAGAGTATCAATTATTTCTGCAATCACACTCATTATAATTCCTATTCATTACTTAATCTTACAAAGTTAGTATTCCTTTTTATTATTACAATATTTTATTGATTTTTTTACGTTAAAATAATCAATTATCTAGAAATCAGTTTGTTGTATTTTTATCTTTTTTGTCTTTGATCAGTGTTCGATTGTAAATGGAGTTGTTCGCAAAAATGCCTAATGTTTGTCTTTGAGCCCTGATCGTAACGGCATCCTTTCCTTTTTTTCTTTAAAAAAGGAAAGATATAGTGTAGAGCAGGTACCATATTACTGAAAATGCCTTATGATGTTGCTCCAAAAATTAATATGCGCACTCAGATTTGTGGGTTTTGCTTGCTTTTTTTATCTTAGCAAAAATGAATTACAGGAAATGTGCATAAATGCAAGTTGATTGTGAAAATCAAATATAGTTTTGTGTAAAATTATAAAATGGGAGTTAATTCCAGATGACCGATAAAAAATGATATAAAACCGTATATGAAACTTTCCTTTTTTTTGTTACTATTCACTACAGCTGTTTTTGCTCAAGTTGGGTATCCTAAAGACTATTTTCGTTCGCCTCTTGATATTCCAGTGAAGTTGTCAGGGAATTTTGGAGAATTGAGACCCAACCATTTTCATGCCGGTTTTGACATGAAAACCCTTCAAAAAGAAGGATTGAACGTGTATGCAGTTGCAGATGGATATGTGTCAAGGATTAAAATTTCTACTTTCGGTAATGGGAAAACGATTTATATTGATCATCCAAATGGTTTCACCTCGGTATATGGGCATTTGCAGAAAGCCACCGATTCGATTGAAAGTTTTATAAAATATACGCATTACAAAGAGAAGTCTTTTGAAATTGAAATGTATTTTAAACCCAATCAGATGCCTGTTAAAAAAGGACAGCTGATTGCTCTTTCCGGAAATACAGGGGCTTCTGAAGGACCGCATTTGCATTTCGAATTTAGAGATACCAAAACGGAGAAGATAATCAATCCAATGTTTTTTGGATTTGACGCTTTGATGCAGGACACCAAAAAACCAATGGTATCTAATTTATACGTGTATCCTTTGGATGCTAAAACTACTGTAAATCATTCTCAACGGCGCATACCAATTAATTTATCCTTGCAAAAAGACGGAACTTATTTGGCAGATAAAGTGGTTGCTAACGGGAAGATTGGTTTTGGGATTACAGCTTTCGATTATGATGATGTGTCGTTTAATAAAAATGGTGTTTTCAATGTGGATTTGTTTAATAACGGAAAATCTGTTTTCGGATACCAATTCAATACCTATGCTTTTGACGAAATGCGTTATGTAAATGCGTTAATCGATTATTCATTTTATAAAAAAACAAGTCAAAGGATTCAGAAGCTGTTCATGGATCCTCCTTATAATTTAAGCATTATAAAGACGGATGAATCTAATGGCATTATTACTGTGACTCCAAATTTGGCTAACGTCTGCCGTTTGGAAGTTTCAGATTTTTATGGAAATAAAACGGCAATTGCCATTCCGGTTGAATATGATTCTCTCTCTACAATAATCGAAAAAGAGCCTCTTGTAGCAAATTATGTTGTGAAAGCGTCAAAAGACTGTTTTTTTGAAAAAGATAAATGTTCTGTTTTTTTTCCAGCAGGGACATTCTATAATGACTTTGATTTAAATTTTGATGTAAAAAATAATGTATTGACGGTGCATGATGATACTGTTCCAGCGCATACTAATTTTACGGTATCAATGGAGAATGACAGTTATGCTGATAAAAAGGATAAAGTTTTTATAGGCAGAATATCAGGTAGTGGGGTAAGTTATAATTCTACCCGCGAAAAGAATAATGTTTATGAAACGAGAGTTAAAACGTTAGGTCAGTATAGATTGGTTTTGGATACGATTGCTCCAGCGATTACTGTTCCAAAATCTATTGAAGGCAAAAGATTGGATACTCAAATGATTCTTCAAGTTCGTATTTCGGATGGTTTGTCTGGAATACAATCCTATAACGGCTATCTGAATGAAAAATGGATTTTAATGGAATATGATAATAAAACCAATCTTTTGACCTATAATTTTAGTGACGGAATTGCTGCAGAGGGCGATAATGAATTAAAAGTAGTGGTCGTTGATAATGTAGGTAATTCTGCTACCTTTGAAACTCATTTTCTAAGAAATCAAAAACAATAAAAACAAACCAATTGAATATTTTTAAATCCCTGTGCTGTTTTATTTTTTTGTCGATGGGAATAACATCATTTGCTCAAACGGCTTTTGTTAAAGGAGTTATTTTGGACAAAAAAAACGTTCCTGTTGAAGGCGTAAATGTGATTTGCGCCAATACTGGTACTCAAACTAACGATAAAGGATTTTATCAGATTGCTATTCCATCCAATCAAAATGTTACAGTTGAGTTTACTCATGTTTCTTTAAAAAAAGCCAGCCTTAAAGTTTCTCTGCAACCCAATGAAGTATATGTGTTTAATATGTACATGAATGACCAGGCCGAACAGATGGGGGAGGTTGTCATTAATAATAATAAAAAAACGGTTCAAGGGATTCTAACTTTTGAAGCCAAAGACATTCGGTTTATTCCTGGTGCCAATGCTGGTATTGAAAATGTTTTGAAAACATTACCAGGAGTCAATTCTAATAATGAACTAAGCACTCAGTACAGTGTTCGAGGCGGAAATTATGACGAAAATTTGGTTTACGTTAATGAAGTCGAAGTGTATCGTCCTTTTTTGATTCGCTCAGGACAACAAGAGGGATTGAGTTTTGTGAATACTGATTTAGTTCAGAATATTGATTTTTCGGCAGGAGGTTTTCAAGCAAAATACGGCGATAAAATGTCTTCCGTTTTGGATATTACCTATAGAAATCCAACACAATTTGGAGCATCGCTCGAAATGAGTTTTTTAGGAGGAAGTCTTGCTCTTGATTTAGTCTCTAAAGACAAGAAGTGGTCTGCAATTACTGGAATTAGATATAGAAACAATAGCCTTCTTGTCGATAGTCAAGAAACTCAAACAAATTATACGCCAACTTTTGCAGATATACAAACCAATATCAATTATCGAGCTTCTGCCAAATGGCAATGGAGTTTTTTAGGGAACATTTCCCAAAACAAGTATTTATACGAACCGCTTACACGTAAAACCAATTTTGGCACGGTTGATGAGCCTATGGCGCTTGCTGTTTATTATGAAGGTAAAGAGAAAGATTTGTATAATACCTACTTTGGCGCTTTAAAAACGACGTATCAGGTGAATGATTCTTTTTCTTTGAAATTTATCGGATCTGTTTTCCATACTATCGAACAGGAATATTTTGATATTTATGCACAATATAGATTAGGTGAAGTAGATACTAATATTGGTTCTGATACGTATGGAGATATTCAGTTTTCAAGAGGAATTGGTTCTCAACTCAATCATGCTCGTAACGATTTGGATGCTTTAATTGCTAATTTAGAAATAAAAGGCATAAATAATTGGAAAGAAAATCAAATCGAATGGGGTGTTAAATATACTAGGGAATCTATTCGGGATCGAATTTCAGAATGGGAAATGATTGATTCAGCGGGGTTTTCAATAAGACCACCAATTGTATTGCCTAAAAACGACGAACCTTATCAATCTTATTCCGGATTATTAATTCCATATCAGTCTGTAAGAGCCACCAATTTTACTGATATTGATCGATTTTCGGCTTATGCACAATGGAGCCGAAAAGATAATTTGGGAACAAACCAAATATGGTATAATTTAGGTGCTCGAATGCAAAGCTGGGAAGTTTCTGGAGACAATTTGAACGGTAAGATTCAAACGGTTTTTAGCCCAAGAGCTCAATTTGCCATAAAGCCAGATTGGAAAAAAGAAATGCTTTTTAGATTTACCATAGGTCTTTATAATCAACCTCCATTTTATAGAGAATTACGGGATTATGATGGTGTGGTTCTGCCAGATACCAAAGCACAAAAATCGCTTAACGTTGTTTTAGGGAATGAATATAGTTTCAAGTTGAAGGAACGCCCTTTTAAATTAGTTACCGAAGCCTATTATAAAACAATGACAGACGTAAATCCTTACACAGTAGACAATGTCAGAATTAGATATGCGGCAAATAATAATGCTGTTGCGTATGTACAAGGGCTAGATGTTCGGCTTAATGGAGAATTTGTTCCTAGTACCGATTCTTGGATTAGTTTTGGTTATTTAAAAACTGAAGAGAATATCGATAACAAAGGGTATATTTCCAGACCAACGGATCAACGATTGAAGTTTGGTCTTTTGTTTCAGGACTATATGCCAAAGATTCCAAGTTTGAAATTGTATTTGAATTTGGTGTATAACACAGGATTACCAGGAGGATCGCCATCGTATGCAGATCCGTATTTATACCAAAATCGATTGAATGATTATCGCAGGGTAGATGTTGGTTTCTCTAAAGTCTTTATTGATCAAAAAGCAGGAATAGCTACTAAGAAGTTCTTAAAAAGTTTAAAGGAATTATCTTTAGGTTTCGAAATTTTCAACCTTTTTAATAATCAAAATGCAATAACTAATACTTGGGTTCGGGATGTGTATACCAAAACAGAATATGCTATTCCTAATTATATGACGACTCGAGTCTTTAATTTGAAGTTAAGTGCGAGGTTATAGTTTTTTTAAAGATAGTATTGGATACTGTTAGAATGAATAAAACTGTTGCATATTTCCTTTCCATTTTTAAAAATGATTACATTTGAGTTTATTTTTTAATATTAGAATTATTATGAGAACATCACATTTTGTTTGTATCGGAATCTCGCTTTTACTTTTAGCAAGCTGTAAAGAAGAAACAGAAAAGCCAAAAGTGACTTATGATGCTTCAAAGGCTGGGAGAGAACTCACTAAAGTTGATTCGAGTCAAATAAAAATTGCCGATTTGCCGATACAAATGCAAGGGACAGATTATTTGATTCATCCAGTTGGGGACTTGAGTGTTTATGATAAAGGTGCCAAAAACAAATACGGTTCTTCGAGTGTGAATGATTTGAGTTTCACAATATCAAATACGTCTGAGTTTCAGATTACGGGTTACTTACAAAATCTTAAATTCCAAAAAATAGGTTCTGATTCTATAAAAGCATTGACAGATAAGCCTGTTTTGATTCAAACCGCAACCTACTTAAAAACGGTTTCTGATAGAATCAATAAACAGATTATGGTCTATACGCTGATGGATATGGATACCAATAAAGACGGAAAACTGGATGTAAGCGATATTACAACATTGTATTTGAGTAAAATTAGCGGAGCAAAATTCACCAAAGTCTCTGCCGATTTTCAAGAGCTGATAGATTGGAATTTAATTGAATCACAAAATCGTCTGTATTTTAGAACCGTTGAAGACACTAACAAAAATGGAAAATTTGACAGCAAAGATGTGGTGCATTATAATTACATCAATTTGGTAGATAAAGACTGGAAAGTGGAAACGTACAATCCAATTTAAATTGGGTTTTGCTATTTTAGTACTTTAAGGATAAAGGAAAATTAGATATAAATAGCGCCAATTTATAAGTTACTTGCTATTTTAAGAAACATTACGATAATGAGAAACTGTTCCTATTGTGATAAAGAAGTAAAATTAACCAAAGAGCATATTTGGCCTAAATGTTTAATAAATAGGATGCCTGAACTTGAACTTAAATATTTAGATAGTAAAAAACTTTTTTTTCTTGCTGAAATGGTTATATCAGATGTTTGTGCTGACTGTAATAATACAAAACTATCAAAATTAGATACTTATTTTTGTTCATTATACGACACATATTTCAAAGAATATCATGAGGAGAAAAAACCATTTAATTTTATTTATGATTATGAACTTCTTTTAAGAAGTCTATTAAAAATTACATATAATTCTTCAAGAACAGTTTCACGTGAAGGTAATTTTTTAGAAAAATTTAAAAAATTTATCTTAGATGGAGCAGAAAGTTCTGAAAGTATAGTTGTTAAACTTGACATTATAACTCCTGCATTATCTGAAGAAGGTAAATTTTATCCGAAATCTGCACGCTGTGGGACTTTTGACGTAGGCATTATAACTAGTAATTTTCATTTAAGAGTAATTTCTGTAAACTCATTTTACTTTTATATTTTAATTTCAAATGACGATTTAATACAAGAAAATGTATTTTCAGAACTACAAAGTTTAATTGAAAGAATACCTGGCACAATAATTCATCCATATAAAACTGAAACATTTGTCAATAATTTTTCTAGAGACGATGCTCATAGTATACATATAGATTTTATAACGAGAAGTTCTGAAGGTTTTATAAAAGTTTAAAAAAATAAAACAGCTGGTAATAGCTTTGCGAGATTGCGAAATATGTGCAAAATCAGGTTTGTCTTTCGCAAGAGATATTATCTTGGTGGAAAGACTCAGTCCGTTTGGATCAGCAACTTCGCTTACTGGCAAAACGTTAATCTTTTTAAAACCAATGAAATCAGTGATAATTTGTGCAGTTTGTGGCGAAAAAACTAAGCTTCGGGATTTCTCAAATCAAAATATCACTTTCCAAATCTGATTTCTCAATTTCAAAATCAAATCCTAGTTGTTTTACCAATTGAATCACCAGATTTTTATACCAATTCTCAGACTTGGGATGAATGTATATTTTTTCAATCAATTGGGTGATATCCACGTTTATTTTCAGTCCATCATTTAATTTGATATTGCTGTCGGCCACGTCTGTAATGATTCGTACCTCGCGTTCGTATTGGAAACTTTTTCGTTTGAATAAAAAAGGAAAAAACAAATCATCAAACGGAATGTACTCTTTTTTGTAATCGATATAATTGACTTCACCAATATACTGCTTGTAATTTTTTTCGAGAACTAAAGCATCCTGTAGCCTTTTTACTGTAGACTGTATAGCCAATCCTTCACTGTTTTGGGTAAAAATCTGCCACATCGCAAACGATTCATATTCATTGATGTGCCAACTGCTTATGGCTACTTTTTCCCGATGTGTTTTGTAGTAATTTAAAAAATCAGGATTGTTTATAGAGAGTTTTTTGATTTCTTCAAATGTTGGTTCGCTAAAAGTGCCTTCATATTGGTCTTCAAATTTATCCGAACGCGACATAAATAATTTTTGCGAAAGCAATAAATCTAAAAACTTCGACAAGTCCAGATATTTCCATACAATGGTATCTTGATCTTGCGGAAGTTTTATGTTGGGATTGTTGAGGTACATTGCTTTTGGATTTAAAAATTTTAGTTTGTCAAAAATCTAAAATCAGCATTTTGAAATCTAAAATCTGAAATCATTATTCGAGTGACTGCATTGTTACCAGTTTGTTATAAGCACCGTTCATTGCAATAAGTTCTTCGTGTTTGCCTTGCTCTACGATTTTTCCTTTCTTCATAACAACAATCAAATCTGCTTTTTGAATGGTCGAAAGACGGTGTGCAATTACAATCGATGTTCTGTTTTGCATCATATTTTCTAGAGCCACTTGTACAAATTTTTCGCTTTCGGTATCTAAAGCTGATGTTGCTTCATCCAAAATCATAATTGGAGGGTTTTTCAAAACAGCACGGGCAATAGAAAGACGCTGTTTTTGACCACCGGAAAGTTTATTTCCGCTGTCGCCAATATTGGTATAGATTCCAAGAGGTAAATCTTGGACGAATTCATAGGCATTAGCAATTTTCAAAGCTTCTATAATTTCGTCATCGGTTGCATCCAGTTTTCCTAATGAGATATTCGCTTTTATAGTGTCATTAAATAAAATACTGTCTTGAGTTACCAATCCCATTAAACCACGAAGAGATTGTAGATTAATGTCTTTTATGGCAATTCCGTCGATAGTAATTGTTCCTTCATTGACATCATAAAAACGGGTTAATAAATTGGCAATAGTGCTTTTTCCGCTTCCTGATTGTCCCACAAGGGCGACAGTCTGGCCTTTTTTTACAGTAAGAGAAAAGTTTTTTAGAACATTTTCATTTTCGTATTTAAAATTGATATTTTGAATCGCAATTTCTGAGCCAAAAGAAGTTTTTTCTATCGCATCCTCTTTGCTGGTTATTGGGTTTTCCTGATCCAGAATTTCTAAAACTCGTTCTGCTGCTGCGTTTCCTCTTTTTACTCCGTATGAAGCTTTAGAAATTGCTTTTGCAGGCGTTAGAATGTTATAAGCCAATCCCATATAGGCAATAAAGGCAGCACCTTCAAGACTTTTCTCAATCAAAACCATTTGACCTCCGTACCAAAGTAATATGGCGATTACAGTAATTCCCATAAATTCACTCGCAGGCGAAGCTAAGTTCTGGCGATTGCCAATACTGTTTGATAAAGTAAAAAAACGTTCGGTAGAATTTTGAAAAACGGTATTAAAATAGTTTTCAGAATTATATCCTTTTACCACCTTCAATCCGCCAATTGTTTCCTCTATAGTCGATAAAAAAGTGCCTTGTTCTTGTTGTGCTTTTGTTGATTGTTTTTTAAGCTGTTTTCCAATCAATGAAATGATGTAGCCTGAAACTGGAATGAAAATAAAGACAAATATGGTTAGTTTAGCACTAATAATAAGCATCGCACCTATTGTAAAAATGATGGTTAGCGGTTCTTTTACAATAAGCTCCAATATAGCTAAAAAGGAGTTTTGCACTTCGTTTACATCAGCAGAAATTCTCGAAATCACATCTCCTTTTCTTTTTTCAGAATAAAAAGCTAATGGAAGTTCAAGTGTTTTTTTATACAAAGCATTTCGCATGTCTCTTAAAACACCATTTCGTAAAAAAGTAATGAAAAACATGGCTAAATAATCGGCTAAGTTTTTTAATAAAAAGATCGAAATTATAATTGCAACCATTATAGATAAAACATAACCAGATTCATGAGTGCCTTTTGTAGTGGTAATGTAATAGCTCAAATAATTTTCGCCATATTCTTTAAGTTCTAGAATTCCGTTATATACAGGTTTTACGGTATTTTGTTTTGTTTTGTCAAACAATACCTGAAGCATTGGTATTAGAGCAACAAAAGAAAGAGTGCTAAAAAGCGCATACAAAACATTAAAAAAGATATTTAACAATGCATATTTTTTATACGGATATATAAAAGGAACTATTTTTTTAAAATTGCTCATTATTTAAGTTGTTGTTTAGGCATTAAAACCCGACAATTTTAGAAAATGTCGGGTTTGTTTTTATTTAAAGCAATAGAGTATTTTAGCTTAATTGCATTGCAGTAATTATATTTTTTATTTTTTCATCTAACACCTGCTCAACTTTTGTGAAATTTTCTACGCTGTCTAATTCGGTTTTTACGCTGATGTAAAATTTAATTTTAGGTTCTGTTCCGCTTGGTCTCGCGCAAATTTTAGATCCGTCTTCAGTGTAGTAAATCAATACATCTGCTTTTGGCATATCTATAGTTTCTTCTTCACTGGTAAACAAGTTTTTTGCTATTGATGATTTGTAATCTTCCACCAATACAACTCTTTGACCATTTATTTCTTTCAATGGATTTTCACGCAAAGAAATCATCATTTGATTGATTTCAGCCAATCCTTCCATTCCTTTTTTAGTAATCGAAATCAAATGTTCTTTGTAAAAGCCGTGTTCTACATATAATTTTAATAATTCTTTGTAAACCGTGCTTCCGTTAGCTTTGGCTTGAGCGGCTAATTCACAAATTAATAAAGTAGCTGCAACGGCGTCTTTGTCACGCACTGCATCGCCTACCATATATCCGAAACTTTCTTCCCCGCCACCAATGAATTCCAATTCCGGGAAATCCTTAATCATTTTGGCAATCCATTTGAAACCAGTCAAACCAACTTTGAATCCAACTTCATAAGCTGACGCCAATTCCATAATCATTGGAGTAGATACGATAGTAGAACCTACAAATTGTTTTCCGTTAATTTTGCCTGCTTTTTTCCATTCTTCCAATAAAAAAGCAGTCATTAAAATCATCGTTTGATTTCCGTTTAATAAAATCATTTTGCCTTCGTTATTTCGAACAGCAACTCCTAGTCGATCACAATCAGGATCAGTTCCAATAACAATATCAGAGTTGGTTTTGTCTGCCAATGCCAATGCTAATGTTAATGCTTCCGGCTCTTCAGGATTTGGAGATTTTACAGTAGGAAAGTCACCATTTGGAACTCTTTGCTCTTCAACAATGTTCACATTTTTATATCCTGCCTGCGCAAAAGTATCAGGTACTAAAGTAATGGAAGTTCCGTGCAAAGAAGTAAATACAATATTAAGATTGTCTTTAGCTTCTTGAGAAGTTCCAAAACTTGCATTTTTAATTGTCGATTTGATGAAAGCCTGATCAACTTCGGCATCTATATATTGAATCAAATCTTCGTTTGCATCAAATTTGATTTGGCTATAATTTAATTTTTCGATGGTGTCGATAATATCTCCATCTTGCGGAGGAACAATTTGTCCGCCATCTTCCCAATATACTTTGTAACCGTTATATTCTGGGGGATTGTGAGAAGCCGTTAATACAATTCCGCATTGACAGCCTAAATGTTTTAGAGCAAAAGACAATTCGGGAGTAGGTCTCAAATCCGAAAATAAATAAACCTGAATACCATTTGCAGAGAAAACATCGGCAACCACTTTTGCTAACGATTTGCTGTTATGACGGCAGTCAAAAGCAATAACGGCTTTCAAAGGCTGATTTGGAAATGCAATTTTCAAATAATCAGAAAGTCCCTGAGTACTTTTTCCAAGAGTATATTTGTTGATGCGGTTGTTTCCAACTCCCATTACACCGCGCATTCCGCCCGTTCCAAATTCAAGATTTTTGTAAAAACTCTCTTCTAGTTCTTTTGGTGAAGTTGTCATTAATTCCTTTACGGCAACTTGTGTTTCGTTATCAAACGTAGGCGTTAACCATTCATTTACTGCGTCTAAAATGTTTTGTGCTATATGCATTATATATTTAGTTTTAAGTTGTTAATCATATTTATGAAAGCAAGAAGATCAGTTTTGTCAGAAGCTATTTCCTGCTATCCACTACAATCTTTTTCTCTTAAATCTTTTTTTCCAAGAACTGTCAGGAGCTTCCTCTGGTCGCTCTGCCCGTTCAGGAAAAAATAGATTTATTCAAAAAAGGATTTCCGCTTCTATCAGGGCTAGACCCATAAAGCGAGAAATTTAGTTTTTATAACCTATTTCTTTCCCCCCTCTCCAAAGGAGAGGGGCTGGGGTTGAGGTTTTTAAAAATTTACCTCAGTCGAAACTTTATAGCGCTCTTCATTGTTTTTGGTTCTCAAAATAATTTCGCCCAGAAATCCTGCTAAAAACAATTGAGTTCCCAAAACCATTGTTGTCAAGGCTATAAAAAACCACGGATTGTTAGTGACCAAAGTATATTTCATTCCATTATACATATGGTATAATTTTGAAATTCCAATATATCCTGCCGAGAAAAAACCAATTATAAACATTAAGGAACCTACGGCGCCAAATAAATGCATCGGTCTTTTTCCAAATCGGGAAAGAAACCAAATCGTTATTAAATCCAAGAAACCATTGATGAAACGTTCCATTCCAAATTTGGTTTCGCCATATTTTCTAGCTTGATGCTGTACTATTTTTTCGCCAATTTTTCCAAAACCGGCATTTTTGGCTAAAACCGGAATGTATCGGTGCATTTCGCCAGATACCTCAATATTTTTTACCACTACATTTTTGTAAGCTTTCAATCCGCAGTTAAAATCATTCAATTCAACTCCAGATGTTTTTCTGGCTGCCCAATTAAATAGTTTTGATGGGATATTTTTGGCCACAACTGAGTCGTATCGTTTCTTTTTCCAACCCGAAACCAAATCATATTTTTCTTTGGTAATCATTTCGTACAAGCCAGGAATTTCGTCTGGACTGTCTTGTAAGTCGGCATCCATAGTGATAATAACATCGCCTTTTGCCTTAGCAAAACCAGCATGCAAAGCTTGGGACTTTCCGAAATTTTTCATGAATCGAATCCCTTTTACATTAGGATTCTCAGTAGCAAATCCTGCAATAATGTTCCAGGATTCATCTGTACTTCCGTCATCCAAAAAAATGATTTCGTAACTATAATTGTTCGATTTCATGATTGAAATGATCCAAGTGTACAATTCTTGTAAAGATTCCTCTTCGTTAAGAAGCGGTATGAGTATTGATAAATTCATTAATTAGAGACTTTGAGGTTTTTCATTTTTTAAAACTACACCCACTATAAGAGAGTAGAATAAACCAATGAAGGAAAACATTGCAAGGGTTACTGGGAAAACAATAAGCGGATTCATGAATTTTTTCATCATAGCCAAGCCTGATTCCATTTGAGCAGCAGTGAGATTTGGATTGCTTTTTAGCATTCCGTCTTTGGTAATAGAAACCATTTCATTTACAAATTCAGGAAAAATAAAATTAAAAATAACACTAAAAGCAGCATAAATAGCAGCAGCAATAAATGTTATAGAAACCCCAATTTTGAGACATTCGCCCAAAGTTACAAAGCCATTATTTATGTTTTTCTTATAACCGTTGCAACCTATATATATGAATAATATTGGTAAAATAAGGTAATTGGCGATGTTTACAATAGTTCCAAAAGGAGTATTTACCAATGATCTCATTCCAATTACATACATAACTGTAAATTCTAAAACCATAATCACACCGAACAAAACACCATAAATAATTCCAGATTTAGCTGGAGATACATTATTTTCCATAAAGACTCTTTTTTATTAATTTACAAATATAGCAATTCCCAATATAATGGCGTGTATAAAATGATTTTTGCAGCTATTTAAAAAAAGTTATGCAAAGGTTTGTATATTAAAAAATAAGTGTAAATTTGCAAACTCAAAATAATATTGTAAAACAAAAAGTTATAGTGCGTTTATACCTTTTCTGTTAGAAGAAAAGCTTCAAGACAAGTTATAATTAACAAATAAAAAAGATTCAAGATGAAAAAAGGTGTACACCCGGAAAATTACAGATTAGTTGCTTTTAAAGACATGTCAAACGAAGATGTTTTTATCACTAAATCTACTGCTGATACTAGAGAAACTATTATTCACGAAGGTGTTGAATATCCAGTTGTAAAAATGGAGATTTCTAGAACTTCTCACCCTTTTTACACAGGTAAATCTAAACTTATCGATACTGCAGGACGTATTGATAAATTCAAAACTAAATACGCTAAACACGCTAAATAATTTTAACGGTTTTAAAATATTTCTAAAGCCTCGCAATTTGCGAGGCTTTTTTTATGAAATTTAGTTTCCTTTCTTTTGTTATGAGATGGTGTAGCTCAGCAAAAAATTAAAAATAATTGTAACTTTGCTGTGATAACCAAATCACTTTTTAACAATTTATAATCTAATTTATGAACTATATACTTTTTGACGGCCCCGCTCGAAATGCATTGTTACCCTTTACTTTTACACGTCCTGTTGCCGATATTTTGGTTGGGATTATGACGATTCGTCAAAAATGGGAAGCACATTTAGGTTCTACAACTACAACTCTTACAGAGGAATATTTATCAGAGAAATTTCCAATGGTAGAGTTGGACGAAAATGTAATGATTAATGCTTCTTTTTTGCCTAATGCTGTTTTAGCTGAAATGGTTAATAATCTTAGACCTAACCAGGCAATTTTCAAAGGGGAAGATGTTATCGCTTTTTATACAAATGACGAACAAGAATCGGTAGATTTTGATAACTATGAGATTATTGAATACAATGAAGATGGAATTACTATTGAACGCACTTGGGATATTTTCTCAAAGAATGATGCAGCGATTCGTGAAGATTTCGAATTTTTGACAAACGATAGAAAATCTCAGCCAATACCCAAAAGCGTGAATGTAATTGCACCTGAAAATGTTTTTATTGAAGAAGGGGCCAAATTGGAGTTTGTAACCTTGAATGCTTCTTCTGGACCAATATATATAGGTAGAGATTCTGAAATCATGGAAGGATCTATTATTCGTGGACCATTTGCTTTATGCGAAAATGCACAGGTAAAAATGGGAGCCAAAGTGTATGGAGCTACTACAGTTGGACCTTATTCCAGAATTGGGGGAGAGGTGAAAAATGCAGTTCTTTTTGCTTATTCGAATAAAGGACATGATGGATTTCTTGGAGATTCTGTTTTAGGAGAATGGTGCAATATTGGAGCAGACAGCAATAATTCTAATTTAAAGAATAATTACGAAGAAGTAAAATTGTGGAGCTATGAAACGGAAGGATTTGCCAAAACAGGTCTTCAGTTTTGTGGTTTAATGATGGGAGATCATAGTAAATGCGGAATCAATACAATGTTCAATACCGGAACAGTGGTAGGAGTGAGTGCTAATATTTTTGGAAGCGGTTTTCCCCGCAATTTTGTGCCGAGTTTTTCTTGGGGCGGAGCTACAGGATTTACGACTTATGTTACTAAAAAAGCATTTGAAACAGCAAGATTGGTAATGAGCCGAAGAAATGTAGATTTCGACGAAAAAGAAGCTGCAATATTGGAACATATTTTTGAGGAATCTAAGAAGTGGAGGAAAGAGTAAAAAGAATTAGAAAATTAGATAGTTGTCTAATGAATGTAAAATATAGAGTAGTCTTTATTTATTCAAGCACATAATTTTATTCTGAAATTGTTACTATATGAGAACAATAAAATTTGTTTTGATTACAATGATTACTTTTTTCGGATTAGTCTATTTGTTGATAATGTCCTATATTTATTTTCATCAAAGAGAAATAATTTTTGACGCTTCAAAACTTTCGAAGGATTATAAATTTGAATTTGCAGGAAATTTTGAAGAATTAAATATTCCATCTTTTGATAATTTGAAATTAAATGGACTTTTGTTTAAAGTTAAAAATTCAAAAGGATTAATTTTTTATTTGCATGGAAATTCTGGAGCTCTTGATTCATGGGGAAATGTCGCAACTGTTTACAATAATTTAGGTTATGATATTTTTATTTTGGATTATAGGGGCTATGGGAAAAGTGAAGGTGTAATTGAAAATGAAGAACAATTTTATAAAGATATATTGTTTTCGTATAAGAAACTGATTTCTAAATATAAAGAAGAGCAAACAATTATTATAGGTTATTCAATAGGAACTGGTCCTGCAGCATATTTGGCTTCAGTTACAAAGCCCAAATGTTTAGTATTACAAGCGCCTTATTTTAATTTTATAGAATATTCAGGTGCAAGAGTCCCATTTATGCCTGTTTTTTTGAAAAAATTTAAGTTTCCAACTAATAAATTTGTAGAAAAAATAAAGTCTCCAATCTTTATCTTTCATGGAAACAAAGACAATGTTATTCCAGTTAGTAATTCTAAAAAATTAAGTAAAATTTTAAAACCGATGGATCATTTTTATGTTTTAGAAAATCAAGATCATATTGGGATTAATGAGAACGAACAGTATCTTTTAGAATTGGAAAAATTGTTGAAAAAGTAAGTATAGCAACTTCCTAAGATTATTCTATCTTTGCACCTTCAAAAAATAACTGCTAACGAGTCTAATAATCCAAGCAGTCTAATAATTTAAAAATCTAAATGATTACAATTAACGATATTTCGGTTCAATTTGGAGGGACTACACTTTTTAGCGATGTTTCTTTTGCAATAAATGAGAATGATAAAATTGCCCTTATGGGTAAAAATGGTGCTGGTAAATCAACACTTTTAAAGATTATTGCAGGACAAGGCAAGCCTTCCACAGGAAATGTTTCTGTACCAAAAGAAGCTGTTGTTGCTTATTTGCCACAGCATTTATTGACAACTGATGGTGCTACGGTGATGGAGGAGGCTTCAAAAGCTTTTGGCGAAATCTTTAGCATGAAATCCGAAATAGATGAAATTAATGAGCAATTGACTATCCGTACCGATTATGAAAGTGATGGGTACATGAAATTAATCGAAAGAGTTTCTGATTTAAGTGAAAAATATTATGCTATTGAAGAAGTAAATTATGAAGCAGAAGTTGAGAAGATTCTAATAGGCCTAGGTTTTGTTCGTGAAGATTTTTCTCGCCAGACTTCCGAGTTTTCGGGAGGTTGGAGAATGAGAATCGAATTGGCTAAAATACTTTTGCAAAAACCCGATTTGATTTTACTGGATGAGCCTACCAATCACATGGATATCGAAAGTATTCAATGGCTGGAAGATTTCTTGATTAATTCGGCCAAAGCGGTTGTTGTGATTTCACACGATAGAGCTTTTGTAGATAATATTACCAATCGTACTATTGAAGTGACAATGGGACGTATTTATGATTACAAAGCTAAGTATACTCATTATTTGGAGCTCAGAAAAGATCGTCGTATACATCAGCAAAAAGCCTATGATGAGCAGCAAAAGATGATTGCCGATAATAGAACTTTTATCGACCGATTTAAAGGGACGTTTTCTAAAACAGATGCGGTTCAGTCAAGAGTAAAAATGCTTGAAAAATTAGTCATTGTTCAGGTTGATGAAGTGGATACTTCGGCATTGAAATTAAAATTCCCGCCAGCAGCGCGTTCTGGGCAATATCCTGTTATTGTAAAAGATATGTCTAAATCGTATGGTGAACATGTGGTTTTTAAAGACGCTAATATTGTTATAGAGAGAGGTCAAAAAGTAGCTTTTGTTGGAAAAAATGGAGAAGGTAAATCAACAATGATCAAAGCAATAATGAAGGAGTTTGGTCCTGATAGTGGTTCTGTTGAAATTGGTCATAATTCTCAAATTGGTTATTTTGCCCAAAATCAAGCGGCTTTATTGGATGAAAATGCTACTATTTTTGAAACTATAGATGATATTGCTGTTGGTGATGTAAGAACACAGATAAAAAACATACTTGGAGCTTTTATGTTTCATGGAGATGATATTACCAAGAAAGTTAAGGTGCTTTCCGGTGGAGAAAAAACGCGTTTGGCAATGATAAAATTATTGCTTGAGCCTGTGAATTTGTTAATTCTCGATGAGCCTTCGAATCACTTGGATATGAAAACCAAAGACATTATCAAGGATGCACTGCGTGATTTTGACGGAACTTTAATTCTGGTTTCCCACGATAGAGATTTCCTTGATGGTTTAGCTACCAAAGTTTTCGAATTTGGTAACAAGCGTGTTGTAGAGCATTTTGAAGATATTACAGGTTTCTTAGCTCACAAGAAGATGGACAGCATGAAAGAAATAGAAAAATAAATTTAGATTTTTTTTAAAATGAAAAAGGCAGGAGAATTAAACTCTTGCCTTTTTTATGGTTTTAAAGTAAATTATTTATAAACGTATTCCTGGTGGAAGCAATTCTTTGTAGATTGGATTTTTTTTAAAGAAAGTAACAATTTTAGGAAGTATGGGTACTACTTTTAGTTTTTTTTCGATAGCAGTTTCCATAATGTTCTTTAGGAAATTAGAAATAAACTCTTCGTCATTGTAGCCTTCAGGAATATTGATCTTGGTTAGGAAAATTTTTTTCTCCTGAAAAGAATATTCAACAGAAACTATCCCAGTTTCTGTTTTTGTTTCAAATTGTCTTGCAAAAGCATTGTCTTTAATCTCTAATTTTGTTATCGTTTCCATTTTGATGTTGTTGATGAAATGATGTGTGAGTATTTGTGGAGTTTAATGTGCTTAAATAAAACGCAAAGGTAATGATTTGATATTCAGTGGTAATGATTTTTGTGATTAACTTAATAAACTAAATTTTGAAGAGCATGTTTTGGTAAGAGTAAGATTGTTTTAAAGTTTTGTAAAAAATCAATTTTATTTTTATTAAAAGTATCTTAAGTGGGAGATAGATGTGAATAAAAAAATTAACTTTAAGGATTGTAAAGGGAGAGCTTGTCTTGATTTCTCTAAATAAAATAAGTTAATATGAATAAGATTCCGGTTTATTTTATGCCAGGTTTGGCCGCTAGTATTGCAATTTTTGAAAGAATAAAACTTCCTGAATCTGAATTTGAAATGTTTTTTTTGCAATGGGAAATCCCAAATGACAAAGAGACTCTTCAGGAATATGCCAAACGGATGACTCAAAAGATTGTGCATGAAAATCCAGTTTTGATCGGAATTTCTTTTGGCGGTATTTTGGTTCAGGAAATGGCAAAGTTTATTTCAGCACGCAAAGTGATAATTATTTCCAGTGTAAAAAGTAATCTGGAGTTTCCTAAAAGAATGGTTTTGGCTAAAAGTACGAAGGCATATAAATTGATTCCTATAAGTTTGGTTCAAAATATTGAAAGTCTTGCCAAGTTTTCATTTGGAAAAAAAGTAAATGAAAGGCTTAAATTATATGAAAAGTTTCTTTCTGTAAGGGATAGACGCTATTTGGATTGGGCAATTGAGCAGGTGATTTTATGGGAAAGAACTGTTATTGATCCAGATGTAATACACATTCATGGAGATGCAGACGATGTTTTTCCTATAAAATATATTAAAGACTGTATTGTTGTAGCAGGAGGAACTCATGTTATGATCCTCAATAAATATAGATGGCTAAATGCTAATTTGCCTCAGATTATTTTAGGAAGTTAGGGTAAAGGAAGTTGTTCTTTTTAAATGTAAATTTTATTAGTTTGTAGTAAAACCTTCATTTTTAGGTATGGAATTGACGAGATTTTCATTAATATCTTTACTGAAGTAATTGTAACTAGATGTTATTGCTTCTTTTATAGGTGTTTTTAGTTTTATTTTGTTTTCAAAATGTTTAACGTTAACCACGTTTTTATTTTCGTCAATAAATATTGAAGTAGGAAAGCCTAAAGTGTGTTTTATTGTTGCAACTATATGTGAATCTTTGCTGTAATATTCATTTGCATAGCAAACTTTTATATTGCCATTAAATTTGTATGCAATGTTTTTTAGGTCATTTTTTTTGTCCCAAAAAACTACAATGAACTGCAGATCATTACGATGTTCTTTGGCAAGTATGTTTAATGCAGGAATTTCGCCTTTTGGAATGACACACCATGAAGCGTATGTGATTATGAATATTGGTTTGCTGATTCGGTTTATTTTTACGTTTTTTTCTTTGTAGACTTTAAGGCTGAAATCGTCAAACTTTGTTCCAATCAGTTTTGTTTTTACTAAAGAATCGAAAAGTTTTTTACCTTCCTTAATATCATTGCTTTCATAAGCCTTGTTTGATGATTTTTTATATGGCTTTATATTTTCTTTTATTGCGTCGCTGAAATATACAATTGTATCTTGGCTGTATGAGGAATACAGGTTGAGCAGAAACAACAAAGTGAGTAATGTCTTACGCATAAAATCTTAATATTTAGGGCTTTGGCAAAAATAGAAATGTTTATAACATTTGGATAACTTAACCGATTAAAGACAAATAAATCCGTTTAAAAGATTTAAAGATATAAAAAAAAGCGTTCTAAATTTATCTAGAACGCTTTTTTGTAAATAAAATTGTAAAATTATATTTTTTTCATCTGCTCTTTCATCATAGTGATCTGTTCTTTGAGCATGTTTTGCTTGTCTAATTTTTTAGCTTCGTTTAATAAAGCGGTGGCTTCCAGCTTTCTTCTGCGGGACATTGCAACTCCTGCAAGATTTAATTTGGCAACTGCCAAATCCATATCCATAGACAGGCCAAGTTCTATTGCTTTTTTGAAATATTTCTCAGCTTGATTAATATTGGTTTGCGAAAGCATAATCCCATGTAGATAATTGAAATATCCTTGTTGTTTTCTAACTAAGGCTGTTTCTGGGTTTTTGATATAGGCTAGCCATTTTTTGGCACCTTCGAAGTCTTGTTTTCTTAATTTTAAGAAGGCTAGTAAAATAAACTCGTTTTTGAAATATAAAAAAATAGGGATTCCGGATAATAAAATATAGAATATTCCAGTACCAACTGAGTCGTCAATTATTTGCCAAACACCCGCTGCTATTATAAGTCCAGCGATAATAAATTTGATATTCTTGTGAAACATAATGTATAGTGATTTAAGGTTGCAAAGATAGTAAAAGGAATTAAAAATATTTTTTAAAAACTACTTGCCAGAAAAAAAAGTCTTTGTATATTTGCACTCGGTTTTAGAATAACGGTTATTCGAAAATAATATAGACACTTAATTAAGATTTTAAATATACAAAGCAATGAGCAAAAGAACGTTTCAACCATCGAAAAGAAAAAGAAGAAATAAACACGGATTTATGGATAGAATGGCTTCTGCTAATGGAAGAAAAGTTCTAGCGCGTAGAAGAGCTAAAGGAAGACATAAATTGACTGTTTCTTCTGAACCAAGACACAAAAAATAATGTTTGAATAAACATCTATAAGGCGTTACTTTTTTTAGTATCGCCTTTTTTTATACCCAAGCGGTACTGCAGTTTAAAAGTTTGAAATTTGATTTTTTCTAACAATTTCAAATTCTAAGTGATAAAAATATAACTACAATAATAAGAAAAATGCCAAAAGACACATCCATTAAGTCCGTTTTAATAATAGGTTCAGGTCCGATTGTAATTGGTCAAGCATGCGAATTTGATTATGCTGGATCCCAATCTGCCCGTTCGATCCGTGAAGAAGGAATTGAAGTAATTTTGATTAACTCCAATCCAGCTACAATTATGACAGATCCTTCAATGGCGGATCATGTTTATTTGAAACCCTTAACGACAAAATCGATTATTGAAATTCTAAAAGCACATCCTCAAATTGATGCAGTTTTGCCAACAATGGGAGGACAGACTGCTTTGAATTTATGTTTGGAAGCTGATGAAAAAGGGATTTGGCAGGATTTTGGAGTAAAATTAATAGGTGTTGATGTAAATGCGATTAATATTACCGAAGACAGAGAGCAGTTTAAACAGCTTTTAGAAAAAATTAATGTACCAACTGCACCTGCAAAAACGGCTACCTCTTATTTAGAAGGTAAAGAGATTGCACAGGAATTTGGTTTTCCATTAGTAATCCGTCCTTCATTTACGCTTGGAGGAACAGGAGCAGCAATCGTTTACAAA
The DNA here is from genome assembly GCF_002797935.1 of Flavobacterium sp. 1. Taxonomy (NCBI): domain Bacteria; kingdom Pseudomonadati; phylum Bacteroidota; class Flavobacteriia; order Flavobacteriales; family Flavobacteriaceae; genus Flavobacterium; species Flavobacterium sp. 1. The sequence goes on from NZ_PGER01000001.1 coordinate 63,956, forward strand.
AAAGAAGATTTTGATGAGCTTTTAACAAGAGGTCTTGAAGCTTCGCCAATACACGAAGTTTTGATTGACAAAGCTTTAATGGGTTGGAAAGAATATGAGTTGGAGCTTTTAAGAGATAAGAACGATAACGTAGTAATCATTTGTTCTATCGAAAATATGGATCCAATGGGAATTCATACTGGAGATTCAATTACAGTTGCGCCAGCGATGACATTATCTGATACAACTTTCCAAAAATTACGTGATTATGCGATCTTGATGATGCGCAGTATCGGAAATTTTGCTGGAGGCTGTAATGTTCAGTTTGCGGTTTCACCAGACGAAAAAGAAGATATCGTTGCGATTGAAATCAATCCTCGTGTATCTCGTTCATCTGCTTTAGCTTCAAAAGCGACAGGTTACCCAATTGCAAAAATTGCTTCTAAACTGGCTTTAGGATATAATCTTGATGAATTGCAAAACCAAATTACAAAATCAACTTCAGCTTTATTCGAGCCGACTTTGGATTATGTGATTGTAAAAATACCACGCTGGAACTTCGATAAATTTGAAGGAGCTGACAGAACTTTAGGTCTTCAAATGAAATCAGTAGGTGAGGTAATGGGGATTGGACGTTCGTTCCAAGAAGCACTTCACAAAGCAACTCAATCTTTGGAAATTAAAAGAAACGGTATTGGTGCTGACGGGAAAGGATATAAAAACTACGAACAAATTATTGAGAAACTGACTTTTGCAAGCTGGGATCGTGTCTTTGTAATTTATGATGCGATTGCAATGGGAATTCCGTTGAGCCGTATTCACGAAATCACAAAAATTGATATGTGGTTCTTGAAACAATATGAAGAGCTTTATACTTTAGAAAAAGAAATTTCAAACTATAAGATTTCTAATTTACCAAAAGAACTTTTGCTTGAAGCAAAACAAAAAGGATTTGCCGACAGACAGATTGCTCATATGATGAATTGTCTGGAAAGCGAAGTTCATGCTTTGCGTATGACAAAAAATATCAACCGTGTTTTTAAACTAGTTGATACTTGTGCAGCAGAATTTAAAGCAAAAACACCTTATTATTACTCTACTTTTGAAGCTGAAATTGAAAAGGCTAACGGAGAGCGTTATGTTGACAATGAAAGTGTTGTAACTGATAAAAAGAAAATAATAGTATTAGGTTCTGGACCAAATAGAATTGGACAAGGAATTGAGTTTGATTATTCTTGTGTTCACGGAGTTTTAGCGGCAAAAGAATGCGGATATGAGACAATTATGATTAACTGTAATCCAGAAACGGTTTCGACAGATTTTGATACAGCTGATAAATTGTACTTCGAGCCTGTATTCTGGGAACATATTTATGATATTATTCAGCATGAAAAACCAGAAGGTGTAATTGTGCAGTTAGGAGGTCAAACGGCTTTGAAATTGGCTGAAAAATTATCTAAATACGGAGTAAAAATCATCGGAACAAGTTTTGATGCTCTTGATTTAGCAGAAGACAGAGGACGTTTCTCTGAATTGTTGACTAAATTAAAAATTCCTTTCCCGCAATTTGGAATTGCAGAAACTGCAGACGAAGCTTCTGCATTGGCTGACACTTTAGACTTTCCTTTATTGATTCGTCCTTCTTATGTATTAGGAGGTCAGGGAATGAAAATTGTAATCAATAAAAAAGAATTGGAAGAGCACGTTATCAATTTATTAAAAACAATTCCGGGAAATAAATTGCTTTTAGACCATTATTTGGCTGGAGCAATCGAAGCCGAAGCGGATGCAATTTGCGATGCTGATGGGAATGTTTATATCATAGGTATAATGGAACATATAGAGCCTTGCGGAGTGCACTCTGGAGACAGTAATGCTACTTTGCCACCTTTCAACTTGGGTGAATTTGTAATGCAGCAGATAAAAGATCACACTCATAAAATTGCTAAAGCTTTAAAAACAGTAGGTTTAATCAATATTCAGTTTGCGATAAAAGACGATACAGTTTATATTATTGAAGCAAATCCTAGAGCTTCGAGAACAGTTCCATTTATTGCAAAAGCTTACGGAGAACCTTATGTAAACTACGCTACGAAAGTAATGTTAGGTCACAATAAAGTAACCGATTTCGATTTTAACCCACAGTTAAAAGGATACGCAATTAAGCAACCGGTTTTCTCTTTCAGCAAATTCCATAATGTAAATAAAGCATTAGGACCAGAAATGAAATCAACGGGAGAAAGCATCTTGTTTATTGATGACTTGAAAGACGACCAATTCTATGAATTGTACTCTAGAAGAAAAATGTATTTGAGTAAGTAATGCCTCAGATTTAGATAATAAAAAAAAGCTCCATAATTGGAGCTTTTTTTGTTTATTTTTGTTTTTTAAGCATAGCATATTATTTGTTTGAGAAAGCCATATTATCTCTAGTGTTTTTCTGAACAGAAATAGCACCAAACAGCGCTAATAGAAAAGCAAAAGCATAAAAACCTTTTTCGCTTGGTAAAATTGTAGCATTCCAAAGGCCAACTGATAATAATACAATCGATAGAATAGTTCCAAACCAGCAAATACCATAATAAATATCTGTTACAGGAAGTTTTTCAAGTCTGTCTCTAACGCTTTTTTGCAATGAAACCACAGCAAAAAGACCAAACATTAAAACTGTAAAATAATACCCTTTTTCATTTAAAAGCATTTCAGCTCGGGCGAGCCCAGCTATATATCCAACTGTTCCAGCCCCAAGAGCTACCCAAGAAGCCGCTATAAAGGCATTCGATGTTTTTTGTACCATGTTTAATTTATTTTTATTTGTATTTTGAAAAAATCCCAGAATCTAAAGCTGTCCAAAAACAACATTTTTGACCACTGGCTTTTAGAGCACTGTTTGCCCAGGTATTGCAAGTATGAAATAAGCTATAGCTTCCATTGGCTTCATAAAAGGCGTCTGTTTTTCCATAATTTGCATCTGTTTTTATATTTAAAAAATTACCTGAGGCATCTTTTTGAAAACTTTCGTCAATATATTTTATTAAGCGGTCGTATTGTTCGTTGCTGATCATCATTTTTTTGCAATCATCACCTTCAGTCATTTTCTTGTAATAGGTTGCATGAATTGCAGTAGTACTCAAGCCGGTTGCGGCTTTAAATGCAACCGAAGCTTTTAGGTCTGACCATTCGGGAGTTTCCAAATAAAAACCTTTGTCACCCCAACCCATCGCCAAATAGTTATAAGTTGAATCAGCTATTTTTGTGTTTTCAAATTTTATTTGTTTGCTCCAGTCAATTTGTTTATTTTTTATTGGAACTACAATATCAGTATGAACGCCATTGGTCAAAATGTAAACTTCGACTTCAGGTTTTGTGTCAGGCTCTTGATTTACTGTAATTTTAGAAAGGGAAAATACAGCTATTATGTATAGAAATATAAATCCAAAGAATGTCAAAAATATTTTGAGAGTAATTTTTAATGCTTTTTTCAATGAATGCCGTTTTATGATTTATTTGATATGATTGTATTCTCTAGATACAAAAATAAATAAATTAACATCTTATCAAAATAAAACGCAATAAAATTATTAAGTATAATCTTTTGTGTATTATTGTAAAAGATGTTTCAGATAGGAGTTGACTTTTGGGCCAGTTGAAAAGGTATTCTTTTGGCAGAATAAGGATTTACAATTCTTTCAAAATTTTTTCCATCAGTTTTTATATTGTTGCTTTAGCTATGAGGTCATTTTTTATACTAAGCAATATTTTCTAATCCGCCAGGAAAAGGTCTGTAAGCGTAATAATGTAAAACCTCTTCGATAGCCATTTTCAAGGCTTCATTTATGGGGAGTAGAATTGTTGCCAGTCTATGATCTATAGTTGAAAGGCGCATATAATAATCGGAGAAAATAGGAACATAAAGCCCTTTGCTAATGGCTTCTTCGGTGTTGTTATAGTTTTCTTGTTGATTCTCTTTTATAATTTTGCAGGTGTTTAATCGTAGTTTGCCATATTTGTCTCTACTGGCGGCATATCCAAAAAGTCTGCAGATTAATCCTCGGTATTTGTAATTAGTACACCTGCCATTTTTATTGTCTACAATGGAAAGAGATTGATATAAATGACAAAAGGTATTTGTTTTGGAATTGAGTTCTCCTAAAGTGATTTCGGCTCTGCCATTTAAAAATAAATAAAAGGCCCATGGTAAAAATTCCAAAGGCGAAGCATCTATATTTGGTTTTGAACAGCACTGGCCACAGCCATTATTGCAATGTAAATTAGTTTCAGATTTGAAATTAGTTATTTCATTTTCGAGGCGATCAAATAATTTTTCAACCAATTGAACTTTGTGTTCTATAGACATTATTTTTTGTCTAATGTACGTTATTAAAAACCGTTAAGAGGGTAATTTGGTTTTACTTGCTGTTTTTAGAATTATTTCTTTTTGAAAGAAAAACAGTTAAATATATTGCATTAAAAAAGGCAGTTACAATTTGGGCGTGACCCTTAGTCTCGTCTTTTGGGACGAGACTAAGGGTCGGGCTTTCCGTTCCCGCTTTTTTTCTTTATCAATTGCCTAGGGTTTAAACCCTAGGCAATTGATAAAGAAAAAAAGAGCTCCACTTTAATCCCTCACGCAAGCAACTGCAATCAACAAAATTGAGTAAGAGCCAAAAGCTGTAAATTATAGAATTTAGTTTTAATTCTTAATCACTTTAAATGTCTTCTTCGTTGTTCCATAAGTGACAATCACTGTATAAATTCCAGAAGCTAAATGATTATCAATTGTAATATTTTGATTGGTGTAAAAATCATTATTAGAAAAGCAGACAACACCTTTCATATCAACTATTTTAATTTGTATAGATTCCGTAATTGGAGATTTTATTTGGATTTTTGTCTCGGATGTAAAAGGATTTGGGTAAAAGACCACGGCATTATCTTCTGAAATTATATCTGAAATTCCAAGAGTGCTTTCGTCAACGGCATCTATATAATTGAAATTGAAATTCGATTTGTAGTTAATCTTGATATAATTTTCTCCCTGTGGCAAGTTTATTCCAGTGACTACTTTATCTGTGTAGATTTGCATTCCGCCAGTGGCATCAAAAGTTTCATCTGTTTTTACAATCAAACCATTTACACTAATATCAAACACACCTTTATTTAATGAGGCTACTCGAAAAGTCATTTGGTAAGAACCATTTTTGGCTACATTAATCATGTATTCGCCCCAGTCTCCATTGTCAGCAAAACATACATTTTGAGTAGTGTCTCCATCAGTAGTGTTCTGCAGTCCAGTTCCTTTGCGTCGGTAATGTTTGTTGGCGGTAATTCGGCCAGGAACATTCATTTTTTTAGTGGTATAAGGAACGTTAACATAGGCAGTTCCTATAGGTCTGATTGTTCCGCTGGATGCGCCAAGCAATTGTCCTTCCAGCATATCTGTCCAGTTTGCGGGAACTCTGCAGGTAAACCAAGAATAGCGATAAATATCAGGATCGTTTTCAAAAGCGGTTACGATATTTTTCATGAAGTTTGTCTTGTCTGTGGCAGATTGTACCACTCTGTTGGCAAATTCGGTTACCCAAATCGGAATATTGTATTTTTTTAATCCTTCGGTAACTCCAATTACTGATCCAGATGTGTCATCATAAGTATGGAAAGCAATGTAATCTACTTTGCAGTTTGGGCAAAGACGAAAAAACTCATCATGCCAAGCAATTGGGCTCGAATATCCTCCATAGTTTGAAGGACCATTATAAGCTGGAGAAGCACTTACAATTTCTAAACCTTTTGCGGCTGCAATTTTTTCAATATTTGGCCAGGCATTCACCGCTTCCTGCGGGGTTAATTTTGCACCGTCATTAAAATTAGGCTCATTAAAGGCTAATAAGTATTTGGCTCCAGGTTTTATGGTGGCAATAAATACATCTGGATTGTCAATTTTGCCCCAAGCCATCGGTACAAATTCCACTCCCAAACTTTCATAACTGGCATTAATTGTCGCTTCGGGTATTGCTGACCAATTATACCACCAAGAAATGCCGGGTTTCAAAACATTCAAATCTGCATCACTGTGTTTGCCATAAGCAACGCCCCTTTTTGGACTTACTTGTGCGTGACAATTGTTGTAAAATAATAATGAGCTAATCAGCAGAATTATGTAAATTATTATTTTAAGCATAAAGTGTTTGGAATTTTGGTTAGAACTGGATGTTTCAAAAGTACTTCAAAGACAAAATTTTTGTAAAATAAAAATCTTATCAAAAACACATCAGACTTGTTTTATTGTTCATAAGCTTTTGTTCAGTATGTATTAAAAGAATGGCTTTATGCCTGAATACGGTTATTATCTCCAACGGTTGAAATTGTTGGCTGTAGTCAAACCTTGGATCGTTTTTTTGAATGATGGCAAAAAAGCAAAATATCTCCTTTTAGCCCCGATTGCAGTGAAAATCCTTGTGAACCGGGGTTCGGTTCACAAGATTGTAACGGAAAGCGGGAGTATACTTGCTGAAAATGCCTAATCTTTCTGCTCCAAAAATTAATAATCGAGTTCAGGTTTTAAGCAGGTTCTATGCGTAATAACTGAAAACATTTCTTTACTTTTGTGCCAACCAAAATTTGAACTATGTACAAGATTTTTATTCGCCCTATTCTTTTTTGTTTTGATCCTGAAGAAGTGCATTATTTTACTTTTTCATTGATTAGAATAGTTTCAAAAATCCCAGGATTCCCCTCTTTATTTCGATTTTTATATCAAGTAAATGACAAAAGATTAGAGACCGAAGTTTTTGGATTAAAGTTTAAAAATCCGGTAGGTTTAGCCGCTGGTTTTGATAAAGATGCCGGTCTGTATAGCGAGCTTTCTAATTTTGGTTTTGGTTCTATCGAAATTGGGACTTTAACTCCAAAAGCACAGCCCGGAAACGATAAAAAACGTTTATTCCGTTTAAAAGAAGATTCGGCAATTATTAACAGAATGGGATTTAATAATGGCGGAGTCCTTGAAGCAGTCGAGCGTTTAAAGAAAAATAAAGGCGTTTTAATAGGCGGGAATATTGGAAAAAATAAAGTAACTCCAAATGAGGAAGCAACCTCAGATTATGAAATTTGCTTTGATGCATTATATGATTATGTAGATTATTTTGTTGTCAATGTGAGTTCGCCAAATACTCCTAATCTTAGAGCACTGCAGGAGAAAGAGCCTCTTACTCAATTATTGCAGACTTTGCAAAATAAGAATTTGGCAAAGCCAAAACAAAAGCCAGTATTGCTTAAAATTGCTCCAGATCTTACCGATGAGCAGTTGCTGGATATTATTGATATTGTAAAAGAAACAAAGATTGCTGGTGTAATTGCAACCAATACAACCATTTCCCGCAAGGCATTAAAATCTTGTGATCAAACCGAAACCGGTGGTCTGTCGGGTAAACCGTTGACATCAAGATCTACCGAAGTGATTCGTTTTCTGTCTGAAAAAAGCAATAAAGCATTTCCTATTATTGGAGTAGGAGGAATACATTCAGCCGAAGATGCTTTGGAAAAATTAGAAGCAGGAGCCAGCCTTCTTCAATTATATACTGGATTTATCTACGAAGGGCCAGCATTAGTTAAGGAAATAAATAAAGCAATTTTGGCAAAAAAATAATTAGTATAGCGATTTTCATTCTTTGTAACTCAAAACCTTTTTATATATTTGAAACCCACATTAAAAAAAGGTTTTTTTTCCGATGAGATGAAAAAGTGGGTTCCTGACAACCAAAATTTAAATACTTTTTCGGAAGAAAGTTATGGAGGCAATAAAAATTATCGAATGTCCGCGAGATGCTATGCAAGGCATTAGGGACTTTATTCCTACTGAAAAAAAGGCCGCTTATATACAGTCTTTGCTAAGAGTTGGTTTTGACAGCATCGATTTTGGCAGTTTTGTTTCGGCGAAAGCCATCCCTCAAATGCAGGATACTGCCGAAGTTTTGGAACTTCTTGATTTATCCAAAACAAAAAGCAAATTATTAGCGATTATTGCCAATGTTCAAGGAGCCATTTTAGCCTCACAATATGGCGCAATTCAATACTTGGGATTCCCTTTTTCGATTTCAGAAAATTTTCAGATGCGGAATACCCATAAAACAATAGCCGAATCTTTGGTGGCGCTGGATGAGATTTTAAATATAGCAGATAAAACTAATAAAGAAGCTGTTGCTTATCTTTCCATGGGATTTGGAAATCCGTATGGAGATCCATGGAATATTGAAATTGTTGCCCAATGGACTGAGAAATTAGCTGGGATGGGAGTGAAAATTTTATCTCTTTCTGATACAGTTGGAAGTTCTACTCCGGAAGTGATTGAATATTTATTTTCTCATTTAATTCCGCAATATCCGAAAATTGAATTTGGGGCACATCTTCACACAACCCCTGACAAATGGTTAGAAAAAATTGATGCCGCTTACAAGGGAGGATGCCGCCGTTATGATGGAGCGATTCAAGGATTTGGAGGCTGTCCTATGGCTTCGGATAATTTGACTGGAAATATGCCGACAGAGAAATTACTTTCCTATTTTACAGTTCAAAAAGAAAACACCAACTGCAGTCCGATGAGTTTTGAAAGCGCTTATAATGAAGCTTCAAAATTATTTGGTGAATTTCATTGATGCAGGTTAATTTTTGTAATTAAGTGTTTGATAATTATAGGTTTTAAGTTTTTTTGGCTTACTTTAGTATTGTTTTAATATTTATGTGAGACAACTGTTCTACTATTAAAATCCACGTTATGAAATTTACTTTTTTTAAAACAATTATTTTAATAGCCTTTTTGGAATGTTGTTTTTTTTCGTGCAGCAGTGATTTGGACTTTGATCAAGTCAATGACTTGAATGTGCAGCCTGTTTTTGTTAGCAATCTTGCATACATTAATATAGACGCTCAAGATTTTATTTCGAACGGAACTGAAACTCCTATTTTTTCTTATACTTCTGATGTCGATTTTTTGAGCAAATCTTTTGTCAAAGAGAATTTGGTTAAAACCGAACTGTATTTCAGAATTAAAAATACAATTAATAGATCTTATGCTTTTAATGTCACTTTTCTAAATAAAAATGGGACGCCAATTTATAATATTAAAATGGATATTCCAGCATATAATGGAAGTGAAGTAATTGTCGAAAAAACGGAAACATTTACTGCCACTAATGTGAGCATATTGGAAAATACAGCCAAAATGGTTTTTTCTGTCCGGATGTTTGCTGGCCCGCCAATAACAGCAGCTACACCAGGGAGAATCGAATTTAGTTCAGGTATAACTGCTTATTTTGATATAAGATGAGAAAAATAATCGTCCTTTTAAGCACCTTTTTTTTCTCTTTTTATTGTTTTTCTCAGAACAAAGAGATTTTATATAACTTCACTCCTCAGCCACAAAGTTTATTAACTAATCCTGGCGCAGATGTCAAATATAAATGGTTTTTTGGTGTGCCTTTGTTATCCGGAATTTCGGCTAATGTGGGTTCGACTGGATTTGATGCTTATAGTTTATTTGCGAATAATGGTGTGGATTTTTCTACCAAAGTCAAAAATGCAGTTGCTTCAACCAACAGTAATGATTATGTCACTGCCAATCAGCAGCTAGAAATATTTACCGCTGGATTTCGGGTAGGAGGGGAGGAAAGCAAATCCTATGTATCTTTTGGAATGTATCAGGAACTGGATTCTTTTATGTATGTTCCTACTGACCCAGCAATATTATCATTGTATGGAAACAAAGATTATATGGGAAAGCCCTTTGATTTGGGTGATTTGAGTGTAAAGGCTGAGCTTTTATCCGTTTTTCATATTGGATTTAATAAACAAATCACGGAGAAGCTTATCCTTGGAGCTCGAGGAAAAATTTATTCCAGTATTTTTAACGGAACATCAACCCATAACTCAGGTTATTTTGTTACTGTTCAAGATGATAATTTGATTTATAATCAGTCAATATGGTCTAATTTAGAACTTAATACATCAGGATTGTCTAAGTATCTGGATGAGAATTATGATGGAGATATTGCAAGTGATATGAAGGATGATATTTCTCAAAGAGGTTTTTTTGGAGGTAATCTAGGATTAGGATTGGATTTAGGACTTACGTATTATCCTAAACGAAATATTCAGCTAACTGCCAGTTTAATTGATATAGGCTACATCAGCCATTCTAAAGATGTAGAAAGTTATACTTTAAAAGGAGAGTATAATTTTAATGGAGTAATTACTGATTTCAATTCGGCGGGTACTGTGGCTAATGCTTATGAAGATTTTAAAGAAGCGATTCCTCTAGACACATTGTATCATAAATATACAACAATGCGTCCTTTAAAATTTTATTCTTCATTTCAATATTCATTTGAAGAAGAAAGAAGTACAGAATGTAATTGTACATCCGATGAAGATTCTTGGTATCGAAGTGCGTTAGGAGTGCAGCTATTTGCCATGAGTACTCCAAGAGAACCTATGCTGGCTTTGACAGGATATTACAGAAGAAGAATCCTTGAAGGATTACAAATGAAAGCGACCTATACTGTCGATTCTTATTCTGCTTCCAATATTGGGCTAGGATTGACTACCAAAATTGGCGTTGTTAATTTTTATGCATTAGCAGATAATCTTTTGTCGTATAAAGATATTTCTAAGGCAAATGCCCTCACATTTCAGTTAGGATTTAATATTATTTCGGGAGGAAGTAATAAATAAAATTTTATTTTTCGGTATTTCTTCTTCTAAAAAGTTTAAAAATTTCAATCCAAAACACAGAAACAAATCCGATTAGAGCGCTAAATCCTATTTGTGAAAAACTAATAGTTTCAAATAGGAAAAAAACTCTAAAGAGAGGAATAATTAACAAAGAAGCAGTTATTAACAGGGTTAACCCAATAATGAGCGAAACCAAATTGTTTTTGTATTTTAAAGTGGTAAATATCGAATAATAGAAAGAACGATTGGCAAGCGTCAGGAAGATATTGGCCGATATTAATGTCAGGAAAATCATAGTTCGGGTAAGGTGTTCAGAAAATCCATTCTTTATGCTGTATTGGTAAATAAACAAAAGGCCAAGCGTAATTATAAGGCCTTGTACAATACTAATCGTAATTTCTTTTAGATTGAAAAAAGTATTGGTAAAAGGACGTGGCTTTTGTTTCATTAAATTAGGTTCCATAGGCTCATTTTCATAAATTATGGAGCAGGTTGGTCCCATAATAATTTCCAGAAAAATAATATGGACAGGTGAAAAAATATTGGGATAAATCCATCCTAAAACTAATGGAATAAATACAATCAGAATAATAGGAATGTGAATGGATATAATGTACTGAATCGCTTTTTTTAAATTGATATAAATTTTTCGTCCCATGGCAATGGCTTCTGTCATTTTGGAAAAATCATCATTTATCAAGATTAAGTTGGCTGCTTGTTTGGCGATTTCAGTTCCTTTTTCTCCCATTGCAATACCAATATGAGCCGATTTTAATGCAGGGCCGTCATTTACTCCATCGCCTGTCATGGCTACAATTTGGTTGTTTTCTTTTAAAGCTTTTATGATTTTTAATTTGGCTTCGGGGAACATTCGTGTAAAAATATTGGTCTCCATAACTTTTTCTTTCAAAGTGACATCATCCATTGTCATGAGTTCGTCACCATTTAGGATTTTTCCAGAGTTTTTAAAGCCAATTTGATGAGCAATGGTTGCCGTTGTTAAAGCATTATCTCCAGTAACGATTTTTACTTGAATTCCAGCTTTGTAAAAAGTTTCGAAAACTTCTTTAATATTAGCTTTTGGAGGATCATAAAAGGCAACAAGCCCTTTAAAATCAAACAAAAATTCCTGTTGTGTTTTTGGATAATCATTTCCTAAAAAATTTGAAACTCCAACGCCCAAAACACGATAGCCTTTTTCGGCCATCGATTGCATGGCTTTTAGGATTTGATTGGTTTGTTTTTCGGATAAAGCGGAACAGGCAATTAAGGCTTCGGGAGCACCTTTGGCAGCAATAATTCTATCTCCATTTTTGTTTTCAAAAAGATGGGTCATCATCGGCGGTTTTCCGCTTAAAGGATATTCGTGCACCATTTTGTAATTGGGGCGCTCATCTTTGATTCCTATTTTTGCGTAAGCATCGTGCAAAGCAATTTCCATGGCATCAAAAGGAATGGGTTCGCTGGACCACATCGACAAGCTGATTAATTCCTCTTCGTTTGTAGATAAACGGTTGCTTTGATTTTTATTGAAATCGCCATTGTCATTGAAATTTTCATTGAATGCATCTTCTTCTAATAAATACCATTGTGCCAAACTCATTTTGTTTTCGGTAATGGTTCCTGTTTTGTCTGTACAGATTACAGTGGCACTTCCCAGTGTTTCTACAGTTTTTGTTTGTTTGACGATGATCCCCATTTTCATTAACCGCCAAGCACCCAAAGCCATGAATGTGGCAAAAGCTACCGGAATTTCTTCTGGAATAATGCTCATTGCTAAGGTTAATGCTTTTAACAGACTGTCTAAAACAATTTTTGAATTATAGTAATTGATTCCCCAAACCAGAAGAAATACAACCAAGCCGATAAGAGACATTTTGGTAACAAAATTTCCAATCTGAATCTGCAGAGGTGTTTTTTCCTCGGCTATATCGTCCAGACTTTTTCCGATTTTGCCTAATTGTGTTTGGCTCCCAATTGCAGTTACTTTGCAGATAGCCAATCCAGAGGCGACAATTGTTCCTTGAAAGACTTGATTATTTTCACTTTTTTCATTTTTAAAAACTGCCAATGATTCTCCTGTGATTATCGATTCGTTTACCGAAAAGTCATTAGATTGAATAATGGTGCCATCAGCAGGAATAAAAGTGCCTTCTTCGCATTGAATACAATCGCCCAAAACGATTTCCTCTGAAGGTATTTCGAGAAGCTCACCATCTCTAATGATTTTACTTTTGGGTTGCGTTAATTTATGCAGGGCTTCGATAGCATTCCGACTCTTGGATTCCTGATAAAGTGAAATGGCTGATACCAGTAAAATTGCTATAGCCATAAATATTCCGTTACCATAATCTGCAGTAATAAAATAAATACTCGTAGCCGTTAGTAATAATAAGAACATTGGCTCTTTGACCATTTCAATTATGGAAGAAAGTAAGTTGTTTTTCTTTTGGTGTTCTAAAGAGTTTAAGCCGTTTTTGATTCTGGATTGTTCAACTTCAACTTTGTTTAAACCTGAAATAGAGTCGTTTTTTGCTGACATAATTGTGAAGTGTAGTTATAAATAAAATAAGACTTTAACTTATTTTTACCATGCAATTTAAAAATAAAAAAAAGGAGTTAAGTGTATTTTAGCTTAAGATTGTCTATATTTGCACGCAATTCAACTAGAAATTGCAACATGAAAGCACACGACTCTAAGATTATCGGCGAAGGTTTAACTTACGATGATGTATTATTAGTTCCTAATTACTCAAATGTTCTTCCTCGCGAAGTGAGTATCCAATCTAAATTTTCCAGAAATATTACACTAAATGTTCCTATTGTATCTGCAGCTATGGATACAGTAACCGAAAGTTCTATGGCAATCGCAATGGCACAAGAAGGAGGAATAGGTGTTTTGCATAAAAACATGACAATCGAACAGCAGGCTGCCAAAGTACGCAAAGTAAAACGCGCTGAGTCTGGGATGATTATCGATCCTGTTACTTTATTACTGAATTCAACCGTTGCCGATGCAAAAGCTGCAATGAGAGAATACGGTATTGGCGGTATTCCAATCGTTGATGAAAATAAAATCTTAAAAGGAATTGTTACCAACAGGGATTTGCGTTTTGAAAAAAACGGAGCGAGACCTATTGTTGAGGTAATGACCAGCCAAAATTTGGTAACTGTTGCTGAAGGAACTTCATTAGCAGAAGCTGAGGTAGTATTGCAGGGACATAAAATTGAAAAATTGCCTGTAGTAAATGATAAAAACGAGTTAGTTGGTTTAATCACTTTTAGAGATATTACCAAATTAACTCAAAAACCAAATGCCAATAAAGATAAATTTGGACGATTGAGAGTAGCCGCCGCTTTGGGCGTTACTGCCGATGCTGTTGAAAGAGCGACTGCTTTGGTAAATGCTGGTGTTGATGCTGTAATTATTGATACTGCTCATGGGCATACTCAAGGTGTCGTTGATGTATTGAAAGCTGTGAAAGCTAAATTTCCAAAACTTGACGTAATCGTTGGTAATATTGCCACTCCAGAAGCAGCTTTATTTTTAGTAGAAAATGGTGCCGATGGTGTAAAAGTAGGAATAGGACCTGGTTCTATTTGTACAACAAGAGTTGTTGCAGGGGTTGGATTTCCTCAGTTTTCTGCAGTTCTTGAAGTAGCAGCCGCTATAAAAGGGACAGGAGTTCCAGTAATTGCCGATGGCGGAATCCGCTACACAGGAGATATTCCTAAAGCGATTGCTGCAGGTGCAGATAGCGTAATGCTAGGTTCATTATTAGCAGGAACAATGGAATCACCAGGAGAAACTATTATTTTTGAAGGAAGAAAATTCAAATCTTACAGAGGAATGGGTTCAGTTGAAGCCATGCAGGAAGGATCGAAAGACCGTTATTTCCAAGATGTAGAGGACGATGTTAAAAAACTGGTTCCAGAAGGAATTGTGGGGCGTGTACCATACAAAGGAGAATTGAACGAAAGCATGCAGCAATTCATTGGAGGTCTTCGTGCAGGTATGGGATACTGCGGTTCTAAGGATATTGCAACTTTGCAGGATACAGGTCGTTTTGTTCGTATTACCGCTAGCGGAATCAACGAAAGCCATCCGCATGATGTAACAATCACAAAAGAAGCTCCGAATTATTCGAGATAAAACAAGACGAAAGTCTAAACGTAAAAAGGTGCAGGATTCAGTTCTTGCACCTTTTTTATTGGCTGATTTTATACGATGAATGTTTCTATTTGGGCGTGACTCTCAGACTGCTTTGTCGTTCCTCTTCGCAGCTTCGGGTCGGGCTTTCCGTTCCCGATTTTTTTCTTTATCAATTGCCTCGGGTTTAAACCCGAGGCAATTGATAAAGAAAAAAGAGCTCCACTTCAAACGAAGTTCACTGAACTCCGATGAAAATAAAAATTAAATGAAGTAATCCCTCACGCGGAAGAACTTTAGTGGTAAATATGTAAATTTTTTCAGGACGAGATAGTCTTGTGGACACGAACATTAAGATAAGGGAAATCCAGCGGATTTCAATGTTTATAGAAATTAAGATGTTGCATAATACCAACCCCAGCGGGGTTGTATTGATAAAGAAAAATATACGACCCTGCTGGGGTCGTTATGTAAATCGAATATTGTTTCTATAAACATTTGACCTCTCCGAGGTCAATTCAATTCAGAATTTAATGAGATGGAGCTAACAGGGATAAATTTTTCTAATTAAATCAATTATTTTTTTAGGATTCCTTTGTCCACACTTTCGTTAATCAAATTTTCGGCATAGTTCCAAATGGTTTCCGAACCGTCTTTAATTACCTTTTTCTTATCGTAAACTTTTTGATACGGAACATTATATTCTGCCCATGTTCCGCCATTGTTTGATGTGTTTTGTAATAATGGTTCAAACCTGTCCATCGATTTTGCGAATTTTGCTTCATCTGTGATTCCATCTTCAAATTCTTCCCAAATTGCAATAAATTCTTCCGCTTGTTCTGTTGGCAGAAGTCCAAAAATTCGTTTTGCAGCAATAAGTTCTTCGTCAGTATTTGTGTGGCTTTTTGAAGTGTCGTAAAGAAAAATATCGCCAGCATCAATTTCTACGATGTCATGGATTAAAACCATTTTCAAAACTTTAAGAACGTCAATTAGTTTGTCCGAATGTTCTGCTAATGCAATTGTCATCATTGCTAAATGCCAACTATGCTCTGCGTCATTTTCGTGTCTGTCACTGTTGAATAATTTAGTTTTCCGCTGAACGTATTTTAACTTATCGATTTCTTTTATGAAACTTACTTGTTTTAATAAATTGTCAGTCTGCATTGATTTATGGATTTTGTGATGTTTTTTATTGTTTTTCAGGACGATACAGGGGATTTTGAATATTTATTTTTTTATTGATTTGGGTATTACAGTTAACATTCCCTGTCTTTCAGAAATTTCACCAACATATCTATCTTTTAAATTTTGACAAAATAACCTATTGTAAGATGTGTCATTTAATTTTAAATGCTTTCGTCCTAATGCGAAATCATACGGTTGTTTCAAAGATTTAATTCTAACATTTAAAACATTTAAAGAAAGGCTCTTGCTGTAATAAATGTTGAATACAGTAACTCTATAAATTTCTTCAATACTGCTACTTAATAAACAATTCAAAATTACTTCGTTAATATTTATTTTCTCTTTATTGTATAGAAATTTACACAACTCTTTTAATAACTCCTTATCGCCAGTTAAAATGATTTCTTCAGTATTTTCAATAATTTCAATTTTCTCAACATTGGTAAACGCAGACTCCGACAACCTCAATAATTCTTTTATTATAGAGCTGTTTAATTCTAACTCTTGATAAATATTCAAAAAGTCTTGTTTGTTATTTTTAATGAACAAGATTATCAATTGTGGATATTGATTATTTAATGTTTCGAAATTATTTTTATCTAATTTAATTAAATGATGCTCAATAAGAATCTTTATTTTATTAAGGGAAACTTCTATTAATTCATTCATATTATAAATATATGGAAATTGTTTCGCTAGAGCTTTAAAACTATCATCACCAATCTTACTCTTAATGATAAGTTCGCTAAAAAGCAACTGAGAGTCTTCATCAATTTCTGTCATCTTTTTTTCAGAGAGTCTGCTAGAAACTCTTTCATCATTTAAGTAATTTACTAGAGTTTCATCTATTTCGTCAAATTCCTTGAAGTATTTAAAAAAGTTTTCCCAAGAAATTTCCAATCGGTTATATTCAAACAATTTACTCCATAGAGCTTTGTCATTAATTTTTGAAACTTCACTAATTATTGTTTGATTTTTTTCAATCATTTGAAGACCTACTTCTTCTATCAATCCAGTATTTAAGAGAGTTATAATACTATTTTCGTCCTCATCAATATTATCTTTTAATTCAAAATATACACATTCGATATAATCGAAAATGTTTTGATTCACGTATTCAATAAGTTTTTTGCATCCTGATTTTTGAATTGTAGTGAAATTTGATGTTTTTAAGTTTTCTAATTCAATATCATTTACTTTGTATAAATTAACAAATAATTCTACCATATGAGCATTAATTTCATATAGACTATTTTCATATATAAAATCAATCAAATGTTTATACTCTTGATTGTAATTTAGTTTCTCAAATCTAATATTTGTATTCTTTAGAAATTCTTCTACTTTACTTCTATTTGCATCATTAAAGTAAATACAATTTAAATCGCTCATTTGACAAATATAAGATGCTAAATTATTGTCAATATTAACTTCATTGATATGATTTGTTGTTAAGTTTTTAAAAATGAGTCTAATGTATTTTTCTGGTAAATAAGAAGTTTCTTTTGATATGAAGTTATAAAACTGTTTCCAATGTTGAATTAATCCATTTAAAAAATGTTGTTTATTAATGTCGTTTGCAAAATCTAAATATCTATCAATAAAACTGACCGAATTTTTACTCTCATCTTTAAGAGTTATAAAAATTGAATCTAATTGAGTTTTACTTTTTCTCTCCAATAAATAATCCATCAAATAAAAATTTAATATTTCCTTTTGATGAAAACAATCAGTTTTAATATCCTTTATTAATGCACTTATATCTTTTATTTTATAATCAAAAGCCAATGCTTTTCTGTTTGATAAACTCAAAAGAAAGGTCTGATTTTCTTTATGACTACCATTATATTTAGAAATAAAACGTTCATAATTTTCATCTATATGTCCTTCCCTGATAAGAAAATCTATAAGATCCTTATTATTTATTTTGTGATTATATACGCATTTAAATTCAATATTACTTTGGTTAGGCAGGTTCTCAACTAGTGTCGTTGAAGTTGGCTTAGTAAAATATTCATTAAATGTTGTAATAAAATAATTGTTACTTTCTTGAGTGATCAAAATTTCTGACAACCTTTTCGAAATAATACTTTCTTGTTTAGCTAATAAATCTTGGCGTTCTTTTCTCAACTTAGTCAGCTCTTCTTTTTCCTTATTCTTTATCCTTTCAGTTCTTTTTTTATAGGATAGCTTTTTGTTAACGGCGTTTTCAATCACTTTAAACGATAAAGAACTTTCAGTAGTATAAGTATTGTCATTAGAGGAATTTTGATAAACGTACTGAATATTTGTTTGGGCGCTAAATTTTTCAAAATTATCATCTTCAAGTAGGACATCCTCATCAAAAGAGTCATTTCCAATTCTGATTTTTACGACTATTTGTTTTTTTGTTTTATTAACTAAATTGATAAATGTGTACAAATAAAATTTACGTAATTCATTAATACTTTCGAAGGATTCTCTTTCCGATTCTTTAATTTTTTCGTCCTCGATTAATCTAATTTCTTCTACAATTTTTACAATTTCAGTATTAATTAAATCTTTTTTGTTTTTAAATAATTGATAAACATATCCTTTGTTTTTGTCTAAACAATCAAAATCTGAAGGTTCAATATTTTTGTAAATCATCATTGCTAACAATTTTATTTTGTCAATACCACTCCCTCCTAAAATTTTTTCATATATCTTAAACTCGTTACAAATTGATATAATTGTTCGCATGTCATTGATATATCGAGAAACGACTTCAATAAAATCTTTAAACTTACTTTTTTCTTCTAAATCACTTATTTGATTTAGATTAAGAGCCAATGCTCCAAGGAATTTATCTGAGGAATTTGTATAATTTATTACAGGAATAACAGGCAATATTATATCGAAGAATTTTGTGCGTTCGGTTTCATCGAACATATTATCTCTCACAGCATACACAAAAGTAACTTTTCCTCTTTTTTTAATTGGTTGGTAATTATTTATCAAGCAATTAATTTCTCTAAGCTTAATATAAATTTCGGTATTATCAAATCTATCTAAGTCTTCAATAAAAACAACATCTGTTTTATTCTTATCAAAAAAATAAAGTATCTCATCTATTTCATTTTCGAAATCAATTGTTTTAGAATCGTTCTTGTTATCTAATTCTGCTTCACTAATTTTGAGCTTACCAATTTTAAAGTTTACAAAAAAATCATAAGTCATATTCAAGAAATATATTGCTCCAGCAATAGCGCAAACACTGCATAAAAGATCAAGATATTCTGCATATAATTTTTTAAGCCATAATGTGTGTACTAACTTAGTTGTAAGGAGTGAATCTGGTAAATCAAAATCTGACAAATAGATAATTGAAGAAATCCAAAAAAATAGCAATCCTGTTTTTAGATAGATATGTTTATGATTAACTATTCTTTTAAATCTTGATTGAGGAACTTTATCATGAGAAACTTTGTAAAAGATTTGCTTTAATATACTATATTCTAATTTACTTGTTTTATCATCCTTAATCACTTTTCCATCAAAAGTTGCTAAAGAAATATTTATAAAATTCAGGTTCGAAAAATTATGTTCAAAAGTTCTTATTATAGATGTTTTACCTGAACCATAAGGTCCAGTTAAGGCAATATTAAAAATATTTTTGTTTTGAATTATTTCATTTAACAAAGCAGAATGATTATCCTCTCTAGAGCTTAATATTTTTGGCGTGAAGTTTTCAATTTTGACAATTTTAATACGGTCTAATTTTTTCTCTAATCTATATTTAGAGATTATCAATTTTTTTAGGTACCATTTTTGAGTATTTAACTTTATCTCTTTTGTATAAGTTGAAAGCTTTTGTTGGATAGTATTATTTGTCATGTTCATGTTTTTTGCGCCCTTGCTAAATTATCTCTTTTAACAGGATAAATAAGTAAAACTTATTCACAATAATGATGTCTTATTTACAATCTGTATTTTAAATAAAATTATGATTCTCTAGCCCCGATTGAAGTAAAAATTCTTATAAGCCGGAGTTCGGCTTATAAGATTGAAACGGAAAGCGGGAGTGAAGCTGTTATGAAAAATTATCGTTCTGCTCCTAAAAAAAACACCAGCCTTTTGACCAGTGTTTTATAAGATAAGGGGAAGTTTAATCATGAGCCAAATCTGCCAGTAGTTTTTTATCCCCCACAATCCACAAAATATCATCTTTTTCCAAAATCACATTCGATTCTGGGTTTAGCGTTCGGTTTCCTCTTTTTTCGATACCCACAATCAGTCCTTGTGTTTTTTCGCGCAGTTTAGATTCTTTGATGCTTTTTCCTAAAAAGGTGTGATTTTTCAATTCAATTTGGCGCAGAACAATATCAGGTTCCACAATTTCTGGAGAAACATCCATTTCATGCTGGTCTAAATATTTTTTAAATTCCTGCACTTGTCCATCAGTTCCAATAACACAAATTTCATCACCTGGAAAAATGCGTTCATTTCTATTCGGGATATGTATAGTTATGTCACCCCGCTTTATCGAAACTATATTAATTCCTAAATTTTCCCTCATTTGAAGGTTTTTCAATGATTCGCCTGCTATGTTGGATTCGGCGGCGATGTCAAATATTGCCATGTGTCCGTCCCAAGGAGATAAATCACTTCTGCTTCTTTTGGCTCGATCGATCTCTCTGCCGTTTAAGTTGGCTAGAAAATGATTTTCGATTTTATGATATTGGATGTGTAATTTTTTGTGGAAAATTAAATAGATGACCACTGCAATTATTAATGCAATCAGGGCAACTTTTGGGGAGAAAAATATATTTACCAATAAGCCGATAAAGAATACAGACAGTAAAATACGGACGAAAAACAGCATGGTCAATGGGCCGCGTGATTTACGGTCGTGCATTAACTGTTCTACCTCGGCAACAGCCACACGCCGAAAAGCAAGAGCCCATAAAAATGGAGATAATATTACAAGAATTATCAAAGCTCCCAGTGTATTTCCTAAATGGTAATCATTTACTAACGGGAGAATAAATCGGGAAGAAAGCAGGATAATAGCAAGAATGATGACCACAAGTACAATCACCTGAATCAAAAAGGCATTGATTACCGTTTGCCATAAACTTACTGTTTTTATTGCTTGGGCGCTGGCAGAGTAGCGTTCAATGCGTTTTGTCCATTTGCGGGGCAGTTTATGGGCTAAGTATTCTGAAAAAGGCAGCGAATATTTAACCATAAACGGAGTTGTAAAAACGGTTACCGCCGAAACTGCTACTACAATCGGATACAAAAAAGTATTAGTGGCTTTTAGCGTCACTCCCAAAGTAGCTATGATAAAAGAGAATTCCCCAATTTGGGATAAACTCATACCTGTCCTGATGGAATCTTTCAGAGGCTGTCCTGATAATAAAGCGCCAAAGGTAGAACTAATGGATTGTCCAAAAATAGTGACTAGGGAGAGAACAATCACTGGAATGTAATGCTCGTACAAGGCATCAGGATTAATTAACATACCTACAGAAACAAAAAATACAGCACCAAAAAAATCTTTCACCGGTTTTATAAGATGTTCAATATGTTCGGCCTGAGTAGTTTCGGCAATTATAGATCCCATAATAAAAGCACCAAGAGCTGGCGAAAAACCTGCGTTCGCTGCGAAAATTACCATCATCAGGCAAAGTGCCAATGAAATGATCAGCAGCATTTCGTCTGTGAGCAGATGCTTGGTTTTTTTGAGTAAGGTTGGGATAATGAAAATACCGCCCAAAAACCAAAGCACAAGGAAAAATACTAATTTTAATACAGACATTAAAAGTGCGCTTCCAGAAAACTGATTGCTCACTGCTATTGTCGATAATAAAACCATCATTAAAATGGCAAGGATGTCTTGAACAATAAGCGAACCAATAACAATTCCGGCAAACTTCTGAGTCTTAACTCCCAATTCGTCAAATGATTTTAAAATTATGGTCGTCGAAGATATCGAGAGAATCACACCCAGAAAGATGCTGTCCATCGTGGGCCAGCCCAGCCATTGCCCTACGCAGTACCCGATGAGGCACATACTTACAATTTGAATCCCTGCAGTGATAGAGGCTGTCCCGCCGACTTTCATCAGTTTTTTAAAGCTAAATTCCAATCCCAGACTGAACAATAAAAAGATGATTCCAATTTCGGCCCAAACTTCAACACTTTTAATGTCCTTTACCGATGGGAAAAAATCAAAATGATTCCCTGCCAAAAAACCAGCAATCAGATATCCAAGAACCAAAGGCTGTTTTAGTTTTCTAAAGATTAAAACAGCAATTCCTGCCGTCATTAGAATTAATCCTAAATCAGTTATTAAAGGTTCAAGTTGGTGTGTTGTTTCTGTTGCTGCACTCATTTGTTTTGTTTTAGGAGCTATGTACTTTGTCTGTTCGCTGCGCTCTTGCCGTTCATTAGTTTCAAACACTCAGGCATAATTCTTTTATAAGCAGTAACAGGAGTTCTTTCATTCGCTTTGCCAGAGAGAAAAAACAATTTTATTTCCCAAAGGCTTTTGACAGTTGTCTTGGCTAACTATCATTATTATTGGCTTGAATATAAAAATAATATATTTTTGGCATCAAAAGGAATGAAATGAGACTTTAATTTAAATTATCCAAATCAGATAAAGTGTAAAATTTCATATTATTACTTTGGATGTATTTGCAAATAAATTCCAGTGTTGCATTCTTTGTCTGATAATCTCCCGTTACATTTTTTACTGTTTTATGACTGTTTAATATCAAAATTTTATCATTTTTCTTGGCAAATTTCAATAAGTTCAAAAGGTGAGTTAGATTAAAATGTTCGTGGGTATCATCAACACTGAAACTGTATACCAATTTAGAGTGATCATAATAGCTGTTTTGTTGGGAGGCACTTTCTTCACAAAATGCCCTGCCTCTTATAATTTTAAATTTTTTTAATAAAAAGGTATCCAGCTGTTTAGTTCTTGCGCCATAAGGGTAGGCAAAAGAAGTAATTTTAAAGCCATAAAAGTTCATTAAATTCATCATGGGGTTTATTTCCTGATGCAAATAGTCATCAATGCTATGGTCTTTTAGAAACGCAGCTGCGTTATAATGGTGAAGTCCATGACCTGCGATTTCATGTCCTTCCTTTTGTAATTCTTGGAGCTTCTTGATTTTTGAATGCCTTAATGTGTTTATTTTACAGACAAAAAAAGTGCCTTTCCAGTTGTATTTTTTTAATTGCTGATCGGTGTCATACCATTCGTCTATATATGCATCGTCAAATGACAGAATCACACCGGCTTTGGGAGGTTCAATTTCTTCTATTATTTTTTCAGGGATGTCTTCGCAGTAAAATAAAATAAGTAAAGCACAAAGGGACATGACTTTTAGAATAAAATTCTTATTCATTTCTTTGTGCTTTTTTTAATTAATTTTTTATTTATATTCCTAAGAAATTACTAGGAGTAATCTGCAGTAATTCTGCTTTGATTTCATCAGAAACATCTAGCGTAGCGATAAAATTGTGAATCGCATTTTTATCAATCGCTTCGTTGGTTCTTGTTAATCCTTTCAAGGCTTCATAAGGATTCGGGTAAGCTTCGCGTCTTAAGATTGTCTGAATCGCTTCGGCAACAACAGCCCAGT
This sequence comes from Flavobacterium sp. 1, assembly GCF_002797935.1. Classification (NCBI taxonomy): domain Bacteria; kingdom Pseudomonadati; phylum Bacteroidota; class Flavobacteriia; order Flavobacteriales; family Flavobacteriaceae; genus Flavobacterium; species Flavobacterium sp. 1. The sequence goes on from NZ_PGER01000001.1 coordinate 87,620, forward strand.
TTTTCTCTAAATCTTCGTGGAACTTAGATTCGTTCAATAATAATTTGTTTAAACCCTTCAAAGTAGCTTCAAAAGAAATAATTGTATGCCCTATTGGCACGCCAATGTTTCTCAAAACGGTACTGTCAGTCAAATCACGCTGTAATCTTGAAATCGGTAATTTTGCCGATAAATGTTCGAAAATAGCGTTTGCAATTCCTAAGTTTCCTTCGGAGTTTTCAAAATCAATCGGGTTTACTTTGTGTGGCATTGCCGATGATCCAATTTCTCCTGCTTTGATTTTTTGTTTGAAATATTCCATTGAAACATACGTCCAAATGTCGCGGTCTAAATCAATAATGATCGTGTTGATTCTTTTTAAAGCGTCAAAAAAGGCAGCAAAATGATCGTAATGCTCGATTTGTGTTGTTGGGAATGAATGATGTAATCCTAAGTTTTCTTCAACAAATTTGCTTCCAAACTGTTTCCAGTCAATTTGCGGATATGCTACATGATGCGCGTTGTAATTTCCAGTAGCTCCGCCAAATTTAGCGGCAAACGGAATGTTGAACAATAAGCGCATTTGCTCTTCCAGACGCTCTACAAAAACACCGATTTCTTTGCCCAAACGAGTTGGTGATGCCGGCTGTCCGTGGGTGCGGGCAAGCATAGGAATCGTTGCCCATTCTTGGCTTAAATCCTTTAATTTAGAAATCAAGGTAATTAATGATGGCATGTAAACCTGTTCAAACGCATCTTTAGTCGAAAGCGGAATTGCAGTGTTATTAATGTCCTGAGAAGTTAGCCCAAAGTGAATAAACTCTTTATATTCAGATAATCCCAGTTTTTCAAAAGCATCTTTTATGAAATACTCAACCGCTTTTACGTCGTGGTTGGTAACTTTTTCGGTTTCTTTTATCCAAAGAGCATCTTTGGTAGAGAAATTTTTATAAATGTTGCGTAAACTTTCAAAAATATTAGGGTTTACGTTTTTTAATTGTGGTAAAGGAACTTCGCACAAGGCAATGAAATATTCAATTTCAATCAATACGCGGTATTTGATTAATGCTTCTTCAGAGAAAAAAGGAGCTAGAGACATTGTTTTATTTCTATAACGGCCGTCGATTGGTGATATAGCATTCAATTCGTTTAGAGTAGTCATTTTTTGTTGTTTTTTCGAAAGGCACAAATATAAACAGAATTTAAAGATTACAAGGTACTAAACTCTAACTTTGTGGGCATAAACAACTCAAATTAATTCAAAAATTCGTGTAATTTGTAACTTTAAAAAATTAGAAGAGTCAACGAATAATTATCGATAAAAATAATTTGGGCATGACCGCCAGAAAAAGGCGGTCGGGCTATCCGTTCCCGCTTTTTTTATCCCGTAAAAAAACGGGATAAAAAAGAGCTCCACTTTTATCCCTCATGCAAAACACAGCATTACGGTACAAAATAATTTCAGGGATTTTACAGAAGAATAAATCAAGTCAAAAAAATGAAAGTATACAAAAAGGAAACCGTTCAGTACATTAATGCATCACTCGATGAAAGTTGGGAATTTTTTTCCAATCCTAGAAATTTGCAAAAAATAACTCCTAAGCCTATGGGATTTCAGATCACCGATTTTGACAGTCAATCCATGTATGCAGGGCAAATTATTCAGTACAAAGTTTCGCCTCTTCTGGGATTAAAATTAAGTTGGACTTCCGAAATTACACAAGTTAAAGACAAGGCTTATTTTATAGACGATCAGCGTTTTGGTCCCTATAGCTTTTGGCATCACAAACATTTTTTTGAAGCAACTGCAAATGGAGTAAAAATGACCGATGTAATTCATTATGCATTGCCTTTTGGTTTTTTTGGACGAATTATAAATGCTTTAATCGTCAAGAATAAACTGAATGAAATCTTTGATTATCGTTTTCAAAAAGTTAACGAACTTTTTAATCAAGAAGGGGCTAAGCCACTAAGATTTAAGCAGTCAATTTAAAAGTCAATAATTATATCAAAAATAATGTTTTCTAAACTTAGAATCTTAGCGAATTAGTTTCTTAGAGTCTATATAAAAAAAGTAATGACAAAACAACAAGTATCTATTTTTTGGTTCCGACGCGATTTGCGTCTTGAAGATAATGTAGCGTTATATCATGCTTTGCAATCCGAGCATCCTGTAATTCCAGTGTTTATTTTCGACACGGATATTTTGAATAGTTTGCCAAAAAATGATGCCCGCGTTGGTTTTATACACGAAACACTTCAAAAAATAAATTCACAGCTCAATGTTATTGGAAGTTCTCTTTTAATCAAAAAAGGAACTGCAATCGAGGTTTGGAAATCCCTTTTTGATGAGTTTAGTATTTCGGCAGTTTTCTTTAATAAAGATTATGAACCGTACGCTATTAAGAGGGATTTAGCTATTGCAGCATTGGCAAAAGCAAATAATGCAGTTTGTTTTTCTTTCAAAGATCAAGTTGTTTTTGAAGAACTCGAAATCACAAAACCTGATGGTTTGGCTTATACCATTTATACCCCCTACAAAAATAAATGGCTGGAAAAATTCAAATTCATGGCTCCGCTTCAAGAGTATGTAACTCTAAATTACTTATCCAATTTTCATAAAAATAATTTTGATTTTCTCACTTTACAGCAAATAGGTTTTGAAGAAAGTAATATAAAAGTAGTTCCTCATAATCTCACACAAATAAGTAATTATCACGAAACAAGAGATTTTCCTGCTATAGACAGCACCTCGTATTTGTCTCCCCATTTGCGTTTTGGAACAGTTAGTATCCGCAAATTAGTGAATTGGGCAGTTAATAAAAATGCTGTTTTCTTGAGCGAATTGATATGGAGGGAATTCTTTATGCAGATTCTGTTTAGCTTCCCGAAAGTGGTCACTCATAATTTTAAATCGGCTTATGATGGAATTCAGTGGCGTAATAATGAAGAAGATTTCAAACGCTGGTGTACAGGAACTACTGGTTATCTCATGGTCGATGCAGGAATGCGCCAGCTCAATGAAACGGGCTATATGCACAACAGAGTGCGCATGGTTGTGGCGAGCTTTTTGTGCAAACATTTACTGATTAATTGGCAGTGGGGCGAAGCTTATTTTGCCGAAAAACTGTTGGATTATGATTTGTCTGCAAATGTAGGCAACTGGCAATGGGCGGCTGGAACTGGCTGTGATGCTGCACCTTATTTCAGGGTTTTTAATCCCGATATCCAGCTCAAAAAGTTTGACGAAAAAGGAATTTACATCCGCCAATGGATTCCTGAATTTGATTTGGGCTACGGACAGCCAATGATTGATCATGCTTTTGCCAGAGACAGGGCTGTTGCTGCTTATAAGGCTGGAATTTTGAAGTGATTTTGAAACATGATTTACAAGTACATCAGCTTTCTTTTTTTTCATTAAAAAGAAAAGATAGGACGGTTAGCCGCATATTACTCCTAATCGCTAAAAAGCACAACATTTTAAGTATAATTTGTGTATAAAGCGCTTACGTTTAACTTCTTATTAATACTGTTAAAAAAAGCATTGGCATATATTTGTATTGTAATTGATTTCCTCAAACTTTTTTAAATTATGCAAAAAAATGTTTTAATAACAGGCGGTACCGGTTTTATCGGAAGGCATCTAACTGAAAAATTATTGGAAAGAGGTTACGCAGTTTCAATATTGACCAGAAGCAGTAAACCAAGCACAGAAAAGGTTTCCTATTATATTTGGGATGCTGATACACAAAGTATAGAGGAATCGGCTGTATTAAATGCTGATTATATTATTCATTTAGCCGGTGAAAATATTGCCGAAGAAAGATGGACTGCCAAAAGAAAAGCTGCAATTCTAGACAGCAGAACACAATCCGTGCAATTGATTTATGATACTTTAAAAAAGCTGAATAAAAGAGTTGATGCTTTTGTTTCGGCTTCAGGGATTGGATATTATGGATTGGTCAATGGCGAAGGTATTTGTACCGAAAGCACTTTGCCTGCCAATGATTTTGTAGGGACTGTTTGTCAGGAATGGGAAAAATCGGCCGATTTGATGCTAGGGTTGGGTATTCGTACCGTAAAAATCCGCACTGGTTTGGTCTTAGGAAAAAACGAAGGAATATTAAAAAAACTAAGCCCAATTTTTAAAAGAGGTTTTGGAAGTGTTTTGGGCTCAGGAAGGCAGTATATGCCTTGGATTCATGTGCATGATTTGTGCATGATGTATATTGAAGCGATCGAAAACAAAAAAATGACCGGTCCCTATAATGCTACGATTAATGACAGTACAACAAATTTAATTTTCTCTAAAGAATTAGCGAATTCTTTTGGTTTTTCGATTTGGCTGCCCAATGTCCCAGCTTTTTTAATCCGATTAATGCTAGGAGAAAGGGCATCACTGCTTTTGACAGGAAGAAGGGTTTCTTCGGATAAAGTTAAAAAGCTAGGGTTTAGATTTCAATTTAAAAATCTCCGAAAGGCATTGAAAAACAGTTTAAAATAAAAGTTGAACCATTAGTTCAAAACACAGAAGATTTGTGTATTCACGGTTTTTGAAATTTTTGCAATTACAATATTTGGAATTTCGATGTTAAAATCATCCGTGTTCAATGTGAAATTAGAGTTTATTTGGATTCCGTTTCCTGCCTTTTTAATTTTCGCAAGAACTGTAATCATTCGCGATTGTCCGTGAATCGTTATTTTTCCTATTATAAAAAAATCTTTCTCTTCTTCGGTAATTTCTTTCAAGTCAAATTTTTCGATAACTCCTTTAAAAGTAGCTTTGGAATAGCGGTCACTTTCCATGTAATTGCTATTAAAATGCTCCTGCATCAAATCTCTTTTGAATTTGAATCTCTTGATAACTGCCGTAAAAGTAATTTCTTTTCTATTAGGGATAAGTGTACAGTTCACATCATCATTTTTAGCCTCTACGGCTTCAAATAATGGCACTGATGCTTCAAAGTAAATAGCACACTTGGATGAACTGAATTTGTTTTGTGCATCAATGGGGTAAAGGACTAATAAGAGTGCTAATAGAGTAAAATTTTTCATAATCTTTTCTATTAAAGGTTGTACTTAAAGTTACGATATTTTAATCGTAAACAGTCATAAAATTACGCCAAAAAAAAGACCAATTTTAAAAGAATTGATCTTTTGATATTGGTCTTTTAAATAGATTTTTTTGGATAATGGCAAAAAAACAAAATATTTCGTTTTAGACCTGATTACTTCACTACGCTTTTATTTTTATTGGAGTTCAGTGAACCTTGTTTGAAGTGAAAATCCTTGTAAGCGAGGGTTCGGCTTGCAAGATTGCAACGGATAGCGGGACGATATTGCCTAAAATGCCTAATCTTTCTGCTCCAAAAAATAATTATAATTTCAGCTTAGAATCTTAGGGAGCTTAGAATCTTAGTTACTTGAAAAATTAATCTAATTCAAGCTTTATATTGTATTTTTTTAAGCCTTCAAGGGTTTCTTTTGCAGTATAATTGAAAACTTCCTGATGTAAGTCACGTTCTTTTTTTAACGATATTTGTTTTAATGAATTGCAGAAACGTTTTACATCTTCAAAATTAGACAGAATTAAGCCGGGAACTGGTACGCTGTTGCCTTCATTGTCTTTTGCCACCATTGTGAAATAAGAGGAATTGCAATGTTTTTTATATCCAGTTTGAATATTTTCGGCTTCTACTCGAATTCCGACAACCATCGAACTTTTTCCAACATAATTTACAGAGGCTTTCATGGTCACAAGTTCGCCTACTTCAATTGGTTTTAAAAAATTCACCGTATCGACGGATGCCGTAACACAATAATTTCCAGAAAATTTGGAACCGCAGGCAAATGCTATTTGATCTAAAAGTGATAAAATATAGCCTCCGTGAATTTTTCCGCTAAAATTGGTGTGTGAGGGAAGCATTAATACTGATATGCTGACATGAGATGAAGATACTGTTTTGTAAATTTTGTCCATTGATTTAATTTTGGTTAATCGTCCTTTGGTATAGTTTGTGAAATATTTTAGTCTAATTTAAAAGCGGGCTTTCGTCGGTTTCAGCTCTTTTTAAAATGCTTTCTGGAAGTGCTTTTTTAGCTTTGGCACCCATTTTTTTGAGTTTTTCGACGCTTGTGATGAGGTTTCCTTTTCCTTCCACTAGTTTATTCATGGCGCCTTGATATTCAACTTTACTCTCTTCGATTTTTTTGCCAATTTTTATTAAATCGGCAACAAAACCTTCAAATTTATCATATAATGCACCAGCTTGTCTTGCTATTTCAAAGGCATTTTCCTGCTGTTTTTGGTTCGTCCACATACTGTCAATCGTGCGTAAAGTTGCCAGCAGGGTAGAAGGAGTTACAATCACGATGTTTTTTTCGAAAGCTTTGTTGTATAATGTAGTGTCTTCGTTAAGTGCCAATGCAAAAGCGGGTTCCATAGGGATAAAAAGCAAAACAAAATCAGGGCTTTCTATCTGGTATAAATCGTGGTAATTTTTTCCTCCCAATTGATCTACGTGGCTTTTTATCGAATTGACGTGTTCTCTTAAAAAAGTTTTCTTTAAACTTTCATCTTCTTCATTAATGAATTTTTCATAAGCTGTTAGGGAAACTTTAGAATCGACAATCATCTTTTTTCCATCAGGAAGATTGATGACAACGTCAGGAAAAACACGATTGCCTTCCTCTGTGGTATGACTTTGCTGTACATGGTATTCTCTGTCTTTTTCCAATCCTGATTTTTCTAAGACACGTTCCAGTACCAGTTCGCCCCAGTTTCCCTGCATTTTGCTGTCGCCTTTTAGTGCTTTGGTCAAATTTAGGGTTTCTTTGCTCATTTGAGCATTCATTTCGCTCAAGCCTATTATCTGCTGGCGCAGAGCGGCGTGGTAATCAATACTTTCTTTGTGTGTGTCTTCGACTTTCTTTTCGAATAATTGAATTTTATCCTGCAATGGAGTCAGGATGTTTTTCATGTTTTCTTTGTTTTGCTCAGTAAACTTATTCGATTTTTCGTCTAATATTTTATTGGCAAGATTCTCAAATTCTTTGGTGAATTTTTCCTGCAGTTTTTCAACTTCATCTTTTTGTTCTTTATTGCGTTCCCAAAGATTTTCAAAATCTACTTCTTTTTTAGAAAGCTGAATGGCTAAACTGTCTTTCTCATTTCGGATATTTTCTTTCTCAGAATTAGATAATTCCAGCTGTTTTTCGAATGCATTTTTATCCAATAAAAACTGTTCTTTCTGTTGGCTTAATTGGGAATTCAGAGCGATTAATTTTTCTTCCAGACTTACTTTTTCCGATTGGAATCGGGCAGAAAATAGGAGTTTGCCAATGAAAACGCCTATTGCAAGCGCAATAATAAAAACGACTAATAAAGGAAGAATTGTTAACATAGATGTTTCTTTTTTAAAAATGTAAAAGTAAGCATTAATACGTAGTGCTTAATTTTTAAAAATGAAATTTCACGAATTATTAGAAATCCAATGCTAAATCAACAATTTTCAACTTTTTTTAAATCATCACGCAACCTTTTTAAAAATATGCCATCTTACTAGTATACAAATTAATTAAAAAGTAGATATGAAGCGTTTTATTATAGTAGCCCTGATAGCTTTTAGTTTTTCTTCCTGTACAGATTCATTAGGTGATAATGTTCAAAATTGTGGCGATGTCAGAAATGTGGCTTATGAGAATTTTAAATATTGCGGGCAGCCAAAAGAGAATCCAACCAAGCCTATTTATGTGCTTATAAACTCAAATGAAGAACTGCAAAAGCATTTTGCCCCTTGTGACCCCTTTAGTCCTCTGCCTGATTTTACTCAAAAAAGAGTCTTAGGACTTTTATCAGGACCAAAACCTACATCAGGCTATGATATAAAAATCCAATCTGTAGTAGAGGATGACTGTCAAATTCTAGTTCAATATTCTGAAAGAGTACCTGGTGATAGTGAGATTGTACTTCAGACAATTACTTATCCAGCAGATTATATTATTCTTCCAAAATCAAGCAAGCCTATTATATTTTCCAAAGTAAATGCGGTTGTTGATTATGCTATTGTAGGTACTTACGGAGAGTGTGCTACGACAGATTGTTATCAATTTTATAGAGTAGAAAATTACAAAGTGTTTAAATATTTTAATTTGACAAGTTTAGCAAGTGATTTTTATCAATTAAATTATAAAGCATTAGTTTTTAGAGATGATTATGCTTCTTTTCTTTCAAAAATCCCAACCGAAATAAAAAACTTAAAAGGGCAGACCAAAACATTTGGATCACCAAATGCTCATGATCAAGGAGGAGTTTATCTAGAGTGGAATCAAGGAGGAGTTGTCACCAAAATATATTTGGATAATGATAATACTGCAGATCAAACTGCTGAAGTTATTGCATTCAAGAAGGTGATTCAGGACAAAGTAGCGTTATTAAAAACGAAATCTTAATACATTTTGATTCCGCTGAATTTAGGTTTAGCGGAATCATCGTTTTTTTAAATGAGGTTGTGTAAATGTGCCTCAATAACTATTAAATAACCAAAGATTAACCAAATAAAAACCAATGTATGAGAAAAATATTTTTTATTTTTTTTATAATTTTTACTGTTTCTTCCTGCACTTATGAGGATTCCCGTTTTAGACAAATATCCAAAAAGGAAGCTATGCAAAGCTGGGCTTGGAAAATTTTTATTTTTACTGACGAAGGAGAATTTCAATCTGTTGAGCCAGAAGTAAATAAAATTCATAATAGTATCAAAGAGAAACCTATTTTTGCAGAGGATATTTGGAAAACGAACCTAAAAGATGATTTGTTTTTAAAAAATAATGAAGTGGCTTTAGAAGATAGAACTGACTATGCCAATTTCGAAATAACGAAGAAGAAAAAATAATAAACCAACACCAGAGAATTCTTGAAAGAGAACTTAGACCAGTATATTAGGAAATGTGCCGATAATGACCGGGAAGCACAACTGAAAGTGTATCAGTTGTTTTCTCCAGTTCTTTATGGGCTGTGCCTAAAATATATGCGGAATGAGGATGACGCCAAAGATGTTTTTCAAGAAGCCTTTGTAATTGCCTTTCAAAAAATAGGACAATACAAATTTGAAGGAAGTTTTGAAGGTTGGATCAAGCGTATTTTTATCAATAAATTATTAGAAACGTTAAAGAAAAAGAAAAAAGGAGTTTTGTTTTTGGATGTTTTTGAAACTGATATAGCAGCCGAAGAAGAATTAGAATTAGCACCCATTGAGCAGGAAAAATTATTAGAATATATTCAAGAATTGCCAGATCAATACCGAATGGTTTTTAATTTGTATGTTTTCGAAAAAATGAAACATAAAGAGATTGCAAAGCTGCTTGACATAAGTGAAGGAACTTCTAAATCAAATTTAAACAGAGCCAAGAGTATTTTGAAGAAAAAAATATTGATAGTATTAAATTGTAAAACAGCATAAAATTGAGATTCTGTTAAGGTAAATTAATAAAACCAAACAGGTTTCAAAAAACTATAAGTGCGCATGAAAAATAAAGAAGCAAAATCTATTTTTTCTTCATTGGAGAACTTCTCAAGTACTCCGCCATCCGAGTTATGGGATAAAATAGAAGCTCAATTAGATAAACCTAAAAAGAAAAAACGCCTAGTTATCTGGTGGTGGGCAGCTGCATGTTTAGTTGCGGGACTTTCTCTTCCAACTATTTGGTATGTTAATTATAATCAAGGGAATAATCAGGAATTAATTATAGGAAATGATGCGAACGGAGTTGTTTTGCAAAATGATTCAAAAAACAACAGAAATACCAATGAGAATATAAATAAAAATGAAAGTGCCATTGAAAAAGTATCGTTAGGAGAAAAAGGAAATCATGGAAATGAGGCTAAGAATGAAAATTTAAATAGTAAAGAAATCCGCATTTCATTAACTAATGCTAATTCAGTAGCTGCCAAGATGATCCCTTCGGTTTCTTCTAAAGTAAAAAAATCTAAAAAGTTTAAGAATTCGAATGGAATAAATGATAATCAATTAGTTGCAGAGGGCAGCGATAAATCAAAAGCGGATGTAATTACTGCTAATAAAAATACAAAGGCAGGCACTTATAACACAGCTTCAGTTGTTGGGTTTAGTAATTTTTCTTCAAAAAATAGTTCAAACGGAAATGCTAAAACGATAGTCAGTTCCGATAATGACGTTATTCCTGAATCGAAGCAAAACAAGGAAAGCGTAAAAAATGAAAACTCTAAATCAGCACTGATTAATCAAAATCCTGAGGTTTCTGGGTTCAATACTAATAAAACTATTGCCGAAAACAGTAGTGCGAAAGATTCTCTTAACAAAATAAAAAAGGAAGTAGCTCAATTAGAGAATGCTTTGGCTGAATTGGATAAGGATAAAACTAAGAAAAAAACAAGTTCGGAAGCTATTGATAAATGGTCGCTTCAAGTTTTTGCAGGGGTTATGGGATCTGAAAATTACAATAATGAAAAAGCATTAGGCAATACAGTTGCCTCAAAACAATCAAACGGTTATGGGGTAAAAACTAATTATAAACTGAACAAAAAATGGGCGGTAAGTTCAGGATTCAAAATTAATGAGCTTGGACAAAAAATAGATGGAGTTGCTTATTATGAGCGGGGTCCCGAGGCAAGTTTTACATCAGGTATTTTACCTAGTAATAATGTAGTGCAGGATAGTCCTTCCAAAAATAATGCGATAGTTTTTGTTTCCAATAATGAAAATTATTTGTTTGCCGCAAATTCTAAGACGAGTACAGGTTTTGAAACAGGAAATGTTACTCAGAATTTAAAATATTTTGAAATGCCATTGGAAGTTTCATATGCTCTTTTAAGCAAAAAGAAAACCAGTATCAGTATGAATACAGGAGGTTTTGTCGGCAGGCTAATTTCTAATGAAGTGTTACTGAACGGGAGTTCTATAGGAGAAAATAAAAATGTAAATGAATTTGTTTACGGGACATTATTGAGCAGCACTTTACAATATGAATTCTATAAAAAAACCAAATTTTTCATAGAGCCAGGAATGAATTATTATATCAATCCATTGGAGAATCAGTCTTTCAATCAGTTTCAATGGATGTTTAATGTTGGTTTAAATGTATCTTTTTAACTTTTTGCAATAAATTATTTAATGTGGTATTTAGAATTTTAATTGCAGTAGTGCCGGGTTTTTAATCCGGCATTTTACATTATAAAAAGGCTGATATGACTGATTTTTATTTATTGAATTATTTATGTATAATCAGGGTAACTATGCTTTGTTTTTATATGATAAATGCTGATAATTAGTTGTTTATGTATTTTTGAGTTGCTTTTTGATGATTAAAGAAATTTATAAATTAGAAATTGAATTTATCAATATTATATTCAAAATGGATGAATATATAACCAAAATAACAAGATTTTTAGGGTAATTATTCAGAAAAATTAAATTTAGCTTATAAACAAAATCCGAAAGACTTAATTAGTTTAGGATTGCGGATTTGAGGTATACTATATTAGTTTTCTTTTTCGTTAAGAAAATAAATACCGCCTGCAGTTGCAAATACAGATCAAAAGGATGCTTTGCTTTGAAAACAGAATGTGTTGCAAAAAAAGGTCTTGATTTGAGTCAAGACCTTTTTGTATTATTTTTAAAAATGAATTTATTTAAAATTCCATCCTAATGTTATCCCAAAAGCCACAGGTTTAATTTTAGCATCTTTATCAGTACTGTACGATCCATTAGCTTTCCTATCAGATACAGATGTTTGGTTATAACCAATATAGGATTCATTCTTGTTTTGGTCTAAAATTGTACCATATCCACTTTCCAGGAACAGGGCTACATACAACGAATTTTTCGTTGCCATATCAAATGTAAATCCTAACTCAAAAGAACTCATTATAATTCCTTTAGTTTCATACTTTCCTGATGATGAATAATTATTCTGACGACCAAAACCATATTCTGGTAAATCGTCAATAGTCAGGTTTACATCTGGATAATAAGCACTACCATTTGCGTAATCCGCTGTTGCTTTAATTTTATAATTTACAGGTAAAAAATATTTAGCTCCAGCTCTAAAATTAAAATCAATACCCTTATTAATATTTGTTTTATATTGGACAAAAAGAGGGATTTGCAGAGCATGTAAAGTTTGTTTTTCTCTATAATTGTTGGTAGTAACGTTATAAACAAATGCCGAAGTGGAAGCATCAACTTCAAAACTAGAAAGTATTACAGAAGACTGAGACAAAGAAACTTCTTGTTTGTATTGTGAAAACTCTAGCCCTGAACCAATACCAAAATGTGTATTTAAAGAATAGATATAACCTGTTTTTACAGCTCCGCCAAGGCGATTACCTGCTTGTATACCAGTAATATCACTCTTAATATTCCCTATTCCCGACTGTATTCCTATATAAAACTGTGCAGCTACTCCTTGTGAAATTAAGAAAGCTATAGTTCCAATTATGATTTTAATATTGAATTTCATAGATATAAAATTTATTTTTTAGCAGTCCTATATGTTATTGCCTTTTTACTTATTGATTTTTGCTCACGCAAACTTGTTGTTAATGGCGATTTCATACTTGTTTTTTTAATTAGAATAATCCATCCCCATTCATTAAAAATGAGGATGTCATATTCTGTAAATTATTTTAATTTTTAACGAGAAGGTTTTTTGTAAAATATTTACCATTTGCTAAGGTCATTTTTACAATATAAATTCCTTCAACGCTCGGAGCACTCATGTCAATAGTATTTTGACTTGGGTTTGTAATAGTAGTCAGTAAGTTACCTGTTAAATTATAAAGTTCAACACGCGCATTTTGTAATCTGCTTGTACTAACATTCGTCATTAATTGGAAACTCGCATTACTTCTAACAGGGTTTGGAACAATTCTTATGTACTCTTCTTCTATTGTTGGAGAGAAAGTCAACGTACAGGTTGTAATTAATGTTCCGTCTAGTTTTGTTGCTACGGCATAATAAGTTCCATTCAAGGCACCACTTTCTTTAAAATATTGTGAAGTTTGTCCAGGAACTAAAACCCCATTTTTATACCAGCTATACGATTTAAAACTCTTAGAGCTATTGTCAAAGAATATAATATTTTCAAATTGTTTTCTAATCAGGTTAGGCTGACTAGATACTACTGGTAAAACAACTGCCGGAGCTGCATTGTAATTCATGTTGCCTGGTTGCGAAGCTGTTATAGTTGCAGACCCATAATTTTGGAAAATTAATGAATTATTTGAAACAGTAGCAATGTTAGTATTAGAAGAAGCATAATTTACTGCTAAACCACTATTAGCAACAGCAGTCAAAACAATACTAGTTTCTCCATTACAACCTAATTCCAAAGTCTGATTCCAGGTAATTACCTGATCTGCTTTCGTAATAGTAAAATTTGAGCCATTATACGTAATGGTATAATTTCCACCAGCACTTAAGGTACCTTGTGTGATAGCGTAAACGCCCACATTCACTCCAGCAGCTCTTGTTAAAGCACCAGTAAAGGCATCACTACCTACCAAACTTGGCGAAACAGTATAAGTAAAAACAGGATCTGTTGTTCCATATACTTTGGTTTGTGAAGTATTTGCTGTTACTGTGATAGGTTTTGCCGTAATAGTAAAATCTTTGCTTACATAAGTAATGTTATAGTTAGTACCTGCACTTAAGTTTCCTAGTGTAATGGCATAGTTTCCAATGTTTTCCCCAGGAACTCTTGTTAAAGCACCAGTAAAGGCATCACTACCTACCAAACTTGGCGAAACTGTATAAGCAAAAACAGGATTCGTTGTTCCATAAACTTTCGTCTGTGATGCAGTTGCCGTTACTGTAATTGGTTTGGCAGTAATAGTAAAGTTAGCACTTACGTAACTAATCGTATAATTAGATCCGGCAGTCAAACTTCCTTGGTTAATAGCATAGTTTCCGATATTTTCCCCGGCAACTCTTGTTAAAGTTCCAGTAAAGGCATCACTACCTATCAAACTTGGTGAAACTGTATAAGCAAAAACAGGATCTGTTGTTCCATAAACTTTAGTTTGTGATGGAGTTGCTGTTACTGTAATTGGTTTGGCAGTAATAGTAAAGTTAGCACCTGCGTAACTAATCGTATAATTAGATCCGGCACTCAAACTTCCTTGGTTAATAGCATAAGTTCCTATATTTTCCCCAGCAACTCTAGTTAAAGCTCCTGTAAAGGAATCACTACCTACCAACCCCGGTGAAACTGTATAATCAAAAACAGGATCTGTTGTTCCGTAAACTTTAGTTTGTGATGGAGTTACCGTTACTGTAATTGGTTTTGCGGTAATAGTAAAGTTAGCACCAACATAAGTAATTAAATATTTAGACCCAGCTGAAAGCGAACCTTGATTAATAGCATAATTACCAATATTTTCACCACTAACTCTTGTTAAAGATCCTGTAAATGAATCTCCAGAAAGCAAACTTGGTGATAATGTATAAGTTAAAACAGGATCACTCTCCCCATATACTTTAGTTTGAGAAGGTATTGCAGTTACGGTAATTGGGATTTGATTTAATTTCAGTATATAATTATATGTAGCAGTACAACTATTAGCATCAGTAGCGGTAACCGTAAAATTACTATCAGCAATTTGAGTTGAAATACCTGTTATCTGTCCAGCTGTTGATAGCGAAAAACCAGAAGGCAAACTTCCCGCTGTAACTGCATACGTTTTAGATCCTGTTCCTCCTGAAGCTACTATAGTTTGACTATATCCAGTATTATAATCATAACCAGACAAAACTGTTGTTGTGAAATTAATTTCCGTTGGTTGTGTGATTGTAAAGTTTCGAGTAGCGGTACATCCGTTAGCATCGGTTACTGTTACGGTATATGCTCCTGCGCTTAATCCGGTTGCTGTAGCAGCCGTTCCACCCGAAGGCGACCAAGAATAAGTATATGCACCAGCACCTCCTGAAGGAGTAACGGAAGCTGAACCATTAGTTCCACCGTTACAAGATACATTTGTTTGCGCAGCAGTTGCCGTACTGATAACCGTTGGCTGGGTAATTGTAAAGTTTCGAGTAGCGGTACATCCGTTAGCATCGGTTACTGTTACGGTATATGCTCCTGCGCTTAATCCGGTTGCTGTAGCAGCCGTTCCACCCGAAGGCGACCAAGAATAAGTATATGCACCAGCACCTCCTGAAGGAGTAACGGAAGCTGAACCATTAGTTCCACCGTTACAAGATACATTTGTTTGCGCAGCAGTTGCCGTACTGATAACCGTTGGCTGGGTAATTGTAAAGTTTCGAGTAGCGGTACATCCGTTAGCATCGGTTACTGTTACGGTATATGCTCCTGCGCTTAATCCGGTTGCTGTAGCAGCCGTTCCACCCGAAGGCGACCAAGAATAAGTATATGCACCAGCACCTCCCGAAGGAGTAACGGAAGCTGAACCATTGGTTCCACCGTTGCAGGGCACGTTGGTTTGGGAACCAGTTGCGGTGCTTATTGCCGTTGGCTGAGTGATTGTATAATTGCGGGTTGCAGTACAACCGTTAGCATCAGTTACCGTTACGGTATAACTTCCTGCGGCAAGTCCAGTAGCCGTTGCAGCAGTTCCTCCGGAAGGAGACCAAGAATAAGTATAGCCGGGAGTTCCGCCTGATGGAGAAACAGAAGCCGAACCATTGGTTCCACCGTTGCAGGACACGTTGGTTTGGGAACCAGTTGCGGTGCTTATTGCCGTTGGCTGAGTGATTGTATAGTTGCGGGTTGCAGTACAACCGTTAGCATCGGTTACCGTTACGGTATAACTTCCTGCGGCAAGTCCAGTAGCTGTTGCTGCCGTTCCTCCGGAAGGAGACCAAGAATAAGTATAGCCGGGAGTTCCGCCTGATGGAGAAACAGAAGCCGAACCATTAGTTCCACCGTTGCAGGACACGTTGGTTTGGGAACCAGTTGCGGTGCTTATTGCCGTCGGCTGAGTGATTGTATAGTTGCGGGTTGCAGTGCAACCGTTAGCATCAGTTACCGTTACGGTATAACTTCCTGCGGCAAGTCCAGTAGCCGTTGCAGCAGTTCCTCCGGAAGGAGACCAAGAATAAGTATAGCCGGGAGTTCCGCCTGATGGAGAAACAGAAGCCGAACCATTGGTTCCACCGTTGCAGGACACGTTGGTTTGGGAACCAGTTGCGGTGCTTATTGCCGTCGGCTGAGTGATTGTATAGTTGCGGGTTGCAGTGCAACCGTTAGCATCGGTTACCGTTACGGTATAACTTCCTGCGGCAAGTCCAGTAGCCGTTGCAGCAGTTCCTCCAGAAGGAGACCAAGAATAAGTATAGCCGGGAGTTCCGCCTGATGGAGAAACAGAAGCCGAACCATTGGTTCCACCGTTGCAGGACACGTTGGTTTGGGAACCAGTTGCGGTGCTTATTGCCGTCGGCTGAGTGATTGTATAGTTGCGGGTTGCAGTACAACCGTTAGCATCAGTTACCGTTACGGTATAACTTCCTGCGGCAAGTCCAGTAGCCGTTGCAGCCGTTCCTCCGGAAGGAGACCAAGAATAAGTATAGCCGGGAGTTCCGCCTGATGGAGAAACAGAAGCCGAACCATTGGTTCCACCGTTGCAGGACACGTTGGTTTGGGAACCAGTTGCGGTGCTTATTGCCGATGGCTGTGTAATTGTATAATTGCGGGTTGCAGTACAACCGTTAGCATCAGTTACCGTTACGGTATAACTTCCTGCGGCAAGTCCAGTAGCCGTTGCAGCCGTTCCTCCGGAAGGAGACCAAGAATAAGTATAGCCGGGAGTTCCGCCTGATGGAGAAACAGAAGCCGAACCATTGGTTCCACCGTTGCAGGACACGTTGGTTTGGGAACCAGTTGCGGTGCTTATTGCCGATGGCTGTGTAATTGTATAATTGCGGGTTGCAGTACAACCGTTAGCATCAGTTACCGTTACGGTATAACTTCCTGCGGCAAGTCCAGTAGCTGTAGCAGCCGTTCCTCCGGAAGGAGACCAAGAATAAGTATAGCCGGGAGTTCCGCCTGATGGAGAAACAGAAGCCGAACCATTGGTTCCACCGTTGCAGGACACGTTGGTTTGGGAACCAGTTGCGGTGCTTATTGCCGTCGGCTGAGTGATTGTATAGTTGCGGGTTGCAGTGCAACCGTTAGCATCGGTTACCGTTACGGTATAACTTCCTGCGGCAAGTCCAGTAGCCGTTGCAGCAGTTCCTCCGGAAGGAGACCAAGAATAAGTATAGCCGGGAGTTCCGCCTGATGGAGAAACAGAAGCCGAACCATTGGTTCCACCGTTGCAGGACACGTTGGTTTGGGAACCAGTTGCGGTGCTTATTGCCGTCGGCTGAGTGATTGTATAGTTGCGGGTTGCAGTGCAACCGTTAGCATCGGTTACCGTTACGGTATAACTTCCTGCGGCAAGTCCAGTAGCCGTTGCAGCAGTTCCTCCAGAAGGAGACCAAGAATAAGTATAGCCGGGAGTTCCGCCTGATGGAGAAACAGAAGCCGAACCATTGGTTCCACCGTTGCAGGACACGTTGGTTTGGGAACCAGTTGCGGTGCTTATTGCCGTTGGCTGAGTGATTGTATAGTTGCGGGTTGCAGTACAACCGTTAGCATCGGTTACCGTTACGGTATAACTTCCTGCGGCAAGTCCAGTAGCTGTTGCTGCCGTTCCTCCGGAAGGAGACCAAGAATAAGTATAGCCGGGAGTTCCGCCTGATGGAGAAACAGAAGCCGAACCATTGGTTCCACCGTTGCAGGACACGTTGGTTTGGGAACCAGTTGCGGTGCTTATTGCCGTCGGCTGAGTGATTGTATAGTTGCGGGTTGCAGTGCAACCGTTAGCATCGGTTACCGTTACGGTATAACTTCCTGCGGCAAGTCCAGTAGCCGTTGCAGCAGTTCCTCCAGAAGGAGACCAAGAATAAGTATAGCCGGGAGTTCCGCCTGATGGAGAAACAGAAGCCGAACCATTGGTTCCACCGTTGCAGGACACGTTGGTTTGGGAACCAGTTGCAGTACTTATTGCCGTTGGCTGGGTAATTGTATAGTTGCGGGTTGCCGTACAACCGTTAGCATCGGTTACCGTTACGGTATAACTTCCTGCGGCAAGTCCAGTAGCTGTTGCTGCCGTTCCTCCGGAAGGAGACCAAGAATAAGTATAGCCGGGAGTTCCGCCTGATGGAGAAACAGAAGCCGAACCATTGGTTCCACCGTTGCAGGACACGTTGGTTTGGGAACCAGTTGCGGTGCTTATTGCCGTTGGCTGAGTGATTGTATAGTTGCGGGTTGCAGTACAACCGTTAGCATCAGTTACCGTTACGGTATAACTTCCTGCGGCAAGTCCAGTAGCTGTTGCTGCCGTTCCTCCGGAAGGAGACCAAGAATAAGTATAGCCGGGAGTTCCGCCTGATGGAGAAACAGAAGCCGAACCATTGGTTCCACCGTTGCAGGACACGTTGGTTTGGGAACCAGTTGCGGTGCTTATTGCCGTTGGCTGAGTGATTGTATAGTTGCGGGTTGCAGTACAACCGTTAGCATCGGTTACCGTTACGGTATAACTTCCAGCAGCAAGTCCAGTAGCCGTTGCAGCAGTTCCTCCAGAAGGAGACCAAGAATAAGTATAGCCGGGAGTTCCGCCTGATGGAGAAACAGAAGCCGAACCATTGGTTCCACCGTTGCAGGACACGTTGGTTTGGGAACCAGTTGCGGTGCTTATTGCCGTTGGCTGAGTGATTGTATAGTTGCGGGTTGCAGTACAACCGTTAGCATCAGTTACCGTTACGGTATAACTTCCTGCGGCAAGTCCAGTAGCTGTTGCTGCCGTTCCTCCGGAAGGAGACCAAGAATAAGTATAGCCGGGAGTTCCGCCTGATGGAGAAACAGAAGCCGAACCATTGGTTCCACCGTTGCAGGACACGTTGGTTTGGGAACCAGTTGCGGTGCTTATTGCCGTTGGCTGAGTGATTGTATAGTTGCGGGTTGCAGTACAACCGTTAGCATCAGTTACCGTTACGGTATAACTTCCTGCGGCAAGTCCAGTAGCTGTTGCTGCCGTTCCTCCGGAAGGAGACCAAGAATAAGTATAGCCGGGAGTTCCGCCTGATGGAGAAACAGAAGCCGAACCATTGGTTCCACCGTTGCAGGACACGTTGGTTTGGGAACCAGTTGCGGTGCTTATTGCCGTTGGCTGAGTGATTGTATAGTTGCGGGTTGCAGTACAACCGTTAGCATCGGTTACCGTTACGGTATAACTTCCAGCAGCAAGTCCAGTAGCTGTAGCAGCCGTTCCACCCGAAGGCGACCAAGAATAAGTATATCCACCAGCACCTCCCGAAGGAGTCACCGAAGCAGAACCGTTAGTTCCACCGTTACAGGATACGTTTGTTTGCGCAGCAGTTGCCGTACTGATAGCCGTTGGCTGTGTAATTGTAAAGTTTCGAGTAGCGGTACAAGAATTTGCATCCGTTACAGTACAAGTCCAGACTCCAGGAGTCAAACCAGTAACAGAAACTGTTCCATCACCTGTTGGGTTGCTTGGTGTCCAGTTGTAAGTATATGGTCCTGTTCCTCCAGTAGCAGCATTTACTGTTGCAGCTCCTGTTGAACCACCATTACAAGCGATGTTTGTTTGAGATGCTGAAGTTAAAACAATATCACATAGATTATTTACAGTAACAGCAAATACTTTTTCAAAAGATAATCCGCCCTGATCCGTTGTACGAATACGAACCGAATACGAAGATTTGGTTTCAAAATCCGGACTTGCATTGATGGTCAGGCTGTTTCCTGTGATGGCGAATGCTGAATTATCGGTGCTTCCAGTGCCAGCAACTAAAGTATAAGTAAAAGTATTAGAAGCATCAGCATCAGTAGAAGACAACGTTCCTACAGCCGAATTAGCACTTACATTTTCGTTGATTGAAGTTGCTGAAAGAGCAACATCTGTTGGTGCAGTATTTGATGTGACTACTGGTGAAGTTAGCGCAAAAGAGTTTATACTATGATTGGTAGAAGACTGATCACCCATGTATCCTCCAGCACTGATATAAAATCTTACCTCATCTACATTTTGAAAGGCAGATGTTAAGGTTATCGTTTTTGGATTATACCCTGAATCAAAACCATCAAAAGTGGTAGAAGCGACTTCACTGCCGTCCTTATAGCCCTTTACCGTATTAGTAAAGGATGAGGTTTCTCCCCAATTGTAATAAATAAACTGGTTAAGACGAAACTCACTTCCATCGGCTGATTTTATTGCCATACCTTTTGAACCAGCATTGTTTTCGTTTGTTAACCCTGAATAGGAATTGTTGGCGCTTGAAAGAAAAGAATTGTTTTGCCAAGATAATGCGGGTAGTAAAGTTCCGTTGCTATTTGAAATATTATATACCTGTATATCAATATCGGATATAGTTTGAGAACCTCCTTCTCCATCGCTTGCAATATCATCGCTGGTAATGGCTGCGGGATTACTGGTAAATGTCAATGTTGGAGAGGTATTTAGTAAAACTCCTTCTGCAAGATCATTGATTGTTATGGTAAATTGTTTCTCAAAAGTCAATCCGCCTTGATCAGTTGTACGAATACGAACCGAATAGGAAGATTTGGTTTCAAAATCCGGGCTGGCATTGATCGTCAGGCTGTTTCCTGTGATGGAGAACGCCGTATTATCGGTGCTTCCCGTACCGGCAACCAGAGTGTAGGTAAAAGTGTTTGATGCATCAGCATCAGTAGAAGACAAAGTTCCCACGGCCGAGTTGGCGCTTACATTTTCATTGATGGCAGAAGCCGAAAGCGCAATATCCGTCGGCGCAGTGTTAGGAGTGCTAAGTGTAAAAATAGGATTTGAACCTGGAAAGCTGGTTCCCCCAGGAGCTATGTCGTAAGTTGTTGCTTCATTATGATTCCATTTACTTAGATTGCATATTTCTGCAAGTATAGTTGCTTTTGTACCTGTTGTTATCCCAGTATAAACATTGTTGTCGCCGTGATAAGTTACAGTTGTAAGAGCAATGGCGTTTGTGCCTAATGTTAGTGAAGGAGGTAAGTAAGTAGCACTATTACTGCTTAAATTTCCACTTCCTGTTGTTACAAATGTACCAGGTGTAATTGCGACACCGTTTATAGTGCTTGTAAAAGCATTTCCCCAAAGAAAAATAAAATTACTTACGCTAGTTATACTGCTGCCTTGATAAATAAACCAATTATCTCCACCGGCGTTTCCAGGGGAAGTAGTTGTAGCAGCATTTGTCCATCCTGTAACGGTAACAGTTCCTGGTAATCCTGTAACGGTATTTCCTCCCTTGGTAATTCCAATTTTGAATATAGTTCCAGCACTTATATCAGAGGTTGGCTGCCATAAAATACCACCTTCGGTATCCAAAGCAGTACTGGTGCTAGCCTGAACATTTGTTAAAGTGTTTGGAGTACTTTCGTTGTACCAATAGTCACTAATGCGGATTTGAGTGTTAGCTAGAATCGGAGCTAGTGTAACGATAGTAATTTCGTAATTTGGAGAAGTATCGTAGTTAACTCCAATGATTGCGATGTCACCAGTAGATAAAGTTTGAGCGTTTGAGGATGTTATCATATACAGAAAACATCCTAAGAAAAGTAATTTTTTAAACATATGATTTTTTTTTATTGATATATAAAAAAAGGACTGTTGTAAGAACAGTCCTTTTAATTTTGATAATTTATGGTCTGGAAGGATAGATGCCTTCATAGCAAATTATATATTGCATAGCTACAAAAGGCGGTACAGTTGGAAGAGGTTGAGCTCCAGTTCCCCAAGGAGTCAAAGTCAATCCTGTCGGATCAAAATTTAAGGTGTTGTTTACTGTTGAACTGCCTCCTGCTAAAGGGATCGTTGGTGCAGCATTAGTATAAAGATTGGGTTGGCCACTTCCTCCAACATCTCCTGTTGTTCCCAGAGCATTGTTTGTTGCTGATGGTGATGGTGATGCTCCATCTGCGGCACTCGCTTGCAAAACAGTATTTACTGTTACAGCACCTGAAAGATTTGTTCCTGCTCCTTTTACAATTGAGTGAGTATGGGGAGGCATATTGTTTACGGTAACTGTTACTGATTGAGTACCGCCAATTTCACCTAATGAGTATGTTCCACCAGGATGTGAACCAGAAATATTTGAACATTGTGTTGGAAATGCTCCGCGTAAATCAGGAAGTTGAAATGTAGTCATACCATCTCCGCCATAGGTTGTTCCTAATATAGAAAATAAAGCTGTGTTTTGGCTTATTGATAAAATTTGTCCTTCACAAGTATAAAATCCTCGTGGCGCAAAATTTCCTGCAAAAAGTTTGATGGTTCCCATTATTTCGTCCATAGTTATTTGTTTTTTAAGTAGTTAATTATTTATTATGCTATTCAAAAATAAATTAAGGAATGAAATAATAGAAGAAAAAATGACACAAGAAGGAGAATTCATGTCATGAGATATAAATATAGGAGCAAATACAATGTTTTAAAAAAAACTTTAAAAACAACGCTATCTTTGCTTTTTTTAAAATAAAGTTAGCATGTCCCATCACCATTTCATCATTCACAAACCTTACGGATATTTAAGCCAATTTATTTACGAATTGAAACGCAGGAAAAAACTCTTGGGTGAATTATACGATTTTCCAGAAGGCACAATGGCGATTGGCCGTCTTGACGAAGATTCGGAAGGATTGCTTTTATTGACTACAGATGGAAAAGTAAGCGAACAGATTCGGTCAAAAAAGGTCGATAAAGAGTATTATGTTCAAGTCGATGGAGTAATTACTCAGAACGCGATAGATTTATTGAAAGAAGGAGTAGAAATTGGTTTTGACGGAGGTAAATACAAAACTAAAAAATGCGATGCCCGGCTCATAACCGAGATTCCTGATTTTGGACCTCGAGGCAAGAAAATACGTGACGAGCGTCATGGACCAACTTCTTGGGCTTCGATTACGGTCAATGAGGGAAAGTTTCGCCAAGTGCGAAAAATGACCGCTGCTGTTGGATTTCCAACCTTGAGATTGGTACGTGTCCGAATTGGAAACGTGCATTTGAACAATTTGCTGGCTGGACAAGTTTTAGAGGTTTCAGATTTCCAATTAAACAATTAAACAAATTACCGATTAAACAAATAAATATGCTAAACATCGTTCTCGTAGAACCCGAAATACCAAATAATACCGGAAATATTGGCCGTTTGTGCGTAGGCACAGAAAGCCGTTTGCACTTAATTCATCCTTTTGGGTTTGTTATTAATGACAAAAACCTGAAACGTTCCGGTCTCGATTATTGGATACATTTGGATGTCACCGAATACCAAAATGTAACCGAATGGATGTTTCAAATTCCAGACAAATCAAGAGTTTTCCTGATGAGTTCCCATGCCTCAAAATCAATTTATGATGCAAAATTCCAAGACGGAGATTGGTTGGTTTTTGGTAAAGAAAGTGTGGGCTTAAGTACAGAAGTTTTAGCATTATTCGAAAATCATCTTACGATTCCGATGTCACCATTAATAAGGAGTTTTAATATTGCAAATTCGGTTGCTTTTGTTGTTGGAGAAGCGAAGAGACAGATTGGTTTAAGTGTTTAGAATCAGGTTTCTGAAATCTATTTCATAGGTAATTAGACAGTTTTTTTAAAGGAAATTCCATATATTTGAGATAGACATTATGTTATGGTCTTAAATCTCATTTTATGATAGATAACGTTTCCTTACGAAGTACTATTTTTCGGCATCTCGATGGTTTGGTAACAGCACCGGTTGCTTTTTGTTTGTATAAAAAAGAAGTGCTAGTCCATATTTTGGACAAAAAAGAAGTAACTCTTTCTCAACTATCTGAACAATTCAAAGCTAATGAAGGTTATCTCAATGTGGGTCTGCGAACTTTGGCTTCACAAGGATTTATCGATTATCACATTAATGCAAGTAAAGATGAAATTTCTATTAGCATAAATAAAAAAAGTGAAATTGCTTTTTCGCTGTTTCCATTATATAAAGATGCTGTGGAGCTGTTGGAATATTCGAATGATTTGCGCCCAAAATTATTCGAAGGGGAGATTTTCAATCGAATGAAATTGATATTCGAAAAATGTCAAAGCAATTTTGGAGTTTCATTTTCTGAAGATAATCTGACCAATGAAATTCAGCATCAGATTCTGATGCATATTGAAGGTTTTCTTGTAGGTCAAATAACGGTTCATTTGGGAATGAGCGGGATGTTTCATAAATATTTTATGGAAATATCTTTTCGTCCTGAAGAGTTTCATAAATCACCCGAAAATTTCAAAACTGTACTTAATTTTTTAACTCATTTAGGTTGGTTTACCCAAAAGAAAGGCAATTATCAGTTTACTGAGACAGGTTTGTTTTTTGCCAAAAGAGCTTCGGCTTATGGAGTTACGGTTTCGTATTTGCCAACTTTCAGAAAAATAGAAGAATTAATTTTTGGTAATCCTGCTGTTTTAAGAATCGTTGGAGATGGTGAAGATGAACTTCACGTAGATCGCGAAATGAATGTGTGGGGAAGCGGTGGTGCGCATGATGCTTATTTTAAAGTGGTTGACGAAATTATCATCAAATTATTCAATCTGCCAATTGCTCAGCAACCCAAAGGAATCCTTGATATGGGCTGTGGAAATGGTGCTTTTTTGCAACACATTTTTGATGTGATTGAGCGTCAGACGTTAAGAGGAAAAATGCTTAATACCCATCCTTTATTTCTGGTGGGTGCCGATTATAATCAAGCGGCTCTCAAAGTAACGCGAGCCAATTTAATCAAAGCTGATATTTGGGCGAAAGTGATTTGGGGAGACATTGGCCGGCCGGATTTGTTGGCTGAAGATTTACGGGAGAATTATAATATCGATTTAAAAGATTTGCTGAATGTGAGAACTTTTCTGGATCACAACCGAATTTGGGAAATGCCAAAGCAAATTTCTAAAGATCGAATAAGTAATTCGACTGGGGCATTTGCTCATAGAGGCGTTCGGATAAACAATAATTTAGTTGAAGATAATTTATTGGAACATTTTCAAAAATGGTCTCCGTATGTACATAAGTTTGGATTGTTAATTATCGAACTGCATACGATAGCGCCACATTTAACCGCACTTAATTTAGGTAAAACTGCTGCTACGGCTTATGATGCCACTCACGGTTTTTCGGATCAATATATTGTAGAGATTGATGTCCTGCATAAAATTGCTGCCGAAGCAGGATTGTTTCCAGATCCAAATTATTTTAAAAAATTCCCAGATTTGGAAATAGCTACAGTCAGTATAAATTTATTGAAAGGAGTTTGAATTTAGAGGTCAGTGTTCAGCTCCCTCTCCCAAGGAGAGGGGTGAGGTTTTTCTAAGTAATAACAAACTTTCCTTTTTCGCTGTCAAAAACGATATGCTCGTCTTTGAATAAAGTATTAAAACTTCCTTTATGAATTAAGTTGCAAGGTTCGTCCTGTACTACTGTTTCGGGAGTCATGATAATCATTTCATCACTTAATTGAATCGCCATATCAATATCGTGGGTCGAAAACAAAATACATTTTCCCGTTTCGTGTGTTAGTTTTTTTAAGAGTTTTAATAGTGAAACTTTGTGCAATAAATCCAAATGCGTTGTAGGTTCATCCAAAATAATTAATGGAGTGTCCTGTGCCAATGCTCTTGCAATCAAAACTTTTTGCAATTGGCCATCGCTTATTTCGTAATGTTTTTTTTGAGATAAATGATCAATTTGCGTCAGATCAATTGCATCTTGAACAATCTGCATATCTGTATCCGATAGAGTACCGATCCAATTGGTGTACGGTTGTCGTCCCAGCGCCACCAATTCAAAAACGGTTAAATTGCTTGGGGGCAATTTTTCGGTCAAAACTACGCTTAAATTTTGAGCCAATGCCAAAGGCTCATAGTCACTTATTTTTTTATCGTTCAATAAAACCGTTCCCTGTAAAGGTTTCTGGATTCCGGTAATGGTACGTAATAAAGTCGATTTTCCTATACCATTCGCCCCAATCAAAGCAATCAGTTTTCCTGTCTGTAAGTTCAGATTGAGGTTTTCGGCAATGGTCACGGTTTCTTTTTTGGAAGTGTATCCAATGCTTAAATTTTGAGTGGTGAGGATATTATTTGACATATTAATGGATTACTAATTTTATGCAAATGGAATTAAACACATAGAAACATAGGTCAAAATAGAAAATAAAAGACGCTTTGCTCAAGATAGTTTTCATAGTGCTATGTGTAAAAATGTATTTTCTAAAACAATCTATTTACATTATCAATTCTATGTTTCTATGTGTTTATTTAAAGAATTTTGGTAAAAAATTAAACACACACATAGATGTAGAAATTTACTGTTTGGGTAGAAGTTTAAAAAAATCATTTACGAATGTTTTTTGTCCTTCTTTGAAAATATTATAACAATTGAAATTTATGATAACTCCTTTGGGCGCTTTTAAAAGTTGCATATAGGTTAGAAGCTGTGCTTCAAATATAGAATTCATTTCTAATACAGATTTTAATTCAACTACAATACAATTTTCAATGAATAAATCACACCTAAAATTTGTTGTTAATTCTTTTGTTTTATAAATTATTGGGACATTCAGCTCTGTGTGAAAATTTATTTTCCTCTGCGATAGTTCTTCTATCATACATTGATGATACACACTCTCAAGTAATCCTTTACCAATAATTTTGTGAACCTCAATGGCTGAACCAATGATTTCATATGTTAGTTCATCTAAATATTTTTGAGTAATCATTTGGTTTTGTTTATACTGTAAATCTATGTTTCTATGTGTTTAAAAAACGCATAAGTTTTATCACTTAAAATTCCTCTTTCGAACCAACAGCCAAATAACTACTGGTGCTCCCAATATAGAAGTTATAGCATTGATTGGTAAAGTAATTTCCATTCCCGGCATTTGGGAAACCACATCGCAAATCAGCATAATTCCAGCTCCAAAAAGCAAAGTGCTCCAGAATAAAACCGTATGATTACTCGTCTGAAAAACTAATTTTGAGATATGCGGAACTGCTAATCCGATAAAGGCGATAGGACCAGCATAAGCGGTGATACTTCCAGCCAAAATACTTGTAGCCAATATGATAATAAATCGAGCTTTATTGAAATTTAGCCCCATACTTTTAGCATAATTTTCACCTAAGAGTAGTGCATTCAAAGGTTTGATGCTTAATAAGCTGAGCAATAAACCGAATAGTACGCAAATCGTTAAAATAAGTATGGATGTCCAAGACAAATTGCCGAGATTTCCCATGGACCAAAAAGTGAATTTCTGTAATTGTTCTGCTGAGCTGAAATAAGTAAGAACACCCACAATCGCACTGGTAAAACTTCCAAACATTAATCCAACGATTAAAATAGCCATAGTATCTCGAAGTCGTTGCGAAACCAATAAAACCAATAACAAAACCGAGGTGCTTCCCAATGTTGAAGCCAAAACAATTCCATATGGAGACAATAAAACACCGCTCAAAAAGGAAGGCAATACACTTGCACCTAATATAACAAACGCGACTCCCAAACTAGCCCCCGAACTGAGTCCTAAAACATAAGGACCAGCGAGCGGATTTCGGAATAAAGTCTGCATCAACAATCCGCTTATGGACAATCCCATTCCGACCAAAACCGCAGTAATTGCTTTGGGCAAACGGTAATTGATGATAATGTATTCCCAGGTTGATTTACTCGATTGGCCTCCTGTTAAGCTGGTGTAAACTTCCTTGAAAGGTATGGTAATCGAACCTAAACTGATGTTTACAAAAAACAGAATAATAAGCCCTAAAAAAAGGAATGAGAATAAGATTGTATTTCGTTTTGGATTGTTCAATTCACTTTTTTTAGGAAAGACCTAACAGGTTTTCAAAACCTGTTAGGTCTCATAATTTGTGTTTAATTCAGTTTTTGAGCAAAGGTAAAAGTATAGTCAGTAAGCAACTCAGGATGGAAAATTTTAATGTAATCTTTCAATACCAAATCTGGTCGGGCAGGAGATAATTCATAAAACATAGTACCTCCGGTAGCTCCCATTTTTCCTTCAAAAGTGTAAATAGTTTTATTAGCAAAAGCATCAAACTGGCTGTAATGTGGATTAGCTTTTCCCAATTCAGATAATGATCTGAACGAACCAGTTGCAATCCAGAAAGAAGCAGTTTTGGCTTTGTCTAATATGTTTTCAAAAGATAATCCAAGACTTCCAGTTCCTTCTAGATCTTTCCAAAGATAATTGGCTTTGGCATCTTTCATAAATTGGGCAACCCAGCTGCTTCCTCTTGCCACAAACCATTGGTCTTGATACATAGAGCCGTATAATACAGTTGAAGTTGGCTTTTGGCTGGCAACCAGTTTTACAGCATCATTGTATTCTTTTACGATATTGTCAAACAATTGATTTGCTTCTTTTTCTTTGCAAAATAAAACGCCATATAGTTTTAGCCACTCCGCTTTTCCCAGTGGAGATTGCTCCATCCAATCGGCTTGAATTAATACTTTTAAACCGCTTTTTTGTAAATTTTCAATGCTTGGATTATTGTTATCGATACCAAAAGTGACAATAAGTTCTGGTGCTAATTCAATAAGCTGTTCGATATTGAGTTTTTCGTTTTGTCCCACATTTTTAACTGAACCAGCGTCAATTAAAGTTCTGGTTTTTTCGGAAGAAACATAATCGGTATGCGGGAATCCAACAAGTTTTTTTTCGACACCCAGCATTTCAAGAAATGGAATATTAGTCGTAGAAGTCACTACAATAGATTGTAACGGAACATTGATTTGCGTATATTTTTTTAAGCTGTCTGGAACAATTCCGTTTTTTTCTTTTAGAATATATTTGAAATCTTTAACAGCATCTGGCCAAGGATTAGAAACCGTTACTACCGTATAACCATCCTGTTTATAAATGGTCAAACTTTTGGAATATTGAATGCTGTTTGTAGTGTTAACGGCATTTATAACCTCTTTTGTTTCATTTTTTTTACATCCGATAAAAGAAAAGAGAACACTGATTAAAAGAACTTTGTAGAATGAAAATCGCATATTATATTTTTTTCAATAAGCGCAAAGGTATAGTAAATTATAAATTTCTTGTTTAATTTTTGCAGTAAAAAATAAGACAAACGCTATCTTTACAAAATGAATGTTATAAAAGAGAAGCATTGTTCGACCTGCCAAAAGCCTTTTAATTGCGGAGATACTCCTGAAGGGGAAGCTTGTTGGTGCAATGATTTTCCTCCCATTTTCAATCCCTTTGATATCGCCGATTGTCTTTGCCCAAATTGTTTTAAAAAAGCCTGTTCGGATAAAATAGATGAATTTGTAGCCACCATAACTCCCGAAACAGCGATAGGAAATAAAGCTTCGTTATTGCCCGAAACCACAAATATAATCGAAGGAATTGATTATTATTTTGAGGATGGAAACTATGTTTTTAAACCTTGGTTTCATCTTAAACGAGGATATTGCTGTAAAAGTGACTGCACACATTGTCCTTATTGAAAAGAAAAATACACTATGGAAAACCAATCGAATATATTGATTTATCAAACTGAAGACGGAGTTACCAAGATTGAAACCCGACTTCTTGAGGAAACAGTTTGGCTTACTCAGGCTCAAATGGCCGACTTATTTCAAAAGAACAGAGTTACTATTACTGAGCATTTAGGTAACATTTTCAAGGAAAGAGAATTGGAAGAAATTTCAGTATGTCGGAAATTCCGACATACTGCTTCTGATGGAAAAAATTATGAAACAACATTTTACAATCTTGATGTAATTATTTCCGTTGGCTATCGTGTAAAGTCAAATAGAGGAACACAATTCCGAATTTGGGCGACTCAACGTTTGCGGGAGTATATTGTAAAGGGTTTTACAATGAATGACGAGTTATTTAAGCAAGCTGGCGGGGGAAATTATTTTGATGAATTATTAGCTCGTATTCGTGATATTCGTTCCTCTGAAAAAGTTTTTTGGAGAAAAGTGTTGGATATTTATGCAACTAGTATTGATTATAATGCCAATACAGATGAATCAAAGCTTTTTTTTAAAACGATACAAAATAAAATGCATTGGGTTGCTCACGGGCAAACTGCAGCCGAAGTTGTTTACACTAGGATTAATTCAAATTTACCTAATCTTGGATTAACACATTTTAAAGGAGGGAAACCAACTTTACAAGAGGCTGAAGTTGCTAAGAATTATTTAAATGAGCAAGAATTGAATATTTTGAACAGGACAGTGACAGCCTATTTGGAATTAGCAGAATTACAGGCATTAAATCAAAAACCAATGTACATGAAGGATTGGATTGGTCGTTTAGATGATTTTTTGAAAATGACAGGGCAGGATATACTTCAACATTCTGGAAAAATAAGCCATCAAGATGCTATTGATAAAGCGAAAGCAGAATATGATAAGTACAAAGAATCTACAAAAAATGAATTGTCGCCAGTCGAAAACGATTTTATAAAACATATTGAGAATACCGAGAAAGTTTTAAAGAAAGGAAAACAAAAATGATATATTTAATTACAGGAGGAGAACGTTCAGGAAAAAGCAGTTATGCCGAAAATTTAGCCAAAGGTTTATCGGAAAAGCCAATGTATGTGGCAACGGCTCGAAAATGGGACGATGATTTTCAAAAAAGAGTTGATCGTCATCAAAAAGATCGTGATGAGCGATGGATAAACATAGAGAACGAAAAACATTTGTCGGAAATTGATTTTTCGGAAAAAGTAGCAATTGTTGATTGCGTGACGCTTTGGCTGACCAATTTTTTTGTGGATAACAAAAATGAGGTTGCCTTAAGTTTGGAACAAGCCAAAACCGAATTTGATGCCATCGCTAAACATGAAAACGCCACGATAATTATTGTAACAAACGAAATAGGAATGGGTGTTCACGCCGAAACTCACATTGGTAGAAAATTCACAGAACTGCAAGGCTGGATGAATCAATACATCGCCCAAAAAGCAGAAACTGTTGTGTTGATGGTTTCAGGAATTCCTCTAAAAATAAAATAATTTAAAAAGATGTCCAATTTAGATGAAATCATAAAATCTCGTCGCGACACTCGTCATTTTACACAAGACGAAGTGCCTGATGAAGTGATTCAAAGAGCATTGCAGGCAGGACATTGTGCGCCATCTGTTGGTCTGACTGATGCTACAAAATATTATCTAATCAAATCGGTTGAAATTAAAAAAACGATAAAAGAGTTGTTTTTAGCTTACAATCAAAAAGCCGAAAATCAAACCGATGATGATTTGCAAAAATCACAATACCAAGCCTTAAAACTAGAAGCCATTGAAGAAGCACCACTCGGATTAGTAATTTGTTACGACCGTTCGGTGTTGAATAATTTTACCATTGGAACTGTAGGTAGTAATGAAGCGATAAAATTCAGTGCGGTTTGTGCAGCCCAAAACATCTGGCTGTCACTGACAGAACAAGGCTATTCGATGGGCTGGGTTTCAATCTTAAATTATTATCAGTTCAAACAGCTTTTAGGATTATCCGAAAACATTGAGCCTTTAGGTTATTTTTGCGTAGGCAAACCCGCGACCAATTATGACAACCAGCCGATGTTGCAACAATTGAATTGGAAACAAAAAGCAGAAAAACCATGTGTTGAAGAGATTTTGGTTTCAATTCTACCGCCTGCTACTGAGTCATTGCGAGGAACGAAGCAATCACACTTTAGTGATTCTGAAATAAGTGAGTCGCTTCAACAAAAAATAGACAACAAAACCAAACCAACTGGCTCGCTAGGTATTTTGGAAAGTTTGGCAAAACAAATTGGAACAGTTTTCCAAACATTAAAACCCAAAATAACAAACCCAAATATAATCGTTTTCGCTGCTGACCACGGAATTGCCGATCACGGCGTAAGCGCCTATCCGCAGGATGTTACCCGACAAATGGTGACTAATTTTCTAGAAGGCGGAGCGGCTATTAATGTGTTTTGCAGACAAAATAATATTGGATTAACTATTGTGGATGCTGGGGTAAACTATGATTTTCCAACAAATGCCAATTTGGTTTCGGCTAAAATTGGGAAGGGAACACAATCTTTTTTACATACTTCGGCAATGAGTCGAACCGAATTGGATTTGTGTTTTGTAAAAGGAGCAGCAATTGTAAATACCATTTTTGAAACAGGCTGTAACTGCATTGGTTTTGGCGAAATGGGAATCGGAAATACTTCCACAGCCTCGGTTTTGATGAGTATTCTTTTGGAATTGCCTATCGAAGATTGTGTCGGGAAAGGAACAGGAGTTGCTGACGAAAAGTTAATTCAGAAACAAAACATTCTGAAAAAAGCCCTTGACAGTTATAATGGTTCAAATGATTTAGAAAGTAAGTTAGCTTATTTTGGAGGATTCGAAATTATGCAAATGGCAGGAGCAATGCTACAGGCCAAACAAAAGAATATACTTATTCTTGTAGATGGTTTTATTTGCACAGTAGCTTTTTTAATAGCCTATAAAATGAATCCAGAAGTAAAAGAAAATGCAATCTTCTGCCATTCATCAGCAGAACAGGGACATCAAAAAATATTGAATTATTTAAGGGTTCAATCGTTGTTACAACTTGATTTGAGGTTGGGCGAGGGAACAGGTTGCGCCGTGGCATTTCCAATTATACAATCGGCCGTATGTTTCTTGAATGAAATGGCCAGTTTTGAATCAGCTGGGGTCAGTGGTTCGTAAATTTAATTTTAGAATTCATCGTAGAGATGCACAACGTAGAGATGCTCTGCAGTGCATCTCTACAGCAAAATCAAATAAATAATTTATGAAAAAACAATTACATATATTTTTCACGGCATTAATGTTTTACACCCGAATTCCGTGTCCCAAAAACATTGACCACAATCCTGATTTTTTAAACAAATCCTCCCGATGTTTTCCGCTGATTGGGTGGATAGTTGGAGGAATTTCGTTTGTTTTCTATTATCTCGGAGCTTTTTTATTTACCAATGAAATTGCTGTAATTCTTTCAATCATTGCAGGAATTCTAACCACAGGAGCTTTCCATGAAGACGGTTTTGCCGATGTTTGCGATGGTTTTGGCGGTGGCTGGACTAAAGAAAAAATCCTTCTGATAATGAAAGACAGCGCTATTGGTGCGTATGGAGCGATTGGTGTGGTTTTATTGTTTTTGCTGAAATTCATAGCTTTGTCCGAATTGGTTCACAATGCGATTATTCTAAATAAAGATTTGCTATTTACTAATCACTATCCACTAATTACTATTTCTCTTCTTTTTATCTCTGCTCATTCGATAAGCCGTTTATCTGCCATTTCCATAGTTTTTACGCATCAATATTCGAGAGAAGATGCATCGAGTAAAAGCAAACCAATTGCCCAGAATTTCACTTGGAAAGAAGTAGTTGGTGCTTTGTTTTTTGGACTGCTGCCTATTGTGGTTTTATCATTTTTTCAATGGCAATTATTGTTGGCTTTAGTTCCAGTTTTTATCGCTCGGTTTTTTCTTGCCTGTTATTTCCAGAAATGGATTGACGGCTATACAGGAGATTGTTTGGGAGCAACCCAGCAAGTATGTGAAGTGGTTTTTTATTTGTCAATTATTGGAATATGGAAGTTTATTTAGTCCGTCATACCGAAACGGTTTGTGAAAAGGGAATCTGCTATGGTCAGAGTGATGTTGGTATTTGCGAGCCTTACGATATTGTTTTTGAATCGATTCTGAACCAATTGCCACAAGACGCTGTTTTATATTCTAGTCCGTTGCAGCGCTGTGCTATTTTGGCAAAGAATATTCAAAAAAACACCAAAATTGATTCCATTATTGAAGATTCAAGATTGATGGAAATGAATTTTGGCGATTGGGAATTAAAAAGTTGGGATGATATTCCACAGGAAGTTTTAAATCCTTGGATGGCTGATTTTGTAAATGTACGAGTTCCTAATGGAGAATCTTTTGTTGACTTGAATGAAAGAGTTGTAGATTTTTTAGAAAATGAAATTCCAAAAGAAATCGAAAAACCTTTGATTATTGTCGCACACGCTGGAGTTATTCGAAGTGTTTTGTGCAAAATAAATAAT
The DNA here is from genome assembly GCF_002797935.1 of Flavobacterium sp. 1. Taxonomy (NCBI): domain Bacteria; kingdom Pseudomonadati; phylum Bacteroidota; class Flavobacteriia; order Flavobacteriales; family Flavobacteriaceae; genus Flavobacterium; species Flavobacterium sp. 1. The sequence continues at coordinate 121,716 of NZ_PGER01000001.1, forward strand.
CTTCCTCTGCAGGAAGCTTTTAAAGCGCCATTGGATTATGGAACTGTGATTAAAGTTGAAATCTAGAATTATTCTTTTTGTGTTTTAAAAATCTGAAAAACAATTAGTTGTATTGGTTTTAAAATTAAAATGCTTCATTAACTTTACTTTTCAATATTTTTAACTTTATATTTGCATCCGAATTAAGGTTGTGTTTTACTTTTTACGAAAACACATTAAAAGGGAATTAGGTTCGAAACCTAAGCTGTTCCCGCAACTGTAAGCTATCAAGCTTGTTGTTATCTACAAAGCCACTGTCTCGTTCTAAAAACGTGATGGGAAGGTGAACAACAAGACGCAAGCCAGGAGACCTGCCTTTTTTCTTAACGAATATCGAACTTTCGGGAAAAAAGGTTCAGAAATTATGACTTTAAGAAAATTACTTTTTAGCTTTTTTGTTTTGCTATGCCAATTTATTTCGGCACAGAATGACTCTATAAATAATTTAAAAGAGGTTGTTGTTTCTGATGCAAATCTCAAAAAATATTCCAATTCTCAGTCGGTTTTAAAACTTAATGATTCCATCATCAATAAAAATAAAGCTTTACTAACTGATTTATTAAACTTTAATTCTACGATTTATTTCAAAGAATATGGGCGTGGAATGCTTTCGACAGTTTCCTTTAGAGGGACAACTTCTTCTCAAACTGCTGTAATCTGGAACGGAATCAATATTAATTCGCAAATGAATGGAAGTACTGATTTTAATACAATTTCAGGTTCTGATTATAATTCAATTAGTGTAAAAGCTGGTGGCGGAAGCATACTTTATGGCAGTGGAGCAATAGGCGGTACGGTTCATTTGAACAACGATTTGGGTTTTTATAATCGATTTGACACTAATTTAAAACTGGATTATGGTAGTTTTAACACTATCGGAATTAATTATAAAAGCAATATTGCTACTGAAAAATGGAGTGCACAAATTGGTTTTTCGAAAAATAGTTCCACTAATGATTACAAATACCTGAATAAATATACTTGGAAAGGGGAACAGCGCTGGAATCAAAATGGTCAATATGATGTGATTACAATGAGTGCTAATTTGGGTTATAAGCTTAATGCTAAAAACATTCTTAAACTATACAGCCAAACGTCAAACACCGACAGAAATACCTCTTTGGTGACGGAATCTGAAATGAAAAGTAAATACGTTAATGGTTTTAACCGTAATTTATTAGAATATGACGGGAATTTTGGCAGGTTCACAACGAATTTAAAAACAGCCTATATTTTTGAAAACTACCAATATTTTGCTGACAATTCAACTAATCAATATACCTACGGAAAAACAGAAAGTTTGATCACTAAAGCTGATTTTGGATACACATTATTTAAATCGACTCAAGTAAACGGAATTTTAGATTATAATAGAACAAATGGTTATGGAACTGGTTTTGGCGATCATGTGCGCGAAATTAGTTCGGCCTCATTATTAATAAAACAAGATTTTTCGACTCATTGGAAAAATGAGTTTGGTATTCGAAAAGAATTTACAAACAATTACAAATCGCCTGTTTTATTCTCTTTAGGTTCTTCTTATCAATTCAACAAACTTTACAATTTGAAATTGAATGTATCCCGAAATTTCAGGATACCAACCTTTAATGATTTGTATTGGGAGATAGGAGGGAATCCTGATTTAAAACCAGAGAGTTCCTATCAGGCGGAAATAGGAAACGTGTTTGCTTTCAAAAACGTTTCGCTTACGCAGACTTTTTATTACATTAAAATTACTGATTTACTGCAGTGGGTTCCTGGTAAAAATGGTATTTGGACTCCTCAGAATAAAGATAAAGTGAACAGTTATGGTTCGGAAACTTTATTGAGCTGGAAAAAACAGTTTGGCAAAAATAATTTCAATGCCAATGCTTCTTATGCTCATACGGTGTCTGAAGATGAAGAAACTGGAAACCAGCTTTTCTTTGTCCCTTATGATAAAGTAACTGCCTCAGTTTCTTATTCCAGAAATAGAATAACCGCTTATTATCAGTTTTTGTACAATGGTTTTGTTTACACCAGAGCTGATAATAATCCGGATGAAATCATAAACGATTATACCGTTTCAAATCTGGGAATCGACTATGATTTTAAATTCTTAGATTCTTTTAAACTGGGTTTTCAGGTTTTAAATGTTTTCAATAAAAATTATGAAAGCTTGGAAAACAGACCTATGCCAGGTCGAAATTTCAATATGTATTTAACTCTAAAATTTTAATATTATGAAGATTAGTAAATTACTTTTAATGGCATTTAGTATTTCGTTATTTGTCTCTTGTTCGAATGACGATGATAACAATGGTGTAAAAGGTGAATATGATAATGGATTTTTTATCCTAAATGAAGGCAGCGCAGGTCAGGGAACAGTATCTTTTTCCAGTGATGATTTCAGTGTTTTTGCAAAAGATGCATACACAGCTGCAAACGGAAGTGATTTACTAGGGAAGTATGCTCAAAATATCTTTTTTAATGGAGACAACGCTTATATTATTGCAGGATCAAATGTTATAAATGTTGTTAATAGATATACATTTAAATTAATAGCTAAAATTGATACAGGTCTTGTAAATCCAAGATACGGCGTAGTAAAAGATGATAAAGCGTATGTAACCAATGCTAATACTTATTCTTATACAAATCCTGCAACTGGAGATACTGATGATTATGTTGCTGTTATTAATTTGACAACTAATGTGGTTGAATCTAAAATTAATGTAAACGCAACAGCCAACAGAATTTTAGAAAAAGAAGGTAAATTATATATTACTGAGCCTTATAATAGCGATAAATTATTGGTTGTAAATATTGCCACAAAAGCATTGGAAACGCCAATAACAATTGGGCTAAGTTCAGATACAATGGAAGAAAAAGATGGAATTCTATATATTTTGAGAGGGCCTTATGGCAACAGAAGCGAAATAGTGAAAGTGAAACTATCAGACAAAACAATTTCTAAAATCACATTTCCTGAAGCTTTAGATGGAGCAGGATATATGGATATTTATAACGATAAAATTTACTACACAGTTTTGAATTCAGTTTACAGCATAAACACGAATGCGACAGCTGCTTCAACTACACCAATTGTAACAGTTTCTACAATTGCTAATTTATATGGATTCGCGGTTAATAATAATCGTATTTATTTAGCTGATAGCGGAGATTATAAGGCAGACAGTAAAGCTTATATATATAACTTAACTGGGACCTTACAAAAAGAATTAACTGTTGGAGTAGGGCCAAACGGGTTTTATTTTAATGATTAATACGTGTTTTTTGTAATAAAGTATAATACAGTTGTTGGTTTAATAGTTGTGGTATTCTATTAGATTAATTAACGTATTTGTAATTTTGTTTTTGAAAAAAAAAGAGGCTTTCATCACTGAAAGCCTCTTTGATTGTTTGTTTTAATTTGAATAGAACTGATAATGAGTTATCATTTCTAACAATACTTTCTATCTATTCCAAAGATTTTAAAAGTCCTGCTGGAACTTTTTCAGTATACATTTGGTTTTGTCCAATAATAGATTTTGTGTCTTCAAAATATGGGAATGTTTTTCCTTGAGTTGTTTTCAACATTTTTGCAGTTCCTGTAATTTTCCCTATGGCAGTACTCAATAAAGGTTCTGAACTTGTTCCTAGTACACCTAAATTGGCTAAATTTTCTTTTAAAGCATAAGTTGGTGTCAAACCATTAAAATAGTCGCCAAAATCAGCTGCATTAACAATTTTTAAAACAATTGGCTGCATAGCATAACGGTGATTTGGATTTCTGTTTTCTTTCCCAAAAGTAGGGGAGTCATAGATTGTTATGGATCCAACATTTTTCCCAGTTGTAATATCGCCAATTTGAACTACATCAATATAAGGTTTTAATCCGTTGATAACCAATTCACTTGCTGAAGCGGTGCTTTTTGTAGTTAAAACATACACTTTGGTAAGGTTTAAACTATTCAAAGGTGAAGATCCTACTGTACTTGTAAATAAATTTTTTAAAGCATCTGGATCTTCCGATTGAAAATAAGAATTGATTTTGTCATTCCATCTTTGTTTAGAAAATACTTTACCTGTGAATTGCCCAGTTATCATACTTGCCAAACGGGTTGCTGATTGAATAGAACCCCCGCCGTTGTATCTTAAATCTAAAACCAAATCAGTAACACCTTGTGTTTTTAGAGAAGCAAAAACATCATTTAATTGAGTGTCATAGTTTGGATAAAAACCATTGTACATTAAATATCCTATTTTGTGTCCGCCAGATTCAATGACATTATTGATTAAAATTGGATTTTCGGCAAGAACTGTTTTTGTCAGGTTTACTGATTTTCCGTTTGGAGTAATAGTACCATTGTTATAATCAGCTAAATTGAGTGTGTAATTTTCGGAGTTTAACAATAAAGACTGATAATTGCTCACAGTGAGCTGTGTTCCATTTACACCATAAAAAATAGCACCTCGTTTAATGTCTTTAGTAGAAGCATCAGAATTGGGTATTATATAACGAACCCAGCCAAATATTTCAGTAGAGCCGGAAGATTTAAGATAAAGTCCAAAATCCACACCGTCATTTTTTGTAGTTCCTTGAAGCTGACCTTCCAATTCCAAATAATCGCTTACAATCCAGCTGAAACGATCAATGGATTTGTCGACTCTAAGAGCATCAAATAAATCTTCGGGTTTTGAATATCCTTTCAAAAAATTATTTAACTCAGCTTGATTGGCAAATTTGTCGTCTGCCAAATTAGGAACATCGGCCTGCCATAAATAATACAAGTTAAGCCCTTTCCATATAAAGTCATTGACTTCCAGATTTGTTGGCGGAGCGACATCATCGTTGTCTTCACAACTCTGCAAAATAAAAAAAGCTAAGAATAATAATAATGTAACTTTGAAAGATGTCTTCATATAGTTTTTGTTGTATGATCTACAACGTAAAAATACTAACTTTAGTTTAATTTAAATTTTTTTTGTAACAAAAATTATAGTGGTTCGTCTTGATTATATAACCGAATTAATAAAGCCATATTTATGAACCAAAAAGATTTTGTGCTTTTAATCAATCCATTCAAAGATAAGCTCTTTCGGCTGGCTAAGAGATTGCTTGTAAGCACGGAGGAAGCAGAAGATGCAACTCAAGAAATTTTGGTAAAATTATGGAGTAAAAATGAAAATTTAGATACGTATAATAGTGTTGAAGCAATGGCGATGACAATGACCAAAAATTATTGTTTGGATCAGCTGAAATCAAAAAGAGCCAGTAATCTCAAAATTGAGCACAGCAATTTTACAGATAAAGAACCGAGCTTATATAAAAAGATTGAAGATAACGACAGTTTAATCTGGGTTGAAAAAATCATCAGTCAATTGCCAGATCAACAGCGGTTAATTATTCAGTTAAGGGATATTGAGCAGTGCGAATTTTCGGAAATTGCCAAAATTACAGAGATGAATGAAACTGCTGTACGGGTAGCACTTTCAAGAGCAAGGAAAACAATTAGAGAATACATGTTAAAAACACACAGTTATGGAGTTCAATAAAATGGAAGCGCTTTTAGAAAAATACTTTGAAGGAGAGACAAGTATTGCTGAAGAGAACGAGTTGAAAAACTATTTTTCCTCATCAGATGCTGCACCGCATTTAGAACAATACAAACCTTTATTTGGTTATTTTGCTGAAGCAAAAAAAGAAAATTTTGAGAAAATTATACCGTTAATTCCAAAAAAACAAAAAGTGGCATGGCTGTCGATAGCGGCATCAATAGCTGTCTTGTTAGGAGCAGGAACTTATGTTTATTTTAATACTAATGAAATAAAAGAAAATAATGAATTAGGAACTTATGAAAACCCAAAAGAAGCTTTGGAAGCGACTCAAAAAGCATTGGCCATGTTATCTAATAATGTAAATGTGGGTGTCGAAGGGATTCAGTATATTCAGGTGTATGAAGTAACTAAGGATAAGGTGTTTGTTGAATAAAATGGCTAAATGTCTTAATGAATTGTTTTTTTGCGTGAGGGATGGCAGTGGAGCTCTTTTTTCTTTTCAATTGCCTCGGGTTTAAACCCGAGGCAATTGAAAAGAAAAAAAGCGGGAACGTACAGCCCGACCCGTAGGGGCACGTCCAAAAGATTTTAAAAAATATAGGTTAAAAAAATAAAAACATTAAAAATAAAGCGGGAGTGATTCTAGAGCATTCAAGCCCAATAGTTGAATTGAATTTTAAAAATAATCATTAAATCAAATAAAATGAAGAAGTTAATAATCACATTAGTAGCAGTGTTAGTATCAAGTCCGTTTTTTGCCCAGACGGCATTCGATAAGTTCGATGGTCAGGAGGAAGTAACCTCCATAGTTGTAAATAAGAAGATGTTTGAACTGATGAGTAAAGTAAAGGTTGACACCTCTGATAAAGAAGCGCAGCAATACATGAACCTGATTAAAAAATTGGACAATTTGAAAGTGTTTACTACCCAAAACTCTAGGGTAGAAGGGGAAATGAAAGCAACAGCCGATAAATATATTAAAACTGCAGGTTTAGAAGAATTAATGCGTATAAATGATAAAGGCAAAAATGTCAAAATCATGGTTAGATCTGGCGCAAAAGATACTCAGATAAAAGAGCTGCTGATGTTTGTTGAAGGCGGTAAAGATGAAGATACAGTCTTGATGTCGTTGACAGGAGATTTTGATTTGAATGAGATTTCGATTTTGACAGACAAAATGAGAATTCCTGGTGGAGACGATTTGAAAAAAGCAACTAAAGGTAAAAAGTAAAATGAAAATCATTCTATTCATAATCACACTGCTTGTCAGCCTAGTTTTTGGGAGCTGTAATTCGGAACCAACTTTACAAAAATACTTTGTTGAGAATACCGAAAATAAAGATTTTATTGCTCTGGATATCTCATCAAATATCTTAAATGTTGATAAAGCCAAATTAACAGTAGCTCAAAGCGAAGCTTTGCATTCCTTTGAAAAGATTAATATTTTGGCTTTCAAACTGAATGATAAGAACAAATCGCAGTTTGAGACAGAGCGGGCAAAAGTGAATTTGATTCTAAAAAATCCACAGTATCAACAGTTGATGAAGTTTAGTTCAGGCAAGCAGGGCGCTTCTGTAACCTACGTAGGAGCCGATGACCATATCAATGAATTTGTGTTTTTTGCGAATAAAAATGATGCTGGTTTTGCCGTAGTAAGAGTTCTAGGAAAAGATATGAATCCTACTAATATTATGAATATGATTTCGGTTTTGAAAGAATCAAAAATTGACTTGGAGCAATTAAAACCATTGCAGGAATTAATCAAGAAGTAGGTTTTTGCTTATTTGCCATCATCAGCCATCATAAACGAATTAAGTTAAAAAGCGTCTCGAAAAACTTTCGTGACGCTTTTTTTTAGAACTTAATATATTTTTTAAATCTTTAGGTTTAAAAAAAATTGCATATTTAAATTTATAAGTTTAAATTTGATTTATTATTTTAAATCTATAAATTGATGAAAAATGTAAAGCAACAATTAATTTTAGATCAAACGGATCGAAAACTAATACCTTTTCGTTTGCTTCAAACGGTCATTGTACCGCCAAAGGGCTGGATAAATACTTTTCGTACTGCATTAAAAATGTCATTACGCCAACTAGGAAATAGAATGAATTTTTCTGCTCAAAATATTAAGCAAATGGAAGAGCGTGAAGTAAATGGAACTATTTCTATTAATTCTTTGCAACAAGTGGCTCTTGCTTTGGATATGAAATTGGTTTACGGTTTTGTGTCGCAACATGAAAGTTTGGAACAAATGATTGAGAAAAGAGCTAATGAAATTGCTCGTGAAATTGTGATGCGAACAAACGTTTCCATGAAATTGGAGGATCAGCAAAATTCTGAGGAGCGCATCAAAAAAGCGATTGCTCAAAAGACGGTTGAGATTAAAAATGAAATGCCGAAGTATTTATGGGATTAAAGATCAATTACATTCAAGGTCAAACTGAACTCGATGAAGTGGAAAAAGAGGGCCTTTTAATCCTGTCTATTACCACACGTGAAGAGTTGAATGAGTTTGAGCAACAAAATATTGAGAAAGCAATCCAATGGACATACATTCGAAAATTGAAAAAAGAACAATTGCTTTCAGAGAAATTCATCAAAGATCTTCATAAGAAAATGTATGGTGATGTTTGGAAATGGGCAGGGGAGTTCAGAAAATCAGAAAAAAATATTGGAGTAAAAAGTTATTTAATTGCCACAGAATTAAAAACACTTTTAGATGATTGTTTGTTTTGGATTGATAATAATGTATACCAACAAGAGGAAATAGCAATTCGTTTTAAACATAGATTGGTAAGTATTCATTGTTTTGCAAATGGTAATGGAAGGCATTCTAGACTTGTAGCAGACTTAATAATGGAGAAATTATTTGGTGGTTTTTTCTTTTCTTGGGGAGGAAATGATTTAGTAAATCAAACAGATTCAAGATTAAATTATATAAAGGCTATCAAATTGGCTGATGCTAATAAAATAGAGCCTTTGATTGTTTTTGCAAAATCATGATTTAATTACGAGGATTAATCAAAAAATTGGTTTGAATTTAACTTACGAAAAGTATCTCAAAGAACTTTCGAGACGCTTTTTTATGCTCTTAAAAACTCAATCCAATCATTTGGAGTATTTAAGTTTTTTAGAATAGAGGAATCGGTTACTGCAATTCGCGTAATTTCTGAAGGATTCATTTTTTTGATTTCTAAATCCAATCGGCTGTTTTTATCAGCTGGATTTAGCAAAAGCAATGGATTCCAAAAATCAGCATGCAACTTTATAGGATGGCCATTTTTGCCTTCAAAATTTGGAAGTACAATTTGGTTGTGAGTTTTGATGATAGTTTGTAATTCGGCTGTGTTCAATATAGGAACATCAATAGGATTAATCAATACCGATTTATTTTTTGGAATTTGCTGTAAAACAGTTTGAAGTGTTGAGAAGGATCCAAGTTCAGGATTTTGGCATGTCACAACTCTCACTTTTACATTTTTACAAAGGACAAAATTCAACTGTGCATCTGTAAGCCATGCTATTTTATTAAGATATTCTTCATGATTATAACCTAATCCAATATAAATTTCGGTTAATGATGCCGTTGCAATTCGGTCAATTTGTTCCAAAATCCAATAGCTGTTATGGTATGGCAGTAATCCTTTTGCAGTTCCCATCCTTTCAGACTTGCCTCCAGCCAATAATATAAATACAGTATCATTTTTCATAATAGGCTTTCAGTAATTCAGAGGCGATACTAATGGCGATTTCTTTGGGTGAATTACCGCCTAAATCCAATCCAATAGGGCAATTTACGGGAGAGATTCCCGCTTTAAAGTCCAATTCATTTATCAGTAAATTGTTGAATTTATTTTTCTTGGTTTTACTGCCTATCAGTCCAATGTATTTAGTTTGCTCATGCAATGCCAAAGCGGTAATTTCAAAATCAAGTTTGTGATCGTGAGTCAATATAACCACATAACAGTTTGAACCCCAGTTTATATTTTGTTTGTAAAGATCAAATGGAATGGAACTGTAATTAACTGTTGGGTCAATTTCAATAGTTTCTTTCCAATTTTCTCTGATATCAAGGAGTGTAATTGAAAAAGGAGTATTTTTCAGAACCTGACAAATAGCAACGCCAATATGTCCGGCTCCAAAGATGTATAATTCTGGGGATTGATTCATGGGTTCGATAATTAATTCTACTTTTCCGCCACAGCATTGTTCGAATTCGGGGCCTAGCGTGTAAGAGCATTCTAAAATTTTATTTTCTCGGATGGCTCGAACGGCTTCATCGATTACTTCAAATTCTAATTTTCCTCCGCCAATAGTTCCGAATATTTCTTTTTGTGGGGTAACAATCATTTTAGATCCTAATCTGCATGGCGCAGAACCTAGAATTTTAGTAATGGTAACTAATGCTACTTGCTTTTTTTTACTTTTAAATTCCTGTAATAGTTCAATCCAGTTGTTCATTAAAATAATGTTTGTTTTAATTTTTTGTTTTTGCACTAAACTTTATTTAACATCGTCTTTGCGTTAGGGATTGAAGAGAAAATCCTTTTTTGAGGCTTTTTTTGCCTCAAAAAAGATTGTAACGAAAAGCCCGACCCTTGTGGTAACGCCCAAAAAAAGCTTTATACAAGATCGTAATCACTGAGGGGCAAATTGTAATATCGTTTTCCTGTCAGTTTAAATACAGCATTGATAATGGCTGGAGCGATTACAGGAACTCCTGGTTCCCCTACGCCTGTTGGTTTTTCAGTACTTTCAACAATTTCTACATGTACTTTTGGCGCTTCATTCATGCGGATCATTCGGTAATCGCTGTAACTGTTTTGTTCAATGGCGCCATCCTTAGCTGTTATTTTTCCATAATAGGCTATTGACATTCCAAAGACAGCAGCTCCTTCTAATTGGGCTTTTATCGTGTTTTTATTGACAGCTGTACCGCAATCAATAACGGTATATACATTATGAACTTTTACTTTGTCATTCACCATCGATACTTCAACTACCGAAGCTACGTAGGAATTAAAGCTATAATGGACGGCTAAGCCGTAAGCGTGTCCTTTAGGTAATGGTTTTGTCCAATTTGCATTTTTTGCAGCCAATTTCAAAACGTTTTTTAAACGTGCGGTGTTATACTTTATTGGATTTTTAGTGTCTTCTATACGATCACTTCCGATTAATTTTAGGCGGAATTCTAATGGGTCTTGTTTAGTGGCATGAGCCAATTCATCAGCAAATACATTGATAGAAAAACCGTGAAGGATATTGATAACAGATCGCATCCAGCCTATTCGAACCATAGCAGGTGCCTGTCCTGATTCGATTTTGAAATTTTTTATATCAAAAGGTACGTCAGCGCTAGAGGCTTCCCATCCTGCGGGATAATCAGTTCCAGGTTTGAAAGTTGACATAATAGAAGGAAAAGCAGAGCGGTGAAGCCAACCCGTAACATTGCCTTGTGCATCCAGAGATGCTTTCATATATTGTGCACTCACAGTATGGTAATAGCCATGTTTAATATCATCTTCTCGTGTCCAAACTACTTGTACAGGAGCTTTGATAGCTTTTGAAACCATAGCAGCTTCTACAATATAATCAGGTTTTGATTTTCGGCCAAAACCGCCTCCTAGAAAAGTGACATTTATGGTTACTTTGTCTGCAGATGTACCTAGATAGGCTACAACTTCTTCTTTTGCACTTTGCGGAGATTGCGTTGGAGCCCAAACTTCGCAACGGTCACCTTGGACCCAAGCAACAGCATTAGGAACTTCCATGGGAGCATGTGCTAAATGGGGTAATTGAAAGGTGCTTTCGATCACTTTTGCAGCTTCGCCAAAAGCTTTATTGACATCGCCAATTTCTTTTTCAGTTTTTCCAGCTTCATGAACTCTTTCAGTTAATTCGATCATGTATTTTTCCGAATCATAGCCTTCATTTTTGCCATAATTCCATTGAATTTCCAATGCTTCTCTTCCTTTAAAAGCTGCCCAAGTATTTGTAGCAATTACAGCAATACCTCCCAAAGGACCAAATGGTTTTTCGATTCTTGGAATTTCAATTACATCTTCGACACCTTTAATTTTCATTGCGGCGGTTTTGTCGAAAGACTTAACGGTGCCAAAAGTAACTGGGCATCGGACTATGGCAACAACTTTCATATTGGGTAAGCGTTTGTCAATTCCAAAAACAGCACTTCCGTTTGCAAAATCTTTTACATCGATACTTTTTAGGTTTTTGCCTATGTATTTAAAATCTTTTGGATTTTTATAAGTGATGTTTGTTGGAATAGGCAATGTTGTTACTATATCAACTAATTCTCCATAACCTACTTTTTTGCCGCTGGAATGAATAATAAAATGGTTTTGAGCAATGCATTCGTTTTCTGCAACCTGCCATTTTTTTGCGGCAGCGGATATAAGCATCATTCTAGCCATAGCGCCCATTTTTCGCATCGTATCATAAAAATTGGCTACACTTCGGGAACCGTCTGTATTTTGGTCTCCATATTTTGCATCACCAACAGCTTGTTTTACCACAACTTTATTCCAATCGGCTTCCATTTCATCTGCAACGACAGAAGTTAAAGAAGTCCTTACGCCATTACCCATTTCGGAACGGGCGGCAACGATAATAAGGCTTCCATCCGAATTTAACTGTACAAATAGGTTGGGATTAAATTCAGTGAGATTTCCCTCTTCAATAGCTTTAGAAAACAAACTGTAATTACAGCCTAAGATTAAACCACCTGATGCCAATCCTACGTTTCTGATAAAAACTCTGCGACTTAAATTTTGGATTTCACTCATGACTAGTGTTGTTTTTTAAGTTCTACAGTATGTTTGATGGCACTTTTGATGCGTTGGTAAGTGCCACAACGGCAAATATTGCCACTCATAGCATCATCAATATCAGTATCAGAAGGGTTTTTGTTAGAATTGAGTAGCGAAGTCGCTGTAATTAATTGCCCAGGCTGACAATAGCCACATTGTGGCACATTGAATTTTTCCCAAGATTTTTGCAATAATTGTAAATTTTCTGAAGTTCCCTCAATAGTTGTGATGTTTTTGCCAACAGCCATTTCGACGGGAGTCAAACAGGAATAAACTGCGACATTGTCTACAAGTACTTTGCATGCACCACAAGCACCTATACCACATCCAAATTTGGTGCCAGTAAGGCCAATGATATCCCTAATAGCCCAAAGTAAAGGCATTTCTGGGTCAACATCAATAGTATATTTCTTTTTGTTTATGAGCAGTGTAGTCATTTGGAATTCAATTTTACAATTAAGAAGTTGAAAGTTATGACTTTTTTATAAATTATAATTTAATTTTTGGCAAGATTAATAGGGAGTGGGTTATAAAAAAAACAGCAGCTAATACGTTAAGACTTAGCTGCTGTTTTTTACAGAGATTTTATCGAAAATATTAATTGGGTAATCTATCTGAAAGGTGTTATTTTTTCATTAATTGATATCGCTCTCGGCTTTTTAATGAAATTTGAGAAATGCTGTATTTGCCAAATAACTTGTCAAAGTACAGTTTTGATTTTTTAAGATTATTATTTTCGTAATAATAATTCCCTAAAGATTCAAATATTTCGGCAGACTCATAGCCTTTGTCTACAATTCGTTCATAGGTTTTTTGGACATCTACGAGTATGTATTTCTGTTTGTTTACAGAATCATATTTAACGGTTTGAGATTTAGCATTTAATGAAACTAAAAATATAAAAACAAAGCTAAAAAGTATAGCTGGATTGTTTTTTAAAGAGGTTAAAAATTTTCTCATAAATCATGTTGTTTTTGACAGAAAATTATTTTTAAAATACTGTAAATGAGTTTATTGGTGTGTATGTTTGTCTTTTCGGAGGGAAGATATTAAAAAAAATGGAAATACATGTTTTATTTTAATAAAATTTTATTTTAAAATAAAAAAGCATTAGAAAAAGCTTGCTTAAATTTTTTCTAAATGTTTAATATAGGAGATTTTTTTTGTACAGAATTTGAATCTTTTACTGGAAGATTTGAAACTATATCTGATTGCTTTGAATAATGAAGATACTTAAAAAAATCTATTATAAACCTTCATAATGTCCCCGAAAACACCATCCCAATTCCGGCAATAGTATGTATCTGATTATAATCAATCATCGCATCCCCGTATCCGTGAAAAAACTGTCCATAGCCTGTTAAGTTTCCGTATATAGGAAAAGCCCAGTCCAGTTCAATACTACCGTGATTATTAGAACCGCCTCTTAAAGAATGCTGACCGCGTAATGTCAATAAATGTTTGTTTAATCTATAATTAAAGGCAGCATCAGCTCTGCCCATATAGTTTTTAATGCCTGGATTTTCATTAATTTCGGCGGTAACCCACGTTCTAAAAATTAAACTCCAATCCTTGTCCTCAAAGCCTGCATACATAATAAATCGGTTCCAACTGCGGGAAAACTCTTTCCCTTCTCTTCCATTAGACTGATGATTTATTGAAAATCCAAGCATTTTAGTTTTTAACCCTAAAAAATCAGATTTTACGGGAAAGTTAAAGATCAGTTCAGGTTCATAATTGGTTTCTCTGAATGGTCTTGAAAATTCGGCATTATAAACCTGCCAAAAAGATTTTTGGGTGTAAGTTACCCATATCGACCCTTTGCCAAAAATATTCTGAGCTATTTTGGTCTTCAAACTAAGCTGTATACTAGCTTCAACATTATCTAATTCGATTGGTTTGTCAACGGGAACTTCATCAGCTGGGACTTCAAAAGGAACATCACGCCTATGGCTCGAAAACCGAAATGGTAAAACATAAACGGGTTTATAGGTAGTCAAAATAAAGGTTTCCCGATTAGTCTCAGGATCTAATTCCCAAATCTGTGAAAGAGTCTGGTACTCGTCTCGCTTTTTTAAAATAGACGATTGCGCTTGTAAAGAAGAGCTTATAAATAAAAAAACTACCAGTATTTTTATTGTTATTTTTAAATGATTTTCCATAGAGATTTCAAAATAGTTATCAAACAAAATTAAACTTTTACAAATTTAATCTTATTGTTTACCTCATGGTACAAAATTCGAACGTTTTATTAGAAGAGTTGAAACTTTTATGAGATTGTTTTGAAGGATAAAGATACTATAAGTTTAACTTCGAATTAAACGGAATCTATTTTTTTCACCCACACAATTGGCGGTAGAATCTCTAAGTATACGTATATATACTCATTTAACAATCAAATATTTATTCGCTTTTTAAGTTTCTTGAACCTTTGCTTTGATTAAACTTTAAAATTTATATTTTTGGGATATAGGGGTGCTGTTCTAAAATAGCCATCGAACTAAAGTTTGGTTTTTTTTACTAACAATAGGCCATATTCGATTTTGATTATGCAGCAGGAATGTAAATGTCAAATGTTGCCCCTTTGTTTAATTCACTCTTTGCGGTGATTATACCATTGTGATTCTCTACTATTTTTTTTACAATGGCAAGTCCGATTCCTGTGCCTGCATACATATCTTTGGCATGAAGTTTTTGGAATACTCCAAAAATACGTTCGCTGAAATGGGGTTCGAAGCCGATGCCATTGTCTTTGATAGTGATATGGCAATAATTTTTTATGCGTGAGAGCTTTTCATTATTTAATTCACTCCCTTTTACAATTTTGCTTTTTATTATTATGCGTGATGGTATTTTGGGGTTTGAAAATTTGAGTGCATTGCTTATGAGGTTATACATGAGCTGGCGAAACTGAAAAGGGATAATGTTGGTAGGGCAGAGTTCGGTGGCTTCGATGGTTGCGCGTTTTTCCTGAATAGTATCTTTTAGTTCGATTTTTACGTTTTCTATAATTATATTGAGTTCGGTTTTTTCAAATTTGAGTTCGGTGGTGCTTATACGTGAGAAGGCAAGTAAATCGTCAATGAGTTGTTGCATTCTTCCTGCTGTTAATTGCATTCGCTGGAAATTATATTTGCCTTTCTCAGATAGATTTCTACTTTCTTCTTCTTGTATGATTGTGACGAAAGTTTGTATTTTGCGTAATGGCTCCTGCAAATCATGACTTGATACATAAGTAAATGCCAGTAGTTCTTTGTTGGCAATGACTAATTCTGCTGCTCGTTTTTCTTTCTCATTGTTTTGAAATGCCAGTTCTATGTTAGCAATGCTTAACTCTGCTGCTCGTTTTTCTTTCTCATTGTTTTGAAATGCCAATTCTTTATAGGCAATGCCTAACTCTATTGCTCGTTTTTCTTTCTCCGCTACCCGTTTTTCTTTCTCTTCGTTTTGAAAAGCCAGTTCTTTATTAGCAATGGTTAATTCGTCTGCTCGTTTTCCCTTCTCATCGTTTTGAAATGCCAGTTCTATATTAGCAATGCTTAATTCTGCTGCCCGTTTTTCTTTCTCTTCGCTTTGAAAAGCAAGTTCTCTATTGGCAATAATTAATTCGTCTGCCCGTTTTCCTTTCTCATTGTTTTGAAAAGCCAGTTCTTTGTTGGCAATGACTAACTCTGCTGCGCGTTTTTCTTTCTCATCGTTTTGAAACGCCAGTTCTTTGTTGGCAATGTTTAACTCTGCAGCGCGTTTTTCTTTTTCATCGTTTTGAAAGATAAGTTCTTTGTTTGCAATGCTTAATTCTATTGCTCGTTTTTCTTTCTCATCGTTTTGAAAAATAAGCTCTTTGTTGGCAATACTTAATTCATCTGCTCGTTTTTCTTTCTCTTCGTCTTGAAAAACAAGCTCTTTGTTGGCAATGCCTAACTCTACTGCTCGTTTTTCTTTCTCTTCGTCTTGAAAAACAAGTTCTTTGTTGGCGATGCCTAGCTCCTCTGCACGTTTCCCTTTTTCTTTTTTTGAAAAGCAAGTTCTTTGCGAGCAGAGATTAACTCTGCTATCAACTTCTCATTCTCTTCTTTTTGAAGAGCAAGTTCTTTGCGAGCAATGATTAACTCATCTACATCTATTTGTTTTATTTTATTCATATCCTATCTCGCTATTTTTTTGTTTTTTTGTACCAAAGGTTGGTCACCTATAAGGTTAAAACACTCTCTCAATAATCAACTGTTTTCTATTGTGAGTACAAATTTTTCTCTGGTCGGTTGTGAAATATTTCCTTGCAGTACAAATATAAGAGATTGGTGAATTAATTTTTTGAATTGTGAAAAGTCAGAAGGCTTGCGAATAAAATATTGCGCCCCATTTTTGTAAAGTATGTTCACAACCCCTTGTTCAAAGGAGGTAGAGAAAATAATTATAGGGAGGTGTTTTAATTTTTCGATGAGCCTTATTTCTTCTAAACATTCGAAACCATTTTTGCGGGGCATATTGAGGTCGAGAAAGAGAATATCAGGAAGATGTTCTAAATTTTCAGAAAGGTAATTCATAAGTTGTTCTCCATCGTTAACTATTGTAAGATGGGCGGAGACTGGTAATTCTTTCAATGCGATATCAAAAAAATAAATGTCATCTATATCATCATCTACAAGCAGGATATTAAGAAGGGTATGTTGTTGTTTAGTTGTCACGGTAATTAATTTAAACACTCTGCAAAAGTAATTGCAACGAAATTGTTAAATAAAAAAATGTTTTGTTTTTTCTCTCCAAGAGGAAGACGTACGCTGTAAATCCTTAAAAATTCTGGGAGGGGGGTAATTTTATGTTGTTTCACAATATATGAATTTTGTATCAGTGAATGTACGCTATAAATTGCTATCTTTATTTTATTTCGGTAAAAACCGATATTTAATAGCCGAAAAAGAAAGTATTCAATAGAATAAATGAGTTTAGCTATATCATAATCGAAGTGAATATCGGTTTAAATAGCCTTTTTTCTTAATTTTCTCTTAAATTTAGGAAGGTTTAACCTATTTGTTTAACAAATTTTAAAGCTAACTCTTATCGGTCAATACTTAAGGGTACTTTAAGCTGTTTTTGCCAATTTTACATAAAGTAACTAAAAGACTACTTAATTCTTTCGAATTGGAAGGATCAAGAACAAAACCTTGGGAGGAAATGTTACAATAAAATAAGAGCTTTGTAATCTTATAATTTGAGATGACTCCTATTGACCTTTTAAAATTGATGCTGCCTGATTTTTTAGTAGACCACTTTGAAGTGGTTTCTACTACTAATACAGAAGAAATATTACACTTGTATTTTGAGGAAAAAATTAAGCCTC
Organism: Flavobacterium sp. 1; assembly: GCF_002797935.1. NCBI lineage: Bacteria > Pseudomonadati > Bacteroidota > Flavobacteriia > Flavobacteriales > Flavobacteriaceae > Flavobacterium > Flavobacterium sp. 1. The sequence goes on from NZ_PGER01000001.1 coordinate 139,464, forward strand.
CACAAGAGTTTAATACATTTGAACTGGTATCAAAGGGCTTTTTGGATGAGATCACTATTCAGGATTTTCCTCTAAGAGGTAAGTTTGTGTATTTGCATATCAAAAGACGTCGCTGGACTAATAAAACCACAGGAGAAATTATTAAAAGAGATTGGAATTTAGTTGCCAAAGGAACCCGCATGACTCAAGAGTTTGCGGCTTTTTTAAAAGAAATTAATAGATAACAGCGCTACCGATTGTCATACCATTGGAGGTTTTTTCGGAGTAAACGGAAAGAAGCTCCAAAGACAATACAAAAAGCACTTGAGTTCCTTTAATACTTGGGATCCACGAGAACATGCACATCAATGGATTGTTTATCCTGAAAATATAGGTACTCATTTATCAATTGACGAAGTAGCTTTATCTCAGGGTGAACTTTATACTATTGTAACCAACAAGAAATTCAAAGGCAAAAAAGGTTCATTAGTTGCTATTGTTGCTGGAACCAAGGCTGATCAGGTTATAGAACACATCAGTAAGATTGATTATAAGAAGAGGAGCTGTGTCAAAGAGATAACACTTGACATGGCTAATTCCATGAAACTAATCTCTAAGAGATGCTTTCCAAAAGCAATACAAGTGACCGATAGGTTTCATGTTCAAAAATTAGCATTGGAAGCTTTACAAGAGATTAGAATCAAGCATCGATGGGAAGCTATGGATTTTGAGAATCAATTGATATTGCAGGCAAAAAGAGAGAATAAAACATATATCCCAGAGCTCTTGCCTAATGGAGATTCTCTAAAACAACTTTTGGCCAGAAGCAGGTATCTACTCTATAAATCTCGCGAAAAATGGATTGAAAATCAAAAAGAAAGGGCTCAAATGTTATTTGAATTATACCCCGATATAAAGACAGCATATAATCTAAATCAACAACTTCGAGGGATTTACAATAACAACAATGACAAACACATTGCCATGACCAAACTGGCGCATTGGTATAGAAATGTAGAGGAATCAGGCTTTAAAAACTTTAATATTCTGCTCAATACTATAACTTTTAACTACCAGTCAATTTTAAACTATTTTGACAATAGAAGCACAAATGCTTCTGCCGAATCTTTCAATGCAAAAATAAAAGCTTTTAGAAGTCAGTTTAGAGGAGTGAGAAATATAGATTTCTTCTTATTCAGATTATCCAATCTTTTTGCATAATCCCCAACTTTTGCTCCTGATCCAACTTTTGCTCCTGATCCAATTGGAAGTCAAGAAACACAGGATCAAGAACAAAACCTGGGGAGGAAATGTTAAAATAAAATAAGAACTTTGTAATCTTATAATTTGAGATGACTCCTATTGACCTTTTAAAATTGATGCTGCCTGATTTTTTAGTAGACCACTTTGAAGTGGTTTCTACTACTAATACAGAAGAAATATTACACTTGTATTTTGAGGAAAAAATTAAGCCTCCACAAGAGTTTAATACATTTGAACTGGTATCAAAGGGCTTTTTGGATGAGATCACTATTCAGGATTTTCCTCTAAGAGGTAAGTTTGTGTATTTGCATATCAAAAGACGTCGCTGGACTAATAAAACCACAGGAGAAATTATTAAAAGAGATTGGAATTTAGTTGCCAAAGGAACCCGCATGACTCAAGAGTTTGCGGCTTTTTTAAAAGAAATTAATAGATAACAGCGCTACCGATTGTCATACCATTGGAGGTTTTTTCGGAGTAAACGGAAAGAAGCTCCAAAGACAATACAAAAAGCACTTGAGTTCCTTTAATACTTGGGATCCACGAGAACATGCACATCAATGGATTGTTTATCCTGAAAATATAGGTACTCATTTATCAATTGACGAAGTAGCTTTATCTCAGGGTGAACTTTATACTATTGTAACCAACAAGAAATTCAAAGGCAAAAAAGGTTCATTAGTTGCTATTGTTGCTGGAACCAAGGCTGATCAGGTTATAGAACACATCAGTAAGATTGATTATAAGAAGAGGAGCTGTGTCAAAGAGATAACACTTGACATGGCTAATTCCATGAAACTAATCTCTAAGAGATGCTTTCCAAAAGCAATACAAGTGACCGATAGGTTTCATGTTCAAAAATTAGCATTGGAAGCTTTACAAGAGATTAGAATCAAGCATCGATGGGAAGCTATGGATTTTGAGAATCAATTGATATTGCAGGCAAAAAGAGAGAATAAAACATATATCCCAGAGCTCTTGCCTAATGGAGATTCTCTAAAACAACTTTTGGCCAGAAGCAGGTATCTACTCTATAAATCTCGCGAAAAATGGACTGAAAATCAAAAAGAAAGGGCTCAAATGTTATTTGAATTATACCCCGATATAAAGACAGCATATAATCTAAATCAACAACTTCGAGGGATTTACAATAACAACAATGACAAACACATTGCCATGACCAAACTGGCGCATTGGTATAGAAATGTAGAGGAATCAGGCTTTAAAAACTTTAATATTCTGCTCAATACTATAACTTTTAACTACCAGTCAATTTTAAACTATTTTGACAATAGAAGCACAAATGCTTCTGCCGAATCTTTCAATGCAAAAATAAAAGCTTTTAGAAGTCAGTTTAGAGGAGTGAGAAATATAGATTTCTTCTTATTCAGATTATCCAATCTTTTTGCATAATCCCCAACTTTTGCTCCTGATCCATAATCCCCAACTTTTGCTCCTGATCCGAAACACATTTGATGTTGAGTTAGTTTACACAAAATGTTTAGTATTTAGTTCGGAATGGTTACTTAAATGCTGGAATACAGAAGAATTGACGAAATCCAGAGATTTGATTGGTTCGATTTTTCCTGAAAATTTCACAATTCATGAAAATGAGTTTCGAATCACTAGGATTAATGAAGTTGTGAGGATAATCTACGTGATTAACAATGGTTTAGACCCAAATAAAAATGGGACAAGGAAAGATATTTCTTCTTTGTCCCATCAAGTGACCACGGTGGGATTTGAACCCACACGCCCTTACGAGCACCACCCCCTCAAGATGGCAAGTCTACCGTTTCTCCACGTGGTCTTAAAAAAGAAAAGGTCAAGTAAATAATTACTCAACCTTTTGTGACCCGACTGGGGCTCGAACCCAGGACCCCATCATTAAAAGTGATGTGCTCTACCAACTGAGCTATCGAGTCATTGCTTCAAAAAACTTATGCTTTGATCACATAATTTGTGACCCGACTGGGGCTCGAACCCAGGACCCCATCATTAAAAGTGATGTGCTCTACCAACTGAGCTATCGAGTCATTTCGTTTCTTGAATGCGGGTGCAAATATAGGGACTTTTTTTCGAAGTTTCCAAGTAATTTTATTATAAATTTGTCTTTTTTTAATTAAAACTCTTAACGCCTTAGTATGTAAGGTCTTATTCAAATGAAAAAAATTATATTATTAGGTTATATGGGTTGTGGTAAGTCTACAATTGCTCAAAAACTTTCGGGAATCGTCTCCATTCCATATATTGATTTGGATGAATACATCGAAAAAAAAGTAAAAATGTCCATAAAAGAGATTTTTGAAAGCCAGGGAGAAATCCATTTTCGGAAATTAGAACACACTTATTTTTTGGAATTATTAAATTCGCCCGATGAAATCATTATAGGTTTAGGAGGAGGAACACCTTGTTATGCCAATAATCATGAGTTGTTAATAGGAGAGGGCGTAGTCTCTGTTTATTTAAAAGCATCTATTGATACATTATTTAACAGATTGGTGGCTAATAAGAGCAAAAGACCGCTTATTGCGGATAAAAATAATGAGGAGATGAAGGAGTTTATTGCCAAGCATCTTTTTGACAGAAGTTTTTATTACAATCACGCACAGCATAAAGTGAATGTTGATGGTAAAACCATTGAGGAAACGGTAAAAGATATTTTGAATCTATTAGCTTAGGCTGGCATAACTGTTGCCATCGTTGTCAAAAACAACGTCAACGTGCTCTAATAGGGAAGTAGAAAGTGATATTCCTTTAAAATCGGCTTTAATCGGGAATTTTTTGTGGTTTCTATCGACAAGAACAACGGTTTTAAACTTTTTTAAAGGAACATCTAAAAAATGTTTTACAGCATATATTAACGTAGTTCCAGAACTCAATACGTCATCTACCAGCACTAATCCTTTGTTGCTGTATTCTTCTTTTGTTAAAGAGGTAGTTATTGGCATTTCAGGATTTTGTTTGTCAGTATGAACTTCGCAGAGTGAAATTTTGATAGCTGAAATAGTGCTTAATGCTTGAGCAATTCGTTCGGCAAAAACAAAGCCATTGTCCGTAATTCCGGCAATCACAATTTCTTCTTCCTCAACAAAAGTTTCATAGATTTGGTATGCTATTCTTTTGGTGGTATGTTCTATTTGCTGGTTGGTAAGAATTATGTTTTTGCTCATGGCGTATTATTTAGTTTTTTCAAAGATAAAAAAGTTAGACGAAATTGAGGTCATTAATTCAGGTTCTAAGCCAGAAATTTAAAGGAGAATTTTAATCTGTTTCATCTTCATCAGGAATGTCGTTTCCAAATTCATCAATATCTCTTCGGTCTTTTTTGGTGGGTCTTCCGGTTCCGGTTTTTCTATAATGCTCTTTTGATAATTTTAATAATTCTAAGTGAGCATAAGCCTCAGCAGGAGTTTCGTTTTTTCTGTAAATATCAACAAGTTTTGCTCCTACCCGGTTTTCGGGAATGTCCAATACGGTGATGATTTGTGTAATTTGGTCTTTCCTAAAAGTAATTTTATCAGTAGGAAAAACTTCTTTTGAAGGCTTGGCAACAATACCATTTACTGTGATATGGTTTTTTTTGCAAGCTTCGGTAACCATATTTCTGGTTTTGTAATACCGAACGCACCATAAATATTTGTCTATTCTCATGAATTTTCTAAAATCGGAGTTAAATACTTTACAAAAGTAAATCATTAATGTATATTTGCGACTTAAACCGCACCTATAATGAGCAAAATTAAGTTTTATTTTATTTTATTGATTGCAATGATTGGAATAGTTTCTTGTTCTAAGGATAAGAATGATGATATACCCGTAATCCCACCAAAACCTTATGCTGAACAGTATGAGATAGAAAGTAAGCTGATAGAAACCTATTTAAAAACAAACTATATAACAGTTGTAAATGCTTCTGGTGAAACAAAAGATCAGGATGTTACAATAGCTAAATTGGATGCTGATCATACAGTTTCAATTTGGGATCAAAAAGTATATGCCTTAAAAAATAGAATTGTTGAGCTCCATGGTATTAAATATACGCTTTATTATTTAGTTTTGCGTGAAGGGACTGGTCAAAAACCGTGTAATGTAGATGATGTATTTACCTCGTACAATGGGAAATATCTTGCTGAGACAACGACTGATAATGTTACAATTATTACTTCTACACAATTTGAAGAGGTAATATTTCCACAGACATTTGTAAATTTATTTGGTTATCTGAGAGGGTGGAAAGAAATTTTTCCGCAATTTAAATCCGGTGAAGCCGTTTCAAATCCAGATGGTACCGTCAAGTATACAAATTTTGGGGCAGGAGTGATGTTTATTCCTTCAGGGTTAGCATATTACAACACAGGAAAAGGAACTATACCGGCTTATGCGCCATTAGTGTTTAGTTTTAAATTATATAAAATTAAACGTTCTGACTTGGATTATACGTTTAATGGTACTTCATTTGTATCAACTCCAGATGGTGTATTGTCTTATCAGGAAGATGGGGATGGGGATGGTTATATGTGGACAACAGCAGAGTTGCCAGAGGGAGCTGTTAATCCAGATGATACCGATAAAGATGGAATTCCAGATTTCTTTGATTTTGACGATGATGGCGATAATTATGCCACAAGAGGAGAAGTTAAGGATGCTAATGGAAATTATTATCCATTTGATTTAATTCCAGATTGTGATGGAAAAATACCTACTGATATAAAGAAAAAGCGACATCTAGATAAAGAATGCCACAAAATGAGTCAATAGTAAAATTCATTTCAAAAAAGGTTTCTCATGATTTTATGAGGAACCTTTTTTTTGTGCTTTTGTTTCATTAAAGTAAGAATAGTTTTTTTTTTTTTTAAATATTTAGTTTTTTTCTTTCATTTTGATTTATATTCAATATGTTTGCAGGATTAAACTTAAATTATTTAAAAAAATGAAAAAATTATTTATCGTATTGATTACAATTGTTTTCGCGTCTTGTAGTCAAGATCAAAATGAATCGGTTACACCAGTAGCTACATCAACATCTTCTGTATTGGATGGAATAATGACTTTTAAAGATGAAAAATCTTTTGTTAAAGAATATTCAGAACTATCAAAAATGAATAGTTCTGAACTTCAAAAATGGATTTCAGCCAAAAAGGTGAATTCATTATTGAATTCATCTAGTGATTCACTAGTTATGCAGGAAGAGAATTTATCTAACTCTAGAATTATATATTCGGATGCTATGAAGGCAATTTTGAATAATGAATCAAAAGTTAAAATTGGTGAAAATGTATTGTGGTTAGAAGAAAGTAAGTTTTATTTATTGACTGAAAATGATTTGAATAAAACGACTGTTGAGCTAAAAAGTAGAAAAGATAAATTAAAGAGTTTTGGTCAAGTAATTAGCTTATCGAATTTAAATAAGAATTTATCGGGTAGAGGAGTTATTCCTAACGAAAACAGAGTTAAAACATTTGTAACTGAAGAACAAACCTTAGATGGATCAAGACTTAGACTTGTAGTTGATTTATTTAATGAAACTATAGTGCTTGATGATCAAGTTTCAAGTAGTAAAATGTTTTTAAGATCAACATTGCAATATCGTTCTTGTTCAACTTTTAGCTGTAAATGGAAGCAAGCAAATAATTACCGAAGTATTGAAACCAATGTTTTATCCTGTAGTAGTTGTAGTCCTTATACAGGTTATGATTTAGTAACTTCTTATGTTTATGCCGCCTCTTTTAGCGGTGTACATACTGAGCTTATTGCAAATTGGGGATGGAAAGCTCCATATGTTATAACTTACACGAATTTCTCTTTAAGTGGTACTTATAATTCAACTGTTAGATCCGGAACTGCAAGTGTTGGCTTCTTGGTAAATTTGTCTTGGTATTAGTGAAATAATTATATTGTAGCGAAATTATTTTTTTAAAATTACAAAATAGATATTCTGGACAAAGCGAGCACCTAATTCTATTCTGGATGAAAGTGAGCAGTATAAATGAACTCAAAAAGGTATCTAAAAAGTAGTTTACAAATATAAAACAGCAATAATAATCATAAAAAAAATCCCATCTCATTTTTTATAACGAGATGGGATTTTAAGTATTTATGACGAAAGATTACTTTCTTTTGATCACTCTTTCTACAGCTTCAACAATCGCTTGATTGTTCAATTTGTATTTCTCCATTAATTGCTCAGGAGTTCCAGATTCTCCAAAGCTGTCATTAACTGCTACAAACTCTTGTGGAGCTGGCTGGTGTAATGCTAATACTCTAGAAATGCTTTCTCCAAGACCTCCAAGAATGTTGTGCTCTTCGGCAGTAACAACGCATTTGGTTTTAGCCAATGATTTTAGAATGGCTTCTTCGTCCAATGGTTTAATAGTGTGGATATTGATTACTTCGGCAGAGATCCCTTTGGCTTCCAAAGCTTCTGCAGCAACTAAAGCTTCCCAAACTAAATGTCCTGTAGCAACAATCGTTACATCAGTACCTTCGTTAAGCATAATAGCTTTTCCAATGATGAATGGTTCGTCAGCTGGCATAAAGTTAGGCACTACTGGACGTCCAAAACGCAAATAAGCTGGACCGTGGTGGTCAGCAAGCGCTAATGTAGCCGCTTTAGTTTGATTGTGATCGCAAGTGTTGATTACGGTCATTCCAGGCAGCATTTTCATTAATCCGATGTCTTCAAGGATTTGGTGAGTAGCACCATCTTCTCCAAGAGTCAATCCAGCGTGAGAAGCACAGATTTTTACGTTTTTCTCTGAATAAGCAACAGATTGACGAATTTGGTCATAAACTCTTCCTGTCGAAAAGTTAGCAAAAGTTCCAGTGAATGGAATTTTTCCGCCAATAGTTAGTCCTGCAGCAATTCCAATCATGTTTGCTTCAGCAATTCCGATTTGGAAAAAACGCTCTGGGTGATTTTTCTTGAAATCATCAAATTTTAATGATCCGATCAAATCAGCACAAAGTGCCACTACGTTTTCATTCTTTTGACCTAATTCAGTCATTCCCACTCCAAAACCTGAGCGGGTGTCTTTACTTCCTGTATTTATATATTTTTTCATTTTCCTCCCCTAACCCCTCCGAAGGAGGGGAATTCCTATTAGGGTGAATAGGGTTTTATATTTTTTATTTTATCAATCTGTAGCTGTTCCTCTCCTTTGGGGAGGCTAGGTGGGGATTAATAATCTGTATTACCTCCAGTATTATAATTTTGTTCTAAAGCATTTGCAAGCTGAGCATCATTTGGTGCTTTACCATGCCAAGCATGACTGTACATCATATAATCTACACCGTTACCCATTTCAGTATGAAGTAATACGCAAATTGGTTTTCCTTTTCCGGTTCTTGCTTTTGCTTCATTCATTCCTCCAATGATAGCTTCAATATCATTTCCTTTGGTAATTTCGATAACCTCCCAGTCAAAAGCTTCGAATTTAGCGCGAATGCTTCCCATTGCCAATACTTCGTCGGTAGTACCGTCAATTTGCTTTCCATTAAGGTCAACAGTTGCAATAAGATTATCTACATTTTTTGCAGATGCATACATAATCGCTTCCCAGTTTTGGCCTTCCTGCAGCTCACCGTCACCGTGTAGCGTGTAAACGATATGGCTGCAATTGTTCAATTTTTTAGCCTGAGCCGCACCAATTGCAACAGATAATCCTTGTCCCAATGAACCAGAAGCAATACGTACTCCAGGTAAATTGTCATGAGTTGTAGGGTGTCCTTGCAATCTTGAGTTGATCAAACGGAAAGTTGCTAATTCCTTAACCGGGAAATAACCGCTTCTTGCCAAAACGCTGTAAAATACAGGTGAAATATGCCCATTTGAAAGGAAGAATAAATCTTCTCCAATTCCGTCCATGTCAAATCCTTCCTTGCGGTCCATAAGATTTTGGTACAAGGCCACTAGAAATTCGGTGCAGCCAAGAGACCCTCCTGGGTGACCTGAATTAACAGCGTGAACCATTCGAAGAATATCTCTTCTTACTTGGATAGTTAAATCGTTTAATTGTTGTGTGTTAGGCTTCATTTTGTGTGTAAAAGTTAAACTGCTGCAAAAGTAATTTTTTTTTACCGTAAGACAAATGATTTCAGAGGCAATTTCAACAGTAAAGACAATTTCAACAACAAACTCAAAAATTGAGTAAAATTTAAAACCCTAATGCATTCCGTTTTTCAAATTATGTGGGCATGTCACCATTATAAAAAGGGGCTAACCAAGAATGCCGCTTAGTCGCCCCTTTTTATAATGGTGTCGGGCTATCCGCGCTACTTTGGTAGCTTATTTCTATCCCTCACGCAAACCATGGAATTCAGATGTTTAGTGAATTAAAAACACCAATTCATTTATATTTTATTCCTCAGACTGCTCCATCCACCACCATTGTGAACATTGGTGTAGCCATGAGTTTTTAGAACGCTTTTAGCCGATGCGCTTCGCATACCTGATGCGCAGCAAGTGATAATGGGTTTGTTTTTGTCTTTCAACTGAGATAAACTATTTTGCAAAATATCCACGGGGATATTTAAGGAACCTTCTATATGCCCGCCGGCATATTCTGCTTTGCTTCGTACATCTAGGATAATACCACCTTGTTTTACTAGTTTGGCATAATTGACAGTTGCCCCGAAACCGAATATTTTTTTTAGTTTATTTAGCATTTTTATTTAGTATTTTGATTGATAATAATTGACATCCAGCTATGAACCTCCATTGTGACAGTCGATTTCTTTTTGAGAAAGATAATGCTGGGCTTGTCCGCTTCGGTTTCTGGAGGCACAGCAAAGAATCAACGGCGATTTTAGGTTTTTTAGTTCTTCAAATCGTTCCTGAATTTCATTCAATGGAATATTAATCGACCCAGCAACGTGTCCACCGCTGAATTCCTCTCTGGTTCTTACGTCTATAATTGTGCTTTGCTTTTTTTATTTCTTTCTTCTAAAGTCATAGTGTTTGCTTTAAGTAGGTATTGTTTTATACTGCGAAATTAATATGAATTCTAAGGATGCACTGTAACTTTTGTTACATAATAATAAATTTTAAAAATGAATAAAACTAAAGAGCTGGCTGTGCAGTTTTTTTGCGTGAGGGATAGAAATAAGGTGCCAAAGCAGCATGGATAGCCCGACCGCAATAGAGAATGGGCCATATAAGCGCAAACAGAATTAGGGCCATTTTCTATTGTGGTCACGCCCAAGAAGGATTTTAGATTTTAGATTTTGGTTCGGCATTTCTAAATGTTCCTAATTTTATTTAGGGAACTATTTAAATTTTGGTTGTCAAGAACCCGCTTTTCATTCATTTGGAGTAAAATATTTTTTTTGATGCGGGTTTTAAATTAGACTATCTTTGCCGACTGATAAAAAGCATATATGAAGTTTGATTTACTAAAAACAGATCCGCAGTCGAAAGCTCGTGCGGGAAGTATTACTACTGATCACGGTGTTATCGAAACGCCTATTTTTATGCCTGTTGGGACTGCTGCTTCGGTAAAAGGGGTGCACCAAAGGGAATTGAAAGAAGAAATAAACCCCGATATTATACTTGGAAATACATATCATTTATATTTGCGTCCGCAAACGGAGATTCTTGAAAAAGCGGGCGGACTGCATAAATTCATGAATTGGGACCGCAATATTTTGACCGATTCTGGCGGATATCAAGTGTATTCTCTTTCGGCCAACCGTAAAATTAAGGAAGAAGGAGTGAAATTTAAATCGCATATAGATGGCTCTTATCACTTTTTTACACCTGAGAATGTAATGGAAATTCAGCGTACTATTGGGGCTGATATCATTATGGCTTTTGATGAGTGCACACCTTACCCTTGTGATTACCGTTATGCACAGCGCTCGATGCACATGACGCACCGCTGGCTGGACCGCTGTATTAATCACTTGGAGAAATTGCCTTTTAAATATGGTTATGAGCAGACTTTTTTTCCAATTATACAGGGAAGTACTTATAAGGATTTGCGACAACAATCGGCTGAATATATTGCGAATTCCAACCAACAGGGAAATGCGATTGGCGGACTTTCGGTAGGGGAGCCTGCGGAAGAGATGTATGCAATGACCGAAGTGGTCTGTGAAATTCTTCCCGAAGACAAACCGCGTTATTTGATGGGAGTAGGAACTCCGATTAATATTTTGGAGAATATCGCACTTGGAATCGATATGTTCGACTGCGTAATGCCTACACGTAACGCCAGAAACGGGATGCTATTTACGGCCAACGGAACGATTAATATAAAAAACAAAAAATGGGAAGCTGATTTTTCTCCAATAGATGAAATGGGCTATACCTTTGTAGATACGGAATATTCTAAAGCTTATTTACGCCACTTGTTTGCCGCCAATGAATATTTAGGGAAACAGATTGCGACGATTCACAATCTTGGTTTTTATATGTGGTTAGTTCGTGAAGCCAGAAAACAGATTTTGGCAAGCAATTTTAAGCCTTGGAAAGAAATGATGGTGAAAAATATGAGCCAAAGACTTTAAAATAATTATGAATTATGATTATGGGCTGCTACAAGCTAACTTATAATTCATAATTTATAACTCATACATTTAAAATATGCTGACAATAATTGACAAATACATTTTAAAAAGATATTTAGCCACTTTTGCGGTGATGCTTTTGCTGTTTGCTCCTATTGGAATGATTATAGACATATCGGAGAAGATTAATAAAATGATTGAGAATCAGGTGCCGGTTTTAAAAATTGCCATTTATTATTATCATTTTACGATTTACTTTATGAATAACCTCTTTCCGATATTCTTGTTTATATCAGTTATTTGGTTTACTTCCAAGCTGGCAAATGATACTGAGATTATTGCCATTTTAAGTTCAGGTATTTCGTTTACGCGGTTTATGAGGCCTTATATTATCGGAGCTTCTATCATATCAGTTATCGTTTTGCTGATGGGGTTTTGGGTTATTCCTGTTTCCAGTGAAGGGTATAATAATTTCCGGTACACCTATCTGCGGAATGATGGTAAGGCACTTATGCGGGGCGATAATACTGATGTGTACAGACAGATAAGCGATAATGAGTTTATCTATGTAAACAGCTTTAATAATGAGTCTCAAATGGCTTTTAATTTTTCGTTAGAACGGTTTAAAAAAGAAAAATTAGAATATAAAATCACAGCCAGCAGAATCAAATGGAATCCTAAAGAAAAGAACTATACGCTGTATGATTTTACCAAAAGAACTGTTGGTCCTGAAAATGATGTGATTGTAAAAGCACCGGAAAAGAAGATGAAATTCAGTTTTGATCTGGAAGACCTGGCTCCAGTGGTTTATATCGCTGAAACTCTGAGTTTGGGAGATTTGAATGCTTTTATTGATAAGGAAAAAAAGCGAGGATCTTCTAATATCAATGTTTATTTGGTGGTTTTATATAAAAAATACAGTGTGCCCGTTTCGGCATTTATATTAACGATTATAGCCGTTTCGGTGTCTTCAATGAAACGAAGAGGAGGGATGGGAGTCAATCTTGCTATTGGAATTGCAGTAGCATTTTCATTTGTCTTTTTTGATAAAATATTTGGTGTACTAGCCGAAAAATCAAGTTTTTCGCCACTTTTGGCTGTTTGGCTGCCTAATATAGTTTTTGGAATATTAGCTGTTTATCTACTACGAAATGCAAAACGATAATTTAAAGAGTTACCTTAATTTACATTTAATTGTTTTTATTTGGGGGTTTACAGCAATTTTAGGAGCATTAATTACGATACAATCTGAATTTTTAGTTTGGTACAGAATGTTTTTTGCAGCTCTTTTTTTGGCTCTTTTTCTTTACATAAAGAAAAAATCATTTAAAGTTGCTCCCAAAGTTTTAATGAAATTCCTGTTTGTGGGACTTTTAATTGCATTGCACTGGATTTTCTTTTTTGAAGCTATAAAAGTCTCTACGGTATCCATTACCTTGTCGGTTTTTTCATTAGGAGCATTCTTTGCATCCTTATTAGAACCCTTATTTTATGGAAGAAAAGTGCTTTGGTACGAAGTGTTTTTTGGGTTAATCATTATTGCAGGTTTAGGACTGATTATGCAAGTGGAGATTAATTACTGGAACGGAATGGTATTGGCATTGATTTCCATTATATTAGGCGTGTTGTTTACTTTGATGAACGGAAAGTTAATTGTGAATCATAATCCTTCGGTAATTTCGTTTTATGAGTTTTTGGCAGGTTTTATTTTCATCTCGATTTATTTTTTATTTCGAGGTTCTTTCTCAGTAGAAAATTTTGTGATGTCGGCTAAAAATTGGATTCTGATTTTAATTTTAGCTTCGGTTTGTACTGCTTATGCCTTTACGGCTTCGGTAAAAGTAATGCGCCGATTATCGCCATATACGGTGATGTTAACCACTAATTTAGAGCCTGTTTACGGAATTGTGCTGGCTTATTTTATCATTGGCGGAAAAGAAAAAATGAGTACAGAATTTTATATTGGTGCTGTTGTAATTGTAATTACAGTGCTTCTAAACGGTGTCATAAAACATTATAGAAAAGAAGATTAATTGTAAGATTTTTTGTTGTTGAAAAACCTATTTTTTCTACTTGAACAAAAAAATAAGTGTATAATGATATTAAATTTTATATTTGCAGTTCCAAATCAAAAAAATAAGAACAATAATAAATACGCGCAAATCCTATGGAATATTTAGATTTTGAGCTTCCTATAAAAGAACTTGAAGAGCAATTAGATAAATGTGTTGTTATTGGTTTAGAATCGGATGTTGATGTTACCAATACGTGTAAGCAGATCAACAAAAAATTAGAGGAAACCAAAAAGCAGATTTACAAAAACTTAACCGCTTGGCAGCGTGTACAATTATCAAGACATCCAAGCAGACCTTATACGCTTGATCATATAAGAGGACTTTGCGGAGACACTTTTTTAGAGATGCATGGCGACAGAGGTTTTAAAGATGATAAAGCCATGATTGGCGGTTTAGGAAAAATTGGCGGACAGTCTTTTATGATTGTAGGACAGCAAAAAGGGTTCAATACCAAGACACGCCAATATAGAAATTTTGGGATGGCAAATCCTGAAGGATACAGAAAAGCCCTGCGTTTGATGAAAATGGCTGAAAAATTTAATATTCCAATTGTAACTTTAATAGATACTCCGGGTGCTTATCCAGGTTTAGAAGCTGAAGAGCGCGGACAGGGAGAAGCCATTGCAAGAAATATTTTTGAAATGGTTCTTTTAAAAGTGCCTGTAATAACAATTATTGTAGGTGAAGGTGCTTCAGGTGGTGCATTAGGAATTGGTGTTGGAGACCGAGTTTATATGTTGGAAAATACTTGGTATTCCGTTATATCGCCAGAATCCTGTTCGTCTATCTTATGGAAAAGCTGGGATTTTAAAGAGCAGGCAGCCGAAGCCTTAAAATTGACTTCAGCTGATATGAAAAAACAAAAATTAGTCGATGATATTATACCAGAACCTTTAGGGGGGGCTCATTATGACAGAGAGACTACTTTTACCACGGTAGAGCAGTACATCTTAAAGGGATATAACGAATTGAAAGACTTATCAACAGCCGATTTAATCGCTCAGAGAATGGATAAATACTGTAAAATGGGGGAGTTTAAAGAGTAAACAGCCAATTTTAAGATCTTAATCCGAAGCCTTACCGTTTCGGATTTTTTTTTGGTTATAAACAAAAAAGAAGTATTTATAAACAATAAATCGTAATAACTCAATTGTGATTTTTTTTTAATTTTAGTTACTTTCGCTATATGGAAAATTTCAAAAATATGAGTCCGATTAAAGTGGACAAAACAACTATTATAAATCTAGAAAAAGGAAAATTACCCCCACAGGCATTAGATTTAGAAGAAGCTGTTCTTGGGGCTATGATGATTGATAAAAAAGGTGTAGATGAGGTAATTGATATCCTGCAGCCTGACGCGTTTTATAAAGATGCACACAAATATATTTTTGAAGCTATTATACAATTATTCAACGATACGCAGCCAATCGATTTATTGACCGTTTCGGCTCAGCTTCGTAAGAATGCAAAATTAGATCTTGCCGGAGGTGATTTTTATCTTATTCAGCTTACGCAGAAGATTTCATCATCGGCTCACATCGAATTTCACTCTAGAATTATTCTTCAGAAGTTTATTCAGCGAAGCTTGATTAGAATTTCATCTGAAATTATTGAAGCTTCCTATGATGAAACTACCGATGTTTTTGATTTATTAGATCAGGCCGAATCCAAGCTCTATGAAGTTACTCAAGGAAATATCAAACGTAGTTCCGAAACCGCTCAAAGTTTAGTACTGCAGGCAAAAAAACGTATTGAAGAAATTGCAGGACAGGAAGGACTTTCTGGTGTAGCGACTGGTTTTGATAAACTGGATAAATTAACTTCTGGATGGCAGCCAAGTGATTTAATTATTATTGCGGCGAGACCTGCGATGGGAAAAACAGCCTTTATTTTATCTATGGCCAGAAATATAGCTATCGATTTTGGGCATCCTGTGGCTTTGTTTTCGTTAGAGATGGCATCGGTACAGCTGATTACCAGACTGATTTCATCCGAAACGGGATTATCTTCGGAGAAACTGCGTACCGGAAAATTAGAGAAACATGAGTGGGAACAGCTGAGTACCAAAGTAAAGAATTTAGAAAAGGCCCCACTTTTTATTGATGATACTCCATCGTTATCTATTTTTGATTTACGTGCAAAAGCTAGACGTTTAGTATCGCAGCATGGTATCAAGATTATTATTATCGATTATTTGCAGCTGATGACTGCCGGCGGTAATGGAAAAGGCGGAGGAAACAGAGAGCAGGAAATCTCGACGATCTCCCGAAATTTAAAAGCACTGGCAAAGGAATTAAATGTTCCTGTAATTGCACTGTCACAGTTATCGCGTGCTGTAGAAACGCGTGGTTCGAGCAAAAGGCCTTTGCTGTCGGATCTTCGTGAATCTGGAGCGATTGAGCAGGATGCTGATATTGTTTCTTTTTTATACCGTCCTGAATATTATAAAATTGATGAATGGGATGATGAAGAAGCATCTCCAACAGCCGGTCAGGCTGAAATTATGATTGCCAAACACAGAAATGGCGGTATCGAAAACGTTCGTCTGAAATTTATTGGGCATTTAGGGCGTTTTGATAATTTAGAAGATTATAGTGGCGGATATGATGATTTACCTTCAAGCATGAATCATGATGAAAGTCCATTTATTACCAAAAATCTTCCATCGGCGAATGAAGCTTTTGGAAGCAATTTTAATAATGATGACGATGATGATGGCGATGTTCCTTTTTAAAATGTAATGAGGATCTGATTTTTGAAAAGAAAACATTCTCAATTAATTTGATAAGTAAATTTAGATTAAACAGCTGTAAAATTAATTTTGCAGCTGTTTTTTTTTTGACTCGTGTATTCTCAATAAAATATTTGAAAGCACACTTTGGACTAATAATACCATTTAGAAATATAAAATAATCTAATTCTATCTCCCTCTCCTTTGGAGAGGGTTGGGTTGAGGTTAAACAAAAACTATTTTATATTTCCAAATGGTATAAATTAGTATAAAAAGGTTTTTTTGCCCGAGGGTTTTAATTGCTTCAAAGCCTAAATAGAATTTAATTTTTAAGAGAATTATTTTTTTAATTATTTATATATAAATAGATTGAGTGTTGAATAAATATTATTTTTGTGTTTTTTATTAGGAAAATTACTAACTACTATGTATATTTGTTATATGTAATTGTAAATTATATCTGATTTTTTTAATCAGATATGTAAATAGAATTATTTTTATTTATTGAGCCAAACTGTTATTCAAGGAGAGTAATTATTTTATTAGTTAAACCTAAACAAATATGGGAAAAAGAATGGTGCTTCAAGGGTTTAATATTTCCCAATGCCAAAATCAATTATCGGCAGCAGTTCGTACGCTGGAAATGGATAGAAAACGAATTACTCAAGACTTGCACGATGATCTGGGCTCAAAGTTAAATGTGATTTCTCTAAATTGTCATTTGTTAAAAATTCCAAATTTATCTCAAAAGGATATTGAAGAAATAACCAAAAATATTATAGAATATACTTCGAAGGCATTGATAAGCTCTAAAAAACTGACTCATAGTCTGCTTCCTCCGGTTTTAGAAAAGTTTGGTCTTCATGCAGGAATTGAGGAATTATGTTCTGAATTAATTGATGCCAAAACTGTAGATATTCAATATGTAAATAATGTAAAGTTTGATTTTAAAGACAATGAAAAGAATATTCATGTTTTTAGAATTTTACAGGAATTGCTTGCTAATTCAATTCAACATGGAAAAGCAACTTCAATATCGATTTCTTTTAATGAAATTGATGGGGTAAAAACCTGTAATTATTCGGATAATGGGATTGGTTTTGATTTGAATCAGCTGCAAGGCCACGAAGGGTTAGGAATGAAAAATGTGTCAGGCAGAGTAGCAATTCTGGGTGGAGACCTCACGATTGAATCACAAATGAATGAAGGGATTTCGGTTTTTTTTAATTTTTAAATTATGGACAAAGCATTAAAAATGATTTTAGTTGATGATGAAGTACTTTTTCGAAAAGGGATTTCTTTTTTATTGACTCGAGAAAAAAATATTGAAGTCCTTTTTGAAGCTTCAAACGGTCTGGAACTGATGGAGTTTTTAAAAGGAGACAATTCCAAGCCTGATATTATAGTCATGGATTTGAAAATGCCCTTCCTTAATGGAATTGAAGCGACAAAGATTATCCGCAGAGATTATCCGGATATAAAAATTATCGCATTAACCAGCTATGATTCAAAATCATTTATAGCAAACATGATCGATGTGGGTGCTGTCTCCTATTTGGTAAAGAATACAACGCCGCAGGAATTGTTTGCGACTATCAATGAAGTAGCTGAAAAAGGGTTTTATTATTCAGATTATGTTTTGAATATTATTCAGAAAGATATTGTTACCAATAAAAAAACCAAATGCAGTTTTGATTCTAATTTTATCACTTCTCGGGAACTGGAAGTTTTACAGCTCATCTGCAAACAAAAAAGCACTGTAGAAATTGGCGAAAAATTATTCATAAGCCCAAGAACAGTCGAAGGGCATAGAAATAACTTACTGCTGAAAACGGAGTCCAAAAACATTGCTGGATTGGTTGTTTTTGCCATACAGCATGAATTAGTTTCTTTGGATATATAATAGAAGTGTATGAAAAAGTTTTATTTTGCATTATTATAAAAGATAAAATAAGTTCTTTAATTGCTTACCATTATCTTTGTTTTAAAATAGTTTTAGAATGATACGCAAAATACTTTTTTTTACATTTATTTTTCTAGTGTCGATTTCTTCCAGAGCATCTTTTATTTTGCTGCCAATGGATGAAACCACGCAGCAAAATCATCTTAAAGCATACGGAATTACCTATTGGTGTTTAGCTAAAGAGTATAAAGCAAGCTGGCTGCTTAATTACCGCGGAGGCTCTTTTTTATTGCCCGATGCCGAAGAAATTAGAAAAGAATGCCAAATTCGGGGTGTAAGTTTTGAAGTGCTTTCAGATGCAGAAGAAACCGCAATACTGAATGAAATTTCCAGCCCGTCCCAAAACATGGAGACCGTTATTCTGGAAAAAGCCCCAAAAGTTGCCGTTTATACCCCAAAAGGCAAACAGCCATGGGACGATGCAGTAACCCTGGTTTTGACTTATGCCGAAATTCCTTTTACGCCTATCTACGATGAAGAAGTACTAAGTGACCAATTAGTAATGTATGATTGGCTGCATCTGCATCACGAAGATTATACAGGGCAATACGGTAAATTTTATGGAGCCTACAAAAATGTTCCTTGGTATATTGATCAAAAAAGAGATGCTGAAGCTTTGGCTAAAAAGTTAGGGTATGAAAAAGTATCTCAGGAAAAAGGAGCTGTTGCCAAAAAAATTAGAGATTTTGTCATAGGTGGCGGTTTTTTATTTGCTATGTGTTCGGCAACAGACAGTTTTGATATTGCTTTGGCGGCAGATGGAATTGATATTTGCGAATCCATGTTTGACGGAGATCCAAGTGAAGCCAATTATCAGTCTAAACTGAATTTCAGTAATACTTTTGCTTTCAAAAATTTTACTTTGGAACGAAAACCAGAGGAATATGAATTTTCGAACATCGATATGACTTCGAAAAGAAGAATTCCAATGGATAAAGATTATTTTACTTTGATGGAATATTCGGCCAAATGGGATTTTATTCCAAGTATGCTATGCCAAAACCATACGCAGTTAATCAAAGGATTTATGGGACAAACCACAGCTTTTGATTCCGAATTTGTAAAATCGAATGTGTTAGTAATGGGAACTTGTGAACTGGATGGTGAAGCACGTTATATACATGGCGAAAAAGGAAAAGGAATGTTTACTTTTTACGGAGGCCACGATCCCGAAGATTACCAGCATCAAGTGGGAGATCCTGCGACAGTCTTGGATTTGCATCCCAATTCTCCAGGCTATCGATTAATTTTAAATAATGTGCTCTTCCCAGCTGCAAGAAAGAAAAAACAAAAAACGTAAAAAAGTGATTAGCCATTAGTTCTTAGTCATTAGCTTTTAGCTACTTGCTATTAACTTGTTTGTTTTTTAGAATTATCTGCAACTAATACCAAACAGATAGAATTAGCCACAGATTAAAAAGATTTACACAGATTTTTTTAAAAAGTGTAATTAAATCTGTGAGAATCTTTTTAATCAGTGGCAAAAAAATATACATGGTACTCTTTGCGGACAGTCATATTGTTTTTTAAGCGTATTTCATTAATTCATAGAAAATTCAAACCAAATAGGAAGATGGTCGGATATTTTTCGGGCTTCTTTTAAGGAAATGAATTTCTCATAAAATAAGACTGCATCCGATTTTATATAGTTTATGGAACTGGTTTTATAAAATATATTGTCATACTCAGAGGCCAAACAATTGGAACCTTTGCATTTCATTTTTAATGATGTCTTTTGATTTTTCAAAATAGGGGCAAAGCCCATTTGCTTTAAAGGCGTAAAAACCGAATGCGACTGCGGACAATTGAAATCTCCCGCAAACAGTAAATTTAAATTGGGATAGACTTGTGGCAGAAGCTTAAAATATTTAATCTCGGTTTCGGGCTGTTTATTTTTGGTTATGGCGTGAAAGGAGGCAATAGTAATAGATTTTCCTTTGATTTCAAAAGTGGCAAAATAAGGTTCGCGGTCTATTTCCAAATGGTATTGCTGTTCCAGCCAAGGTTTACCTTTTAGTTTCACGGCACTCGTTTTCCAGAGAAAAGCATAGCGTTCGGTTTTATAAGCAGTGCTGGAGGTGGGGTCACTTATTCGATAATCCCATTTTGCACCTTTTCGATTGAGTTCATCGGCAAGTTTTGCAACAGCCTGTGCTCCTCCGTTTCCCGCGACTACTTCTTGAATCGTCACAATATCATAGTCTTTTACAGTATTGGCAATAAATACAATTTCTTGATAGGATTTGGATTTTCCAAAATTTTCAAGATTCCAGGAAAGGAGTTTGGTTTGGGAATAAAAGGAGGTGAAAAAAAGTAAAAAAAGAAAACAGAATATTTTGTTCATGGATTGGAATTATTGCCCAAATATAAAGATTGCAAAAGGAATTATAAGCCTTCTCAGTCACAAAGAATTCTTTTTAATTTACTTCCAGTTTATAAATATTGCCCTCTTCGTCTGTGCCTTTTAGTTTGCCATAATCAATCCATTCTACATGAATATCGATGGTTTCTTTATCTCTGTTGATGATTATGCCTGCGCCGTATTTGCCTTTTACATTGATAGCACCCGATACTGAGTCTCCTTCTTGATCCAAACCATTTACCTCATAGTTGTATTTATACCAAACGCATTTAATTTTTAGACCAAATTTGATCTAAAAAGACGTAGGCATAACCACAGATACTCATTACCTCTTTTTTACTTGTGTTTTTAACTGCAGTAATAATGAAATCTTCTACATCTTCGATTGAATTATAAAATTTATTAGAAAATTCTCTTTTGTATTTTGCCCACATTTTTTCGGCTGGATTAAGTTCCGGGCTATATGGTGGCAGGAAAACCAAAACAATATTTTCTGGAACGATCAATCTTTTAGCCTTATGGAATCGCCCATTATCCAATACCATTATTTTGAGTTCTTTGGGGTTTTCTTTTGAAAAATTATTTAGAAAAATTTGAAAATTATCAGTGTTGCAATGTGGAAGTATTAATTGAAAATGATCCCCTGTTATGGGCGAAAAAGCCCCAGAAAGCCATGTTGATTTAAAAACTTGTTGGAAAGTGCAAATTGGTTTAACCCTAATTGCAGTAACTGATTTTCCATTTCGAGTAAATAAGCCAAAACGTGACTCATCTTGAAAATATAAATTTACAGAGCTAAAATCGCCTACAGCATTTAGTGCTGTTTCTTGACAGATTCTTCCGAAGTCTTTTTAAAAGAGCTTCCTAGGTCTTCATCTTTTTTGACATGACTTTTGCGGGCAACTTTTACACTTGATTTAAAATTTCTGATGCAGTAATAAAGCAAGGTGTTGTAATTAAAGCTTTTTCCAGTTTCTTTTTCAATCCAATCTTTTAATTCTACATAACCTTGAAGCCCATTTTGAGGGTTATTGAGTTTTGTTTCCAACATCGTGTGTTCAGCAGCATTAAAAACAGATGGCTTGAAGCCTGTTTTTCCATGTTTAATCAAACCATCAATTCCAGAATTGAGGTATAATGTCCGCCATTTCTGAACACTGTTTGGGTCAACCCCTGCTAATTTAGCAACTTCACGTCTAGAAATCCCTGTTTCTTCATTTTGCTTCAAAATTAAAAGTACTCTCAAGCGTTGTCCAATAAATGGAATAGATTGCTTAAGTAGATTTTTAATCTCTTTTTCAGTTTCCTTAATTACCAAAATTTTTGGATGTGCCATGATCACTGTTATAATATAGTCCAAATGTAATCTAAAAAAAACAATTATCAAAATTGGTATTTATTATATTTTTGTTTGGTAATATAATTGCCAGAGGTTCCAGTGCGGTATTCATAATGATAATGAATGTCTTTATGATAGGTCTTGGCTTCTTCGGGCGTAATGGTTTTGATGTCATCTGGAGTGATAACTGCTTTGTAGAACGATTGCGGTTTTAGTTTTTGAGGTTCTTTTTTACAGGAAGTTAGCAGCCAGAATGAAAATAGGATGAAAAGTAGTTTTTTAATCATAGTGATTTTGTTTCAAATCTAAAGGCATAATGTATTAGTTCCATGTTGGAAACCGTAAATGATAGATATAAAAGACTTTATATTCTCATAAATTAATCTTTTTTGGATATAAAATCCTTTATAATTTTATCCATATTAGAAGGTAAATCAGCATTTCTTATTTTGAATCTTTTTACTTTCATAGATTGGAACCAATTTGTCCAATAGGTTTTTATCACATCTTCTTCGTAAGGATTTTTTGGATTTGGGTTAATCCCTAATACAAAAATTTCGAGATTCGATAAATCATTATTAGCTTTCAAAAAGCCTAATTTTTGTTTTATTATTTTTTTATTCCATTCGGAGCTATTTAATTTGTTGCTTTTTATTGATTCAGGGGTAAGATATGTTGTGAAATTTTCCTCTTTCATTTGAGTGTCTTTGTAAAAGATATAGCCATCGGTTAATATCACAAGAATATTTCGATATTCTTTTTCTACACAATAATCATTAATTTTTGTCTTAAAGAATCTCCATATATCAGAACCAATATAATTCCCATCTTTAATTGCAAGATTGTATATTTTTAAAGGGTAATTTGCATAAATTGATTTGATGTTTTTTATCAATTCTTTTGAATCATTTGCTTTGTTAATTTCAATTTTTAATTCTTTTGAAATTTTGTTTATCTCTGGATTAAGTGGAGTTGGGTCAAAAAACAACTGAATTTTATCATGCGCTCTTATTACTTTTTTGCTTCGAACATGTTCTGTAAAAGCTTCAGAAACTGAATTGATGAAGCCAACATCTCTAAGGTAATATTCCATTGTTGGATTGGGATATTTCGTTGGACTGATTCTATCTGATAAATCAAGCAGCAAACTGATGTTTAAATTTTCAGAAACATCTTTTGTTTTTGCAGTATTGTTATCTTCTCCTTTTTCTTCATTTTTGCAAGAAAAAGCCAAAACGGTAAATAATAACATGATTGTTAGCTTAATATTTAGTTTCATAATGTCTAGTTTTTAGAATATACTAAGTGTTGGAAATCTGGATCAATAAGATTTAGCTGTTTCAGATGTTCTACCGAAGTAGATTCACAACTCACTAATAATTCTTCTTTTTCTCTGTGCGGCAATGCAATTTCAGTTCCAATTGCCTGATACCATCCTTCTTTGTATTGATGATGATAATTAAGATATTCTTTGACAGGAAAAACAAATCCGTCTATTTTAGATTGTAATTCTCTGATTGTGCCATTAATGCTTACAACTTTTTGTTTGAAATCATTTAGCTTATTTGAGTTCTCTAATTTGACTTTTCCTAAATTGGCTAATTCTTCTTTTTTTCCACGAATGAATACTCTGATTTTATCCATATTCTCATGTTCTTTCATTACAAAGTCAAATACCAGCCCCCAAATAATATACACTACAAAACCTGCAAAAATTATCATCCAAAATTCTGCTTGTTCTAATGCAATTCTTAAATTATAAGTTGGAGAATCTGGTGTTTTATTGAAATCGTATATTTTTTTCTCAATGATATAAGCCAATAATCCATCAAATAAGAAAGTAATAGCAAATAGAGCAATCATTCTAAAAGTGTTTTTTATTCCTTTACCTTTTTGAACCATATGAATTATATATCCCAGTCCCATAAATACAAACGGAATAGTAATAACTAAAACGCCTTCTAACCAGCTTGCTTTGAATGAATTTGTGAGAGCATCGGCATCAAAAATGGCAGCGGTTAAGCTATCGTCTGAAAATTCTTTGAAGAATGCCGAGTAAGATGCCGAGATATAAAAGACTAATAAATAAAGTGTTATTGGAAGTATTAGAATTAAACCAACATAGAATTGTGCTTTTTGACCTTTACCATCATCGATATATTTTTTTGGATTGACTTTTACATCAACAATTTCTTGCTGGATATTGTCTATTATGCTATTAAATTCAGATTCTTTTTGTTCATAAATAGCGATTGCAGTTTCACTTTTTTTAAGTTCGGTTTTGTTCTTTTCTTGTTCCTCTTTGTAGGGTTGTTTTAATCTTTCTTGTTCTAAAATTTGTTTTCGACATTGGTCTTCAAAACTGCTGAATAAATTTTGCAGGCATGCTCTTAAAACAATAGGTCTGCCTGTTGCTCTAACTGAAGCGGCAAAACCACTTTGGTAGTAAGTTATTCGGATTTGCTCTCTGTCTTCCTCGTTTTCTTCAAAAGAGTTTGATTGCGGTTCTTCAACTTTTTTTAAACTGAATATTTGTTGCAGTGATTTCATAAATTAAGAATTTAATTGATTAATAATTTCCTGTTTGCCAATTCCTTTTTGAACGCAATCAATCAGGTAATTAGCTAATTCATCTATGTTCTCTTCCAGGAATTCAAATTTCTTGCAATACTTTTTTAGAGTGTTCATTTCATCAATAGTGATATGACCATCAGCCCAAATAATTCTAGTCAAGTCGTATAAATATTCAATCCTTGTATTTAAATCATTTGGAATACTTAAATCACTATTTATCGGATTTAAGAATAATCTATCTAACTCTTCTTTGGGGATTCCTCTTTCATCAGCAAATTGATATAACATTTGAAGTTCCAAAACATCAAAGTTGTCATCTGCTAAAGCCATTTGATATAATCGAAGAAAATGACTTTTTAATTCTAGTGTTATCATTGATTCATTCATGTTTTAAAAATTTAATAGTTTAGAAAAGACAAACCCAATAGTTCCTGTTTCTTCAACTTTTATTTTTGACCATTCTCCAGTTTTTTCAATAAAAACAACTGTATCACCATAACTTAGTTTTTCTAGAATTATAGATTTAGTACTGGGTTTTTCTCTAAGGTTAATTGTTTCTGAATAAATAGTTATGGATTCATTTTCATAATAAACTTTTGTCTCTTGAACAGGTTCGTAATAATAAGTTGAAGTTTTTGTTTTTCTCTTAGGTTTTGGAGTTGTATAAGAACTATTTGAAGATGAACTACTACAAACTCCACAAGTGCCACCATTAGAGCAGTGAGCACATCTTGAACAATTACTGCAGGCAGAACAGTATACTGAACCAGTGCATCTTCCTCCATTTTTAACAATTTTTGTGCAATTATATTTAGAAGTTATTTTCTTTTCTGATGTATCAGAAAAATAAAAAGTTAGCATCGTGAGTATTAATATGCAAAGTGTTTTCATAATTTATTATTTACTTGATCAGATTCTTTTACGCAGTTTCACGGGAATTATTTTATTGCAACTTTTCTAAATTGATATTATTAATAGAATCAATATTCCTAGTACAGTTAAAAGCATCATGCATCCACTATTTTTCGCTGTACTAAAATTTTTTCTATAAGAAACACCAGAGACACCGGTTCTAACCGAAAAACCTTTGTTACTTATAGTGCCTGCTTTGGTTCGAATACTTGGAGAAATGCCCGATTTGCTAATGTTTAACCCTAAACCACCGCCTAGGTTAACTCTTTTTCTAAAGCTTAATCCCATGATTTTTCAACTTGTATGGCAAGCATTTGAACAAGTATAACAGCCATTGGTTTTTGTATATGTTTTCTTCGCCTCTTTAACAGCATCATCACAATTTGAAAATTGTCCTAAGTATTTTTTATCCGAAGGAATATAAATGCAATCGCTAGTATGGACTTCATGATCTCCGTTTGATTGTGCTTTGTTGTTTACATAATAGGTTTTCATAGCTTTAATTTTTAAATAGTTGCCTACTCTTTATAGGATTTTCGGCTATTTCCTTTTTTAAATAGATATTTTTCAATCTTTTTCATATCCTCCCACCGTCTCCAACAACTCTTTCTCAAATAAATAAATATCATCAATGGTCTGAATCGATTGGCGAATTTCGCTTTTATCAGTATTGAAAAGCCCGATGTATTTTTTGCCGTTGTTGAGGTGTAGTCTGCACAATGGTTTTCGATTGTTATCGTCTAATAAAATTCCAAAATAGGATTGCGTGTCGCGGGAAACAATTCTGCTGGTTGGAAGTTTTCGCCTCAAAATAGCCACTACAATTCTAAAGGCTTCAAGTTCTTCTTCGCTGGTGCAAATTTTGCTTTCTTCTGTTGCAGATTCAATTTGTTCTTCTTGTTGTAAGGATTCTTTAGTGAGAGCGGCTTTGAGTCGGTCATTTATTTTGTCACTAATGAATTGATTGAAACCTTTTTGAACCAAATCTTTAAATTCATCCATCACTTTTTCAGTCAATCGGCCTGAATAGACTTTATTAGCAAACAGTTTTACAAATTCATTGGACGGATTGGACAATTCATCATTAATCTGTTTTTTGATTTCCTGTATGTATTTTAAGGAACTGGCATTGCTTACAATATGATTGACATCAAAACTGGATTTGTGGAATTTTGCAATTTCATTAATCACATTGTCTTTTAGTGAAGTGATTTCGAATTCCAGAAATGGTTTTGCATCCATTTTGTTTTTCTCGTCCAAATCTGTGAAAAACTGATAGGTAATCCCATTGGTTAAAAGAGCAAAACGGGTTTTGGTTACATGGAAATAGCGAAACAATTGCGAATTATGAACGGATAATTTCTCCTTCCAATTTTTGCATTCGATAATCAGGATTGGAGCTCCATCTTGAATAATGGCATAATCAACTTTCTCGCCTTTCTTGAGACCAATATCGGCTGTGAATTCGGGTACTACTTCGGTTGGATTGAAAGTGTCGTAGCCTAAGATGTTGATAAAAGGAAGCACAAAAGCATGTTTTGTTGATTCTTCGGTTTCAATTTTATCTTTCAGCTGATTAATTTTATCAGCTAAAGATTTCAGTTGGGTAGAGAATTCCATAGGTTTTATGAATTAAGATAAATCTTCAGTTTCGGCTATTGGAGCATCAATTTTGACTCTTTCAATTGCAGTATCTCTATCGGATACGTTCGGGTACATATTGCTGGTTCCAATCACTTGACCATTATTTTGAGATTTTAGGACAAAATAATATTTGGAGTTGTCAGATGTTTTTCTGTCGTAATTTTTATCCAAAGGAGCATTTGTTTTTACGGACTCAATTCCGTTTTTGCAATTTTGTTTTGTAGTGTACATTTCACTTTTTAAAACAATAGCTATATCTTTTGACCATAGATTAAAATAGAATTGATCGTTAGTGCTTTTTTTAATGATAAATTTTGGAAATTTCATGAATTGGTTTTTTTATTTGATTAATAATTATTCAAACTTAAAACCATTAAAAATCAATTCCTTACGGTAATCCGTAAAGAGGCAAAATATTTTACTTCAAAAAAAGGGATTGTGAATAAAATAAAAAGACCTAACAGATTCCGTAAAATCTGTTAGGTCAATAATAAAGAGTTTTGCTTAAATCAATCCTAAATCTTTGGCAATAGCCACAAGATGAGTTGGATTGTTTGCCTTGAAGTATATTTTGAGTTTATTGAGGCGTTTTTCGATGGTGCTTTTACTGTTAGGAGAAATTCCAGCTTCTTTAAATGTGGCTTCCATATTTTCCTGAGTCACGCCAATAGAAAGATATTTAATCAGTTGGATGTCATAATTGTCTATTTCATTGATAGTCTTGTCTTGCAAAATATTGCTCAATTCTGGAGATAAGTATTTTTGAGTGTCTTTGTAAACCACTTCAACCGCTTTCTTGAGCTCCGGAATACTGTTTCGGCCTTTCATGACAAATCCATTGATGCTGTATTTGTCAAAAAGCGATTTTATGCGATAGGATTTGTCTTCGATAGAAAAGGCAATTATTTTTATTTCAGGAAATAATTGTTTTACTGCTGCTATTAATTCCTCGCCAGAGTTGAGGGTATTTTTTCTGTAATCGATTTTAAACGACAAATCGGAGATCAATAATTCATAGGGTTCGTTGTCTTTATAGCCTTTTTTAATTTTTAGCAAAGCGTCATCACAATATTTTGCAAAAGCAATTTCGGGAACTTCAAGTTCTTCAAGAACCTGTACTGCCGCAATATCATTAAAATCGATGTCATCTACTATCAAAACTTTTTTGAACATAATTAGTAATTATTTAGGGATTGCTATTTTAACCTTAAAACCTTTAGTGGTTTCTGAGTCAAAAATAATAGTTCCATTGATGGTATGAATACGGTTTTCCACATTGGAGAGTCCGTTTTTTAAAATTAAGGAATCTTTTATTCCAACTCCATCGTCAGAATAATTGATTTCAATGTGTTTTTCATTCGAATCAAAACTGATAACAGCAAAAGAACACTGACTGTGTTTTTTCATGTTGACCATCAATTCCTGTAATACTCTGTGCAGGGCAATTTTTTTTTCGGGTTCGATTTTTTGCCAATTGATATCGCCATTATCTTTAATAATTATTTTTACATGATCGTTATTGTAACCCGACAGCATTTCTTTTAGTTCTTCTTCAAACCTGGCACCCATTTCTATTTTACTGTTTTCTCTTGATATGTTTCGGGTTAAAGCATATATTTTATCCAGACTGCCTAGTAGCGTTTCTTTTTTTATTGGATTTTGTAAATCCTGGGTTTCTGCAAAAGCCATTGTTTGGTAAACATCATTGGCTAATTCGTCATGCAGTTTTTTGGATATTCGGGTTTCACTTTCATAAACTGCTTTTTGTTTTTCCTTTTTATTTTTCTTTTGCCAATAATAGTAATAGAATGTGGCAGTTATAATTCCTAAGAAGATAAAAAAATAGGAAACATAATTTTTGTTTTTCTGCCGTTCCAGTTCTAAGGCATTCTCTGCTTTTTGGGCTTTTAGAACTAGGTTTTCATTTTTTTCTTTTGTTGAATCGTATTTGATTTTTGCAAATTGATTTTTTGCTTTTTGAGTAGCTTTATTGAGGCTGTCATTGATGCGGAAGTAGATTTCTGTGAATTTTTTGGATTGATTGCCAGTACTGTTTTTAATTAATTGCTTCAAAGATTTCAAACGATCATTTACATTATTTACTTTGGTGGCTTTTGCATAGGATAATTGGGCATAATGGCATGATAAAACAGGATTGGTCTGATCATAAAACTCGGATAAGTGTTGGTAGGAAGAAGTTAGTCCAAAATCATCCTTTATTTGTTTCCTAATTTTTAGAGCCTGATTGATATAATCCAAACCTTTTTTGGAATTTCCAGTTTTGAAATAGGAGAAGCCTAGATTGTCAAGTACGCGGGCGTAATTTTCATTGTTCTCTATAACTTCTTTTACAGATAGTAAAGGGGTAAGAATTTGTATAGCATCTTCATAATTCTGCTTGTCTATATAAATAACAGCAATATTGTTTTTAAGTATTGTTTTTTGTAATTCATTTTCAGCAATTTTCAGAGCTTGATTGTAATAATAAATGGCATTTTCGTAATCAAAAAGGCTTTTATAGTTAATGCCTAGAATATTATATATCGCAATTTTATATTGATTATCAGTCTTTTTGTTGAAAAATGATATTGCTTCTGTCGCACTGGTTTCGCTGTTCGCATAATCGCCTTGTATTTGCTGAATAGCAGACATTCTCAGTAAGGAATAAATAATTTTTACTTTCTCTTCAGATGGATTACATGCTAGTTTTGATTTATTATAATAAAAAAAGGCTCTGTTGTATTGTGAATCTGCAAAATATTTTTCAGCATAGTCAATGTAGATTTGATATGCCGCATTACTTTTTTCATTTTTAATTATATGCGATTTTTTATTGCAGCCAAATAGAGCCAATAGAACTATAAGCGATAAATAAAAATTCGGGAAATGTAACTTTTTTGTTATCATTCCCCGAAAATACTCAAATTAATTAAAACCGTAATGATTTTGAATTAATAACCTAAAATTATTACTTTGGAGGGGTTACCGGTATTTGTCCGCTTTGGCCATCACCGTCAGCATTTATTTGTTGCTTATTTGTTTTTGGAGTTGTCTCCACATCATCATTGGTACAAGAAGCCATTGCTACTGCTGCAATGATATAACACGATACTAAAAATATTCTTTTCATTTTATTGGATTTAAAAATTAGACATAGATTGGGCTGTTCGATTTTAAAATCGAATCGTTGCCTGAATAGGCTAGCCATTAAAAACTGTTTGTTCTTTTGCTTGTGGGAAGTGAAGTGTGCTAAAACAGTATAGTATTATTTATACTTCCCGAATAAACGTACTACGCTGTATAGCAACACTTTTTTGGAACTAGTTTTGTACATTTGTTCTTATCGCGAAATAGAACAAGAACTAATTCTGAAGCAAAGGAATGCCGTTTCTGCTGAAAGATTTCAATGGAATTCCGGTAATTCCAGTAATTCCTATTGATTCCTAAAATTCCTAATATGATTGGACAGCAAAATACCCTCGAAGAGTATAAGAAGACAATTAGACTGAAATATGAAGAAGAAAAGACTGGTGTTTATTCTAGTTTTTTTATTAATCCATCAAGGGCAAAACTTAGAAAGTTATGTATTGAGCGGATGAAGATGAATATAAATCATGATGATTTTTCTAGTTTTACTATCTTTTTTGGTTTTAATTTTGATATAGGAAATTTAAATAAATTAAAATCTCAAACAGATAAGTTTAGACCGATTGAAACTTTTTTTAAAGGGAAAACAGATTTGTCTGATATTGAAGGAATTAATATTGCAGCGCTTCTTGTCGATTTTAATCCAAGGCCTTTTAATAGGTATAGACAAAATAAAGGTACTCATGAGATAAATGATGAAATTTTTTCAGAAGAAATGGACGATGAAATTGAAGGCAATAGCAAGGATTTAGGAGTAGTTATTAAAGAAGAAGTAAATAATAAAACGATGAGAAAGAGAATTATCATTCCCCTCGCATTCGTATCCTTGTTTTTTATGGGATATACCGTAAAGAATATAATTTTTCCATCCAAAGAATGTATGCAGTGGAAAGAAAATCATTATGAAGCGGTTGATTGTTCTAATGACAAACTTGGAATTGGTCAATTGACTTTAATTGTTCCTATTGATGACAAAATAATGAAGCTGGAAAAGTTGGATTCAAAGGCTGGATTAGAGTTTTTTAAAAATGAGAAGCCTATAGTTTGGTACTATAAAAAGGATGGTGAAATTGAATTATTTAATCAGCCGGGATTTCATCCTGAAACAGGGAAACAACTAAAACCAATTACTCCTTATATTATTGAGAAATACAAATTGAGGGGCAAAGATTAGAAGTAAGGAAGTTATAATTTTCTCATTGCTTTTATTTTCCAAAATGATAAATATCATATTAGAATTATAAAATGTAAAGTATTTTTACTGAGCAAAATCTGAAATTGTATTTTGTTCAGCAGTTACTTTTTGATCTTAATCACATAGCGTTTTGAAAAATTTATCTAAAGTTTTAGTTCTATTATTTCCCTTTTTAATTTTCGGTCAAGGGACATCCAAAAAAGAAGTTAATCAGCAGGTTCAAACCTGGGTTTCTTTGAATACTGTAACAAAATTTGCAGAGCATTGGGGAGTTGTTGCCGATGTTCATCTTCGTGAAAACGAGTTTTTTGAAAGCAATAATTTTTATTTTCTAAGAGGCGGAGTTTCTTATATTCCAAATGCTTCTGTTTCTATTACTGGCGGTTACGCACACATGTGGCTAGCACCAACGAAAGAAGGATGGTCAACTTATGCAGATGAAAACAGGGTATATGAACAAGTACAGTTAGCTACCAAAGTTGGAAAAGTAAGCATTCTTCAAAGATTGCGAAACGAGCAAAGATGGCAGGAAAAAATGGCGAATGACGAGCCTACTGGCGAACTTCGTTTTACGGACAGAATACGTTATTTGGCCAGTTTTACCATTCCGATATTCACTGATAAAAAAATGCCTTCATTGGTTGTATCCGATGAGCTGTTAATCCATTTTGGAAAGGAGGCAGTCTATAATACATTTGACCAAAACAGATTGTTTATTGGCATTAAACAAAATATCACTCCAAAATTAAGTTATGATTTGGGTTATATGAATGTTTACCAACAAAAATATTCAGGCTATCAGTACGATATGAATCATACGATCCGATTGTTTTTTTATCTTAACACCACTCTAAAACATAAAATACCCGAACATTCTTAAGAGGTGTATTCTATCAATTTGAGGTTCGAAGTTTTTTTTAATCGAACAAAAATCTTTTATCGTAATTTATTTATGTATTAACTTTAATGCTAATTTAGAAGCTTAATACATCAGTATATGTAACGGGCATGACCGATATTGGCGTCAAATCCAATTAAGATATGCGGATTATATATTACATTAAAAAACAATAAATTGCTACTTATGAAAACAACAAGAAAAGAGCATGACTTTCTAGGTGAATTGGAAATTCCTGATCATTTGTATTATGGGATTCAAACTTTCAGAGCCGTCGAGAATTTTAATATTACCGGCATTCCAATTTCAAAAGAGCCACTGTTTATAAAAGCATTGGGATATGTAAAAAAAGCAGCGGCAAGGGCTAATCTGGATTGCGGGGCTTTGGATGCTAAAATTGTTGAAGCCATTTGTTACGGCAGTGATCAGGTAATTGAGGGTAAATATGATAAGGAATTTGTTAGCGATTTGATTCAGGGCGGTGCTGGTACATCAGTAAATATGAATGCCAATGAGGTTATTGCTAATATTGGATTGGAATATTTAGGGCATAAAAAAGGGGAGTATAATTTTCTCCATCCAAATAATCATGTGAATTGTTCTCAATCTACAAACGATGCATATCCATCAGCTTTTAGGATAGCATTGTATTTAAAAATGGATCATTTTATAAAAACTGTTGAAAATCTCGAAAAAGCTTTTGCCGCAAAAGGCACGGAATTCAAGGAGGTTTTAAAAATGGGACGCACGCAGCTGCAGGATGCAGTGCCAATGACTTTGGGACAAGAATTCCATTCCTACGCAACAACAATAGGAGAGGATGTTTTAAGGCTAAAAGATGCTCAAAGTTTAGTGTTAGATATTAATATGGGAGCAACAGCTATCGGAACTAAAGTAAATGCACCCGAAGGCTATCCTGAAATTTGCGTTAATTATCTGGCTAAAGAAATAGGAATCCCGTTAACCTTGTCTCCAGATTTGATTGAAGCAACGGTTGATACTGGAGCGTATGTTCAGATTATGGGAACAATGAAAAGAACAGCGGTTAAGATTTCCAAAATCTGTAATGATTTGAGATTGCTGAGTTCTGGTCCTCGGACAGGATTCAATGAAATTAACCTGCCAGCGCGTCAGCCGGGTTCTTCAATTATGCCTGGAAAAGTAAATCCCGTAATTCCAGAAGTGGTCAATCAAACCTGTTTTTATGTGATAGGGCAAGATTTAACGGTTACTATGGCTGCCGAAGCTGGTCAACTACAGCTGAACGTGATGGAACCTGTTATCGCTTTTGCAATGTTTACGTCATTGGATTATTTGTCAAACGCCATTCAAACATTAATTGATAAATGTATTATTGGGATTACCGCCAATGAACAGCACTGCTATAATATGGTGATGAACAGTATTGGGATTGTTACTCAGCTAAACCCGATTTTAGGATATGAAGAAAGTGCTAGTATTGCTGGTGAAGCTTTGAAAACAGGAAAGAGTGTTCACCAGATTGCAGTTGTCGAACGCAAATTAATCACTCAG
Organism: Flavobacterium sp. 1; assembly: GCF_002797935.1. NCBI lineage: Bacteria > Pseudomonadati > Bacteroidota > Flavobacteriia > Flavobacteriales > Flavobacteriaceae > Flavobacterium > Flavobacterium sp. 1. The sequence goes on from NZ_PGER01000001.1 coordinate 173,588, forward strand.
GATAAATGGGATGAAATTTATTCGTTAGATAACTTAATCAATCCAAAATTTATTACTTCATAAAAGTGTAAAGTGATTAAACGATTCGATCTATAACAAAAATAAAAACAAGAAAAGCCCAATCGTGAGATTGGGCTTTTCTATATAAGTAAGTAATTCTAAATTGAGTTTATATAACGTTTATTTTACTTTATTAAGTACTGCTTTGAAAGCTTCTGGGTGATTCATCGCTAAATCAGCAAGAACTTTACGGTTCAATTCGATTCCGTTAGCTTTTACTTTACCCATGAATTGAGAATAAGACATCCCTTCCAATCTAGCTCCAGCGTTGATACGTTGAATCCATAATGCACGGAAATTTCTTTTATTCACTTTTCTGTCACGGTAAGCGTAGCACATTGCTTTCTCTACCGCATTCTTAGCAACTGTCCAAACGTTTTTACGTCTACCAAAGAAACCTTTGGCTTGCTTCATTATTTTTTTTCTTCTTGCTCTTTTAGCAACTGAATTTACCGATCTTGGCATAATTTTTATTGTTTTTTTGTAGCAGGCGTCCTGAATTTAATCAAAGGAACTTATGGCCATACTCCAAGGTTATTGAAATTGTTTTTAACCTAAAGATTATTCTTTCCTTTTCCTACTCCCTCTCCTTTGGGGAGGGCTGGGGTGGGGATTATATAATTCTTAATTGTTGTTTGATGCTTTTCATATCTGTAGAGTGAACTAGTGCTGAGTGAGTCAAAGCTAATTTACGTTTTTTAGATTTTTTAGTCAAGATGTGACTTTTAAAAGCATGCTTTCTCTTAATCTTTCCAGAACCAGTAACTTTAAAACGTTTCTTGGCGCTAGATTTGGTTTTCATTTTAGGCATTTTTTCCTAGTGTTTTAATTTATTATTACTTACTTATTTTTTAAGTAATAAGCTATCGGTCAATAGTCATTAGTTGTGAAACTTTTGGCTGGTGCCTTTTGCCTAGTTACTATTTTTTCTTCTTAGGAGCAATAAACATAATCATTCTCTTTCCTTCAAGAACAGGCATTGCTTCAACTTTTCCGTGTTCTTCTAAATCTGTTGCCAATCTTAATAATAAAATTTGACCTTGATCTTTGTAGATAATTGAGCGTCCTTTAAAGAATACGAAAGCTTTTAATTTAGCTCCTTCTTTCAAGAATTTTTCAGCATTCTTTCTCTTAAATTCGTAATCATGCTCATCTGTTTGAGGACCAAAACGTATTTCTTTCACTACTACTTGAGTAGATTTTGCTTTCAGTGCCTTATCACGTTTCTTTTGTTCGTAAACAAATTTCTTGTAATCCATGATTTTACAAACCGGTGGCTCTGCGTTTGGAGAAATCTCAACTAAATCCAATTCAAATTGGTCAGCTAATCTTAAAGCTTCTGCAAGTTTAAAAACTCCAGGCTCTATGTTTTCACCCACAAGTCTTACTTCTTGTACACCGCGAATAAAATTATTTATTCTGTGTGCATCCTTTTTTTCTACGCGAGGTTGGTAACCTCTGTTGCTTCTTATTGCTATGACTTTATAATTTAAGTTAAACTGTAAATACTTTTAATGTTTTTTTGATTTCCTCGTCAACAATCGAAGCAAATTCTTCTATTGTAACGCTGATATTGCCTTTTCCTTCTTGACCATGACGGCGAATAGAAATGGTTCCGTTTTTCTCTTCTTCCTCACCTACAATCAGCATAAACGGGATTTTCTGCATTTCTGCATCTCTGATTTTCTTTCCTATTGTCTCGCTTCTGTTGTCAATTAGGGCGCGAATTTCGTGATTTTCTAGCAGATTTAAAACTTTTTTAGCATAATTTTCATATTTCTCGCTCAAAGACAGTATAATTGCCTGCTCAGGCATTAACCAAAGTGGGAAATTTCCTGCTGTATGTTCCAGTAAGATCGCAATAAATCGTTCCATAGATCCAAAAGGTGCTCTGTGAATCATTACGGGTCTATGTAGTTCATTGTCAGATCCTTTGTAAGTCAATTCAAAACGCTCCGGTAAATTGTAATCTACTTGAATCGTCCCTAGTTGCCATTGTCTGCCTAAAGCATCCTTTACCATGAAATCCAGTTTTGGACCGTAGAAAGCAGCCTCTCCGTATTCAACAACGGTATTTAGTCCTTTGTCTGCTGCTGCATTGATAATAGCATTCTCTGCTTTCTCCCAATTTTCGTCAGAACCTATATATTTATCCCTGTTTACTTGGTCTCTCAAAGAAATCTGTGCTGTAAAGTTTTCAAAACCTAAAGAGCCAAATACATATAGTACCAAGTCGATTACTTTTTTAAACTCTTCATCCAATTGTTCTGGAGTACAAAAAATATGGGCATCGTCCTGAGTAAACCCGCGAACACGAGTTAAACCGTGTAATTCACCGCTTTGTTCATATCTGTAAACTGTTCCAAACTCAGCGTAGCGCTTTGGTAAATCTTTGTATGACCAAGGTCTTACATTGTAGATTTCACAGTGATGAGGACAGTTCATGGGTTTCAATAAAAACTCTTCACCTTCAGCAGGTGTATTGATAGGCTGGAAACTGTCTGCACCGTATTTAGCATAGTGACCAGAAGTTACATATAATTCTTTTTGTCCAATATGCGGAGTTACAACTTGCTCATAACCTGCTTTTTTCTGTGCTTTTTTCAAAAATTGCTCTAATCTGTCTCTCAAAGCAGCTCCTTTTGGTAGCCATAATGGCAAACCAGCGCCTACTTTTTGAGAAAAAGCAAACAATTCTAATTCTTTTCCTAGTTTTCTATGGTCACGGCGTTTTGCTTCTTCCAGTAATTCTAGGTATTCAGTTAGATCTTTTTGTTTCGGAAATGAAGTTCCATAAACACGAGTCAGCTGTTTGTTTTTCTCGTCACCTCTCCAGTAAGCTCCGGCAACGCTCATTACTTTCATTGCTTTAATGATGCCAGTGTTTGGAATATGGCCTCCGCGGCATAAATCGGTAAAGGTAGAATGATCGCAAAAAGTAATAGTTCCGTCTTCAAGATTAGTAATCAGTTCGGTTTTATAAACATTGTCTTTGTATATTTCCAATGCTTCTGCTTTAGTAACCGGACGCAGTTTAAACTCATGTTTTCCTCTTGAAATTTCAAGAACACGATCTTCAATTTTTTTAAAATCAGCCTCAGTAATCTTTTGGTCTCCAAAATCTACATCGTAGTAGAATCCATTAGAGATTGCAGGGCCAAGAGTTAATTGAATCCCAGGATACATCTCTTCAAGCACTTGCGCCATAACGTGTGAAGTTGAATGCCAAAAAGCTTTTTTGCCATCAGCATCATTCCAAGTATATAATGTAAGACTGCCGTCGGTCGTCAGTGGTGTAGATGTTTCAATAGTTGTACCATTAAAAGAAGCCGAAATCACATTTCTGGCAAATCCTTCACTGATGCTTTTTGCAACATCCATCGGAGTTACTTCTGGAGCAAACTCTCTAACTGACCCATCGGGCAAAGTAATCTTAATCATTGTTTTTTATATTTTAAGATTGCAAATATAAAGTATTAACAAAACACATACAATAGGTATATAAGGTTTGTTCTATATATAAGTGTAAAATCAAATTGAGTGTAGTCGTAAAAACATCAATCCAAATAGTCAGGAGCTATTTCCAGCTGTACACTATATCTATTGTCCCGAACCCCGGGACAATAGGATGCCGCTTTCATCTGGGCTAGGGCATCAGTTTTCATAAGAAGCGAAGAGGAAAATCTACACTTAATATATAATTAGGTAAAGAAGTATTCAGGGAAAATGGATTCCTTAAATACTCCTAATGCTGTCAAGAAGGGCTTTTTCTCTTAAATTTACCAAGAGCAAAGGCGCAGAGTTGCAAAGAAAGTAGTTTCAAACTTTGAGTCTTTGCGTCTCTGCGAGAAAATAAAGCATTGTTAATGGTATTTGGCACAATCCTCAAGAGGGCTGAGCGCCCAAAGAAAGGCCAAAATTAGCGAGAATTTCCCGAAAACTCCCAAATCAGTAAAAAAGGCCATTGTGTAAACAGCCATAAACCAATACATTAATAAATAATGAAAAAATAGTTAAGAAAAGCTATTGTTTAAACGAATAAACTATCTACTTTTGCACCCGCAACAACGCGGACGTTCATAGAAATCCTGACAAGCCCACTAAATCGAAACGAAAATTTATTTTCAAAAAAGATTAAAAAAAGCTTGTGAGATTTAAAAACGGATGTTACTTTTGCACCCCGCTAAATGGGCAAAGTTATTTGAAATACTGATGAGAAAAAGAGAAGAAAGGGAAAATAAATTTTTCCAAAAAAACTTCAAAAAATTCTTGCCAGTTAGAAATAAATTGCTACTTTTGCACCCGCTTTGAGAAACAAACGAAAGGCGAAAAGCGTAGAGATTCACTGTTGTGAATCTTAACAAAAAAAGAGAAGACAACGTTCCTAGACATATTGAATTGACAGCCGTTTTGGTCGAAAGATCAGAACAAAAGAAATAAGAGTAATAGAATCGGAAGATTTGAGAAAAGACCACTAGAATTTGAGTCGCATAAAACAGCTTAATTTATTAAGTGCACAATATACGATGAAGAGTTTGATCCTGGCTCAGGATGAACGCTAGCGGCAGGCTTAACACATGCAAGTCGAGGGGTATGCTTCTTCGGGAGCAGAGACCGGCGCACGGGTGCGTAACGCGTATGCAATCTACCTTTTGCAGAGGGATAGCCCAGAGAAATTTGGATTAATACCTCATAGTATTATGACTCGGCATCGAGATATAATTAAAGTCACAACGGCAAAAGATGAGCATGCGTCCCATTAGCTAGATGGTAAGGTAACGGCTTACCATGGCTACGATGGGTAGGGGTCCTGAGAGGGAGATCCCCCACACTGGTACTGAGACACGGACCAGACTCCTACGGGAGGCAGCAGTGAGGAATATTGGACAATGGGCGCAAGCCTGATCCAGCCATGCCGCGTGCAGGATGACGGTCCTATGGATTGTAAACTGCTTTTGCACAGGAAGAAACAACATTACGTGTAATGTCTTGACGGTACTGTGAGAATAAGGATCGGCTAACTCCGTGCCAGCAGCCGCGGTAATACGGAGGATCCAAGCGTTATCCGGAATCATTGGGTTTAAAGGGTCCGTAGGCGGTTTGGTAAGTCAGTGGTGAAAGCCCATCGCTCAACGGTGGAACGGCCATTGATACTGCCAGACTTGAATTATTAGGAAGTAACTAGAATATGTAGTGTAGCGGTGAAATGCTTAGAGATTACATGGAATACCAATTGCGAAGGCAGGTTACTACTAATTGATTGACGCTGATGGACGAAAGCGTGGGTAGCGAACAGGATTAGATACCCTGGTAGTCCACGCCGTAAACGATGGATACTAGCTGTTGGGAGCGATCTCAGTGGCTAAGCGAAAGTGATAAGTATCCCACCTGGGGAGTACGTTCGCAAGAATGAAACTCAAAGGAATTGACGGGGGCCCGCACAAGCGGTGGAGCATGTGGTTTAATTCGATGATACGCGAGGAACCTTACCAAGGCTTAAATGTAGATTGACCGGACTGGAAACAGTTTTTTCGCAAGACAATTTACAAGGTGCTGCATGGTTGTCGTCAGCTCGTGCCGTGAGGTGTCAGGTTAAGTCCTATAACGAGCGCAACCCCTGTTGTTAGTTGCCAGCGAGTCATGTCGGGAACTCTAACGAGACTGCCAGTGCAAACTGTGAGGAAGGTGGGGATGACGTCAAATCATCACGGCCCTTACGCCTTGGGCTACACACGTGCTACAATGGCCGGTACAGAGAGCAGCCACTGGGCGACCAGGAGCGAATCTACAAAACCGGTCACAGTTCGGATCGGAGTCTGCAACTCGACTCCGTGAAGCTGGAATCGCTAGTAATCGGATATCAGCCATGATCCGGTGAATACGTTCCCGGGCCTTGTACACACCGCCCGTCAAGCCATGGAAGCTGGGGGTGCCTGAAGTCGGTGACCGCAAGGAGCTGCCTAGGGTAAAACTGGTAACTAGGGCTAAGTCGTAACAAGGTAGCCGTACCGGAAGGTGCGGCTGGAACACCTCCTTTCTAGAGCTTTAGTGTTAGCTATATGCACGCTAAGGAAAGAAGACGATCTGACTATTGGTTACAGATAATAAGATTATATTACTCTTGCTGTTAATTTAAAAAAAAGAAAATAAATTATTTTAAATGATGAATTATAAATTATAAATGACGTAAAGGCATTTAAAATAAAAAAATTCAAAATTCAAAACAATTTTAAGAGTGTCTCGTAGCTCAGCTGGTTAGAGTACTACACTGATAATGTAGGGGTCGACAGTTCGAGTCTGTCCGAGACAACCAAAAAAGTATTAAGTACTTAGAATTAAGTATTAAGACAAAAACGTTCATAGAAACAGATTAAAAGGAAATTCTAGGGTTGAAAGATTACGAATTACAACAATTCATAATTCATAATTCACAATTCATAATTAAATTGGGGGATTAGCTCAGCTGGCTAGAGCGCCTGCCTTGCACGCAGGAGGTCAACGGTTCGACTCCGTTATTCTCCACAGGAAAGTATAGAGATAATAGTACAAAGAATTAAGACAAAATCTTAATACTTAATACAAAAATCTTGATACTTATTAAAGTTCATTGACATATTGAGATAAGAAATAATAAAAAGTAGAAAGAACATGATAGTATCAAGACGGTAGTATCAAGTATTAAGAGTAATCTTGATACTTAATACTTAAATCTTAATACTTTGTAAGTACAATAAGCAAAATAAGGGCGTATGGGGGATGCCTTGGCTCTCAGAGGCGATGAAAGGCGTGATAAGCTGCGAAAAGTTACGGGGACGAGCACACATCGATTGATCCGTAAATACCTGAATGGGGCAACCCGCTATGTTGAAGACATAGCACACCGATAGGTGGGCAAACCCGCTGAACTGAAACATCTAAGTAGGCGGAGGAGAAGAAAACAAAAGTGATTCCGTAAGTAGTGGCGAGCGAACGCGGATTAGCCCAAACCAGTGCTGTTACGGCAGTGCTGGGGTTGTAGGACCACGAGATTTTATGCACAAAGAATTAGAATCTGCTGGAAAGCAGAGCCATAGAGAGTGATAGCCTCGTATAAGTAATAAGTGTAATAGATAGTGGTATCCTGAGTAGGGCGGGGCACGTGAAACCCTGTCTGAATTTGGCGGGACCATCCGCTAAGGCTAAATACTCCTGAGAGACCGATAGTGAACCAGTACCGTGAGGGAAAGGTGAAAAGAACCGTGAATAACGGAGTGAAATAGATCCTGAAACCATACGCTTACAAGCGGTCGGAGCCCTTTAGTGGGGTGACGGCGTGCCTTTTGCATAATGAGCCTACGAGTTAACGTTGCTGGCAAGGATAAATGGTTAAGCCATGGATCCGTAGCGAAAGCGAGTCTGAATAGGGCGCTTTAGTCAGTAGTGTTAGACGCGAAACCGTGTGATCTACCCATGGGCAGGATGAAGCGCTGGTAACACAGTGTGGAGGTCCGAACCGGTTGACGTTGAAAAGTCTTCGGATGACCTGTGGGTAGGGGTGAAAGGCCAATCAAACTCGGAAATAGCTCGTACTCCCCGAAATGCATTTAGGTGCAGCGCTGTGCATAAGTTATATAGAGGTAGAGCTACTGATTGGATGCGGGGGCTTCACCGCCTACCAATTCCTGACAAACTCCGAATGCTATATAATGTTTCACAGCAGTGAGGGCTTGGGTGCTAAGGTCCAAGTCCGAGAGGGAAAGAACCCAGACCATCAGCTAAGGTCCCCAAATATATGTTAAGTTGAAAGAACGAGGTTTGTCTGCCCAGACAGCTAGGATGTTGGCTTGGAAGCAGCCATTCATTTAAAGAGTGCGTAACAGCTCACTAGTCGAGCGGACGAGCATGGATAATAATCGGGCATAAACATATTACCGAAGCTATGGATTTGTATGTAAATACAAGTGGTAGGGGAGCATTCCAGCAGGGTTGAAGGTGTATCGTCAGGTATGCTGGACCGGCTGGAAAAGAAAATGTAGGCATAAGTAACGATAATGCGGGCGAGAAACCCGCACACCGAAAGACTAAGGTTTCCACAGCTATGCTAATCAGCTGTGGGTTAGTCGGGACCTAAGGCGAACCCGAAAGGGACAGTCGATGGCCAACGGGTTAATATTCCCGTACTACTGATTACTGTGATGGGGTGACGGAGTGATGAAAGCGCCGCGAACTGACGGAATAGTTCGTTGAAGTACCTACCTATAAGACCCGCAGGCAAATCCACGGGTTTTGGGGAAATACGATAGTACTCGGAGTCTTCGGACAAAGAGATAGTGCGCCTAAGGGCTTCCAAGAAAAACCTCTAAACTTCAGGTAATTAGTACCCGTACCGCAAACCGACACAGGTAGTCGAGGAGAGAATCCTAAGGTGCTCGAGAGATTCATGGCTAAGGAATTAGGCAAAATAGACCCGTAACTTCGGGAGAAGGGTCGCCCCCAGTAATGGGGGCCGCAGTGAAGAGGTCCAGGCGACTGTTTATCAAAAACACAGGGCTCTGCAAAATCGTAAGATGAAGTATAGGGCCTGACACCTGCCCGGTGCTGGAAGGTTAAGAGGAGATGTTATCTTCGGAGAAGCATTGAATTGAAGCCCCAGTAAACGGCGGCCGTAACTATAACGGTCCTAAGGTAGCGAAATTCCTTGTCGGGTAAGTTCCGACCTGCACGAATGGTGTAACGATCTGGACACTGTCTCAGCCATGAGCTCGGTGAAATTGTAGTAACGGTGAAGATGCCGTTTACCCGCAGTGGGACGAAAAGACCCTGTGCACCTTTACTATAGCTTAGTATTGACCTTGGATAAATGATGTGTAGGATAGGTTGGAGACTTTGAAGCGGCGTCGCCAGGCGTTGTGGAGTCATTGTTGAAATACAACCCTTTGTTTATCTGAGGCCTAACCCCGCTTAAGCGGGGGACATTGCTTGGTGGGTAGTTTGACTGGGGTGGTCGCCTCCAAAAGAGTAACGGAGGCTTCTAAAGGTTCCCTCAGTACGCTTGGTAACCGTGCGTAGAGTGCAATGGCATAAGGGAGCTTGACTGAGAGACATACAGGTCGATCAGGTACGAAAGTAGAGCATAGTGATCCGGTGGTTCCGCATGGAAGGGCCATCGCTCAAAGGATAAAAGGTACGCCGGGGATAACAGGCTGATCTCCCCCAAGAGCTCATATCGACGGGGGGGTTTGGCACCTCGATGTCGGCTCGTCACATCCTGGGGCTGGAGAAGGTCCCAAGGGTTGGGCTGTTCGCCCATTAAAGTGGCACGCGAGCTGGGTTCAGAACGTCGTGAGACAGTTCGGTCTCTATCTACTGTGGGCGCAAGAAATTTGAGTGGATCTGATTCTAGTACGAGAGGACCGAATTGGACTAACCTCTAGTGTATCTGTTGTCCCGCCAGGGGCACCGCAGAGTAGCTACGTTGGGAAGGGATAAGCGCTGAAAGCATATAAGCGCGAAACCCACCACAAGATGAGATTTCTTTTAAGGATCGTGGGAGATGACCACGTTGATAGGCTATAGATGTAAAGGCAGTAATGTCATAGTCGAGTAGTACTAATAATCCGTAAGCTTATGTACGCCACCTCCCCCTTCCCCTCCAAAGGAGGGGGGACGGAACTTTCTAATACACTTTTTATATTCTTTATCTCAGTATGTTAAGATATTATTTTAATTATTAATGGTTAATGATCACACGAGGCGAAAGCCGAACTGAGCGTAGCTAATTATTAATTAAAAAGTTGTCCAAAGCAACTAACGGCCTTAAGGTGGTTATTGCGGCGGGGCTCACCTCTTCCCATCCCGAACAGAGTAGTTAAGCCCGCCTGCGCAGATGGTACTGCAGTTATGTGGGAGAGTATGTCGCTGCCTTTCTTTATTAAAACCCTGTTTCATACCGAAACAGGGTTTTTTGGTTGCAGTAAATTCATGAGAAGAAGATGGGATTATACCGGATCAGGAGCAAAAGTTGGGGAGGAAATGTTAAAAGATTGGATAATCTGAATAAGAAGAAATCTATATTTCTCACTCCTCTAAACTGACTTCTAAAAGCTTTTATTTTTGCATTGAAAGATTCGGCAGAAGCATTTGTGCTTCTATTGTCAAAATAGTTTAAAATTGACTGGTAGTTAAAAGTTATAGTATTGAGCAGAATATTAAAGTTTTTAAAGCCTGATTCCTCTACATTTCTATACCAATGCGCCAGTTTGGTCATGGCAATGTGTTTGTCATTGTTGTTATTGTAAATCCCTCGAAGTTGTTGATTTAGATTATATGCTGTCTTTATATCGGGGTATAATTCAAATAACATTTGAGCCCTTTCTTTTTGATTTTCAGTCCATTTTTCGCGAGATTTATAGAGTAGATACCTGCTTCTGGCCAAAAGTTGTTTTAGAGAATCTCCATTAGGCAAGAGCTCTGGGATATATGTTTTATTCTCTCTTTTTGCCTGCAATATCAATTGATTCTCAAAATCCATAGCTTCCCATCGATGCTTGATTCTAATCTCTTGTAAAGCTTCCAATGCTAATTTTTGAACATGAAACCTATCGGTCACTTGTATTGCTTTTGGAAAGCATCTCTTAGAGATTAGTTTCATGGAATTAGCCATGTCAAGTGTTATCTCTTTGACACAGCTCCTCTTCTTATAATCAATCTTACTGATGTGTTCTATAACCTGATCAGCCTTGGTTCCAGCAACAATAGCAACTAATGAACCTTTTTTGCCTTTGAATTTCTTGTTGGTTACAATAGTATAAAGTTCACCCTGAGATAAAGCTACTTCGTCAATTGATAAATGAGTACCTATATTTTCAGGATAAACAATCCATTGATGTGCATGTTCTCGTGGATCCCAAGTATTAAAGGAACTCAAGTGCTTTTTGTATTGTCTTTGGAGCTTCTTTCCGTTTACTCCGAAAAAACCTCCAATGGTATGACAATCGGTAGCGCTGTTATCTATTAATTTCTTTTAAAAAAGCCGCAAACTCTTGAGTCATGCGGGTTCCTTTGGCAACTAAATTCCAATCTCTTTTAATAATTTCTCCTGTGGTTTTATTAGTCCAGCGACGTCTTTTGATATGCAAATACACAAACTTACCTCTTAGAGGAAAATCCTGAATAGTGATCTCATCCAAAAAGCCCTTTGATACCAGTTCAAATGTATTAAACTCTTGTGGAGGCTTAATTTTTTCCTCAAAATACAAGTGTAATATTTCTTCTGTATTAGTAGTAGAAACCACTTCAAAGTGGTCTACTAAAAAATCAGGCAGCATCAATTTTAAAAGGTCAATAGGAGTCATCTCAAATTATAAGATTACAAAGTTCTTATTTTATTTTAACATTTCCTCCCCAGGTTTTGTTCTTGATCCATTCTTTTTTCAAAAATACTTATATTTGAATATTAAATTATATTTATGACTAGTCAGGAAAAAGGGAGTTTATTTGAAAATATCACAAAGGATTTTTTTGTTAGCTTATTGGAAAGAATAGGGTTTACAGTTACTAAAGCTAGGGCACAAAAATCTGGTAGTCAAAATGGATTTGATATATTAATTATAGTATCTAAAAATTATAAAGAAAATAAAATTTTCATAGAATGTAAAAATTATGAGTCTGATTTAGCAATAGGAAATATTGTAAAAAAAGGTTTGAATTTAGAATCAAACTACGATCTTGATGAAAATGATTTATTTATTGCTATAAATCCAAAATCAAATTTTTCAAATGAGGATAATTCTGAAAAACTTTCACCAATTTTAAGCAATAAATTTCCATTTAGCTATTATGCGCTTGATTTGTCAAATGGAATAAGGGAATTGTTTGCATTGGATAAAATATTTTATAAAGAATTGTATGGTCAAGATGTAGATTTTGTTATTAATGAAAACAAAGTAATAGCCAAATTTGAAAATATTATATTTTCAAGAAAGCCTTTTAAGAAAATAATAATTAAAGTTGAGGATAAAGAGAAATTTATTGGTAACGTTAGTTTGGATAAAGATTATATAGAAAGAACGCTATCAGAAGAACTACAAAAAGATAATGACTATTTCAAAAACAACAGATTAACTTTATCTGAAATTGTTAATGAGCAAAATAACCTATTTATTTTAGGAAATCCAGGAAGTGGTAAATCTACAGAATTATTAAAACTAGCACTTTCGAATTGGAAAGAAGGAGAAGTTGATAATCACTCACCGATTTTCAAAAGTCTTAAAAACTTTTCTAATACAGATACTATTGATAGTTTTTTACCAACTAATTGGATGGAGTTAAATGATGTTCTATTAATTTTGGACGGAATAGATGAAATAGCAGATATTGAATCATTTAAATCAAAATTTCAAAATTTTATTGAAAATAATTCTCATTTTAAAAGGAGTATTAAGTATGTTATAAGTTGTAGAACAAACATATATGAAAGTATAGTTATAGGGCTTCCTTCGTTTAAAACATTTTATCTGCAGGATTTAACCTATGATCAAGGCATTAAATTATTTAATAAAAAATGTAAAGGTTTTAATTTGAATGATAAATTTAATATTTTCCTAAAAAACCCTTTTTTAATTAACATTTTAGCTGATTATATTTCTGAAAAGAATGAACTTCCAACAAGCACAGCAAATTTATGGAAGGTTTATCTTGATAAAAGATTGGCTTATGACAAAAAAAATAAATTAGTTAAAGTTTCTATTGATCCTCTTTTAATAAAAAAATATTCAAAAAAACCTCTTTGATTAATGAGTTGATGAAAACAAATGTTTTCGATGATAATAACTTATATTCAATTTTAAAAGAAAGTTCTCTGCATTTTAATGAATTTAAGAAAAATCCATTATTGGATAGATTCGCTAATCAAGAAACTTGGTTTTTTGAACATAGAAATATTCAAGAGTATTTTGCAGCATTAGCACTTTCTGAATTAAGTTTTGAAAAAATTAAAGATTTTATTGTAATTAGTGGAACAGATAAAACACATCCATCCTTGTTTAACACTATTGCTTTTCTGTTGAATATTTTAGATAGTGATAAATATAATGAATTAGTAAGTTGGTTAATTGATAATGAATTAGAATTGTTATTTAAAGCTGATTCCGATAAAACAGATAATTTTAAAATTCAAGTATTTAGGGACTATTTTAAAAGGGAATGTATTGAAAAAGGATTTTGGATAAATACAAATAAGACATTTTCTGTATTAGAAATTGCTCAATTTGGTGATTGTGAAGAGAATTTCGAATATTTGTTAGACATTATTAACGAAACAAAAGATGAACCAAGAGTTGTTATTTCTGCATTGAATTTATTGAGCTTTTTTACAATTCAGTTTAATCGTAAAAGGGAAATTAAAGATTTGTTTATTGAATTCTTAAAGGATGCATCTATTCAAAACAGCATTAAATCTAAGATTATCAATTGTATCACGGCTCACAAATTTTGTGAGGAAGATGGGGAATATTTAAACTTAATTTTTGAAATATTTAAGGCAGAAACAAGTAAGGAAATTAATAGTGCATTGTTATTTCTGGTTATGAATCAGAATAATATTGACAACTTGTTTTGGTATTTAAAAGAAGAATTCTTGAGAGTCAATAATATAGTAAAAAGAGATGATCCTGATAAAGTTCATAGAGGAAATAGTTGGGTTTTAAATGAGATTATTTTAAAACTTTCGGACTCAAATAAATTTATTGAATTAATAAAATATCACTTTATTGATGAACGCAAGATTCGTTTAGATAATACGTATGCAATTCAAATATTGGAAAGATGTTTGTTTTTTAGTCATAAAGAAAATGATTTTATAATACGTTTTTTGACTTCTATTAATGGTAAAACAAATTTTTATTTGCAAGATAAATTATTGGTCGAAATAATTGTTAAAGGGAGTGAACAATTTGAAGCTTCTAGATATTTATTAGAAAACAATACTTTCTCAAAAGTAAGAGTTCTTTTGGCAAGTATTGCTACAACTGAAACTATTGAATTAGTAAGAGAGCAATTTGTAATAGAAAGGATTACTTCAGATGATATTAATATTTTTAGACATAATTTATGGGTTTATAATAAAGCAGCAAGCTATGAATTCGATTTACTGATGAGTAGTGAGGATATTAATTTTAAATTTGACACTCCACTTTTAAGTGAAGGGGAGCTATCAAATCAGCAAATACAGAATAATTTAAAGTTTCAAAGTAATTTTGATATTCTTTTTAATAGATTAGAATTATTGAGAGAAATTGAAATTATTTTCCAAGAAAACATACCAGTTATTGATCAAAATGAAATAAGAAAAATTGAAAGTGATTGGTATGAAAAGAATGGATACTTTAGCAATACAATTGATACTTCATTGGATATTTTGAATACTTTAGTTTATAATTACAAGGAGAATTTAACTTTTGAAGATGTTCAAGTTTTATTAAAAAATGACTTTATTAGATATAATGAGATTAAAACTTTAATTCTAGGAAACGTAAATTCGAATATTAGGTTTAAAGTTTCTGATGAGCAAATAGCAGATATAATTGATTGGTGTACTAAGACTTCATCAAAAATTAATTTTGAAGAAATTATTATACTTTATGATTTTAATTCATTTAACTATGGCTTAGATTATGAAAAGTTGAAAACTATTTTGGCTTTTCAAGATGAATATGAATTTGAATTATCTCAAGAATTTTTATTGAATTGCCTTGAGTATTTTGATATTGACAAGTCAAGCGAAGAGGAAGATATTTTCGGGAAGTTATTATCTAGGATTAGTGATGAAAAGCTTTTTAATGAAAGAATTGTTGACAACATATTAGACAAGAAAATGTTTTCATCCGTTATGGATAGACACGTGAGTTATGTATTAGACCATAACTTAAGTCTTGCTTTTCCTAAAATCAGAAATTTTTTTAAGGATAATGACCCAGGTTATAATTTAGATGAAAAACTAGAAAAATATATTGAGTTAACACGGGATTTTGCTTTGTTGAAAGAATGTTGTGAAGATATTAAAAGTCCTAAATGTTGGTCTGCGGTGAAAATATTATTAAAAAAAGATAAAGAAATAGATTTTTGTATTGCTAAAGCGATTGAATATTTAGATATTAATTTAGAAGATAGTAATAAATTTTATTTGTGGGATGCATTGGGAGTTTTGTTTCAACAGAATAGAAAAGAAGCCATCGTTTACTATTATTCTTTACTTAAAGAAGATCGAATGTCTCAGATGTATTATTCAAATTATTCTGCTGTAGATTATGATACTTTAGAGAAGTTATTTTTTAAAACTTATGGAAAGGGAAAGGGTTCAGATAAAAGTGTTTTTAATGATAGTGGTGCATTTTTAAGTTCATACGTCTCGAATTTATCTAATGATGACGTAAG
This sequence comes from Flavobacterium sp. 1, assembly GCF_002797935.1. Lineage (NCBI taxonomy): Bacteria > Pseudomonadati > Bacteroidota > Flavobacteriia > Flavobacteriales > Flavobacteriaceae > Flavobacterium > Flavobacterium sp. 1. Next base: position 189,059 of record NZ_PGER01000001.1, read on the forward strand.
TTATGGTAAAACGCAAAAAGTATTATTTGATATAAAAGCGAAACTAAATAAAGAAGATCACGATACAGAATTATTTCATATCAACTTACTAATAGATAACTCTAAAACGAGTTATATTAATTCTAAATCTCAACCAATGAATTTTGCAGATGCTTTGCGAAAAGTGGAAGAAATTATAAATTAGATTTTAAAGTTTAATTTATTTCATTATTTCCCTAGATTTTTATAATACTCACAAACCTGATTAATCGGACATATTTCACATTTAGGTTGTGGCCTACAAATTTCCCTTCCCAGAAACGAAATTGCCATCCCTATTTCTCGCCAAATCTTTTTTGGCAAAATCTGCATGAGTTGTTTTTCAACTTTGTTACCGTCTTTGTATTCTGGGATTAATCCGATTCTGGGAGCTACACGGATCACATGTAAATCGGCTATAATTCCTTCGGCAGGAACTCTTGCTTCCCGCATAATGACATTGGCTGATTTTCGCCCGATTCCTTTTAAGGCGGTTAAATTCTCCATTGTGAGAGGAATGTTTTTGTCTTCTTGAATGGTTTGCGCAATTTCAATTAACCAGCTGGCTTTAGTGCCAAAATTCCGAACTTTGGAAATATATGGTATTAATGCATCGATATTTGAAACGGTCAGACTTTCTATGTTGGGAAAGATTTCAAATAATTTCAGTGCAATTTTATTGATATTGGCATCCGAATCTTGAGCAGACAGAACAACCATAACTACCAGTTGATACAGGTTTTGGTAATCTAACGGATGCTTTCGGTCTTTATATTTTTCCAGTATTGGAGTTAATTTAGTATCCCAATCATTTGTTTGTCCAAATAAATCCATTGCGAATATTTTTTGATTAATCATTCACTAAATATGAAATCTTACTTCTCGATGTTTTTTATAAATTCATCATATTCTAAATAAAACATTTCTATAGCATTCATTTTTTCATAGAAAAAATCAAATATTTCATCCCAATATTTGCGGTTGCTTACGCTTACATTTAATTTTTCGACCCAAATACGGCTAATGGTTTTTCCGTTTTCGAGAGTGTGATTTTTTTCAAAAACCAAATCTTTGACAAATTCTTCTTCGAGTATATTTTTTAAAGCAGCTAGTTTTTCAAAATATTGTATACGCAATTCTGTATTTCTCATTTCTATATCGATATGCACTTGTGCTTTTGTATTTTCTACATAAAACTTAAAAGAGAAATCTTTTATTTTAGTGTCGTATAAAAGCCATTTTCTCGGATACTTTTGAGCAAATTCGACCCAAAATTCATGTTTTAGTTTTTGATTTTCTTCTTTGCTGTACATATTTTTGTGCTTTGGCGTTTAAAAATTTGTTTGGAACTTATTTCTAAAGTATATTTAGGTATTATTTTATTTGCAAAAATAAACTTTGATTATGGATTTTCAAGATTTTTTACAAATTCTTCCTTATTTGGCTGATGTAAATCTTCCAGGTGAAGAGGCTCATAATATTATGGTGCCTGAAGAACGTCTTAGAATCCTAAAGAGTATAAATTTTGATGAAATAAAACCTAAAAATGCAGGTGTAATGATGCTGTTTTATCCTAAAGCAGGTGAAACACATTTGGTTCTCATAGTTAGAAATTCCTATGAGGGAGTTCATTCTTCTCAGATTGCTTTTCCAGGAGGGAAATATGAAAAAGAAGATACTGATTTTGAACAGACTGCATTGAGAGAAACTTATGAGGAAATCGGCGTCGAGCCAGATAAAATTCATGTTTTGAAAGCCTTTACTCATTTATATATTCCGCCTAGTAACTTTATGGTTTATCCTTTTCTGGGTATTTGTTTGGACGAAATTACTTTTTATCCGGACTCTAATGAGGTAGCAGCTATTATTGAATTACCACTAACTGCTTTTTTGAGCGAGTCTATTGTTGTAAATGCAAAAATTAATACTTCTTATGCTAAATCGATAGAGGTTCCAGTATTCAAAATTGATGAGCATATTGTTTGGGGAGCAACAGCTATGATGCTAAGCGAACTGAAAATTGTTTTGAATTCCGTTTTAAAAAAAAGCAAATTTTGAATTTGGCTCTTTTTGTTAAAAGGAAGCCTCTTTAATATTTAAAGAGGAAAAAAAATAGTAATTTTGCAGTCCCAAATCTAAAACAAATAAAACAATCTTATGGGATTATTTAAGCGAAATCCTTTTGGACACATACTATTTATAAAAAAATGGCTGATCAGAATTTTTGGATTTATTAGCCACAGACGTTACCGTGGTTTTAATGAACTGCAGATTGAGGGTTCTGAAATTATTAAAAATCTGCCTGATGCCAACGTACTTTTTATTTCCAACCATCAAACTTATTTTGCAGATGTAACTGCGATGTTTCATGTTTTCAACGCGAGTTTAAGCGGAAGAGAAGATTCTATAAAAAATGTATGGTACATGTGGAATCCAAAATTGAACATGTATTACGTAGCAGCAAAAGAAACGATGAGAGCGGGATTATTGCCTAGAATCATGGCGTATGCGGGTGCTATTTCTGTAGAGCGTACTTGGCGTGCAAAAGGAGAAGATGTAAAAGAGAAAAAAGATGTAAATCCCAATGATACTGAAAATATTAAAATAGCCTTAGAAGATGGTTGGGTTATAACCTTTCCTCAGGGAACAACCAAATCATTTAAGCCTGTTCGAAAAGGAACGGCACACATCATAAAACAGCATAGACCAATAGTTGTTCCGATTGTGATTGATGGTTTTCGGCGTTCGTTTTGCAAGAAAGGGTTATACATGAAAAAGAAAGGGATTCTACAATCGATTGTCATAAAAGAGCCTTTGGTTATTGATTATGACAACGATACCATTGAAGAAATTGTTGAAATGGTTGAATACGCCATAGAGCAGCATTCTTCTTTCCTCAAAGTAATTCCTGCAGAGGCTTTAAAAGAACAGGAGGAACTTAATAAAACTCGACAATGGGAATATTAAAAGATAAAAGAGGCGTTAGCCTCTTTTTTTTATAAATCAATTTTTTTCAATTCTTCAAAGTTGTTTTGCAGGCGCTTTAATAAAATCCCGTAGATTAATTTATAGATTAGCCAGAAAGCAAATGTAAATATAGCTGTGGCTAAAATCAATACAACAAACGATATCAAAGCAATGTTTAAAGGCATTTCAGGATGAGTATTGCCATTTTTAGAAGCACTTTCCAAGTAACCCTCATAAAAAAGATATCCGCCAAACACGATGAAAAAAACTGCAAAAAATGATAAGTTGAACGCGATGTATTGTTTAACCACTTTTCGGGTTTTTAATATAGTTGAAATCAATTTTTTGGTATTGTCATCTACCGCAATTTTGCGATACATGGTATAAAACTTAAAAATAAAGTATAAAATAACAGCATAAAGCAACACAGTTGCCGAAATATAGTAGCCGTAAACGCCCAAATGCTTGATTAATTCAATATTTTTTTCGTCGTATTTAGTAAATGACAGAGCCAAGCCTAATACTAATCCTAATCCAAGTTCTATGATGCTCACTATAAAAATCCACTTCACTATTGAAGACGATTTTTTATGGATCATTTTGTAAATTTCACTTTCCGATACCTGCACAAAAGAAGCTGCGTTCTTTTTCCAGTCTTTTTTTAATAAATCCAACTCTTTCATACGCCTAATGGATTTAATATTTTTTTTAATTTCCCTTTTATCCGATTCATTTTTACCCTTGCATTCACTTCGCTAATCCCTAAAGTTTCCGATATTTCAGTATAATCCTTGTCTTCCAAATACATAAATACTAACGCTTTTTCAATATCATTCAGCTGATAAACTGCCTTATACATCAGTTTCAACTGCTCCTCTTCTTCATAATTATATTCTATGTCATGCGTAAAATGCTGTCTCCCTTCATACTCAACAGTTGCAATGCTGCGCTTGCTCTTTCGATACAAAGTAATTGCCGTATTCAAGGCGACTCGATAAGCCCAAGTCGAAAATTTACTTTCCCCTCTAAATTTCGGAAAAGCTTTCCACAGCTGAATCGTGATTTCCTGGAACAAATCCTTATGAGCATCCTCACCAGCAGTATACAATCGACAAATCTTGTGGATTATATTCTGGTTTTCTTGCAGTTGTTTGACAAAAGAAGGCTCTAGATTTTCACTCATATTCCATTAGTACATCCGATGTACATTTTGTTACAATACGACACTTTTTTTAAAATAAGTAGGAGCAGATGTTTCCGTTTCAGAACAGCATTTCTCCCGCTATTTGTTTCAATCTCCCGAAGAAAAATCGGGAGGATTTTCACTGCTATCGGGGCTATTTTAGAAATTTAGTTTTTCAGAAGATCTTTTCAAAAAAAAATACTTTAGAGTTTATACACCCAATTATTAGTCGCAAACCTAACTAAAATGATATAACTTAGCAACTCTAAAATTCATAAAACAAAAATTTTGCAAGTATTTAATTTTCAAACTAAAACTCAAAATGTAATTTCAGGTCATCAGAAATCTATAATAACCATCCTATTTGCGTTATTTATAGGTTTCAATTGTTATTCACAAAACACTTATGTCTTTGTTGGTTCCTATAATTTTAATAAAGAAAAAAAAGGAATTTACGTTTTCAAATTAGATACTGTAACAGGCCGATTAAAGAAAATAACAACTGTTAAGAATGTTCTGAATCCATCCTATTTAACGCTGTCTCCAAACGGTAATTATATTTATGCCTGTACCGATACCAAAACGCCAAATGCAGGAAGCGTCAGCAGCTTTGAGTTTAAACCGCAAAATAAGACTTTGACATTTATCAGTAGTCAAAAAAGCGGTGGAGAAAACCCAGTCTATCTCTCTGTTCATAAAAGCGGAAAATGGCTTGTAAATGCTAATTATACCGAAGGAAGCGTCGCAGTTCATTCATTAACCGAAGACGGAAAAATAAGCCCAATTGTTCAAAGTTATTCTTATTCAGAAGGAAGTATTGATAAAGAACGACAAGACCGTTCGCATGTGCATTCCAGCGTATTTTCCCCTAATTGTGATTTTGTTTTTTTACCCGATTTAGGAGCAGATAAAATTCGTTGCTATCAATTTGACAGCCTCCAAAAACAACCGCTACAAGAGACTCCATATCCATTTACCCAAACAATATTAGGAAGCGGACCTAGACATTTTGCCTTCGATCCGAATGGGAAATATGCTTATTGCGTTGAAGAAATCGCTGGTTTTGTAAGTGTTTATAAATATGATAACGGCAGATTAGACAGTATTCAAAGAATTCCAGCTCATAGCGATGAAATTACAAAAGGCTTTAGTGGCAGTGACATTCACGTTTCTCCCGACGGTCAATTCTTGTATGCTTCCAATCGCGGTGAGGAAAACAACATTGCTATTTTTTCGATAGCAAGCGATGGAACATTAAAAACTGTTGGGTATCAACCTACTTTTGGGAAGACTCCAAGGGTATTTGCAATAGATTCCAAAGGCAAATTTGTTATAGTTGCCAATCAATCAACAGGAAATGTTGTGGTTTTTAAACGAGATTCAGTTACAGGATTATTAAAGAAAACAGGAAATGAAGTGAAGGTAAAAAATGCTTCCTGCGTTCAAATAAGAGAATATTTGTAATTTATAGCGGTCTAACTTTATAATAATTCACCATCAAATTCACAAACTTACTGTAACTGTCCATACCGTCTTTTTGCTGGTTCATTTTCAAAAAGCGATCATAGAAAGCATGAAAACCGGTTTCAATCGGCGTTTGATATTGCTTCCAAAAATCTTCACTTTCTTTATAGTTTTTCAAAATACCAGGATTGACGGTTTTCAATAATTGTTTCAATATGTTTTCATTTCGTACTTGCCAATTTCCTAAACAATAGCGCAAAGCCATACTGTATCCCGAATATTGAAAATACAGATTATCATTTTTTATTGAAGACATGAAACCAATAAAATTACATTCGCTCTCGCTCGCATATCCCATCTGATGTGCCATTTCGTGATTGGTAGTCATCGGAAAACTGTACATCGGTCCTAAATAATTAACCTGCGCCTCATTGGTAAATGGATTCAGATAACCGCCAAAACCCATATAAGTTAAAGGCAAACTGAAAAGAGATTTCTTAATACTCAAATGTGAGTAGGCAAAAAAATCATATTCTTTGGAAAGGTTTTTATACCCATTTTGATTCATTTCAAAAACCTGGCTTTGGGAATAAGGGAAAACGACTTTCAAGCTGTCGTTTTTGGTGATTTGACTTTGGATAGCATTCGTTTTTGCAATTAGTTTTTTGGTAAAAGCCAATAAATCAGCATCGGTATAATCTCTTTCAATACTCATTTTTTCGAACAAAGGTTCACGGTAATAATTCAATGCCCAAAGGATGTGAAAGAAGAAATAAAACACCGAAAGAACACTCAAAACCGTTAAGAGGTTATTTCTCCAATTCAGCTTCCAAGATTTTCTAATTTTCCAAAACCATTTTAAAGCGAATAAAATCAGAATAAAATAAATACAATCGCCTATAGAAAAAGGAATTTTTCCCAAAACAATTCTCGAAAATTTTGAAATAGAAACATAAATCCCGTTGCTGTAAAAATGTTCTACAGATTCTGGAAAAAACCGAATGATTTTAAGAAATATGATTTGGATCAGAAGAAATAAAGGGAGAATATAACTGCGTTTCATTTTTTGTAAATTGTATTGTAAAGAAACAAATTTTGATCGATTTTTTAATTTAAAAATGTGGTCGAATAAAAAAACATTTTGATTGTGTACGTTTTACTGTAAAGATTACTGACCGCAAAGCTTAGTGAACTTTGCGGTTAATTTTTTTATTAGCTAAATTGGAAATAATTCGTTTAAAATAAATTAAAACTTTTATAAAACTAGCTTTAGGAGTTTGTAACTTTGACTGCGAAAAATGTTAAACTTCAAACAAAAAATAAATGAGCCAAGAGATAAGAAATCTAGAACCAAAAGCACTTTGGAATAAATTTGCCGATTTGAATGCAGTGCCACGCCCTTCCAAAAAAGAAGAACGTGTAATTGAGTTTATGAAAGATTTCGGTGCCAGTTTGGGATTAGAAACTTTTGAAGATGAAATCCGAAATGTGATTATCCGTAAACCTGCCACGCCGGGTATGGAAAACAGAAAAGCCTTGGTCTTACAAGGGCATTTGGATATGGTACATCAAAAAAACTCGGATACTGTTTTTGATTTTGATACTCAAGGAATCGATATGTATGTAGATGGGGATTGGGTTCGTGCTAGAGGAACTACTCTTGGTGCTGATAATGGTCTTGGTGTAGCTACTATTATGGCGATTTTAGAGAGCAAAGATATTCCGCATCCGGCGATTGAAGCTTTGTTTACGATTGATGAAGAAACAGGAATGACAGGGGCTTTGAATCTGCAGGGAGGAATTCTTAAAGGAGATATTTTATTGAATCTGGATACGGAAGAAGATGACGAAATAGGTATTGGATGTGCCGGAGGAACCGATGTTACCGCCACTGCCGAGTATGATGAAGAGGAAACTCCAGAAGGTTCTGTTGCTTATTCTATAAAGGTAAAAGGATTGAATGGCGGACATTCAGGAATGGATATTCACAAAGGTTTGGGGAATGCCAACAAAATTATGAACCGTTTATTATTTGATGGTTTTGATAATTTTGGACTGCAGATTTCTGAAATCAACGGAGGAAGTCTTCGTAATGCAATTCCGCGTGAAAGCACTGCTAAAGTTATTATCGCTTCCGTTTATGATGAAGCTTTTGTATTCGATATGCAACAAATTGTAAACGAAATCAAAGCAGAGTTTCAAACGACCGAGCCTAACTTGGAAGTGGTTTTTGAAAAATTAGATATACTTCCTGCATCGGTTATGCCTCCGATAGCTCAATTCTATTTTGTTCGTGCTATGTATACTGCACATAATGGTGTTTATAGAATGAGTGCTGATTTTGACAATCTGGTTGAAACATCTAATAATATTGCCAAAGTGGAAGTAGGAGGAGGTAACTTTTCTGTACAATGCTTAACGCGTTCTTCTGTAGAATCGTCCAAATTTGATTTGGCTAATGCCTTACGTTCTGCTTTTGAATTAATGGGCTGTGAAGTGGAATTTTCAGGATCTTATCCTGGCTGGTCACCAAATCCTAAGTCTGAAATATTGGATGTTTTGGTTTCTGTTTATGAGAAACAAAATGGAGAAAAACCAAATGTAGCCGCTTGTCATGCAGGATTGGAATGCGGAATTCTAGGGACAAACTATCCCGATATGGATATGATTTCTTTTGGTCCAACTATTCACGGGGCGCACTCTCCAGACGAAAGAGCAAGTATTTCGTCATCTCAAAAATATTGGAAATTTGTATTGGAAATTTTGAAAAATATTCCTTTGAAATAATAAGACATATTTAAAATGTAAAACCCTCATTTAGCAATAAAAGAGGGTTTTTTAATGTCAATAATTAATCCCTTTTCGGGCTGTTTTTCTTTTCTCTCTTCTCTTCCTTCTTTTCTTTTGCGGTCTTAAGAGGCTCTTTTTTGACTGTTTTCTTTGCGTCTTGACTTTTTGACATAATAGTATATTTTTAATTGTTTCTTATAATTGTATTCTAGTAAAGGTACGCTTTTTTTTATTTTAGGTAATTACTACTGTCTATATTACTGGTACTATTTTTCTTTTGGTTTTAAGAAAACACCGTCGATAATTAATAATGTGACTTTGTTTGCGGTTATAGAACGATGTGAACTCAAATCATCCGAAACAATGTAGGTCATTCCTTGAGTTAGTTTATAAGTTTCTCCATTTTCAAGTTCACTGCTAAATTCGCCTTCTAAACAATGTACGATATGACCTTTTTGACACCAATGGTCAGCCTCGTAATTATCTGAATAAACTACTTTTCGAATTCGAAGACCATCTAATATTACAGATTGCCAATAGGCCGTTCCTGTCGTTCCTTTGTGTTCTGTAGCTTCTATTTGATCCCAATCTATGGTTTGAAAAGGTATGGTGTACATTTCTTTTGCGTTTTTATTGAAAGTAAATTTAAGCAATAAAAAATCCCCAACTAGTTTATAATTGGGGAATAATCTTAAAAATTGTATTTGGTATTAATTTTTCTTTAAAAATAAAACTAAACCAAGTACACTAATAATTAAAATAATTAATGAAGCTAAAACCATAGTGAAATCGCGAACGTTTTTACCAGCCCAATCCATGAATAAAAATTTGTGAAATATGGCAAAAGAATAACCTTCTATTACATCTGAATTTTCGATAACAGCTGCCAATCTTGAAGTAGATGTTTCAATGAAGTAAGTCGTTTTCTCTGGTGTATCGTAAGCTAATTTTATGACAGGCAAACGTTTGTTGGCAAAACCATACTCTCGGCTTTCAAATTCTGTAATTACTTTGGTTTCAAGTAAAGGGACATTTTCAAGTGTTTGTTTGGATTCTGTACCGCTGTCCATTTCGCAACAGGCTGGTTTCGAATCACCATCACTGAAGTAAACAGCTAGAAATTTAGCGTATTCTATATCAAGATTTGTAGTTGATTTGTTAGTTGTTGTGTTGATATAAATAGTTTCTGATTTTGGATTTTCTTTTTTATCCCATTTTGATTTTGAATCTGTTTTTGAAGTGTCGTATTTCTTTTTGACTAATGCCATTTGACATCTGTAATATAGACTGTCATTTAAGGTAATGATGCTTAAATTTTCGAATCGATTCCAATCTAAAGCAATAGCATTGCTTGGAGTTTGAATGTCTTTTGTATTAAAAACAGGTTCGTATACCATTTTGTCTAAAGTATATGGATTCCATTTTGTGGTGGCGTGATAAGCTCCGCTAAAGGCAAAGGTTAAAGTAAATAATGAAATCCAAATTCCGATTTGGCGATGGTATTTTCGTAATCCTTTTTTAGAAGTCAAACTATCGGTTTTTTTGAATTGCTTCCAAAATAAACCGTATATGAGAATACCACTTATTGCCGAAAAGAAGATGATAGAAAGAAATGCAAACATTACAACAATACGAATGCTGTTGTTGCTAATCCAATCTATAAAAGCCCAATTATGAAAAGTATCAAAAAACCAGATAAATGCTTGTCTTGATTTTGGATTGTAAGTTGCTAGTTTCCCAGAAGCCGTTTCTACATATACTTCCATTCCATCAGGGCGATTGAATGTGGTTTTGTAAACAGGTAAATACCTATTGATGTATTTGTATTGAGAAGTAAATTCGGTTACTAAATCAGTTTTGCTAATTGGATTTTTTTGGTCATCAAGGAAATATCGCGAAAGCCAATGTGCATATTTTTGGTCTCCATCTTCTAATTTTTTTGCATCTGAAGTATTGAAATAGATCAGTTCGCCTTTTACTGTTTTTACTTGATAAAAGGTTGAATTATCAAACGAGACAATTCGGAAATTTTTAAATTCAGTTATTTTATTTTTTTCTAAAACTTGCTGAATAGAAAGTGTTAATTGGGTTTTGTCAATTGGTTTAGATTCAATGCGTTCGTTGGCAATTGTGGGTTTGAAGAAATGCGCCATAAAGGGATGCATTAATCCAGATAATGTCCAGAAAATAACCGGAATTATAGTGATAATCCCAATGGTACGATGCCAGGCATATACTTTTTGTTTGATTTTTTTGACGAACTTAGAATCTTTCTTTTTAGATGATTTTTTCTCTTTTGGTGTATTATTCATTGTTTTTCTTTTTTAGCCCCGGTAGAAGCGGCATCCTTTTGTGGCGGGGTTCGCCGCAAAAGATACAGCGGATGACGGGATTAGCTCCTAATTCTTATTTTTTTAATGAAAAATTATACTGCAGTCCGATCATAAATGTTCTTGGTGAAGCAGCGGTATAAGTGGGTTGAGAAGTTGCTGTGTTTGCTCTCGAAACATTATAAGAGTATAATTTATCGGTAATATTGATTATGTTTCCGTAAATTTCGATTCCTTTCCATTCGTAACCTGCTCTAAAATTAAAGATGTCATACCCTGCATATTTTATTGTGTTGATTTGGTCTTGGTAATAATTTCCAACCGATTGCCATTCCAGCGAAGTTCTGAATTTAGGAAACCAATTTGGGTAATAACTTATTTCGGAATTTCCAGACCATTTTGGGGCTTGGGGCATTTCTTTTCCATCCAAATTTTTCAACGCATCGGTTGGATTATCTGAAACTTTAAAATCTATAAAAGTATGTTCTGCAACTGTACCGCCAAATCGAATGTTTAGTTGGTTGGACAGCAGTTTGTAATTTCCTCCAAATTCAATTCCTTTATGTCTGGTTTCTCCAACAGAACGATAGTCGGTTGTATTGTCTGGCAAGCGAACGCTTAGGAACTCGTTTTTGCCTTCCATATAATAAACGGCATAATCAAAGTTTAATTTTCCGTCTAATAATGCTAGCCATCCTCCAATTTCATAATTGTCAAATGTTGCCGGTTCTAAGTTGTAATAGAATTCTGCTGGCTTACCAGTTGTTCCGCCAGTTCCTGGTTTGGTTCTAAAAATAGAGGTGATTCCAGGAGGAGCAAAACCTTGAGAATAATTTCCATAAATTCCAGCAAACAAAACAGGATTATAGTTGGCTCCAGCTTTGAAAGTTGGCTTGTCATATATTTTTGTTCCAGTTGATTTATCAAGTGCGTTATCGTAATTGACTTTTAAATTATCATAACGTGCACCTGCTGTAACGACCAATTTTTCAAGAGGATTGAAGCTCACTTGTGCAAATCCAGCGGTATTAAAAATATCGGCGGTATAGTTGGCTAATTTTATATCAGGTCGTTCAGCTAGGATTTCATAATAATCTACCGTTTGTTTCCCAGAAGTTCCTGGGTTTAAATTGGCTTTCATTTCCAGTAAATAAGACCAATAGGTAACAGGAGAGTAATCATAAAGAGCTCCGCCAACAATTTTAGTATTTAAAAAATCAAATTTTTGAGTGTGCTGTCCAATGACACCATAGCTTTTGAAATTATTGGAGTTGACTTCACCAGTCGCGCTTGTAGGGTTTACAGTTGGACTCCATTTGATTCCGTAAGATGGGTTTTGCCCCAACTTATTGTCTCGGTAATAAGCAGTAATGTAACTACTTGCAGTATCATTCCAATCGTGTTCCAAGGTCAATCGTGTTCTAAGGGCATCAGATTTCCGGTATGTAAAATCGGTTGTGCTTTTGTAGATTCTATCGTAAAAAGCTGCTTCGTTTACACTTCCACTCATATCCGAATAGTATTTACCCCACATCGTATTGCTGATTAATCGAGTTTTATCGTTTATGTTATAGTCAAGTCTAAAGTTGATATTGTCTTTTTTGTAATCAGAATAAGTCATCCAGCTATTTTCTTGTAAACTAGAGATTCCCGCAATGTGAAAACCTACTTTACCTATTGTTGCTCCACCAGCAATTTGAATTCTTTTATAGCCCCATTGGTCTGCTTGGATTCCAAATTTGAATTCTGGATTTATAGAAGGTTTTAGAGAGATTAAATTTATTGTACCGCCTACAGCTTCTGGACCATACAAAGAAGAAGCAGGACCTTTTACCACCTCAATATTTTGAAGATCGAATTGATTAATTTCTAATAAAGCGTTGTGGTTAAAAATTCCCATTGGACGAATAGGAAGGCCATCTTCCAGATACAGATAATAAGCATTGGTAGTCATCGGTTGTCGAATTGACATGGAGTGTTGTTCATTTCCAAGATTTACCATTAATACACCTGGTGTTTTATTTATGATTTCATAAGCTGCAACGGCTTTGGTTTCGTTAATGATTTTTGCGGTTAATTTACTAACAGCTGCAGGTGTTTCTTTTCGTAATGTTGCAGAGCGATTAGCAGTTACAAATACACTTTCAAGTTCTTGTGTTTTAGTGCTGTCTTTTTCGGTTTTATTTTGCGCAATAGTGATTTGCCCCAATAATAGTAGGGAAAATAGAATTTTTTTACTCAAATAGGCAATTGTTTTTGAGCGGTCTTCGTGAATCTCTGATTTCATTTATGATTTATATAAATTTGGAATAATAACAATCGATTCATTGACTTTGAGCCAATAAAAAACATTTCAAAAAAGTTTGAAAAGTGATATTAGAATTTATATAAAATAGGCGGGTGGCCGAAAATTTGATAAGATAACCGAGATCGGTTTTTTATCGAAAGTAAAGTATTTTTTTTGAGCAGAATAAGCTGATGTTATGATTGAATAAGTAGCTTCTAATGTGTTTTGAATATAAACCAGCTCTAATTTTTCTTTGAGGTTGTTTTGCATTTTTTTCTCATTATCATCAAATTTTTTTAAGCTTTTCTTGAGTTCACAATTTCCGTTACACGTATTGTTAGCTATTTTTCTTTGAATACAAATGGTTTTAGCAATCTCGTCTTGGTTTATTTTAAATTTGGCATATATAATTATGTTCCCAAAAGATGGAAGCAGTAATATTGAAGAAAGTAATATGATAAAAAACTGTTTCAGACTGTTTTTGATTTAAGCGCAAAAATACTTTTTTTTAAGATAATTTTGTCTTTTAATGTTAAAAAAGATAGTAATAAAAGTGGGAGAATACTATATTTCATTATAACAGCAAAACACCAGCATTCAATTACTGGTGTTTTTGATGTTTCTATTTTGGTTTATTTTCAACTTAATTGATAAAAATTTCTTTATGCATTTTAACCCATTCTTCCATTGGAGTCATTTTTACAGGTAGTTTTTCTAAAACTTCTTGCAAGTTGGGATTGAATTTTGTTGGATATACCGGTAGCCCAGCCAACATTTCATAATATCCTTGTACGCCTCTAGCACTTTCTTCTCCAACAAGAATACTCAATTTGTCTCCAAATTCTTGTGGTGGCATAGCGTAGAAATCTATTTTTTCACCCAAACCAATAGTGAATTTTTCAGCAAGATCATTTCCTTTCAGGTTATCTAAACCACTAACCATAAATGATTGTCCTGATAATTCTGGTTTGTATAAAGCTTCAACCACAAAGGCACTAACATCTCTTGATGCAATCCAGCCAATAGGCATGTTTTCTGGAGTTGGGTAAGCTACTTTTCTTTCATTTTTAATATAATCGGTTGTATAAGGAGCCAACAAATTTTCGGCATAAATAGACGGTTCTATAATTACATAAGGAACTCCACAATCTTTAAGATATTCTTTTGTTTCTAATTTTACATCTTCCATAGGAATTCCTAGTTTTTGAGGTGCTAAAAAACCACTGGTGTTCCAAACTATCATTTTTACACCATTTGCTTTACTGGCATCGATTACATTTTTGGCTAACTGAAATCCGTCTGCTGGGTTAGGAAGAGAAACAGGAATCAACAAAGCAATTGTGTCAATTCCTTTAGTGATTTCATTCATTCTTTCGGCATCAGACATATTGCCTAATATTGGAATTGCACCTGCGTTTTTCAGTTTGTCAAAGTTTTTTTCTGAACTGGTTACTGCATAGACTTCTGCACCTTTGTTTTTTGCTTCTCCAATCACGTGAAACTGTTGTGAGCCTGTAGCTCCAAATACTAATACTTTCATTTTTTTATTTTTTAGCTGTTTAATTTTGGTAAAATTATATTATTACTTACTTTTGCACAAGTACTTACAAAATGGTTAAGTACTTACCAAATGGTTAGAATAATTGATTATCAATGGAAAAAAACTTAAAAATAAATCCAGCATGTGATGAAAGGTGTCCTGTAAGAGCATCTTTAACACTGTTAAGCGGTAAATGGACATTAATGATACTGTTTCAAATCAACGGAAATGCGGTGCGATATGGCGAACTAAAAAGGGCTGTTACGGGTATTAGTGAAAAAATGCTGATACAAGAATTAAATATGCTTGTTGAAAACAAATTGGTTAGTAAAAAAGTCTATCCTCAAATTCCTCCTAAAGTAGAATATCGGTTGACTGAATTAGGATTGAAAACTTTGCCTATTGTTGATCAGCTGGCTCAATTCGGGCTGGAAAATTTAGTTTAATAATAGCATTAATGAGCAATTTAAAAAGAACTACTATTTATTTTTTTAAATAACACAAAAATTGAGAACCCAGAAATTTCATAAAATAGAATGTGGGGTGGATTTTCTGATTAATGTTTTGCCGTTTGATGATGTAAAAGAAAGCTATGTCTAGTTCTGAAAAAGTGATACAGGATTAATAAAAAATAAAAGTACAATTTTTAAGCTTACACATTTTTTAGGGCAGTGTCGAAAAACAACAACTATTTGCATGTAAATCTCTACTATATTTAACGCAAAAATCCCCAGCTACTTCCGTAATTGGGGATTCAAGTCTAATCTGTTTTTATTAAGAAACCAAAACCCAAGCTCCGCTAGCGATTAAGCTTTCTGCTTTTTTGAACTTCATTTCCTGTGTTTGTCCGTTGGCGACATTTTGAATGGTTACTGTATCGTTACGGTTTATTTTTGGCTGGTCGCGAACGATAGTTTCTGTAACTTGTCGTTGTTGAGTTTCCCCAGCTTCACGATTAGCATTTTTGCTGTTTGGAATTTCGTCTTTGCTTAATTGGTAATCCTCCACCTGACGCTCGATTCTTGCTTCTTCAATTACAGGAGCATTTTGAGCTGGCAAATCACCTTTGAATAAAAACGAAATTACTTCTTTGTTCACATTGTCAAGCATGCCACGGAACAAGTTGAACGCTTCCAATTTGTAAATAAGCAATGGATCTTTTTGTTCGTGAACGGCTAATTGAACCGATTGTTTCAATTCGTCCATTTTGCGCAAATGTTTTTTCCAAGCTTCATCAACAATGGATAAAGTGATGTTTTTTTCGAAATCGGCAACTAGTTGTGATCCTTCAGTTTCGTAGGCTTTCTTTAAATCAGTTACAACATTGAACATTTTTATTCCATCGGTAAACGGAACTACGATACGCTCAAAATGATTGTTTCTGTCTTCATAAACATTCTTGATGATTGGGAAGGCTTCTCTGGCGCTTCTTTCTGTTTTTTGAGTATAAAATTCAAGGGTCGCTTTGTAAAGTTTACCCGTGATTTCGATTTCGGTCAATTTTGAAAATTCTTCTTGTGATACAGGAGATGTAAATGAGAAATAACGGATAATGTCAAATTCAAAATCTTTGAAACTGTTTTTAGCTTTATTTTCATCAACAATCAGTTCGCAGGTATCATAAAGCATGTTTGCGATATCCAGTTTTAGACGTTCTCCAAACAAGGCGTGACGGCGGCGTTTGTAAACAACTTCACGCTGTGCATTCATTACGTCATCATATTCCAATAAACGTTTACGGACACCAAAATTGTTTTCTTCCACTTTTTTCTGAGCACGCTCGATAGATTTTGTCATCATCGAATGCTGGA
Source organism: Flavobacterium sp. 1 (assembly GCF_002797935.1). NCBI lineage: Bacteria > Pseudomonadati > Bacteroidota > Flavobacteriia > Flavobacteriales > Flavobacteriaceae > Flavobacterium > Flavobacterium sp. 1. The sequence continues at coordinate 205,449 of NZ_PGER01000001.1, forward strand.
TTACTTCTCCTTCTTTCAGTCCCATTCTGTCCATTACCTTAGCAACTCTTTCGGAACCGAACAAACGCATCAGGTTGTCTTCAAGGGAAACATAAAATTGAGAGCTTCCCACATCTCCCTGGCGACCAGCACGACCGCGCAGCTGACGGTCAACACGACGAGAATCGTGGCGTTCTGTACCTACAATTGCCAAACCTCCGGCAGCTTTCACTTCGGGAGATAATTTGATATCTGTACCACGGCCTGCCATATTGGTTGCAATGGTTACCACCCCCGCTTTTCCTGCTTCTTCAACAATTTGTGCTTCTTGTTTGTGCATTTTAGCATTCAATACGTTGTGAGCCACACCGCGCATTTTCAGCATACGGCTCAACAATTCTGAAATCTCAACCGAAGTTGTTCCAATAAGAACAGGTCTTCCTGCTTTTGAAAGTTCAGTTACATCTTCAATAACGGCATTGAATTTTTCTCGGGTTGTTTTGTATATAAAGTCTTCTTTGTCAATACGAGCCATTGGTCTGTTAGTAGGAATTTCTACTACATCGAGTTTGTAGATTTCCCATAACTCGCCAGCTTCAGTAACAGCTGTACCGGTCATACCACCCAATTTGTTGTACATTCTGAAATAATTCTGCAATGTAATAGTAGCAAATGTTTGAGTAGCAGCTTCGATTTTTACATTTTCTTTGGCTTCAATCGCTTGGTGCAAACCGTCCGAATAACGGCGACCATCCATGATACGACCTGTTTGCTCATCAACAATCATGATTTTGTTATCCATGATTACATATTCTACATCTTTTTCAAAAAGGCTATACGCTTTCAAAAGTTGTGTCAAAGTATGGATACGTTCGCTTTTTATTCCGAAATCTTGGAATAATCTTTCTTTTTCTTCCGCTTCGGCATCCTTATCTAATTTTTTCTTTTCGATAGTGGCAATTTCTGTTCCAATGTCTGGAAGTACAAAAAAGTTAGATTCAGTGTCTCCTGAAAGGAATTTGATACCATTATCTGTTAAGCTAACTTGATTATTTTTTTCTTCAATCACAAAATACAAAGCTTCATCCACTTTAGGCATTTCGCGATTGTTGTCCTGCATATAAGTGTTTTCGGTTTTTTGAAGCAATTGTTTAATTCCTTCCTCACTCAAAAATTTAATCAATGCTTTGTTCTTAGGCAAACTTCTGTAAGCTCTCAATAATTGGAAACCGCCGTCTTTGGTGTTTCCTTCTTTGATTAATTTTTTGGCTTCAGTAAGAAAACCATTTGCCAATTGACGCTGCAATGCTACCAAATTTTCAATTTTTGGTTTCAACTCATTGAATTCATGACGGTCTCCCTGAGGAACCGGACCAGAAATGATAAGTGGAGTACGGGCATCATCAATCAAAACAGAATCGACTTCATCGACTATAGCGTAGTTGTGTTTTCTTTGGACCAAATCTTCTGGCGAATGTGCCATGTTATCTCTTAGGTAATCAAAACCAAATTCGTTATTTGTACCGTAAGTGATATCTGCATTGTAAGCATTTTTTCTGGCGTCAGTACTCGGCTGATGATTATCGATACAGTCAACAGTTAATCCGTGGAATTCGAATAATGGTGCTTTCCAAGTACTGTCACGTTTGGCTAGGTAATCATTCACAGTTACCAGATGCACACCGTTTCCAGTCAAAGCATTCAAGTACAATGGCAAAGTAGCTACCAAGGTTTTACCTTCTCCTGTCTGCATTTCAGCAACTTTACCTTCGTGCAAAACCATTCCGCCAATTAATTGAACGTCATAGTGAATCATGTCCCAAGTGATTTCTTTACCTGCAGCATTCCAGGTATTGGCCCAGACAGAGTTGTCTCCGTCAAGGGTGATATAACTTTTCGCAGCCGAAAGTTCTCTGTCTTTTGCGGTAGCAGTAACTATTACTTGTGAGTTATCCTTGAAACGTCTTGCAGTTTCTTTTACAACCGAAAAAGCTTCAGGAAGAATCTCCATCAGTGTTTTTTCGGAGATATCATAAGCTTCTTTTTCAAGAGCATCTATAGCGATATAAATATCTTCACGTTTGTCAATGTCCTCAATGCTTTCAACTTCGGTCTTTAAAGAAGCTATTTTAGTATCTTTTTCGGCACGAGCTTGTTTTATTTTCTCTTTAAAAAATACAGTTCTGGCTCTTAATTCATCATTTGACAAAGATTGCAAAGCGCTTTCAAAAGTCTTTATTTTATTTAAATACGGCTGTAAAGCTTTAACGTCTTTCTCGGATTTATCTCCAACAAAGATTTTAATAATACTGTTTATGAAACTCATGATCTGTTTTTTATTTCTATTTAATATATCTGCGTAAATTTAAACAAAAAAAAAGCCTCTTTTGAGACTTTTTCTTGGTTTACTTTTTAATATTCATCCTCGTTCCAAAGATAATCTTCGTCCGTTGGATAATCTGGCCAAATTTCTTCCATTGATTCATATATCTCGCCTTCATCCTCAATTGATTGAAGGTTTTCTACCACTTCTAATGGAGCTCCGGCTCTAATAGCGTAGTCAATAAGTTCGTCTTTGTTAGCAGGCCACGGTGCATCGCTTAAATATGATGCTAATTCTAATGTCCAATACATATCTGTCGATTTAGTTTTGTGCAAAAATAAATTTTTTACTGAAAAAGACAAGTAAAAAACGATTTATTTTTTATAAAATTAAGAACGTTTGTTTTTTGTGCTTCATAATCATTTTCGGAATGAAGTATCTTACTAAAAATGATGGCAATAAATTAAGTGCCAAACAATAAAAAAAGAATACTATTTTCTTGGTATCCATTTTACTTCATCAGCGTTTAAATCAAATGTCAACTTTCGTGCCAATACAAAAAGGTAGTCAGAAAGTCGGTTCAAGTATTTGATAGCAATTTCGGCAACAGGTTCATTATGACTTAAATGTACCGCTAAACGTTCGGCACGGCGGCAAACGCATCTGGTTATATGACAATATGACACAGTTTGATGCCCGCCTGGTAATACAAAATGAGTCATAGGAGGAAGTTTTTCTTCCATATCATCTATTTCCTTTTCTAATAATTCTATATCAGTTTCGGTTATTCCTAGTTTCTTTAATCTAAGTTCGCCGTTTTTCATTATTTCTTTTTCCGGAGGTGTTGCTAGGATAGCACCAATAGTAAACAATCGATCTTGGATTTCGATTAAAATTTCTTTATAATGATTGTTTATTTCCTGATCGCGAATGAGCCCTATATAAGAGTTCAATTCGTCTATTGTTCCGTAACTTTCTATGCGGATATGATCTTTTGGTACGCGGGTTCCGCCAAAAAGGGCAGTAGTGCCGCCATCTCCAGTTTTTGTGTATACTTTCATTGAGAAAAGTTTAAAAGTTTAAAGAAGTTTATGAGTTTAGAAGTTCAACTGTTTTATTATAATTGTTGTTTGCTGAACACTTCTTTTATTGTGTCACTTTCAATGATACCATCTCTCAAGCGGATAATTCTGTGCGCATAAGCAGCAATTTCTTCTTCGTGGGTTACTAGTATGACAGTGTTGCCATTTGCATGAATATCACCAAAAAGTTTCATAATTTCTAAGGAGGTTTTACTGTCTAGATTTCCTGTTGGCTCATCAGCAAGTATGATAGAGGGTTTATTTACCAATGCTCTGGCGATAGCCACACGCTGGCGCTGTCCTCCAGATAATTGATTAGGCTGGTGGTCCATCCTGTCTGCAAGATTTACTTGGCTGAGTACCTCGGTGGCGCGTATAGTCCGTTCGGTCTTTGAATGTCCTGCATAAATCATAGGCAGAGCTACATTATCAAGTGCAGTCGTTCTAGGCAAAAGATTAAATGTTTGAAAAACAAAACCAATTTCTTTGTTTCGGATTTCGGCTAATTCATCATCTTTCATGTGGCTAACATCTTTTCCATTCAAAATATAAGTGCCAGATGTCGGGGTGTCCAAGCAGCCTAATAAATTCATTAATGTAGATTTTCCCGATCCTGAAGGTCCCATTAATGCAACATATTCTCCTTTATTAATTTCCAGATCAATGCCTTTTAGTACATAAACGATTTCGTTTCCTAGTACAAAATCTCTTTTGATATTTGTAATTTTTATAAGTGAGTTTTTCATTAGAATTTTAGATTGCTTTGCCAGTTCGCCTCTTTGGACTTGTGTGCTTATTGTTGATTTTTGTTTTTAAAAGTACAAAAGACTTTTTAATATATCATAAGTAGCAGTTGATGGTTTTTTGTTACAATTTATTAAATGTAATATTATTTGGAGTTACAGAATAGGATTTAATATAGATCAGGTTATTTATTGTTTTATTTTGGAATTATTTTTATAAGAAAATAAAGGTCAAAACAAGTAAAATATGTATTTTGTCGATTTTATATTAATTTTAACGATTTTTTTTAATCTGTTTTAATTTTTATATAGTAAGTTTACACTATAAAAGTTTTAGTTTTATTGGTTAGTTGGTGAAATTTAACTTTTTTGATAATTGCTTTCAGTTCATTTAGACTGTCTGCATAGTAGAAATCTTAATAATAATAAGGTTTAGGTTAGGTTATTTTAGCAAAAAGACAGTCATGGGGGTGACTGTCTTTTTTTGCAATTAATAAAGGGTAAATTAGGTTTAGTTTGATATTTTGTAAATTTTGGTGATATCTTTCAATATTTCCGGAAAGTCGATATTCAAATCAATTAATTTGCCGCTGTGAATATCAAAAATCCAACCGTATACTTTTAAATCTCTTTCTTTGTTTGCTTTTTGTACTTCGGCCGTTTTGATAACGTTAATGCATTGTTCCTGTACATTGAGTTCTACCAGTTTTTTATATTTTTCTTCTTCATTGGTTATTTTATCAAGTGTTTTTCGATGTATTCGGTAAACATCCCGAATGTTTCTTAGCCAAGGATTTAATATTCCCAAATCGGATTGCTGCATGGCGGCATGAATACCGCCACAGCCATAATGACCGCAAACGACAATGTGATTTACTTTTAAATGTACAACCGCATAATTGATTACCGACATCGAATTTAAGTCTGTGTTTGGAACCATATTAGCAATATTACGGTGCACAAAAACTTCCCCTGGTTCTAGCCCCATAAGATCTTCGGCAGAAACGCGGCTATCCGAACAGCCAATGTACAGAAATTCAGGAGACTGCCCTTTGGCTAGCTTTTTAAAATAATCTGGCTCTATTTTGAGCTGTTTGATAATCCAATTTTTATTGTTTTCAAAAATTTGCTTGATATCCATGATGCGGTTTTTAAAATTTTAGGTTCTAATTATAAAATGCTGTTTGGGTTGTTCGCATCTAAAGAAGACCAATCCCCATTGAAAAGTATCAATGCTTACGGTTATTTTTGGGTGGTTTTTTATAATTTCCCAAGCTTCTTCCATCTCTGCAGACCAGTGAATGTCATCAAATATCCAAACGGTTTCGTTGGTGATTGTTGGCAATAATAAACTAAAATAGTCTAAGGTTGCTTCTTTGGAATGATTGCCGTCGAAGTAAATTAGTTGATGGTTGATAGTTGATGGTTGATCATTTTTAAGATAGGCGCTAAATTCGTTTACAATTGATTCTACATTATTACAATTGAATTTTTGCAGTTGCAGTTGAGCTTGTTTTGCGGTTTCTGGACAGCCTTCCAAAGTTATGATGGATGCTTTCGGATTTCCCAATGATAGGGCAGAAGTGGCTAATCCTAATGATGTTCCTATTTCTAGTATGGTATCCGGTTGAAAATAATTTACAATCCGAAACAATAATTGGGCTCGTTTGGGTGAAATCCCAGCTGTTTTGGCAATCTGGGCTATTGGTCTCACATTGGATTTAAAAACACGTGAACCAGCTCCGAAATCAGTTACTTCGATAGTTTTTTTGTTTTGCAAAAGTTCGGTTCGATAGTTTTCTAAAACAATATATTCCGGTTTGAATTTCTTGTCATAAAAACATTTGGTCAATAAATTAAAGACAAATGGCGAGTGAACGGCATGTTCGTTTTTGGAACGCCAAAGAAATTTGAAATAGGATTTTATTTGAAAAAGCATAGAAATTAGTTAGAATTCAGGATGTTTATTATTTATTATTAAGTCTCTTCAATTCTCTATCCAAATCAGAGATATAATTTTTATCCTGTTCAATACGGAAATGTTCATATTCTTGATGCGCTTTCTCAACAGCTTGTTCGTGAGAAATAGCTCCCGCATTTGGAAGTACATCTAAACTATTGCTTTCTAAAAACTTATTGGTGCGGTCTAGCCAATCTTTCATATTTATTAATTGATTTCTACGTGCCTGAAATTCAGCTAAATCCAAAAAAGCGCTGACCAATAAATTCAAATCGCCAATTTCATTTTCGTTCAAATAATTTTTAGCAATTACAACATCGCTTTTTACAATTTTACCGTTTGGAGCATTTTTCCAAGTCGATAATCCCATAAAATCTTTGTTCCTATCCACACGTTTATAGACAATTTCTGCTGCTGTATTTCCTGTAATGGCAAAATGCAGTTTGTTTTGAACCATTTTATAAAACAGTTTGGTTTCTTCAGCATCTTTACTGTAATCAGCACTGCATTGCTCAAAAATATCACCTAATTTTTGAAAAACACGGCGTTCGCTGGCTCGAATTTCACGAATACGTTCCAGTAATTCGTTAAAATAATCTTTCCCAAAAGGTTTTCCGTTTTTGAGCATTTCATCATTCAGCACAAAACCTTTTATAATGTATTCTTTTAATGTTTTTGTTGCCCAGATTCGGAATTGTGTAGCTTGTTTGGAATTGATACGGTATCCAACCGCTATTATGGCATCTAGATTGTAAAATTCCACTTGTCGTTTTACTTGCCGATTCCCTTCCTGTTGAACTATTTCCTTTTTGGAAATAGTTGCTTCTTTGTTCAGTTCGTTTTCTTCAAAAATATTATTAAGATGCTTGTTTACAGCAGGCACTTCTACACCAAATAACTGTGCTGTCAACTTTTGCGTAAGCCAAAAATTATCTTCAAAATATGTAACGTTGACCACTACGTTGCTATCCTTATTTTGATAAAAAATAATTTTGTTTTCCATTTTAGTGCGTTTGTTTTATTCTTCAAAATTGGATGCTGCCATTTGTGACGAAGATACAAAGATAAAAGTAATTTAGTTATTAGGTAGAATTCAGATCCTACTCACTTCACTTTAAACACTATATTTGCAGACTTGGAATTTATGAAGCGAATAGCAATGATTTTTTTATAATGATGAACGAAATAATAGGAGTCAGGAATGTAATAACTTCCGAAGAAATAGACCAATGTATCGCTATTTTGACTCAATTGAACACTGATACTGACCAGATTTTTGAAATACCAAAAGAGCAAAGAACAGCTTTAATTAAAGCTGCTGGACAATTTTCACGCCCAGATCGTGATGAGCTAGCGAAGAGAAAAAAAGATGGGAAAGCAGTTGCCAAACGCAAACAGGAAAAGAAAGACAGAACAGCCCGCAAGGAAACCGGAATTCGTTCGGCGAGAGAAGCGAGTGTTTTTGTTGCTCCAAAATTGTTGGCTTCGCATGATTTGGATTCCAAAGAACAGTTGGAACTCGAGACACCCAGAAAGTGTTACGTATGCAAAACGGAGTTTACGAAAATGCACCATTTTTATGATACAATGTGTTCTGATTGTGGTGATTTTAATTATGCCAAACGTTTTCAAACTGCTGATGTAAAAGGTCAGATTGCCGTGATTACTGGTTCTCGACTAAAAATTGGATATCATATTACTTTGATGCTTTTGCGTGGCGGAGCGACTGTAATTGCTACAACCCGTTTTCCTGTAGATTCTGCATTAAGGTTTTCTAAGGAAGATGATTTTATGGAATGGGGACACCGCCTGAAAATTCACGGATTGGATTTGAGACATATTCCGAGTGTGGAGATTTTTTGCAATTTTATAGAGCAAAAATACGAACGATTGGATGTTCTGATTAATAATGCGGCGCAAACGGTGAGAAGGCCTGCGGGGTTTTATGCACACTTAATGGAAAATGAAGAGCGGCCAATTGGCTCTTTGCCATCACAAGCGCAAGAATTATTATTGGATCATACTAGTTGTTTGGATGAATTAAAAGTATTGACTTCTGGAGCATCTTCCAACCAGAATATGCCGGTAACTTGGCATGGACCTGAACCAGGAATTGGTTTAAGGGCTTCTGCTAAATTATCTCAAATTCCGTATTCGTTTGACAATGCATTAGTAGCACAGGAAGTTTTCCCCGAAGGAGAGCTTGATGCCGATTTACAGCAAGTCGATTTACGAAAAGTAAACAGCTGGCGATTGAAATTAGGTCAAATCGAAACTACAGAAATGATCGAAGTGCAATTAGTTAATTCGGTTGCTCCTTTTGTATTGTGCAACCGCCTTTCGGAAGTGATGAAGAAAGACAACACAGGCAAAAAACACATTATTAATGTTTCGGCGATGGAAGGGAAGTTTTACCGCGATTTTAAAGAAGATCGTCATCCGCATACCAATATGGCCAAAGCAGCCCTGAATATGCTCACGCACACTGCGGCAGGAACTCTCGCTAAAGACGGAATTTTTATGAATGCTGTCGATACAGGCTGGGTAACCGATGAGGATCCAGCGGAACTGGCCAAGAGAAAACAGGAAGAACAAGATTTTCAGCCACCATTGGATATTGTGGATGGTGCAGCCCGTGTTATGGATCCTTTGTTTGACGGAATTAATACAGGAAAACACTGGTGTGGTAAATTCCTGAAAGATTATCGACCAATTGGTTGGTAAAATCCCTAGCTTATCAATGTGAATAGGAAAAAATATAGCAAAAAAAACCACAACAAATTTTTTTCTGTTGTGGTTTTTTGTTGGTATGAAAATCTACTGCAGTTAGTTTACCGAAATTAATTTTACGTCAAAAATAAGTGCAGAACCTCCAGGGATTGGTCCCATTGTTTCATTTCCGTATCCTAAATGAGATGGTACCAAAAGGATACCGCTTCCTCCGGTTTTAAAATGAGGAATACCTTCTGTCCAGCCTTTTATCACTTGATCTAGTCCAAAAGAAATCCCTGCGGCAGTACTTTCGTCGAAAACACTTCCATTAGTGAAATAACCTTTGTAAGCTACAGTTACATTTGATGTTGCAGTAGGCTGCGCTCCAGTTCCAGGCTCGTTAATTACATAATATAAACCTGAATCGCTTTTTTCTGCTTTCAATTTATTTTTAGCGATGTAATCGGTGATTTCTTTGTCGTTTTTGGCAACGCAATCAACAGTTTCTTCTTTTGTTACTTCATTTTTCACTTCTTTATTTTTGTTGCAAGAAATAAAAAGAGTCAAGGCCACTAGGGCAGTTAATAAGTGTTTCATAGAGATTTTAGAGATGGATTATTTTTTTAAAGTTGCAAATATAGCCAAAAACGAAAATGATTTTGTTAAAAGTTCTAGTTCTCATGCTTAATGTCATTACGTTAGGCTTTGGTTTTTTCACGCCAAGACGCAAGGATGTAAAGTTTAAATCGCTTTTTTGTGTTTTCCCTTTTTTAAATATTAGCAAAAAAGCAAAATATCTCCTTTTAGCCCCGATAGCAGTAAAAATCCTTGTGAGCCGGGGTTCGGCTCACAAGATTGAAACGGAAAGCGGGACGATACTTCCTGAAAATGCCTAATCTTTCTGCTCCCAAAAATAATTATTGGGTGTAGATTATTAGAATCCTTCCCCATCGTTAAAATAGAAAGTTTTGGAATCCCGCCCAAGACCAAAATTAACGATGAAATTGGTCAGTGTGTTTTTGTCAAGAAGGACTCGCAGTCCCACGCCCACGGCGGGCTGAACGGATTCGAATGAGGTAAGGTTTTTGTATATACTGCTTGCAGTTGTGGCATTGGCAAATACCGTTCCGCTGATCATTTGGTTTTTGGTAATTGGGAAACGATATTCGCCTTCAAGATAGATAAGGTTTGTACCTCTCAAAAGTCCCTGCGTATAGCCTTTTCCGCTACGGCTGTTTTGATCCCAGCCTATTGCGGGAAGGTTTAAATACGGCAATCTGCCACTTAGCTGAAACTGGCCATAAGCCCAAATTCCCAGAACATGCTGTTTGTTCGTTTTGCTGATTGGGATAAAATACCTGCTTTCAAGCAATAAAGTGGAACTGTTATGTTTGTTAAGATCTGTTTTGGGATTGTAACGGTAATTCATGTTCAGGAACAGACCGTTATTGGTGTTTATTAAATTGTCTCTAGTGTCGTAAATCAAATTTAGGCTCATTCCATTGACGGAATAATTCTTATTGCTGAACCCATAATTTTTAGAATAATTGTAATGATAGGTGTACTGTTCATTGGCAACATCCAGATGTTTATCTTCGATGTTGGAATAACTGTCAAAATGTATTCCTAACCCAATAAAAAAAGATGGGAATATAGTATAGGAAGCCGTTTCATGAAATTTGAAGTAATTGTAATTCATGGGCTGTTCTATGGAGTTGAAATCGAAGTCTTTAAATTCGGCACCCCAAGGAATAATGTCAGTTCCCAAGCCATAATTGGATTGCGAGAAAACATAATAACGGAAATCACCGCTAAAAAACAAGCGGTCATTATTGATGTACATATTGTTTTTTAGATAGATCAGAACCTGTTTCTGCGTGCTGTATGAAGCTCCTCCTGATAGTAATGAGATTTTGTTTTCAGGCTTTATTTTGAAACTAAACTGGCTAATGAATCCCAAAGTAAAGCCATTTGCAGGCTGGTAACCCAATGTGGGGAATGCAATTAAATGGTTTTTGGAATCCGGTTTGCTTATTTTTAAGGTATCTTCTTTGGTAAATAAATCAATTATGGATCGCAGCTTATATTTTTTTTCTTCTTCCTTTTTTTCTCCCTCTTGGGAAAGAATAGTTTGAGAACAAAAAAGGAGTAGCAGAAATATGATTTTCGATTTCAAAATAGTTTTAAAATTCATAATGAATATCCTGTGCTGTAATCAGATTTTTTGAATAGATTTTGTTAATCAATTATTTTAATACAAAATATAAAACTAAACAAAATTTCTTTGTATGTGTTTGATTAATATATTAAAAGCACTTTTTTGCTTCTCGCAAAAGTACGATGTACGGCAAAGATAAAAAAGTGATGAAATTTAAAGCAATAAGTTTGTGTTAGTGACAAATATTAAAAAGAAATTCCAAATTTAACAGAAGCTTCCGGATTAAGCAAAGGCAAATTGTATTCTTTGCTGTCAAGAGTGAATTCATCGGTGCCAGAAACTTTAAGGCTTAAGCCTGCCCAGGGAGAAATATAGATGTTTTTGTAAATAGTGAAGTTGTAACCTAAACTTCCGTTTAATAAGAAGTTATTGAAATCTTTTGTTGCGTTACTGCTGTCACTTTGAATGTTGCTTTTCCAATAAACGGGACCACCGCCAATCCACCAGCCTTTCCAATTGTCTTTCAAAAAACGATCCAAAATGACTGCATAAGCCTTTATGTGATGATTGGTAAAACCGTCTTTGGTTGTGAAGTCGGGTTTGTTGACATCGGCAAAAAGTGCTCTGCCACGCCATTTATTTTTACCTGCCCAAACCGCTCCAAAATAACCTCCAGTGGCATAAGGCAGAGCATCGAGTTCCAATCCGAAATTCCATTTTGAAGTTTGATTGTTTTGTAAAGAATCTGTATTGTTTGTATTTTTTGACTGTGCCTGCAATTGTATTGAAAAAACAGTAAAAATGAGAAGTATTGCTTTTTTCATGGATGAGGTTTTTGAGTCGTAAAATTAATCAAAATTCAGGTAATAGAAGTGTATTTGTTTTTCTAAAAAGTGCCGTTTTATAGTAAACAAAAGCTACAACAGAGTTTGATTTTGTTGTGGCTTTTTGTATGAAGAGATAGATTTTTATTTATCTCTTTCTTTTATACTCGCTTTAATTTCTGCAATTCTTTTCCTTGTCAATTCTTCTAAGCAAGTAGAATATACTAATGGCTTAATACTGCCACCTTCATATTGTGAAGCATCAAACTTGCAATGGGAATCTCGGAATCTGACCCAATCTTTTTCAGCCTGAATTAATAAGGGCTTTTCATTTTGATCCAAAATTGCTATCAGTTGTTTATATACTTTATTTAATTCAGCATCTGCTTTTTTATAATTTGTATCAGCAGTTTCATTCATTTCTAATTGCGTTTGAGCAAATGAACTGTTGCAAAGACATAACAGAAGTAGGGCGATGAAATAATATTTTTTTGTCATTTATGGAATGGTTTTATTATGAGATTTAGATACTATTGTTTTACCGCATTATTAGTATTTAAAGCATTTTAAATTCATTTATAATATTTTCTGGTGCTTCTTCAATCTTATTAAAGTTGTTCCAATTCATTTTTGATCTTTTAAATTTATCTTTGTCCCAATTGAAAACGTGTAAATAGTTTAGACCAAATTTTAGTTTATCTGGTTTATAATATTTTAAAAAAGTTACAGGAGTACCACTTCTACTGTCAATACCAGTTAGCAAAAACCTTAAAAGGAGGTTTTCTTCTCCATCAACAATTTGTTTTAATAAATTTAATAAGGTATTACTTTTTTTATTAGTTGAGATTTCAAAGTCTGCATACCATGTTTTTTCCATTAAGGACAATTTCTGGTATAAAGTTATGAGTCTAGTTCTTATTTGTTTATTATTAATTTTCAATAATTCAACTGTAATGTTGCAATCAATAATTTCCTCTCCTTTATTTCCAACTCGAATTGATAGTAGAAATTTATTATTTGCTTTTCTTATAAAAATAATTGTCGGTTGTAAATACATCTTTCGGTCTTTTAATAAAAAAATAGATTAAAAATCCAGAAAAGAGGCTTATAAATATTGTTTGAAATATTGATTCAATAAAAATTAAAATTTTAGCAATTGGCAAAAATGGAAAAATATCTCCATAACCTATAGTTTGGAAAGAAACTAGGCTAAAATAAAAACAGTCCCAGAAATTACCAACTATGGAGTCATTCTTTGAATAGCAAATGCTACTTGTATATTGATAAAGAAATCCAAATATCGAAATAATAAATATATAAATGGCTATTGCAACCAAAACGAATGATAATATTCTTTGTCTTCTTGTCATTGATAAATGTAGTTAAATGCTAATATTGTTGTAAAGATGATGTCGTAAATTTATTCGCTAAAATAGTAATAAAAGATTGCAAACCTTTGTTAAAAAAAATAAAGCCACAACAGAATATAATTTCCATTGTGGCTTTTAAACGATTTTCAAATAGGTGCTAATTCTGTAAACTGAACACTAAAAAACTACTGCCCCTCCAATTTCGCAGAAAGCTCAAACCATCTTTCTTCCTTATTCTCAATTTTCTTGATAATGTTTTCTAGTTCTTTGGCTTTCTTCTCGATGTCGGCATCGGCTACTTTTCCATCCGAGAATAATTGCTCAATTTTGCTTTTATCGATTTCCAAATCTTTGATTTCTTTTTCTATTTTCTGAAATTCTTTTTGCTCGTTGAAAGTCAGGTTTCCAGTTGGATTGTTTTGTTTCCATTCTTTCTTTTCGGTTTTGTTGTCTTCTTTCTGAGCTATATCGGCACTGTCTTCGTAGGCTCTAAAATCGGAGTAATTTCCTGGGAACGTTTCAATTTCGCCCTGTCCTCTAAAAACGAATAATTGATCAACAATTTTGTCCATAAAATAACGGTCGTGCGAAACCACCACCAAACATCCTGGATAATCCAATAGGAAGCTTTCCAACACATTTAAAGTCACAATATCCAAATCATTTGTTGGCTCATCGAGAATCAAAAAGTTCGGATTCTGAATCAAAACCGTACATAAATACAAACGTTTCAACTCACCACCGCTCAATTTCTCTACATAATCGTATTGTTTTTTGGCATCAAAAAGAAAACGCTCCAACAATTGTGAAGCCGAAATCAGTCTGCCTTTCGTTAACGGAATAAATTCTCCGTATTCTTTGATCACATCGATTACACGCTGACCCGGTTTTGGGTTAATCCCGCTTTGAGTGTAATATCCAATTTTGATAGTGTCGCCTACAACTACTTTTCCGTGATCCAAAGGAAGAGTTCCTGTAAGCAGGTTTAAAAAAGTAGATTTTCCTGTTCCATTTTTACCAATGATTCCAATGCGTTCTCCGCGCTGAAAGTCATAACTAAAATTATCCAGAATAACATGATCTTTAAACTTTTTGGAAATCTTATGAAGCTCAATAATTTTGCTTCCCATTCGTTCCATATTAATTTCAAGCTCAACAACATTTTCTTTTCTTCGGCTTTGCGCTTTCTCTTTAATGTCATAAAAATCGTCCTGACGCGATTTGGATTTGGTAGTTCTCGCTTTCGGCTGACGGCGCATCCATTCCAGTTCTTTTACAAACAGGTTTTGCGCTTTATCGACACTTGCATTTTCGGAGGCGATGCGCTCTTCTTTTTTCTCTAAATAATAGGAATAGTTTCCTTTGTATTGGTATATTTTTCCGTTGTCCAGTTCGATGATTTCGTTACAAACGCGCTCCAAAAAGAAACGGTCGTGGGTTACCATAAACAGCGTAATGTTTTCTTTAGCAAAATAACTTTCTAGCCATTCGATCATCTCTAAATCCAAGTGATTCGTTGGCTCATCCAGAATTAATAAATCGGGACGGTTAATCAAAATGATAGCAAGTGACAAACGTTTTTTCTGCCCGCCCGAAAGACTTTTTACTTTCAGCTTAAAGTCTTCCAACTTTAATTTGAACAAAATCTGTTTGTATTGTGTTTCGAAATCCCAAGCATTGTGGCGATCCATAGCGTCAAAAGCTTTTTGATAGGCTTCCTCGTCTTCTGGGTTTTCCAATGCTTTTTCGTAGGCTTCAATCACTTTCAAGCTCTCATTATCTGAGGCGAAAATACTTTCCTCAATCGTCAATTCATCCTGCAGTTTATTGTCTTGTGACAAAAAAGCCATTCGGATGCTTTTTCTAAGTACGACTTGTCCGGTATCAGGCTCGTCAAAACCGTTGATGATGTTCATTATAGTGGTTTTACCCGAACCGTTTTTGGCGATAAAGGCAATTTTTTGATCTTTGTTGATTCCAAAGGAAATGTCTTTGAAAAGCGTGCGCTCCCCAAAAGATTTAGATATATTCTCGACTGATAAATAATTCACAAGGCTGATTTTTTGGCAAAAGTAAGTTATTATGGGACTAAATGCCAATTGTTTATTTACAACTATTCAGTCTGCATGGAATTCACTATAATATTTTAAAGAAAAAAACACGAATTGCACTAATTTGCACTATTGGCTGATGAAAAAAAATGACACAAATTCTGCCTTTAGCAGATTCGCGAAATAGTATAGTATTCAAATTCGTATCAATTTTTTTAATGTTCCAAATAAGGACTCAAATCAATATTATGTATTTGCTGTACGGTATTTACAAAAGGTTTTTTTACTGTGGCTTCATTGGTGAGATAAAACAATTTACCATCCTCGGTAGTTATTCCTTCGATTTGATGAAAGGGGAGTTTGATTTTTATTTTCCGTTTATTTCCAGTTCCAAAATCATTGTTCGGATAGTCATACAACAATAAAACAAAAGGCTGAAGAAATTTAGAATACCCGCACAAAATGATACCTTTTTTCGAGGGCAATACCGTTGCGCCAGTTACTAGCCCTTGTGCATCAATCGTTTCTTTAAGTTCTGCAACATACGTTCCTGGTTTTTTTGGCAAAACATAGACACTTGTTTTTTCTTTTGTCCATTGTTTGGTGAAGAGATAAATGCTGTCTTGTAATACAAGAAAAGCCTCACAGTCAAAATCGCTGGTATGTTCTTTTAGAGCTAAAAAATCCTTTTGATTGGAATAAGAAAAAGAGATAGTGTCAATCACTGGATTGTTTGTGTAAAATGATTTTTTTTGAATTCTCAATATTCTTAAGTCCTTTCTGTTTCCTCGGTAGTTATTCCCAAAATCACCCATGTAGAGATATAAACTGTCTTGAGAAATATCTTCCCAGTCGTTACTTTTCAGGCTTGGGAAGTTGATTTTTTTCTTGATTTTCCCCTTCAAATCTAATCCGTAAAATGTGGTGTCAAAGTGGTCGTTATGAGTCCACAGCAAACCATCAAAAGGAATCAAACCCGAGGTTCCCGTTATCGAATCACTAATTTTTGCAGAAAATTCAGGTTTTACTTTTGCAGAATCATACCAGCAGTTTCCGTTGTTTTCAGTCGCTTTTGGATCAAAATTAGTGGCAAAACGATCAGTACAGCCTTTAATTTGGCTATAAGAAGAGGTTATGAACAGGAAGGAAAGCATCAAAAATTTGAACATTGCGGTATTCGAATAAAAATTAAAAGCAAGGTATTAAACAAACTGCTGTAAACCTATATTCAATTATAAAAATGAGTTTGGAGCGAATGAGAAGACTTTTTCGGGAGGCATCGTTCCCGTATTTCAAAACAAACCACATTGTTTTATAGCGTTAATTCGGTTCAAAATCAAGTTGAATTAATTCTGTTTTGGAATAATAAAAGAAATCCTGAAGAATTTCGTAAACTATTGTAGTTTTAATTTGAGATTTCTATTCTATATATTTGTCTAATGCAGCTATCCGTCGTCATCCTCAATTATAATGTCCGCTATTTTTTAGAACTCTGTGTGCTTAGCGTAGAAAGCGCTCTGCAAAAGATAGATTCCGAAATTATTGTGGTGGATAACAATTCTTCTGATGATAGCAGTGAGATGATAAAATCTCGTTTCCCGAATGTCAAGCTCATTCAAAACAATCAAAACGTTGGTTTCCCAAAAGGAAATAACATTGGTGTGTCCCAAGCCAAAGGCGAGTATATCTGTATTCTGAATCCTGATACTGTAGTTGCTGAAGATACATTTAAAAAAGTATTAGCTTTTGCTCAAAAACAAAATAATCTCGGAATTGTTGGCGTAAAACTCATTGACGGAACCGGTAATTTTCTTCCGGAAAGTAAAAGAGGGATTCCAACTCCATGGGTTGCTTTTACTAAGATTACGAGTTTATATAAACTATTTCCAAAATCATCTTTTTTTAATAAATATTATGCGCAGCATTTATCCGAAAACCAAACGGGTGAAGTTGAAATATTGGTTGGGGCTTTTATGTTCTTAAAAAAAGAGCTTTATAATGAGGTGGGAGGTTTTGATGAAGATTGTTTTATGTATTCTGATGATATTGATTTGTCGTATATGGTTTTGCAAAAAGGGAAGGACAATTATTATTTTCACGAAACAGCCGTGATACATTATAAAGGAGAGAGTACAGTTAAGGACGGTACTTATATGAAACGTTTTCAGGAAGCGATGGAGTTTTTCTATAAAAAACATTTTCAGATTTCTTTTCTTTTTTCGGCATTTATGAAAATTGGAATTGTGTTTTTTTCTTTAATTAAAAGGATTCAAGGCAGACCAAAAAACAAAAGTATTCCTGAAAATTATTTGCTGGTATCAGCATCTGAATCATTAGTAAAAATAATAACAGCTCTTGTCCAAAAAAAGGTTGATTTTCTCGATTGGAAAGCAGAAAAAGAGGTAAATTTGCTGTCAAATTCAATAAGAAACGGGTTACAGATTATTTTAGATAATGAATCTGTTTCCTTTAAAGAATGTATAGAGATTCACGAACAATATAGAAATAAAGGAGTTGTCTTTAGAATAATACCAAAAGGAACAAATTTTAGTATTGGCAGTGATTCTCCTAATGACAGGGGAGGAATTGAAAAATTGAAATAAAATTATATTTAATGTAATTTATATTTAAAATATTAGTTAATTTCGCAAAATTAAAATCAGAATCATCTTTTAGATTAACAATATGGCAAGATTTGAATTAAAGCTTCCAAAAATGGGAGAAAGCGTTGCAGAAGCAACCATCACAAATTGGTTAAAAGAAGTTGGCGATAAAATTGAAGCTGATGAAGCGGTTTTGGAAATTGCTACGGATAAGGTAGATTCCGAAGTGCCTTCAGAAGTTTCGGGTGTTCTTGTCGAAAAATTATTTGGAAAAGACGATTTGGTTCAAGTTGGACAAACCATTGCTATTATTGAGATTGAGGGTGATAATGCTGTTGCGCCAACTCAGGATGTTCCAGATGCTATTGTTGAGGAGATTGAAAAAACAGTTGAAGCGGCCAAAGAAACGGTTTCAGCTCCAGTCAGTTTTTTCGAAAGCAATAAATTCTTTTCTCCATTAGTGAAAAATATTGCCAAAGAAGAAGGAGTGAGTCTGGCTGAATTAGACAGCATAGCCGGTTCTGGAAAAGACGGGCGAATTACTAAAGATGATATTTTAGACTATATAAAAAATAGAGGATCTCAATCTGCGCCTGTGGTTGTAACGCCTGCTCCAAAAGCGGTTGAAGCTCCAAAAGCAGTTTCGGTAACTCCGTCACAAACGGTTTCGCCAGTTTCTGTAAATGGCGGTGACGAAATTATCGAAATGGACAGAATGCGCAAGCTGATTTCGGGTTATATGGTGGCTTCGGTTCAAACTTCAGCACACGTGCAGTCGTTTATAGAAGTTGATGTGACCAATATTGTAAAATGGAGAGATAAAGTTAAAAATGCTTTTGAAAAAAGAGAAGGCGAGAAACTGACTTTTACTCCTATTTTTATGGAAGCGGTAGCCAAAGCATTGAAAGATTACCCAGGAATGAATATTTCGGTACAAGGTGATTTTATCATAAAAAAGAAAGATATCAATCTTGGTATGGCGGCTGCTTTGCCTAATGGAAACTTAATTGTCCCTGTTATTAAAAATGCAGACCAATTAAACTTGGTTGGCATGGCTAAGGCGGTAAATGATTTAGGAAACCGTGCAAAAAACGGAAAACTAAAACCAGACGATACGCAAGGAGGAACTTATACGGTTACCAATGTTGGAACTTTTGGAAGTGTTTTCGGAACGCCAATCATCAATCAGCCGCAAGTGGGAATATTAGCACTGGGAGCTATTCGCAAAGTACCTGCGGTAATCGAGACTCCAGAAGGAGATTTTATAGGTATTCGCCAAAAAATGTTCTTGTCTCACAGTTATGATCACCGCGTTGTAGATGGTGCTTTAGGCGGAAGTTTTGTAAAACGCGTAGCTGAATATCTTGAAGCGTTTGATGTAAATAGAGATTATTAAATTCAAAATATGAATAGAGTTAAACCCGACAGATTTTTTTAATCTGTCGGGTTTTGATTTTTAATGGCAGTGTTTTTGGGGCAAAATAAATTAGTAAAATACGTGGTTTAAATTTATATTTGTACCAATTTCAAATACAAAAAATGGAACTCAAACTCAATAAGCCAATTTGTTTTTTCGACCTAGAAACTACAGGAATTGACATCGGAAAAGATAGAATTGTAGAAATATCGGTTTTTAAAGTTTTTCCCAACAGCAATAAAGAAAGCAAAACATGGCTAGTGAATCCAACGATTCCAATTCCGCCGCAATCAACGGCAATTCACGGCATCAGCAACGAAAAAGTGGCGAATGAACCTACTTTTAAGGAATTGGCTCCTCAGGTTTACAATATGATTAAGGACAGCGATTTGGCTGGATTTAATTCGGATCGATTTGATATACCGTTATTGGCAGAAGAATTATTGCGTGCCGGAGTTGATTTTGATATGAAAAATAGAGTTTCTGTAGATGTGCAGACTATTTTTCATAAAATGGAAGAACGTACCTTGAGTGCGGCTTTGAAGTTTTACTGCGGAAAAGGACTTGAAAATGCCCATTCTGCCGAAGCAGACACTATGGCGACTTATGAAATCCTAATGGCACAATTGGATCGTTACCCTGAATTGGAAAACGACATGAAATCGTTGTCTGAGTTTACTACCAGAAAAAAAATAGCAGACTTTGCTGGAATGATTGCTTTTGATGCGGATAACGAAGAGATTTTTACCTTTGGAAAGCACAAAGGTGCTAAAGTAGATAAGATTTTAGAAACAGAACCAGGCTATTACAGCTGGATTCAAAATGCGGATTTTCCTTTGTATACAAAGAAAGTCCTGACGGCGATTAAATTAAGAAAACTAAATACTAAAAATTAAGTGATTAGTGATTGGTGAGTAGTTTTTTTAGTGCTATTTACTATTTACTAATCACTATTTACTAATCACTAAAAAAGAATGAAAATCATTTGCATCGGCAGGAATTACGCCAATCATATTGAGGAATTAAAAAACGAACGCCCTTCGGAGCCGGTTATTTTTATGAAGCCGGATTCGGCTGTTTTATTAAAACAGCACCCTTTTGTAATTCCGGAATTTTCGGAAGATATTCATCACGAAATTGAGCTTATTGTAAAAATAAGTAAAGTGGGGAAATATATAGAATCAAAGTTTGCTCATAAATATTATGACGATATAAGTGTTGGGATTGATTTTACGGCTAGAGATTTACAGGCTAAATTGAAGGAAAAAGGATTGCCGTGGGAAAAAGCCAAAGCATTTGACGGTTCGGCGGTTATTGGAGATTTTTTGCCTAAAAGCAATTTTGTTTCGTTAGAAAATGTTAATTTTGAACTGAAAAATAATAATGTCGCAGTACAAAAAGGGAATTCCAGTATGATGATGTGGAATATTGATGAGTTGGTATCATACGTTTCACAGTTTTTTACTTTAAAGATTGGCGATATTATTTTTACCGGAACGCCGGCAGGAGTTGCATCAGTAAAGCCAAATGATGTTTTGGAAGGATTTTTAGAAGGACAAAAACTATTTAGAATACAAGTAAAATAATGGCTATAAAATACAATTTAGCAAAAGTGTACGCACTTTCAGATAATGATCCAGAGTTTGTGAATGAAATTTTGAATTTATTTGTTACTGAGGTTCCTGAAGATTTATCACAAATAGGAGAAGGGATTAAGAATAAAGACTATAAGCAAACCTATGCTTTTGCACACAAATTGAAACCGACATTAGATTTGTTAGGTTTAAACGTGGCATTCGAAGAAATTCTGCAGATTGAAGCCTGGACAAAAGCTGAAGGCAAAAAGAAAGAGATAATAGAAACATATAAAAGTGTTAAATCTCAAGTCAAAGACGCTATTAAGGAGCTAAGAAAAGATTTTGATCTTTAATTTTAGTGTTTAATTTATTATAGGCAATAAGACATAAAAATCTAACAGTTGTGTAGTAAGCGCGGCAGTTAGATTTTTTTATTTAATATATATAGAACAGAAGTTTTTAAAATATGAAAGCAGCCATAGTTACAATAGGAGATGAGATTCTGATTGGTCAAATTACAGATACAAATTCTGGTTTTATAGCTAAATCATTAGATAGAATTGGGGTTGAGGTTTATGAGATGCTTTCTGTAAGTGATTCTCGTGAGCATATCTTAAATACATTTTCAAAACTTCAAAATAAAGTTGATATTGTTATTATTACTGGCGGATTGGGTCCGACTAAAGATGATATTACTAAGAAAACATTCTGTGATTATTTTAAAGATGAATTGGTTGTGGACACTGTTGTTTTAGCACATGTGACTCAGTTGATAGAAGGTTTTTATAAGCGGGCCATTACTCAAATCAACAAAGATCAGGCGCTGGTTCCCTCAAAATGTATGGTGCTTCACAATCAAGTGGGTACAGCACCTGGATTATGGATGAAAAAGGAAGATACTGTTTTTGTATCGCTTCCAGGAGTTCCTTTTGAGATGAAATATTTGGTAGAAAATGAAATCATTCCTAAAGTAATTAGGGATTATCACCGTCCTTACATTATTCACAAAACAATTCTTACTTATGGGCGGGGAGAAAGTGCGGTGGCTGAACAAATTGAAGATTGGGAGAATAATCTGCCCGAATTTATAAAATTAGCTTATCTGCCTGCGCCGGGAAGAGTGCGGTTACGGCTGTCGGCCAGAGGAACTGATAAAGAATTAATAGAAAAAGCTATTGAGGAAAATGTAGTTTCTTTGACTAAAATAATAGGAGATATTATTGTTGGTTTTGAGGATGATGAAACTCTTGAAGTAAGTCTGGGTAAAATTTTAACTAGGAAAAATAAAACAATTTCTACTGCTGAAAGCTGTACGGGCGGCAGTATCGCGCAGCTGTTAAGCTCAGTTCCGGGAGCTTCCAATTATTTCAAAGGAAGTGTTGTGGCATATTCAACGGAAGTAAAACAAAATGTATTAGGTATTTCTAAGCATCTGATAGAGGAACATAGTGTTGTGAGTGCTGAAGTCGCTAAAGCTATGGCTTTGAGCGTGAAAGAATTGCTGAAAACAGATTATGCTATTGCAACTACAGGTAATGCCGGGCCATCAAAAGGCGAGGCAGATGCTAGTGTGGGAACTGTTTTTATTGCTTTGGCAACGCCAAATGGAGTTATTGTAGAAGAGTTTGATTTTGGTCAACCCCGTGAAAAAGTGATAGATAGAGCTTCGGTAAAAGGGCTTGAAATATTGTTGAAAGAAATTTCAAAAAAAGAGCTGTAATTTTTTTGGTTTATAGGTTTATTTTTCTTTTCTTTGCACCCTGATTTTGAATAACGATAAAAGATAAGTATAATGTCAAGAGTTTGTGACCTTACAGGTAAAAGAGCGATGGTAGGAAATAACGTTTCTCACGCTATGAACAAAACTAAGAGAAAATTTTCTGTTAACTTAGTTAAAAAGCGTTTTTATCTTCCAGAAGAAGATAGATGGATTACTCTTAGAGTAGCAGCATCTACGATAAAAACAATTAATAAAAATGGAATCGCTGCAGTTTTGAAAAAAGCGCAGTCAGAAGGATTTATTAAATAATCTTTTCCAAAATAAAAAAATAGCAAGATGGCAAAGAAAGGAAATAGAATCCAGGTAATTTTAGAATGTACTGAGCACAAAACAACTGGTGTTGCAGGGACTTCAAGATACATAACTACAAAGAACAAAAAAAATACTCCAGACAGATTAGAGATTAAAAAATTTAATCCAATCTTGAAAAGAGTTACTGTTCATAAAGAAATTAAATAATAATTAGAGATTTAAAAAACCTCAAATGATTTACATTTGAGAATTTTATTTAAATTTCAAATAACTTTCAATCATGGCAAAGAAAACCGTAGCATCGTTACAAACATCTTCTAAGAGATTATCAAAAGCCATCAAAATGGTGAAATCTCCAGTAACTGGCGCATATACATTCGTTGAATCTATTATGGCTCCTGAAGAAGTTGATGAATTCTTGAAAAAGAAATAATTAACTAATACATTTTATAGAAAAGCTACTTTCATTCGGAAGTAGCTTTTTTATTTTCTATATTTACACCTCGAAATTAAAAGATTTTTTGAGAATTTCCTTAAACGCAGATTGTATTGTTTTTAATTGATTTTTCTTATATAAATTAACAAATGTGAATTACAAATCATAAAACTCCATGAGCTTTTTTAAAAAAATATTCTCTTCAGAGAAAAAAGACTCGAGCTTAAGCCAAGAGGCAAAAGACACATTAGACAAAGGTTTAGAAAAAACTAAAACTAGTTTTTTTTCTAAGTTAACCAAAGCGGTAGCTGGGAAATCAAAAGTAGATGATGATGTTTTGGACAATTTAGAAGAAGTTCTTGTTTCTTCGGATGTGGGAGTCAATACAACCCTAAAAATAATCAGTCGAATTGAAAAAAGAGTAGAGGAAGATAAATACCTTGGCACTGATGAGCTCAATCAGATTTTGAGAGATGAAATTGCAGGATTATTATCGGAGACTAATACTGGTGAAGCAACCGAATTTACTATTCCAGTGAATACTAAACCTTATGTTTTGATGGTTGTTGGAGTGAATGGAGTGGGTAAAACTACAACAATTGGAAAACTGGCTTATCAATTTAAAAAAGCAGGTTTTAAAGTGGTTCTTGGAGCAGCGGATACCTTTCGCGCGGCAGCCATTGATCAATTGCAAATTTGGGCTGATAGAGTAGGCGTGCCGATAGTTCGACAAGATATGGGAAGCGATCCGGCTTCGGTGGCATTTGATACGTTGCAATCTGCGGTGGCTCAAAATGCTGATGTTGTTATTATTGATACAGCTGGCCGTCTGCACAATAAAATCAACCTGATGAATGAACTTTCAAAAGTAAAAAGAGTTATGCAAAAGGTGGTTGGTGACGCTCCACATGATGTAATGCTGGTTTTGGATGGTTCTACAGGACAAAACGCATTTGAGCAAGCCAAACAATTTACTGCTGCAACTGAGGTTTCGTGCTTAGCGGTTACCAAATTAGACGGTACTGCCAAAGGTGGTGTTGTTATCGGTATTTCAGACCAGTTTCAAATTCCGGTAAAATACATTGGAGTTGGAGAAGGAATTGAAGATTTGCAGATTTTTAATAAATACGAGTTTGTAGATAGTTTTTTTAAATAATTAAGTTCATGAATTTTTCTTTTTTAAAAAATGCCAGCCCTATATATTTTTATTTTGTAAGTATAGCGGCTTTTGTATTGGCAAACATTATTAGAACAACTAGTGTTGGTCTTTATTATGCTTTATTGATTGTTGGATTGGTTTTTTTCTTTTTGGGATTGATGAGGAGGATTAAAAAGTAAGCGACTATATTTAGATTATCATCTGAATTCTTAGAAATAAAAAGTTTAGCGGTGTTTTGTAATTTATTAAACCATTACAAAATACCGCTAATTATTTAGTATCTATTAGTATCTATTTGATTGATAGTTAGTGAAAAATGATTTTCTTCCTTACTGATACAAAGCACTAATTTTGGACCATAGCTCTTCATCAAAACCGGATAGGGCAAAAGTTGGATTATCTGGATTTGCTACGTCTCCCATTCGGATGACTACCATTTTTTTGCTGGGAACGACATAGATTTTTTGGTCGTTTTTGCCTAATGCCATAAACATATCATTGGGAGCAGTCGGGATTAAACTGCCTTTAAGCTGCAGTTGCGATTGAGGTAAATGATAGCTTGCTTTGCCATTCAGCCACCATAAATAGCCGTAACCTAAGTTGATGTTTTGGGAAGTGTTTGTAGCTTCGTTGAAATAGCTTTCGTTCAGGATTACATTATTTTCCCATTTTCCTTTATTGTACATTAATAGTCCAAAACGAGCCATGCTTCTGGTGGTACTGCTGTAAACAATATTGTTGCCAGAGGTAAACCAAGTGCCATTCATTCCTATTTTGTCTCTTAATTTGGCATTGAAATAGTTATTCCACGATTGTCCGCTGGCTTGTGCAATGATGTCCTGCAGTTTTACATATACGTTGTGATACGCCCAGCGTGTTCCTGCATCGGCGGTGTAGGTAAGGGCAGAGGGAGAAACATCATCGGTGCTGTCATCCAGACCGGAAGTCATGGTTAATAAATGTTTGCAGGTGATTAGGTTTTCTTTGGCAAGAGGTGCGCTTGTCCAGCCCGTTCCTATATATTGTGATACTTTGTTGTTGATATTGATGAGGTTTTCCTGTTGTGCAATTCCCGTAAGGGTTGATGTCAATGTTTTTCCTGCGCTAGCCCAATACCAATTGGCAGCAGCATCATGACCGTTGAAATAATTTTCCATTACAATGCGCCCATTGACAAGGATAATAAAACCTTTGGAATGTTTGACTTCCAAATAATCCAATAGCGGCTGCACGGCCGATTGCTTCCATCCAAGGTTTTCTATGGATTTGGTTTCCCAATCAGTGCCTGTGAGTGGCGGAAAATAGAGTGTTTCTGTGGGAGTTGGAACGGGTTCATCATTATTTGAGGAACAATTGATGCAGAAAAATGCAAATACAAGTAACAGTATTGATTTTGACATGGTTGCGGAGGTTAGTTTTGGGTAAGACCAAAAATATCAAAAATAGTTTAATGAGAATGTGTTTTTTTTATTTTCTTTGGATTTTTAAAGTTTAACTTTGTCGTATTAACTGAAGATGTTGATCAATTGGATGCCCTAGCCCTGATAGAAGCGGTATCCTTTTTTTGTGATTTTTCATCACCAAAAAAAGATACAAGCGGATAGCAGGAAGTAGCTCCTAAAAAAGAAAATTATTTTATGAAAAAAGTATTTGGTGTTTTATTGGTTGTCCTTTTATTTGTTGGATGCAAGCAAAAAATAACTCCTGCTGATGTTGTTAAAATCAACGGTTATTGGGAGATTGAAAAAGTGGTTTTGGAGGATGGAAAAGAGAAGCAGTACGGTATGAATGAATCATTTGATTATTTTCAAATTGACAAAAAGAATGTGGGGATTCGCAAGAAAGTGATGCCGCAATTGGATGGTACATTTTTAGTAAATGATACGTTTGAAAATGTAAAAGTACGTTTTGCCAATGATCAGACTTTTTTGGATTACAGTACAGTATATATGAAATGGAGCGAGGAAATACTGGCTTTGACAGATAAAGAGTTGGTTGTTTTGAATGCTGAGAAAAAAGAATATCATTATAAAAAAAACGGGACCAATAAATTTAGATGACTATGGCAAAAAGATTAAATAATCAAAGTTCGATAGGGGACGTTTTGAAGCAAATTATCGAGGTCAATAAATTGCAATCTGGAATGGATGAGATTGATGTGAAAGATGCTTGGCGCAATTTGATGGGGAACGGTGTGAACAGTTATACCAATAATGTGGTTTTAAAAGGTTCAACTTTGTATGTTCAGTTAACATCGGCGGTGTTGCGCGAGGAATTAAGCCATGGTAAATCCAAGATTATTAAAATGATTAATGAGGAATTGCGGAGAGATGTGGTGAGGGATGTGGTTTTGCGTTAGACTTTTTTTTGACTTTTAAACGGATCTGAATTATTAGATTTTAATTTTAAAAAATATAATTAGCACTTCTATTTTAGAAGTGTTTTTTTTATACATTTGATAGTAAGTATTTTTTTAATAAATAAAAAAGCTTACTTGTAAAATAATCAACAACTAAAAACAATTAAAAAAAAACAATGAGAAAAGTATTATTTATTTTAACCGTATTATTTGCTTTAAATAGTTATTCACAAAAGAAAAAAGTAGCAGTTGTTGCTTTTTATACCGACAAAACAATCGATTTTTCTGATTTGGGTCTAAATGGTTTGGCTTCAATAGCTGATTTAGGCAATAATCCAGACTTTAATCTTACTCCTATTTTAGAGAAATATCATAATGCTTTTTTTAATGTTTATTCTAAACAATTTCCATTTGATATAATTCCTGAAAATGAAGTGACTCAAAAACAGGGATATATTGATTTTTCTCCTAAATTCGCTAGAGAGGGTGAAGCGGGAAAAACTATAATTAATTACCCAGGATACAAATATATTTATGAAGGAATAGCTGGTGAAGCAAATGAAGTAGGAACTGCTACTATTTTTAAAGAAATTGCAGATGGTGTTTTATTTACAGAAATACATTTTGCTTTACAAAAAGGTTTTGCTGTTGGAGGGACAGGAACAGTTAAAATGAGAGCTTATGCTAGAATTTCTTTGTATGATAAAACAGGAAAAAAAATATTTGCTTTCAATGAAGGGGCAAACTCTAAAAAAACTGGAGCTATCATAGGTGGAGTTCCTGTTTTAACTCCTGAAAAAGTACTGCCTATGTGCGAAAGCGCTTTAGAGGAACTTCTAAAAGATTTAGATGAAAGAGTTAATAAAATCATTAAAAAGACAGCTGATAATCTTTAATAATTTTGCTATTAAAAAAAGAAACCCACTTCATAGAAGTGGGTTTCTTTTTTTGAATTTAAGTAGCCTAAGAATTTTAAATCTAGAAATCTAAAATTAGAACTGCTCTCTTCCTGCAAAATGAAAAGCTCCTTCGATAGCAGCATTTTCATCGCTATCAGAACCGTGAACAGCATTTTCTCCGATAGAAGTTGCGTATGCTTTACGGATTGTTCCTTCAGCAGCTTCAGCTGGGTTTGTAGCACCAATTAAAGTTCTGAAATCTTCAACAGCGTTTTCTTTTTCTAAAATTGCAGCAACGATTGGACCACGAGACATAAATTCTACTAATTCTCCATAGAAAGGTCTTGCAGCGTGTACAGCGTAAAATGCCTGTGCATCTGCAACTGTCAATTGTGTTAATTTCAAAGAAACGATTTTGAAACCACCGTTTGTAATCATTGCCAATATGTTTCCGATGTGTCCGTTTTGAACTGCATCTGGCTTAATCATTGTAAAAGTTCTATTAGTCGCCATTTTTTCTGTGTTTTAAAATTTTGTGCAAAAATATACTTTTTTTATCGAATGATTTTAGCAAATTGTCAATTTACGGGTAAATATCTGTTATTACTTTGGTGTTTTTTTGATTCTAAACTTTGAAATACATTTTGTTTTTATAAAAATAAGCCAAAAGTACAGACCATAAACCTACATAAAGAATTGCAAATATTAATGAAGCGGTCATCGGATTATTGAAAAATGGCTGCACTCCCGCAACATATAAATAATCTAAAAGATTGATTTGTTCTGTTGGGGTTTTTGGGTTCGGAAACGAAATCATCACCATTGCCTGCGGTATTATTTCGGACAGGAAAAATACAATCATTGGATTTACTCCCCAAATCAGAAATAATTTGGTTCCTTTTTTATAATCAGCAATATCAATGATATAGTATAAAATGGATAGGGTAAGCGTAGCAAGCCCAGCAGTGTATAGAACGAATGAACTCGTCCAAAGTGCTTTGTTTATAGGAAAAATGATATTCCACAACTGACCCAATGCAATAAGAACGATTCCTATTATGGCCATTTTTTTTGCTTTTTCTATTTTTAGCAATGGGCTGTTAAGCAATTGTCCAATAAGCAAACCTATTATTCCTGTTGCAATTGCAGGAATCGTGCTTAGTATTCCTTCTGGATCCCATGTATTGGTTACTTCCCACATGTGTCCTTTTAAGAAAATACTATCCACCCAAGCAGCTAAGTTGGTGGCTTTTTCAAGGTTTGTGATTTCGAATCCTGGTGCTGGAACCAGTGTCATGATTGCCCAATAACCTAGCAATATTCCGATAGCAGCAAGTAATTGTGTCTTTTGAGTAGTTTTTAGATACAAAAGCGAGGCGATGAAATAGACAATTCCGATGCGTTGCAGCACACCTGGGAGTCTTACTGTTTTATAGGCTTCGATACCGCTATAGGCCAAGATTAAATAAATTGCAAAAATGGATACAGCCAAATAGGTTTTTAGTTTAGCATTAAAATTACCCATTAATGCATAACCAACTCCAGCAGTTATAATTAAACGACCAATCACTAATGGAATGTCTTCCAATCCAAAGAGCTGTATTTTTCCAAAAAAATTAAAAAATACCCCCAAACAAACCATGCGTAACGAACGGGTCAGTATTTTGTTAAAGGTGGTTTTGTCGTAGGTTTTGGTAGGCATTGCAAAAGAAATGGCTACTCCCATAATGAAAATAAAGAACGGGAAAACCAAGTCGGTTGGGGTACAGCCGTGCCATTCGGAGTGGAGTAAAGGAGGATAAACATTTGTCCAACTGCCGGGGTTGTTGACAATGGTCATTAATAAAATGGTTAATCCTCTAAATACATCAAGCGAAATAAGGCGGTCTTTGGTCATTGGTTTTTTGGTTGAAGTTACTAAGTTGCTGAGATTATGAGTCTCTGAGTTTTTTTTAAGGTTTTCAATTTTGTTATTTAAATCTTAGTTGCTTAAAATCTTAGAGATTCAGCAGTTTAAAAAGTTACTATATTAAAATTTTGTTCCAATGGTTTGAGCTGTTTCATTATTTTCGGAATCAAACGCGCTCCATTTTCCAGATAAAATTCTGAAAAATTAGCTTGGCGTTCCTGTAAACTTTGGTTGGGAAACAATTCGTTCTGCAAGTCAATAATGCGTTGCAGTTCATCATGATATTTTCTTTTTTGAGCAATAAGCAATCTTTTTTCGAGAGTTTCTAATCCTTTAGTTTGTTTGACTTCTTGTGCTTTTACTGCACCTAAAAAAGATTTGTCTGTATGATCAGCCAGTTCTAAAAGTGTTTCAAATTGTTTTCGCAATGCTTCTTTCTGCTCGGTGAAATCAATTGGGAAATCAGATAATTTTTGAGTAATTCGATTGACTAAAGTGGCTTGTTTGGAAAATAAATCAGACCAGCTTAAGTTTAATTTATCGGCTTTTTTGTTCTGTTTTTCGGTTGTCAAAAGCGCGGAGTTTCTCAACAATAAGATCGGAAAAGTAACTTTTGCGGAAGCGAAAAAAGATTTTAATTCCAGCCAATAAGCAATTTCTCCGCCTCCGCCAATGTAGCATAAATTGGGTAAAATAACTTCTTGGTACAAAGGACGCATGATGACATTTGGACTAAATTTTTCAGGATTGCTTTCCAGTAATGCCAGAATTTCAGATTCTGTGAATTCTATTTTGGTGTGGTTGACCTTGTAAATTTCATTATCCAGAATAATTCGTTCACGCAGATTATCCTCAATATAGAACAAATTGATTTCGCGCGGATTCACCTGAACGAAATAGTCTTTTAATTTTTCGATGGTTTCCGTTACCGCCTTAAAGGAAGATTGGCGAAGCAATTCTTCTTTTACGTATGGAATAAAACTGCGTTTCAAATTCTGGTCATCAGCATCCAAAATAACTAAACCTGATGCTCCAAAAAGTTCGTTTGCTAAATATCTCGTAGCATCGGCTAAGCTGTCGTGTTTGAGGTAAGAATTTTCAAAAAGTTTTATAATGGTTTTTGCATTGATGCTGGAGCCTATTTCCAGGGCATAAATTTCTAGAAAATCGGATAAGCCTTCTGTAGATAATCTTCCAACTGGCCCTTTGCTGTCTCTATTCCAGTGAAATTTTTTTCCTTTGAAACTGAAATAATTTATTTCTTCGAAATCATGATCTTCGGTTGCCATCCAATATACGGGTACAAAATTATAGTCAGGATATTTCGCCTTTAATTCGCTTGTCAAGTTAATAGTCGAAATGATTTTGTACAAAAAATACAAAGGACCACTAAATAAGTTGAGTTGGTGTCCAGTAGTAACGGTAAAGGTGTTCGGATGGTTTAAAAGCTGAATATTTTGTTTAGTTAAATCCGAAATTTCAATTCCGGCATATTGTTTTTTTAAAGCATCAACTAAAGCAATTCGGTTTTCATTATTGAAATTATCCTTTTTTTCAATGATTTGATCTTCAAAGTTTTCAAGAGTGGGGAAACGATGGTATAAGGGGTTTAATTCGTTTTTTTGATTTAAATAATCGTTCATCAATGGAGAGAAATATCCGGAATTTTGATAGCTGATACAGTCGGTTGGCATACACTTTTATTTTATTGCTAAAATAACAAAAATATTGCAAGAGATTATTTAAATGTTGTCTTTTGAGGTATAACCTTATCTTGAATTCATGAATGTTTATTAGAATGACTATGTTGTAAGTTGGTAACTCTATTTTTTTAGGGTAGGGGGCTTTTTTTAGTAAATCTTTAAACATTATAAAAACTAATTCATCAAACATGTTTAAAATAAGAAAAGGCAACTCAAATTGAGTTGCCTTTTCTCAAATAAAATTAAAGTTAAAAAGCTTACATGTGATTTTGCTCAGTAATAAAAAAGAAAACTATTAGTATTACTGATATAATCAGCATCCTATAAATTGATGATTTAAACATTGCCGTACCATTGAGTTGGTCTTCTCTTCTCTGTTTAATAAGATTAAAAATCATAAATGGAATGAGTAATGGTATAGACAGATATAAGAAGTATCTATAATATTCACTATATTCTTTTGAAATAAATACAAGCATAAATATCCATAAATAGATAATCACATTTACTGGTGTGATATGTTTCTTTATCATAATTATAAAATTATTCTTTTGTTATTAATTAACTCTTCCAACATATTTACCATTGGAGTCTGTTGTCCAACAACTATCCACTACTGCATCTAAAGTGCAATGTATCGTTAATTCTCCTGTTGGTGGTGGCACACCTTCTATTACTTCTGTTAAACATTCTGTATAGTTTTCCTGTGCTCTGTTCTGACAATTTACTTTATTATACATGCAAATTGCTGCCATTACTAAGCCTGGCCATCCCCCTGCATACGTAGAAACAATAGCACCTACTGCACATCCTCCAAAATCTTGATTACATCTATTCCAATTTCTAATAAGACGCCTTCCACATTTAGTGTCAGGAACAACTTGTCCTATATTTGGTAATGGTGTATTCCAAATATAAGTGCTTTTGGTTAGGTCAATACTTGCATTTAGTAGTTCGATTCGTGTTTCTATAGGTAAATTATAAAAGCTTGGATTTTCAGAAATAAAATCTTGTTGTGCTGTGACCATAGTCTTCAGTAGATCAATAACTTCTTGACTATTTGCTATTCCCGCCTTCTCAAATGCAAATCTTAGATCATTTTCGTTTGTTGCAACATTCACCAATTGAATAGCTTCATTATTAAATCCTACATAATTATTTTTGTTTAATGCAGTTTCTATACTTTCGACATTTGCGAAAGTTTGTTGTGAAAATGAATTTACATTCCCAGTATCATAATCCGAAATAACAACTTCTGATTTATTTAAAGTTTCATTTTTGCCTGATTCTTTTTTAGCTTCAGCATTTCCTGATTTAGTTATCGATTCAACTTCGGTATTAGAACATGAATAAAAAATTATCATAATCAATACTGTTATAAATCCGTACAGGTAAATTTTCAGTTTCATTTGACTGAAAGGCGCATTAGAGATGTTTTTTGTTTTTTTCATAATTATAGCTTTTTGTTTATTAAAAATACTACAAATATATTAATAAAAAAAGAATAATCTTAATAATAATAAATTAATTTGATGAATTTTCTGTAAAAATTTATGATTGTTTTTTGAAATTCAATTAAAAAAGCAGTTCAAAATTGAACTGCTTTTCTTCAAAAAATAATTAATTAAGTTTCCAAGTGGTTATTATATATGTTATTAAGACTATCCGTAAAATATGTATCAGTTGTTTTTTCTTCCACTGATTTCACTGATTAATAAAACTTGTGAACTCTATTAATCTTGGCTACGGATAGTCATAAATTTTATTAGGTATTTTATACCAATACTGATTATATTCTAAGCCAATCGTTCTGGTATAATATCGTATGGGCATTCAATATAATCCAATTTTTATTCAACTATATTTTAGCATAAACGATGTTAATTTATTATTGAAAAGCCCAAGTTGTCATTCTAAAAGGGCTATCAGTACTTGTGAAAGTAAAAACAGCATTACTTGCGCCTACTGTAAAGTTTTCTCTTTTAAAGTATAAACCTTTTGGATTCATTAAATTGTCATCTAAGTCTTTCAAATTTGCTTCAGCTGATATAGTAACGGCATTCGCAAAAGTTGATCCCTTTTTCCATATAGTTGTAGGATGTAAGGTTATAGTTTTGTTTGTAGCATCACTTGTTAGCGTAAAATAATGATAGACTCTTGTTGTCGCTCCTGTTGAACTAACAAATCTATACTCGACGTAGCTCCCATTAGGAGTATTAAACCAAGGCTGTATTCTGGTCAGCTTTGATCCGACCGCCAAAGTGGACTCAATGGTTTTAAAAATTGAAATAAATGAAAGGGAATTTGTTGGAGCTAATTCAAGTATAGATCTGTCATGCCCATATACTACATTTGCATTTAAAGGTAAAAGAATTTTATAATCATCAGTCAGAACCAAAGGTTTACTTGAATATTTAATAGTTGCACTTACACCGTTTGTACCTGTAGCTGTAAAACTTCCATCAGCATTATTGTAGACAAAAGTTGTTAACTTTTGGCCTCCAACTTCTACCGCAGGACTAACTACAATACCTGTTGGCGAATAACCAATTCCCATATCATAGGTTACAGAATAACCAGTCTCAACAGAATTTGCTTCGGCAAAACGAGTAGCCTCAGAAAAAGAAAAATCGAATTGGTGTATTGTTTTACCATCATTGGTTTCAAGTAATCTGAAAAGAGGTCTAGATGGGTCTCCAATGACATTGTCAATCATATCTATGTTTTTAGGCAAGTCAGTCCAATCTTGAGCAGTTGCTTTTACAAAGCGGAGCTCTTGATTGCTTCTATTTGTTCTAAAAATAATTTCTCCATTCTCCTGTCCATAATACAGAAATTGAAAATCACCAAGATATCCTTTTGCTCGCAATGCTGGAATAGGATAATTATCTGATTCGGATAAAAGATGTATTCTGTTTTTGGTAGTAAATACCAAACTTACCGTACTTCCTAGTTGAATAGCATACTCACTTTTATAAACATCAGTATCGTCATCAAAGTCAGAAGCCATTTCGACAGTTCCATCTTTTGCAAATTTGATTAAATGAGTGTAGCCTCCTAAAACGGTATTGTCAGTAAAATAAACTACTTTCCAGCCATTTTCTGAAGAAAGCAGCATATCGGTTAATTCTTTCTTCTGCGAATTTAAACGTTCAGTTGGTGTTTGTTCGAATTTTTGCTCAGCGTCTGTATTAGTACAAGCAGCCAGCAGTAAGGCTATAAAACCTACAATTAGATATTTATATATATTTTGTGCTTTCATAATTATTGGTGTTTAATTAGTTTATAACAGCATTCGTATTTTTTTCAGCTTCATCGCGTAAAGTATAAAAATCCATATCAAAAGCATCTTTAAAATATTTTACGACTAACGCTTCTTTTGCTATTAGTGCAAAATATGCCGAATCACTTATAATATTATTCAAAAAAGCAGCATACTCAGCTTTTGAACTGATTAATATAACAGAGGCTGTTTCGGCAAAATCTTCATTAATATTAGATCTCGCATAACTAGTAATAAAACCTAATTCATTTGAGGAAGGAATTGTATAATTGTACCAATCGGCAGTATATCCAACTGGAGTAATTGCCGCCCAAGCTTTCTCATCAAAAGGTTTATTCTGATTTAAAATATGAATATACTCGTGTTGAATGGTGTGTATAAACTCTTTTATATTTGCTCGATTTGTTTTGTCGATATAATCAGTTTCAAAAAGTGTTACTCGTTGTCCTCCTTCGGCTAGTCCTAAGGTTCTCGTACCTACACTATTTAAATTAACTCCTCCTATCAAAACAATTTCTCGCGGAGCAATTTTTTTTACAAAATCTGCCCCGCCGATTGTTTTATAGCTATCAAGCCATATTTTTTGAACTATCTCAAGTGCTGGCTGGACGCTGCTTACTAATGGCGGGAATAAATAGCGGCTATTATCTACCGTATTTTGGTTCCACTTATATTGGACATTTATATTGTAAGGGTTTAGATAATTTATACCTATCCAATTATCCAGTGCAGTTTTTGTTGGCTGATTATAATCAAGCTGGCTTTCACCTACTTGATCATCATTCGAACAAGCAACAAGAGCCGCCAATGTCAAAAACAAAACTGCTATTTTATTATATTTTACTATTTTCATGATATTTTGCTTTTAAAAATTATCTAGGATTTAATTCGATACCATTACCTGATGCGTGAAGAGGTATTTGTAAAGCTCTACGATTATCATCTTTGGCTAAAACATTGGTTGGTTTGTTTTCAATTTCATGATTAACAACAATATTAAAACGCTTTACATCGAACCATCTCATCCCTTCGTGTATAAAATCTCTTCGTCTTGTTTCGGCAATTGCTTTTATATAAGATGTTTGTACTGGAGTCATAGTATAAAACGGAGTGTACTCATCAGCAACTACAGGATATTTTGCAACAACTTTAGCTTGTGTTAGTTTATCAGTAGTGGCGTTGTATCCTACTGTTCTAGTCGATAAAAAGTATTCCAATTCATCATTTGCCAAACTTATCTGTCCAGCCATAACATGGGCTTCTATACGATTTAAGAAAAACTCATCATTGCTTAGCAAAACTTCAGCAACATAAGGTTCTCCAATTCCCGCTGTTACATTTGTATACTTGAAATACTCATAGAACTTAGGAAGAAATACAGTTCTGCTGCTATTGTATGAATAAAAATTGTACAGCCAGCTTTTTCCAAAAAGACTGGTACCAGACCCCAAAATTTCTCCATACCTAGTTCCCGACAGATAAAATCTACTTTGGGAGGCTGATCTTCCGACAATTGAATTTGCCGATACTATTAATAAATTTGTTTGAGCTGCACTGCTGGCATAGCTTACACGCTGCTCATCTGGAGTCATTAGATCATAGGATGCAAAATCTCTTATTTTTCCAACTGGTGGTTTAGAACCTAAGTCGTTTGATAATGCGATTACCCTATTCCAATCTCCTTTTATTAAATAAAACCTGCTTGCAAATGCTTTAGCGGCATCTTTATTAAAATGGAATTTTGGTTCTTTATACCCATTGGTTATATATGGCAGTCCTTCTTCAATATCTTTTTGAATAAAGTCAAAAACTTCTTGAACTGTGTTTCGCTTGTATTGAGGAGCTAGCTCGGTTTCGGGTTTTGTAAGATAGGGAATTCCTATAGTTGAGCTAGCTGTAGCAGGGTTGTACCGTTGTGACCAAAAAGACACTAACATAAAATGAGCATAGGCTCTAGCTAATAATGCTTCTCCTTTTTGAGGATTTAGACTGCTTGGACTTCCTAAATCTTCAATTGCCTGCAGTGCTGTATTTGCATGTGCAATAGCTCTGTAGCAAGCATCCCAATAGTAGGCTTGGGTATCAATATTATTAGTTTCTGTTTGAATTTCCCAATTGTAGTTTTGAAGGTTTTTTATGAGTGTGTTTCCAAATTGGATTCCACTATCAAAAACGTTATCAGACATTGTTTCGGCAATATCAAAATAGCTCATCTGAGGATAAGCATTGACCAAAACTTCAGAGATTTTATCAGGAGTATTTATTTCGGTTCTATTATCGGGTTTCTCAGAAAGAAAATCATCACAACTGCTAACACCTGCAAGGATTAGAAGTAATAGTGTTATTTTTAAGTTTTTCATAATTTTATAATATTAAAATGAAAGGTTTATAGCAAAAGTATATTGAGTGGTAACTGGCATGGCAACGCCTCCAGTATTTCGGAATTCAGGATCTTGGCCATTTAATTTTTTGTCAGAATAAATTAGCCAAGGATTAACAGAAGAGCCTCTTAAAGTAAAGGCACTAAGTCCTAATTTTTTCTTCAAATCTTTTGGGAATTCCCAACTCAATGATATGTTTTTTAATCTTACAAAATCACCATCTGCAATTCTAACATCTGAATAGTTATAAGTATTATAAGCTCTTGCTAATGTTCTTGATCCATCGTAGTTTGTATTCATTTGTTTATCAGCAATAACTGGAACATTTGTGTAATTTTCATCGCCAGGGTTGATCCAACGGTTAGTAAATTCTTTGGTAAAAACGGTTAAATCATCATAAGTGCTATCATAAATAGGATTTAGACGTATTTTGTTTCCACCAGATCCAACAAAAAAGACATATAATGACCAATTTTTATAGGTAAATGTATTTGCTAAACCAATAGATTTATTTGGTTCAATAGAGCCTTCGTATTTTAAATATTTAGTAACATCTTGATTATCTTGAAAATTAGCTCCTGTGATTTTATCTGTTTCTCCTTCAGCCATTATAAAAGTTGGTAAACCTTGATTATTTAAGCCTGTAAATTGATAAGAATAAATTGCATTTCTCGGGTGTCCAACAGTATTACCGCCATTACCATCAATTAAATCGAATGCAGTAGGCTTATTTTGTAATTTTGTAATCTCTTGATTATAAATTGAAAAGTTTAATGTTGTTGACCATTTAAAATCTTTATTATTAATGTTTTTTGTTGTAAAACCAACTTCAAGACCTTTGGTTTCCATATTTGCATAGTTACCTTGTTTTATTCTTTGTCCTCCTACCCCAGAGGTAATAACATAATCCACTAAATCAAATGCTTTTCTGCTGTACACATCTGTTGTAAATTGTATTCTGTTATTAAACATTCCTAAATCTAATCCTAAATTAGTCTCAAATTGTTTCTCCCAAGTCAATGCTCCGTTTTGTAATTCATCGATTTGGATTCCTGATTCTCTGTCATCAATATTAAAACGATCAGTAATATAACTTTTGTAGATTGCCAATGAGTTTGTCGCCGGTCCAGCTGTTGCAGTAAGTCCATAAGCCCCCCTTAGGCTTAAATTGTTTACAGATTCAATATTCTTCATGAAATTTTCTTCAGAAAGATTCCATTTTCCACTAAAAGTGTAAGTAGGTAACCATCTTGAAGAACCGCTGTCTCCCTGTCTGTTTGATCCATCATAACGGCCTGTTACTGAAGCTGTATAGCGGCGGTTATAAGTGTATCCAACTTTACCGAAGAAACCTACCGTTCTTTCTTTTTCTACATTAAATCCATAATAAGAATCTCCTCCGTTAATTATTTTTTCGATAATTCTAGGGTCAGTAAAAGCGGTAAGACCTCGGTCATACTGAATTCCAGCTGCTGTAAAATTATCACTGCTTCTATCTACAACACGCATTTCAGTACCGAAGAAACCTTCTAATTCATGTTTATCTTTGAAAACATCTCTGTAGGTAATACTATTTCTAAGATTATAAGAAGTCATATCATTTGTGAATTTTCTCAAGAAACCGCCATTTGGTAAAACCGAAACTTTAGGAGCAGTTAAGTCATTAGGATCTTGATATAAAAAAATATTCTCATCCCTAACCAATGTGTTAACACCATCTTCACCATCAGGAGTTCCTGCTTTGTAAGCGCCCACAACATTTGAATTTTCTAATATTTTATGTTCACGGCTTGTATTTGCGTAACGGCCAGATCCTGTTAGATTATAGTTTAGTTTGGAATTAATTTTATAATCTAAATCTAGTTGAAATCGAATGTCCTTAACTTCAATTTCCATAAAATTGTTTTTCAATTCATTTAGGATATTCATCGAGGCCCAATTGTTTCTGTAATATTCTAAATTCCCATTATCATCATAAGGTCTTAAGGTTCTGCTAGTATTTAAAACATAATTAAAAGGATTGATATCAAAATCTCTGGTAACTTTTCCAAAAACTTCATCTTTTTCACTTTCGTAACTTCCTGGAGCGTTTTGATTACGAACTGAAGCTAGAGTTGATAAGGTTATATTTAATTTATCGTTTACAAAAAACGTTCCTTTGATGTTTGATGATAATTGGTTTACTTGATCAGCAATAGTCCATCCTGGATCATTGTAATAGCCTAATGAAGCATAAAAGGTGTTGTTTTTACCTCCTCCGGCAAAACTCAAAGAATGATTTTGTGTAATTGAGGGTCTAAAGAGTACATTGAACCAATCTGTATTGGCTAATTCATATTTTTTTAGGAAATTATTACGGCTTACAGGATCATTATTTACTAAATAACCGCCAGTTTCTGGAACATATGTATTGATTGCTCTTCCTAAAATGTTATAAGCACCTCCATATCTGCCATTTACTGTTGATGGTAAATCCAAATATCCTTTAGCTTCCATTTCTTTAAAAATACTCATTGATTCTTGAGAATTTAAAATGTCATATTGTCCATAATTTGGCACAGTTCTAAGGGATTGCTCTAGTGAGTATGTTATTTTTAAAGGCGAATCTCTTCTGCCTTGTCTGGTAGTAACAACAACAACACCGTTTAGAGATCTTGAGCCGTAAATAGAAGTCGCCGATGCATCTTTAAGGATTTCTATACTTTGAATGTCGTTAGCGTTTAAACCCGCAATTGATGAACTTAGTAAAGTCTCTGAGTTTCCTGAAGCTAAATCAGCAAATGAAAGATTGATAATGTCTTCTTGTACTACTCCATCAATAACCCATAGCGGTTTTGTATCTCCGAAAATTGATGAAGATCCACGTACCGTAATTTTTGGTGCAGTACCAAAAGTACCTGTAACATTTTGTACAGTTACCCCGGCTGCTTTACCTTCAATCATTCGGCTAACATCAACTACTCCGTCTACTTTTAGTTCCTTATCGGTAATTTTGCTGACAGCTCCTGTAAAAGTTCTTTTTGATGTTTTTTCATATCCAGTGGTAATGATAACTTCGTTAAGACTTTGCCCTATTTCAGATAAGACTACAGTGATAAAATCATTAGTAACATCAATTTCTTTGGTTTGCATGCCAATGTAACTAATCACAATTTTTGAACTGCCGGCAGGTATTTCTATCGAGAATGCCCCGTCAAAATCGGTTAATGTGGTAACCTTACTTCCTTTTACCAATATTGATGCTCCTGGTAACGGATTGCCATTGGAATCTATTACTTTTCCTTTTACAATCGTAGCTGCAATTAAATTAGAATTTAATGACTCTAAAAGATCAAAATTTGCAGGTTCTTTAGCAGGTATAGTCTGTAGAACAATCTGGTTGCTTATTTCAGAGTAACTGATGTTTAATGGTAAAAGTATTTCGTTTAAAACACTGGAGAGTATTTCATCGTTAGCATTAATGTTCACTTTTTGGTTAAGCTGTGTTATTCTTGAATTATAAGAGAACTTTACGTTAGCTGATTTTTGAAGTTTAGATAATGCACTGGATAAACTCAAGTTGGTAATCGAAATGGTAACTTTTGTATCTAGTTTTTTCTGTCCTTTGACGCTGTTGGCCATTAAAACAGTCGAAAAGACAAAAGCCAGTACTATCTGAAAGAGTGTTATTTTCATGATTCGATAGAGTAATCGTTGTTTGACAACAGGTTTTTTCATAATTTTGATTTTGTTTTGATTAATACTTTTTAAACGGGTGTTTTGAAAAACTTACCAAAATGCTTTTTACAGAAAGCTTTTGATATTAATTTAGCGTCGAATGTGTTACAGCATATTCGGCGCTTTTTTTGTTTCTAGTACATTTTTTACATAGGCTTGGTTTTTAATTGCATCCTTGGGATGTTATGATAATCTGGTTTCCGTTCATTTCATAACTAGTATTATTCCCAATGCTTTTACAGATAATCTTTAATTTTTCGGGTAAAGGCTGATCGATTAATGAAGTAGTTAAATGACAATTTTTTAATTTTTCTTTTGGAAAATCAATCTCTACTTCGTAGGCTTGCTCGATTGTTTTAAATATATGGCTAACAGGCATGTCTGTAAAATCGAAACTCAATTGTTCTATGGGTTTTGCAGTTTGTTTCAGAACAATATCTCTAGTGACATCTGTTATTTTATCAAATTTGGCAGTTTCTCTCACGAAGCGTACAGCTTCATTGGGTAATAAAAAAACTTCTTCAGAAGAAGTTTTTGCCGCCTGATTGTTAGAGTGAACTTTTACTTTTCCAGTGCGGACTATTACTTCTACATTAGGCTGGTTCTCAAAAGCACAAATTCTAAAACTCGTTCCTACAACTTTGGTCACAATTTCGTTGGCAAAAACAAAAAATGGTTTACTTTTATTTTTACTTATTTCAAAAAAAGCTTCACCCGACAAATACACCTTCCGTTCATTTCCGATAAAAATTTTAGGATAGCTCAGTTTACTTTTAGGTTGTAACAAAATAGAACTTCCATCAGATAAGGTTATGATTTGAGGATTTTTGGAGTTGTTTGTTTGCTCAACTAATCCTTCATTATTTTCTATGAGAAGTTCTTGGTAAACACGATTGTCTTTGGCTGTGTCAAAAAAGTTGAAATATCCCCATGAAAATGCTAGACCCATTACCAAAACAGCTGCTGCGGATCTAAACCAATTGCTATTCCAAATTTTAGATTTTGGATTTTGGACACTTTTAAGAGCAGCCTCTTTAAGAGCGATTTTTTTCCAAGTATTTTCTAAGGCCGATTCCACTGTTGCCGTTAACATCTGGGTTTCCTCGACTTTGGTAGCAAGAACCCATAAACGAGCTTCTCCTACTAATTTTGCTCTTTCAGGATTTTCGAGTGTCCAATTCTCCCACTTGGAAGCATTTTTATTTTGCAGAATCCATTGGCGAAAGGAATCATCACCTAAAAAGTCTTCTATCTGAGTATATTTATTTCGCTTTTGCATCTTTGTAATAAGGGTTACAAAAACAATAAGGACACCTCTTTTGTTATATACTCACCTAATTGTGATTTTTTTTAAAATAAATTAAATAAATATTTTACAACCTAGATATATGATGAGTATAATATCAAAATGATTGAAATATTCTCTTTCCAATCTTTGCGTAATTTTTTTATTGCCCGGTTTTGAACGTAAAGGACAACAAAGATCTTCAAGTTCCCGCTGATGTGAATTTAATTGCAATTGAAAATGCCTTGGTGAAAAGGGATAGAAAAGTAACTACCAAAAGTATTGCTAATTTGAATCATCTTTTTCAAGAATGCGAAACCAGTTTGTCCATTGAATATGGAATTATTGAACAGACATTCTCTCCAACTGCCTTGGATGAAATTTCTAAATGGATTTTGGTTCACGTCAAGTAAATCGATTTATGATTTATAAAGAGACTGTTCAAAAAAGTAATTTTCGGACAGTCTCTTTAATTTTAATGCTTTATTATGTGAAATTTGCTAATACCTCGAATAAGTTATGGTGTTTTATCTTCCTTAGGTTTAAATTTTTCAATTCGTTTAGAATATAAATTAACACCAAAAATTATTGTTCCCATAATGAATGGGATAAAGTGAGAAATTTGCCAAAAAAGATCGATTCCGGTTTTCAATCCTTCATCAGACAGATCAAATATACCTAGTCCTATAAAAAATAGACATATAACAAATAAAATAAATTGGATCTTATAGTTTATCTTAATCATAGATTTTGAATTTGTGTAAGAGTGATTTAATATTACAATGATAAAGTAACTAAAATTGGTGAACTGTTTAAATCTCCTTCAGCGTCAAATGTGATTAATTCCTCAACTTTCTGCTCTTTTGGTGCTTTCCACGCAGGTTGTTTAGGCGGCTTATTCCCGCCGCAAGCTGCACCCCATTCTGCACTTGCCCATATAAATCCGGCAACAGCAACTCCTGTAGCTGCGCCAAATGAACCAACTTCAATAGTAGCAAGACCAACAAATGCTATACCTACTCCTATAGAAGCTGATGCACAGCTTCCAAAGAATCCTCCATTCTTTTTAGAAGTTAAAGTGACTCCTTTGAAAAAGTCTGGATCGTAATTGTTGATAACTTTTAAGCCATCGATAAAGTTATAGAAACGTTGTAATTTTTTACTTGACATCGGTAATAATAAAATTGCGCTTTCAAAATGAGATATTGAAGTATCGAAATTTTTAGTGTTTAATAATTCATCTTTTAGTGTGGAAACTGTTGCTAATTCTTGTGTAGTAAATAAATGCAAATCAGTTAAATATTGGATATTTTATTCATATGTCTGATCTAATATAGGTGCTATTCTACTATCTATTTCAATACTTAAATCTTGAACTTCTAAAAGTTCTTGATATTCTTCATATGGCTCTTCAACGGGAGTTTCAGTAAGGCTTTTATGTGATAAACTAACTCTTTCGGTTGCTAATTGTGCATCTTTGGTTTTGATTGCATTACTAACTGTTAAAATATCTTCGTCTGTTAATCGATGTGTTGCAATGGTACTATTCCTTATTGAATCTTCTTTGGTTTCGCAAGATGATATTAATAATATACAAGTGATAATTAGTGTGCAAAATTTAGACTTTAGTTTATAATTTATCATTTTGTTGTGTTTTTATAATGAATAATGTATCTGGTGTTTTCTTACGAGTTTTAATCAAGTAATTGTATACTTGGTTAAAATTCTCAAATAGCCTCTGCAATTTTTTGTTAAATTTCTTTTTTATAGGCGTATATTTATTTCGCTTTTGCATCTTTATGATAAGGGTTACAAAAGCAATAAGGACACTTCTTTTATTATATACTCACCTAATTGTGATTTATTTTAAAAATAAATAAATAAATATTTCACAACCTAGATATATGATGAAGATAATATCAAAATGATTGAAATATTCTCTTTCCAATCTTTGCGTAAGTTCTGTATTCCTCTAAATAGAATGTTGCTTGCAGACTGGTAATTGACTGACATTATTTCGGCAATTTGATCTACCGTTAGTTGTTGATGATAGCGTAAATATAAAGCCTCTTTTTGTCTAGACGGCAAGCTGTTAATCAGCATATTGAGTTGTAATACTTTTTCAGCTGTAGTTTCATCATCAATTAATTGTTGTTCAATGGAGAAATCAAATAGGAATTCAGTAGTTTCTATATTGCTTTCTTTTTTAAAAAAGGGATCGCGTTGGTACAATCGGGCAATTCTTTTTCGAACACTGGATAATAAATAGGCTTTTATAATAACGTTATCGGAAAGTGATTCTCGATACACCC
This sequence comes from Flavobacterium sp. 1, assembly GCF_002797935.1. Lineage (NCBI taxonomy): Bacteria > Pseudomonadati > Bacteroidota > Flavobacteriia > Flavobacteriales > Flavobacteriaceae > Flavobacterium > Flavobacterium sp. 1. Next base: position 249,723 of record NZ_PGER01000001.1, read on the forward strand.
AAATATCTGTAAAAACATCCTGAACACAATCTTGTACCCTGTCGTCATAGGAACACAAAGAATTGCCATAACGTACTAAATCAGAATAGTATTTTTCAAAAAGTATTGAAAAAGCTTTTTCATCACCAGTTTTCAAATTATTCCACAATGTGAAATCATCTAAAATGTAAGTATGGTTAAATTGTATTTTCAAAATTAATTTGAGGCTATTTAATTATTAAGGTATCGTTAATTTTTTTGTAATTTTACGTTTTTTTTAACAGAATATCAAGTTTTTGTTCTTTTTGTGTATTGATTTATTTATTTGATAAAATGAAGCCCTGTTTTTTTCATTGTCTAAATAAAAGATAAGGTTTAAATATTAAAAACAAATATTTGCCATATTCAAAAATAAGATTCATTTTTACATCCTATTTTCTTAAAAAACTATATCAAAACCGCATGGAACAGGACCAGAATAAAAAGAACTCTTTAAAACACGTTCTTTTTGGAAGCCTAATTGGCACCACAATCGAATTTTTTGACTTTTATATTTATGCCAATGCAGCAGTATTGGTTTTTCCACAGCTGTTTTTTCCGAGTTCAGATACGACGATGGCAACATTAGAATCCTTGGCAACCTTTTCGATAGCTTTTTTATCCCGTCCATTGGGTTCGGCATTTTTTGGACATTATGGTGATAAAATTGGCCGTAAGTTTACTTTAGTAGCTGCCTTGTTAACTATGGGAATTTCGACAGTGACTATTGGTTTTCTGCCAAGTTACGCAAGTATTGGTGTTGCCGCTCCATTATTATTGATGTTGTGTCGATTTGGGCAAGGAGTTGGATTAGGAGGAGAGTGGGGAGGAGCTGTTTTATTAGCAATCGAAAATGCTCCGTCCAACAAACGCGCTTGGTATGGAATGTTTCCGCAATTGGGCGCTCCAATTGGTCTGCTTCTTTCGGGAGGAACTTTTTTGCTGTTAACAGATTCAATGAGCAGTCAAGATTTTATGAATTATGGTTGGAGAATTCCTTTTATTGCCAGTTCTCTTTTGGTTGTAGTTGGTTTTTATATCCGAACTAAAATTACCGAAACTCCTTCTTTCGAAAACTCAAAAAAACAGCACGAAGAAGTTAAAATTCCTTTTCTTACTTTGGTTAAATCGTATAAAAACCAATTGCTTTTTGGAACATTGGCATCTATTACCACTTTTTTGGTATTTTATTTAATGACGGTATTTACATTGAGTTGGGCAACATCCGATTTGGGTTACGAGAAAAGAGATTTCTTGTTGATTCAGTTGTTTTCGGTGTTGTTTTTTGCTTTGTTTATTCCAATTTCGGCTGTAGTTGCCGATAAAATTGGGCGACGCAAAATGCTGATTATTGCTACGACAGCCATTGCATTTTTTGGTTTTTTCTTTTCACATTTTTTAAATTCCGGAAGTACAGTAATGGTAACATTCTTTTTGTGTACAGGAATGGCTTTGATGGGATTCACTTATGGACCTTTGGGAACTTTTTTATCCGAATTATTTCCTACTACTGTTCGTTATTCAGGAGCTTCATTAACTTTCAATATGGCCGGAATCCTTGGCGCAGCTTTTGCACCCATGATTGCTATTTGGCTTGCATCAACTTATAGTTTGACTTATGTGGGTTTCTATTTGACTATGGCTGCTTGTATTTCGTTGTTTTCTTTATTAGCGATTAGTAGGAAAGAGCACAAATTTTAAAATAAACAGTAATACAGTTTATTTAAAGAGCTCCAAAATCGTTTTTGCAGCTCTTTTTTTGTTTTACAAATTCGCTTTTTGCTTGAATGCTAGAATATAATACCAAACGCATTTAATTTTTAGACCAAATTTGATCTAAAAAGACGTAGGCATAACCACAGATACTCATTACCTCTTTTTTACTTGTGTTTTTAACTGCAGTAATAATGAAATCTTCTACATCTTCGATTGAATTATAAAATTTATTAGAAAATTCTCTTTTGTATTTTGCCCACATTTTTTCGGCTGGATTAAGTTCCGGGCTATATGGTGGCAGGAAAACCAAAACAATATTTTCTGGAACGATCAATCTTTTAGCCTTATGGAATCGCCCATTATCCAATACCATTATTTTGAGTTCTTTGGGGTTTTCTTTTGAAAAATTATTTAGAAAAATTTGAAAATTATCAGTGTTGCAATGTGGAAGTATTAATTGAAAATGATCCCCTGTTATGGGCGAAAAAGCCCCAGAAAGCCATGTTGATTTAAAAACTTGTTGGAAAGTGCAAATTGGTTTAACCCTAATTGCAGTAACTGATTTTCCATTTCGAGTAAATAAGCCAAAACGTGACTCATCTTGAAAATATAAATTTACAGAGCTAAAATCGCCTACAGCATTTAGTGCTGTTTCTTGACAGATTCTTCCGAAGTCTTTTTAAAAGAGCTTCCTAGGTCTTCATCTTTTTTGACATGACTTTTGCGGGCAACTTTTACACTTGATTTAAAATTTCTGATGCAGTAATAAAGCAAGGTGTTGTAATTAAAGCTTTTTCCAGTTTCTTTTTCAATCCAATCTTTTAATTCTACATAACCTTGAAGCCCATTTTGAGGGTTATTGAGTTTTGTTTCCAACATCGTGTGTTCAGCAGCATTAAAAACAGATGGCTTGAAGCCTGTTTTTCCATGTTTAATCAAACCATCAATTCCAGAATTGAGGTATAATGTCCGCCATTTCTGAACACTGTTTGGGGCAACCCCTGCTAATTTAGCAACTTCACGTCTAGAAATCCCTGTTTCTTCATTTTGCTTCAAAATTAAAAGTACTCTCAAGCGTTGTCCAATAAATGGAATAGATTGCTTAAGTAGATTTTTAATCTCTTTTTCAGTTTCCTTAATTACCAAAATTTTTGGATGTGCCATGATCACTGTTATAATATAGTCCAAATGTAATCTAAAAAAAACAATTATCAAAATTGGTATTTATTATATTTTTGTTTGGTATAATTTAAAATTTATTTGGAAGATTGAAAAAATATTTAGACATTTGTCTAAATATATAAATACTTTAAATTATGAATGACATATTTAAAGCATTAAATGATGCCACGCGGAGAGAAATACTAGAGCTTTTGAAAACAAAGAACATGTCTGCCGGAGAAATAGCCGATAAGTTCAATATGTCGAAGCCGAGTATTTCCCATCATTTGGATATTTTGAAACGTGCCGATTTGATTACTGCCGAAAAATCAGGTCAATTTATTTTCTATTCCATCAATACAACCATAATGGAAGGTGTGTTGCAGTGGATTTTAACTTTTAAAAAATAAAACGATGACTGTAACTTTAAAAAAAGAACTTCCTATTATTGGAATTGTGTTAATGCCTTTTATTTATTTGGCTTTTATTTGGAAAACATTACCCGATAAAGTCCCAACCCATTGGAATTACAAAGGCGAGGTAGATCACTGGGGAGATAAGTTTTCCCTGATTGGATTACTTTTTATGCTGCCTGTTTTGACGTACATTTTACTGCTTGTCATTCCAAAAATAGATCCTAAAAAAAGAATCGCTTTTATGGGCGGGAAGTTTTATCAATTGAAGTTTTTTCTTGTTTTATGCATGTCAATGCTGGCTTTGTTTATCATTTTCATTACCAAGAATCAGTCTTTTTCCAGTTCAAATTTAATCTATATCATACTCGGGGTTTTGTTTTTAGTGTTGGGTAATTATTTCAAAGTAATTCAGCCCAATTATTTCATAGGGATTCGCACCCCTTGGACTTTAGAGAATAATGAAGTTTGGAAACTTACCCATGTTTTTGCAGGTAAACTTTGGTTTATTGGAGGATTGCTAATCGTTTTGGGCGGATTGATTTTTGAAAATAATTCATTCACAATTGCTTTTCTTTCCCTTGTTGCTATTTTGGCGATAGTCCCAATAGTGTACTCCTATATTAAGTTTAAGGAAATAGAGAAAAAAGGTAAATAGCCACTTTGATTATTAATCTGGAGCAGAATGATTTGGCATTTTTAGGTAATATCGTCCCGTTTTCCGCTACAACCTTTTGTGCCGAACCCCGGCACAAAAGGGTTTCCACTTCAACCGGGGCTAAGGGGAAATATTTTGCTTTTTTGCCATTATCTAAAAAAAGGTAAGATGGTAACAATTAAGTTCACGTTTTTAAACTATTTAATATCAGTTTTAATTTAAAAAATAGAATCATCTAAAATGAAGAAAGCAGTATTTTTTTTAATAGCAGTTTTGGTCTCTTTTACTATGTTCGGGCAAGAAATTACAGGACAGTGGAACGGAATTTTAAAACTCCCGGGAGGACAATTAAGAGTTGTATTTAATATAACTAAAACCGAAAATGGTTACAGCTCGACAATGGACAGTCCCGATCAGGGAGCCAAAGGAATTCCGGTAGCGACAACCAGTTTTGAAAATTCAGTTTTGAAGCTTGCCATTCCAAGTGCTGCAATTGTTTATGAAGGAACATTAAAGGATAATGCAATTGCTGGTAATTTTAAGCAAGGCGGTCAATCTTTCTCGCTGGATATGACAAGAGGAACAGCTGAAAAGGAAGCTATAAAAAGACCTCAAGAACCAAAAACTCCGTTTCCATATTATACAGAAGAAGTCACTTTCGAAAATAAAATCGATAAAAATATTTTGGCAGGAACTTTGAGCCGGCCTAGTAAAGAAGGCAAATTTCCAGTTGTGATTCTAATTACGGGAAGCGGTCCAGAGAACAGAGACGAAGAACTGCTAGGACACAAACCGTTCCTTGTTCTTGCCGATTATTTGACAAAAAAAAGAATAGCGGTTTTAAGATTTGACGATCGCGGAGTAGCAAAATCCACTGGTGATTATAAAACAGCAACCACAATGGATTTTGTCAAAGATGTTCAGGCAGGAATAGATTATTTGAAAACCAGAAAAGAAATCGATAAAAACAAGATTGGATTAATTGGCCACAGCGAGGGAGGAGTAATTGCGCCGATTGTTGCTGGGAATTCAAAAGATGTAGATTTTATCGTTTTATTGGCAGGAACAGGGATTCGCGGAGATAAATTAATGCTTTTGCAAAAAGAAAAAATCGAACGCCAAATGGGAGTTCCTGAAAATGAAATTCAAAAAGGACAAGGAATTTTCAAGGGTGCTTATGATATTATTTTGGCTTCATCTGCAAACGATGATACTCTAAATACTAAAATCAACAGCTATTTGAAACTACAATTTGGGGACAAAATGAATGAGAAACAAATAAGCGGATTAGTTTCACAAATTACTAGCCCTTGGATGGTTTATTTCTTGAAATTTGATCCAGCATCTGCTTTAGAAAAAGTAAAATGCCCAGTTCTTGCAATCAACGGTGATAAAGACGTGCAGGTTCCCGCCGATGTAAATTTGGATGCAATTAAAAAATCCTTAGCAAAAGGAAGGAATTCAAAAATAACAACCAAGGTTTTACCCAATTTGAATCATTTGTTTCAAGAATGCAAAACGGGTTTGCCAAATGAATACGAAACCATTGAGCAAACATTTTCACCAGTGGCGTTAGAGGAAATCTCCAAATGGATTTTGGTTCAAGTCAAATAAAGGAATTTATATTTTACTCAAAAAGCCCATTATTGGGCTTTTTTTATGCATATATTTTTTATCTCTTCAAGCTAAAATGACTTTTAAATTCAGTTCCATTTAAGCGGGTAACCACAAACCAATAATCCGTTGAGGGCAAGGGTAGATTTTGATAATTTCCGTCCCAGGAAATATCCGGTGTTAATTCTTTGATTAATTTTCCATAACGATCAAATATTCTGATGGTTGATTTGGGTGCCAAATAAGCAAAGTCAATTGTCCAATGATCATTGAATCCATCATTATTTGGTGTGAAGAATTTTGGATAGGGAAGTACGTCAATAAGATTGATGCAATCAGCAGTTGTAGCTTCCTGAATTTTAACAGTTATAGGAGTTCTTTCGCTTTCGCAATTGGAAATGGTTTGCGAGGCATAATAAGTAATTCCGTTTTCAAGAGGAGTTGATTCTGATAGATTTGCTCCATTTGTTATAGCATCATACCACTTAATGTTTTGTCCATTAATTTTAATAGTATTGATTGTTACATTTTGCTGAATACAAAAACTCTGGTAAGCATCAGCAATTGGAGTTTGAGTATCTTGAATTTTTATAACAATACCAAGTCTGTTACTTTCGCAACTATTATTAGTTTGAGAAGCATAATACGTTTTGTTTTCAAGAGCTGTTGTAGTTGTCAAAACGTTACCAGCAGATGATACATCATACCATTTTAAGTTTTGGCCGGTTATCATAATATCGGTTAAAGTTGCATTTTGTTGAATGCAGAAGGTTTGAGAAGTAGTTGCCGTTGGCAATGGTTGATCACTAATAGTAACAGTTTGATTTTGATGTGAGATATTCCTATTCCCATCATCATAATTCCAAACAATAGTATAAGTTCCTGGCAAATTATAAGAGAGTGGGCTTGTGGTAGTGGCTGTAATTTCTCCTACACAAGCATCTGTGGCGGTTGGGATTGTTGTTATTGAAGTGTGACAATCTCCAGTTATTGTTTGGAGAGTTGTTAGGTTGGGAATAGGAGCAACGGTATCACCAATAATTACATCAACAATTAAAACACCATCACAACCACCAGAACCAGTAATATTACAACTGTATTGACCACTATTTAAAGCAGTAGCATTTGGTATTGTTGGGTTTTGATCTGTTGAAGTAAATCCGTTTGGTCCAGTCCAAGCATAATTTGTACCTCCAGAGGCTTTTAGATTTAAATTAGCACCTATGCAAATTGGAGAGTTGCTTGACGCTAATGGATTAGAAAACATTTGTGAATCTTGAAATTTAATTAAAAATCCTTGCATACCATGACTTGGAGTGTCTTGATATGCCCCTGGACTTGCAATATCATTATCTGGGAAGCCATTAAAAATTCCAGTAACAAAAATATTATTTGTTCCCTCACTTATGATTATTGGATCGCGAATAAGACTTGTTTTACTAAAATAAGTTCCCCAGTTTTTTTTACAATTTTCATCTAATTTTATTATAAATCCAGAAAATGTAGAATTTATTGGATTATAAGCATTGGGACATGCGATATCAAAACCATATGTTGATTCTCCCGTGATGTAAATTTCATTATCATTTTTGGGATAAATTGATGTAACATTTCCTAACGAATAACTTAGCCAGGTTAGTTTTTGCATAGTTAAATTAAATTTCGCAAAATAACTACTTCGATAAGAAACTTTCATAATAGGATCGAAGGCATTTGGTGTTGAAATATTATTGTTTTCAGTTTTTCCTACTATATATAAGTTGTCTTTGTAAATTTTACAATTATATATCCAATCACTGTTTTTATCACCAAAATAGGTACTCCAAATTCTTTGACCATTGGGATTGAACTTTACAATCATTCCATCACCCCTTGAAGATAAATCCCCTAGATGATAAGTGGGTTGGTAAGAATTAGTTGTTGCAATATCATTTTCACTTTGACTGTAGCCAACTAAAATAATATTTCCATCTTTATCAATAGCTGAATCTTCAAAAGAATCATCTTTATCTCCTCCAAAATAAGTTCCCCAAATTCTATTTCCGTTTGTATCAAATTTTGCTAAAAATCCATCAAATCGATTATTATCAATTCTTGTTTCTTTGAATGAATTTGGAGTTGAAATAAATTCATCACTTGTGGTTGCACCTGAAAGATAGATGGAGTTCTGTTCGTCCACTGCAATACTATTTGCAAAAGTCAAACCATTATCATTCCCATAATAAGTAGCCCATTGCCTAATTCCATTTGAATTTAATTTACCTAAAAACATTTCAGAATATGACCCTGATTTGTTTTCTTTAAAAGATCCTGCAGTAGATATATTACTTAGACTGTTTGTATTTCCACAAAAGACAAGATCTTTACTATTGGTAACTTTTATTGATTTAATATAATCGTCATAATTTCCGCCATAATATGTTGCCCAAAGTCTATTTCCATTAGAATCAAATTTAGAAATATATCCATCATAAGTAATACTTCCAAAGATTTTTATAAAACCTGCGGATGATTGATGAGAACCTGCAGTAGCAATAGTTGAAACACTGGCTGTTTTACCTGCAAAATAAATATTTCCAAGGTCATCTTTATCAATAGTATTTGATTCTGTCCAATCTGCTCCGCCATAAAATGTTCCCCAAAGCCTTGTAGGAACTGGATCTATTATAACCGTCTTGTCAGAAACATTTTCAGCACTTTCAAACCCATAAACATTCTTCTTAATCTTAGTATATCCTACAGGAATCTCTTTTTTAAGTTCTCCATCTTCAGTCCAGCTCATTGGAAGGGTTTCTTCCATTTCTCCAAAACGGACACTCATTCGGATTTTATTATCAACCAATTCTGTTTGTACTCCACTGAATTTTAATTGAATATCGGATATCTTCCCTTTGGGATGAACCACAAAATTATATTCTACGGTTTTTAAGGTGTCTTTTGGCATAGAGAAAACTACGTCAATGTTGGGGTAAATATTTTTATAGGTTATTTGCTTGTATTGGTATACCATCAAAACTCCCTCGGGTTTATTGGGGATATTATAGTAATTGTCATAGTCCAAAGATTTTTCTTCCGTAATCAATTCTACTTTTGGATTTGAATTCAGGAAATCTATGTCTATTCTATGAAATTGGTATTCTAAAGTATAGTTGGGAAGATTTTCATTGTCTTTTGAGGGAAATGGTAAAGGTTTTTTCTTTTCATCGTGAGAATGATTGACAGGATTTTTTTTTGCTTCATAAACATCATAAGAAAAACCATTTTTTCTCAGCTGAATATTCAATCCGCCTGAGTTTAAAAGATATTTCACGGCATTGTTGGGTTTGCCTTTTTGATCTATAATTTGGCCTTTGTTCTCTTTGAAACCAATTGTTTTGTTTTTGTTTTGAGCAACGGAAGAAATTGTGATTAATGTTATAAAGAAGAGTAATTTTAGGTTCACTAGGGGTACTTTTAAATAATTTTGTAAATGTATTTAAATCTTTACAAATTATCTAATTTGATTCTTATTTGAGGATAAAATAACATATTGAAAAGTTACAATTAGCTTTTATGGAGAGAAACTAAAAATATCCCTTATTTTTGCACAAAATAATATCCCTTGAAAACCAAACTTTTTCTCATCACGCCTCCTTTTACCCAACTGAATACTCCGTATCCGGCAACCACTTATATAAAAGGGTTTTTGAATACCAAAGATATCGAATCGGTTCAGGCGGATTTGGGTATTGAAGTGATTTTGAAATTGTTTTCCAAAGACGGATTGAGGAATTTATTTCAATCCAACAGCCAAGAGCCAATAACGGATAACTGCAAACGAATTCTAGCTTTGCAAGACGAATATATTAAAACCATCGATTCGGTTATAGCTTTTTTGCAGGGTAAGAATCCAACATTGGCACTGCAAATCTGCCAAGAGGATTTCCTGCCGGAAGCTTCAAGATTTGCACAATTGGAAGAACTCGATTGGGCTTTCGGAACGATGGGAACTCAGGACAAAGCCAAACATTTGGCAACTTTGTATCTCGAAGACATTTCGGATTTTATAGTGGAATGTGTTGATGAAAACTTTGGGTTCAGCCGTTATGCGGAAAGACTGGGACGAAGCGCCAATTCTTTTGATGAATTGTACGAAGCTTTGCAACAGGCACCAACTTATATTGACGGGATTCTGCTTTCGATTTTAAAAGAGAGAATAGAAACGATTCAGCCGACATTATTCTTGATTTCGGTTCCGTTTCCGGGAAATTTATATTCCGCTTTTCGCTCGGCGCAATGGGTGAAAAAGCATTATCCGAACATCAAGATTTCGATGGGTGGCGGTTTCCCGAATACTGAATTGCGTTCGCTTTCAGATGCTAGGGTTTTTGAGTTTTTTGATTACATCACTTTGGATGATGGAGAAACACCAATAGAGGAATTGATTTCCAATATTGAAAAGCCAAATCACAATTCGTATAAAAGAACATTTCTTTTAGAAGACGGAAAAGTGGTTTACAAAAATAATTCTGCTAAACCAGATTACAAACAATCCCAAGTAGGAACGCCAGATTATTCGGATTTGCTTTTGGATAAATACATTTCGGTTATCGAAATTGTGAATCCAATGCATCGTTTGTGGAGCGACGGACGCTGGAATAAGCTCACTATGGCGCACGGCTGTTACTGGGGGAAATGCACATTTTGTGATATTTCTCTAGATTATATAAAGGTTTACGAACCCGTTGCGGCGAGTTTATTGTGCGACCGAATGGAAGAAATGATTGCCCAAACAGGTGAAAACGGTTTTCATTATGTCGATGAAGCTGCGCCACCAGCGTTGATGCGTGCTTTGGCACTCGAAATCCTTCGCCGAAAACTAGCAGTAACCTGGTGGACAAATATTCGATTCGAAAAAAGTTTTACCCAAGATTTATGTCTGTTGCTCAAAGCTTCGGGTTGTATTGCCGTTTCTGGAGGGCTAGAAGTAGCTTCGGATAGATTATTGAAACTGATCGACAAAGGCGTAACGGTAGAGCAAGTGGCGAAAGTCACCCGCAATTTTACCGAAGCAGGCATTATGGTACACGCCTATTTGATGTATGGTTACCCAACGCAAACGGTTCAGGAAACGGTGGACAGTCTCGAAATGGTGCGTCAGTTGTTTGAAGCGGGCGTATTGCAATCGGGGTTTTGGCATCAATTTGCGATGACTGCTCACAGTCCGGTGGGAATGTTTCCAGAGCAATTTGGAGCTGTTAAAGAAACGGAAACAATTGGAACTTTTGCCAACAATGATATTAATTTTATTGATAAAACAGGAATCGATCACAATAAATTTAGTTTTGGACTCAAGAAATCGCTGTTCAATTTTATGCATGGCATTTGTTTTGACTATGAATTGCAGGATTGGTTTGATTTCAAAATTCCGAAGACAAAAATTGGTTCTGATTTTATTTTTGATGCACTTCAGGAAGAAACTAATTTCAATACCAAACCAACTGCCAAAATCGTTTGGCTGGGAGGAAAACCATCAATCGAAGCATTTACCAAAGCCAAAAAAGGGAATTCTTGGGAAATGATGACTTTAACTTTTCACGACAAAAAAGAAAGCTTCACTATTCAGACCAATAAAACAGAAGGAGAATGGTTAAATGAAATGCTTCTAAAACTCTCGGTTTCGAATAGTAAAACCTATTCATTTCAGGAAGTAAAAACCGATTTTGAAACCCAACTGGAAGATTTCGAACTATTTTGGTATTCCAAACCCGTGAATGCTTTGAGAGAATTTGGACTGTTGGTTTTGTAATTTTTCTTAATTCAATATTAATTTTTTTTAGAGCAACAACATTTATGCATTTACTGAAGTACATCCTCGTTTAAATCTGTAATTAGAAAATATTGTAGTTGTACAAAAGTAATTACAAAAACAATAATTTTATATTGTTGATAGTCAGTATATTGTAATATTATACATCTGTCTAATTGAAAAAATTGCATTTGAGCTATAAAAATATCCATTAAACGAGTTTAATTTTTATTTCGTTATTAAGTCGTTCTATTTGCGGATTGAAATTCATTTGTCTTTTTTTAAAATGAATGATCTAAATGCTTATATATTAGAATTATACCGATAATAAAATTAGCCCTGAATGTCCAAAAATTTTGTTTGTGTTTTTATTATTTTTTTTGGTTTCCTTAATTCATCTGTTGCTCAATCTTCGGTAGCTCATGAAGTAGGCGGTTTTTTTGGCTCTAGTTTTATGAAATCGGATTATGGACAAAGAAATGATAATTCCTCTAGTTACGGGAATGCTGGTTTCGCTATTGGTTTGGTGCATTATATAAATTTTTCATCCAAATCGATGAGCAGTGCATATTTCAAAGAACATTTTAAAGTGAGATCCGAATTATCTTTTAATAAAACCACATTGAATCATTTTGGCAAATGGGCCGAAAATGGTAATAGTATAGGAAAACAGCAATTAAGGGCGATGGAAGGTAAATCATCTATTCTAAATTTAGGCGCACAATTAGAATATTTTCCATTTAGTAGAATTCACGATTTTGAATATACTATTGGAGGAATTTCTCCTTACGTAAGTTTAGGTATTCAATATAATTTTTATAGCGCAAATTCCTCCTCAACAATGGGTGAATTAGGAACTTCAAAAACAACTTTTCCAAAATATCTAGTCCCTTCAGATGGGCATCTTTATGGTTTTTCTTCGGAAAGCAGCAGTACTTGGTCTGTTGTTTCCGGTATAGGTGCCCGTTATAAATTGACCGCTTTATCAGACTTAATGATTGAAGCCCGTCTTCAGTATTTTGGTTCTGATTGGGTGGATGGACTAAATCCCAATAAAGAAATTTATACCGAAAACAAATACAACGACTGGCAGGTTTGGATGACTTTTGGTTATATATTTTACCTAGACTAACGGACTATTGTTATCAACTCGCTTTAGATATCTTATTTTTATAAGGAAACCACGTCCTTAATTATATATCTTTTAAAGATTTTGTCTTGATTTTTATTTTTTTTCACGAAAACGTTTTCTTTTCCTATTTTTACTACTCTAAAAAAGAGTAAAGAATGAGTTCAAATTACAAAGTAACTGTAAATGATAGTTTCCATTTTGATTTTGAAAAGGAAAGTATTTCTCAACTGGATGCTGTGCCAACGGAAGTGAACGCGTTTCATGTACTGCATCAAAATAGATCTTATAAAGCAGAAATCACTGTTTCGGATTTCAATCAAAAAAGTTATACAATTAAGGTAAATAACACCAATTATACTGTCGTAATTTCAAATCCTTTGGATATTTTGATTAAAGAAATGGGATTTGAAGTTGGGTTGACCAAACAGGTCAATGCGATTAAGGCGCCTATGCCGGGATTAATTTTGGAAATTAGCGTAGTTGTTGGACAAACTGTCAAAGAAAATGATAACCTAATCATTCTTGGTGCCATGAAAATGGAGAACAGTTTTCTGTCGCCTCGCGATGGTGTGATTAAATCTATTTCGGTGAGTACCGGAGATGCGGTGGACAAAGGGCAGTTGTTGATTGAGTTTGAATAGTGAGAAAAAAGAGAATAGAGAATAGAGTATAGAAAATAGATAAAAAACTAGAATTTATAGACTTTTACTTCAGGGAAATAGTCTTTGCTCTTTATTCTATTTTCTTTATTCTTTTAGTTTTAAAATATGAAAAAAATATTAGTTGCCAATAGAGGGGAAATCGCCATTAGGGTGATGAAAACCGCACAGAAAATGGGCATTAAAACGGTGGCTGTTTATTCGACTGCCGACAGGAATGCACCACACGTAAAATTTGCCGATGAAGCGGTTTGGATTGGAGAAGCTCCTTCTAACCAATCCTATTTGTTGGGAAGCAAAATTATAGAAGCTGCCAAAGCTTTGAATGTTGATGCAATTCATCCTGGATATGGATTCCTGAGCGAAAATGCCGATTTTGCCGAAGAAGTTGAAAAAAATAATCTCATTTTTATTGGTCCAAAATCACACGCCATTAGAATCATGGGAAGTAAATTGGCTGCTAAAGATGCTGTTAAAGAATACAATATTCCAATGGTTCCCGGTATAGATGAAGCGATTACCGATATCGAAAAAGCAAAGCAAGCTGCGACAACAATTGGATTTCCTATCTTGATTAAAGCTTCGGCTGGAGGTGGTGGAAAAGGGATGCGTGTGGTAGAAAGTGAAGCTGATTTTGAATCCCAAATGAATCGTGCCATTAGCGAAGCAGTTACTGCTTTTGGTGATGGTTCTGTTTTTATAGAAAAATATGTGGCTTCTCCAAGACACATCGAAATTCAGGTGATGGCAGACAGTCATGGCAACATTTTGTATTTGTTTGAAAGAGAATGCAGTATTCAGCGCCGTCATCAAAAAGTGGTTGAAGAAGCGCCTTCGGCTGTTTTAACGCCTGAATTAAGGAAGAAAATGGGTGAAGCGGCAATTTTGGTGGCAAAATCTTGTGATTATCTTGGAGCGGGAACTGTCGAGTTTTTATTGGACGAAAACAATAATTTCTACTTCCTCGAAATGAATACCCGTTTGCAGGTAGAACATCCCGTTACGGAATTGATTACTGGTACCGACTTGGTTGAACTGCAAATTAGAGTGGCAAGGGGAGAAGCATTGACTATTAAGCAGGAAGACCTAAAAATAAAAGGTCATGCGTTGGAATTGCGTGTTTATGCCGAAGACCCAATGAATGATTTCTTGCCGAGTGTAGGTCATTTGGATGTGTATGAATTGCCTGTTGGCGAAGGGATTCGTGTGGACAACGGTTTTGAGCAAGGTATGGATGTTCCGATTTATTACGACCCGATGCTGGCCAAATTAATCACTTATGGACAAACTCGAGAAGAAGCAATTCAGTTGATGATTAAAGCGATTGAAGATTATCAGGTGGAAGGTGTTCAAACGACTTTGCCTTTCGGGAAATTTGTTTTTGAGCATGAAGCGTTTCGTTCGGGGAAATTCGACACGCATTTTGTGAAAAAATATTATAATGCAGACGCATTGAAAAACCAAATGGCACAAGAAGCCGAAATTGCAGCTTTGGTGGCATTGAAACAGTATTTTGAAGATCAAAAAATAGTACGATTGCCAATTCAGTAAAATCAACAGTAAAATTAAACACATAGAAGCATAGTTTTTCTTTACTGTAGCATAAAGGCGTTTTACTTTTCATAGATTTCATAATGCTATGTGGAAAAAATATTTTCTATTAATTTCTTTCGGCTAACATTTTGAAATTTTTCTATGTTTCTATGTGTTTAAATTTTTAAGGGATAATCAAAAACAATAATTGACAACAAATGGAATCTAAAATAAAAACACTAAACGATAAAATCGCTGAAGCCCATTTGGGTGGAGGAATAAAACGCATTGCAAAACAGCATTCGAACAAAAAACTGACTGCAAGAGAGCGCATCGATTATTTGATGGATGAAGGTTCTTTTGAGGAAATCGGGATGTTGGTAACACACCGTACTACCGATTTTGGGATGGAAAATGAAATGTACTACGGAGATGGAGTCATTACAGGATACGGAACCATTAACGGAAGATTGGTTTATATTTTCGCTCAGGATTTTACGGTTTTTGGAGGTTCGTTATCCGAAACACATGCCGAGAAAATCTGTAAGATTATGGATATGGCTGTCAAAGTTGGAGCACCAATGATTGGATTGAACGATTCGGGTGGAGCGCGTATTCAGGAAGGTGTTCGTTCGTTGGGCGGGTACGCCGATATTTTCTTTCGAAACGTACAGGCCAGTGGTGTGATTCCGCAAATTTCTGCAATTATGGGACCTTGCGCCGGTGGAGCCGTGTATTCTCCTGCCATGACCGATTTTACGATGATGGTCGAAGACACCAGTTATATGTTCGTTACTGGGCCGAATGTGGTGAAAACCGTGACCAATGAATCCGTGACTTCGGAGGAATTGGGAGGAGCGAGTACGCATTCTACGAAGTCGGGTGTGGCACACTGCACATCGGCGAATGATGTGACTTGTTTGGAAGACCTCAAGCGACTGTTAAGTTATTTGCCTCAAAATAACAAAGAAACTGCACGCAATTTACCTTACGAACTTAAGGATGAGGTTCGCGAGCAATTAGCCGATATTATTCCGGATAATCCGAATAAACCTTATGACATGCACAGCGTGATTGGTGGGATTATAGATGAAGATTCGTTTTTTGAAATTCATAAGAATTATGCCGAAAACATCCTTGTGGGTTTTGCCAGACTGGGTGGACGAAGCATAGGAATAGTAGCCAACCAACCGATGTTTTTGGCGGGCTGTCTGGATGTAAACAGTTCGAAAAAAGCAGCGCGTTTTACCCGTTTTTGCGATGCGTTTAATATTCCGTTATTGGTGTTGGTGGATGTGCCGGGTTTTTTACCTGGAACCGACCAAGAATGGAACGGAATCATTGTTCACGGAGCAAAACTGCTTTACGCTTTAAGCGAAGCTACGGTGCCAAGAGTTACCGTGATTACCAGAAAAGCGTATGGTGGTGCTTATGACGTAATGAATTCCAAACACATTGGAGCCGATATGAATTTTGCATGGCCTACCGCCGAGATTGCCGTAATGGGAGCTAAAGGAGCTTCGGAAATTATCTTTAAAAAAGAAATCCAAGATGCAGAAGACCACGAAGCCAAACTCCTAGAAAAAGAAGCCGAATATGCCGAGTTATTTGCGAATCCATATACCGCAGCCCAACGTGGTTTTGTAGATGAGGTAATTCTACCGCAAGATACGAGACGCAAACTGATAAAAGCGTTTAGCATGCTTGAAAATAAAGTAAGTGTAACACCAAATAGAAAACACGGGAATATTCCTTTGTAATCTTTAAGTAATAGAAATAGAAAACCACCAAATTAGGGTGGTTTTTTTGTTTTAGGATTGTTATGGATTTAGAATTTGAATGTAGCAATCTGTTTTATCTTTATTTCAACAATTCGACTTCAATAGAGTTCAACAGAAGCGAAATCTGATCAATAAAATATAGGATTATCCTTCAAGTTATACAAAGAATAGTCATTCAAGTCTTTTGTTTGAGTAATCTTTTATTAGTAATACTATTCAAATTATTATAACTACAGAATTAATTAATTTAAGGCTCCCTATTTTGGTTAAATAATAAGTATACGTAGTATTACTCTATTTATAATCAGGTATTTATACTCTTTAAAAAAATATTATTCTTTCTAATCTTTGTGTTGTTATCAGAAGGAAAGTTGTTGTAAAATAAAATAGGACACAACTATTTTTAAATAATAATCACACACGGCGTAATCCGAAAAGCCTAAAATAGAGTAGGAAAATTTTAAAAATAACACATATGGAAACTCAAGAACTTAATGAGAATGTAGGAATTGGACTAGCTTCATCAAACGAAATTATCAATGTTCAAATCATCATTGATACTGATAAAATTATCAGTGATATGAAAAAGAAAGGTATAACACCTAGTACAAATAAAGATGCTCCAACTGGTTTAGATCATAGTTACCAATTTATGGTTGTTTCAACTTTGGCAAATATTAAAGGTCAAGGAACTGCTGACTTAGAGTTTAAAGCTGAAGTTGGTGATGTTGTGAGATTTAATACTGTTTCTGAATATAATAATATGGATAATGCAGTATTACTGTATCAAATTAAAAAGTTTGGTGGTACTGATGTCTTCAACGAATTTTCGTCAAAGGTATATACTAAAAAAGTGATTCAAGCCGCCGGAGGTACCTCACCACTTCCTCCGACTTTTGCAGATGTAAGATTCTGGTTTTATGAGTCTAGTATAGCAAAGGCAGGAACAGAGGATTTTGATATCCGTTTTGCATTATATACAAGAGTAAGAGGCCAAGAAAATCCAGTTTTATATGGCTATTTCTATTGGGATCCAAGAGTTGTTGTGAAATTCTAATTTCTAAAAGAACACTTATTGGTTTTATTAGTTATGAGAGACTGTCCAAAAACTAATTTGGGCAGTCTTCTTATATTATAGCTGTTCTTTTTTATTTGATAGATCTAAAAAAAGCAGCAAAAATTGAAAAGTCTTAGATGGAACAGAAAACCTAAAAAAAGTAAACATGAAAACAGAAGAAATTTACGAAGAAACTAATGACTTTGTAATCAACTCAATAAATGAAATAATAAATGTGCAAATCATTATTGATACAGATAAATTAATAAGTGATTTTGAGACTCCTAGTGTAGACGATGAGAGTCCTATTGCCATAGATCATAATTATATGTATGTAGTTGTTTCGACCCCAAATGAGACAATAGGTCATGAAAGTAATATCAATTTGAAACTTAGTGCAGAAGTAGGAGATATTATTCGATTTAATACTATTTCAGAATACAATAACATGGATAATTCGGTATTGCTTTGTGAAGTTAAAAAAGTTAAAGGGGCCAATGTTTTTGGAAGGTTTAAATCTAAGTTTTTCAATAAAATTAGTATTGAGGCTGCTATAGGAGAATCACCACTGCCGCCTGTCTTTGTAAAGAGGGCTTTTTGGTTTTATGAATCGAGTGTCAAAAAGATAGGGAAAGAGACATTTTCTTTGAAGTTTGCTTTATATGTAAGGAGGAGGGGTCAACAAGATCCTATTCTTTGGGGTTATTATATTTGTAATCAGGTTATAGTAGTTAGAGGCTTATCTGCTATTCATGAGTAGCATATATTAAACCATATTTAAAGAAGACTGCCTAAAGTATTTTAGACAGTTTTTTTAAATTAAAGTGTTTTGAAAAAAACAATATCAGGTTATTCTCGAGTCAAAATCATTATAGTAATTCTAAAAAATGAGTTATTAAGTTTTTTAGATTTTGTGTGGTTTCTTCGTCTTTTATATTTCCATTTTCGTCTGCTTTACCTCTAGCACCTTTTATCAGAAGAGTAGTGTTGTCATTAAACTTTGCCTCAAGCGTCTTCATTATCAGATTTAATTCTTCCTGGGCTTTTTCTCCCGATGCCGTTATCAAAGCAACGGGCTTTTTTGATAACAAGGTAGTAGAAACAGTCCATTCTAATCCATTTTTAAAACTTCTAGGCAAGCTAAGCACATATTTGGGTGTGCAAATAAGGATGCCATCTGCAATTCTTATTTCTTCTCGAAAAGAATGAATTGATTCCGGTAATTGTTGATTGTCTAAATCAGGATTGAAATGAGGCATGTCTGCAATGGTATCAAAAATCAAAAAAAGAGCTTTCTCTGAAAATGTTTTTAATATTGCTTTTACGATTTGTAGGTTAATCGAATTTTCTCTAGTGCTTCCTAATTTATGGATATGATTCTTTTTTTATCAGACATTTCTGTTTCGTGATTTTAATACTTTGGGAAAAATTTAAAAAATAAAAGTAACTATCTATCGATTGTAAAACGAAATCCTATTGCGTGTAAATTTTCAATTGCAATTCCTTTTTCGTTTGCCAAAATTTTACGCAGGCGGGAAATAAACATGACTAAGTGTCTTGAACCACTTGAAGAGGTGTTTTTTTTGTAAATTATGGACTCTTGAAGATTTTTGATTATAATTTGAAAAAATAGTATCTAATCCTAAAAGGCATTCGCTTTATATTTGTTGTCAATAGTATTATGAAAAGCCTAAAAGATTATGAATTACAAAAAAAAATACCTTTTATTTTTATTGATTGCCATTTCGTTTGCTTCTATTGCCCAAAAAAAGACTGAAACCCAATCGCTTTTTGAATATCAGGGGAGAGTCGAAAAAATGCCCGACAATAAAGCAATTCTTATTGGTGCCGCTTCATCAGTGTCTTTTGATTTCATCGAAAATTCCTGTTCTGTATCTCTGCAAAGTGTTGAGAATCATCAAAACTATGTTTCGATAGAACTTGACGGAAACTATATTGGGAGAGTTCGAATTGAGAAAGGGGAAATGAAAACCTATCCTATTAAAGTTTCTAATAGTAAAAAAACACATCATCTTTCCATTTATAAAGCCACAGAAGCGGCCAATGGTGGTGTTTTATTTGGAGGAACTACTGCGAAGTTAGCCGAAAGTTCGGTTTCCAAAAAGAAGAAAAAAATTGAACTTATAGGCGATTCCATAACGTGCGGTTTTGGAAACGATGCTTCAACAATTCCTTGCGGGAGCGGAGATTGGTACGATCAGCACAATGCGTATTGGGCTTATGGTCCCGTGCTTTCCAGAGCATTGAATATCGATTTCGTATTGAGTTCTGTTTCTGGTTACGGCATGTACCGCAACTGGAATGATGAGCATGAGAACGAACCCATTATCCCGGATGTATATGAAAATTTATATCTGAATAAAGACAGTTCAAAACCCTATGATTTTGCTTTTCAGCCTGATTTGGTGAGTATTTGTTTGGGAACCAATGACCTTTCGGATGGTGATGGCAAAAAAGCTAGATTATCATTTAATGAAGAAAAATACGTTTCAAATTATATTGATTTTATCAAAACGGTTTACAAACACGCACCTAACACCAGAATTGTTTTGCTGAACAGTCCGATGGTTTCGGGAGAGCGGAATGTGACTTTGGTAAAATGTTTGAAAAAAGTGATTCAGGCTTTTGAAAATGATAAAACACACAAACCAATTGTGCTGTTTGAATTCCAGCCGATGTCTCCAAAAGGCTGCGGTTATCATCCCGATATCGCTGATGATAAAGTGATGGCAGATCAATTAATTCCTTATTTTAAAAAGTTACTAAATGAAATGAGCATTCCTAAGAAGCTCTAATCAAAAAGGAAAGTTTGTATGCGAATTCCATTTGACAAATAAAAAAACAATATAATACACAAATGAAAAATAAGATAATTGTCTTTGTTCTTTTCCTGATACTTTCAAATACCGCTTCCGCAAATGTTACGCTTCCGAATATCTTTTCGGATAATATGGTTTTGCAGCGCAATAGTGAAGTTATCATTTGGGGATTTGCTAATCCGCAGGAAGAAGTTGTGGTTACACCAAGCTGGAATAATCAGGAGTATAAAGTAAAAGCAAGCAATCAGGCAAAATGGGAACTCAATATTCCAACTCCAAAAGAAGGAGGACCTTATACTATTATCATAAAAGGATACAACGAAATCGTACTGAAAAACATTCTGATTGGCGAAGTTTGGATTTGTTCCGGTCAATCGAATATGGAAATGAATGCTAGTTGGGGAATTGAGAATGGTGATGAAGCGGTAAAAAATGCGATGAATCCTAATATCCGATTTTTTTTGGTGCCTAAATTAACCGCCATGACTCCGCAAAATAACATATCGGGAACCTGGACGGAATGCTCGCCGGAAACGATGAAATATTTTAGTGCCGTGGGGTATTTTTTCGGAAAGCGTCTGCAGGAAGAATTGAAAAATGTACCCATTGGTTTGATTTCGTCTAATTGGGGAGGAACGCCTGCTGAGATCTGGATGCCGGAAGAGGTGATTCAGAACGATGCCGTTTTATTGGAAGCAGCCAAAACACGAAAAGAGGAAAGTTATGGGCCAAACCAGCCTGGACGCGCTTTTAACGCGATGATTTATCCGCTTACAAAATTAAAAATTGCTGGAGCATTGTGGTATCAGGGAGAAAGCAATGTGGGATCAGCGGTTTATGACAAAACACTTTCGGCTTTAATCATTTCGTGGAGAAAATTATGGAATTATGATTTTCCGTTTTATTTTGTACAGATTGCACCTTATAAATATGGAGAAGATCATTTTGGAGGAGCTATAATCCGAGATGCCCAGCGAAAAGTACTGCAGGAAGTCCCGAATACAGGAATGGTAATGACGAGTGATATTTCGCCTATAGATGATATTCATCCAAAGGATAAAAAATCGGTGGGGATTCGTTTGGCCAATTTGGCTTTGGCGAATACCTACAAAACGAATACAGCATTGGTAAACGGACCGCTTTATAAAGCAATTACCGTTGAAAAAAATAAAATAATAGTCGCTTTTGATTATGCAGATGGCTTGTATTTTAAGGACAAGAAAGCTGATTTGTTTGAAGTGGCAGGAAGTGACAATGTGTTTTATAAAGCTGCTGCTGTTATTAAAAATAATGCGGTAATAGTACAGTCGGATAAGGTGAGAGCACCGGTTAAAGTGCGTTATGCTTGGAAAAATACCGATCAGGGAAGTCTTTTTAATAAAGCGAATTTGCCTGCTTCGTCTTTTATAACAGAATAATTTCATCTTATTTTAGTACAAAAGACACATTTGTTTTAGTTTTTGCATCATCTGTTTTATTGGAGAAAGAATTAGAAAGGTAAATTGCTTTCTGTTTTTTATGGAGCTTGATTCGTTTTTAATCTGGTAAGAATAAAAAGGTCTTGAAATCCGTAAAGCTGCGTGAGGGATAGAGCAAGGCGCCTTAGCGCTCGTGATAGCCCGACCGCTATGAATAAAGGGGGCGAATAATGATTTCTAAAGTCTGCCCCCTTTGTTCATCGCGGTCACGCCCAAATAATTAGAATAGAACAGTTCGTTTTTTAAATGATGTAAAAAAATAAACCCTTAACTCTTGAAATGAAAAAAATAATTACAGCAGGGATTTTTACCCTGATTACAATTGGAACTATGATTGCACAAAAATTACCCCATTTAGACAAAACTAAACCTATTGAAGAGCGCGTTGATTTGCTGTTGAAACAAATGACACTGGAAGAGAAAGTGGGACAAATGAACCAATACAACGGATTTTGGGAAGTTACGGGGCCAGCTCCAAAAGGCGGTACTGCCGAGCTGAAATATGAGCATTTACGTAAAGGATTTGTGGGATCTATGCTGACAGTTCGCGGTGTGAAAGAAGTTCGAGCTGTACAGAAAATTGCAGTTGAAGAGACGCGATTGGGGATTCCGCTGATTATTGGGTTTGATGTGATTCATGGTTATAAAACATTGAGTCCTATTCCGCTCGCAGAATCGGCAAGCTGGGATCTGGAAGCGATAAAAAAATCAGCTCAGATTGCGGCTGATGAAGCTTCGGCATCTGGAATTAACTGGACTTTTGGACCAAATGTAGATGTTGCCAATGATGCCCGCTGGGGTCGTGTGATGGAAGGGGCAGGAGAAGATCCTTATTTGGGAAGTAAAATTGCGACTGCCAGAGTTAAGGGTTTTCAAGGAGAAACCATTGCCGATTTGGCAAAAGTAAATACGATTGCTGCCTGCGCGAAACATTTTGCGGCTTATGGTTATGTAGAGGCTGGATTAGAATATAATATTGTGGATATCAGCAATTCTAAATTGTATAATTCAGTTTTGCCACCGTTTAAAGCCACTGTTGATGCGGGTGTTCGTACGTTTATGAATTCCTTTAATACGCTGAATGGTGTTCCGGCAACAGGAAATGTGTTTCTGCAAAGAGATATTCTGAAAGGAAAATGGAAGTTTGATGGTTTTGTAATTTCTGACTATGCTTCGATTCGCGAGATGATCGCGCATGGTTATGCCAAAGATGAGGAAGATGCTACTTTGAAAGGGGTAGTTGCAGGATCGGATATGGATATGGAATCGTATTTGTATGTGGCGAAATTAGTTGGGTTGGTTAAGGAAGGAAAAGTTAAAGAAGCTTTGGTGGATGATGCTGTCCGCAGAATTTTGCGTGTGAAATTTGAATTGGGATTATTTGATGATCCTTATAAATATTGTGATGAAAAACGCGAAAAAGAAGTTATTGGAAGCAAAGCCAATAATGAAGGCGTTTTGGACATGGCGAAAAAATCCATAGTGTTATTGAAAAATGCTCCCTCTCCTTCGGGGAGGGCTGGGGAGGGGGTGCTTCCACTAAAGAAATCAGGGCAAAAAATAGCTTTGATCGGTGCTTTAGCAAATGATAAAACCAGTCCATTGGGAAGCTGGAGAATAGCATCTGACGATAATACGGCAGTTTCGGTTTTGGAAGGGATGCAGCAATACAAAGACAATAAACTAACTTTTGAAAAAGGCGGTGATTTGACGGTTGGGAAAATTTCGTTTTTGGATGAGGTTGTTTTCAATACTACTGACAAAAGCGGTTTTGAAGCGGCCAAAAAAGTGGCTAAAGAAGCGGATGTTGTTGTAATGGTTCTAGGAGAACACGGTTTCCAAAGCGGTGAAGGACGCAGCAGAACGGATCTTAATTTGCCTGGTCTGCAGCAGGAATTGCTGGAAGAAGTTTATAAAGTGAATCCAAATATTGTTTTGGTTTTAAATAATGGACGTCCGTTGAGTATTCCGTGGGCAGCAGAACATGTTCCTGCCATTGTTGAGGCTTGGCATTTAGGAACGCAAACTGGAAATGCGGTAGCACAGGTTCTATACGGGGATTATAATCCAAGCGGCAAACTGCCAATGTCTTTCCCAAGAAATGTGGGACAGGTTCCGATTTATTACAACAGATACAGCACTGGAAGACCTGCAAATACTGATAAAAATGTATTTTGGACGCACTATACAGATGTCGAAAAAACGCCTCAATTTCCGTTTGGTTTTGGTTTGAGTTATACAACATTTGATTATAAAAATTTGAAGTTGAATAATACTGCTTTCGCAAAAGGAGAGCCTGTACAAGTAACTGTTGAAGTGACCAACTCCGGAAATTATGATGGAAAAGAGGTTGTACAATTGTATATTCATGATGATTACGCGAGCATTATTCGCCCGATAAAAGAGCTAAAAGGGTTTGAATTAGTCAATTTGAAAAAAGGAGAAACCAAAACTATTTCTTTTACTTTAACTGATAAAGAGCTTGGTTTTTATGACAATGATGGAAATTATTTGGTTGAGCCAGGAACTTTTAAAATTATGGTTGGAGGAAGCTCAGACAAAGGGTTGGAAAGCGGTTTTGAATTGAAATAGATTTCGGATTAGTCTTAAAATATTTTCACGCAGATTTAGCAGATTACCATAATCTGTTAAATCTGCGTGATTTTTTTTGTATTTTTAAATTTTTAAAACCTTCAATTATTAAATAAAAAATGAAATATAACAGATGTGGAAAAAGCGGGCTATTATTGCCTGAGATTTCTTTAGGATTATGGCATAACTTCGGTTCAGTAGATAATTTTGAAAATGCTGAGAGTATTGCTAAAGAAGCTTTCGATAAAGGAATCACTCATTTTGATTTGGCTAATAATTATGGACCAGTTCCAGGTTCAGCTGAAGAGAATTTCGGTAAAATATTATGGCATAATTTTCAGGGAAATCTTCGTGATGAAATTGTAATTTCGACCAAAGCAGGTTACACTATGTGGGATGGACCTTATGGAGATTGGGGTTCCCGAAAATATTTGCTGTCGAGTTTAGATCAGAGTTTAAAGCGCATGAATATTGATTATGTAGATATTTTTTATTCGCATCGTCCTGATCCCGAAACGCCAATTGAAGAAACTATGATGGCACTTGATCATGCTGTGAGAAGCGGAAAAGCTTTGTATGTTGGAATAAGCAATTATTCGGCAGAACAGACTAGGGTTGCCGTAGATGTATTGAAACAGCTGGGAACGCCTTGTTTGATTCATCAAGCCAAATATTCAATGCTAGTGCGTTGGGTAGAAGATGGCTTACTGGATGTTTTAGAAGAAAAAGGAGTGGGCTGTATTGCTTTTTCGCCTTTGGCGCAAGGGCTTTTAACCGATAAATATTTAAACGGAATTCCTGAAAATTCCAGAGCGCATAATCCAAACGGACATTTAAGAGAAGATGAGGTTACGCAGGAACGTATTCAGAAATTAATTCAATTAAATGAAATTGCTCAAAACAGAAATCAGTGTTTGGCACAAATGGCTCTGGCGTGGCTGCAAAAAGACAAACGAATTACTTCGGTTTTAATTGGTGCAAGTTCTGTTAGACAATTAAATAATAATATTGAATGCCTGCAGAATCTGGATTTTTCTTCGGATGAAATAAATGCAATTGAGAAAATTTTGATATAAATAAAATTAATGTAGAAAGATAATTTATAAGAAAAAAAATGAGCATATATTCTAATATTTATGAAAAAGTTTCTTTACTTATTGATAATAGGGATTTTATAATTCCAAATAAACAACCCAATGATTCTTACTTCCCAACATATTTAGAAAATCTTTTGAATGAGTATATAAAATTTTACCAAAATAATCTTTCTACTTTTATTGACGATGTAGTTCCATTTAGTGATGAAAATGGTGTTAAAAAAAAGAATGTTACAATTAATAAGATTAAATTTTTATCAGAGACAATTATCCGGACTGTTAATCTACATTATGAGGGCAAAACATATCAGGCTTCAAAATATTTCATTGAAAATTTAAATAATGAATCAATAAATGATTTGATATTTTCTTCAAAGGTTTCAATTAATACTGATTTTTATAGGGCAAGAAAGGATGATGGTAATCAATTTAAGGCTTCTGATTTATTTCATATAAATTACGATTTAAGGCATATCGTGTCAACGAAAAGATATAGTATTCCTGGTTTGCCTGCATTATATTTTGGAAATACAACTTATGTATGTTGGGAAGAATTTGATAAATCGCAATTTAGAGATTTATGGTTTGTAAAAATGCAAAATCAACAGGAATTAAATGTTACAGTAATTCAAAGAATTGAAGATTTTTTATTAGATCTTGAAAAATTACACGATGATTTTAAATTGACTTATTTGTTAAGTTATTTAGTCACTTTTCCTTTAACTTTAGCAACTACAATTAAAGTAAAAAATAGTAAAGGTAATTTTAAACCTGAATATATAATACCTCAAATGCTATTGGAATATATTTCTAATAATGAAACCATCGATGGAATTAAATTTCCTTCGACAAAAGTGAATTACAATTCTTTACACAATCTTCAAGCATACAACTATGTATTTCCTGTTAGAAAAATAAAAGAGTCTGGATTTTGTGATGAATTAACGAATATTTTTTTTACAACTCACCCAACTTCTCTCAACTTTGAAGAGATACTTGATAATCCTCATAGAAAAGCCTCAGTTGCTGGGTTTGGGATACCTAAAGATGACAAAGAAATTGAATTAATTGAAGAAGTAAGAGTAGAATATAATAAAACAGCTTTTGGAAAACTTGAAAATAAATTACAAAAAAGAAATCTGTACAAAATTAAATAATACAGTGATAAAGTAAAGATGCATTTCCAGTGCATCTTTACTTTATCACTGTATTAATATTTTATAACCATTGCTAATCCGCCGCCGCCTGCTAATCGGTATTTTAGTTTAGTAGCAGAATCTACGGCTATAATTTCTCTTTTATAATCTACAGCGGCTTTCTCAGCGTTTATTCCGTCAGAGAAAATTTCAGCTTCGTATTTTTTGCCTTTTTCAAGGAATGAAAAATCAATTGTTATTTCTCTGGAATCCCAATTCGTAATCGCTCCTAAATACCAGGTTGAAGCTTTTCTTCGTGCCAATGCTACAAATTTACCAACTTCGCCATCTATAGCCACAGTTTCATCAAAAGTTGTTGGTGTTTTGGCAATAAAATTAGTACTTTCCTGTTCTTTCATATAAGCCGTAGGACTATCAGCCATCATTTGCAAAGGAGCTTCAAAAATAGTATAAAGTGCCAATTGATGACATCTTGTTCCCTGACTTTCGGGAGCAGAATTACTTGGTTTGAATTCACTTTTTGTAGCATTTCGCATTGCACCCGGTGTATAATCCATTGGGCCTGCCATCATTCGGATAAACGGAATCGAACAATCATATGTCGGAACATCATCATTTGGTGTCCATTTATTATTCTCTAAACCTTTTACACCTTCAAAATTTAGGATATTTGGGAAAGTACGCTGAATTCCAGTTGGTTTATGCATGCCATGAAAATCTATAAGCAATTTATTATCAGCTGCTTTTTGAGCTATATCATAAATCGAATTTACCATTTTAGCATCATCACGATCTAAGAAATCAACTTTAAATCCTTTAATTCCCAAGTTGGCATAATTCTTTAAAATTCCTTCTGTATTTTTGGTTAAAGCCATCCAGGAGCACCACAAAATAATGTCCACATTTCGTTCTTTTCCGTATGCGATTAAAGTTTCCAAATCTACATTTGGGCTATGTTTCATTATGTCATCTTCAAGGCTCCAACCTTCATCCAAAACAACATATTCGACTTTGTTTTTTGAGGCAAAATCAATGTAGTATTTATAAGTTTCAGTGTTAATTCCGGCTTTAAAATCAACATTATAAATGTTCCAGTCGTTCCACCAGTCCCAGGCAACTTTTCCGGGTTTAATCCAACTGATATCTTTGATTTTTGTCGGCTCGGATAATTTCTGAACCATATCATTATTGGCTAAGTCCTTATCATTTTCAGAAATAACAATAATTCTCCAGGGAAAATTTCTGGTTCCTTTTGTTTTGACTAAATAATCAGCTCTTTCTGTAATAAGCAGGTTGATATTATTGAAACCTCCGTTTTTTTCCTGCAATGGATATTTGGAAAAACGGGATTGAAATCCGGATTTCGAAGCATTATTAGTTACAAATAATCCCGGATAATCCTGAAGATTGGCTTCAAGAAAAACTGCTTTTTTTTGGTTTTTAAAATCAATTAAAAATGGTAAAAAAGCTAACGTATCTTTCGCAAATTCGCTGATTTTTTTGTTTGCATAATGTGCTTCAAAAGAAGAAATATATGGATCTTTTGGATTTCTCAAATCACGTACATACGGCATTAAACTACCATAATCCTGATCGAAATTTAAACTAACTTCTTCTGATTTAACCGTAATGTCTTTTTTCTTTTGTGTTATGAACCGATAGGCAGCACCATCATCAAAAACACGATATTCAATGCTGAATCCATTTTTAAAATTTAAAAGCAGGAGATTGTATTGATTCTTTATTGTACTTTTTTTGTAAAAAGGAGATTCAAACGTAGTGTTTACTTTTTCTCTTTTTGAATTCAAAACCAAAGCGTTTTTTCCTAAAACTTCATTTTGATCCAAAGTCATTGAAATAGAGGAAGGTGCCAGAATTTGATTTTTTTCATGCAGAACAGACCATGTTATTTTTTCGCCGACCAGAATGCTGACCTTAATTTTTCCGTTTGGAGAAGTTACTACAAAGTCTTGAGCTTCCTGCGAAAATGTGGCATTAAAAAAAAACAGTGTTAAAATAAAGAATATTCCTTTTTTCATTATTAGGTTATTTGAGTATAATGGCAAATTTAACTAACCATATGAATTATAAAAGTATATTTTATAAATTTATTTAAGCTGTCCTCTCAAATGAAACTTTCATAACTTATATGGTTTTAAATGTTTTTTAAACTAAGATTTACTTCAGTTTACAATTATATTTTTTTATAATTTTTAAAGTTGATTTATCAGATGAAAAAACCGAATTTAATCCTTGTGGCTCCTGCGGAGGGTCAGTTGTCAAAGGATCTCCGGGATTCCATTTTCCTGTTTCGTTTACCGGTTTTCCTTCACCGCCAAATCCCCAAAAATTTGCTGCCTGCAGTGGACCTTTATTAGCTACACTTTCAGCAACCCTGTTAAAAATATAATTGTAAAAAACATCCCTGTTTGTAACAGATGAACTATTAAGTAAACTCTCATTTTCTCTTGGTAAACCAAATTCTTCAATGATAATTGGGCGTTTTAAATTATTTGCGACTTTTACATGTTTGTCGATATAAATCCCGGCATTTTCTAAAGTTGTAGGTAAAGTTTTTTCGGCATTATCTGCCTTAAACCAATTCCAGTTTTTTGGCCAGATGTGCATCGTTAAATAATCGATATTCGGATTTTGATGTGTTCTCTCAAAAATTTCCATGCTGTCATTAGAGCTGTTCAATCCTTCTGAACCTGTAGAAATCAAATGATTTTTATCTAAACTATCAATTAAATCCACAATATTATTTAGCCAGGTTGTAAATTTTGCTTCATTTTCTACAGTAAAAAGTCTTGGTTCATTTCCAACCTGCCAAGCCATTATCGTGTTGTCTTCTGTGTACTTCTTTTTAGAATAAGAGTTTGTTCTGCCAATAATAAACTTCACATGATTATTCAAAGCTTCCATACAAGGTTCACAGCTATGAAATTGCTCAGTATATGACATGAATTGAGACCAGGTATTTGGTGCGATTGCCGGAACAGGAATTGGCCCCTTGCCATTCCATTCCAAATATTGCGACATTCCGCCTGACCATTCCCAGTTATTAGTCAAATACAAAACGGCGTACATTTTGCGCTTGTTCATTTCGTTAATCAGGAAATCCAAACCATCAAGTAAATCCTCATCATATTTTCCCTGTTCATATTGTAGTGCCGGACGAACTGTAAAATCATATTTTCCGCCATCAGCACCAACGAGGATACGTAAGTTGTCGATACCGTTTTTCTTCATTAAATCAAGTTCGCGAAGTAATCTTTTACGATCTCCAATTTTTTTTGAAGCTAGCAAACTCCCATACCAATAATTTGTTCCAATGTATGAATATGGCTTATCACCTTTATAAAATTGCGTTCCTTTTACGGTAATTTTTGGAAGCTGTTGTTGTGCCTGGCTATTTAAATTCGCTAAGCAAAAGACAAACACAATTAATTTTGAAATAGAATTTTTCATGGTTTTATAAATTGGTAATTTATTTTTTTTCAATAACAACAAAAACAGAAGAACGGGCTGGCAGTGTTATATTTGTCCCTTTTGTCGTTTCTGCTGAAAATGGTTTTAAAGAGGCGTAATTAGTTGGTCCTCCTGCTACTAAAGTTGGACCAGTTCCGTTTATGATTACTTTTCTTGAAAATTCACCATTATCGGTATCACCAACTAAAGTGTACCAAAACATTCTTTTTCCGGTAAGGAAATTATTAAGTTTTACTTTTATGTTAATTGCAGTTGTTGCTTTGTTTACAAAGGCCAGACCTACTTTTCCATCAGAAAATGAAGAGGCATACACTTCGTAATTTCCGTTGGTATCTTTATTGGCTTCAATCAAACGATCTCCCATATATTTTTGAAAATAATACATATGATAGAATGCCGGTCGGGGTGTGCCTTTAGGTATGTTTGGTTCATCTCCGTTACTAAAAGTTCCGTGATCATCTCCGTTTGACCATCCATTTGCTAAATCCCAACGTGCTGCAAGACCAATTTTGTTTTTTAAAACTTCTCCCAAAATCAATACTGCGTGCATTCCGTTTATATGCGAAACCTGCTGTTTGCTTCCAGTCGAGAAAATATTCCATTCATCTAATGCAAAAGGTTTGATTTCATTGCTTGTTGCAGTTAATTCACTTTTACAAAAAGTCATCATTTCGGCAGTTACCTTTTTAGGAGTTTCTAAAATTTCTGCTGCAGGTGCATTTGTATTATAATTGGTGTAATAATTATGAATCACATAATAATCGGCATTACCATTGATGTTGGTAAGCAATTTATTATTCCATGTTTTATAACAATCAGGTACATAGCTGGCAGGGGTATTTTCGACCATTATAGCTCCAATTTTGATGTTTGTGTTCCCAACCGCTACTGCAGCTGCACGCATGGCGGCTGCTATTATTTTAAAATGTTCGGCATATAATTTTCCGTTTAAAAGTTCTGGCTGGCCATCTTTATTGTTTGCGGTATTGATTCTGTAACTTGCTTCCCAATCAGCATAAACTTCATTGCCAATTTCCCAATATTGTGTTCTTCCATTATCATAAGTTACCCAGTCTGCAGCTAGTTTTGCAGCATCCTGAACAGGATTTGTACCAGTTCCATATCTGGCATAACCATAATTTACAGTAATAATTCCTTTACTGTTGGTCGATTGCAAAAGTTGATAGTAATTATCTAATGAAATCGTCCAGTCACCATCATTTTTACCAAACCAATAGCCGGATTCTACTTCACTACCATCGGCTTTTATTAATTTTGAAGGAGCAGTCGAAGGAGCATTTAGCGCATTCCAAAAATAAACATCGCTAATACTTCCCCCTGGAAATCTGATGATATTGGGTTTCAGATTGGTTATATCATTTACCAGAGTTGTATTGGTAATCATTTTTCCGGACCATAAATTGGCATTGTTTCCGTAAATGGAGTTGGGGATTTTAGTAATTACATTGGCATAATCAACAGTAACAGTAGAAGTTGTTGTTTCAGGAACAGCAGCAGCAGTATAATTGGCTGGAGACGTTAAGCTTTTAGATGTCCAGTTATCCAGAAAAAACCAATTGTATTTGATACTGATGGATCCGTTTGTGGTTTTATTACAGGATCTTCCGGTGTTGGTGTTGGATCAGGAGAATTGTCATCTTGTTTTGAGCAAGATGAGAGTTGTAATAAAAGGATACTAACTGTTAAAAGGATTATTTTTTTCATCTTGGCTATATTATTTAGGTAATTCATACATTTTTGGCAAATAATTTACCAAAGCCGATTTTGTTTTTGTTGCAAATGTTTTAAAATCAGATGCATTAGATGCCGTAGGCGTTGGGTTTGAGTTGTCATTATAACAAGCCGAAAGGAATAACAATCCCGACAGAATTGTAATGATATAATTTTTTTTCATAAAGATGATTTAGAATTGCTATTTAAAATCAACCGAAAGTGTATCGGCATATAGTGTTCCTGTTGCAAATCCTAAAGCCAGCATGATTCTGTATTTTTTTGTTCCTGCTGGAAGAGCAAAAGTTTTGGTGTAATATGTCCAATCAGTGGTTGCGGTTATAAAAGCAATGTTTTGGTCACCTGTTTTTTGATCGCTGCTTCCTGTAAATTCTACACTGTATAATCCGTTATTCCATGGATCTTTTCCTTGTTTGATATCATCCGATTTCAACCAGCCCGAAAGTGTTATGGTTGTTGCATTTTCTGGAACATCGGCTATTTGGTCAATTCCAGTCCAATCAAATGTGGCTGAATTTAGTACAAGCGCTACTTTTCCTTCTTTGAATATAGTTGTAGAAACTGTTGCGTTTCCACGCCAAGAATCTATTCCGTTTTCAAAACCAGTATTTGTTAATTCAGCTGTTTTAGATTCAGAAGCTGTTGATGCATTTTTAGTATTTTCTTCTTGTTGAATTTTGTCAATCTGCTCTTGCGTAAAGGCAACAGCTTTTAGATCATCAAAAAATATGGTTCCGTTAGTTTGTCCTAAAGCAAGCATTATTCTAAGTTTTGAAGCTCCTGCAGGAACGGCAATTACTTTTTTGTAAAAAGACCATGGAGTTGTTCCTAAAACCGAAGCGATACTTTCGTTTTTAATTCCTTTGTCTCCGGAATTTAAAAATTCAATATCAAATTTTCCGGTGTTCCAGTCATTTTTACCTTTTTCGACACCTTCTGTTTTTACCCATCCGCTCAATTCAATAGCAGCTGTATTCTTTGGAATAGCTATAATCTGATCAACTGCTTTCCATTCGGCTCCCACATATTGATTAATGGTGCAGCTATTTTTGCCAGATTTTTTATCAAAAGGAGAAATGGCAGCTACATCTTCGCCTCTCCAATTTAATAATTCAGTTTCAAAACCAGCATTTTTAATGAGGTTGGTTTGCGCATTATTTGTCACAGCAATAAAAAAAAGACCTAATACAAGCAATGCTTTCATAATAAATTAAATTTAGAGGTTACTTTAAATTAAAGAGGGAGGTTTGGCAAGCTTTTAGATGCGGTGAATTAACTCAATGCACGCTCTGCCGTTGTGATAGGGACATTTCCAGAAACCAGCTTTGTCTTTTTCCATAGTAGAATAATCGCTAAAAATACCCCAAAACCATTCTCCATTTTTTTTGTCAATGATGTGTTTTTGTATGAAATCCCAGTTTTTGAAAATTATGTCCAAATACTCTTGTTTGCCGGTAAGCTGCCAGGCTGTAAAATAACCTATCATTAATTCGGCTTGTGGCCACCAATGTTTTTCGGCCATTAATTCGTTAGTTTCCGGATCATATTCATACCACAATCCGCCATCATTATCTATTCCTTCTTTGGTCACTTCTGCAATTTGAACGGCATGCTTTTTATAATTGGCAATTAATGCTGCATCTTCAACAATTTCTGCACACTGCAATAAAAGCCAAGCAGCTTCAATGTCATGACCATAGGAGATTACGTCTTTCTTTTCTATCCAATTCTCATCAAAAAACAGCCTTAAATGTCCTGTTTCTGTATTAATGAAGTATTTTTCTATAGTTTCTAATAGTTCAATAATGACTTTTCGTAATGATTCGTCTTTCCAAACAGTGTATAAATTTGCATATCCTTCAACGATGTGCAAGTGGGTATTCATTGTTTTCTTTTCGTTGGCATCCTTTTCGCTTAAGCGCAAATCATCAATTGGCTGCCAATCACGGGTAAAGGCTTCAAAATAACCGCCTTTTTCGGTATCGTAACTGTATTCCTGAATTTTAGCATATAAAGCAATAGCTAGTTTCAAAGATTTTTTATCTTTTGTAACTGAATAATATTCGCTCAAACCATAAATAACAAAAGCTAAAGCATATACTTGATTTTTGGTGTCTTTTGGAGTTCCGTCATAATTAATGCTCCAAAAGATACCGCCAAATTCAGTGTCATAAAAATGCTCTGAAATATATTCAAAAGCACGTTTTGCTGTGTTTAAATGTTCTTTATTATTGGAAATCTTATAAGCTGCAGAAAAGGTCCATAACAGTCTCGCATTAAGTACAGACCCTTTTTCAGCTTCATTATTTGTGTTGTTATTATAATCTATTTGTCCAACAAAGCCCCCGTTTTTTTCGTCCACAGTATTTTTCATCCAATAGGAAAGAATACTTTGGAGCTCAAGCTTTAATTCTGTTTTTAGATTTTTTAAATTAGAATTCACAATTATGAAATTTCTTTGTTTTTATTCACTTGATTGATAATAGCATTTACTGAACCTGCCGAGGTCAAAGTATCTTCGGGAGTATTGATAACATAATCCACTAATCTTTCTATAGAAGAAACAGCTACGTGCATTCTAGTATCTGAAGAAGCATAATAAATGAAAACAGTACCGTCTTTATCTTCAATCCATCCATTAGAAAATAAAACATTAGATACATCTCCAACTCTTTCAATGCCTTCTGGACCCATAAAATGGCCTGCAGGAGCATGAATAACTTTGGCAATATCATTCAAATCTGTCATGAACATGTATAATGTATAGCGCAAACCCGCAGCAGTGTTGCGTACGCCGTGAGCTAAATGCAACCATCCTTTTTCAGTTTTGATAGGTGCTGGTCCAAGACCGTTTTTCAGTTCATATATTGTGTGGTATTGTTTTCCGTATATGATTTTTTCTTCTTTTACGATTGGATTAGTCATGTCTTCTACATAACCAAGTCCAATTCCGCCACCGTTTCCTACATCAATAAAACCATCTTGAGGACGAGTGTATAAAGCGTATTTTCCGTTTACAAATTCTGGATGCAATACCACGTTGCGCTGTTGTCCGGTATTTGAAACTAAATCTGGTAATCTTTCCCAGTTGATTAAATTTTTGGTACGAACAATTCCTGCATTTGCAATGGCAGTACTAGTATCACCTTTTGGAGCAGACGGATCTTTTCTTTCGGTACAGAAAATACCATAAATCCATCCGTCTTCATGGTTTATTAAACGCATGTCATATACATTGGTATCAGGCTCTTCAGTTTGAGGAATAACGCAGGGTTTATCCCAAAACTTGAAATTATCTACTCCATTTGGGCTTTCGGCAATGGCAAAGAAGGATTTTCTGTCGGCACCTTCAACACGCGCTACTAGAACGTAACTGTCGTTCCATTTCATGGCTCCAGCATTGAATGCTGCGTTTATTTGAATTCTTTCCAAAAACAACGGATTTGTATTTGGATTAAAATCAAATCTCCATTCCAGCGGTGTGTGTGCAGCTGTTAAAACTGGGCTTTTATAACGAGAGAATATGCCGTTTCCAATGCCGTCCTGAGGTTCGTTTTTTGTTTGTATTAGCGTATTAAACTGTTTTTCAAGTTCAATTTTTATTTGTTTTGTATCTGCTTTTATTGCTGTTGTACTCATAATTGAATGTTCTAAATCAAGTATTATTTATTTATATTTCGTTTGTCATTAAGATCGT
The DNA here is from genome assembly GCF_002797935.1 of Flavobacterium sp. 1. Classification (NCBI taxonomy): domain Bacteria; kingdom Pseudomonadati; phylum Bacteroidota; class Flavobacteriia; order Flavobacteriales; family Flavobacteriaceae; genus Flavobacterium; species Flavobacterium sp. 1. The sequence continues at coordinate 285,358 of NZ_PGER01000001.1, forward strand.
CCTCAATGGCTTGTAATTTTTCTTCGGATAGGGGATAGAATATGATGAAAAGTACTGAGATTGCTGCCGCAATTGCTGGAAGAATGCTCAGCATTAATTGTATTCCAGTTTGTGCAGTTACTGTTTGTGCTACATTGGCTTGGAAACCAAAGTATCCTAATAGCCATCCTGTTGCTGCGCCACCAATTGTCCATCCAAATTTTTGTGACATGGACGAAGCTGAGAAAATAAGCCCCGTTGCTCTTCTTCCTTGTTTCCATTCGGAGTAATCGGCACTGTCAGCATACATAGACCAGATTAATGGGAATATACAGCCAGCACAAATACTGATCAGCACTTGGAAAACCATGATAAGGATTATATCTTCTTTTCCTAAATAATAGAAAATGACACTCAAAATTGCTGCAAGAGCCATAGCCCCAAAGAAGGTTTTCTTTTTTCCGATTTTATTTGCAATAGGCGTGGCGGCAATAACACCAATGATATTTGCAGCTTGTCCTAATACTAAATAAAGTGTGGTTGGAGTCATTGCAAAATTTTCTCCCAGAATATTGAAACTGTAGCTTATAGTGCTGCTTACGTAGTATTTAAAATAATAGACAGCGGCTCCGTCACGTATCGAATTGAATATTAGAGCTCCGATTCCTGCACCCAGTAAAATCCACCAAGGTCTGTTTTTAAGGAGGTCATTTAAATCTTCTTTTAAGTTAGGTTTTTCATCGTTAATAGGCTGTACTCTTTCTTTGGTAAGGAAAAAGCAACCCCAAAAGAAAATTGTAGTAATCATTCCAAAAACAATGATGGTATATAACCAACCCGTTTTAGAATTTAAGCTTCCGCCAAAATGATTTACCAAAGGCTCAATTAGCCATAAAGCCAATAAGCTTCCGCCAAAAGCAAAAACCATACGATAAGATGAAAGTGTGGTGCGTTCTTTACGGTCACCAGACATTACCCCAAGCAAGGAAGCATACGGTACATTAATTACTGAATAAATCATCATCATTAAGGAATAAGTGACGTATGCATATATTATTTTTCCTTTTTCGTCAAAATCAGGTGTGTAAAAAGTCAGGACTCCGATTATTGCAAATGGAATGGCAGTCCATAATAAATATGGTCTGAATTTTCCCCAACGGCTTTTCGTTCTGTCTGCAATAATTCCTACCAAAGGGTCAAAGCAGGAATCCCAGATACGGGTAATTAAGAACATAGTTCCAACTACAGCGGGCGCTATTCCAAAGACATCTGTGTAAAAAAACATTAGATACATGCTGAAAATTTTCCAGAACATGGAGGAAGCAGCATCTCCTAATCCGTAACCGATTTTTTCTTTTAATTTAATTTTTTCTTCCATTTTAGTGTGGTTGTTGACTTTGGGATTATTTTTTATATAAATTTATTTTGGCAGCATCTTTTTCAAAAAGAATATTGTCCAGATTGTAAAATTGCACAAAATCTTTTTCACTGACTTGACCTTTGAACGGAGCGTAATAATGCATTTTTTGTTCTTTTTCCTGCCAGCCGTGGTTTCTCCAAACCAGTACATACGATATTTTATACGCTCCCATTGCTTTCATTAAAGTGTCTGTCCACCATTTGTCATAAGGAATCGCTTCATAACCTGTTTCGGCGAAAGCGATTAGTTTATGTTGTTTTTTTGCAATTTTATCAATTATTTTAAACTGGTTTTGAGTTTCGGCTACGAATTTTTCGCCATTCTTATCATCACTGTTTTGATAATTATCGAAGCTTAGAATGTCAGCATAATTAGCACCTGGATAGTTTTGAAGAAACTCTTCTTCTGTTTTGAAACCACCAGTGTTATAAATGTAAATTAAATTATGAACCCCTTTTTTTTGCAGATATTCAAAAGTAAATTTCCATAACGATTTAAATTCTTCTGGTGTACAATTTCCTTTCCCCCACCAAAACCATCCACCAGTAAGTTCGTGAAAAGGTCTGAAAAGAATTGGAATGGTAATTCCTTTTTTATCTTTTAATGATAAAAAGAAAGTAGCTGCTTTATCTAACCAAGTTGTGAATTTTTTATGATTTTCTCCTCCTGGAAGAACAGTTTTTAGTGAATTTGGTGTGTTGTCCCAAGCATTTTTCCCTGTTGCGGGATTATCAAAATGCCAGCTAATTGTTGATATTCCGCCTCTTTCATTAGCTTCTTTTATGTATTGTTTCATTTTATCAAATGGAACTCCGTCTATGTTTTTAGTGTTGTCTTTTTCTAATCCAGCAATGTCCCAACCATAAATGGCAGGGTAATCTCCTACGACGTCTTTTATATCACTTCGACCTTCCTCATATTTCCAGTTTACACCATAGGCCAAATCATCCTGATGTCCAAAAAGAATTCCTTTATTAGCCGTTTTGTATAAATTTTGGTATAATAGAATGGTACTTTTTGTTGATTTTTTGTCAGATAATGATAATTTAGTATCATTGTTCTGAGACTGAGCTGAGCAAAATATACTGAAAGCGAATAAAAAAGACAGTATGTGGTTTGTTTTTGTCATAATTTATATTAAAAGGTTTTATATAGTTTTAATCAAAGTTCAATCAGTATGAATTAAGTATTAAAGGGTTGTGTTTTAAAAGCTGTGATTTTATATTTATATTAATTTTTTGATAAAATGTTAAAAAAAACGTCATTTTAAAATGATTTATATTTTTTGTCACTATTTTTATATTCAAAAACATAAATTCATTTTTCAAAGATAAAGTAATAACATCTTTCGGATTAATATTATTTTATCAAATTTATATCTTATTATTGCAAATAAAAAAATGAATTATGAGCAATTTTAAAAGTTTTCAGAGAGAAATAGTGCCGCTTGCAGCTCAAGATAGCTTTTTAGTTTTTGATAGAGTTAAAGATGAATTTGATTATCCGATTCATTATCATCCTGAATTTGAAATCAATTTTATATTGAACGGGAAAGGGGTGAAACGTGTGGTAGGCGACAATATAGAAGAGATTGATGATATTGAGCTGGTATTGGTCGGGCCTAATTTGTATCATGGCTGGGAACAATATAAATGTAAAAATAAAGATATTCACGAAATAACAATTCAATTTCATAATGATCTTTTTCATGAGTTTTTGCTATCCAGACGGATTATGACGCCTATAAAGGAGATGTTTAACCGGTCTGTACATGGTATTTTATTTTCAAAACAGGTGGCTCAAATGCTCACTCCTCGGATAATAAAGATATCCAAGCTGGATGGGATGGATTATTTTCTTGAAATTATATCTATCCTTTATGATCTTGCAAACTCTCGTAATCAAAGGCTTTTATCAACTTTTACTGTTGAAAATGATACTTTTGAGGAGTATGATAAAATGAAATTAATCTATGATTATATTCAAAAGAATTTTGCTGAAAAATTATCATTAGAGGAAGTTGCAAACGTAGCTAATATGACGACAATTTCTTTCAACAGATTTATAAAAAAACGCACAGGAAAAACATTTGTCAATTATATAAATGATATCCGTATTGGTTACGCAGCCAGGTGGTTAGTAGAGAAAGACCTTAGTATATCTGAGGTTGCGTTCAAATCTGGGTTTAATAATATTGCCAATTTCAATAGAAGTTTTAAGGCTTTTAAGAAATGTACTCCTAGTCAATACCGCGAAGATTTTTCAGGATTAAAGCGAATTTTGTAATTGACTTCTGTTTTTTGTTTAAAAAACTCTTTGAGACAATGTTTCAAGGAGTTTTTTTATTTTTATAATTACTTATATTATATATATTTTAAGTTTTAAATAATAATAATATAAAAAAGCATTGTTTAAATTTTATTATGTGTAATTAAATTTTTCATTTTGAAAATATATTATCATGAAATGATATAATAATATTAATTTGATGTTAGCTACTGTTATAAATTTGTTAATTATAAATCATACTAATTAATACCAAGATAATTGCCGAAAAATCCTTTCGGGAATTATCGAACTTAACTAACAAATTTTTATTATGAAAAAACTATTGTCTAATTTAATTCATTGGAAAGTCAATCACAGATCGATTCCTTTGATTTTGTTTTTATTATTATCATGCAATTACATTACAGCACAAACGAAAGTGCAGGGAGTTGTAAAAGATGATAAAGGACTTACTATTCCGGGTGTAAATATCACTGTTGTAGGTTCGGGAAAATCAGTTTCAACTGACTTTGATGGAAAATTCGCTGTCAATGCTCCTTCAAATGCTACATTGTCGTTCTCTTTTGTCGGATTTAATACGCAAAAAATTGCTGTTGACGGGAGAACAACTATAAACGTAATCTTAAAATCTAGTGCTGAAGATTTAAAAGATGTAGTAGTAATTGGATATGGAACTGTAAAAAGAAAAGACGTAAACAGTTCTATTTCTAGTATTAGCTCAAAAGATATCGAAAATATAAAAGTCGCTTCTTTTGATCAAATGATGCAAGGTAAGGCCTCTGGTGTTGTTGTAAATAATAATTCTGGTGAGCCAGGAGGGAATGTTTCTGTAAAAATTAGAGGGGCATCATCTTTAACAGGAACAAATGAGCCTTTGTATGTAATCGATGGAGTCCCAATTTCTGGAGATGCCAGAAATTCATCTACATCAGGAAGAAATGCATCTGGAAATTCTAATTTTTCTAATGCAGGAAATATTACATATAGTCCTTTATCATTAATAAATCCTAGTGATATAGAATCTATAGATATTCTTAAAGATGCTTCTGCTACTGCTATTTATGGTTCACGTGGTGCTAATGGAGTTGTTATTGTGACTACAAAAACAGGGAAAAAAGGAACAGGGAAATTAACTTTTGAGAATTCTTATTCTATCAGTAATTTACCTAAACAATTGCCTTCAATGAATTTGCAGCAATATGCAGCTCATCAAAATGCTTTAGCAACTGTGTATGGTGTTGGTCTTCGACCTGAATTTGCTCATCCAGAGCTTTTAGGAACTGGTACAGACTGGCAGAAAGAAATTTATCAAACAGGGATTATGAAATCGAATCAATTATCTTTTTCAGGAGGTAAAGACGGTGTGAATTATTATATATCTGGAGGTGCATTAAATCAAGAAGGTATTGTAATTGAATCAGGTTTCAAACGATATAATTTTAGATCTAATATTGATGCTAAACTTAATAAGTTTATAAAAGTTGGTGCGAATGTTAGTGGGTCAATAACAGATGAAAAATTAACTTTAAATGGTCAGTTTAATGGAGTTGTTGCTACTTCTTTATTATCGACTCCAGATGTTGCAGTTAGAGAATTGTCAGGATCTTTTGCAGGGCCGCCGGCAGGAGGAGCAACTTCATTCGTTAACCCTGTTGCCACTTCTTTATTGGGGTCTAATACATTGGTTAGAAAAAATTATTCTGGAAATATGTATACGCAAATTGATTTGTTCAAAGGATTGGATTATCGTTTTGAAGCAGGTGGATATATTTATGACAATTTAGGACAGCAATATGATCCAATGTATACTTTAGGAAATGCAGTAAAAAGTTTTGCTAATTTGTATTATAATCCATCTTCAGGCAACTCATGGAACTTAAAAAATATGCTTACCTATAGAAATATTATTGGTAAACATAATTTTACAGTTTTGGCAGTACAAGAATCTAATAGAGCGCATTGGGAAGGGTATTCTATTAATGCTACTGGTTTTAAAGACAATAGTCATCATGAACTTGCTTATTCTGATTTGTCCAAAGTAATCGTAAGCAGTCCATACGAAGGAGTACAAACATTATCTTCTTATTTAGGAAGGGTTGTTTATGATTATGCAGATAAATATGGAATTTCTGGAGCAGTTAGAGCAGATGGATCTTCAAAGTTTGACATAGGTAACAAATGGGGTGTTTTTGGTTCATTTGGAGCTTCTTGGAAACTTTCTAATGAGACTTTCATGGAAGGTACTAAAAAGTATGTTGATAATATAAAATTTAGGTTTGGTTGGGGACAAACAGGTAACAATCAAATTCCTAATAATTTATATGATTCTAACTTGCATTTGGTTAATAGTTCAATGGGAAATTCTTATTTACCATCAAACACGAATAATGCAAATTTAAAATGGGAAACTCAGGAGCAAACTAATTTAGGTTTAGATTTTACAATGTTTGATTCTAAACTTACCGCTTCTGTGGATGTTTATAATAAAGTTTCTAAAAACTTCTTGTATCAAGTTCCTTTGCCAAACTTCCTTTCTGGAGGTGGAGATTATGAAGGTGGTGTAAATCCTCCATATTTTAATCTTGGAAGCATGCGAAATAGAGGAATCGAGGTTACACTTGGTTATTCTCATAACTTTACTGAAAACTTTTCATGGAATGCTAGTTTGAATTTATCTAAGTATGTAAATGAAGTAACTGATATGGCAGGATTAAACATTGTTAAAACAATGAATACGCTTGCTTATAGTACAGTTACTGTATCTAGAACAATGGAAGGTTTGCCAATAGGGTCATTTGTTGGTTATCAGGCTGAAGGTATTTATAGAACAGATGATGATTTATTAACTTATGGACATGACAATGGAGGAACTAAAGTGCCTTTGAAAAATGGAACCAATTCATTATTGCCAAATTTTCAAAAAGGAGATGTAATTTACAAAGATGTAAATGATGATGGTATTATCGATTCGAAAGATTTAGTTCCGATTGGAAATCCAAATCCAAAATTAACTTACGGATTTACCAATAATTTTAAATATAAAAATGTTGATTTGTCTATTCTCGTTCAAGGAACTACTGGGAATAAATTAATGAATTTAACTCGTGCATCTGGTACAATGAATAATGGTGTTGGAACAAATTATTTAACGGAAGCGGCGGATTTTTATTCAGCTGATAATTTAGATGCTGCTTTACCAAGACCTTCAGCTTATGATCATATAAATAATGCGATATCGTCTCGTTTTATTGAAGATGGATCTTATTTGAGAATTCAAAATCTAACTTTAGGGTATTCTTTGCCATCTGATATTATTTCAAAAATTAAATTATCAAGATTGAGATTTTATGCCTCAACTCAAAACCTATATACTTTTACCAAATACAAAGGTTATGATCCTGAAGTAGGTTCTTATAACCAAGATGCACTATTATCGGGTATTGATAATGGACGTTATCCTACGCCTAGACAGATAACTTTTGGTTTTAATGTTGAATTTTAATACGTATTAATATGAAAAATATAATAAAAAGAAGCAGTGTTGTTGCTATGACATTGATGTTGTTGGTTTCATCTTCTTGTTCTCAGGATTTTATAGATGTGCCAGCACAGGGAACACCTACTTTAACTAACTATTATGACTCAGATATAAAACTGGATAATGCCGCTAATGGATTATATGGTTTGGTGTGGTTTAATATGAACAAAGCTGGTTATTATGGTATTACCGATGTGATTTCGGGTAATATGTATGCTGGTCCTTATAATGATTTTGGAAAATTCACCGATTTGAGTTTTACCAATACTGCATCATATATCTCTGACTCATGGAGATCATGTTATGGCGCCATTGCAAATTCTAATGCTTTTATTAATGGTTTACCTACAGGTGTTGGTCCAGATGTTAGTAAAGAAGCATTAAATAATGCATTAGGAGAAGCGCATTTTATCAGAGCCTTTTCTTATTTTTTCTTAGTGAGATTATGGGGTAATGTGCCTATTATTGAAAACACTGCTGATTATTCTGCGAATTTTGTTATTCCTAGTAATCCAGTTGCAGATGTTTATAAATTTATAGAGAATGATTTAAAATTTGCAGCTGCTAATTTAAGGACTAAAGTTAGAGGTTCTAATTATAGTGCCAATGCGCATGTATCAAGCGGATCTGCTAAGGCTTTTTTAGCAAAAGTATATTTATATGAAAAAAAATATGACCTTGCTAAAGCTATGGCTTTGGATGTGATTAATAGCGGAGAGTTTAAATTATTAGGCGGGGATGAATTGCCTACAAAATCTTTTGCTGATTTATTTTTGCAAATGAACAATAATAATGAAGAGTCAATCTTTGCATGGCAATGGACTGGAACCGCAACTTATTTTGATGGTAACTTCTCAAATACATTGTTCGCTCCGGAAAATAGATTGGTTGAGACTTCTTACTCTGGTCAGATTGCACCATCTCAGGATTTAATTAAGAACGGTTTTGAGGATGGAGACAGAAGAAGAAAAGAGACGTTTATGCTTCCTGGAGATTATTATCCAAATTTAACTTATGCGGCAACACTTGCTGTAGATTCTCCATTGATTTTGGGTTACACATTTAAAATAGAAAATGAAGCTCAATTATCAGGTGCTGGATTAAAGAAATACGTAATTGGAAAAGAAAATTTACCTGTTACGGGGAAGTTTAACAAACCTTTTAATGGGGAAAGCAGCATGAACACTTATCAGATGCGTTATGCAGAGTTATTATTGATTCATGCAGAAGCTGTTATAGGTTCGCAAACAGGTAGTACTACTGATGCATTGGCTCTTAAATCGTATAATGCAGTTCGTAAAAGAGCTGGTTTGTCAACAAAGTCATCAATTACTTTTGATGATGTATTTAGAGAAAGACGTGCTGAATTAGCTTGTGAAGGAGATTACTATTTTGATCTAGGACGTTTGCCTTTTGCTAAAGCTAAAGCAATATTAGAAGCACAAGACAGAGGGGATAAAAACACTCCAAAACATATAACGATCACTGCTACAAGTCTTTTATTGCCTTACCCGGCAGATGATTTGATTAAAAATCCAAAATTGACAGAAGTAGCTCCATATACTTTTAAATAATTTTAAAATGAAAAATATGAAAAATATAAAAATTGTTACGTTAACAGCATGTATTGCATTGATGTTATCTTTAATGCTTTTTAGTTCATGCTCAGATGATACTAATACTACAGATAGTGCTGGACCTCCAGTTGTAGAATCAGTAATGCCATCAGGTTATGCTAAAGATGGCACTGTTTTGCCATTAACTCCAGTTACTAAGGGCGATCCTAAAAGTTATTACATTATTCATGGAAAAGGATTGCTTACAACACAGAAAGTCTACTTCAATGATTTTGACACTTATTTCCGTCCAACTTTGGTAACTGATACCGATATAGTTATATTAATTGATGAAAATACGCCTTATGCTAATGCTTCTAATAAATTAAAAGTAGTTACCGATTTTGGCACAGTTCTTTATGACTTTGTTACTGCACCGCCACCTCCAACTTTTAATTGGTTCAATTCAATAAATGCAGCAGAAGGGGATGTAGTAACAGTCGATGGAAAGTATTTTTTAAATCCTGTTGTAACAGTTGGAACACAGCAAGCTACTGTTGTTTCTTCTACATTGACAGAGATTAAATTTAAGATGCCAGCTAATTCTGCTGATAAATTAGTGACTGTTTCTAACATTACAGGTACTGCAACTTCTGCTCTGGCAGTTGGTGCTGCGCTTTATGACGATGCAATACAAGGTGACGCAGGACATTGGACTTGGAGTGGTAATGAGTTTAATACAAATTATACTGTAGATAAAGCGCAAGGCAATGCATCTTTAAAAATCGTTTTTGGAGGTTGGGATGGTGCTGATTTGAAGTTTAATTCTAGAGATGTTTCAAAATATAAAGCATTTAGAGTTAAAATTAAAAGTGTCTCTGCAAATCCAGATGCTAAATTGACTTTTGTTTTTGGAGGATGGGCTTATACAGTACAAAAATCAATAAATACATCATGGACTACTATTGAAATTCCATTTTCAGCTATTGGAAACCCTACAACTTTTGATCAATTGACATTTCAAGAATCCGGTAATTTTGGAGGTAATACCATATTAATGGATGAGATGGGATTTGTATTAAAATAAAATTATTATTTTGAGTTAGTTTAAAATATTCCCTAGTTGAAAAATTAGGGAATATTTTTTTTACGGCAGTTTTTGTTAGTTTAAATTTCAAATGCTCAAAATTCTCTATTGTGCCTTTTTTTAAGTGGATTTTGAAAAAAAGTATTAATATACTTGACTTCTATTCATTATTTTTGAGAGTTAAATTTTTGACAAACCTTTTTATAAATGTTAATGAAAAATTTTAAAACATCACTTTTTTTAGTACTGATTTCTTTTAGCTTTTCTGTTTTTTCACAATCAGCTTCAAATAATTCTCCTAGAGAACATATTTCGTTAGACAAAGATTGGAAATTTGCTTTTGGTCATCCATCAGATACCAAGAAAGATTTTAATACTGGAACAGCTTATTTCTCTTATTTAGCGAAAGCAGGTTTTGGTGATGGCGCTGCTAATGCTTCTTTTGATGATCGCTCTTGGCGAAAGTTAGATCTTCCTCATGATTGGGCGGTAGAACAAGGGTTTAGTAACGAGGCTAGTTTTAGTCATGGATTCAAAGCCATCGGCCGAAATTTTCCAGACAAAAGCATCGGCTGGTACCGAAAAAAAATAACGATACCTGCAAGTGATTTGGGAAGACGAATTCATATCGCATTCGATGGCGTTTTCCGCAATTCCATTGTTTGGGTAAACGGACATTATTTAGGAAATCAAGACAGCGGTTATTTGGGTTTTGAATATGATATCACCGATTATATCAATTATGGTGGCGAAAATACAATTGCTGTTCGAGCAGATGCAACCATGGAAGAAGGCTGGTTTTATGAAGGAGCAGGAATTTATCGTCATGTTTGGCTTAATAAAACCAATGAGCTTTGTATTCCGGATAACGGCACTTTTGTAAAAACAAAAACAAAAGATAGTACCAATGAAATTAGTGCACTAGTTACACTTACAAACGAAGGGAAGTCTCAGAAAATGTTCAAAATAAACCAAACTATTTTGGATGCTACAGGAAAAACTGTTTCCGAAAAAACAATAAATTCCTGTAGTTTAAATCCAAGAGAGACTAAAGACTTTTCAACAGATTTAACAGTGCAGAATGCGACACTTTGGTCGCTTGAAAATCCCTATTTGTATAAAATGATTACTTCGGTTTATGAAGGAGATAAATTAGTGGATACTTTTCAAACTACTTTCGGAATCCGAACTATCCGTTTTGACGCGAATGAAGGCTTTTTTCTTAACGAAAAACATGTCAAAATAAAAGGAACAAACAATCATCAGGATCATGCAGGAGTAGGAGCAGCTATGCCGGATGCGCTGCAGGATTTCAGAATTAAAACCTTAAAATCCTTTGGAAGCAATGCCTATCGTTGTTCTCATAATCCGCCAACACCCGAGTTATTGGATGCTTGTGACCGCTTAGGGATGCTTGTAATTGACGAGAATAGGTTGATGGGAAGCACGCAAATGCAGCTTGAAGATGTCAAAAAAATGATCGAACGCGATAGAAACCACCCTTCAATTATAAGTTGGAGCATCGGAAACGAAGAATGGGGAATTGAAAATGATATTGTAGGCGCTAGAATTGCGAGTTCCATGCAGTCTTATGTAAAAACTATAGATTCTTCCAGACCAGCAACAGCTGCTTTTAGTGGTGGGATTGGCAGTAACGGAATCACAACAGTTATGGATCTGTTGGGAATCAATTATATCGTGAATAAAAACACTGATGAACAGCATAAATTATTTCCCGAGCAGTCCATTTGGGGAACAGAGGAAGGAAGTACCAATGCCACTCGGGGCGAATATTACCGTGACAATCAAAAACACATCATGCCGGCCTATGATAAAGCGCCGAGCTCTAGTTTTATTAGTATAGAAAAAGGCTGGAAACACTATAATTCCCGCCCGTATTTGTCAGGAATGTTCATTTGGACAGGATTTGATTATCGCGGGGAGCCAACTCCTTTCGAATATCCTTCCACAGGTTCTTATTTCGGAATGGTAGATCAATGCGGATTTTATAAAGACACCGCCTGGTACTTGAAAGCGTGGTGGCAAAACGAACCTGTTCTGCATCTTTTGCCTCATTGGAACTGGGCTGGAAAGGAAAATCAAAATATCGAAGTTTGGGCGTACAGCAATTGTGACGAAGTAGAGCTTTTTTTAAACAAGAAAAGTTTAGGCAAAAAAACAATGGAAAAAGACGGGCATCTCGAATGGAATGTCAATTATACTCCTGGAACGCTTGAGGCAATCGGGTACAAAAACGGTAAGAAAATCATAACCGATGTCGTAAAAACTACAGGTGTAGCTGCCGTTTTAAATTTGGCATCCGATAAAAATAACATAGAAGCGGCAAAAAATGATATCGCTATGATTACAGTCAGCGCCAAGGACAAATCGGGATTTTCTGTGCCAATTGCTGATAATGAAGTAACCTTTTCAATCACAGGTCCAGGGAAAATTATCGGTGTTGGAAATGGAAATCCAACTTCACTTGAACCAGATCAATATTTAGAGACAAATACTGTTTTGAATATTGAAAATCTAAAAGAAAAAATAGTAGCCGATTTCAATGTTTCAGAAGAAACTCAAGAAAATATTGCTACCCAATCTTGGCAAAAAGCTTTCACAGACGACAGAGATACCATTTTTGGCAAAAAAGTAAAAGCAGTCGTTTATAGAACCGAGTTCGAATTGCCGGCGAATTATAACGAAACAGCAATCAGCTTGTTCTACAATAGTCTTGGGAAAAAGCAGTCTATTTTTATCAACGGTAATAAAATCAGCAATGAAATTCCCGAAAACAAAAAAGGTGATTCATTTGTGCTGGACAAAAAAATACTGCATTCAGGCAAAAATACCATTGCAGTGATTGCCCAGCCTTTATTGAAAAAATACAAATGGGATGTGGTCAATCAAAACGCGGGAACGATTCAGATTATTACCAAAGCAGAAAATTACAGGCGCAAATTATTTAATGGTCTAGCTCAGGTAATCATTCAAACTACTGGCGAAACAGGCAAAATTACATTGACAGCAACCAACAACGGACTCAAAAATGCCGAAATAAAAATAAATGCAGTAAAATAATAAAAATAAGCAGGGCGTGACCCTCCGTAAAAACTTTGGGTCGGGCTGTACGTTCCCGCTTTTTTTCTTATCAATTGCCACGGGTTTAAACCCGTGGCAATTGATAAGAAAAAAGAGCTCCACTGCCATCCCTCACGCAAAAAGTGCAAAACAAGATCATTTCGTTTTTTTTAAATCTGCCAAAATTTGCAAGATCTGCGTGACAACATTTTAAAAAATTCAATAACAAAAAAACAATATAAAAATGAAAAAATTACTTCTCAGCTTATTTTTAAGCAGTATAGCATTTCAAGGTTTCTCACAGGGAAATGTTTACAAGCAAGGAACAGGAAAATTTGAAGGCTTAGCCATGACACCGCCAATGGGCTGGAATTCTTGGAACACTTTTGAAACCAACATCGACGAAAAACTCGTAAAAGAAACCGCCGATATTATGGTTTCTACCGGAATGGCAGTCGCAGGATACAATTATATTGTACTCGATGATGGCTGGATGACAAAAGAGCGTGATGCTAATGGAAATCTAGTTCCTGATCCAATAAAATTCCCAAGCGGAATGAAAGCTTTAATCGAATATGTGCATTCCAAAGGACTAAAGTTTGGTTTGTACAATTGTGCAGGAACGCACACTTGCGCCGGTTATCCTGGCACAAGAGGTTATGAATACCAAGATGCTCGTTTTTATGCCAATTTAGGAATTGATTTCTTAAAATACGATTGGTGCAACACAGCAGGAATCAATGCTCCCGAAGCGTATGCAACGATGAGTAATGCGCTTAAAACGGCTGGAAGACCTATCGTTTTCAGTCTTTGTGAATGGGGAGATAACAAACCATGGGATTGGGGAAAACCTATTGGAAACCTTTGGAGAATTTCGGGAGATATTTATCCATGTTTTGATTGCGAGTTTCATCATGAAGAAGGAAATTGGTCGTCATGGGGATTCATGAAAATTGCTGAAATGCGCAAAGACATACGTAAATTTTCAGGCCCAGACCATTGGAATGATTTTGATATGATGGAAGTGGGTGACGGAATGACTAATACTGAGGACAAAACCCATTTTGCGATGTGGTGTATGATGGCTTCTCCTTTAATTGCCGGAAATGATTTCAGAAAAATGTCTAAAGAAACATTGGCGATTCTAACCAATAAAGAACTAATTGCCGTAAATCAGGATAAATTAGGAATTCAAGGATTCAAATTTTCTGCCGAAGACGGACTGGAAGTTTGGGTAAAACCATTATCCGACGGAAATTGGGCTGTCACCTTTTTGAATAGAACAGACATTCTTAAAAAAATCAATTACGATTGGAAAAAGAGTCCAATCAAAGATGCAGATTTTGGCTTTGAAGCTGATTTTAATAAAGCAGTATTCAAAATCAAAGACCTTTGGAAAAACAAAGAAGCAGGAACTACCAAAAAGAATTTCACTGCCGATATTGCTTCTCACGATGTAATTACACTAAGATTAATTCCTTAATTCAAAAAAATATGGACTTTAAATCTAAAATTATTCTGCTTTTGCTGGCATTAAGCTGTAGCATGGCAAACGCACAATTCGTCAAAAAGCACGGACAGCTTAGCGTAAAAGGAACTCAATTGGTCGATAAAAACCAAAACCCAATTGTTTTGAGAGGAGTAAGTCTTGGCTGGCATAGCATCTGGCCAAGATTTTATAATGAAAAAACAGTGGCTTGGCTGAAAAAAGATTTTGATTGTACTATTGTTCGTGCGGCAATGGGTATCGAAATTGGAGCACATCCTTATATGAAGGAATCCCAATTTTCCAAAGAAAAAATAGAATCTGTTATTAAAGGAGCAATCAAATCCGATATTTATGTTATAATAGATTGGCACAGCCATAATATTAATTTGAAAGAAGCCAAAGAATATTTTGATGAAATCTCCAAGAAATACGGGAAGTATCCAAATGTAATCTACGAGGTTTTTAATGAACCGGACTACGAAACTTGGCCAGAAGTAAAGGCGTATGCCGAAGAAGTAATTAAAGTCATTAGAGCAAATGATCCTGATAATATTATCTTGGTGGGATGTCCAAAATGGGATCAAGATGTTCATCTGCCCGCTCAGGATCCTATAAAAGGTTATGATAATTTAATGTACACCATGCATTTTTATGCTGCTACGCATCAAAAAGAACTTAGGGATAGAACTGATGAAGCTATTAAAAGCGGCTTACCAATTTTTATCTCTGAATCTGCAGGAATGGAAGCTTCAGGAGATGGTCCTATGAATTATACTGCATGGCAGGAATATATCGACTGGATGGAGGAAAAAAAACTGAGCTGGATAGTCTGGTCTGTTTCTGATAAGGTTGAAACTTGTTCCATGTTAAAAAAAACAGCCAATTCCGAAGGCAATTGGATGAATGAAGACCTTAATGAATCAGGTTTAAAAACAAAGGAATTACTACGAAAATACAATAGTAAGAATTAGATTTAGAAAACATAAAAACCAATTTTTCAATGAGTTGGTTTTTTTTTGTGTTCTAAAAAAGAAGTATATTGCGCCTCTTTTTTGGAGGCAATTGGACTGACTACATTGATATTAACTATATGAAATTAACATTAAAATTAACGACTTATTTTAAATTGGTACTTTTAATCATTAGTATTTGTTCGCTCTTTATATTATTGTTTCTTTCTCTTTATTTATATACAGTACAGCAGGAAAATGATGTTTTCAAAGCTAATTCTAACCATTATAAAACGGAGATTAACCGATTATTTGATTTTAATTCGAAAACGCAGATAGTTACTATTAATGATCTTACCTATTGGGATGCTTTAGTCAATTTTACAAAATCTAAAGATACACTTTGGTTTAAAAAATATATTAAAAATGAATTTCCTACTTATGAAGTAGATTATATTTCAGTTTATGGTTTAGATAAAAAGTTTATTACAAGTGTAGCAAAGCCTTATTTTAAATCCAAAGACTTTATAGCAGGACAGGCTATGAAAAATTTATATAAAACCAAGTTTTCCAGGTTTTATATGAGAGTTCCTGAGGGGGTAATCGAAGTGCTGGGCGGGACAATTCATGGTTCAAACGATCCTAGAAAAATAAAAACAAAACCAGCTGGATATATGTTCATGGCTCGGTTATTGGATAAGGCTTATTTTAAAAATTTAGAAGACATCTGCAGTTCTGATGTTCGGCTTTTAAATAATGTAATTACCGATAAGATTGGAGATAAAAAAGTAACGTCATTAATAAAACTCAAAGATTACAATAATAATGAAATCGGGCAATTATTGTTTGAGAGATCTTCTTATCTTAATTTTGAAAGAACCAAAGAGTTATTACTTATCATTGTTATTACTACGTTGGTAGGGCTAATAGCGGCAGTTTATTATTCCAGAAAATGGGTTTACAGGCCATTGCGTTTGGTAACTAATATCTTAGAAACCGACCGGGAGATTTCAATTAGTCTGTTAAAAAGAGAGCCTGGCGAATTTGGGCATATCGGAAAATTATTTGAAGATCACAGAAAGAATAGGTCTCAATTGGAAAAATCCAAAGAAAAAGCAGAAGAAAGCGATAAGCTAAAATCTACTTTTCTGGCCAATTTATCTCACGAAATCAGAACGCCAATGAACGCTATTATTGGGTTTTCGGATTTGCTTTTAAATGAAAGCTTAAGTGAAGATCTAAAAATGAAGTATTTAAAAATAATCAACAGCAGCGGCAAAAGTTTAGTTTCTATTATTGAAGATTTAATTGAAATGTCAAAAATTGATGCCAAACTTATAATGCCCAATTATAAAGGACTGGATATTGAAAAATGCATTAAGGAGCTGTATAATACGCTTAAGGTGACGGTACCTGAAGACAAAAACATTGATTTTTATATTAGTGAAAGTACCGATAAATTAGAGAATAACATTTTAACTGATGAAATAAAGCTGAAGCAGATAATTGTTAATCTGCTTACAAATGCAATAAAATTTACAGATAATGGTCATGTTGCGTTTGGTTATTCAATAGATAAAGAAGAGCAGTTAATAGAATTCAGAGTAGAAGATACTGGTATCGGAATCAGTAAAAATGACTTGAAAGTTGTTTTTGACCGTTTCCGAAGAGTCGAAGATGATTATTCAATGTCACTTAGCGGCTTGGGATTGGGCTTGTCTATTTCCAAGGCTTATGTAGAAATGCTTGGCGGAGAAATTAATGTTGAATCGGTTTATGGAGGCGGATCTGTTTTTAAATTTACTATTCCGTTAATTTACGAAGAATACATTGTTGAGAATAATGCAGTCAATGAAGAAAGCCTGAATAAAAACGCTGATGCCAAAATTATTTTGGTGGCTGAAGATGATAATATCAATTTCTTATTATTAAAAACAATATTAGAATTAAAGGGACACACCGTTTTAAGAGCAAGGAATGGTCAGGAAGTAGTAGATATCAGCAGATCAAATTCAGCAATAGATTTGATTTTTATGGATATTAAAATGCCTGTTCTGGATGGTTATGAAGCTTTTGAAATGATTAAAAAAGATAATCCAGATTTAATTGTAATTGCTCAAACCGCTCATTCTTCATCTGAAGTGAAAGAAAGAATAATGAAAGCTGGGTTTTCCGGCTATATTACAAAACCTTTGGATAAAGAAAAAATCTATGAAATAATTATCAAAGTATTTCAAAACAATGTTACTGGTTAGATTTGTTTTTTAAGCAAAAAAAATGAGGGCTTTCAATGGGGAAAGTCCTCATTTTTGATTTTAGACGGGTTTTCTTTTTTCTATCATTACTAGTTTTGCATTGGCTTATTGACGGCTATAAAAATTGTCAAAATTCTTTACGGCACTATAATTTGCTCTTTGGTTAGTATTCAAGTTGTAATTATGAGACGGTAAGATCATAGCTGTAAAGATAGTCTTCTCTTACAAAGCCCATTTTATGATATAATTTTTGGGCTACATTATTGCTTTTAGCTGTTCTTAAACGGATGGTATGAGAACCTAGCTCTTTAGCAAATGCTTCCGTTTGTGAAATTAATTTTTCACCTATCCCTTTTTTTCGTGCCGAAGGATCTACAAAAAGATCGTTTAGGATTACTATTTTGTTGAGTGCCAAAGAAGAAAAAGTGACATATATGAGCGCAAAACCAATAATTTTATCAGGATTTTCATCATCACTGGCAACAAAAACAGTGGCCTCATTATTTTCTAATCTTTCCTTTAGAAAGGCATGGTGTTTTTCATAGTTGGAAGGACCTTTGTAAAAAACAACATATTGATCAAATAGATTTGTTAATTGATCTAAGTCTTGAATGTTAGCTTTTCGTGTCATATTGAGCTGGTTATGTTAATTAGAAAACTAAATATACAAAAATAATAATCATGTATTTCAATATTATTCCGGTTTTAATCGGTTTTGTGTTATTTTGTTACTCAAAAATCAAAATTTTCGCATTATTTAAGACTAATATGCATTGTTGTTTCTGTTTTAAATTTTTGCAGACAGTAACGAATAGAATGGCATGCTGTCTTGCTAAAGCACTTTTTTTTGAAACGGTTTTATTCTTTATTTTTTATTAAATTCTTAGGCACATTTGATAATGAGTTTAAGAATTTTTTGTTCTGCTCAAATAATAAAAACGCTGTTTCGATTTCTGTGTAAAATAATCTGTGGTTAAATAATATGTTTTTAATATAGCCCTATTTTTTATAGGGGTATTATTTTTTTATTTTATTTTTATTGAATTAAAATGCTATTTTTGTGTTTAAAAACAATTTAATACTATAAATTTAAATGGGTGTATTTGTAAAAAGACTGATTATTGAATTTGTAAAATAAGTTCAAAAAAAACGTAATTTGATTATATTTTAGTGATGATTTTCGGATATTAATAATTCTTTTCAGAAACTTTAAAAAAAATTTTCATGTTAACAAAAAGTTAATAATTTCGCTATCAAGAAAGAAAAAAATAACCAACATTTGGCTGGAAAGCCATTAATCGATTACTAACTAAAAAAAATTAAAACATGAAAAAAGTATTAGCAGTTTTAGTGTTAGCCTTAACAACGAGTATTTCATTTGCACAAGATGCACCAGAATCTACACCATTAGAGATTACAGGTTCTGGAGATTTATATTATAAGTATGATTTTGCAAAAACACAAAATATTAAAACAAGCTTTGGAACAGACCAGAATTCGGTTTCTTTGGGGATGCTGGATATTGCTTTTAAGAAAAGTATAAAGAAAGTGTCTTTTGTTGGTGAAGTTTCTTTTGGACCAAGAGGACAATATCAATCAATACCAAACGGTGACGGAACTGATGTAAATTCATTCCATATTCAAAATTTATATGCGACTTATGCAGTTTCAGATAAGTTTAGTTTTACTGCGGGTTATATGGGAACTTTTATTGGTTATGAGGTGATTTCTCCATTAGGTAATTTTGCCTATTCAACTTCTTATTTATTTACCAACGGCCCATTCCAAAATGCAGGTGTTAAAGCAAATTATAAAATATCAGACAAATTTGGGGCAATGATAGGTATATTTAATGACTCTTGGAATTCATACAAAGCGGATCCAGTAAAAGGATTGAATGCTGTAGGCGGACAATTGTCTTTTGCAACAGAAGGAGTTAGTGCCTACCTAAATTTCATGGATGGTTCAGTAAGCGGTACTATTGTAGATTTGACTGCAACATTCCAACTTAGTAAAAAATTCAAATTAGGTTTAAATGCTGCTGATTTTTCAAACGAGGGAGATGTAGGTTATACAGGAGCGGCTATTTATCCATCTTATGCTCTTACTGATGCTTTTGCTTTGGGATTACGTGCAGAATATTTTAAATCGAAAGCAGGTTCTTTGGATACAGATGTAACTGCTTTTACTTTGTCAGGAAATTATAAAGTAAGTGGTTTGACTATTATTCCAGAGTTTAGATTTGATAATAATTCAGATGATGTTATGTTCGTTGATTCGAATTTAGCTCCAACTAGTTCTGCTACTCAAGTGCTTTTAGCTGTAGTTTACGGATTCTAGTCAAGGAGGTTTCTTGATTTAGATTATAAAAAATAATAAAAAGATATTTTTTTTTTGGCTGTCAAAATCCTCTGTGGTTTTGGCAGCTTTTTTATTTCAGGGCATAAAAAAATGCAATTAGCTCAATAAATTTAATAAACAGGTTCGGATACGGTCTTTATCAGAATCAGTTAAATTAGATCCTGAAGGCAGACTCAGTCCGTTCTCAAACAATGTTTCGGCAATTTTTTCGCCATAAAAAGGGTAATTTTTATACAATGGCTGAAGATGCATGGGTTTCCATAAAGACCTGCATTCTATATTTGAATCTAATAAAGTCAATCGGATGGTTTCTTTGTTGATTCCATTTTTGGTTTCTGCAGGATTTACTAGTATTGATGTGAGCCAATAATTAGAAAAATAGTCTGGATCTGTTGTTGTAAAAACGGTAATTCCAGGTATGTTTTCAAAAAGTGATGCATAAAAATTATGCATAGCTCTTCGCAGGAAAATATGCTCATCAAGGACTTTCATTTGACCGCGGCCAATACCTGCACAAATATTGCTCATCTGATAATTAAAACCCAGTTCGCTGTGCTGGTAATGCGGTGCTTTGTCTTTGGACTGCGAGGCAAGAAACTGTATTTTTTTCTTTTGTTTATGGTTTGAAGTTACAATAGCTCCGCCTCCAGAGGTAGTTATAATTTTATTTCCATTAAATGAAAAAACGCTGATGTCCCCAAAAGTACCGCATTTTTGTCCTCTGTAACTGCTTCCTAAAGCTTCGGCACTGTCTTCAAGTATAGGAATGTTGTATTTGTCGGCAACGGCTCTAATCTCGTCTATTTTATAGGGAACTCCGTATAAATGAACCGTGATTATTGCTTTTGGAATCTGGCCTTTGTAAATTGTATCCACAATAGCATTTTCTAAAGCTATAGGACAAAGATTCCAGGTTTCTTCTTCGCTGTCAATAAAAATGGGAATTGCTCCTTGATATAAAATAGGGTTGGCTGATGCTGCGAATGTAAAGGATTGACAAATTACTGTGTCGCCAGGTTTTACATCTAAGAGTATTAAGCCTAAATGAATGGCTGCAGTTGCCGAACTCAGAACTGTTACAAAAACGCCATTGGACAGGTATTTTTCTAAATCATGTTCGAATCCGGTTATGTTTGCCCCAAATGGAGCAATCCAGTTGGAATCAAAAGCATCGTGTATGTAGCTAAGTTCGGAACCTCCCATGTGTGGAGAGGATAACCATATTTTTGGTTTGATCATTGTTTAAGACATTAAAATCGCATAATCCAAAAAAATGATTTTGCTTATGCTTTTCTTTACTCAATATTAAATATGCTTTTGTTTTTTTTAACCTAATAAATATAAACATAAAAACGCTTTTTGGTTAATCCAAAAAGCGTTTTTTATAAGGTATTGCATTTCTATTTTTTGTAAACAGAATAGATAGTGCTAATTGTTTTTTCGTCCAAAATATCATTAACTTCTGTCTGTATGAAATGAAGTTTAAAAGCTATGACAGCAGCTGAAAGATTTTTAGTATCGTAACCTATTACTTGTAAACCTTGTTCTACATTGAATTCAGGCGGAGGACAAGGAAGCTCATCTTCTGGCCAAACACCAAAACCATTTACTGCTAAAAGTTTCCAAGGAAATAAAGCGCTTGGGTCTTTCTTTCTTGTAGGTGCAATATCGGCATGCCCGATTATGTTTTGTGCCGGAATGTTATAATCTTTTTTTAATTTAGTCAAAAGAGCCAATAGGGTATTGATTTGTAAATCTGAAAAAGGCTCAGAACCATTATTGTCCAATTCAATTCCAATAGAACTGGAGTTAATGTCAGTATTTTTACCCCATGATCCGTTCCCAGCATGCCAAGCTCTTAGGTAATCATTGAGCATATGAATTACTTTTCCGTCTCTCGCAATCACATAATGAGCACTTACTTTGGTGTCTTTTAAAGTAAAAGTTTTTAAAGTTTGCTGTACAGAATCCTGTGCTGTATGATGAATAATAATAAAGTTTGGCTTTCTTAAATTAAAATTAACCGTACCTATCCATTCAGAGGCAATGCCGTTTTGTAAAATCTTAGTCTCAGTTTTAGAAAGTGTGTCTTTATAATTGAGCAATTGGTTATTGTATCTATAAGCAATACTGTCAATCACAACAAAAGGTTCGCTTTTTAGAGGTATGGCTTCTTTTGCGGCAATGGTTTCTTTTAAGGATTTTATTTGTTCATTATAGACTTTTTCGCTTGATTTGTGAGGATTTATTGTGCCACATGAAGCAATTAAAAGAACTAGAATGAGACAGCAAATGGTTTTTGTCATGATTTTAGAATATTTTCAAAAGTATTTGGTCTTGAGTTTTTTAGCGTTTTCGAGCTTCCATTTTGCTGTTTCTCTCCTCAATCAGATTCTTGAATTTCTCTTTTTGATCCTTGTTTAAAATTTCTTTAACTTCCATTTCAGTCATTTCGCTTAGAACTTTAAACTCTTCTTTTTTCTCATCATCGTTGATTTCTTTTTTCATTAAAATCTCCTCTTTTTTTAACGATTTGATGTAAATATTTTTCACAACAACCTCTTGAAGCGCATCCAGATTAAGTTCTTTTTTATAATAAGCAACTATTTTTCCGGCAGTTTCCTCTACAGGTACAGGTTTTGGCGCACTTGGCTGACTGGCCTGCATTTGGTTCATTTGGTTGGATCTTCCGTAGCCGTTTCCATAACCATTCCCTCCATAACCGCCACCGTATCCGCCGCCGTAACCATTATTGTATTGAGCCGAAATAGTGTTGGCTGATAAAACTAAAAATGCGATTAACAATGCTGTTTTAAATGTTTTCATAAAATACAATGTTGAAAATTAAAAATTTTAAACTGGTTCTCCGTATAAATCAAATTCTGTTGCTTCAATAATTTTGATCATTGCAAAATCACCAGTTTTTACATAGTGTTTTGCAGCGTCAATTAATACTTCATTATCAACATCAGGGCTGTCAAACTCGGTTCTGCCCACAAAATGACCGCCTTCTTTTCTGTCGATAATACATCTGAAAGTTTTTCCAACTTTTTCTTGGTTCAAATCCCATGAAATTTGAGATTGCAGTTCCATAATTTCGTTAGCGCGATCTTGTTTTACATCTGCAGGAACATCGTCTTCCAGTAAAAAAGCATGTGTATTTTCTTCATGCGAATAGGCAAAACAGCCCATTCTGTCGAACTTCATTTCTTGCACAAAATCTTTCAGAATATTGAAATCTTCTTGTGTTTCTCCAGGATAACCCACAATCAAAGTCGTGCGGATAGCCATTCCGGGAACTGCTGCCCTAAAGTCTTTTAATAGTTGTGTAGTTTTTTCTTGAGTAGTACCGCGGCGCATCGATTTCAAAACAGAATCTGCAATGTGCTGCAGCGGAATATCAATATAATTACAAATCTTAGGTTCGCGTTTCATGATTTCAAGCACATCCATCGGGAATCCGGTAGGGAAGGCGTAGTGCAAACGAATCCACTCAATACCTTCTACTTTTACCAACGCTTCAAGCAATTCTCCAAGTGCACGTTTTTTATATAAGTCAAGACCATAATAGGTTAAGTCTTGAGCAATCAAAATCAATTCTTTTACACCGTCACGAGCTAATCCTTCAGCTTCTTTGACTAATTTTTCAATAGTTTGGGAAACGTTTTTTCCTCTCATTAACGGGATTGCGCAAAAACTGCATGGTCTGTCACAGCCTTCCGAAATTTTCAAATAAGCATAATTTTTAGGAGTTGTTGTCAAACGTTCTCCCAGTAATTCATGCTTATAATCGGCACCCAAAGCTTTTAATAAAGCAGGTAATTCAGTTGTTCCAAAATATTGGTCCACATTCGGAATCTCTTTTTCTAAATCGGGTCTGTATCTTTCAGATAAACATCCAGTTACAAAAACTTTGTCTACAAGTCCTTTTTCTTTTTTATCAGCATATTCCAATATCATGTTTACCGATTCTGCCTTGGCATTGTCAATAAAACCACAGGTATTTATCACGATAATATTTCCTTCATCTTCGGCTTTGGCTTCATGAGTCACATCTTTGCCACTGGCCTTAAGCTGTCCCATCAGCACTTCACTGTCATATACATTTTTAGAACACCCTAGCGTGATCACATTTATTTTGTTCTTTTTTAAAGACTTCGTTCTCATAATATTATATTCCTGATAATTTAGGAATCTGCAAAATTACAATTTTTTGCTGAAACCCTGTCTGTTTCCTTTTAAAATGGACATTTTGTTTGTATAAAAATGATTTGGAGCAGCATATTTTGTTTTTTCAAGACCATTTCTCCCGCTATCCGTTGCAATCTTTTTTGTCTCGTCTGAAAAAAACGTGACAAAAAAGGATTTCCTCTGCTATCGGGGCTGATTGAAGATATTTAATTTTCATAAAAAATAATCCAAAAATATGCAGTATTAAATTTTCTTTAGTATAAAAAACAAAACCACTTTTGAATAATCTCAAAAGTGGTTCTTGTAATTCATTATCAGTATTTTTACATTTCGAATGTAAAAGTCATTGTAAAATTGTTTTTATAAGTGTTGATTCTGGCTCTTTCCGTAAATCCTTGTGAGAAAAACTGTTCTTGCGATGTAGAATGAGTATGAACATAAGAAAAATCAAGTTTAATAACTCCGAAACTATAACCCAAACCACCCGAAAAACTATTTAAATCTCCGATGGTTACTGAGTCATTATAAGGACTTCCTTCAAACCGGTAACCGCCTCGTAGCTTTAAATTTTGTATTCTGTATTCGGCACCAGCTCTTATTTCGTTAGAACTTCCTAAAGCATTATGCATAGCATTATTTAAACCTCTAAAATAAGGATCGTTTTCGGGGCCAAATTGAGTTTGACTGTAATCTTTGTATTTATAATCCACACTGATTAATCCCGTTTTTCCAAAAACATAAGAAAAACTTCCAGTCAGACTGCCTGGGGTCTGCAGATCATAAGGTGCATAATAATTTGTAGTAAGAGGATCTACTACCTTAGGCATTGAGTTTGCATTGTTGGTTATAACAGTGGATAATCTTTGTGAAAATTCATCTTTCAAATTGTACCATGTTGGCGATTCATAAGCAAAACCCAGACGTATTTCATTAGTTAATTTTGCAATTGCTCCTGCTTGGAACGAAAATCCTGAGCCGTAAGTATGAAGATTGTTTGAAAAATTTAAACTGCTGACCTCATAATTTGAATCCAAGGAATTATTATTGGATTCATAAAAGGTTGAGTTTTGTACATAATCCGTAAAATGAGAATTTAAGTTTAATCCAATATACAAGAAGTCTTTAATCTGAATAGCACTGTTGAAAATCAGTTTTCCGTTATGACCGCTGGAGTAAGTACTGTTTTCATGATAATAATTTCCTCCAGATCGAACATTTGAAGTATATAAAGTATTAGTGTCAGTGTCGGAAACAGGATTTATAACAAATCCCCAATATCCCAGATAGGCTTGTTGTGGACCATTATCTAGGTCGGCATAATTATTATTTGTTATAAGTCCTAACGAAACATCGTTGGTATTGGCATAGCTTAAAAAATATTCGTCTATTGAATGAATTGGATTTACTCCTGCAGAGAATAATGAGTTGTCGTAATTATTAGTGTTCTCATAATTAATAGAGAAAGAAATTTTTCTCAAATCATTATCAGGATCTCTAGTCTTAAAAACAAAAACACCTCCCGCTTGATTAATATCGAAATTATTCTGACCTGATGAAGTAGAACCGCCAAAATATTTGGAGTCATTATCAACATCATAACTTCCCATTGTCGCGGCAAATTGATTATTGTTAAAAACGGCTGATCCCGCAGGGTTTATATTTATGGATGATAAATCGCCTCCTAATGCTCCAAAAGCACCGCTCATGGATGTAAATCGAGCGGTTCCTTGCAGTTCGCTTTGAGCATAACGCATAGCGTCTTTCATTTCTTGTGATTGTACTGTAGAGAATGTTAATCCTGCTGCTAAAAATAACAAAAGGTTCTTTTTCATGGGGTTGAACTTAAGGTTAGTTATAATTTTCTTGATTAGTGTTTTTTATCTTCTTCCGCCACCCATTCTTCCGCCACTGCTACTGCCACTGCCACCACCACTGGACATTCTGCCAGATCCGCTGGACATATTGCTACTGCTGCTTCTGTAGGAACTGTTGCTGCTTGGAGTGTAGCTTGATCTTTGAGTGTTTTGACTTGGAGTATATGTTCTAGTTTGGGTGTAATTGCTATTTCTGGACTGAGATTGATTTTGTGTGTAATTTCTAGAAGCAGAATTGGTATAGCTATTTCTGTTTGTAAAATTAGTATAGTCATTTCTGTTTGTAAAAGTTGGAGTCCTTCTGTTAACTACATCATTTGTACTGTTTCTGTTGTAGGTATTATTGTATATGCTGTTTCTCCCAGTAGTACTGTTTCTGTCGGTAAAACTATTTCTAGTGTTGCTGTAGGCGGTAGACCTGTTGCTGGTATAGCTTCCTCCGTAAGACGATCCTCTTCTGCTTCTGTTATAATTATAGGAATATGGAGTAGCTGTAGCATGGCTGTAACTATAACCATAACCTGAATATCCGTAGCTAGGATAGCCCCAGCCATACCCCGAATAACCCCATCCATAATAAGGATAACCCCATCCATAGTATGGGTAGCCATAGCTATAACCATAGCTGTAATAGGGATGACCCCAGCCATAGCCGAAATACCAAGAAGTATCTGGATAGACCGTTATAGTAGTTTCTTGAGGAGAACTGCCCCAAGAAGCATATCCGGTAGATGGTGCTTGTATTGAATCGTTTTCTGTATTGTAGTCGCTGCTATAGCTATTTACATCAGTAAATATTTCACCAGATGCTCCAGTGTTTTGTAGCGAATTGAAATATTGTTTATATTGAACCGAAGCCTGATCGGGCTGATTATTTTTTACAACAACTTTCTCCCCATTTGTGCTATAAATACCGTCACTGTCATAATAGGAACTGTTTTGATAAGAACCACAAGAGGTTATTAGCAGACCTAAAATTACAATTAAGGAATTAAGTGATGTTTTCCGAGTAATTAATGCATTTGTTTTCATTTCGGCAGATTATTTTATTGTTGGACAATACAAAATTAGTTAGTTTTGCGTAATTATTTAGTTAAATTATTAAGAAACAAATATTATGCCAAATTATTCAAAATGAGCAAGAACCTTACAACAAGAGCAGAAGATTATTCAAAATGGTACAATGAGTTGGTTGTTAAGGCCGATTTAGCAGAGAATTCAGGGGTTAGAGGTTGTATGGTAATAAAACCTTATGGGTATGCTATATGGGAAAAAATGCAAGCTGAACTTGATAGAATGTTTAAAGAGACAGGACATCAAAATGCATATTTCCCGTTATTTGTTCCCAAAAGTATGTTTGAGGCAGAAGAGAAAAATGCAGAAGGTTTTGCAAAAGAATGTGCTATAGTTACCCATTATAGATTAAAGAATGATCCTGATAAACCAGGAAAATTAATGGTGGATCCAAATGCAAAACTGGAAGAGGAATTAATTGTACGTCCTACAAGTGAAGCTATTATTTGGTCTACTTATAAAGGATGGGTACAGTCTTATAGAGATTTACCTTTGTTAATAAACCAATGGGCCAATGTGGTGCGTTGGGAAATGAGAACTCGTTTGTTCTTGAGAACAGCTGAGTTTTTATGGCAAGAAGGGCATACAGCACATGCAACTAGAGCAGAAGCAATAGAAGAATCAGAGAAAATGATGAATGTATACGCTGATTTTGTTGAGAATTTCATGGCTATTCCAGTTATAAAAGGATTGAAAACAGAAACAGAACGTTTTGCAGGTGCTGAAGAAACGTATTGTATCGAAGCTTTGATGCAGGACGGTAAAGCATTGCAGGCAGGAACTTCACACTTTTTAGGACAAAATTTTGCTAAAGCTTTTGATGTAAAGTTCGCTAATGCCGAAGGTAAACAAGAGCATGTTTGGGGTACTTCATGGGGGGTTTCAACACGATTGATGGGAGCGTTGGTTATGACGCATTCTGATGATCAGGGATTGGTATTGCCTCCTAATTTGGCGCCAATACAAGTTGTTATTGTTCCCATATATAAGAGTGATGAACAATTAGACGCAATTTCGAATGAAGTGGATGTTTTGGTTAAGACTCTAAGAAAATTAAATATCTCAGTTAAATTTGATAACAGAACAACTCAGAAACCAGGATTTAAATTTGCTGAATGGGAATTAAAAGGAGTTCCAGTCCGAATTGCTGTTGGTCCAAAAGATTTAGAAAACGGAACTTTTGAAGTAGCAAGAAGAGATACTTTAACAAAAGAAGTGGTGTCCAAAGACAGTATCACAACTTATATCGGCGATTTATTGGAGCAGATTCAAAAAGATTTATTCGAAAAAGCATTAAATTATAGAAATACTCATATTACTGAAGTCAATAGTTTTGATGAATTTAAGGAGGTTTTAGAAGGTGAAGGAGGCTTTGTTTCAGCACATTGGGATGGTACTGCGGAGACCGAAGAGAAAATAAAAGAATTGACAAAAGCAACGATAAGATGTATTCCTTTGGATAGAGTAGAACAGGCGGGAAGCTGTGTGTTTACTGGGAATTCTTCTATTGGAAGGGTACTCTTTGCGAAGGCATATTAAAAAAAATAATTTTTTTTTGCCTCTACTATTGCGCTTCTCAAAAATAGTTGTATTTTTGCATCCGCATTACAGAAGTAGGGTCCGTTCGTCTATCGGTTAGGACGCCAGGTTTTCATCCTGGTAAGGGGGGTTCGATTCCCCCACGGACTACAAGAAGTATTTAGATTGAAAAAATTCTGAGAATAAAAAAAATAATGGTCCGTTCGTCTATCGGTTAGGACGCCAGGTTTTCATCCTGGTAAGGGGGGTTCGATTCCCCCACGGACTACAAATTTTTTTGATCTAGAATATTCCAGAACTTAGAAGGATAATGGTCCGTTCGTCTAGGGGTTAGGACGCCAGAATTTCATTCTGGTAACAGGGGTTCGATTCCCTTACGGACTACAAAAAATGAAATAATTAAGATAAAAAAATAACACAATGGCAAATCATAAGTCAGCTCTAAAAAGAATTAGAAGTAACGAAAAGAGAAGAGTATTAAATAGATACCAACATAAAACGACTCGTAATGCTATTAAAGCATTAAGAATTGCAACTGATAAGGCTGATGCGACTTCAAAATTGTCAAATGTAATTTCTATGATAGATAAATTAGCAAAGAAAAACATCATTCATGATAACAAAGCTTCAAACTTAAAGTCTAAGTTAACTAAACATGTTGCTAAATTATAAGTAATATAATTTGTATAAAAAAGCTCCTTTTTCAAGGAGCTTTTTTTTATGGCTAAAAGTTTTTGCTAATTAATTTTTGACGTTAAGTAATTTAACATTTCAACTGTGATAGGTTTGGATAAGAATTCAATAACATTGGAGTATGACTTTGATTTTTTGATATCTTCCGGATCTATAGTTGATGTTAAAATGATGACTTTGGTGTTGTTTGAATTGTAATAATGAGAGTTGTTGAATAAATCGAGAAACTCCCAACCACCCATTACAGGCATATTTAAGTCCAAAAAAATTAATTGAGGCTTTATATCTTCGGTGGCAATTGCGTTGATAAATGTAATGGCTTCCTCGCCATTCATTGCATTTACTATTTCTTTTGCAAAAGACGCTTTTTCTACTATTTTTTTAAATAGCATTAACGTGATTGGGTCGTCATCGACGCACATAATTAAATCTAACATTTTAAAAAGATTTAAGCGTTAGTGTAAATTCAGTTCCTTTTTCGACTTCACTCTGAATGGTTATTGTGCCACCCATGGTTTCTATTTGGGACTTAACTAAAAATAGTCCTAACCCTTTACTGTCCGGGTAATCGTGAAATCTCTGATAGAGACCAAATATTTTGTTTTTGTGTCTTTCTAAGTCTATTCCGATGCCATTATCTTTGAAACTGATCGAAATTATTTGATCAGCTTCTGAAATAGCAATATCAATAATTAAATCTCTGTTTTTTGATCTGAATTTAAGAGAATTAGTGAATAAGTTGAGTAAGATGCTTTCGAGATAGACTTTGTTAGTGTTTATTTTTGAAACGTTTCCATAGCTGATGTTTATTGTTGGTTTTATGGTTTCGATGTCTAGTTTTAGCTGGTTGAGAATGTTTTTGAAGGTATCCTGTATTTGTAACTCTTCATTTTGTATGGCAGAGCTGTCCTTTATAGTGATTGCTTTGGATAAGTCATTGACTGTCTCATTTAGAAGGTGGGTAGATGTTTTGAAGCCATTTATGATTTCTTCTAAATCCTCATTTTCAATTAAGACATGGTCGATTAAATTTAATAAGCCCGTTAAATTTGATAATGGAGCTCTTAAGTTGTGAGATGTAATGTATGAAAATTGTTTTAAATCTTTGTTGTTGCGTGTTAATTCCCGGATGAGTATTTCTTTTTCTTTCTCTAATTTTTTTTCTTCAGTAATGTCTCTCTGGATGGAAATCCAGTGAGACAGATCCTGTTCCAGATTGTATACGGGGATGAATGAAAGGCTCACCCAATATTCTGAATGGTCTTTTTTATAGAGAATAATTTCAAGAAAACATTCTTTTCTGTTTTTTATGGCTTGTGTTAGTTTTTCGATTTGGTGAGGATCTGAATTTTTCCCCATGAAAAAATTTGGAGATTTCCCTATAATTCTGGAATGTTCATAGCCTGACATTTTGCTGAATGCAGGATTTGCAAAAACTATTTTGGGTATTTGGTGATTATCAGAAGTTGCCTGCGTGATAATGATTGAATCTCGAGCTTCGGTAAAGACAGTTTCAAGCAGTTTTAAACGGTTTTCTTCCTCTTTTTGTTTGGTGATATCTTGGATGGCACCGATCATCCGAATAGCTTTTCCGTTTTCGTCTTTTAAAATAAAGCCTCTGTCTAATACATATTTGTATTTATTGTCTGCACATTTAAAACGGTACTGGTCTTGCCATTTTTCAGTCTTTTGTTCAAGAAATGAATAGAGTTTGATGGACATTTTTATGCTGTCTTCTGGATGTATATTGTCAAACCACCATTTGGAATTATTAATTACTTGACTTTGATTGTAGCCGTATATTACTTCGATGCCTTTGTTCCAAGTGAAATTGTCTTCTGGTATCTTCCAGTCCCAAATCGTATCGCTGGTTGCTTTTGCAACGATATCGTATTTTTCGTTAGACTCTTTTAGTTTGCCGTTGGTATGTTTGAGGTTTTTGTATATTTCTGTATATCTTTTGCTGTTTTTGTATAAGATGTATCTAAAAAGAAGAGCTGTAGTTATTATGAAAAAGATGTCTTTAATGAAACTAAAAGTATAGATATTTAAATAGAGGGAATAATGTTTTGCTAATTTATAGCTAATAATAGCAATAAATAGCCCAATTAGTGTATAAGTTAAAGTTGTTTGAATAGTCCTGTCTTTCATTAATCAAATATAATTAATTTAATGTTAAAATTTAAAACTTCATTTTAAATAAATTCTTGATACTATTTATTTAATTGCCTATGTGTTAACAAAATAGCAAACTATTGCATAAAGATTTTTTATATCAAAATAAAGTGTACCTTTGCACCCATTAAAAATCACAGATGGAAGCTATTAGAAACATTGCAATTATTGCCCACGTCGATCACGGTAAAACAACTTTGGTTGATAAAATTATGTATCACTGTCAGTTATTTCGTGACAACGAGAACACAGGTGACTTAATCCTTGATAACAACGACCTAGAGCGCGAAAGAGGTATTACTATTACTTCAAAGAATGTTTCGGTTCAATATAAAGGTACAAAAATCAACATTATTGATACTCCTGGTCACGCCGATTTTGGTGGTGAGGTAGAGCGTGTTTTGAATATGGCTGATGGAGTTTGTTTATTGGTTGATGCTTTTGAAGGACCTATGCCACAAACTCGTTTTGTATTGCAAAAAGCTATTGATTTAGGATTGAAACCATGTGTTGTAATCAACAAAGTAGATAAAGAAAACTGTACTCCTGAAGAAGTTCATGAAAAAGTTTTTGACTTGATGTTTGAATTAGGTGCTCAAGAATGGCAGTTGGATTTCCCAACCGTTTATGGTTCAGCTAAGAATAACTGGATGTCTGATCATTGGGAAAACGTAACTGATAATGTTGAAGCATTGTTGGATATGGTTGTTGAAAATGTACCTGCTCCTAAGGTTTCCGAAGGAACTCCACAAATGTTGATTACATCTTTAGATTTCTCTGCTTTTACAGGCCGTATTGCTATTGGTCGTCTAGAAAGAGGAGTATTAAAAGAAGGTATGCCAATCTCATTGGTTAAAAGAGATGGTACAATAATAAAATCAAGAATTAAAGAGCTTCATACTTTTGAAGGTCTTGGACGTAAAAAAGTACTTGAAGTAATTGCTGGAGATATCTGTGCGATTGTTGGAGTTGAAGGATTTGAAATTGGAGATACTATCGCTGATTTTGAAAACCCAGAAGCGTTGAAAACAATTGATATTGATGAGCCTACAATGAGTATGTTGTTTACAATTAACGATTCTCCTTTCTTTGGGAAAGAGGGTAAATTTGTAACTTCTCGTCATATTAGAGAGCGTTTGACAAAGGAATTAGAGAAAAACTTGGCAATGAAATTGGGTGAAACTGATTCTGCTGATAAATTTATGGTTTTTGGTCGTGGAGTACTTCACTTGTCTGTTCTTATTGAAACAATGAGAAGAGAAGGTTACGAATTGCAAATTGGTCAGCCACAAGTTATCATCAAAGAAATTGATGGTAAAAAATGTGAACCTATTGAGGAATTGACTATCGATTTACCAGAATCTCTTTCAGGTAGAGCGGTTGAGTTCGTTACTATGCGTAAAGGTGAAATGCTGAGTATGGAAACTAAAGGTGAACGTATGATTGTAAAATTTAATATTCCATCACGTGGAATTATTGGATTGCGTAACCAATTGCTTACTGCTACTGCTGGTGAGGCTATTATGGCACACCGTTTTATAGGATACGAACCTTACAAAGGAGAAATTGCTGGACGTAATAAAGGTTCATTGATTTCTATGGAAAAAGGAAAAGCTATTCCTTATTCTATCGATAAATTGCAAGATCGTGGTAAGTTTTTTGTTGAACCAAATGCCGAAATTTATGAAGGTCAGGTAATTGGAGAAAACTCTCGTGGTGATGATATGTGTGTAAACGTAACTAAAGAGAAAAAACAATCTAACGTTCGTTCGTCTGGAAATGATGATAAAGCTAGAATTATCCCTCCAATCATTTTCTCTCTAGAGGAAGCTTTAGAATACATTCAAAAAGATGAATACGTAGAGGTTACTCCAAAATCTATTCGTTTGAGAAAAATCTATTTGACAGAAACTGACAGAAAAAGATTTAAAATCTAAAAGATTTAAATTTTAATATTTAAAAACCCAAATTCCTAAGTGACGGAATTTGGGTTTTTTATTTTTTAGGATAATGTGCATCGCTCATTTTGATATTGATTTTGGAATCAGAAGTAATGGTAAATTTTGCCTCTTCATATTTTGGAGGTCCCATAAACCCTTTGGCATTATTGGAACAAGCAACTGGTTCTTTGGGCATTCCTATAAAACTTTTATCCAGCTTGCCGTTATTGTTCATGTCGTGATAAACCAAAACAGTGTATTCCCCTTTTGGAATATCAGAAAAAGTAACTGAGGCTGCATTTGATTTTATTGCAGCCGAGCCTTTTTTATACGCTGTTTTAAGAAATTTTTCTTTGGAACTGTATAATTCAGCAGTTAATATTCCTGTGCTGTTTTTTAAACCAGAAACATTGATGGTAAGGCTTGAATTTTGACCGAATCCCAAACTGCAGATAGATAATAAGGTTATAATGAGAAACTTTATCATGATTATTGATTTAGATATTTAAAAAATGATTATTTACCTTTTTAGCGAAAAATGCCCTTTGGCCTCGCGTCCGTCTTCCAGTTTTATGGTATACCAATAATCATCGGCTGGCATTGGATTTCCGGTATAAGTTCCATCCCAGCCATTGCCAGAGGAGGCAACTTGTTTGATTAGTTTACCGAAACGGTCGTAAATAAAAATTTGTGCGCCAGTATTGAAGGTTTCATTTGCTCCTTTGATATTCCAATAATCATTATAACCATCATTGTTAGGAGTAAAAAACTTGGGTATGCCAAGTACGGCAATGGTTTTTTTAATGATTCCGCATCCGTTTTTGTCACTAATATAGAGATCATGAATTCCGGGTGAAATATTATCGAAGTAATTGGATTCCTGAAATGGACCATTAGGTAAATCAATACTGTATTCGTAATTGCCTTGTCCCGAAACATTTGCAGTCATACTGTTAGAATCTGATAAATCTGAGATTGATACCGAGTTTAAATGGGCTATATCAGATGATGTTACGGTAATGGTTCGTGTTTTATCACAGCCTTTCTTGGTGGACACCATTACAGTGTAAGTGCCTTCTTCATTGACATCAAGAGTATAATTGTTTTCGTTTGGAATCGTTATGCCATCTTTTGACCAAATATAATTGTAATTGCTAATTGGTGTGTTGTCTTCAATCCCAGCATTGAGAGTGATAAAAAAACTTGGTAAATTAGAGCAGACTAATTGATTTTCATCTTTATTAGCGTTAGTGTTAATATTAGGTTTTGGGTTTACAAGAAGAGTGATATAAGGACCTAACCCAAAACAGGCATTGTCTAAATTACTCTCAACTCGTATCCAAATTTCTTGTTGATTTGCTGTTGTATTTCTATAATTGGATGGGTTTTGAATTATATTGGTTTCTGCCAATGCATCGGCTTCATTTGCATAGAATTTTATGGTGTAGTTTGAGGAAGGCGAAGGCAGTAAGTTTTTAATATCTGTAGCTACAGCACTAAAATCAAATGCAGCTATACCATCTTTGTCATCATTCGCTGTATCAATAAAATCATCACAAGTTTCAATAATTTTTTTGAAAGAAGAGCTGATTTGTGTGGTGGAGACAATTAGATTTAATTTAGCAATACTAAAACAGCCATTGGAGTTTTCTACTCTTGTCCAAATGATATTATTTGCACTCGTAAAAGCAATAGGATTTGCAATACGTGTATTCGCATCTTTGGTATCTGCCCCTGTAAAAGTGGTATAATAGCTAAAAGTTTCATTAGCATAATTGGCAGAGATAAAACTGTTTTTTTCGGTTATATTAAAATTAGAAATGCCATCTGTATCATCATCACATTGTATTACCGTCACATGCTTAACTACTGGTAGAGCATAAATTGTTAATGAAGTTTCCGCAGAAGTTAAACCGCAAGAATTACCTATTTTTTTTAATTGGACTCTGTATTTATAGCTGCTCATTGTATTTGTAACCTTTGATATTGTCAAGGTGCTTGTTGTGACATCAGAATAGATTGCATTGTTAGCAAGACTGTTCCAATTCACTCCGTCTGTAGATAATTGCCACTGATAGGTATTACCGCCATTATCTGTTAATTTGATTTTGGCGCTTTGTAATTCGCAAGTTGGAGTGGCTTGCGGTTGCGAGGTTATTACAATAGGAGCGGAAAGGATATAATTATTATTGGGGATGGTATAACCAACGCCACTGGTAATTTTGCCGTTTGCATTAACTGTAGGAGGAATGACAGAACCTAAAATTCCATCTCCATTTGCATCCAGAAATCCTGCTTCAATTACATCATTGCATAAATCATTGTCACTGTCAGTTTCGGTGTAGTTTTTTATATTATCGTCATCGGTATCCGCAACAATGTAGCCCAAAATGCCACTGTTGGGACTTGTTTCTAAGTAATCAGCGAGTCCATTGGTTCCAAAAGCTGTAGCGTCTAAAATTCCATTTTTATCAGTGTCTAAAGCTTTAATGCTGCCTGATTCTACTAAATCATATATTCCGTCATTATCACTGTCCAAATCCAGATAATTGGCTATGCCGTCATTGTCAGTATCAATTGGATTAGATACTGGCTCAAAAATTTCGTCCAATCCGTTTAGGTTAATGTCAGTATTGGATAGCGCTTTTGGAGTTTTTTGGTTTTCTGTACTATCAGGAATGCCGTCATTGTCTGAGTCTAAATCCAATTGATCCGGTATGCCATCACTGTCACTGTCTGTAGGAATGCAGGTTGCAGTAAGTTTGAAAGTTGTTTTGTTTCCAATGTTATCCAAAAGGTTCTTATGGGTGATTTTAATGGATTTGGTTTGGTAGGATTGAAATGAAAAAGTTCCGCTTCCCGCCGCAAGCGGAGTATTTCCGTTTAGTCTAAAACGAATTTCAAAAGAAGAAAACTGAGTTACTCCGCTTTCATAAATTCCATCATAATTGGTGTCAATTAATAGCTGATTGGTGGGATTCAAAACGGTTATGGTTTTATCTATATCTGAATTGATGATATATTCAGAATCAGTATTGAATAAATCGGTTGTATTTGCTGTTGAAACATACTCTAAACTAAGATTTATGGGTTTTATAAAGTCTAATTTATAAGCTACCGAAAATCCTTTTCCTGCCATGACTTCAGTCACAAAACTACCATCTGAATTTCCTTTAAATGGAACTGGAGCTTCTGGTGTGGTATTGTTAAAAGAGCCTGTAAAAGAATTGGTGTAAGTTCCAACAGTTACAACACCCAAACTTGGATTAGAACTGTCAATATTTTTGCTTCCGTAGGATTCAGTGCAATTTAATATTCCGTCATTGTCATAATCAACATCGATATTATCATTTGCTAAATCATTGTCATTATTTGTAGGACATTCACTAACAGGAATTTTATCTGAGAAAACATCACTGACACAGCCGGAAATACTTCCTTTTACCTGATAAAAACCAGGCTGGGTCGGTTTGTAATTATTGTATATTTCAGAAGGAATCAGAATGTCATTTTTGTACCATTGAAAAGTGTCATAAGATGATAATGTATTTATTTTTAAGGAAACATTTGGAATACAAGAGGAAGTGGTGAGTGAAATTTTGCTTGAAACAATTTCGGGTTTTAAATCAAAACCAGAATAATAACCTCCGTAGGTTGCAGCACCATTAGTTCCAAAATAGGAAACATAGACCTGTTTGGTTGATCTTACAGCAATATTCCCAGATAAATTATTTATAGTGTACCGTACAAAATTAGGATTTCCTGTAATAGTAGTTGGAGAATCAGTAATAGGGATATTGTTTAAAAAAACAGAAGCTCCGGATTCGGTTACAATATTTAAAACTCCCATTAGAGTTGTGTTTCCAATAGCTTGAATTTGCGGAATATTATCTACAGTATTGGGGGTTGAACAATTAATTGGAGGAACAAAAAATAAGTTTTGATTGGCTGGTGAAATTGACCCTCCTATACTTTGATAAGCAAATAAATTTTGGCTTGCCGTAATATACATATTGCTATTTATGTATTGGCTTCCGTCTAAAACAAGGTATTCTCCACTATTGAGTGTTGCGATTGGAGCTGTTGTGTCTCCATTTAAAAAAATTTGCGTTTGGTCTGAATGTGCTACTAATAAAACACGCTCTAATTCATTTGTTCCAATTCCTCTTACAAAAATATACTCCTTTCCTGTTTTTTCTAAGGGAACAATTTGGTCAAAACCTACATCTCTTCCTACAGGCAGACTTACTCCATTTTGGATTCTTACTTCTTTACTGTTGCTGCCGCCAAATGAACCAGAGTTTACAACAACAGGTTTGTCTGATTGAACTAATGCACCAATTATTTTTGAACTATTGGATACGAGACCATCATCAAAATAATTTTGTAAAGCCAAGACATAACTTTCATTTTTATTAAGAGTAACAGTAATTGGACCAGTAACGCTTGGCCTGTTTAAAAGTCTAGTTCCGTTTTGAAGATTTGAAATGATAATTTTTGTCCCGTTTTCGGTAGCAAGTATCGAGGCAAAGTTCAGTAATGTTGGATCAAGAAGAGGATTCAGCATGGCACCTAGTCTAAAAGTGGTTCCTAGTGCGCTGTTTCCTTTGGAAACCAAACCTCCGGCGTGATTATAACTGCCATTTCCTAAACCAGAATTGACCCTGACGCTCACATATATTAAATCTTCGGCTTCTATTACATACCCTTTATTGGCTATAATTCCTGTTATTGTTGCTGGAGTAAATAATTGGGTATTATCACCGGTTCCAATAGTATACCGATAAGGATTAGTGCTGTTTACGGTTCCAGAAATCACATTTCCGCCATTGGCTATGATTTTAAAATTTACATTTACAAGACTCGGTGTTGAAATGTATAAATAGTGATCTTCTGCTAATGCTTGTGCTGCAACTAAAGGCGGTATGTAATGGGTTTTGCTAAATTGGGCAAAACAGTTTATAGTTAAAAGAATAAAAAATAAGTGTAATTTTTTTTTCATCAGATATAAATATTTTAAAACTACCTCTTTAAAGAGAAATGTCCTTTCATTGTTTTTCCATCATCGAAATTTATAACAAACCAATAATCATCAGCAGGTAATTCTTTTCCGTTAAATGTGCCATTCCAGCCATTACCAGTAGCATCCAGCTGTTTTATTAGTTTTCCATAACGATCAAAAATAGTTATGGCAGATTTTGGAAAGACATCTAAATTTTTTATTTTCCAAGTATCATTGTAACCATCATTGTTTGGAGTAAAAAAACGGGGGTAATCAAGTACATAAACTTTGTATGAAGCGGATGTGCCGCAACCATTTTTGTCTCTCGCAGCAACCCAATAGGTTCCTGCCTCCAAGCCATTGAAAATTGGGCTGTCCTGATAAAAATTTCCGTCTAATGAAAATTCAAAATTTCCATTGCCAATATAGTGAATTGAAACCATATTTTCGGCGCCAGCAAAATTATTAACTTTTACATCGGTAATTGTTGCTATTCCAGAAGATTTTACAGTATACTCTTTGGTTTGCTGACAGCCTTGGGCATTTGTAACGGTAACGGTGTACTGACCAGGTGCTGTCACAGTAGTTGTATTGGTTTTGTCTCCATTGCTCCACAAATAGTCAGCATAACCGCTATCGACAGTTAAAACTGCATTAGAGCCGTCACATAAAAATGAAGCGGTGTCTTCAAAATTTGAAGGTTCGAATGTATGAATGATAATGGTTTCCGGAGTGATTTTGTAACAATCTGTGCCGTTTACAATTCTTGCATAAATTATCTGCTGTTTTGGGACTGTATTAGTGAAAAGATTGGGTAATTGATTCTTTTGCAGAATAGCATCAGTTTGAGCTGCATAATATTCGACGATTAATCCAGCTGGCAGTCCGTTAGTGATTTGAGGGGTAATTTTTGCGTTTAAATCAACTTGGGTAATTCCATCCTGCAATGCATCTGTGTCACAAGTTTCAATTGGATTTTGAGGTGTGATGGGGTTATTGGATATTGCTAAAGCTAACTGAGCATAATTGACACATCCAAATTCATTATTTACTCGTGCAAACAGCGTTTGATTGACCGTTGTATTTTTGAAAGAAGTTGGATTTGATATTGGGTTAATTTTTCCTTGAGCATTAGCTAATGAAGTGTAATAAGTCAAATTTGTTAGTTTTGGATTATTATTTTTAATTACATTATCCATTTTAGTTAAATCAAAAATAGTAATGCCGTCACCATTATCATCACATTGATATAAAGTAACATTATTTAATATAATTTGAGGAGCATACTCAATTCTTACTTCATCTTCGGCAGTACAAATTGATGGAAATAAAGTGACTTTTACTTTATAAGTCCCAGTGCCATTAATAGTTAATGATGGTTTTGTTTCTCCGGGAATTGGAGTTGCTGAACCGTCTTTATACCATTCGTATGTATAACTGGCTGATAGTTTGGTGTCTATCAGATAGTTTTCGCCAAAACAAATAGGATTGTTGTCTGTAGCAGTGCGGTCTGATCCTAAATCCATTTTTGCTGAGAAACTTCCCGCTTCCAAGAAAACAGCTGAATCATAATATTCTGGACCATCATCTGCAATTACTAATTTTATATGATAGGTTTTTCCAGCGATTACTTCGGTTTGTGCATTCAGTTTTATAGTTTGGCCACTATAATTGGTTGGACTTGTGTTGCTGTTAAAACCGTTAAAATACGTTTCGTTAATTGAATTACATCCGGGGTGGGTAATATTTTGTGAATCTATGACCGAATTTATAATTGGGTGAATATTCTTTGAAGAAACGGGAATATTAGTGCCTGGGATAACCGCAATGTTTTTATAATCACTTGAGCTTCCTTTTTCTTTAATTAA
This sequence comes from Flavobacterium sp. 1, assembly GCF_002797935.1. Classification (NCBI taxonomy): domain Bacteria; kingdom Pseudomonadati; phylum Bacteroidota; class Flavobacteriia; order Flavobacteriales; family Flavobacteriaceae; genus Flavobacterium; species Flavobacterium sp. 1. Next base: position 325,719 of record NZ_PGER01000001.1, read on the forward strand.
AAAAGCAAAACCATCCGAGAAATCACAAGGAAAATAAGATTGATATTCATTGGAAGCAAAAATGTAATTAAAGCTGATGAAATTTGTCAAGGGAATAAAATCAAATTCAAGGACAGTTGCATTTACACTTTTTATACCCAATATTCGATCCAAATCGGCATCGCCAACCCATAATTTGTTACCGCCTCCACTTTGATTACTTATATAAGGGCCTATTGCAGTTTTGCTATTGAAAGTACTTAATAATACGCCTTCTTTAAGTGAAAAATTACTGCTTCCAGCATTGAAATATCCATAGCTGTTTTGTCCAAGAGTAAAAGTATTGCCACTTGCATTAAATTCAGAAACATTGGCACAACTGCTATTTACCAAAACATTTTCAATTAATTCTTGAGCTGATTTGGTATCATCGACAGTAATAACTTGAGCATCTGCAATACCCAAGTTAAACAAAAGAACAGCTAGTGTCAGTAATTTTTTTGAAGGATTCATGGTATACAAAGATACTACAAATCCCTGTTTTTTAAAATTCTATAAGATAGTAATAGAAAAATAGCTGTCCAGCATAAAACGATTGTAATGTCAAAAAAGTGTACGCTATAATCTTTGATGTTTTCGACTCCCATTTGTGTACCAATTGATTTAACAAGGGAGGTTCTAGATAAGGGTTCAACAATCAGATTTGACATCGCTTCCAAAGGGAAGAACTGGGTGATGTAGCTTGCAGTTTTGCCTTCTGGGAAGAGACGAAAGTTCAAAAATGCTTTTGCGATTCCTTCTATTATGCTCCAAACCAAAAGGAAACCTAATGCAAATGCTGATCTCTTTACTAATATCCCCAAGAACAAACAGAAAGAGAAAAATCCAACCAGTTTTACAAAAAAAGCTAAAAGATAATCCAAATCCGAGAAAACAATGCTTAGTTCTGTATAAGAGGAAAAACTATAGCCAAGAATTAACGTCATTATAAAAACAAAAACTGTAGAGCATAGCGAGAACAGAACTATGGTCACAAATTTTGAAAGGATGAATTCTTTTTTGCTCAATCCGTCAATAAGGTTTTGTTTTAAAGTGCCATAACTGTATTCATTTGCCATCATCGAGACAATTACGATGGCCAAAAAGAGTTTTAAAAAAGCAGCAACATAGGTGTTGAAATGCCAGATATAAGGGAAATTAAAAATTCCCATTTCGGCAACCTGAAAATGAAGTGCCCCAAATTCAAATTTTATGGAGGCTATCAAAGCAATAAAAGAAAGTAATATAAAATAAGTCAAAGTCAATACACGGCTGGCTTTGTTTAGCCAAATTTTTTGTAATTCTATAGAGAGTAATCGTTTCATATTGGAGAGTGATTAGTGAATAGCGCTTAGTGATTAGTCGAAAAAGTCCTTAACGTTATTATTGTTTTTTGCTATTGAAATTGATTTTTTGTTATTGTTTCGTTAATTCTAAAAACTGTTCTTCCAAGCTGTTTTTTCGTTTTACCAAATGACTCAAACAAATATTATTTGCAAACAGATACTGATTCAAATCTTTTGATTCTAAATTTGCTTTTAGGTAAACCAAAACTTTTGCATCGGCTGCTGTGATTTTATCTACGGAAGGATGAGCCTGTAAAATGCGGATTAAATTTTCGGTATCATCAGCCTGCAGTTCGAAGAAACCTTCATTAGACGAAACGCCATCAACAGGACCAGAATAAAGCACTTGGCCTTTTCTTAAAACCAATACATGCGAACATACTTTTTCAACTTCGTCTAATAGGTGAGAAGCCAATAAAATGGTAGTTCCTTTGGAAGCAATTTTTTTGATAATGTCTCTGATTTGGTGGATTCCCTGCGGATCCAATCCGTTTGTTGGTTCGTCTAGAATCAAAATTTCAGGATCATTCAATAAGGCCGAAGCAATCGCTAATCGCTGTTTCATACCTAGAGAAAATGTGCTGAATTTGCTGTTTTTTCTTTCGGTCAAACCTACCAATTCCAGTTTTTCATCTACTTTAGAGTAATCAATATTTTTTATTTTGCAGACCAATTTCAGGTTTTGTTCAGCAGTCATATAGGGATAAAAGTTGGGTCTTTCAATAATAGCTCCCACTTTTTTTAAAGCTTCGTGCGTTTGAAGATTACCGCCAAACCAACTGTATTCTCCCGAAGTTTTGTTCACTACATTAAGAATAATGCCTAGAGTAGTTGATTTTCCGCTTCCATTTGGCCCCAGAATACCATAGACATTGCCTTTTGTTATTTCTAATGAAACATTTTTTAAAGCTTGAAGGCCTCCATAACGCTTGTTGAGATTCTGAATTGAAAGTATTGTTTCCAAAGTATATCGTTTTTTGTATAGGACGAGCTAATTTGTTTTTTGTTACTCATGCCGTTGATTTTTTGTCGTTTAATTCTAAACAGCAATATTTCGATTTATTTCATCAGTTCATTTAAGTTCATGTGGGCGTGACCCTCAAAAAAGTCGGGTCGGGCTTTCCGTTCCCGCTTTTTTTCTTTATCAATTGCCTCGGGTTTAAACCCGAGGCAATTGATAAAGAAAAAAGAGCTCCACTTTAATCCCTCACGCAAAAAAACTCGTGATAAATAAGAGAATGTTATTTGTTTTAGAAAAATGCATTTTTAGTTCATGATATTTTAAAAGCATGCCTTTTGTATTCAAATTTTAATGATTTTTATGGCGTCACACCTAGAATATACAAGGGTTTTAATGTAAATTTGTAACAAATGTATTCAAAATGAGCGAGCCCTTAATGTTTTTTAAAAAACCCTGTTATCCTATCAATAATGCACTTTTAAATTACTTGGAACGATTTGATCTTGTATCAAAAGAACCAATAATTTATGATGATCTTTTGCGGTTTTCAGGTTCAATTAATGTTTTTGATAAAAACGACCAAGATACTTTATGGATTAGAGTCTATTATAATGAATATGAACGGGATGAAATCGATTTAAATTTAAAAAAAGTATATTCATTATTGTATTCAGACGGAAATACTGATATTCTTCAGTACTTAAATGTGGATGCCATTGACTATTGTACTTTTGGAAATTCAAAACCATTCCGTATCAAAGTGCGAAATATCCTGAATGACAATTACACCTATTTTTATATCAAAAAAGCAGATGCTTCCAGAGTGTACGGATTGGAATTGGAGCATTTATTATCACCCTACAAAATTAATTTTTTAGTTTTCAAAGATACTTTGATCGAAGAGCATATTACTGGAATTCCCGGCGATGTTTTTATGCAGACATTATTAAATAAATGCAGTGAAACCGAAAAGGCTCAAATTGCAAAAGAATTCGTGAAATTTAACGAACGCTGTATGATCCGTTTATTGGGCGATATGAGATCGTATAATTATGTAGTGATCCCGATTCACGATTTTGATCAGGTGGTGTATAAAATCAGGCCGATTGATTTTGACCAGCAGTGTTTTGAAGGTAATTTTAAAGTGTATCGTCCGCAGTTTTTCAAGGAAAATTATCCTATGATAAAAAATATTAAAGAAAAACTTCAAGACAGATCTATAGAGCAGTATAAAAATGAAGAGCGTTCTGCTCTGGCCAAAAGAATCAATACCGCCGAAAACCGGATTAAGATTCTGATGAAAATTATGGGCAACGACTTTATTTCTAACGATGAAAATCTTAGTCAGTTAAAACAAGAATTGTACCGTTATACAAACGACATGAATTTTAAAAATGCAAAATCAATGGGGAATGTATTGAGCGCCGCTTTTGAATTTGTTACCAGAAACTTCAATAGCGCTAATTTATTCAAACCAGGATTTTAACAACTGAAAAAATTACATAGAAGAAAGATGCTTTCTGTTATAATGATTCAATAAAGTCTCATTTATTTCTTTTAACCGAGGAGTTAAAAATGTTTTTTTATCCTGCAGATCGTTTGTTAATTCTACTTGACAAACTGTGCACTTGTATTCTTTGAAGTGGTTTGTTACGTTTCTGACAGTCACTATTTTATGGCCAAAAATGGAACAGGCGGTTTTTTTGTCAACAAATTTTGACATTAATTCTAATAAGCTCATAATGTGGGGGGTATAATTTTAACAAACATATATTATTTTTTGCTATTATTCAAATAAAACCGATAAAAAACGCTTTTTTTGTCGTAAAGAAATGTAAATCTTACAAAGGTATTATTTTTGTTTTTTCCGGATGATTTATTGTTATAAAAAAACAATCCTCAACTACCTAAGCAGTTGAGGATTATAAATTATAATCTCTATTTAAGAGTTTTTGTTATTTTAAAATCAAAAATTATGATTTTTCTTCTTTGTTGAAATAAACCAAATAATAGTACATTTGTTTTTCTTCGTCCCAGCCTTTTTCCACAAATTTTTCAGCACTTTCAGGATTGATAAAATCCATTTTGATTTGGATATGTGTGTCCAGATTGATTACATTCTTGATTGATTTTCTTGCGTCGCTTACTGCAGCGTTTGCAATTGGGAATGAAGTTACATCTTCGATACTGTATTTCTCTCCTTTGTCAACTTTGTAGTTTTTAAATTCCGGAATTAAGTCAGGATTATCAAGTACTTCATTTAAGAAATTAGTTTCTTCAAACTGATCATTTTTTGCAAAATAATTCACAGAACGGTTCATGAACATTACCTCTTCTTTTTTGTCTTCGGCAGGGAAAACAACGTCTTTGGCAAAACCTTGACAGAATTTCAAGTATTTTTTGGTGATGAAATTTTCATCTTCAAATGCATCAACCGAAAGGAAATGCTCCAGCCAATATCTGGCATCATAACGGTTGCTGTCCACAGAAAGAATTTTATATCCTTCTTCTTTTTTGTAATTAAAAATCAAGCAGCCTTTGTCCAGTTTGTTTAAGCTTACTCCATGCTGCAGGATCATTTCCAATTGTGTTCCTTTTTCCTCAAACTGTAAAAAGTCGGATTGGATTTCGCTTTTGAAAATTCCGATAGCATCTACCACATTATTGTCAATGCTTAAATTGGTCAAATAAGTCACATATACCTCGCCATTTTTGATATGCGGATGATTGGATTGTTCAAAAAGATGATTAGTTATCTTTTTGGAAATATCATGCAAAGCATTTGGATTGTTGAAGATTTCCGTTGCATATTTAAACATGTCATTGTAGTCCAAATCTACTTCATGAGCAAACTGAAAGTAGTTTTCTTCTTTTTCCTTAAACGGCTTAAAGAAAAACTCTTTCATCAAAGGCACAATCTCATCGTTTAATTTAAATGGTTCTTCCGATAAAAAAAGAGGCTCGTTACGGCTCATGTTTCCCACACGGTGTATGGATAGCGTTTCAATGTGCGTGTTGTATAAGTTTATCATTTTTTTGTTTTTTAGATGATAGATGAAAGAGCCAAGAAAAAAGACAGAATTAAAGTCTTTACTCTTGGCTCTTGATTTTTATTGTCGTTTTATTCTAATTCCAATTCTCCTCAAATCCATAATCTTCAAAACTGTCGTCTCCTTCGAACATGTCTAGATCATCTTGGTCTAGATCGTCTTCAAATTCGCCGTAGATATCATTGTGCATGTCATCGGCTTCAAAGTTTTTTTCGAGGGCTTCGTCTGGCATTTCTCCGTGAGAAAATATAGTTTCTGGATATATGTTACCTACAACCTGTTCTTCAACAGCGGCTAATTCCACTAGGAAAGTCCACATATTGATAAAGTCATAAACGTAAATAATCTTGGTATTTTGCTCGTCTAATATATCGGATAATTGATAGTCACTCATTACTTTTTGCTCACCAGGAACATCTCCTGTATCAAACATAGAAATTTCATCCTCTTGATTCCAAGTTTCATCACAGGTGTAGAAAGAAGCTACTTCCATTCCGTCGAAGCCAAATGAATTGAAAATAGCATTGTGTAAATCTTCTAAAGTGTCTTCTGCAAGTATTGCTATGTCTCTAAAAATGTCTTCTTCGGCATCTAGAATAACTCTGAATTTATAAACCATAATCTTTGTTTTTATTGAAAGAGCAAATGTAAAGTTTAATTTTAGATTTTAAATTTATGAATTGGGATTTGTTGAAAAGATTTTGAAGGGAGCTGATTTGATTTGTGGTGGTAAAATAACCAAGCCTTTTATTCACCGCAAAGACCGCAAAGATTTTTTATTCCTTATATATGTATTCCGCTAGGGGCGCAAAGCTTTGCGTTCTTTGCGTTTTTCAACAAAACTAAAATCATTGCGCCCTTTGCGGTTAATTTTTTGGATAATGGCAAAGGAGCTAAATCTCTCGCTTAGCCCCGATAGAAGTGGAAATCCTTTTTATTTTTCCTTTAAAAATAAAAAGATTGCAACGGATAGCGGGACCAATGCCGACTGAAAAAGCCAAATCTTTCTGCTCCAAAATCAATAACTGAATGAAACTTACTTCTTTCCGGTTAGTCGTTTTCTGATTTTGTGATAATGTTTGTGGTAGGTGCTGTGGCTCGGATATGTTCGGCTCGGAGTCATATTATTAAAAATTAAAGCCGTGATTAGTAAAATCAGGACGCCAATAAGAACCGGCGAGAACACATACATGTAGCCCAAGGCTTTTATTTTGTCCGATCCGATGATGGCGATAAGAGCGGTTGCTCCTCCAGGGGGATGCAGGGTTTTGGTAATCTGCATTAAAATGATGGAAAAAGAAACGGCTAGGGGAGCGGCAATCCAGATGATATCGGGGATTAATTTATGGACGGTAACGCCTATTAATGCCGAAATTAAATGTCCTCCAACCAAATTTCGGGGCTGTGAAAACGGACTTTGGATAATGCCGTAAACCAAGACGCTCGATGCTCCAAAAGAACCAATTAAATACACAGCATCGTTTCCCTTAAAGTGGATGGATTGGATATAAGCCAAGATTCCGATGCCGACAAATGAGCCTAAAAATGACCAAAACTGCTCTTTATAATCGACTAAAGTTTCTTTGTAAAGGATGTATTTCGTTTTGCGATAGGTTCGCTTTATTTTTTGAACTGGCATGGGGGAATATATTATTTTGCTAAACTAGAGGAATAGGAATAAACCGTAAACGGATAAATCATTTTTGCCGTGTATTTTGAAATCAGGCAGACTGCCAAAATAGGAATGAATAATGTATAATCATTCGTTAATCCGCAAACTAGGAAAATGGCTGTAAAAGGTGCGTGGATACTAGCGCTTAGGACAGCGGCCATTCCTATAATCATGAAGTTAAGCGGAATTACCTGTGTGCTGAAAAAAGTGTTTAAAACAGAAGCCAGTAATAATCCTAAAAACGCTCCAATAAAAAGACTGGGAGCAAATACACCTCCATCACCGCCAGAAGCTAAGGTTATCGAAGTTACAATAGGCTTTAAAATTAATATTCCGATAAAAGTAAGAGCTAAAGTTATTGTAAGCGGAATTTCATTAGAACTGCCAAAAATAACTTTCAGCGAGTGATAACCTTCTCCGTATAATTGTGGAAAAATAAACAGCGAAATGCTTAAAACTGCCGAACCTAATATGATTTTGTAATAATGGGTTTCTATTTTTGAAAATTGGGATTTGAAAAACAGCACGCATCTTGTGAGATAAACCGAATTTATTCCTGCCAAAATCCCTAAAAGGATGAAGTAAGGAATTGCTTTTAAATGCCAAGTGGTAATAGAAACGGTGAATAATGGTTTTTCGTTTAATATCGAAAGCAATCCGAAAGCAATGGAAACCGCAATTACATTTGAAATGATAAAAGTACGGGTTACTTTTCTAGAGATAACTTCAATGGCAAATAAAATTCCCGCAACAGGACTGCTGAACAAAGCAGTGATTCCCGCTGCAACTCCTGCGCAGATTAATTCTGTTTTGTACTGGCGGAATATATTTTCTTTTTGCTGGGCTACAGAACCGATAGTGGCCGAAGCAACAACCGTTGACACTTCAATTCCAGTTGAACCTCCAAAAATCACAGTCAATAAGCCATTTATAAAGTGTGATGGAATTTTATAAGTCGGCAGGTTTTTTGATTTTGACTCCGTGCTTTCAAAAACTTCTTTGATGCCTTTGTTTTCCTTTTTTTTGAAAAGATATTGTCTTAAAAAATAAATTACGGAAAGTCCAAAAACGGGAAAAAGAATATAAAAAAGCGGATTTACTGTAACTTGATGAAAGAAGATTTCCTCATAGTACTCAGTAATTTTTTTGAGTGAAATTCCTAAAAATGCCGAAAGAAAGCCTATTAAAACGGAAACGATAACTAATTTTCGGAGTTTTATGAATTGATGATTTTTTTTGATTTGCGCCGTTTTATTCATCAGAAGTAAATTTTTTTGAACCGCATTTTTTATGCGAATCGCAAATTTAGGCATTCAAATTCATAATTAAAGACAAAAAGGTGTTATTTAAAATGTTAAAATTACTGATTCAGTAATTTACCGTTCGTAAAATTCAATAGGAAGTTCATCAGGATCTGCGATAAAAGTAAAACGTTTTTGAGTCATTTCGTCAATTCGGATAGGCTCGGATTCGATATTTTTAGAGTTCAGGAAAGCAACTGTTTCATCCAGATTCGAAACCTCAAAAGCCAAATGTCTTAAACCTGTAGCTTCCGGTCTGGATGGGCGTTTTGGCGGATTGGGAAACGAAAATAATTCGATGATGTAATCGCCATTTAGAGCCAAATCAAGTTTATATGAATCCCGCTCTTCACGATAGATTTCCTGAATAACGGTTAATCCTAAAACATCAATATAAAAATGTTTGGATTTTGAATAATCCGAACAGATTATGGCAATGTGGTGTACTTTGTTTATGTTTATCATTGTAAATAAATCATGTTAGGCAAATTGGCGTTTGGGTTTTGTTCCAATGTTTTGGTGTGCAGTTTGTCAATTAATTTTTTTGTGTTGGCTATTGAATTGATTCTAAAAAGGAACAGCACTTCGTTTTCATCATCTGCATTTTGCCAAATATGCTCCAAATACATCTCTTCGAAAACATGAAAGGCTCTGTCGTTTTCTAAAACTTCTTTGATGGTTTCAAAAGGGACATTTCTGAGTGTTGCTAGGAGATGTGGCATTTTTTCTTGGTTTAAGGTTTTAGAATAAAATTGATTCTTAATGAAATAGCTACAACTATTTTTTCGTTATTTTCTCATGAATCTTCAATGTTTCCTGCAATGCTGCAGTTCCATACCAAGGAGTCAATTCGGCTTCAAGTAAGTTGGATTGTATAGCAGGATCTGTGGCAACAAGCGCTTTTGCTTCTTCGATTGTAGTAACATTAAAGATGTAAATTCCCCGATAGTTTCTGTCGTTTTTCCCGAAAGGGCCAGCCACAACAAGTTTTCCTTCTTTTGCCAATCGACCAATATTAGCCATATGACCTTTAAAGAATTCACTCTTTTCTTCGGCGGTTGCGGTGGTGTTGCTTCCGGGTTTCAAAAGGCAGAATACGTATTGTTTCATGCCGCGTTCATCTGCATTTAGGGATTTGGCGAGTTTTTCATCATATTTAGATTCGGTTTCCTGTGAAAATCCAATTGCAATGATGCATAAAAATAGGGCTATGAAAATATTTTTTTTCATGTAAATATCTTTTAAAGAATATTAAACTAAACTCGTTGGGTGTAATTCATAAAATTTTTATTAAACACATAGAAACATAGACTTTATTTAAAAAAGAAAACAAAAAAAGAAATACATTTCTTTCACATAGAGAACTATGCGGGTTTCAAATAAGTGAAACGCCTCCTTTTTGAGCATACAAAATCTATGTTTCTATGTGTTTAAAATAATTGCACCCAATGGGTTATACTAACTTTTTGAGAATAACAATCTGTCCAAGATGGTACACATCATGCTGAATTATTCCGTGAATATGTTCGTAATAGGTGTGATTGTTGTTGACGTATATTTTTTCGAAATCTTTGTCGTTAAAATTCTCAAAAAAAGCATTCCAGGATTCCTGAGATTTAGCGAGAGTTTGCTGCGATTGTACCCAAGCTACTTCGGATGGGTCTATAATGGGTACAAAATAATTATGGTCAGGAGTTATAACGGTTTCCCCTTGAACGCGTCTCAAAATGTTCTTCCTCCATTGAATAAGGTGATTGACAATTTCCCAGATTGTATTCAAATTAGGATTGATTTTCTTGTAAGCCTGCTGTGCATTTATATCTTTTAAAGTGTCTGCCAAAGTGACCTCAAGCCACGGATTGCCATTGTAAATGGACTGATACAGATTTGAAATTCTTTTGCTTTCTGACATATCGATGATTTTTGCAATTCATAATAGCTAAGATACAAATAAGTAATTTACAACTCATCCATGAATTTCTACAATTGGGTTTTTAAATGTTTTTTAACTAAAATTGTTAAAATACATTTGCCACATCAAAACCAATATTTATGAAAACCATTTTTTTAGCATTAGCTTCTTTGTTTAGTTTAGCATTATTTTCGCAAAACACTATTTCGGGTAAAATTACCAATGAAAAAGGAAAACCAATTGCAGGAGCCAGTATTTACATTGAAGGGACTTATGACGGGGCGACAAGTTCTGGAACAGGTGAATTTTCTTTTGAAACAACAGCAACTGGAAATCAGTTCCTGATAGTGAGTTTTTTAATTTATGATACATACAAACAGGAAATAGATGTTGCTAATTTTAAAAACCAAACTGTTAAATTAAGAGAAAATGTAAATGCTCTTGATGCGGTTATTGTTACGGCTGGGACATTAGAATCTGGCAATAAAGCCAGAGTTTCAGTTCTTAAACCACTGGATATTGTTACTACTGCGGGATCTGCAGGGAATATTGTTGCTGCTTTGCAGACTTTGCCAGGAACACAAACTGTTGGTGAAGACGGCCGTTTGTTTGTCCGCGGAGGAGAGGCAAGCGAGACCCAAACTTTTGTTGACGGAATTCGGGTAGCGCAGCCCTATGGAGCATCCACTAATAATTTGCCGACACGCGGCCGTTTTTCTCCTTTTTTGTTTAGCGGTATCTCTTTTTCTACTGGAGGATATTCTGCTGAATATGGTGAGGCTTTGTCAAGTGTATTGCTTTTAAATACACAAGACGAACCGGATCAAAATAAAACGGATATTTCTTTTATGACCGTTGGGCTGGGTTTAGGGAATACGCAAAAATGGAAAAAAAGTTCGTTGAGCGTAAATACTGCTTATATAAATCTTGCGCCTTATCAGGCAGTGATTCCTCAAGATGTAGATTGGAACAGCCCGTATCAGTCATTATCCGGCGAAACGGTATACCGTTATCATTTTACAAACGGAATCTTCAAATTATATGCAGCGTTTGATTCATCAAAATTTGATTTGAATCAGAAAAATATAAACTTCGAGGATAAAATCAGAACCGATTTAAATAATAATAATTTCTATCTGAATGCTTCTTACAATGGAACTTTTGGAACAGGCTGGCACTTAATTTCAGGAATAAGTTATGGTTACAATACTAATAAAGTAAAGTTTAATGAAAGTGATGTTGACAGCGATGAAAACGCCGCGCAATTGAAATTGAAGCTGAAAAAACATTTTTCAAATTATTTTAATTTGTCTTTTGGCGCAGATTACTTTATTACAAAATTCAATGAAAATTTTGATGATAACATTGCGCTTAAAGCTTCAAATGGCTACGACTCAAACATTGCTGCTTTTTATACCGAAGGAGATATTCTGTTTTCTAAGTATTTAGCTTTAAAGGTTGGTTTACGACTTTCGAATAATAGTTTATTAGAGGAAACCAATATTGCTCCAAGAGCTTCGGTTGCCTATAAAGTTTCAAGAAGCAGTCAGTTTTCTTTTGCTTATGGAGATTTTACTCAAACTCCTGTGGTAGATTACATCAAATATTCAAAATACCATCAGTTTGAGAGCGAAAAGGCAAGACACTATATTTTGAATTACCAATTTACAAAACCGGGGCAGACTTTTAGAGCCGAAGGGTATTATAAGGATTACAGCAATTTGGTTCAATATGATACGAAAGAGATTCAGTACAATTCATTTTTCAGCAATAATGGTTCGGGGTATGCAAAAGGATTGGATTTATTTTGGAGAGACAGTAATTTGTATAAAAACTTAGAATATTGGATTTCGTATTCTTATATTGATTCGGAAAGAGATTATAAAAATTTCCCGACTATGGCAACTCCAAATTTTATTGCCAATCATAGTTTATCAATTGTAACCAAATATTTCATTACCGATTGGAAATCACAAATCGGGTTCACGAATAGTTTTAGCACAGGAAGACCGTATAATAATCCAAACGAAACAAAATTCATGAACGGAAAAACAAAATCATACAACAGTTTGAGTTTTAACTGGGCCTATTTATTGACCACGCAAAAAATCCTTTATTTCTCAGTTTCGAATATTTTAGGAAGCCAAAATGTTTACGGATACGATTATGCTAAATTGCCTGATGCAAACGGGGTTTATAACAGGCAAGCCGTTACACCGACTGCAGACAGATTCTTCTTCGTTGGTTTCTTCTGGACAATCAGCCAGAATAAAAACGATAATCAGCTGAAGAATCTTTAGAGAAAGATTTAATTGTTTAATCGTTTAAGGGTTTAAAAAAACTTAGCAGCTCAGAATCTCAGAATCTTTAAAAAAAACAATTCATCCTCAAAAATCTACAGTTGAGCAGTTTTAAATTTTAAATCCGTTAGAACTAAAATACTTTTGAAGTATAAATTTATTAACCGTTTCAATCATCAAAAAAAATAGAGAATAGCATCTCAAAAACTTAGTAATTAATTAAATAAAACTAGAAATTATGACCAAAATTATCACTACAATCGCTTTTTTTATCTGCAGTTTATTATCTGCACAAACACAATTTGAACAAGGAATGGGTAAAGCTTTCGGGCTTTGGAAAGAAGGAAAAAATACAGAAGCTTCGGCAATGTTCGAAAGAATAGCATCTGCAGAAAAAAACAGTTATTTGCCAAACTATTATGTTGCCTTGATAAACACAACTGCAGCTTTTACTGAAAAAGATAAAACAAAACTCGATTTGATGCTTACAAAAGCGCAGGATGCTTTAGACATTGAAATGATTAAAGACCAAAACAATGCCGAATTGTATGCAATGCAGGCTTTGATTTACACGGCTTGGGTAGTTGCTGATCCAATGACAAACGGACAAAAATACTCGGCTAAAGTAATGGAAGCTTACGCAAAAGGAAAAGCGATAGACCCTAACAATCCAAGAGTTGTTTTTGGTGAAGCGGATTATCAGCTGGGAGGAGCAAAATGGACAGGTGTTGATACAAAACCATTATGTGCTCAGATTGATAAAGCTGTTGAACTTTTTGGTACTTTTAAACCCGAAACTTCTTTCTCTCCAAAATGGGGATTAGAAAGAGCTCTGGAATCGCAAAAAAACTGTAAATAAATACCTTAGCTTACTTATGAAAGATCATAGAAATACATTTGGAAATTTGAGAAGCGGAACGATTATGTGTTTCAAGATTTCTATGGTCTTTACAGTAATATTTTCAGCTTTTCTGGGTGCTGATTTGAGCATAAAAAATGTATTGCTTACGTTCTTTTTAAGTTGTCTTTACTCTTTCGGGCTGGGTTTTGGCAATGGTTTTCTTAATGTTCTTTTGGACAGAAAATGGGATTGGCTGGAGCAAACTAACTTAAGAGTATATTTTGGAATCATGGTTACTGTTTTGTACACAGTTCCTGCAGTTTTAGGAGTAAATTATATTGTTTTTGTGGTTATTCAAAATCTGCCTTTAGGAAATTTTTTTAGCGAAAGAATGATTTGGGTACACCTTTTTTACATCATTTTATCTTTGGGAGTTTCGACTTTTATGCAGGCCAGAAGCTTTATGGTAAAATGGAAACAGGCTTCCAAAACCGAAGTAACCCAACAGCGAATTATAGCCGGAACTGCCAACGCAAAGTTTGAGACATTAAAGAACCAAATTGATCCGCATTTTCTTTTTAACAGCTTGAATGTTTTGAGTTCATTGATAGAAGAAAATCCAGACAATGCACAGCGGTTTACTACTTCTTTGTCTAAAATTTACAGGTATGTATTGGAACAAAAAGATAAAGAACTGGTTTCGGTTGCCGAAGAGCTGTCTTTTGCCAAAACGTATATGAATCTTTTGAAAATGCGTTTTGAGAACAGCCTGTTTTATGAATTACCAGAAACAGTTATAAATCCTGATGCCAAAGTGGTGCCGCTTTCGCTGCAGCTGTTATTGGAAAACACGGTAAAGCACAATGTGGTCAGCGAACAAAAACCGTTACACATTCGGATATTCATTGAGGGAGATTATTTGGTTATTCAAAATGATTTTCAAAAGAAGGAAGTAATGCAAAGCCGTCAGGGAGTTGGATTACAGAATATTGTAGACCGCTACGGGATTATCACCGGCCGAAAGGTTTTGATAGAACAGAATGAAAAAACATTTACAGTTAAGATTCCTATTTTAACTAAACAAATCAGTGTTATGGAAACAACTTTTAATTACATGGAAAACGGGGCTTATTACAGAGCTAAAAAGAGAGTGGAACAGCTTAAAGGATTTTACGGAAATTTGATTTCGTATTGTTGCGTGATTCCGGTTCTGGTTTTTGTTAATCTTACTTATATGCCACAATTTCAGTGGTTTTGGTTTTCTGCCTGCGGTTGGGGATTTGGTTTGATTATGCATGCTTTTAAGATCTTTGGATACGGAAGCAACTGGGAAGAAAGGAAAATTAAGGAAATATTAAATAAAGAAGAAAGTAAACAAAATTGGAAATAGCAGTAAGCGGTTCAGCATTTTAGTGTTCAGTTTTTAATTTAAAATCTAAAAATTTCAATAGTCATGGAAAATCAATATACAGAAGAAGAGCGCTATTTTATAGCGAAAAAAAGAGTAGAGGAGATAAAAGGGTTTTATGGAAACCTAATTTCTTATATTGTGGTCAATTGTTTTTTAATAGCAATAAATTTAACGACTTCTCCAAATCATTTGTGGTTTTATTGGCCTTTATTGTGGTGGGGATTTGGAGTTGTTTTTCATGGTTTAAAAGTGTTTAATTATATGCCTTTTCTAGGCAAAGACTGGGAAGAACGAAAAGTGAAAGAATTTATGGAAAAAGAAAAACAGGCAAAAAAAACTTGGGAATAATAAACTTTACATAATAACAGAAATGGAAACAAATTATGCTGAGGAAGAACGCTATTATCAAGCTCAAAAACGAGTACAGGAGATTAAAAAATTTTATGAGCATTTGACGGTTTATGTTCTCTGTAATCCAATTGTAATAGTCGTAAACCTTATGACATCACCAGAATATTTATATTTTTGGTGGAGTTTGTTGGGCTGGGGGATAGCGATTGTTCTGCATGGGCTGAAAGTTTTTAATTTTGCACCATTTTTTAATAAAGAATGGGAGGAAAGGAAAGTTAAAGAATTAATGGAAAAGGAAAAACCAACTACAAAAACGTGGGAATAATAGATGAGCTGCTAAGAATCTAAGTTTTTGATAATCTAGGTTTTAAATATTAGCGGCTTAGAATCTTAGTTTCTATTTAATAATAAAAACAAAACACAATGAGAAGATATAGAAAACAGTTATTTGAAAATTTTCAGGATGAAAATTTCAATCCAGATACAAGATATGAATTGGCTTATAAACGAGTAAAGCGAATCAAAGGTTTTTATATACACGCGTTAGTTTATGTGCTTGTAAATGCATTTATAATCATATCAGCATTTAATAAAAGTGAAATAGGAAGCGAGTTTTTTTTTAAATGGGAAACTTTTTCTACAGCTTTCTTTTGGGGAATAGGATTGCTGGCACATGGGTTATCAGTTTTTGGAAGAAACCTTTTTTTTAGTGCCGACTGGGAAGAAAAGAAGATTAGGGAGTTTATGGATAAAGAAAAAACAAAAAGTGGGAGTGAGGTGGAGTATTCAGAAAAACAGAAAAGTACTCTAGGGAATTTGAAAATCTGCAATCTGAATACTATAACTGCAATCTCTAACCTTTAACTTCTATGTTCTAATTTCTATCCTAAAAAAAATGACCACAATAATAATAGAAGACGAAAAACCGGCGGCAAGATTACTGCAGCGCAAATTAGAAAAAATTAATATTCAGGCGGAAGTAATGCTGCATTCTGTAGAAGAATCAATTGACTGGTTTTCAAAAAATGAACATCCCGACTTAATATTTTTGGACATACAATTATCCGATGGTCTGTCCTTCGAAATCTTCGAAAAAATAAATATAAAAAGTGCAGTAATTTTCACGACAGCTTATGATGAATATGCACTAAAGGCATTCAAATTAAACAGCATCGATTACCTCTTGAAACCCATCGATGAGGATGATTTGGAGACTGCAGTTTTGAAATTCAAAGACCGTTTTGAGTCAGCACTTTCTGCAGGGAAAAAATCATTGCAGCTGGATTTTGAACAAATCAAAAAAATGTTTTCAAACCCTTTTGAAAAAACATTCAAAAAACGATTTACCGTAAAAATAGGCCAGCACCTCAAGGTGATTTCTACTGATGAAATTGAATGTTTTTTTAGCGAAAACAAAGGAACTTATATTCATACTTTCGATAACAGAAATTATTTATTGGACTCCACTTTGGAAGTTTTGGAGCAGGAAATTGACGCTTCAGAATTTTATAGAATCAGCCGAAAATTCATTATTCCGCTCAAGGCGATAAAGGAAATAACAGTGTACAGCAATTCCAGATTAAAGATTATTTTGCCTACTTATAAGGATGATGATGTGATTGTAAGCCGTGAAAAGGTGTCGGATTTCAAAAATTGGATTGGCTGAAAATTACTTAAAATCATCATTGATATAATTTATTTTAAAATACTGAATTTGTATAAGTTAAGTATTGTGTATAGATTTTGTTTATGACGATTTTAAAACCAAAAAAGGTCTAAATAAGCTGAAATTTTAATGATTTTTAAGATGAAGAAGCAAGAATTCAATTCTTGTTTTTTTTCGCTTAAAACAAATGGATGTGCGAAATCGGTAATCTTAAATTTAAAGGACACTTGTCTCTTCTATTTCAAATACTAGAAAGATATTTTTTCTTTTTTGAAGATTTTTAGGTTTTGGATTTTTAGTCGGATACTGATAATTTTTTGTTAATCATTTTCCTAAAATTATTTAAAGATTGTACATTCGTTTACTCAGTCACAAACTAATTTTATAAGATGAAATATTTACTCTATTTAGTTTTTCCGCTTCTGTTTTCGAATGCAATTCTTGCTCAAAAAGCAGCCGTTTATGATAATTATACTGCTTTGGAAAAAGAGGTTTTGAGTGATAAAAATACCATTTATGTAGTCAACTTTTGGGCTACCTGGTGTGCGCCCTGTGTGAAAGAATTACCCTATTTTGAAAAATTAAATTCGGAAAATAAAAGTGTAAAAGTGGTGCTTGTAAGTTTGGATTTTAAGAACCAGTATGAAACTAAATTACTGCCGTTTTTGAAAAATAAAAAGATTAATTCTGAGGTGGTTTTCCTTACGGATAAGGATTATAATTCTTGGCTTCCGATAGTTAGTAAAGACTGGTCGGGCTCAATACCGGCGACATTAATTATCAAAAACGGGAAGAAAATTTTTGCTGAAAGAATCTTTTCAAGCTATGAAGAACTCAATGAATATGTAAACAAGAATATTAACTAAACCATTTATATTATGAAAATTTTGTCAGGTCTTTTATTGTTTGTCTCTGTTCTTTTTATTTCGGGATTTACTGTTGATACTCCAGCTCCCTATAAAATTGGAGATAAAGCCACTGATTTTAAATTAAAATCAGTTGATGGGAAAACGTACAGCATGTCGGATTTTAAATCGGCAAAGGGCTTTATAGTCGTTTTTACGTGTAATCATTGTCCTTTTGCTAAAAAATATGAAGACAGGATTAATGATTTGGCTAAAAAATACAAACCGCAAGGATATGTTTTATTAGCGATTAACCCGAATGATCCGGCAGTAGAGCCTGATGACAGTTTTGAATTAATGAAAGCCAGAGCTAAAGAAAAAGGTTTTGCATTCCCATATCTGTTTGATGAAGGTCAAAAAATATATCCTCAATATGGAGCGACTAAAACGCCGCACGCTTTTTTATTGGATAAAAACCTTGTTGTAAAATATATTGGAGCCATTGACGATAATGTGGATAGTGCTAATGATGTAAAAGAGAAATACCTTGAAAATGCTATTGCGGCTCTTGAAAGCGGAAAAACACCTTCGCCAGAAACTACAAAAGCAATAGGCTGTTCGATTAAAGCAAAGAAATAATAAAATAATTTGCCATTTTATGGAACTGAAGAAGAGTAAGAACAAGTTTGTTTTTACTCTTTTTTATTTTATGTAAACTTTTCGAATTCCTATTAAAACAAATATCAATGCGGAATAGATGATGAAAAATGGAGCAATCATTTCTATCCAGCCCAAAGGCAGCAAAATTGCTATCAGCAGTAATTGAAAGCCTAATCCATACAGGGAAACAAGTGTCATGAACCAGTTTGGAAACGATTCTGCTTTATAAGCTTCTTTGTCCAAATAATGGATAATGGTATCGAAAACACCATAAACGAAAGTGTATATTTGGAAAAAAACATCTACAGTTTTTTGGCTTTCGCCTGCTAATGCAAGAGGTGATTTGTCTTCGAAAATTTTACTGGTTGTGTCTCCTCCATCTAATTTATGTCTTAGAATCACATAGTAATAATTATACAGAGTTCCTTGTAATTGTATGCCTATAAATGCTAAAAGTGTAATCCAGAATGTGGTTTCGGAGACATAGCAAATAGACATTAAAAGCAAAAAATTAAGGATAATATCAAATATGCTGTCGAGGTATCTTCCAGTATATGAGGGCGTGTTTTTTGTACGCGCAAGTTCTCCATCAACGGCATCAATTATTGATTTTAAAATGATGAAAAAAGACGCTAAAAAGTGATGGTTTTTCAAAATACAATAAACCGCAATCAGTCCCGAAATTCCAAAAAGCAGCGTTATGTGTATGGGAGTAAATCGAGTATTTTTTAACTGATTTGCAAAAAATATCGCAAATGGCCTTCCATAATCGGATAAGTCAAGGAATTGATTTTGTGTGGCGAGTTTAGACATTTTTTGATTTGAAAATAATAAGATGTGACAATATAGTCAGGCTACAAAAGTAAGTCTATTTTAAGCATTAGAGTAGTAAACAGAAGTTAAAACAGCAAAAAATGCTTTTATAAGCAGATTTTTCAAAGAAGTAAATCTGTCTATAAAAGCATTTTGAATTATAGTAATAATGTTATTTGCTCAATCGGTGCAAAGTATACGTCATTGCTGTTAAAAGAAAAAAGGCGTTGACTTGGTGAGCTAAACCCAGCCAAAGCGGAACCTGGTACAGCAAGGTGTAAACTCCTAATATAAATTGCAGAAAAACGATGGCTACCAAAGCATTTAGTCCATTTTGCTGTTGGGTGCTGAGGTTGTGCTTTTTGCCTTTGAAATACAGGAATAAAATGAATCCTACTACAACGTATGCTAATATTCTGTGAACGAACTGCACACCGCTTTTTCCTTCGACTAGGTTCAGGAAGAGTGTTTTTTGTTCGATGAATACGCTGTCGTGAATGAATTGCCCGTCGCTCATCATTGGCCAATGATTGTGTATTAGTCCTGCATTTAGACCCGCAACGAAACCTCCATAGATTATTTGGAGAAGCAAAAGAATCAATGTGATTCGAGCTATTTTTTTTAAGGAAAGTATTGGAGTTTTTTTATCAGGATAAATTAGATCCAATGCCACCCAAAGTGTGTAGGCAAAAGTGATGAAAGCAAAAGTCAGGTGCAGGGAAAGTCGAAAATGACTCACATCCGGATTATCGACTAAACCGCTTTTTACCATGAACCATCCAAAAAATCCCTGCAAAGCTCCCATTCCTAAAAGGATAAAACATTTGTTTAAAGTGGCTCGGTCAATTTTTTTCTTCAACAAGAAATAAAAGAACGGAAGGATAAATACAAGACCAATTATTCTTCCTATAAAACGGTGAAACCATTCCCAGAAATAAATAAATTTATAATCGGATAGGGTGAAATCGTTGTGGATGTTGATTTTTTGGTATTCAGGAAATTGTTTGTATTGGTCGAAAGCTTCCTGCCATTTGGCTTGGGTAAGAGGGGGAAAGGTATCGGTAACCAAATGCCAATCGGTCATTGATAAACCGGAATTTGTCAATCGGGTGATACCACCCACAACAACCATTATAAATACTAAAAAGCAACCAGAAAGAAGCCAGATAATTACGGATTTGTTATTTTTCATTTTATTTAATTGGGAAATTTTGGGGATTTTGTCTGGTGTCCCAGATGTCTAGGACAAAAATATGAGTGTCAGAAACTGAGTAAATAATTTCAAAATGACTAGAGATTTTCAGTCTTATATTTTGATTCTTGGATTTTATTGAACTTTCAGGAAACGTTATAAGTTGTTGCAATGATTCTTGGAATAAAACATTAAATTTTTCACTATAACTTTTAGATTTATTTCTTTTGTTCCAATATAAAAAAATGGAAGTTCTAGATTCTCGGGCAAAGCTTGTCCAAACTATTATTCTTGTTCTTCGAACCATTTTTCTATTTCAATTTGAGCCTCTTCATCGGAAATATATTCGCCATTTTCAACTTGTTTTAAAGCAATGTCAATTCTTTTTTGTTGCCATTCGTTAAAAACGTAAATTTTTTCAGAATCTACTTTTTCATACGTTGAAGTTGGTTCATGAACTGATGATTCGATAGAGTTTGTAATTTCTTCAATTCTATCTAAAAGAAAACGATCATCAATTGCAATAATTTGCGCTATCAATTTTAATTTTAAATCGGAAGTACTCATAAGTTTCTAATTTTAGTAAAATTAAATAAAATCTTTAAAGATAATTCTAAACGCTAGTTAAACTTTCTTCAATCCCAACTTCTCTGCTCTTTTCATCATAAACTCATAAGCAGAATCATAATCATTGGCAATTTCTCCTTCAAGTATTGCTTCTTTAATGGCTTCTTTTAGCATTCCGATTTCGCGTGAAGGCTTTAGGTCGAAAATTTCCATAATTTCTTCGCCAGAAATGGGTGGTTGGAAATTACGGACGTGGTCGCGTTCTTCGACTTCCACAATTTTCTTGCGGACAATTTCAAAATTGCTGTGGTATTTCCTGAATTTATTCGGGTTTTTGGTTGTGATATCGGCTTCACAGAGCGTCATTAAATTCTCAACATCTTCACCAGCATCAAAAACCAAACGTCGTACCGCCGAGTCGGTTACAATATCCTGTGCCAAAACAATTGGACGGGAACTCATAATAACCATTTTTTGGACAAATTTCATTTTGTGGTTCAATGGCATATGCAAGCGTTCAAATATCTTTTTTGCCATTTTTCCGCCAAGAAATTCGTGTCCGTGAAAAGTCCAGCCTTGTTTTTTGTTGAAGCGTTTCGTTGGTGCTTTTCCAATATCATGTAGTAAAGCCGACCAGCGCAGCCAAACATCGTCTGTGTTTGGGCAAATGTTATCGACAACCTCAAGAGTGTGGTAAAAGTTGTTTTTGTGGGTGTGTCCTTCTATTTCTTCAACCTGATTTAAAGCTGTTAACTCAGGAAGGATAATATCCAAAAGCCCTGTTTTAAACAATAATAAAAATCCAACGGAAGGTTTGTCTGTTGAAAGGATTTTATTCAATTCTTCGACAATACGTTCACCGGAAATGATTTTGATGCGCTCAGCATTTTTGGTTATGGAGTCCAATGAATTTTGGTCAATTTCAAACCCCAATTGAGTGGCAAACCGAATCCCCCTAAGCATACGCAATGGATCATCTGAAAAAGTGATGTCCGGATCTAGAGGCGTTTTTATGATTTTGTTTTCCAAGTCGGAAATACCATTGAATGGATCTGAAAGAACGCCGAAAGTATTTGGGTTTAGTGACAAAGCCAAGGCATTTATCGTAAAATCGCGTCTGTTTTGGTCGTCTTCCAATGTCCCATCTTCTACAATTGGATTTCTGCTGTCGAGATTATAGGATTCTTTTCGAGCACCAACAAATTCAATTTCGGTTTCCTCAAAACGCAGCATTGCGGTGCCATAGGTTTTGAAAACCTGTACTTTTGGTTTTTTAGGAAGCAAATCAGATACTTTTAATGCTAATTCGATTCCGCTCCCAACGGCGACAACATCTATATCTTTCTTGAAATCTCTTTTTAAAAGTAAATCACGCACAAAACCACCAATTACATAACTTTCGACATTAAGTTCTTGGGATGCTTCCGAAATGACTTCGAATATTTTATTATTTAAGGCTTCTTTGTAGTTCATTATTTTTGTTTAGAGTTTAAAGTTTAAAGTTATTTAACTGAAAACTGAAAACTGAATACTGCAAACTATTTGCGAATCACTTTTACCTGGGAATCATTAGTCAGTTTAATAATTGTGGACGGTTTTCCGGCAATTTTATCGCGATGCAAATTTACAACATAGTCAACGCCTTTTATAATTTCGGGACTAATTTCTTTAAAACTTTTTGGAGCAGGTTGGCCTGAAATATTTGCAGAAGTAGAGACCAATGGTTTTTTCATGCGTTCCATCAATTTAAAACAAAAAGGCTCTTTGACAAGGCGAATACCCAAAGTATTATCGGGTGCAATAATATTTGGAGCCACATTTCGAGGTTTGTCTAGAACTAATGTTGTAGGATTTTCGGAAAAATCCATAATTTGCCAAGCAACTTCTGGTATTTCCTTGAAAACATTGTAGATCATTTTTTCACCATTCATCAGGCAAATCATACTTTGAGTTTCAGCTCTTTGTTTGAGTTTGTATATTTTGGCAACAGCTTCAGGATTGGTAGCATCACAGCCAATTCCCCAAACGGTATCAGTAGGGTAGAGTATGATTCCGCCTTCTTTTATGACTTCAAATGCGTTGTGTACTTCTTGATTGATGTCCATTTTGTTTTAATTTAATTGTCTTTTTCCTCTTGTTTTATCAATAGTTTGGTTTATAGTGTTTTAAATTTTTCTTTAATGATTTTTAGCCATTATAAGTGCATAAAGCAACAGATAATTTCATATTGTTAAAGAGGCTATTGAAAAATAAACTAACTTAAAGTGGTTAAAATATCAAAGAGTTTTGTCTTTTATAATTGATATTGTAATGAAACTTGGAATTGCATGTTTATTTTATTGTCATGAAATTGATACTGAAAGTGTCTCATTTGGGCAAAGTTGAGTTTTGCTTGAACTCCTAAATTGCCAAATTTTCGATAAGCATAAGTATTTAATCTTAAATCGACCCATTTGTGGTCGTAATCTGTATAAGCATCATAATAAAAGTCCATATTATGAGCATAACGTTCTAGTTGTATTCCCCATACTTTGTCTTTTTCCCAAACACTAAAATCTAAAGTTTGTAAGTTGCTTCCAGGTCCAATTCCTGCTCCTAAAACTTGACTTTGATTGGTATATCCATGAAGTATAATACTATGTATATACCAAGCACCTGCGGGTCTTACAATGCGATCGGCGCTCTGTTCCAAATGGGTTGTTTCAAAATTTACTTTTAAATACTTGTTTTTATATTTGTTAAGCATAAATATTTTGTTGAAACCGAAAAGATTGGCTCTGGAATGCTCTGGGGAATCAAATAAGTCCCAAATATTTGAGGAATGGTCGTTCCAGCCGCTTTCACCATAAAATTCGAACTTGGATTCTTTCATTGCCCATCTAAAAAAGAGAGAAGCTACTTGATCTCTGCTTTTAGCATCTTCTCCACTTAAATTATTTTTCTGAAACGGAGTGAAAATTGGCATATAATCAGAAAAACCGCTTCCCATATCATCGCGATATACCTGTAAAGCACGGTTCAATCCTACAAAAAGCCCGGGAACCCATTTAGGGTGATAGTTTATCGAAATACCGTTGATGTAGCGCCAATCATTAGATTTTGGTATTTCATAATCTACACCATCAATTATGAACTGCGATTTTGGACTGGTTAAACCCGAACTTTCCAGTTTTCCTGAGATGATTTGACCTTCAAAGCTTCCTATTATGGTTTCTACAGGTTTTCTAGTATTCAAGGTGAAATGTAAAAACCCTGGTGCAGTATTACTCATGATTAATGAGTTCCTAACTCCAGGTCCCCACCATAAGTTCTCAGTAGATAAACCAATAGAAAATTTGTTTATGTTAACCTTAATATTACTTTGTCCCCAGTTTAATTTACTATAGTGGTTTTCTCCAAAAGGAGCTGGCAAATCAGTATAATTTAAATAATAGGCATTCAATAATCGAGTTGCATTTGATTCCGTTAAGGGGAAAATTTCATAATTAGGATTTGAAGCATATACATATTCTGGTTTTAATTGTACACTCAAGATCCCATATTGAGCATATAAACCAGTAGTTAGAAGAGTTTGATATCCTTTGGCAGGAATCATGGCACCATCATTCCAATCATAAGGAGAAAAAGTATTGTATTGTTGGATTAAAGTAATTGGAAGTGCTTTTATATTTAGCTTTTCAGTTGATTTTGTTTGCGTAGAGTCAATTAAATCTAATGCTAAAGGCCTTAAAGTAAAGGAAATTAAAGGGTTTCCATTGCCTAGTAGTTGTTCGTTTCTTCCTCTTTGTTCTATTAAATCAATAGATCCTACAGGGATGTTTTGCGAAAATAAGTTGTTGCTAATTAATAAGAAAATTAAAATTCGAAATTGTATGTTCATATATCGGTATTTGTTTACAAGGGGGGTATTCTATTGTTTAAAAACACAAAGGTAATTTTTATATTTTATTTCTTGACTAAAACTAAACAGTATACGTTTTGTGAATGTTGTAATGCCTTTAAATTCAAATTTAAAAGCGCAAGATGTTTTTTAATAAAATCACATTGAATTGAGGAGAATATTTGTATAAGTAATCCAAATTAAACCTTTTGTAAGTTTTGTGTGATTAATTGTTGCATTAAATCTAATGTTTTATTTTTAACTCATTAAGTAGGTAAAATCATCAGTCTAATATTACTAATTAAGATGAATGTGATTATACTTTTAATTTTTTTAAAGGTTAAGGGATACTAATTGGGGTATTTCCTTCAATTTCTAGAATGTATTTCAGCCAATTTGTAAAGCTATATTTGTTTTTTATAGCAGGATTTATATTGTTATAATTAGACCTAAGAAAAGTATCAATATAATTATAATCGCAATTTTCATTTAAAATAAGGATGTTTTTATCGTTATAAAAATCGTAGTTTTTAACAGTTGAATTTGTTGTAATTAGCTTTTTATTGTAGCCAAGAGCTTCAAAGGGTCTAAGTGACAATCCAGAATGTACCGTATTTTGACTAAGGTCAATAATGCATTTACAATTAGCAACCATTTCTAGGTTTTCATAATAACTAAGCCTTTTTTTTGCAAAGGTTATATAAGGATATTTTTTTAGTTCTTTTTTAGGGGAACAGCCTAAAATTATATTTAATTTATACCCTTTTGCAAAAAGTTTTTCACAAATAGAGATTAATTTCTTCATTCGGTTATCGTATGAACCAATGTAATAGATATCATATTCTGGAGATTTGTTTTGAAATAATGATTCATAACAATCAAAATAGAAATTTGTAGCTGGATAAGTTTTGTCCTTTTGATATAAATCATTTTTGTCAAAGACATAAAATTTGTCAAAAAGTGGGATTAATGGAATTGCCTCTCTAAATCTCGAAAGTCCGTCCCATTGATAGGCATAATTATTAGGAGTTAATTTGATTATTTCTTTGATTAGTATTCGGTCAAAAATATCTGGTCGAATAGTAAGACTGTAATCAGCATTAGTTAGCACTGATGTTTTTTTTGAAAGAGTATCAAAATTAAATTTCCTATGAAGTTCTTTCTTATATTGTTTGTCTTTGATTATATTTTTTCTAAATAAGTTTATAATGAGGTCTTTTATATTTTTATATTTGAATTTTTCAGTTAAAGTTATAATTTGAGTAAAAAAGCCAAGGTGTTTTAAATTGTCTTCAATGCAAGAATATATTTTAACATCTGGAGTTATTGCTAAAATAATTTTTTGTTTTGAAATGGTTTCATATTTTTTGTTTATGGCGCATAGAAAGTGCTAGACTTTCCTGCATTTTTAAAAGTTTTAAGAATATAGATCTATTTTTCTTTTTAAAAGGAGCTTTCAGCATATACGAAAGAATTAAAAAATATTTGATAACTATATATTTTAAAAAGCCAAAATTTTTTCTTGTAACATATAAATATGAAATAAGATGCTCAATTTTTAGGTTTATGTTAAAAGAAGAACTTTTCCCTTCTAAATGAATGTACTTTAAATTAGGTAAGAAATAGGTTTTGTATCCTTTTTTTAGTAATCTATAACAAACATCAGTTTCTTCGTAATACAAAAAAGTATTGGGATCAAAGCCTCCTATTGAATGAAATGCTTCTGCTCTAAAAAACATAAAACTCCCTATAATGAAATCAACAACAATGGGAGCATTGTATTTTTTCAACATTGAAGGTTTTTTTGGCTGGGTAAAAGCAAGGAATTTTTTTCCAAATAATTTATAACGAATTCCTTCGAAAGGCCTAAATGAAGTAGTTTCTTTTCCTTGTTCGTTTATTATTTGAAGTCCACAGACTCCCGCATTTTGATTTTCTTCCATAAAAGAAATTAGGGATTCAAATACAGCTTCAACAAACAAAACATCACTATTTATGAAAGCATAATAGTCACCTTTAGCATATTGGAACCCCAACATATTACCTGCGGCAAAACCTAGATTAATTTTACTTTGAATGAAAGTTACATTGTCAATGTTTTTTAAATTATTAATGAGATGTTCTACTTCTTCTTCTTTTGAAGCATTGTCAACAACAATAATTTCTGTACTTTTACTCTCTTCAAAAGCATTAATTGATGAAATGCAATTAAGAGTTAGAGAAGAAGTATTGTAATTTATTATAATTATCGAAATATGTTTTTTTTTCATAGCTGTAAAATTACATTTTTTTAAAGAGGTATTATAAATTAAACTTAAAAATGAAAAAGATACAAGTAGGTTTTTTATTGTCTTATGATTATCTGAAACTTAAAAAGTCTATTCCTCCGGTTTATAAGGGAGCAGATGAAATTTTTATTGCAATAGACAAAGAATATCGTACATGGTCTGGACAAAATTTTGAAGTTGATGAAACTTTTTTTGAATGGATTAAAGAAATTGATGTGGATAATAAAATTAGATTATATAGAGACGATTTCTATATTTCCGAATTATCCGCAATTGAAAATGATACTCGTGAACGCCATCTTCTATCACTTAAAATGGGTATTGGTAATTGGTTAATCCAAGTTGATGCGGATGAGATTTTCATTGATTTTGAAAAATTCATCAAGGAATTGAGGAAGAGAGATAATTATCTTAAAAATCCTGAAAAAACTCCAATTCAAATAGCTGGTTTTCTAGTTCATTTGTATAAATATACTGAAAATGGTATTTTATATGTGAATGCTCCTCATAAATTTATGTTAGCTACTAATTATCCTAATTATAAATGCGCGAGACAAACGAAACAACGAGTTATTTATACTAATACAATATTACTTCACGAAACCCTTTGTAGAACAGAAGATGAATTACGATTTAAAATCGAAAATTGGGGGCATAATGTAGAGGTAAATAGCACCTTTTTAGAAAAATGGATTTCAGTTAATGAAGATAATTATAAGGAATATGAGAATTTTTATTATATAGAACCTGAAAGATGGAAAAAACTAGGTTTTTTAAAATTTAAAGAAGATAAAGAATTGTTGCAAATGGTTGAGAGTAATAAAGACCTTAATATTTCAAGGTCTTATCTTTTTTTTAAGAATTTTGGACAATGGATTAATTCTTTTTTTAAATGATTATCATTGATTAATATGTTTTAGGCTACTGACTTTTGGTATTCTGACATTGTATTTTTTGTAAGGCATTTTTTTGTACTGATTTGAAATATGCAATGATAGAAATCAAATATGAATCTTTTAAAATCTATCTTTCATTATCTCATTATTATATGCATAATTAGAGTTGTTGAAATACCAATATTGGGTCAATGAACTCAAACTTTATTTTTTTTAAGGACTGTGAATATTTTAGGCGAAGAACCTATTTTTTAATAAATACACTTATTATATACATCTAAATATTCTCCGGCCGCTTTTTTCCAATCAAAAAACAAGGCTCTTTCAATTAATTTTTGCTCATAAATTAGCTTGTTGTTTTCATGATTATTTAAACCTTCAAAAACAATTTCTTTCATATAATCAGGATCAAAATTTTTCCAATAATTTGCAACTTCTCCACCAATTTCTGGCAATGATGTTTTATCTGATAAAAAAACGGGTTTCCCAAAACGCATCGCTTCAATTGGGGGTAACCCAAATCCTTCTCTAATTGATGGGAAAAGAAATGCTTCACAGTTTTTTATA
This sequence comes from Flavobacterium sp. 1, assembly GCF_002797935.1. Classification (NCBI taxonomy): domain Bacteria; kingdom Pseudomonadati; phylum Bacteroidota; class Flavobacteriia; order Flavobacteriales; family Flavobacteriaceae; genus Flavobacterium; species Flavobacterium sp. 1. The sequence continues at coordinate 354,256 of NZ_PGER01000001.1, forward strand.
TAAAATTGTTTACCTTCATTGCTTACCTTTCCAGTTAAAAATACTTGATTTTCTAAGCCATTGTCTCTGATTAATTTTTTTATGACCTGTCCGTATTCTTTATCATTATTACCTGACATAATTAAATTATAATCTTTAATTAATTTCATCATTTCAATAATTGAAGTGTAATTTTTTCTTTCAATGAAGTCTCCAATAGTATAGAAAAAAGGCTTGTTGATTGGGGTATTGGAGATGTAAGATGAAGTATTTAATAAATTAGAAATTGGATTTCCGTTATAAATAATGTGCTCAGGTACATTTGGCACTTGGAAATAATTATGAGTTTGTTTTTTTGCAAATTCTGAAATGTAAGTTATTGCTGTAGCTCTTTTAAGTTTTTCAATAAAATTTTGATTTCGGATATGATTCATGTTGGAAGAGATTTCTTCAAAAAAATTGACATCATGAATAGTTAAAAGATATTTAGTGTCAAATCGTGGTTCTATTTTTGAATTTTGATTGACAGAATGCCATAAGTCAAATTTATTAAAAGGCCTGAGGTTTTTATATCTATGAAACCCAAAATATTTGTGATACTCGAATTTTTCGCCAAATTCAGATTTTAAAAGACTTGGTTTGTTTGAATTAAGATGAAGCTCTAAATTGTCAAACGAGTGTTGGTGCAAGCCTTTAATCAATTCATAATTAAATGTTCCTAATCCAGAAGCTCTATTTTGAATATTATGGGTTTCGAGGAATATTGTTTTTTTCATATAATTGCTACAAATTTGAGTAAATGTATAGCTTAAATTGGAAAGACAAAAAGCAATACGTACTTTTGTTAAAAAATATTCTATTGATGAACCTACATATTAATTCCCAATTTGAGAACTTTCAATCGAATTTGTCAAACTTTATTGTGAATTTCAAATCAACCGGCACACTCTTTGGTGATGGCAAAAGAAATGTCATCAAATTATTTGAATTAAATGATAAAACAATAAATATCAAATCCTTCAAGATTCCCAATTTGATTAATAAGATAGTCTATAAGTATTTTAGAAAATCGAAAGCCAGACGATCGTTTGAGTATGCAACCCTTTTATTGGAAAAAGGGATCGGAACGCCAGAACCTATTGCTTATCTCGAAAATTACAATTGGATTGGTTTGAAAGATAGTTATTATGCCAGTGAGCATCTTCAATGTGATTTGACTTATAGAGAGCTGGTTGAAATACCAGATTATCGAGATCATGAGAATATCTTAAGACAATTTACCCAATTTTCATACCTCCTGCATCAAAAAGGAATTGAATTCAAGGATCATTCTCCAGGGAACACATTAATTAAAAAAAGGAACCAAGTGCAATATGATTTCTTTTTGGTTGATTTGAATAGAATGGAATTCCACAAAGCAATGCCTTTTGAATTGCGAATGAAGAACCTTTGCCGATTGACACCCGTAAAGGAAATGGTAGTGGTAATGAGTAATGAATATGCCAAATTATCTGGAGAATCGGAGGGACTGATATTCGAAACGCTTTGGAAATACACTTCAGATTTTCAAGAGAAATATTGGAGAAAGAAAAGGTTGAAAAAGAAACTTAAGTTTTGGAAGTAAGATTTTGGTTTTGCCTCCAAAGTTTTTTTAATTCTCGGTATCTCACAGTAATGCAATAGGCATTGAGATAGCAAATAATGATACCTTTTTTGCCGTCAAGAAAACCTAATCGGATGATGTAATTATAAAAAAGTTATAGGAAGGATGAAAAAGTTGATGTAAAAAGGTGGTTTTTGTTTTTTTAATAAACTTTTCTTCGGCTTTAAATTTGGCATAAAAAATAATTTTTTCTTTATATTCATTATAACTAGAGAACGAATAATGAATGAGCTTGTTTTTTAAAAAACCGATTTCACCATTTACTATTAGCTTTTCATGAACGAGCCTTCTTTTGTCATATCTAGCAAATTTTTTATCGAAAAGGCGGAATATTTTATCGGTTTGATTACCGCTATATTTTAAAATCGAATTCTCGAACATAAAGGTCCTTTCAAAAAAATAGGCAGAATAGTGTGGGGTATTTTGCAATGTATCGATGATTTCTTGCTTTAATTCAGGAGTTAATCGTTCATCTGCATCAAGAAATAATACCCAATCATTTTTTGCCTGTTCAATAGCAAAATTTCGTTGTGTCGAGAAGTTTTCAAATTTGTTTTGAAGGAACTTTACTTTAGAGAATGATTTTGAAATATCCTCAGTTCTATCAGTACTTAAAGAATCTACAATTACTATTTCATCAGCAAAATCAAGATCCGGTAAAAGGGCATTGATGTGCTCTTCCTCGTTTAAAGTAATGATTAATACAGATAATTTTTTAACGGGACTATTTGCTGTCATTTTACTTTTGGATAGTTTATGGATCTTGGACTTAACCAAGTTTGTTTTTTTATGGCGCTAAAATAATAGAAACAAAGATTTTTAAGGATGTATCTATTTGTTTTTAGTTTTAAATTAAAAACAAAAATAAGCTTAAAAACGACAAAATGATTTTTTCAGTAAGGATACCAATTATTAGAAAAGAATGTGAAATATTTCTATTAAAACCATTAAAATGATTACTTATATATACGTGATTGGAGATTATAACTTCAGTTTTGGTAATACATTCAGTTTTGAAATTAATTCTTGATGCTCCCCCATGTTCATGAAAAATTGTTGCATTTCGGGTTACTGCAATTTTACCTTTCTTTTGTGATATTCTTTTGCAAATGTCAACATCTTCAAAGTATAGCCAATAATCTTCATTCCACCCATTTACTTTTTCAAACCAATCTCTGCTTATAAAGATAGAAGTACCAGTAACCCAATCAGGGTAAAATAAGTCGTCTTTGGTGTTGAATTTTTTATTTAATTTTTCCGAAAATAATTTTCTGTAAAAAAAACGAGCAATTCCAAAAAGCCTAATAAACGAAGGGAAAAGTTTTTTTTGATTGAAAAATCGATTTTTTTTGTCGATTTGCAAACACGATAAAATCCCTATTTCTGTGTGTGTTTTGTAAGTTTCGTGTAAGGTATTTACGGTCTCAAGAGAAATGGTTGTGTCAGCATTCAGAAAGAGCATGTAATTCCCTTTAGCGTTTTTTGCGCCTAAGTTACAACCATTAGAAAAACCAGTATTGGCCTCATTTTTGATAAAAATAAAGTTTTGATATTTATTTTTGAAAATTTCAAATTCTCCATCATCCGAAAAATTATCAACTATTATAACTTCAAATGTCAATTTTTGGGCAACTATTTTAGAAATAGAATCCAAACAAACTCTCAATGATTTCCAACTACGGTAATTAACTATGATTATTGAAACATCCATTAAAAAGATAAAATTATTTTGTTAGATTTGAGATTAAGAAGTAATACAAAAAAATAAAAAAAAACGTAACTATTTGATTTAAATTGTTTTAAAAATAAAATTCAATTTAATTTCATTTGTTTTAAATGTTTTTTGTCATAAAGAACTTAATCTTGTCTTTAAATAATTCTGGAGTAAATTCTCGGTATAAAGAAGAGTAGTTTTTCTTTATTTCATCATGGTGTAGATTCGCAATTAATTCAGGTTTAAAATCGTTAATATGGACAGATATGTTTCTTAATCCGTCCTCAAAAGTAGCCCAAATTTTCTTTTCTACAAAAGGAGAGAAAATTGTAAAGGAAGGTTTATTTAATGCTTTTGCCATGTTAATTGCTCCTCCATCATTTCCTATAATTACATCACATCGATTCATTATGGCAATGAATGATCTTAAATCGCTGCCTAATAAATCAAAATGTATTTTTTCTTGAGTGTTTTTTGAGCAGGAATTGTATATTTTCTTGGCATCTTCAATTTGATTTTCAAAATAATTGAAAAGTATCGTTACATTTTCATGAGCCGCAACGTATTCAACTACTTTCGCCATATATTCTAGGGGATATGTTTTGTTTTGCTCACTTCCCAATAAGCTAATCATAATGACTTTTTCGTTTTTGTCTATTTTATGTTGTTCAAAAAGAATGATTGTATCCTCATTTTCTTTGGAGTTTACAAATAATTTTGGAAACGGATCTAGCGTGCTTTTATCTAGGTTTAGTGGTTCCAATAATAAAAGTCGATTCTCAATTGCAAGACCATAATTGGTGTCTTTTGTATTGTCAAAACGTTTTAAATTATGGGTATAAAATATACTGGAGTACCATTTATGATACGCTATTTTTGTATTGGCTCCACTAAATAAGGTAATTAGATTTGTTTCTAATTTGTTGTAAACATCAATTACAACATCGTATTTTTTTGCTCTAATTTCAAAAATAAATTTAAATAATGAAAAATAGGATTTTCTAATTTTATGAGGTAAAACAATTATATTATCAATGTTTGGGTTTCCAATTAGTACATCAACACTATTCGTATAACACATGAAATCTATTGTAGCATTAGGGTGTTTTTTTTTTAAGTTGTTGCAGATAATTGTACTAATCAATACGTCTCCAACTCTTTTTTGTTGAATTACTAAAAACTTCATTATAGATAGGGTTAATTACTGAAAAAAAATTACTTTTGAGGATTCAACAAAACTACAAAAAAAATACCTAAATGTCTAAGTTGCCCATTTTAATGTACCATAATGTTGTTGAAGATGAAGCAAAGTCTTTAGATTTAAGTATTTCCATATCTAAGTTAGAATCACATTTTAAATTCTTGCACGAGAATAATTATACAACATTTCATTTTAAGGATTTAGAAAATTTAAAAGGAGTGCCCAAAAAAAGTGTCATTCTTACTTTTGATGATGTTACCGAATGTCAGCTCCTATATGCAGTGCCTTTACTTGAAAAATACCAATTAAAGGCTTCATTTTTCATACCTTTTTCTTTTGTTGGAAATTTTGACTATTGGATTGAAGGAAAAGAAAAGATAATGAGTGTAGAACAATTAAAGAAATTAGATAGTAATCTTATAGAATTAGGATATCATTCGTTTGAGCATAGAAGATATGGGTCATTGTCTAAAGAGGAACTGGAAGTTGATTTTGTAAAGTGCAATGCTTTTATTAAAGAGAATCAATTAGATATAGAGCCAATTTTAGCGTATCCCTTTGGAAATTATCCAAAATCGAATAATGAGTTTGCTGTTTTTGAAAAAATAATGCAAGAAAATGATATAAAATATGGTTTGCGAATAGGGAATAGAGTGAATAATTTTCCGTTTAAAAATGATTATTTAGTAAAACGAATAGACATAAAAGGAGAAGACAATTTATTTAGGTTTAGATTAAAATTGAAAATAGGAAAGCTTAAATTATTTTAAAATATATTTATGAAAATTAGTGGATTAGTAATAACCTATAACGAAGAAAAGCATATAGAAAAATGCATAGATGCTCTTTTTAGAGTGTGCGATGAAGTAATCGTTATCGATTCACTAAGTTCTGATAATACAATAAAAATTGCCGAAGAAAAAGGTGTTAAAGTTATTTCGCAGCCTTTTTTGGGAGATGGTCCCCAGCGGATTTTTGGACTTCCTTATTGTAAAAATGATTGGATTTTAAATCTTGATGCCGATGAGATTTTAGCTCCTGATGCTGAAGAATTTATTTTGTCTGGTAAATACAAAAATCAAGATTTTGATGCATATGCTTTTAGCTTATATAATTATATGGGTGATAAATTAATTGATTTTTCGGGCTGGTATCCTGACAGAACAGTTCGTTTTTTTAATAAAAAAACCGCTTCACCTTCAAAAGATAGGGTTCATCAAAAAGTGACAGGACTCAAGAAAACGAATGTAAATGTTCATATCAATCATTACGCTTGGGAGAATTTGGATCAATTAATTCTTAAAAAAAATTTATATACTACTTGGCATTCTCAACAACTTTTTAACCAAGGGAAAAGAGTAAGTAGTTTTAAACCATTTATTAATGGTTTGGTTAGTTTTATAAGATGCTATTTTTTTAAAAAAGGGATTTTGAATGGGATTGATGGAATTACAATAGCATCTATTCAAAGTTTTTTCACATATATGAAATATTCCAAACTAATTAAAATTCAGAAACAAAATAAGAAATAAGTTTTATTGGTCACGATTTTAATAAGGAATTTTAAATATAAAATCCAAATCTCAATTGTTTAAGATTTGGATTTTTTTATTTTGGTGACGATAGTAATGTCATGTTATTTCAACTAGGTTGTTAAAATTTTACTAAATCAAACATGCAGCATTAAACTAAAAAAGAGAACTGGAGTCTAAATAGTATGATTTTTATTTTAGTACTTAGCTAGAGATGTCAAGTCGAAGATGAGTTGTTACTGCTCAGGAGTATTAATTAGCAGTAATTTTGATTGTGTGAAATAGAAAGATAGTTTTTCAGTTTTAAAATATATATTAACAATAGAAAATAAACAGTATAATGGCAATAAGCGGTTTAATTATTACTTTTAATGAGGAAAAAATGATAGGGAAGTGTATTGATGCGCTTTTTAGAGTTTGTGATGAAGTAATTATAGTAGATTCTTTGAGTAAAGATAGAACAGTTGAGATAGCTAAAGCGAAAGGAGCAATTGTAATTGAACAACCTTTTTTAGGCGATGGTCCCCAACGTACTCATGGTTTGCCTTTTTGTAAAAACGACTGGATTCTTAATTTGGATGCGGATGAGTTTTTGGATGCTGATGCAGAGGATTTTATTGTAAAAGAGAAATTTTTAAAAGGAGATTATGATGCTTTTAGTTTTAGAGTAAAAAATTTTTTGGGTGATAAATTAATTGATTTTGCAGGTTGGTATCCAGATCATAAAGTACGTTTTTTTAATAAAAAGTCAGCAAACCCATCTGGTTCAAAAGTACATCAAACTATAATTGCCACCAATGAAAAGAAAATTGCCGTTCATATACTTCATTATGGCTGGGACTCGTTGGAACAAATTATTTCCAAAAAAAATCAATATTCAAGTTGGCATGCGCAACAACTTTTTGATCAAGGCGTAAGGATATCAGGGTATAAGCCAATTCTAAATGGAACGGTTGCATTTGTGCGTTGTTATTTTTTCAAAAAAGGTTTCTTGAATGGACTGGACGGATTGACTATTTCGATGATTCAAGGTTTCTTCTCTTATATGAAGTATGCCAAATTACTTAAAATTCAAAATCAAAATAAGAAATAGGTCTTCAGTTTTTATAGGTTTATATATAAAAGAGTTTTAAATAAAAATTCCAAACTCCAATCGGTTCTCCAATTGGAGTTTGGAATTTTTTATTTTTTTTGAATTTAATATAGGAATTAAACCGCTACATCATACTCGCGTAAAGCATTATTTAATGACGTTTTCAAATCAGTTGATGGTTTACGTGTTCCAATAATCAAGGCGCAAGGAACTTGGAATTCACCAGCTGCAAACTTTTTAGTATAGCTTCCAGGAATTACTACTGAACGAGCAGGAACAAAACCTTTCATCTCCACAGGAGTTTCTCCAGTAACATCAATAATTTTAGTAGAAGCAGTCAAACACACATTAGCTCCAAGAACAGCTTCTTTACCAACGTGAACGCCTTCAACTACAATACATCTTGATCCAACAAATACACCGTCTTCAATAATTACTGGTGCAGCCTGAAGAGGTTCTAAAACACCACCAATTCCAACTCCACCGCTTAAGTGTACGTCTTTACCAATTTGAGCACAACTGCCAACAGTTGCCCATGTGTCAACCATTGTTCCTGCATCAACATAAGCACCAATGTTTACATAACTTGGCATCATGATAACACCGCTGGAAATATATGCGCCATAACGAGCAGATGCTCCTGGAACTACACGAACTCCTTTTGCTGCATAATCTCTTTTTAGCAGCATTTTGTCATTGTACTCGAAGATTCCAGCTTCTAATGTTTCCATTTTTTGAATTGGGAAATACATTACAACAGCTTTCTTAACCCATTCGTTTACTTGCCATCCGTCACCTTTTGGTTCGGCAACGCGTAATTTTCCTGAATCAAGTAATTCTATAACTTCTCTGATTGCATCAGTAGTTTTTGTTTCTTGCAACAAAGCTCTGTTTTCCCAAGCTTGTTCTATAATTGATTGTAATTCGTTCATTTTTGTAGAATTTTTTGGCAAAGATAAATGGTTATTTTTTTGAAAACAACCTAGTTTATACAAACTAACATATTTGCTTCTTTTGTTCAATAAATGTTTTTAATTTTTAGGGTATTTTTAATCTTTTTGATAAAAACAAAATTTCCAAAGATGCCAACATTTTTTAAGGTTATCAATTGTTTTTTTCTTGCGTATATTTGTGAAATAATCGAAAATAAATGCCAAGAATACTCTCCATAGATTACGGACAAAAACGAACAGGAATAGCTGTTACCGATGAACTGCAGATTATTGCATCAGGCTTGACTACCATTCCTTCTGCAACTGCAATAGATTTTTTAGCAGCTTATTTTGCGAAAGAAAAAGTGGAGGCAGTGCTTATTGGCGAACCCAAACAGATGAATGGCGAACCTTCCGAGAGCGCTTCAATAATCAAAGGATTTGTAACGCATTTTACCAATCATTTTCCAGATATGAAAGTCATTCGGGTTGATGAGCGTTTTACTTCCAAAATGGCTTTTCAAACCATGATTGACAGCGGACTCAATAAAAGACAGCGCCAAAATAAAGCACTTATCGATGAAATTTCGGCAACGATTATGCTTCAGGATTATTTGAATCGGAAGTAGTATGATTAATTTAACAAACCGTTATGTTTTTTGAACGTTATGTAACTGAAAAATAATTTTTTTTTGTGATTTTTAGAGCTAATTTTGCAACTTCTTAAAAAAACACAAAAATGTCCGATACAACAATACGATCCAATTCAGATGTAGTTTTAATTGGTGCAGGAATTATGAGTGCTACTCTAGGTTTAATTTTAAAAGAATTACAACCTGATTTAAAGATTGATATTTACGAAAGATTAGATGTTGCTGCCGCAGAAAGTTCAGATGCTTGGAATAATGCAGGAACTGGACATTCGGCTTTTTGTGAACTTAATTATACTCCCGAAAGTGCTGACGGAACAATAAATCCAAATAAAGCAATTAGTATTGCCGAACAATTTGAAGTTTCCAGACAATTTTGGGCTTATTTAGTTAAAGATGGAAAACTTATTTCTCCAGAGGATTTTATAAAAAGTATTCCTCACATAAGCTTTGTTTGGGGGGATAAAAATGTTGACTTTCTAAAAAATAGATTTAAAGCATTGCAGTCAAATCCTCTTTTTGCCGAAATGATTTTTAGCACTGATGTTTCCGAACTGCAAAAATGGATGCCCTTAGTGATGGAAGGCAGAAATCCAGACGAAAAAGTAGCAGCAACTTCAATGAAAATTGGTACCGATGTGAATTTTGGAACATTGACCAGAAATATGCTGGGGTATTTGACAAAGCTGGATAATGTGACTATACACTACAGCCATGAAGTTAAAAAATTAAAACAGAGAGAAGATAAATCATGGAGGATAAAAATCATTGATTTAGCTTCAAATCAAAAGAAAAAAGTATATACCAAATTTGTATTTATTGGTGCTGGCGGAGGTTCATTACCATTATTAGAAAAAGCAAATGTGCCCGAAGGGAAAGGATATGGAGGCTTCCCTGTTAGCGGTCAATGGTTAAAATGTACAAATCCCGAAGTAATAGCAAAACATCAAGCTAAAGTATATGGAAAAGCTAGTGTAGGCGCACCGCCAATGTCTGTTCCTCATGTGGATTCCCGAATGATTGACGGCGAAAAAGCATTGCTTTTTGGACCATTTGCAGGATTTTCTACCCGATTCTTAAAAAACGGCTCATATTCAGATTTGCCATTGTCTATAAAGCCAGATAATGTAATTCCGATGATTGTTGCAGGATATAAAAATATTCCGCTTACTAAATATTTAATTGAGCAAGTGCGTCAGTCTCCAATAGACAGAATCAATGCTTTACGCGAATACGTTCCTAATGCCAGAACCAAAGATTGGAAACTGGAAAGAGCAGGACAGCGAGTTCAGGTAATTAAAAAAGACGAAGAGCTAATCGGAAAATTAGAGTTTGGTACAGAAATCATCAATACAAACGATGGAACTTTGGCTGTTTTGCTAGGAGCTTCTCCTGGAGCGTCAACCGCGGTTTCTATTATGGTTGAGCTGGTAAGTAAATGTTTTCCAGAGGAGTTTAATTCTACAGAATGGCAGGAAAAAGTGAAAGCTATGATTCCTTCTTTTGGTCAGGCTTTAAATGAAAATCCAGAGTTATTGGCGACTATTAGAAATAATACTGCTGAAATTTTAAAACTGGAAAAATAGTTTTTGTCACTGTATTATCAGTTGCAGTTTTCAGTTACTATCTGAAAACTGCGACTGAATATTGAAAACTTTTTCACTCCTCCATTAGTTTTTTTGTGTTTTTTAAAATCCCTTCAGACAAATTGGTCAGCCAGATTAATTGTTCTATGACTAATTGAGCTTCCTGCATTTTTAAAGCAAAAGCTTCTTCGTCTATTTCATTTCTTTCTTTTAATTCGTTTTGGCGAATGTTTTTCAATTCGATAAATCGATTAGCGAGTTCTTCATTAGTGATTTCATTAGAATAAGGAATGATTTCTCTTTTTAAAAGTGCAATTGACTGTTCCAAGTTTTTAAGGACTTTTTCGACCACAATTGTAAGCGCTCTTGAGGAAGGAGTAGTTTTGTGCGATTGAGTATAAGTCCCTAATGAAGCGGTTGATGAAAGTAAAGAATGGTTGAGTTCTGTTAATTTGTAAAGCAATACGATATTTTTTTGTTTTGATTTTGGTTCCTGTGACATTCTTTGGAACGAAGCCATAAGATTTCCAATTTCAATAAAAGCATTTTTTCTGGCCAATCGGTATGAGGTAGTAACTTCACCTTTTTTTGTGTAATAAGTAAAAATTTCTTTTAAATAATTTCTGTTCGCAATAATCGATTTTTCTAAATATTCAGGTGCTTTGATATATTCCCAAGATGGCCATAAAAAATGATTGGCAAAATAAGCTAATGAAGCTCCCGTTAATGTGTCAACTATTCTAAATTGGATAACATCCAGATAATCAGGAGTCAATATGCCGTATATAAATACGATATACATGGTTACAAAAGTAGCACTCACCGTATAATTGGTTTGTGCAAACGAAAAACCAAGCAGCATGGAAAGGATTGCCAGAATACTTAATATTAAATGGTTTGGTATTAAGGATAAAATGCTGAATGCAATTATACCGCCAATAACAGTTCCAATGACACGCTGTATGGATCGTTGTTTGGTCAGTCCATAGCCCGGTCTCATGATGATGATGATTGTCATCAGAATCCAATATACATTTTGAAAAGGAAGAAATTTACCGGCTAATCCTCCTAAAATAATAGCAACAGTCAATCGTAACGAATGCCTGAATATTGTTGATGAAAAACTGATATTTTCAATAAAAGTGCTTATAGGGTAATATTGAGGAGTTAAAAATTTCTCTAAATCTTTGTCTTTTCCTTTAAAATCATAATTGTTGGCTACTGATCTAAAAGCACGCTCTATAATTTTGATTTTCTCTATTTGCTTTTCAGCATATTCAAGCATGGTTTTTAGCATCAAAACACCTTCTGAAGCATCAGTTTTTCCTAATTCATTTTCGTATGTATCGATGGCAAGTTCCAGCGTTTGAAGATCTTTAAATAAAAAATGTTTCGGAACATATTTTGTTCTTTTCTCAATATTTTTGGATAATTGCTTTAAAGTAGAGGCAAGGTTATAGGCAAGGTTTTGATAAGTAGCTAAAACCTTGGGGTGTTTTTCGAATTTTTGATGTAATTTATTATGATCGAATGAAGTAGATAAGGCCAATTCCAATATTTCTACCAAAGAAACAAATACAATAAGCATTTTTCGGTTTTGATTGGAAGAAACAGAATTAATCTGTTTTCCAATAAGTACTCTTCGAATATTATGATGGATGTCATTGAGTTCGACCTGCAGATGCAATTGTTTTTCAAGTATCACTTTTCTGTCGGCGATGCTATTCCATAAATCCCCTCTTAATTTTAGGTATTTAGATGTTAATTTAATGCATTCTGCAACTTGTAATTCGGCATAGCGGTATGGTCTTATGTAATGAAAAAGCAATGAGATAAATAAGTAAAATAATCCTCCCGCAAGTATTAAGCCGGAATATTGAATCATTTCCAATCCAGTATGCATGTGTGCAAATGATAATGATGCAGATAATAATGCCGAAAATGATGTAAATGTGGCTCTTTGCCCATATACGGACAGCATTGCTAAAATGAATATCAATATGGGAAAAAAAAGATAAAAAATAAAAGGGAAAGGATAGATAAGATTGATTAATAAATTGACTCCTGCTACCAAAAAAGCAGTAACAATAATTCCGTTTATTTTATGTTTTAAACTGCTTGGAATATCAGATGGATACGTCAAAAAGGTTCCGAGAGCAATAGTAAAACCTATTTCAAAATGATCAAAATAAGTACAGATTAATACAGGAATCACCGCAGATATTGTTGCTTTTAGTGCGTTTGTAAAATAGGTGCTGTCGGTGAATTTTTCTATTTTGTTAATCATGTAATTTAATTTAATACAAAGGTACGTTATAAACTTCTTTGTGCATTTTTATTTAATCTATCCTAGTGTAATATTACAAAAAAAGCTAATTATTATAAAGAGATAAATTGTTCTCTATTTTTTTTTTCACTACTTTTGTCACCCTAAATTAGGTGTATTTTTTCCTATATTTATGCAAAATATTAATAAAAAATGATCAAATGATATTACCAATTATAGGATATGGTGACCCTGTTTTAAGAAAAGTAGGGGAGGAACTGACTCCAGATTATCCAAATTTGAAAGAAATTATTGCAAACATGTATGAGACCATGTATATTGCAAGTGGAGTAGGTTTAGCAGCAGAACAAGTGGGATTGGCAATACGTTTATTTATTATCGATACAACTCCATTTGGTGAAGACGATGATTTAGAAGCTAATGAACAAAAAAAACTGAAAGGCTTTAAAAAGACTTTTATCAATGCCAAAATAATAAAAGAAGAAGGCGATGAATGGGCTTTTAATGAAGGCTGTTTAAGTATTCCGGATGTACGTGAAGATGTATACAGAAAACCGACAGTTACGATTGAATATTGTGAAGAAGACTTTGTAATGAAAACAGAAGTTTTTGACGGTTTGATTGCCAGAGTTATTCAGCACGAATATGATCATATCGAGGGGATTTTATTTACAGATAAAATATCATCTTTGAAGAAGCGTTTAATCCAGAATAAATTAAAAAATATTACCGAAGGAAAAACGTTCCAAGATTATAGAATGAAGTTTTTTGCCAAAAAAGGGAGATAAATTTTAAGTAATCAGTAGACAGCAGTATTAAAGATCTTTAAAGAAAAATAAAAAATAAGTAATAAAAACAAAATGAGTTTAGAGAAAATATTATCCATTTCAGGAAAACCAGGTTTATATGTTTTAAAAGTACAGACACGTACAGGTTTTGTTGCTGAATCGTTATTGGATGGAAAAAAAGTAACGGTAAGTTTGAAAAGCAATGTAAGTCTATTGTCTGAAATTTCGATTTATACGTATGAAGGCGAAAAACCTTTGACTGAAATTATGCAGAATATTGCCAAAAAAGAAAATAAAGGGCAAACTATTTCACACAAAGAAGATAATGCAGTGCTGTTGGATTACTTTAGAGAAGTATTGCCTGAATATGATGAAGAAAGAGTGTACGCATCTGATGTGAAAAAGATAGTAAATTGGTATAACACGCTTCAAGCAAAAGGAATGTTAGCAGATGAAGTTCCAGCTGTTGCTGAAGAAGAAGCAGCTCCAGCGAAAGAAGCAGTTGTTGCTGAAAAAGTAAAAGCACCTGCCAAAAAAGCAAAAGCAACTAAAGAGTAATTAGGTTCTAGTGAATAGTGATTAGCCAAAAGCTATTTACCTAATCACTTTTTTACTAATTCACTAAAAAAAATCCTGTCACGATGTTTTCCTGACAGGATTTCATATTTTTACAAAAAAGCAAAATACCATGAATCCAAAACAAAATCAACTCCAAGCCTTCGAACGATTATTGAATATCATGGATGATTTGCGCGAAAAATGCCCTTGGGATAAAAAGCAAACGATACAAACGCTACGTCATCTTACTATTGAAGAAACCTACGAATTGGGAGACGCAATATTAGACAATGATTTAAACGAAGTAAAAAAGGAATTAGGGGATTTACTGCTGCATATCGTTTTTTATGCCAAAATAGGCAGTGAAACGAATGATTTTGATATGGCAGACGTGTGTAATGACATTTGCGAAAAACTCATTCACAGACATCCTCATATTTATGGAGATGTTGTTGTTAAAGACGAAGAAGAAGTAAAACAGAATTGGGAAAAATTAAAACTAAAAGAAGGAAAAAAATCTGTTTTAGAAGGAGTTCCTCGAAGTTTGCCGGCACTTGTTAAAGCCAGCAGAATACTGGATAAAGTAAAAGGAGTTGGATTTGATTGGGAAGAGCCACATCAAGTTTGGGATAAAGTGCAGGAGGAATTGCAGGAACTGCAAGTTGAAGTTGCAATTGGTGATCAAGATAAAATGGAATCCGAATTTGGAGATGTTTTATTCTCAATGATTAATTACGCCCGATTTTTGAACATTAATCCCGAAGATGCATTAGAACGAACTAATAAAAAATTTATTAAGCGTTTTCAATATCTGGAAAGCAAAGCTGATCAGCTAGGAAAACCCTTGATGGATATGACTCTTGCCGAGATGGATGTTTTCTGGAATGAAGCGAAGAAGCTTTAGTTTTCAGATGGCAGTAATCAGAAAGAAGTATTCATCAGAAATCTTCAAACGTTAATCTGCAATTTTTTTCAGCTTATTGATATCTTTTAGAACTATTTTTTTACCCACCAATTCAATCAGTCCCAATTTATTAAAATCAGATAATAATCGGATACAGCTTTCGGTTGCGGTTCCAATCATACTGGCCAATTCTTCTCTTGATAATTGAATTTTTAAAGTTTTGTCGTTATTTGTGCCGAAAGTTTCATGCAGATAAATCAAGGTTTCAGCTAATCGTTCTTTTACTGATTTTTGTGCCATGTTAACCATGTGGTCATCTGCTAATCTTAAATCACCGCAGATCGTTTTCATGACATTCATAGAAAACTGATTGTTTTTGTCGAAAAATCCGAGTATTTCATTTTTTGGTATAAAACAAACCTGCATATCTTCTAGTGCAATGGCGCTTAAGTTGGCCGGTTCGTCGCTTATCATCGAGCGTTGACCCAATAATTCTCCTTTGGTAACCAATTTTACAATATGGTCTTTGCCGTTTGGACTCAGTTTAGTCAATTTGCAGACACCGTCTTTGATGCAAAATATGCCATTCACATTTTCTCCTTCCTCAAAAATACTTTCGCCCTTTTTGATAGTTTTAGAGGTTTTGCATTCAGAAATTCTTATAAGTTCATCTTTATTTAGCGCTTTTAAAGAACTAAATTCTCTAACGATACATTGTTCACATTTGCTCATAACGAAATTGGATTTTCGACTACAAAGTTATACATTTATA
Source organism: Flavobacterium sp. 1 (assembly GCF_002797935.1). NCBI lineage: Bacteria > Pseudomonadati > Bacteroidota > Flavobacteriia > Flavobacteriales > Flavobacteriaceae > Flavobacterium > Flavobacterium sp. 1. Next base: position 369,915 of record NZ_PGER01000001.1, read on the forward strand.
TGATAAATATCATTGTTTTTAGCACAATCAATTTGTGAAATTTGCACTCGAAAAATTAGGCTTTATTTATGAAGAAAAATAACTGTTTTCATTGTGGTTTAGATATAATAAAAGAAGAAGAAATACTCTTTGACGAAAAAGAATTTTGCTGCAACGGATGCAAAACTGTTTATGAAATCTTCAGCCTGAATGATTTAACCTGTTATTATGATTTTGAAAAATCACCAGGTGCAACTCCACAAGATATTAATGGAAAATATGATTTTTTAGACAATGAAAGTATTGTTTCAAAGCTGTTGGAATTTCAAGAAGATTCAACCGCTATTATTTCACTTAGCATTCCTCATATTCATTGTAGTTCGTGTATTTGGATTTTGGAAAATTTACAGCGTCTTCAAAAAGGGATCAACACGTCTCAGGTTAATTTTCCCGAAAAGAGAGTCCGAATCAATTACAATCCCGAGGCCGTTTCTCTAAAAAGCATCATCTATTTATTGAGTTCCATAGGTTATGAACCCTACATTAGTTTGGAAAATTATGAAACTGGAAAAAATAATGTTGACCGAAGCTTAACCTACAAACTGGGTGTTGCATTCTTTTGTTTTGGAAATATCATGTTGCTTTCCTTTCCAGAGTATTTTGAAGTGAAGGAGTTTTGGCTGGACAATTACCGCCCTTTTTTCAGAGGATTGATTTTTGCATTGTCTTTGCCTTCTTTTTTATATTCGGCAAGCGGGTATTATGTTTCGGCGATTAAAAGTATAAAATCCAAAATGCTCAACATTGATATTCCTATTGCATTGGGAATTGTTGTGATGTTTGTAAGAAGCACGTTTGACATTGTGATGGATTACGGTTCTGGTTTTTTTGACAGTTTAACGGGACTGATTTTCTTTATGTTATTGGGTAAAATGTTCCAAATCAAAACCTACAGTTTTCTTAGTTTCGAAAGAGATTTTAAATCCTATTTTCCAATAGCCATTACCAAAATAAATACAGACTCTACTGAGGAAAGTATTCCGGTTTATGAAATTGAAAAAGGTGACCGATTATTGATTCGTAACCAAGAGCTGATTCCTGTGGACGGAATTTTAATATCCGATAAGGCCGAAATTGATTATAGTTTCGTTACCGGGGAAGCCGTTCCGATTACTAAAAAATCTGGGGATAAAGTTTTTGCAGGAGGAAAGCAAATAGGGAAAGTTATTGAAATGGAGGTTTTGCATTCGGTTTCCCAAAGTTATTTAACCCAATTATGGAGTAATGATGTGTTTCAGAAAAAAGTGGAGCAAAAACACAAAACCATTACCGACAGCATCAGCCGTTATTTTACGCCAATTCTTTTGTTGATAGCATTTGCCGGATTTGGATATTGGATATTTTTTGATGCCAATACAGCTTTCAATGTTTTTACAGCGGTATTAATAGTTGCCTGTCCCTGTGCATTAGCATTGACTGCTCCTTTCACGATGGGGAATATGTTGCGGATTTTTGGCAGCAAACATTTTTATCTCAAAAATGCTTTGGTGATTGAGCAATTAGCCAAAGTTGACACCATTGTTTTTGATAAAACAGGGACTATAACTACAAATGCAAAAACGAATATTTCCTATGAAGGAGAAATCCTTGAAGAGAATAATTTGGCGATATTAAAAAGTGTGCTTCGTGCCTCTAATCATCCGTTGAGCAGGATGCTGTATGATTTTTTGCCAGAAACAAAAAGATTAAAGTTAGATGCTTTCGAAGAAATTACAGGAAAAGGAATCAAGGCAGAAATTGACGGCGTTTCTATAGAATTAGGTTCTGCGGAATTTGTCGATGCAAAAGCTAAAGATGAGGTTCAGCAAACGGCAGTACATATAAAAATCGACAGCGTATATTTTGGAAAGTATGTTTTTAATAATCAATACCGAGAAGGCTTATCCGATTTGTTTACAAAGCTTAGCTCTCAATATCAACTGAAAGTTTTATCGGGTGACAATGAAGGGGAACGAAGCCAGCTGGAATCAATTCTGCCCAACGGAACTGAAATGATTTTTAATCAAAAACCGGAACAAAAACTTGAGTTTATAAAAGCTTTGCAGGAACAAGGCAAAAACGTGATGATGGTAGGCGATGGGCTTAATGATGCCGGAGCTTTGGCACAAAGCAACGTTGGTATTTCCATATCCGAAAACGTAAATGTTTTTTCTCCCGCCTGCGATGCTATTTTGGATGCAAAGGAATTTAAAAAACTGCATTATTTTTTAAAATTATCCCAAAAATCTATTTTGACCATCAAAATGAGCTTCACTTTATCACTTTTATATAATGTAGTAGGATTATCGTTTGCCATTACCGGGAATCTCTTGCCACTGGTTGCTGCTATTATTATGCCTCTGAGTACCATTACGATAGTGAGTTTTGTAACGTTGATGAGTAATTATTATTCTCGAAAAATAAATTAGTTTAACAGGGAATTGTTTTCTTTTTTTTCATATTTTTAACATATTCGATTAAATATGATAATTGTCATTTTTTGTAAAAAGTGATACCTATAATTTTGTTAACCTAAAATTAAGATTATAAAATTAAGATTATGAGTGTTATCTATTTATTAATTGCCATAAGTATTTTCGTTGCCATTGGTTTTTTTATTGCTTTTGTTTTTGCGGTAAAATCCGGTCAGTATGATGATGATTATACACCATCAGTCAGAATGCTGTTTGACGATGAATTAATTAAATCTTCACAAAAGAAATCAGAAATTAAGAGTTAAACTACTCTTTAATCTTTTACCAATTTTAAACAACCTTAAAAATAATTATAAATATGGAAATGGAACAATTTTATTATGACAACAAAATTGTAAAGAAATTCATTTATGCTACCATACTGTTTGGAGTAGTGGGAATGCTGGTAGGTCTTATTTTGGCTACTATGTTCCTTTTTCCAAACATGACCGAAGGAATTTCGTGGTTAAGTTTTGGCAGATTGAGACCTTTACATACCAATGCAGTTATTTTTGCCTTTGTTGGTAATGCTATGTTTGCTGGTGTTTATTATTCGCTTCAGCGATTGTTAAAAGCCAGAATGTATAGTGATTTCTTGAGTAATCTGAATTTTTGGGGTTGGCAGTTAATTATTGTTGCCGCAGCAGTTTCTCTTCCGTTAGGATATACTTCTTCAAAAGAATATGCCGAATTGGAATGGCCTATTGATATAGCTATTGCTTTAATATGGGTGGCTTTCGGAATCAATATGATTGGTACGATGCTAAAAAGAAGAGAACGCCATTTGTATGTTGCCATTTGGTTTTATTTAGCCACATTTATTACAGTGGCTGTTTTACATATTTTTAATAGTTTAGAGTTGCCTATTTCTGCAATGAAGAGTTACTCTGTTTATGCAGGAGTTCAAGATGCATTAGTACAATGGTGGTATGGTCATAATGCTGTTGCTTTTTTCTTGACGACTCCATTTTTGGGTTTAATGTATTATTTTGTGCCGAAAGTGGCCAATCGACCTGTGTATTCTTATAGACTTTCAATAATACACTTTTGGTCATTAATATTTTTATATATCTGGGCAGGTCCTCACCATTTGTTGTATTCTGCTTTGCCTACATGGGCGCAAAATTTAGGAGTTGTATTTTCTGTGATGCTGATTGCTCCATCTTGGGGAGGAATGATTAATGGACTATTGACTTTAAGAGGAGTTTGGGATAAAGTCCGTGAAGAACCAGTATTGAAGTTTTTTGTTGTTGCTATGACAGGTTATGGTATGGCTACTTTTGAAGGTCCAATGCTTTCTCTTAAAAATGTAAACGCAATAGCGCACTATACAGATTGGATTATTGCTCACGTTCACGTAGGTGCACTGGCATGGAATGGTTTTATGGCTTTCGGTATCATTTATTGGCTGATTCCAAGAATGACAAAAACAACTTTATATTCCACTAAATTGGCCAACTTCCATTTTTGGGTTGGAACACTAGGAATTATATTATATGCATTGCCAATGTATTTGGCAGGTTTCCTTCAGGCTTCTATGTGGAAACAATTTAATCCAGACGGAACCTTAACCTACGGTAACTTTCTTGAAACCGTTACTCAAATCATGCCAATGTATTGGATGAGAGCCATTGGAGGAACGATGTATTTGGTTGGAATGTTAACGTTGGTTTATAATATTATTCAAACAGTGAGAGCTGGCGAGGAAGTAGAAGATGAATTGGCAGAAGCTCCAGCATTGCAAACCATTAGTGAAGGAAGATTAAAAGGAGAGAAATACCACTCTTGGTTGGAAAGAAAACCAATAAAAATGGCTGTATTTGCTACAATCGCTATACTAATTGGCGGAATCATACAAATTGTTCCAACGATTATGGTGAAATCAAATATTCCAACAATTTCGAGTGTTAAGCCGTATTCGCCTTTGGAACTAGAAGGGCGTGATTTATACATCCGCGAAGGTTGTGTGGGATGTCATTCTCAATCTGTTCGTCCTTTTAGAAGTGAAGTAGAGCGTTATGGACCACAATCCAAAGCAGGAGAGTTTGTGTATGATCATCCATTTTTGTGGGGATCAAAACGTACAGGTCCCGATTTGTTGAGAGTTGGAGGGAAATACAATGACAATTGGCATTTTAACCACTTCTGGAGTCCTCAAAGTATATCGGCAGGTTCTATTATGCCAAGCTACAAATGGCTTTTTGATAATAAACCGATGGATATTTCTATGACCGAAAAGAAAATGAAAGCAATGCGAACTCTTGGTGTTCCTTATGATGATGCTCAAATTGCAAGCGGACTGAAAGATTTGAGAACACAAGCTATTGCCATCGAGGAAAGTCTTAAAAATGATCCTGACTTTGTAAAAAGTTATGAAGACAGCAAGAAAAAAGCATTGGCGAGAGGGGAGAAATTCGTTCCAATGAATGAAAGGGAAATTGTGGCTTTGATTGCTTATATACAAAGATTGGGCACTGATATTAAAGTGAAAGAATAATAAAAGGGAAACGTTATGTTCGAACAAATAAAACACAATATGGAGACCATTGCCGGTGTTGCCATATTTCCAATACTGTCGTTACTGATTTTCTTTTTCTTTTTTCTGGGGTTAGGACTTTGGGTCTATTCGTATAAAAAGGAGACGATTGATGAGATAAGCCAAATCCCATTAGAAGATTAAATTGTACAATTTCAAAAAAACATAAATGATGAAAAAATTAATTCCATCTTATATAAGAGTCCTTTTCATATTTTTCGCAGCTGTTGGGCTGTTGGAATATTTAATTGATTCTGGCGATCGTCCTGCATTTATAAAATACCCAATGGTTGCAGTCTTTTTGTTCGTGTTGCTTTTCCTTTTGATTGCAATCGAAGTTACTTTGAGTGCTGTTAATATCATTACGTACAGATTGCTGACAGAGGAAGAGAAAGCAAAATTAGCTCATGAGGACAGTTTAAGCCTGAAAGATAAAAGCTGGTACAAAAACCTTATGCAGCGCTTGACGAGAACCGTGCCGATTGAAGATGAAAAACAATTATTAATGGATCACGATTATGACGGAATTAAAGAATTGGATAATAATTTACCGCCATGGTGGGTTTATTTATTTTATGCCTGTATTATTTTCTCTGCAATATATTTGGTTCGTTATGAAATCATGGGAGCCCCAGACCAAGAAACCGAATTGAAAAATGAATTGGCTCAAGCCAAAGTTGAAGTGGCTGAATATATGAAAACAGCTCCTGACTTGATGGATGAAAAAACAGTAACTTTGTTAACGGAGCCTGCTGATTTAGATGCCGGAAAAGCAATTTTTACAACTAATTGCGTAGCTTGTCACAGAGCGGATGCCGGAGGTCAAATCGGACCTAACTTGACGGATGACCATTGGATATTGGGTGGCGGAATTAAGAATTTATTTCACACTATTACTAATGGAGGACGTGATGGCAAAGGGATGATTGCCTGGAAAGGAACTTTGAAACCAAAAGAAATTCAAGCGGTTGCAAGTTATGTTATCTCTCTGAGAGGAAGTAATCCAAAAGACCCGAAAGCACCTGATGGTGAAATATGGGTAGAAGACGGAGCGCCAGCTGCAGCAACAGCTCCTGCTGCTGACAGTACTCAAGTAAAATAATAATTATAATAAAAAATGAAGGGCTTTGTCAAAATTCAATACTTTGAGAAAGCTCTTTTTTTGTATTTAAAAATAAAAAAATGTCAAACAATCTAGACGAATCTTTTAGAGATACCATTGGAACTATTGATAAAGAAGGTCATAGAAAATATATTTACCCCAAAAAACCTTCCGGTAAGTTTTATGATTATAGAAAATGGGTCAGCTATTTTTTATTAATAATTCTTATTGTCAATCCTTTTATAAAAATAAACGGGAACCAGTTCATGATGTTCAATGTGCTGGAACGTCGTTTTAATATTTTTAGTTTTCCTTTTTGGCCACAGGACTTTTACATTTTTGTATTGTTTATGGTGATTGGGGTCGTATTTGTTATTTTGTTTACGGTTATTTTTGGAAGGATCTTTTGTGGCTGGATTTGCCCGCAGACTATTTTTATGGAAATGGTTTTCCGTCGGATAGAATATTGGATAGAAGGCGATAGGGGAGCACAAATCCGTTTGGAAAAACAAGAATGGAATGGTGAAAAAATAAGAAAGAAAACTTTAAAATGGTTTGCGTTTCTTGTGATTTCGTTTCTAATTGCCAATGTATTTTTAGCCTATTTGATTGGTAGTGATGAATTATTCCGTTTGATTGAGGACGGACCTTTGGCTCATTCCAGCAGTTTTGTATCATTGTTGATTTTCACTGGCGTTTTTTATTTTGTTTTTGCTTGGTTTAGGGAACAAGTCTGTATTATAGCTTGCCCTTACGGAAGGCTCCAAGGTGTTTTATTGGACAAAAAATCAATAAACGTGGCTTATGATTTTGTTCGTGGAGAGAAAGAAGTAGGAAGAGCCAAATTTAATAAGCAGGAAGACCGCGAGGCTTCAGGAAAAGGAGATTGCATCGATTGTAAACAATGTGTGAATGTATGTCCGACAGGAATTGATATTCGAAATGGAGTGCAGTTGGAATGTGTGAATTGTACAGCCTGTATCGATGAATGCGATACGATAATGAAAAGTGTTGGATTGCCGTTAGGACTTATTCGATACGCATCTGAAGATGAAATTGAAACTAAGGCCAAGTTTAAATTTACTGCCAGGATGAAAGGTTACACGGCAATATTAGTTATATTAGTCGGGATACTTACAGGCTTGCTGTTTTTAAGAACAGAAGTTGAAGCTACCATTCTGAGGTTGCCAGGACAATTATTCCAGCACAAAGGGGAGAATATCAGTAATATTTATACTTTTAAAATCATTAATAAAACGAATCATGATATCAATGATCTGCACTTTAAATTGGTTGGAATTAAAGGTACGTTAAAGGTAGTTGGTGTTCAGGAATTAAAAGTGCCTAAACACGAAATGTCCAGCGGAACTATGTTTATAGAAATTAATAGATTTTTGTTGGAAAGTGACCGAACTAAATTAGAAATAGACCTTTATGAAGGAAATAAAAAAATTGAGACAACCAATACTAATTTTTTAAGCCCGCGAAGTTTTGACTAATTTTGTTGTTTCATAAAGTTTCAATAGTCGGATAATAACATAAAAAAGATAAAATGAAAATTAATTGGGGAACTTATATCGTGATTGCTTTTGCTTTATTCATAAGCTTTATTATGTATTTTGTTGTAAAAGTACAATCGGACAGTAAGTATGATAATGATTTGGTAGTTGAAGAGTATTACAAACATGATGTGCATTTTCAGGACGAAATGGCTCGTATTCAAAACGCTCATGATTTAAAAACCAAGCCGGTAATCACAGTTGACGCTACTAATGGTATTACTATTGTTTTTCCTGCTGATTTTACTCCTTCAGCTATCAAAGGGACTGTTGCGTTTTATAGAGCTTCTAATAAAAAATTTGATTTCCAAGTGCCACTTTCGTTTACTGATTCGGCTTCATTGGTTATACCAAAAAATAAGTTTATTGGAGGCGAATGGAATATCAATATGGAATGGAAATATGAAGGTAAATCCTATTTGACTAAAGAAGAGATTTATATTAAATAGAAAGAAAATAGAGTAGAGTTAATAGAATAAAGAAAATAGGGAAAAGTAAAATTAGTTTTAAATAATTTCACTCTAAAATCTGCAATCTAAAGTCTAAAATCAGCAATCTAAAATCCGCATGCTTTACACTGCTTTTTTGTTTGGATTAATCAGTAGTTTTCACTGCATAGGAATGTGCGGTCCCATTGCTATGATGCTGCCTGTAGAGCGAAATAATCCTACCAAAAAGGTAATCCAAATTTGTACTTATCATTTAGGACGCTTAATGGCGTATGGAAGCATAGGGCTGCTATTTGGCCTGTTGGGAAAAGGCTTATTTTTGGCAGGGATTCAGCAACAATTGTCCATATTTATTGGTATTGCCATGATTTTAGTGATTCTGACTCCTGAAAAGATTTTGGCTCAATATAATTTTTCTAAACCGGTTTATAAATGGATTTCAAAAATTAAGCAAAATCTAGGCAGTCATTTTAAAAACAAAAGTTTCAAATCGCTTTTTATTATTGGTTTGCTCAACGGTTTTTTGCCCTGCGGAATGGTTTATGTTGCTTTATTTGGAGCAATTGCTATGCAGAGTGCGGGCTTTGGACTGCTGTACATGCTGCTTTTTGGTTTGGGAACCGTGCCTTTGATGAGTTTGGTGGTATACATCAATTCATTTCTGACCGTTCGAATCCGAAACAAGATTCAAAAAGTGATTCCGTATGTTGGCGTTATTATAGGCGTATTGTTTATTCTGAGGGGTTTAGGACTTGGAATTCCCTATGTCTCTCCATCTAATATGAGTTTGTTTATACAAGAAAAAGCCAATTGCCATTAATTGGCTTTTTTTTCCTCCCCCCAACCCTCTCCAAAGGACAGGGAGTTAGAAGCGGATTATTTTATATTTCTAAAATGGTATTACATTAATTGTTCTCTGTTTTTGCGTGAGTGATGGCAGTGGAACTCTTTTTTCTTTCAATTGCCACGGCTTTAAACCCGTGGCAATTGAAAGAAAAAAAGCGGGAACGTACAGCACGACCCGTAGTTTTTACGGAGGGACACGCCCAAAGAGCTTTAAAAAACAGATGAATTAATAAATTAAGAAGTCATTATTTTAAAGGATTGGTATTATCCTTCGCTTCTTTTAAATTGTCATTGAAAACAATGTCGTTTCAGGCGTTTTTCTTTTTAGTCTTAAGTCAAATGCCATACAGATGTTGCGCACATACGGTTTTCCTTTTTCGGTGACAATAATTTTGCTGTCGTTTATAATTAGTAAACCGTCTTTTTCCATTTCTTCTAGCTGAAGTAAAATTTCAGGAATCTCTGGAACATAATTATCGGAATCATCCCAACTGGTTTCAAATTGGCACATTAGATTCAAAATATGTCTTCTGATAATCAGATCTTCAGCGGATAATAAATGACCTCTATACACTGGTAATTTATCTGATTCTAATATTTTGTAATATTCTTCCAGAGTTTTGACATTTTGAGCAAAGCTGTACCAGCTGTCACTTATCGCTGAAACACCCAAGCCAATCATTAATTGAGTTTTTGATGAGCTATAGCCCATGAAGTTCCGGTGCAGTTTTTTGTCTTCAAACGAATGGTATAAACTGTCTGATTTTAATGCAAAATGATCCATGCCAATTTCATAATATTCATTTTCAAAGAGTAATTCTTTCCCAATTTCGTATAGTTTTCTTTTGGCATCGTCTTTAGGGATATCCTCATCATGAAAACCGCGCTGTCCGTTTCCTTTTATCCACGGTACATGGGCATAACTGTAAAACGCTAATCTGTCGGGCTGTAGAGAGTTTGTTTTTTCGATGGTATCAATCACATCTTCTACTTCCTGAAAAGGCAGACCAAATATAATATCGTGTCCGATGGAAGTGTAGCCTATTCTTTTTGCCCAAAAAGTAACTTTGGCAACATTGTGAAAAGGCTGTATTCTATGGATGGCTTTTTGTACTTTTTCAGAATAATCCTGAACACCAAAACTCACTCTTCTGAAACCCAAATCATATAATTTTTGCAAATGGGCAAGAGTTGTGTTATTGGGATGGCCTTCAAAACTGAATTCATAACCCTCAGCTTTTTCGGCTAGTGAAAATATTCCGTTTATTAATTTTTCAAGGCTTTCTATGGAGAAAAATGTTGGTGTTCCTCCGCCCAAATGGATTTCTTTAATTTTGGGTTTTTTGCCTAAGATATCGCGGTAAAGCGTCCATTCTTTTAGAACAGCCTCAATATATGGATTTTCGACATTGTGATTTTTGGTGATGCGCTTGTTGCAGCCGCAAAAGGTGCATAAGCTTTCGCAAAAAGGCAGATGGATATATAGACTAATACCTTCTTTGTCATTGCTTTCCAGAAATGATTTTTTAAGGGTTTGAAGCCATATTTCATTGGTAAATCCCGACTCATCCCAATAAGGAACTGTAGGGTAGCTTGTATAACGAGGACCAGGTACATTGTATTTTTGAATTAGTGAAGTTTTCATAATTTCGCATTTAATGTAAATGACAAAATTAGGCTGACTTTTTATGGATTAAAATGATAATTGTCATATTTTTTTGTAGCTATATACTGAAAAACAGGCTCTTTTGAGCCTATTCGTAGATTTGTTATATACTTTCATTGATTAAAACAACCCATTTTTTTGCCAGTTTATGATCTTCAAATAAACAATTAAAGTCTAAAAAATGATTATCAATATTGTAAATTGGAATCATTTTTTTTTCATAGTGTCTTTATGAATCAGCTCTATTTCAACTTTTGAAATTGTACCTAATCTGCTTTAAGTTGTTTCCAATAAGCTGCACAGAAGAATGTTTGATAAATCCACAAAATAAACGTCTTCTTTTTTATATGAAATAAAAAAAGCCTCAAACGGATTAAGGTTTGAGGCTGGTTTTTTTAGATTATAATTAGCTGGATAATAAGTTACTAAGAGTTTAAATGACAATTAAGTTAACTTTAAAGGATTAAAAAATTAGACATTAAGTCATTTTGAATTTTATTAGGATCTATTCTTGACCTAAATTTCTCAATTGTTTTAGTTTTTCTTTCCAAACATCAAGGCTTTCTTTGTGAATAGCAATGTTTTTTCGAACTTCCAATACGATTGAATTTTCTTTTTTCGCATTTTTTGTATTGGTGAAAAACTGAATGTTATTTTCCAGTTGGAAAATTTCGTTTTGAACCTCTTCAATTTTGCGCATTAGGAAAATTTTCTCGTTGTCCAGTTTTCTAGTGTCATTGCTTTCAGAAAGATTTTCCATTCTGTTGGAGAAACGCATCATTTCGGTATCTTTTTTGCTCAGGCTTAATTTTTCAAATAAAGCATCCAGAATTTTGTTGAATTTTCCTTCGATATGTCTTCTTGGGAACGGAACTTTACCAAAATTTTTCCAAGTTTCAATATGTAGTTTGATGGCATCCAAATCAGTTTTGTGATCTCCTGTTAATTGGAATTCTCTCAACGTTTCCAAGTAGGCTTTCTTTTTATCAAAAGCTTCTACTTCGTCAACATTTTCAACACTTTTGTGTTCTTTTAATTTGTCGAAATAATGGTTGCACGCTTCTCTAAATTCGTTCCAGATTTTGTCTGAATATTTTCTTGGAACGTGGCCTATTTTTTTCCAATCTTCCTGAATCTGCTTCATGATAGGAGTAGTACTGGCAAAATCAACACTTTCCTGTAATTCTTTGGCTTTCTTTACTAAAGCGATTTTTTTGTTCAGGTTATCGTTTTGATCTTTTTTGATGTCTTTGTAAAAAGAATTTTTAAAGCTGTTGAAGTTTCTAACGGCTGTTTTGAAAGCGGCCCAAGTGGCTTCATTTACATCCGAAGGTACTTTTCCAGCAGAGAAAAATTCTGAACGTAAGGCTTCCACTTTTTCGATTTGGGCTAGCCATTGAGAGTGGGCATTCACTTTTTCGGTTGCCAATACTTCGATTTTGGCAATAATTTCTTTTTTCTTTTCTAGATTTTCAAGTTCGGTTCCTCTTAAGTTCTCAAACAAAACTTCACGTTTATCGTGCATTTTTTTTGTCAGTTCGCTGAATTGATTCCAGATTTCATCACGATATTCTCTGGAAACGGGACCAATATCCTCTTTCCAGATGCGGTGTAAATCCTGAAGCTCTCTAAAAGCTTTATTGATATCAGCTTCTTTAAGCAGTTCTTCAACACGGGCAACGATTTTTTGTTTTTGCTCCAGATTGTATTTGAAATCAATATCCCTTGCTTCTCTGTCTAAGTGCAGGTAATCGTAAAAATTCTCAACATGGAAATGGTAATTATTCCAAACGTGATTGTATTTGTCTTTTGGAATAGAGCCAGCATTTTTCCATCGCTCTCTTAATTCATTAAAATGATTTAAAGTGTCCTTGATGTTCGCTTGCGGATTGATTAATTCTTTTAGTTCTTCTACGATGGCTAATCTAACTTCTAAATTAGTTTTTAGATTTGACTGCAGACTTTTAAAATGAACATTTTTATTGTCTTTGAAGATGGTGTAATATTGGTCGAACTTAGATTTTAAAGGAGAATGATATTGAAATTCTTCGTTAGGATCTTGATTTTCCTGGTTGAATTCTTCTCTTTTCTCTTCGATAAGGTGATTGTATTTGGCTAAAAAAGCTTTTCGGATTTCCTCAACATGTTCTTTAATAGACATTACTTTTTCATTGGTAACCAAATTCTTCAGTTCGCTTACAAGCGTATCCATTGGTAATGCTTCATAATCAAGCATCGGAATATCATGGCGTTCTTTTAACGTTTCATCTTCACTTTCTTCAGCATTTGTCTCTGCTATGGCATCAATTGCATTTTGCTTTTCGTCTGTTTCGCTTTCATTCGAAATAACTGTTTCAGAAACAGGATCTACTGTGTTTTCCTCTGCTACAGCATCACTGATTACATTTTCTGCTGCTACAGACGCGTCTGATTGAACTGTTTCCTGCAATTCATTAGTTGTGTTTCCATCTGTCAAATTTTCTTGAATTGACAGGTTATCGTTCTTTTCTTCTAACATTTTATAAATGTATAAGGTTTTTATTTTTCGAATGCGAAAGATACTAAAGGTGCGTCAGAATACAAAATAAAAGTTTTATTTATAGTCTAGTTATGCGGAAAATTCTTTCTTTTAAGGCGTTATTTGATTTGATTCTAGTTTATGGATTAGCTTTTTGAAGTTTTGATGCAAGTTGTGAATTGCTTTCAAAATTGTATTTTAGCTTATAATTCCCAACAATGCCTAAATCGGCTTTGATACAATTAAAGTTGTGAATTGCTTTCAAAATTGTATTTTAGCTTATAATTCCCAACTAACCGCTAAATCGTTATAAGCCTGAGTCAGTTGTGAATTGCTTTCAAAATTGTATTTTAGCTTATAATTCCCAACAAGAGCAATTATTTAAAGCTTTTAGAGAGTGTTGTGAATTGCTTTCAAAATTGTATTTTAGCTTATAATTCCCAACTTTTATTCAGTCAAATTTCACCAACTTCTAGTTGTGAATTGCTTTCAAAATTGTATTTTAGCTTATAATTCCCAACTAATACTCGGCAACTGTTAAGTCATTGTAGGTTGTGAATTGCTTTCAAAATTGTATTTTAGCTTATAATTCCCAACTTTTAAAATTTCCACATAATAGAGTATGAGTTGTGAATTGCTTTCAAAATTGTATTTTAGCTTATAATTCCCAACGAAGAACTTCCTAGCCATTTACCGCTTTCAGTTGTGAATTGCTTTCAAAATTGTATTTTAGCTTATAATTCCCAACAAATTACGGTAAAGATGGGCGTTCGGGCGGTTGTGAATTGCTTTCAAAATTGTATTTTAGCTTATAATTCCCAACCCATCCTGCAACGCTGTAGCAGGACTCATTGTTGTGAATTGCTTTCAAAATTGTATTTTAGCTTATAATTCCCAACTGACATTGTTTAATACATAAACCTCCACTAGTTGTGAATTGCTTTCAAAATTGTATTTTAGCTTATAATTCCCAACAGATGCGTTGTTAACTAGATCTATGCCGTTGTTGTGAATTGCTTTCAAAATTGTATTTTAGCTTATAATTCCCAACTCGTCTTTAGCCGTGAGCAGTAACGCAACTGTTGTGAATTGCTTTCAAAATTGTATTTTAGCTTATAATTCCCAACATCTGCATTGCAGAACCTCCCGCCAAAGCAGTTGTGAATTGCTTTCAAAATTGTATTTTAGCTTATAATTCCCAACCTCCTGATTTTTTAGTCCATTGATATTCCGTTGTGAATTGCTTTCAAAATTGTATTTTAGCTTATAATTCCCAACATACCGCGATTTAATCGTTTGATATGTTGGTAGTTATGAGTTTGTTTTGAAATTGAAATGAAGCGGTGTTTCTTTGTTGTAGTACAGCTAGTTAGTCTTTTTTCTAATCCTGTTGCTGTTAAAATAATTCCAATTGTTGTGAAGGTTTATCAGTTTCTACCGGTTTTTTGCCATAAAAAAGCTCCATCATTCCAAATTGTTTATCGGTTATTTGCATCACACCAATTTTGCCGTGTTCGGGGAGGTTGTTTTTAATTCTTTTGGTGTGAACCTCGGCATTTTCTCTACTGGCACAAAAACGCATATAGATGGAAAATTGAAACATAGAATAACCATCGTCTAATAATTTCTTGCGAAATGTACTGGCAATTTTACGCTCTTTGCGTGTTTCGGTGGGCAGATCAAAAAAGACTAATATCCACAAACTTCTATATTGGTTTAAACGGGTATAATGTTCGTCATACATAAACAGGGTATAAAATTTTCCTTGCTGTTCCTTCAAAACATTCATGTAAGGAATGTGTGGTTCTGCTCATTGCGACCATCAATGGACTGTTTTTCCCGTCTATAAACACATCAATAGTGGCAATACTTAACAATTGTTTTTTGATTTCGATAGTTAATTCGTCATAACTATCTTCGGTTTCCATAATGTGACAAACAATCAAATCGACATAAGGTCTATAAGGCTCCATAATATCATCGGCAAGGCAATAGGCATTGTATTTGTTGCGATGAAAGATGCCTAAAGTGGGTAACATTCCAGAACTGACAATAGCTCTTGCCGTAATGGCTCGTAAAATGGCATAGCCATAATTCAATAAATTATTAGGAGGAATTCCTTTTTGTCCTCTGGTGAAATTTTCTATAGGGATGAGGTTCTGCCAATAAAAAACTGCCGCTCTGGATTCATGATTGAGTGAATCTCCCGATGTAACTTCTTTTGCCCAAAGTTCCATTTTTCGGCATGGGATTCCTTTTTCTTTGAGCAGTCCTGCTTGATTTATAATTTTGGCACTAATGGTTTGTTGCCACAAGTTTTTTTTGAGTGGAACAGAAGCATTAATTTGGTTTTTAAATCGCTCCGTTTGTTCCGTATGCCCGTTCAGTGGCATTAATAATCCAATAGGCAAATGATATTGGTCACAATTGATCAATGCCACATTATTATTAGTCAGTTTTTCGAGTAAACCACTGGTAATTGTAATTTGTTGGTTTTCCAGAACGATAACGCCAATATCTTCAATAGCAACGGTTTTAGTCTCTTGTTCCTTGTCAGGGTAAGAGATTACGATTTGTTCATTTTTGGTGCTCAAATAAGCGGGGTTGCCGAAGAAAAGAGTTCGTTTTATCATTTTTTAGATTTAAAAAAACATTGAATTGCCTCTAGGTTTTGAATTGCCTTCAGCTTTAGCTGGAGGGATAATATTTTGGCTAAAGCCCATCTCGATTATTTTATATTTTGTTGAATGGGCTAAAGCCCAATCCTATTTGATTTTTTGAATTCATTCCAATTTTATAATCGTTACATCTTTAGAATTCCCTCCAGCTTTAGCTGGAGGGATGATAATTGATTTTTAAAAATGGTTTTAGCCAAATTCTATTCTTTTTGAAATTGATATTTAGCCATAAATTCATCATATTCTTCTTGAAAGGTTTGTTTGCTATGGTGCTCTTCTTGGTTTTTAATGTAATTTCTAACTTTATTAACCATAGATTCCGAGACAGAAACCGCAAAATATTCATCTTGCCATTTAAATTTATCTAAACACAATTTGTTTTTGTTAATCCAAAATGAAGACTCTCCTTTAATCAGTTGTATTGTCTTTTGAATGGTTTGATCGGCACCCAAAGAAACCAGACAATGACAATGATCAGAATATCCATTAACAAAATCTACAAAAATTCCTTTCTCTTTGGCGTTTTCTTTGATATGATGCCAAACTTTTTGTCTTAATTCTTTATTGTCCAAAAAAGGAATTCTGTTTTTTGTGCTCCAAACAAAATGGATGTAGGTTTTGATAAAAGGCATAATAGGTTATTTAAATTGCATATTATTTTTCAATTGCTCATTTTTGAATTGCCTCCAGCTTTAGCTGGAGGAATATAATAATTGATTTTTAAATAGGCTTTAGCCGAGATATTTTGGCTAAAGCTTATTTGGATTGTTTTACATTGTTGAATGGGCTAAAGCCCAATCCTATTGAACTCACCTAATTTTTGAAAATAATTTCGTAAAATAATTTTCCATGTTTGTTCATTAATTTTTCAAAAATTTGTATTCGGTCTGGGATTGTTGCCACTTTATTGACATTGGCAATGATATAGCCATCGTCGTCAAAAACATTTTCTATTTTTAGTATTTTATCATTTAATGTAGCTTCCAGATCTGAAACTTCAATGTCTTTTGGAATGGAATTCTTTTGGATTACCATTCTGGATTCGTTTATTACCGTTTCCATTTCTTGACCGTTGTCAAAGGAATAATGGATTAAATCATAAACGATATCGGTAGAACTATTATTAACTAAAGTTTCATAAAACTGTTCGCCGTTTAAAATTTCATTTTCGTCATCAAGATATATTCTTGTGTAGGTGTTGTGATTTGATTTTAGCGTATAGTATTTGGGAGTTTCCAGTAGGGTGTAAGGTTCAATATTTTCTTGAGTTTGATTGTCTTTAATTTCGGTCATTGCATAAATAGCAACATATATGCTTTCCCAATCCGAAGCATTAGGTTCTATATGAGTTATTTCGGCTTGTAAATCCAATAATTTGGTATCGAGTAAAACACTCAACACTTCATTGCTCTCCATTGGAATAAATCCAATTTTTTGATTGTTGAAATGCAATGCTATCGCACAAGGATCGTATTCATTATCGGGTTCATGAACCATTTCGAGCAAACCACTACTGTTGATTTGATTAACTATTTTTGGTCCTTCATAATATTGAAACCCTCTTACAAAACATTGTAAAAGATAAACTTTTTGGTATTGCTTGACCATTTCCAGTGGAAGGGAAGCAATGCCATAAAAGCCAATTAAATTTCTTAGGAAGTTGCCTCTTGTCATTTGATTATTTTTATTTTTTCTGAATTGCCTCCATTTTCAAATGGAGAGATTTTAAATTGGTCTCTAATTAGGCTTTAGCCGAAATGTTTTGGCTAAAGCCTATTTGGATTGTTTTACATTGTTGAATGGGTTAAAACCCATTCCTATTGATTCTTGCAATAATAATTTATCATCGAATGATTCTTTTAATTTTTCCAAGTCTATCAACTTCTAGTTTTAGACATAAAGATTTTATCATTAATCCTTCAATAGATTTTTCCATTTTATTTAAGGCTGAAAATTCCATTTTATCTACAATTGATGAAGCTATAGTGTTTGAAACAAAAAAGGCTTGATTTCCAGTAAAACTTACCATTTTAAATACCCTTTGCGATTGCTCTTTTGATAGTTTATTGAAATTTAGGAGCGTTAAATTATCCTTTTCATCTTCTGTTGGTATATAAACTAAATCATTTGGAGACAAAGTAAATAAAAGACGATTTCCGTTTTCATCTATTTCTAGAGCAGAACTTAATCCTTGTTTTTGTCTTTCGATTACTTCGTTGAAGGGAATGGTTTTATAGTTCCGTTTTCCGTTTTCATCCTGATAAATTGCGAAAAATAAGTTTGTTCCTTTGGCCGCTTCAACATATTTACTTGCTTTGTTTCCTGTTTGTCCGAGACTAAATTTGCCACCCTCTTCAAAAACTCTAACTTTTTTTATGGGTTGATGTTTTTTACCATTATTTAAAGCCGTGATATTTTTATTTAACTCATCTAAACCATTTTCGGAAAAAGCAACTTCGTATGCTGGGTTTTTTTTACCATTTTCATCAATTGCATTTTGATAAATTTCTTGTTGAAGATGATTTAATAGAATTTTTTGAATACCAGTATCAGTTATTTTCTCGATTCTTTTTTCATCAAAAGTAATATCAAGTGCTTTTCTTGTCGCAGTTGCTCCATTTTCACCTCCAATAGTTTCATAAATTTGTACTTTATCTATAGCTTTTCCATCAATTATTATAGGGAAAGCTTTAAGGTATTTTTTCAAACCTTCTTTATTGTTTGGATATTTTTCAGTTTTTTCCTTCAATTGTTTTTTAACTTCCTTATCGACAATCAACTCTATTTGCTCAATAGCATTGGTAATAGTAATAAGACTTTGTTTAATTCGTTTTAGGAATACTTTTCCACTTACGGTTTCTGCGTGCATTGGTTTTCTAATCGCCCAGTTATCTCCTCTTACTTGTCTGGTTGTGATTTTTTTCATTGCACCGTCTTCTTCTTTCCAAACTTGATACTTGTTTATCGTTTTATTGATAACTCTAGTGTTTTGTTTGAAACTGATAATGGTTTGATTCAACTCGTCTTCTACTTTTTTTGTAAAATTCTCCCAAGGTTTGTGAAATTCTTTTGCTACTTTTTGTGTTTTTCCATTAATCTGAATTTCTTCAATTAGGCGTAGTTTAGAGACCAATGAATAATTTGTTCTTTCTGAATTGATAGAATTTAAATAATTGACATGTTCTTTTGTCACACAAGCAATTACCAAAGCATCTAAAGCGTGATGGCGATGGTCAATTCTTTTTTTAGAAAAACCTTTTGCAATTGCATCTGGTACTGTGGTTTGAAAAACTTGTTTTCCAGTGTTTCCAAATTCGTCTTT
The DNA here is from genome assembly GCF_002797935.1 of Flavobacterium sp. 1. Classification (NCBI taxonomy): domain Bacteria; kingdom Pseudomonadati; phylum Bacteroidota; class Flavobacteriia; order Flavobacteriales; family Flavobacteriaceae; genus Flavobacterium; species Flavobacterium sp. 1. Next base: position 389,083 of record NZ_PGER01000001.1, read on the forward strand.
TTTGAGTTCTAATTTACCAAAATCACTTGAATTAGTAATCGCATTCAAACGTTCAAAACGAGGTGTAATTATGTTATTCCAGACATCATTCAAACCCCAATCTTGTTTCATTCTTGAAGTGATTGACCCATTCAAAGAAACGATATGTTTTGAGGTTACTTCCCGTTCATCTTCTTCTCGAACTATTTTGCTTAAAAGATTCTTTACTATTTTACTTATGTATTTAGTGTCATTTAATTGTCTTTCGATAAACTTTTCTGGAATTTCCTCGCTTAATAATCGTTTTTGCTTGTTTTTATTTTTGCTGTAATAACTAGTGATATGTTGGTTGTAGGCTTCTTTAGTAAAAATTTTAACTGTTTTTCCGCCGGTTAAGGTTACGATTCTATTTTCGTTTTTTTGAATGAATTCTAGAGCAGTCATATTGCTTTTAAGTTCATTAACTTCAGATTCGCAGATAACTTTATTGGATAAGGAATCATCAAATAATCTTGATTGTGGAATAATATGCTCGATTTGATATTTTGTTGTAAATAAATCACTCAACGGTATTAGTTTTCCTGTATATGGCGAAATATAACCTTGTTCCATCCAAAGTTTATATTTGATAATTTCAGAAGGTGTTGGTTTTGCATTTTTTCTGATTTTATCAACTTCCTCTAATTTTTCTTTTCTGATTTCACTGCTATAAACTCCTTCTTCGTAAATTTTTAAAATCTCTTGTTGGCTTGGAGAATAGGGGCGAACATCATTTATACCGTCATTTTTCAATTCCGTTAAAATGGCTTTGATTCGTAAGTTTGTATTTTCGTTTTGATTTATATTATCAGTAATTCTTTTTCTATCTGCAGAATTGTTTTTCATTTCACGCCCCAATTCAATATGGATTTCATTAAAGAAATTTTCTTTTCCCCCTCCATAATGTTGCCAAATATCTTTTACCACTCGTAAAGTTTCTGTAATGACTTGCTCTACAATTGGATTACGGAGTGAATGTTGCTTGAAATCATACTTTAAAAAGTGTTCAATATCTGCAGGAGTTTTCCATTTTGAAACATCACTATCTTCACTATGTCTATCATATATTAAATAGGATGCTTGATAGGTATTTAAACCTTTATTGAATTCAATACAATTTATAAAACTTTTTAAGACTTGTTTCGGAATATCACTGTCAGATACTTTTTCAAGTATCGATGTGTCATAATTTATAGATTCCAATCTTTCTTTAATGGCACTTATTTTGGTTGTAACTTTATCAGAAATTGCATCTTGACTCCAAGTTTCATCTCTTCTCATTAAAGTCAATAATTTCTTTATCGCTTTTTCAGAATAAGAACCATAATCTTTTTTATACGGCTTTATTTTTGAAAAATTCAATACGAATTCATTTGGCAAATTATGTCGTTTAGCAAAAGTTGTAATTGCTTTTGTAATTTCAATTTTATCAGTAACAGAATATAAAATGTGCCATAAATCTTGGGTGTTTTTGGCGTCAAAAAAAGTTTTATCAACATCAATTTTTGCAATGATATTCAAAAATTGATTTCTTGTTTCGTTACAAGGGTATATTTTGTCTTCAACAAAATTCCATCTAAATTTATCTTCTTTTAGTTTGAATTTTGGATACGCTAAAAATTGTTTTTGATTGATTTCAGCTTTGTCATTTAACCAATTGAATAATTCTACTAAATCATCTTCCGCTTTTAAATAATCAATTGTTACATCAATATCATTAGCGATTTCTTTTTTGAAAATTTTAAGGTTTTTTACAAATTGTAATAGTCTAAATTCTTGAAAAATTGGATTTGATTTAGCAATACATTTCAAAGGTTTTAAAATTTGCTTTCCATTGCTATCTTTTACCAAAACACCTTTTTTATCTTTAATTGGACTGAATTCTAAACTACAATCACTGATTAATGAAGTTTTACTTTTAAGCGGACGTTGATAAAAGATAATGTCATCCAAAAACAAATAGTCAAAACCTCTGTCTTTAATATTATTTTTATGAGAATCATTATGTTTATACAATTCATCAATACATTTTTTATAGAGATTTCTATCCTTTAAAGTAGTTGAATGAAATTCAATTTGAGTTTTAAGAATTTTAGATAGTTCCTCTTTATAAAACTTTCTTTCAATTGTTCTAACTAATTCTCCTTTTATTTTTTGATTTGGGTTTTTAAGTAAATTATCATAAATGAAAGTACCAACTGATTTTTTACTTTGATTTATTGTTTGTTCTGTTCTAATTTTCTCTAATCCCCAATCGTCTTCTTTTGGAGACCTGAAACTTCTCTTTTCCTCATTGTCTTTGTTGAGTTTAATAGTTCCATTATCATTTAATTCGGTAGTAACAATAAAATTCTTTTGTCTACCAACCCAGTCAAACAATGCTATTTTGCTTTCTCGTTTGTAAATCCAACCATTTTCAAGAATTACGTTATACCATATACCTGATTTTCCTTTTTCTCTTTCAATTACATCAACAACCACAAGAGTATGAAATTCCTCGAGTTTATTTTTGTTTTCTTCCTGTTCTTCACCACGCAATTGATAATAGCCTCTTTTTTGATTGAAATTCAATACTATCCAAGCTAGTTCTTCTTTGGATATTTTTTCGGTTAAAGCTTTTTTTCTTAAATAATAAATTGTCCAATCATAGGGAACTTGTTTTAAATCAGGATTTGTTAATTGAAATTCCGAAAGCATTTCTTGGTGACTTTCTAAAAATAAAAATTGGTTCTTACCATTTTCATTTTTATAAAAAGATAATTTTTCTTCTCTTTCAGGTTTAAATTGCCCAAATTTTTTATCAAAATCGATTGCTTCAGAATAATGTTTGGGTAGAAAATCAAGGATATTTAAAACTCGATGCAGTCGCTCTCTTCTCAATAAAAAACGTTGGACTAATCTTCTTGTTCCTCTATATTTAGTTCTTTCAGCAGTTTGGGATATAGAAACACCACTATCAAATTTACCAAGTACATCTTGGCTCATAGGGATTATTCTACTGCCTAATCCTTCAATGTTTCCAAGTTTATTGTCGAAGTCATTATTGGTTAACGCCCACCCAATACTATTTGTACCTAAATCTAATCCTAATATTTTTTTCATATTCTTGTCTGTTTTGTCCCTTTATAATTAACAAATTTAATAAATATTTATTTCTTATCTATTGTAAATATAAAATTAGTTTCTATATTTGCATTGAAGTTCGAGATTTGATGATCAGAAATTGTGAGATAATAGGTCCAAACTATTGTCTGGCTTATTTTAAGTCGACTTCTTTAATTCATTCTATTTAAAGTTTTAAATTACAATAGATAGTTGTGAATTGCTTTTAAAATTGTGAGCAAGGGTTGAAAACCCTTGCTTTTTTATTTTTCACCACCTCATCCTAATATTTTCTTCATTTTTAAACTATATTTTATAATGATTTTTCTCGTTATCTAAATTAATCTTTAAATTTAATTAAAAGGAAATTAATTACTTTACGGAAAACCTCATTCAAATAATAATTTTTTTGTTGTATTATTGCAGTACAATTTTGAAGCAATTCACAATAAGGATTATTCCGTTGTGAAAACATTCAAAGCGGTGTAGTTATTCATAACTACATCGCTTTTTTTTATGCAGAAAGCCCTCAAAATGGAACTCCATTTTGAGGGCTTTTGTATTTTATAAATCTATTTTTAAAATAGTATTACGAGACTGCTTTCTATTTATTCCAAATCTTCCAGGCTTTTTCTGCCTGAAAAATAAGCATATCCAAACCATTTTTAATTTGAGCGCCCTGAGCTTTGGCTTTGCTTAAAAATTGGGTTTCTGCTGGATTGTATATTAAGTCGTAAGCAATGTGTTTCTCAGTAAAGAATTCATACGGTATAAGCGGAAATAAATCGACATTTGGGCTTGTTCCCACAGGTGTGCAGTTAATGATAATTTGATAATTATCAAAAGTTGTAGCGTTTATAAGGCTGTAATCAATACAGTTTTCTTTGGCTTCGCGTGACACAAAAGTATAAGTAATATCCAATTGGTCTAAAGCAAAGGCAACTCCTTTGGAAGCACCGCCAGTGCCGAGAATCAGGGCTTTTTTATGATGAGGTTGCAATAAAGGTTCAAGGGATTTCTTAAAACCGTAATAATCGGTATTGTAGCCTTTTAGTTTTCCTTTTTTTGTGAATTTAATGGTGTTTACAGCTCCAATTTGGGTGGCATTTTTAGATAGTTTGTCTAAAAAAGGAATCACGGCCTCCTTGTAAGGAATAGTAACGTTCAGCCCATTAAGATCAGGATTGTTTTTTACTAATTCAGTAAAATTATTGATTTCCTGAATATCGAAATTTTCATAAGTACAGCCTTCAAAATGTTCTTTGCTGAATTTTTCTGTAAAATATCCTTTTGAAAAGGAATAACTAATATTACGACCCAATAAACCAAAACGTCTTCTTAAAACTTCAATCATTATTGTTTTTTATGTTTGTCAATATAATTTCGTACCATTTTTTTCTCCCAAACCACAGGGAATAAATCTTCCAGCAGAATGTAATTGTCATAATTCAAACGCAAAGCATTGCTCAAGTGAAATTTAGCTTTGATATTATCTGAAATCATAAAATACAATCCCGCCAAACGGTATTCGACTTCATTTTCTTCAGGAAAATATTCAGAAGCCTGCAGTAATGTTTGTATTGCGCTTTCAAACTCTCCCAAAAACTGCAAAATATCAACCCAAAATAACCAAGTATCAAGTTGGTAATCGCCAAATTCTACTGCTTTTCTATATCCAAATTCAGCTTCTTCAAAAAAGTTCATCTGCTTGTTAATAGCAGCAAATCGTTTCCAGTATAATTTATTTTGATTATCAATCGCTAATGCTTTATTGACAAAAAACAATGCTTTTTGAAAGTTTTTTTGACGTACATAAAAATCGGTAATCGCAATCCAGCCTTTGTCTAGCAATGGGTCTTCATGAACCGTTTTGTTGAAATATTTAAGAGCCAAAACTTTATTGCCTAATTTTTCATAGCATTTTCCTATTCGGAGCAGTGCGTATGAAGTAGCGTCGTCCAGTTCCAATGTTCTGTTGTAGCTTTCAATGGCCAGGGCGTATTTTTTTAAGCGTTCCAATGCCTTTGCTTTTTCCATAAAAGCACCAAGGAATTCTTCATCAATCAGTGTCGCATATTCGAATGCATGAATAGCACTTTCATATTCTTTTACGCCATAGAACAAGCGCCCCAGCTGATGCCATGCAATCTCGCTGTAAGGATTCTTGTTGATGTATTTATTAAGATAGGTAATTGCTTCCTGATTTTGGTCTAAAAATTCAAAGCAATAAACCACATTATACAAAGCAGACTGGTCTTCTAAATCTTCTTCGAGACACTTAATAAAGCTTTCTTTGGCTAATTCTAGATTGTCCATAAAAAGATACTCCATACCAATTAAATTGTAAACATCGGCATAGTCATCTGTGTATTGTAATGCTATTTTAAGCATTTCAACAGCTTTTTCGTGCTGATCCCTTTTGGAGCAAATATTGGCTTTCTGAATGTATATTTCTTCGTTTGTGGGTTCGATAGCATACAGCTCATTCAATAGCTTTTCAGCTATTTCGAGTTTGTCATCATAAATCAGCATTTCTACTTGAACTAATTTAAGGCCGCTGGATCTTGGATGTTGTTCTAAAGCTAATTTTAATGCTTTTTTGGCCAATGCAGACTTGCCCATGTCGAGATAATGAAGAATAATTTCTTCAAATTCTTCGGAGTCAAAAAAGAGTACTTTGTTGGTTTTCAACATGGACTCAAATTTGGATAGGGATAAGTTATAATCTTCTTCTTCGTTGCTTAATTGCATACTGTGTGTTTTTAAATTATCCTAAATTAAAATTAAGGAAACGTATTGTTGAAAAGAGGAAGAATTCTATTTGTTGTGAACAATTTAATTAACAGGTTTTTCAATATCAATTACAATGCTTTTCTTTATTCTAAAATCTGTATTCTATTTTCTAAAAATCAAAATCTTAAATCATCATTTCGTCCATCACTTCAAGAATTATAGCGCAGCCTTCTCGAATTTCTTCTTCAGAAATAGTCAAAGGAGGCGTAATTCGGATGGCGCAGCCTTCAAACAGCAGCCAGAACAGAATTAAGCCCCGATCTTGGCATTTTAGAATCACTTCATTCGTTATGTCTGCACTTGCAGTCATAGCTGCAAGCATTAATCCTCTTCCTCTTATTTCTTGTATCAAAGGATGTACCAAAAGCGATCTAAAGAGCTTTTCTTTTTCTAAAGTAGCTGCAATGATATTGGTTTCAGTTAATTCTCTCAAAGTTGCCAAGCATGCTGACGCAATGACAGGATGCCCTCCAAAAGTGGTAATATGTCCTAATTTTGGATTTATAGTTAACAAATCCATCATTGCAGAGGATGCGGTGAAGGCACCTACAGGCATTCCGCCTCCCATTCCTTTTCCCATGACAACAATATCAGGCACAACATCATAGTTTTGAAATCCAAAAAGAGCACCTGTTCTTCCAAATCCTGGCTGAATTTCGTCTAATATCATCAAAGCACCCACTTCGGTGCATCTGGCTTTTACTTTCTTTAAAAAATCATTGTGAGGTTCAATAAAACCAGCTCCGCCTTGAATGGTTTCGAGTAAGATTCCTGCTGTTTTGGTCGTTATTTTTTGTAAATCGGCTTCGTTATTGAAAGTTATAAAATCAATATCTGGAAGCAAAGGACGGAAAGCCTGTTTGCGTTCTTCAAATCCCATTACGCTCATTGATCCCATAGTATTGCCATGATAGGCATTGTGGCAGGAAATGAGCTGGCTTCTTCCTGTAACTCTTTTGGCAAGTTTTAATGCGCCTTCTATTGCTTCAGTGCCTGAATTGACCAAATAGGTTTTGTCTAACGGAGCGGGCAGGAGAGAGGCCATTAATTTGCAGTATTCAACTGATGGGCTTTGTGAATATTCACCATAAACCATAACATGCGAATATTTATCCAATTGATTTTTTATCGCGTCATTCACCCTTTTATTTTGATGTCCAAGCGTACAAGCCGAAACTCCTGCTACAAAGTCTAAATATTTTTTGTTAGTAGTGTCAAAAATATAAGAGCCAATTGCATGCGAGACTTCCATGCCCAATGGGTAAGGCGAAGTTTGTGCTTGGTATTTTATGAAATCAGGATTCACTTTTGTAAAGGTTTAAAATTGTTTTAACCGAAAAGTTTAATTTGTCTAAGATAAGGACTGAAAACTGCAATCTGATTACTTCTTCGAGTTCTTCTTGTCGTAATTCAGAGTTTCTTTTCGCACTTTCATTGGGACACTTTCTTTTGCTTTGTCTTTTTTAGTGTCTTCAATGACTTTGAGTTCCTCGTCATTCTCTTCTTTGCTAAAAACATCGTCTTTGGATTTTATCCTTTCATCACCCCGCCATTTAAGTCCCCTGAGGGTTCTTGCATTTTCTGGCAATTCGGATTCGGGATAAAGTATGCCATCTATTTGCTTGAAACGCGTTATGGTTTCTATGGCGTTTTTATCAAAAAGAATATTGATTTTACTGCTTACGCTTTTGTCGATTCCGATGAGTTCTTTGGCTTCATTGCGCGAGTAATAAATCACCTCAGCATTTTTTATAATATCAACTTCATGAAGTTTTCCGTCTATGAATTTTCCAAATAAGTTTAGCCCCTTTACTTGATTATAGCCAGTCCCGAGGGTATCCTTCGAGACCAGAAAAGTATTGTTGAGGACTTTGAGAGAGTCTAGTTTTTGTGTTTTTTTATCTCCAATGAGATGCATCACATCACCGGTAATCTGACTTTCTGCATTCCAAAGTATTGGGTTTCCTATCAATTTTGTCAATCCAATTTTAGAACTGGAATGGATAGAATCGCATTTGCCGCTCATATCGGTTTTATAAAAACGGACGTTGTTGAAAGCCCGAATGATTCTGTCTCCTTCTTTACCAGTAACCATCAGTTTTTTTCCATGAATATACACTGAATCATTGTCTACAAAATTGACTGCCAAGGCTCTTTTAGTTACAAACATAGAATCTTTCTTTTTGTATAATTCAGCATAATGACCCCGAATTACTCCACGATTAATCGAATCGGTTATTTTTACATTTCGGGTTGCCGATGCAAATTCTTTATTCCGGTCATAATACAAGCTATCTCCTTTTATGACTCGATCATCATACTTGATATAGGATTTGTCTAAGAAATGTGCCAGATTTTTTTTGGTATCATAAAATCCTTTCTCGGTATAAATGTAATTGGTTTTACTAGTGATTGTAGATGGGCCAAAAAGATAAGAATGCCCTGAATTGCTGTAATAATCCAAGTGGTTGGATTTGATTTCGTATGTTTTATTGGTAAGTGTTACTGCTGTTAAAAATTGAAATTTCTTCTGGGTTACATAATACCTTCCGGACTTACTTTTCAGTGTATTGTCTTTATTGATGATGGTTCCGTTTGTATTGTAAAAAACTTCTTGCACGTTTCTGTCAAAATTAATGGTATCAGTTGCCAGCGTAGCATCTGGAGAACTCATAACAGCATTACCGGTTGCAAAAGCTTTTTTTAATTCACCGCTGTATTCAGCATAATTACTATTCAGATACAAAGTGTCTCCTTGTACTAATTGTACATTTCCAAAAGCTTTTAAATAATTTTCTTTTTGAAAAAAATAAGCTTTATTGCAGGTAAGAATCACACCATCATGGCTTACTTTTACATTTCCTGTGAGTAAAAGAGCACCTGGATACTTATCCTTATCCATATCTGCAAAGTCAGATTGTTCAACATGAATTTTTTTGGGAGCTTGTGCCAAAATAAGATTTGCACTAAGTAATACTAAACTATAGATAATGAAATATAAAGATTTCTTCAATGGTTTTATTTTTTTTGTAAATTTATGAAAAATGAGGTAAACCCTTTATATATTAGGATTTATTTATAATAATTTGCCATTAGAATTATAAAGGCCTTTTTCGAAAGATTTATTTATAAACAAAAGAATTAGCTATTACGTTGTAGTAATTTTTTAATCCGTAAGTTAACCCGAAGCGGCAGGTTTTTGGCGGTTATTTTTTGAAAAAAACATTAAATTTATAGATTGATTGCGAATATAAATATAGTATCAATTGTATGTTTTTTAATTTTTTATAGTTTAAAAAAATGATCACAAAAAAAATAGTAATAGCAGGAATAAGTGTTTTGCTTATGGCAGCTGCATGTAAAACTAAAGATGTAAAAATGAGTGTACAAAAAAAAGAAACCGTTTCTGAAAATAAAGCTGTAGTTTACCAAGTTTTTACCCGATTGTTTGGTAACAAAAATACAACCAACAAACCATGGGGTACTATTGAAGAAAATGGAGTTGGGAAATTCAATGATTTTACAGATAAAGCGCTTCATGAAATTAAAGATTTGGGAGTCACGCATATTTGGTATACTGGCGTTCCGCATCATGCAGTTATAAGGGGTTATACAGCAATAGGAGTTTCAAATGATGATCCTGAGGTGGTAAAAGGCAGGGCAGGTTCACCTTATGCAGTTAAAGATTATTATAATGTTAATCCAGATTTGGCTGTAAATCCAGAAAAACGTTTAGAAGAATTTGAAGCATTGATAAAAAGAACCCACAAGGCAAACCTTAAGGTAATTATTGATATTGTTCCCAATCATATTGCCCGTAAATATGAAGGGAAAAGCAATCCAAAAGGCGTAAAAGATTTTGGAGCTGATGATGATGTTGCTGCGGAATACAAAAGAGATAATAATTTTTATTATATCCCGAATACGTCTTTCCAATTACCTGACGGAGACAAACCTTTGAACGGAGAAAATAATCCGCTTATTGATGGCAAATTTGAAGAAAATCCAGCCAAATGGACAGGAAATGGTTCCCGATTAGCAAAACCTGATAAAAATGACTGGTATGAAACCGTTAAAGTAAATTATGGTGTTCGTCCCGATGGTTCAAAAGATTTTCCTGAATTACCGGCTGGCTATGATAAGCTATCGTATAAAGAACATTTTGATTTTTGGAAAGATAAAAGCGTGCCTAGTTCATGGATTAAGTTCAGAGATATTGCTTTGTATTGGACAGCTAAAGGTGTTGATGGTTTTAGATACGATATGGCCGAAATGGTTCCTTACGAATTTTGGAGTTATATGAACTCGGCCATAAAAAATGTAAATCCCGATGCTTTCTTAATGGCCGAAGTGTACAATCCGAAAGAATACCGCAATTATATTCATTTGGGCAAAATGGATTATTTATATGATAAAGTAGAGACTTATGACAAGCTTAAAGATATCATTCAAGGAAAAACACCTCCGGATGGATTGTCATACATCCAAAGCGGGTTAGCTGATATTGATATTCACATGTTGAAATTTTTGGATAATCATGATGAACAGCGATTAGCAAGTCCGGAATTTGCCGGTTCTCCTGAAAAAGGAAAACCAATGATGGTAGTTTCTGCCATGATTACTGCAGCTCCTATTATGATTTATTTTGGTCAGGAAGTAGGGGAGCCTGGAAATGAAAATGGAGGATTTGGCTCTCATTCCAGAACATCAATTTTTGATTATGTAGGTGTTCCAAATCATCAGCGCTGGATGAATGACGGTGCATTTGATGGTGGAAAATTATCGCAAAGCGAAAAAGAGTTACGTGATTTTTATAAAAGACTGTTGAATTTCTCTGCGAAAAGTTCGGCAGTGATGGGGCAGTTTCAAGATCTTCAAGAGATAAACCGTCATGCAGGTCAAGGATACGATCCTAACCATTTATATTCCTTTGTTCGCTGGTCGGATAATGAAAAATTGATAGTTGTCACTAATTTTTCTTCAGAAGCCACTAATAGTTTTGATTTGAAAATTCCAGTAGATATAATCAGTAAATGGAATTTGAAAGACGAAAGTTATACTATAAAAGACCAATTGTATGGAAAAAGTGCAGTTCTGCAGGTTGTAAATGGTGAAGGTAAAGCTTCAGTTACTGTTAAACCATTAGAATCATTTATTTTTCAGTTATAATAGCGGTTAATGGATAATAAAAAAGCTGATATTTTTAAGATATCAGCTTTTTTATTCCTTACTTTTTAAAAGTAGTTTTGTAATTTTCGTTTACCTTTTCCCAATCTACAATATTGAAAAAATGATCGATATAATTTTTCTTTTTGTATTGATAGTCTAAGAAATAAGCATGTTCCCAAAGATCAATCCCTAAAATAGGTGTTCCGTGAAATCCAATAACAGGTGCATAGGTCATTAATGGATTGTCTTGGTTTTGAGTAGTTGATAACTGCAGAACTCCTGTTTTATCAACTACCAGCCAAACCCAGCCTGATCCAAATTGTTTAGTTGCGGTCTCTTTAAATACAGTTTTAAAATTGGAAAAAGAACCAAAATCTTTAGTAATCTTTGAAGCCAATGTGTCTTTTGGTTCGCCACCTGCTTTTGGGCCTATGGATTTAAAGTATAGGCTATGGTTGTAATAACCGCCTGCATTATTCCGTATTTCGGGATCGTTAATGTCTAATTTTGCAAGAATATCTTCTATGCTTAGATTTTCTTTGTCTGTTCCGGCTATAGTTTTGTTTAGACTGTTCGTGTAATATAAATAATTTTTGTAATGAGATTCTAATGTCAAGGCCGATAAGTCTGGCACTAATGCATCATAGCCAAAAGAAATTTTTCCCAATTGAAATGAGCCTTCATTTGCTTTTAAATCATTTGGATTGCCTATTTTAATTTTTTCTTGCACTGTTGGTAACGGAACTTCTACAACCTCAGTCATTTTTTTTTCATTACAAGAAACTAAGACCGAAATAAAGAGCAGGTTTGCTAGGATAAAAGTGTTTTTTTTCATGAAAATAATACGATTACTTTATTAAGGAATGAATTAATTTAATATATTTTTTCTTTGCTTGAGCTTGTGTAAGATGACTGATCTGAATCCAAGCATTCGTTTTAAAAGCATTTCTTAAATCAGAATTGTCAGTAACTGTAAAATTGCTTTTGTCAAATGTAGCCTGTTTGTAAAAGGCATAAAGACGCAGTTGCACATCTTGAGGTAAAGACGCTTGTGTCATAAAAGAAGCTATTTCTACAGCTTCTTGAAATTTTTTTTCTAAATCTTCTTCAATCATTAAGCTTTAATTGCAATTATAGTCTTTCCTCCAATTGCTTTTTGATTTAGTGCCACATTAATTGGAGTGCCTAAAGGGAGAAAAATATCTACTCTTGAGCCAAATTTAATAAAACCGGCATCTGTACCTTGCACTACCTGCATACCCTCTTGTGCATAATTCACAATACGTTTTGCTAATGCACCAGCAATCTGACGGTACAAAATAGCTCCAAAAGTTTTATTTTCAACAACAATAGTTGTTCTTTCATTTTCTTCACTGGCTTTTGGATGCCAAGCCACAAGAAATTTACCAGGATGGTATTTGCTAAACTTTACCAGGCCACTTATGGCGTAGCGGGTAACGTGAACATTTATGGGGGACATAAATATTGAAACCTGAATTCTTTTGTCCTTAAAATATTCGCTTTCAAAAACTTCTTCAATTACAACTACTTTTCCATCTACAGGAGCTATAATGTGATTTTCATTGATTTCTACAGTTCTTTTTGGATTTCTGAAAAATTGTAAAATGATAATCAGTAACAATAAAGTTACAATTTCAATAGTCATTTTAATCCATTCTGTTTGGATAAAATGGTCTGATGCTAAAAAAACAATAGCAGTAACAATAGTGCCTAATAAAATACTTTGAGTTCCTTCTTTATGAAACATAATTTAAAATTTGATAAAATAAAAATATAATTGGTGCTACAAAGATAACACTATCTAACCGATCTAAAATGCCTCCATGTCCAGGCATGATGTTTCCACTGTCTTTTTTTTCTGAAATCCGTTTAAATTTGGATTCGACTAAATCTCCAATAGTTCCAAAAATACCAACAATTACAGCTATTATAAGCCAAATGTAGGTGTTCTTTTCTGGAAGCATTAAAAAATATTTTGAAATAAAATAACTTGCAATTAATGCAAATCCAATGCCGCCGAGAAATCCTTCAATGGTCTTTTTGGGAGAAATCCTTTCAAATAATTTGTGTTTGCCAATTGATTTTCCAACTAGATAAGCAAACGTATCATTGGTCCATATTAAGATAAAAATACTGATTAGGATGTTTGGGTTGTAACCCTTAATTCCAAAAGGTATTTTTGTAATTATTATAAAAGGAAGAATAATGTATCCAATCAAATAGGCAAATTTTGAAAAGGAATCTACTTTTAGATTTTTGTTATCGAATAAAAAGACGATACATTTCAAAGAAACTATAAGTGATGAGAATAGTACTGCTAAATCAAAATTTCGATTATACCTCAGTATGTATAAAATACCATCGCCTTTTTCGGCTATAGCAATTTTATAAAAAAAGAAATAGAATAAACCGGCTATTATAAATGGGACAATTTTATTTAAATGCACTAAGTTGCAAAATTCAGTTACTGCAATTAATAAAAAAACTCCAAATAGAATAAAAAAAGTTTCTATAGAGTATTGTATTGAAGCTATTAGTAATAAAATATAAATAGCTCCAGATATTGATCTTTTTACTGTTTCATTCATTTTAAAGATCTTCTAAAAGCAACAGGTATAAATTTTTTGCAGAGCTTCCATACTGAGTAAAATCTTCTTCTTTTGCTTTTTCAAAATATTTGATGGTTGTAATATTGGTGGGGTATTCTGTTAAATATTTTTTTCGGATAGCACTAAGACCATCACTTTTGCCTTCAACAATCTGGCTTGTTTTTGCCAAAATCACAATATTGGCGGGTAAGTCATTTGGTTTTTTTTGCTTAATCTGATTGGAGGAAAATAAAATAGATCCTTCTTCAGTTATCAGATTTTCACAACCAGACAATAAAAATTTAGGATTTATATTTTGTCCGTAAGTAAGTTTGTTTTCATCTAATAAAAAAAATAATTTAGGCTCATAGCATAAGGCTTCACATTCAAACCAATCATTTTCTTCAAGTATGTTTTCAAATTGTTCTTTTACTTCATTTAAATTTTCACAGTATAAAAATTTACCGCCATTTTTTTTAAAATTGTAGATGAATTGTTCATCCAGAGGGGAGTTAATATCTGGATTTGGCTTATTTGAATTATCATCTCTGTCTTCATTAGAAGAAGAGTCGTTAGAACCAAATAATTTTTTAAAAAGATTCATAATTTGTTACTAATCGTTTTGTGTTACTTGAAAACGTTCAAAGATAAAAAAATCTTAATTCAAAACTAGGTTTTGAATTAAGATTTTAAATATTTGTTAATTTTCAAATTATGAAACTACTTCACCTAAGTTTTTGTCGAAAGTTCTTTTTCCAAATATAGTTTCTAAATCATCTTTAAAGATTACTTCTTTTTCAATTAAAATATCGGCAAGCTGATTTAATTTGTCTTTGTTTTTTTCTAAAATTTGAATAGCTCTAAGGTATTGTCCTTCAATTAATTCTGAAATTTCAGCGTCAATTATTTTAGCAGTATCATCAGAATAAGGTTTAGAAAAACTGTATTCGCTCTGTCCGGATGAATCATAATAAGTAACATTTCCTATTTTGTCATTTAAACCATAAATAGTTACCATCGCACGGGCTTGTCGTGTTACTTTTTCTAAATCACTAAGTGCTCCAGTCGAAATTCGGTCGAAAGTAACTTTTTCTGCTGCTCTTCCTCCCATAGTAGCACACATTTCGTCTAACATTTGATCAGTTCTAACGATTTGTCTTTCTTCAGGAAGATACCAAGCTGCGCCTAAACTTTGTCCGCGGGGTACAATTGTTACTTTGATAAGCGGTGCTGCATGTTCAAGCATCCAGCTTACTGTTGCATGACCTGCTTCATGAATAGCAATTGCTCTTTTTTCTTCAGGAGTAATGATTTTGTTTTTCTTTTCAAGACCTCCAATAATTCTGTCTACAGCATCAAGAAAATCTTGTTTGTCAACTGCGGTTTTGTTATTTCTTGCAGCAATCAAAGCAGCTTCGTTACAAACATTAGCAATGTCGGCACCAGAAAACCCTGGAGTTTGTTTAGCTAGAAAATCAAGATCAAGATTTTCTACTTTTTTGATAGGAGCTAAGTGAACTTGGAAAATTTCAGCTCTTTCGCGGATATCTGGTAAGTCAACAAAAATTTGTCTGTCAAAACGACCAGCACGCATCAAGGCTTTGTCTAAAACATCGGCTCTATTGGTTGCAGCTAAAACAATAACATTAGAATTAGTTCCGAAACCGTCCATTTCAGTCAGCAATTGATTTAGAGTATTCTCTCTTTCATCGTTACCGCCAGACATGTTGCTTTTCCCTCTGGCTCTACCAACAGCATCAATTTCGTCAATGAAAATAATAGCTGGAGATTTTTCTTTGGCTTGTTTGAACAAATCACGTACACGTGAAGCACCAACTCCTACGAACATTTCTACAAAATCTGATCCAGATAGAGAGAAAAATGGCACTTGAGCTTCTCCTGCAACGGCTTTGGCTAATAAGGTTTTTCCTGTTCCCGGAGGTCCTACCAGTAAAGCTCCTTTAGGGATTTTACCTCCAAGATTAGTGTATTTTTCAGGGTTCTTAAGGAATTCTACAATTTCTTGTATTTCTTCTTTAGCACCTTCTAAACCGGCAACATCTTTAAATGTAGTTTTGATGTCCGTTTTTTCGTCAAAAAGTTTTGCTTTTGATTTTCCAATATTGAAAATCTGTCCGCCTCCGCCACCTGGACCACCAGACATTTTTCTCATAATAAATATCCAAACCCCAATAATGATTATTATTGGCAATAGGCTTATCAGGATATCTGTCCAGTTACTTTTTGGTAAAAAATTGAAATCTTTCAATTTACCTTCGGCAACAGCTTTTTCTAATTTAGTTTGAAAAATCTGATCATTACCTATGTCAAAAGAATAGTGAGGTCCTTTATTAGTGTTGCCTAATAAATCTTTGGCTACTTTTTTATGTTCAGGATCGTTTAAGGCTTTAGGATTTAAAAAAACTTCGGCTTCGCTTTTGTTATAAACAATTACTTTTTCAATTTGTCCTTTTTCTAAAAAGGAATTAAATTTTGAAGATGTAAGTTGTGCTGGTTCCTGAAAGCTTGATCCTCCAGTTGCAAAACTTATTCCTAAAAAAATTAATATTATTGCAGTATATACTAACCAAGGGCTTACCTTGAAATTTGAGTTTGGATTATTTTCTTTAGCCATTAGAAGATTGTTTCTTTAGTATTTGTTTTCGATTTTAGTGATTTTGGCATCACCCCAAAGACTTTCGATGTTGTAATATTCACGAATGTGTTTTTGAAATACATGCACAACAATATGAACATAATCCATTAATACCCATTCGGCTACATCGGAACCTTCTACATGCCAAGGTTTGTCTTTTAAATCTTTTGAAACTGTTTTTTGAATTGAATTGACAATAGCATTCACTTGAGTGTTTGAGTTACCATTGCATATTACAAAATAGTCACAAACAGCAGTGTCTATTTCTCTTAAATCTAAAATATCGATATCACTTCCTTTTACTTCTTCTATTCCTTTTATGATGTTTGCCAGTAAGGCATCATTGTTTATAATCTTTTTCGCCATGTAATTTTTATATGAATTTGTAAAGTTACCATTTTTTGTGATTAATTTTGAACCTTAACATAATATTAAATTATGTTTTGCAAAAAAAAAGTACAAATGAAGTTAATCAAACTCGATGCCATAGATTCTACGAATGAGTTTCTAAAAGGTTTATCGAACAAGCAGGAGGTTCAAAATTTTACAGTTGTTACAGCTGAAACTCAATTGAAAGGGAAAGGCCAAATGGGGTCAAAGTGGGATTCTGAATCGGGTAAGAATCTTATAATGAGTATTTTGGTTAAGGATTTTCTGTTTGATAATGAAGATGTTTTTAACCTTAATGTTGTGATTTCACTTGCTGTAATCCGTACATTAAAAAAGTATAATATACCTGAATTAAGCATCAAATGGCCTAACGACATTATGTCAGCCAATAAGAAGATTGGTGGCATACTGATTGAAAACAGCATTAAAGGAGAAGGAATAATTTCATCTATTGTTGGATTGGGACTGAATGTAAACCAAGTAAAATTTCAAAATTTGCCTAGAGCTTCGTCATTGGCTTTGATTTGCAGTGTTACTTTTGATAAAGAAGAAATTCTTTTTGGTATTGTTTCAGAAATGGAAGAAATAATAGTTGATTATGCAGTAAAAGCTTCATTTTTATGGGAAGAGTATTCTAATGAATTATTTAAAATTGGTATTCCTACTGCCTTTTCTGATGAAAATGAAATTAATTTTATGGGTATTATAAAAGGCGTTTCGGCTATCGGGAAACTTCAAATTCAATTGGAAGATGATGCTATTTGTGAATACAGTCTAAAAGAAGTACAGATGTTATACTAAAAAAGCCTTTTAGCTAGACTAAAAGGCTTTTGTATTTTGTGAAAAAGTAAGTGTTACAGTTTTGTCATGTTGTTGGCCAAAGTTTCGATAAATTTAGAAATCGGACCTTTTACCATCATTGCCATCATCGCATTAAATTCGCCTTCAAAATCCAGTTTAACAGCACTTGAATTTTCAGAAACGGTGTCAATGTTTGCTATTAAGGTAAATGGAACCTTGTCGCTTGCTGCACCCAAAATAACTTTGCTTGGAGCTACTTTGTCTTTCATCTTTAATTTAATTTCGGGCATTCCTTTTAATCCAAAAATAAAAGCATCTTCGCCAGTGATTTCAAATTTTGCAATATTATCAGGCATTAATTTTTCGAAGTTTTTTACATCACTTAACAAATCGAATAATTCTTGAGCAGATTTTTCAACGGTAACCCTTGGGCTTTCTAAATTCATAGTTGTGTTTTATTTGTATTCTAAAATTAAGCAGTTTAAATTATATATTCCAAGTTGACGGATTAACATTCCATTCTCTCAAGGTTTGCTCTTCTTTTTCGGTTATATAGCTTTTTGCAACTGCCAAATTCAATAAATTTTGATAATTGCTCAGCGTGTATAAATCGATATTGGCATTTTTAAAGTTTTGGTCTGCAACATCAAATCCATAAGTGAATATAGCTGCCATTCCTTTTATAACTGCTCCTGCTTCCCGTAAGCCTTCAACGGCTTGCAGGCTACTGTTTCCAGTGCTGATTAAATCCTCAATAATTACTACGCTTTGTCCTTTCTGCAGGAAACCTTCTACTTGGTTTTGACGGCCATGTTTTTTTGGTTCCGGACGAACATACACAAAAGGCAGTCCCATGCTCTCGGCAACCAGCATTCCGATGCCTATTGCTCCAGTGGCTACACCGGCAATCACATCTGGTTTCCCAAATTGTTTTTCAATGTTCTTAGAAAATTCGTCTCTGACATAATTTCTTATGGCTGGAAACGAGAGGATTAAACGATTATCGCAATATATTGGCGATTTCCATCCAGATGCCCATGTAAAAGGATTTCCTGGATTCAATTTAATTGCATTTATTTGCAAAAGCAATTCGGCTGTTTTGTCGGCTGTATCTTTATTAAAAATCATAATACAAATGTATAAAGTTTTTGTTAACGACAAACCACTTTTTTTGACAAATCAAATTTCTAAAGAGACTGATTTTCAGCTTTTCTTGTTGGATAGTATTGATGTTAAGCAAGTTATTGTAAAAATGTTTCAAAATAAAATTAAGAAAGCCTATCTCTATCACCCAGATGAAAGCGTGATTATGAAAACCTTGAAAGCAAAAATCCCCGTTAATAAAGCTGGAGGCGGTTTGGTTTATAATAAAAAAGGTGAGGTATTGTTCATTTTTAGAAACGGAAAGTGGGATTTGCCAAAAGGAGGTACTGATAAAGGTGAGCTGATTGAAAAAACGGCTATGCGCGAAGTCGAAGAAGAAACAGGCGTAAATGAATTGCAAATTGTTAAAAAACTCCAAAAGACCTATCATGTTTTTAAACGAAACGGGAAATACAAATTAAAAATCACCCATTGGTTTGAAATGCAGTCTACATTTGAAGGAACTCCAAAAGGTCAAATAGAAGAAGGAATTGAAAAAGTTGCCTGGCTGGGGCCTGATCAAATAAAGGAAGCTCTTCAGAATTCTTATGAGAACATAAAACTTTTATTTGAAGAAGAAAATTGATTAAATAAAGTGATAAAATGGCAGACTTTTTTCTAAACAAGTATTCGTATTTAGTTTAGAATAATCGATTTTTTTTAAAGACAGTTAATTTTTTTTCATGAATTAAAGGTCTAAAAACAAAGTGTTATTTTTGATTACCTTTGCAAAATGAATAAGAAACACCATTCCAACAATATATTACTGAATTTAGGTATCGATAGCCTAAATGAAATGCAGGAAACTGCACAAGACGTCATCCTAAATGATAATAATGTTTTACTGCTTTCTCCAACAGGTTCCGGAAAAACATTGGCTTTTTTATTGCCGATTTTCGAAATGCTGCAGCCTGAAATTCTGTCTGTTCAATGTTTAATTCTGGTTCCGTCACGCGAATTGGGACTGCAGATTGAACAGGTTTGGAAAAAAATGGGAACCGATTACAAAGTAAATGTGTGCTACGGCGGGCATTCTATTGATACCGAAATTAAAAACTTGAGCAATCCTCCAGCTGTTTTAATTGGAACTCCTGGCAGAATTGCAGATCACATTGACCGAGGAACTTTTAGATTAGATAAAATCCAAACTTTAATTCTGGATGAATTTGATAAATCCCTGCAGTTGGGCTTTCACGAGCAAATGTCTTTTATAATTGGAAAGCTTTCTAAACTGAATAAACGTGTATTGGTTTCGGCTACATCAGATATTGAAATTCCAAAATATACCCGAGTTGTGAACCCGACAATCTTGGATTTTATTCCAAACGAGGAAGAACAGGAAAGTAACTTGGCTACCAAAATGGTAGTTTCCAAAGAAAAAGACAAGCTGGAAAGTTTATTTAACTTAATATGTTCTTTAAAATCGCAGCAGGCGATTGTTTTTTGCAATCATCGCGATGCAGCCGAACGAATTAGCGATACTTTAAACGAGAAAGGAATTTATTCTACCTATTATCATGGCGGAATGGATCAGGAAGAAAGAGAACGTGCGCTAATTCAATTCCGTAACGGGAGCATGAGCTATTTAATCACTACCGATCTTGCAGCACGTGGTCTTGATATTCCCGAAATGAAGCATGTTATTCACTATCATCTGCCATTAAAGGAAGACGAGTTTACCCATAGAAATGGTCGTACGGCTCGTATGCAGGCTTCGGGTACTGCTTATGTGATTGCTCATGAAAGTGAGAAAAAAATGGATTATTTGGATTATGGAATGGAAGTATTTAATGTAGAAAATACAGTGACACTGCCAAAACCTCCCGAATTTCAAACCATTTACATTAGTGGCGGAAAGAAAAATAAATTGAATAAAATTGACATTGTAGGATTCTTTTCCCAAAAAGGGAAACTCGAAAAAGGAGATTTAGGGCTAATTGAAGTGAAGGATTTTATTTCGTTTGCTGCCGTAAAATTCAATAAGGTAAAAGACTTGCTGCATAATATTAAAGAAGAGAAGATGAAAGGCAAGAAATTTAAGATTGAAGTTGCCAGAAAAGTTATCAAGAAGGAGGAAGAGTAGGTTTTAGATTTTTGTTTATTTCTTTACTCGAATGAATCAAAATTGAGAAATCAATAAATAAGGAGAGATTTGTGAAAACTTATAATTTTGTTTGCTGCTTCTTAAATTACAAACAAAAAAAAAGTTTGAATGTTAATAAAAAAAAGGAACAACAAAGGAGTTGGTTTTTTTTTATTATTATGTTTGCTGGCAAATACTTACCAAATTGAGTATATCATTAAACCCCAAATAAATTATGAAAAAAGTTATTGCGATTGCTATTTTATTTATTAGTTCTATTGGATTTAGCCAAATTAAAGTTCTTGAAACTGTGCCTGTTGAGAAATTAGGCAGAGTAAATAATAATTTTTATGTTCAAAAAATTGGTGATGAGTTTACCTTTTTTTACACAACAGTTCAATCTGATGATGCAGAAGCAGCTTTAAAAGCTTTTTCATTCAAGAATGTTGATAATGCTTATCAAAGTCTTTATGGAATCATCACAAAGGGATTTACAGCAAGTCCTTTGAATGACGTGAAATTAGAATTGCCTAATAATTTTGTTTGGCTGCACTATATCGCAAGCTCTGACAAAACTACTGTGCAGTTTATGGTTTCCAGCAAAGAAGTGGGTTCTACCCATATTTCTGAGCCATTATCAAAAGAGCAAGTTGAAAAATTATTTCAAAAAAGCTAGTAGAAGAAGAATTAAGATTTTAGAATTAAGACTAAACTAAAATTGCCTGAATAAAAAAGTCCTCGAATTTCGAGGACTTTTTTTGTATAAAAAACTGCAAACTATATTTTCTTAACGTACTGCGTGATAATCACAATCTGCTGACCATCAACTTTTCCTTCAATGTATTCTGCGTTTTCGTGGTCTAAGCGGATGTTGCGTACCGAAGTACCTTGTTTAGCAACCATGCTTGATCCTTTTACTTTTAGATCTTTGATCAAAACTACTGAATCTCCGTGGGCTAATATCACGCCATTTACATCGCGGTGGATGATTTTGTTTTCATCATCTTCTCCTTCTCCTGTGGCTTGTGCCCATGCGAGAGTGTCTTCGTCTAGATACATTTGTTCCAAAAGCTCTTGTGGCCAGCCATTTTTACGCAAACGGCTCAACATTCTCCAAGCTGAAACCTGTACTGGAATATGTTCGCTCCACATACTGTCGTTTAAGCATCTCCAGTGGTTTAAATCTTCATGACCTGGATTTTCAATTTGGTCGATACAAGTAGGACAGGCAAAAATGCTTTCGTCTAATCCGCCTTTTTTGGTAGGCAATACTTGGAATTCTTTAAGGTTTTCGGTGGCAGCGCATAATTCACATTGGGAACCGCTGCGTTTATTTAATTCTCTTTCTAAGCTCATTATAAAGTTTATGTTTTTTAGGTTGCGAAATTACGGTTAAATAGGAGGTTTTGCAAGTTTATGTTTTTTGGTTATTTTTCCATGATTTGAGAAGTTCGGGAATTTGAAACCAAATATTTTTGATTAAAAGAGTATGACTGAAATCGATAATTCAATAAAAGCTCCAATTTTGCTAAACCACTGTTATTGTATTCCTTCAGGTTTATCTAATTCTTCAAAAAGTTCATTACAATCATAATTTCTTAGGAAAAAATAAAATGTTGAATCAATTATTTTTAGAGTCCTGATACTCATATCATAATCAAATATTGGCGGAACAATTGCCCTTTTAATTTGTCCTTCCTTAATATTGTGAAGAAAATTACTCATGTCAGATGGTCTTACATCACTAGGTCTATGATGAATTAATTGAATTTTTTCTTGAATTTCTTTTCTTTTCATTCCATCAACAATATCTTCAAATTTTTCTGTTAGAATAATGGAGATGAAATAATATGCTAAATATAGTGGTGTTTTGTCAGAACTTTTTGCTTTTTGTTGGACAAAGCTCTCAATACTTCTTATATGACGACCACTATAATCTTCTAATTTTTTTTGAACAGCTTTTTTTAAATGTTCTTGTTTTAATAAGACTGTGTTAGTTTGTGTTTCAAAAACACCAGCAGCAATACATGTTTCTTTACATAATTCTTGAAAAACACCAATACTATCGAATGATTCTTTAATGAGTTGTTCAGAAATTTCATCAAAGGATACATTTAATAATGGTTCACCTTCTTTGATTACACGTTTAAAATCTTCATGTTTCCAAGGTTCAACTGGGATTTCAATTAATCGATCTTGTAAATCCCCATTATATTGAGCAAGTCTATTTTTCTCTCTCCAAATTCCCAGAATAACAAATAAGATATTGTAATCTTCAAATAAACGTAAGTGAAAGGATAAATCGCGTTGAGTTTCTTCTTCTAAATAATGAAAATTTTCTAGGACAATTCTTTTTTGAAATCAACCTTTTTTAATATCTCTGAAATATCTTGAGGAAGTTCAAGATTATATTCAATAGTTTTTGTTTTTAAGGTTTTTGTTGTTGATTTATTGCCAGATGCTTCTCCAGACGCTTCTGCATCAACAAGAAATGGAATTTTAACTTTTGCTTTTATTCCTCCTTTTCCACCAACACCAATTGTAGTTTGTGATGATTTTTCTTCTTGAAATTCAATATTTAATTGTCTTAAAAGTGATTTATATATATCAATCGGTCTTGATTCTGGAACACAATTTATCCTTACTAAAGATTGTTCTTGAAGGTGTTTATTCGTCACCGCTGTTTTTCCTTGTTTAGATGAACCAAAAATAATTATATGCTTGTTTTGTGTTAAGCCTTTTTGGAATTCATTATCTACCTCAGTTCTTTCTATATATGATGCAATCTCTTCATTTGAAACTCCAAAGACTTGTGATATTTTTTTTGAAATATTCATATTTTAATTTTTTATTAATAGCGTCTAACTAATTGATAAACAATGCTATTTATGTAATTTTACCCTTACCGCTTCCGGAACCAGCATTTCATATTCACCGTGATTTCGGATAACATCTCTCACGATGCTGGAGCTGATATAAGAAGTTCGTGCAGCGGTCAATAAAAAGACAGTTTCTATTTTGGACAATCGTCTGTTGGTATGGGCGATGGCTTTTTCAAATTCGAAATCGGCAGGGTTGCGGAGTCCTCTCAAAATGAAATCGGCTTTTACTTTTTGGCACAAATCAATGGTTAGTCCTTCGTATGTAATAACTTTAACTTTGGGCTCATTTTTGAATGTTTCCTCTATGAAGCGTTTTCTTTCTTCAAGACTAAACATGTATTTTTTTTCGGCATTGACCCCAATGGCAATTACAATTTCATCAAAAAGCGAAATGCCTCTGTTGATGATGTCTTCATGTCCCAAAGTGATTGGGTCAAACGATCCCGGGAATATGGCTTTTTTCATATTATGTTAATATTTTTTTATCTGAATATGATATCGCCATTCTTTATTCCTATTTGTAATTTGGAATCACGGCGATTTCTTTTTATAATTTATTGATTTGATTTTCAATTCTTCTGTCAGGGATAATCCATATTAATGCTACAAAAATATAAAGGATTCCCGAAATAATAGGAGAAACAAATGCAAGCGGAATGGCTGAAACGTAGCAAACCATTGATATTTTTCCTTTTTTATCGCTGTTGACTGCTTGGTGCAAAACGGATTCTTTGCCTTCGAGCTTAATGATTTTATTTTGAAGCATAATATAGGAAATGGCACACATCAATAAAATAAAACCATAACAGGCAATGGGAACTGTAGCAAAAGACTGTTCTCCCATCCAGCTTGTCGCAAACGGAATTAATGACAGCCAAAATAATAATGCCGTGTTATACCATAGCACCGATCCGTCTATTTTTTTTACTACCTGAAACATGTGATGGTGGTTGTTCCAATAAATCCCAACGTAGATAAAACTCAATACATAACTCAAACAAACAGGAATCAACGGCAATAAACTGGCTAAATCAGAATGCTCAGGCGCTTTGATTTCCAGAACCATGATGGTAATTATAATGGCCATGACGCCATCGCTAAAGGCTTCGATTCTGCTTTTGTTCATTGTTTTATGTTTGAAGATTCTGAGTTGCTAAGATTCTAAGATTCTGAGTTTTTTTATTTTCTTATAACGGAGAATATATCATCGTTATCATATAGTTTTAATAAATCCTTTTTTGAATAATTATTTTTTCTGTTTGTGTAATTTTCTGTTTTGTTTATCTCCTCAACTTCTGACTGTAAATATACTCTATAATCATTTTGCGTGGCATAAACACTGTCCTTTGTCACTTTATCTATCCTCATAGACGAATAATATCCATTTGAAGATTTTATATTATAAATATCTCCAAAAGCTGGAGCTTTCACTAAAGCTTTTGTTTCATTATCTGTTTGATATAAGCTGAAAAAATAAAATATGATGAAACAGACTAATATAATGATACCAGAAAACAGCCAAATTGGTCTTCTTTGATTTGTTTTTTTATTTTCATCGATGAGTTTTATTTTAGTGTTCTCATCTAAATCTTCAAAATTAATTTCTTTTGAACAATTGTTGCATTTTATATATACTGTATTTCCAACAGGGAATAGAGGTATGAATGTTAAAGAGGTATATTTGGTAAAAATGCTATAATCTATTGTTGAATGAATTTTGCAAGTAAGACATTCTGTATTAGGAATAGTTCCTTTTAATAAGCAAGTTTCATTTGTTCCAATCAATACCATCATAAGTTTCGAATATTGTTTTTGTTGATAATCGATTTTCCTGCAAGGTCTTTTTTTTAACCTTGTAGGTATTTGATTTTAAAAGCAAACCTACAAGGTTTTGGAAACCTTGCAGGATTGTATAAAGCATTGAAATGAACTTTTAATAATATTATTTCTTCGGTTCAGGATAAATACTAAAAGCTTAGAATCTTAGATTCTCATCAACTTAATTAATCGCCAATTCAATCGCATTGGTAAACAAATCTGTTAATGAAATTCCGGCTGCTTTTGCTTGTTGCGGAATTAAGCTTTCAGTTGTTAATCCAGGAATGGTATTCATTTCGAGCATGTGCGGTTCTCCGTTTACAAAGATGAATTCACTTCTTGAGAAACCTTTCATTTTTAGCACTTCGTAGGCACGTTTTGCAGCTTCGCTTACTTTTTGAGTCATTTCTTCGGAGATTCTGGCAGGAGTTATTTCCTGTGATTTTCCTTCATATTTGGCTTCGTAATCAAAGAAATCATTTTCAGAAACAATCTCGGTGATAGGCAAAACGATTATTTCTCCCTGATAGTTGATGACTCCAACAGAAACTTCGGTTCCGTCTAAGAAACTTTCAATAATGATTTCATTATCTTCTTTATAGGCCACTTCAATAGCGATTGGCAATTCAGCTTCTGTTTTTACTTTAGAGATTCCAAAACTGGAACCTGATTTATTTGGTTTTACAAAACATGGCAAACCAACGGTTTTTACGATTTCGGCAGTATTGATGATATCGCCTTTATTCAAATAGTAAGAAGTCGCGGTTTTTATTCCGTACGGTTTTAATACAGAAAGCATGTCACGTTTGTTGAACGTTAATGATGCTTGGTAATATTCGCAGGAAGATTGCGGCATCCCAATTAATTCGAAATATGCCTGCATTAATCCGTCTTCGCCTGGTGTTCCGTGAATGGCATTGAAAACACAGTCGAAAGTGATTTTGGTTCCGTTTACGGTTGCTGAAAAATCGTTTTTGTCAATTGGAAATTCATTGTCTTGTTCATCAACATAAACCCATTTTTCTTTGAAAATATGGACTCTGAATCCGTTGTATTTTGTTTTGTCTAAGAATTGGTAAACTACGTTTCCGCTGATGAGTGAGATCTTGTATTCGCTGGAATAGCCGCCCATGATGATGGCAATGTTTTTCATGTTTTTATTTATTTTTTTGCTGTAAATTAGATGAATTGCACAATTTTTTTGAAAGTGTAATACTGTGATTTTAATTTTAAATGCTGTTTTGAAAACTGATGCCCTAGCCCCGATAGTAGTGGAAATCCTTTTTATTTTTTCTTTAAAAATAAAAAGATTGCAACGAATAGCGGGAAATAGCTCCTTGCAAAAATGTTGCTCGGAAGGACAAATACTATTAAACAAAATTATCATTTTTTTTGAAACGAAATAGCTTTATCTTTGCGGGAAATAAAAATATTTATGAGCTTAAAAAAATATCTTACGAGTCGCGTATTTTTTGGACAAGTGGCGATTGCATTTGCAATTATTGCTGTTTTAGGTTATTTATTCATGCATTGGCTGACTTTTACTACCGATCATGGGCATGAAATTTCGGTTCCCGATTTGAGAAAATTGACCGAGGAGCAAGTGGAAGATAAGCTGGATGAATTGGATTTGGATTATGAATTATTGGATAGTGTTGATTTTAGAGGCGATTACCCAAAATACAGTGTTGTAGAGCAAGATCCTATGCCAGGAACAAAGGTAAAGGTGGGCAGAAAAGTATATATTAAGATTAATTCATCTGGGTTTTCGTCTGTGCGGATTCCAGATTTGATTGAAAAAACCTATCGTGAGGCAGTGCCTACATTAAAGGCTTTAGGACTTGAAGCCGGGACTATTACTTATGTCCCTAATTTAGGAAAAGACATGGTTTTGGAAATGCGGTATAAAGGCAGAAATCTGAAAGTAGGGGACAGAGTATTGAAAGCCTCCAAGATTGATTTGGTTTTGGGCGACGGGAAAGAGAGTTATCAAGAAGAAGCAGTGGACAGTACAGCTGTTCCAGCAGAAGAACAAATACCAGCGAATGAACAATAATATTGAACCAATTGAGGATTTAGACGAAGAGTTATTTGAGCATTATCGGTATGAAGTTCCGAAAGGACAGGCGATTTTGAGGATTGACAAATATCTGATGGGTATGATTCCAAATGCCACACGAAATAAAATTCAGAATGCCGCTGCCGAAGGGAATATTTTTGTGAATGACTTGACTGTAAAGTCAAATTATAAAGTGAAACCCCTTGATGTGATTCAGGTAATGCTCACGCATCCGCCGTTTGAAAACAGGGTAGATCCAGAGGATATTCCGCTGGATATTGTTTATGAGGATGAGGCTCTTTTGCTAATTAATAAACCGCCTGGATTGGTTGTGCATCCCGGTCATGGGAATTATACTGGGACTTTGGTAAATGCATTGGCTTTTCATTTTGAGAATTTACCAATGAACAGCAGTGAACGCCCGGGTCTGGTTCATAGAATCGATAAGGATACTTCTGGATTATTGGTTATTGCCAAGACTGAAGCTGCGATGACTCATTTGGCCAAACAATTTGAAGCCAAAACATCCGAAAGAGAATATATTGCTCTAGTTTGGGGAAATGTTGCTCAAGAAGCAGGAACTATTGAAGGAAACTTAGCAAGACACTTAAAAGACCGCATGCAAATGGCCGTTTTTGCCGATCCCGAAATAGGGAAACCTGCAATTACACATTATAAAGTATTGGAGCGTTTTGGATATGTGACTTTGATTTCATGCAAACTGGAAACAGGAAGAACACACCAGATTCGTGCGCATTTGAAACATATTGGGCATCCGCTTTTTAACGATGAGCGTTATGGAGGTCACTTGATTTTGAAAGGAACTACGTTTACAAAATACAAACAGTTTATTGAGAATTGTTTCAAAGCTTTGCCACGTCAGGCTTTGCATGCTAAAACACTTGGTTTTGTGCATCCAAATACTGGAGAAATGATGCGTTTTGATACTGAACTGCCACAGGATTTTCAGGATTGTATCGAGAAATGGAGAGGATATTCAAAATCGCACCATGTTGATGATGAAGATTAGTGATTAGTAATTAGCTCTTAGTGAATAGTTTTTCTTTAGCGGATAAAGACAAAAAAGATAAAGCATAAAAAAAGAGATACTTAAAAAAATATTTTTTAATTATCTCTTTTTTTATGCGTCCTACTAAACTAATTACAGAGTACTAATTACAGAGTACTAATTACAGAGTACTAATTACAGAGTACTAATTACAGAGTACTAATTACAGAGTACTAATTACAGAGTACTAATTACTAGTCACTATTTACTCAGTTTCAGTTGTTGGATTTGAAGTATCCGACGGATTATAATCTATTGAAGTATTATTTGTTTTTTTAACACGTGGTTTTTGTTTTTTCATTTCTTCACCAATGATGTTTGAAGCAGTAAAACTGGTTACCATACTATTTAACATATCGCTTGCTGCTTGCGGTGAATTTGGAAGCAGAATTAAATTAGAATTCGTATCGGCACCAATCGCCTGCAAAGTATCATAATGCTGTGTAATTACAATCAAAGCCGATGCTTCCTGCGAATTAATTCCTACTTGGTTTAACACTTCAACACTTTCTACCAATCCGCGCGCAATTTCTCTACGTTGATCTGCAATACCTTGACCTTGCAGTTTTTTACTTTCGGCTTCAGCTTTTGCTTTAGCAACAATTCTGATTCTTTGCGCTTCAGATTCAAACATAGCTGCGGTTTTTTCTCTTTCGGCCGCATTAATTCTGTTCATGGCATTTTTTACCTGAATATCTGGGTCAATGTCCGTAACCAAAGTATTGATGATATCATACCCATAAGCCATCATTGCCTCATTTAATTCTCTTTTTACGGCAACAGCAATATCATCTTTTCTTGCGAAAACATCATCCAGAATAAGTTTAGGAACTTCGGCACGCACCACGTCAAAAACATACGCTGTAATCTGATCATGAGGATATTCTAATTTATAAAATGCTTCGTATGCATTTTCTGGAATGACTTTAAACTGCACTGAAATTTTCATTTTCACAAACACGTTGTCTTTAGTTTGTGTTTCAATAATTACATCCAGCTGTTGAATTCTAAAGTTCACACGGCCAGCAATTCTGTCAATAATTGGAACTTTGAGCTGTAATCCAGAGTTTCGGATACTCAAAAACTTGCCGAAACGTTCTATAACAACAGCAGTCTGCTGTTTTACTGTAAAAAAGGAAGAAAAAAGAATAATTAGCCCGAAGACTAAAAGAGCAATCATAAATGGACCCATGACTTTTTTGGTTTTAAAGTTAAAGTTATTATACGTGGTGTTCGAATAAAAGTTACAAATTTTATAGAATCATTCTTACCACATAAAGTAGTAATTTTCTATTTGACTGTTGGTTTTCAGTTTTAGCATTGCCTTATTTATGGAGCGGAAGCATAAGGCATTTTTTGGTTAGATGGATTCCTGCTATCCGTTTCAATCTTTTTATTTTTTCTTTAAAAATAAAAAGGATTTCCACTTCTATCAGGGCTAAAGAGAGAGATAAGGCTTGTTTGGTATTAAATACGAATCAGGTGAAATCAAGACAAGAAAATCTGTGCGAATCAGTTTAATCCGTATAATCTGTGTACCATCTTAAGCTCATTACTGAGTTCCTCGAGATGATAACAGTGGGGTTAGATCATTAGTAATTTAAGAAATAAATGACCTTATAATCCCTTTAGATCCCATCGGACTTGAATGCAATTCTAAAACAGAATTGGGAGCAAGATTTGGCTCCATTCGATGCGAAACAAATAGAATGGTAATGTTGGTCTCTTTTTTAATCGTGTTGATAAGCTGTATTACCAATGCAACATTATGATCGTCTAATCCTTCAAGAGGTTCGTCTAAAATTAATAATGGAGGATGTTTGAGAACCGCTCGGGTAATCAGTGCAAGTCTTTGCTGACCAATGGAAAGCCGATTGAAAATTTTATTTTTCAATGGAGTCATTTCAATGAGATCAAGCCATTGAGAGACAATTTTTCGCTGTAAAGTTGTTGGCTGCCTGTACAATCCAATCGAATCAAAGAAACCCGAAAGAATCATTTCTTCCAAAGCTGTGTTCTTGCTAAATAAGTCGGTCATGGATGTTGAGAAATACCCGATTTTCTTTTTGATTTCCCAAATGCTTTCACCGCTGCCTTTTTTTCTCCCAAAGAGTTCAATATCCTGGCCATAACCCTTGGTATTATCTCCCGAAATTAATGATAAAAGAGTGCTTTTCCCAGAACCATTCGGACCTATGAGCTGCCAAAATTCTCCTTGTTTAATAGTCCAGGAAAGATTGTTAATAATAGGTCTTTCGTCATAAGAAACAGAAACTGAATTCATTTTTATTAAAACACCATCTTTAAAAATCTCTTTATGAATAGGTATTTTATATTCGTTATTTTCAAGGGAATGTTCGATTGTGTTTATATTATTCAGTTCAAATATGTTGTCGTTTATTTGCGCTTTATTAGCAATAAACGGAAGTAAATCAACAGTTCGGTTTACTAATTGAATAATGCCAACCGAATGAGAGATGGACTCAATCTCGGCAGTTAATTCGATGCGTGAAGCAATATCTAAATGATCCATAGGATTATCCAGAATAATATAATCAGGTTTTTGCTTTAGGCAATATTTTAAAAACTCCTTTTTTCGTTCTCCCGATGAAAAGGTGCGGAGGTTTCGGTGAAAGTCAGCGGTCGCTTCAATTGAGTCGTGTATGTATTCTTCTTCTATTAATTTTTGAATGGATATATCAGAAAATAAGATTCCTTTTAAATTATTGAAATCTGATAATTTTCCTTGAATTTTCCCTGATAATAAAGTGTCTATAAAGTTTTTTTTGTCAACTTGATTGGATAAAAGAATGTCCCAATGTTTCATTTTGTGTGTATTGAAAGTAAAATATCAAATTTGGTGAAATTAGCCATAATAATGCAAACCTGAAAGAGGATTTATTCATAAAAAAAGCCTCATTTTTGAGACCTTTAATAATTTCGAATTGTGCTGGACTAATTTATTTCGCTGAAAAATTAGCTTCAAAAATTTTGAAACGGACATCTAAATCCTGAAGCAATTGTTTTTTCGCCGCTGGGTCCTGAATAAAACTATAATTGATACTGTTGTAAACAAACTGTTTGATATCATCATAGGTAATGCTGCTGTATCTTTTGGCCAGTAAAACATATTGTTCGGTCATATTGGTTCGCAATATTCCGGCATCGTCGGTACTAATGACAATTGGCACGTTAAATTCTTTGTACAAGAGAATAGGGTGGCGGTTCTCTTTTACTTTCAAAATGAATTCATTGCTAACCAGATTAATTTCTACAGGAATATTATTTTTAGCCATATAACGCATTAGATCATAGCTTTTTTCTTCGTAAGCGATATCAACTCCGTGACCTATTCTATTGGCTCCAGCGGTATAAACTGCTGCGTTGATATGCCAAGTTAATTCTTCAGGGCGAACTAATCCCAAAGTAAGTTCGCCAGCATGCAGCGTATATTTTACTTTTGGAAAACGGCTGTGGCAATATTTGAACATCAGCATGTGTAATTCATAATCTTTCATCGATGTTTCGCCATCTTCGGGCGAAACGATATTGACTCCCGCCATCAGTTGACTGCTGTCAGCCGAGATAAAAGCCACGATTAAATTTTTGAATAAATCCACAGGTTCCATAAAGCGCAAAACAAAATTTTGGTAGCGCATTGTAAATTGGCTGTCATCGATTTTAAGCTCTTTGTGCATTTTGCCAACGAAGTTTACATTAAAATCTGCAGCATATTTTTTGGCTTCTTTTTGAATAAAAATAGTGTATAAAGAATCCAAAGACTGCATAACGGCTTTCTCGTTTTTGGCAACAGTCATTTTTCGTAACTGATTATTGTATTTGGCTAAATCATCTGTTTTTATGGCACAGGGAATTGTTGTTAATTGAGTTTCGATGTAGCTGACATTTTCTTTGACAGCTCTGTTTTTTAGTTCCAATAAACCAGCTTCAAAATTCCCGACAATGGCGGGTTCAAACTTCGTGAAAGACTCAAAAAACTGTTTGTCCGAAGGGTAATCTACATAGTTATAATCCTTAACGGACCACTTTTGCATTACTTTTTGTTTGTAAGCTTCCAGTTCTCCATTCTTTTGCAAAGCAGAGAATAATACCCAGTCAGTGCCAGTTTGTTTTTCTTTACTGACTGTCATGGTTTGAGTATTTAGATATAAATCTTGGGCGATGGCATGAGCCAATAAAGGTTCTGTATAAATTGAACCGGAATAATGATGGTGTAAATCGCCGCCTTTGGGCATTTGGGCAAAAAAAGCAGTAAGTTCGGCTTCGTTATTTCTGATTTTTTCAAAATATTGATTGGCAGATTGTGCTAATCCAATGTGAAACAGGATACAAAAAAGGATTGTATAAAATAATTTCATGTTCTAAATTTCATTCAAATATAACAAATATTGAGAAATTTGTTCTGTCTTGTATTGAAATTGGTTTGAAAAAAATTACCCGTCACTCTGTTTGCTGTTTTTAGAAATGGCTTTTTTTAATAGATTTCAGCAATCCGCGCAATTATTGCTTAGTATTTTTTCAATCTTAATTATCTATTATGGCATTAAACAATTCAATCTATTGTTTCTCAATTCTAGATTTCAATTTGTATTTTTGAAGCAGTAAATAGTCCTATATGAAAATTGTATTATCGCCAGCCAAATCATTAAATTTCGAAAAAGAGTTACCAGCTTCTCAATATACTTCCTCTTCTTTTTTAAAAGAATCCAGACAGGTTCATAAAGTTTTAAAACAGCAGTCACCAAAATCCTTATCCGAGCTAATGTCTATTTCAGATAAATTGGCCGATTTGAACTGGAAACGCAATCAAGATTGGAAAACTCCTTTTACGCCCGAAAATGCACGCCCGGCAGTGTATGCTTTTGACGGTGATGTGTATACAGGACTTGATGCTTACACGATTCCGATTGAAAAATTAGAATTGCTTCAAGACAGTTTACGGATTCTATCGGGTTTGTACGGTTATTTGAAACCTTTGGATTTAATTCAGCCCTATCGACTCGAAATGGGAACGAAATTACCTATTGGCGAAAGCAAAAATTTATATGAGTTTTGGAAAAAGACGATTACCAATTCACTAAATAAAGAACTCAAAAAAGGTGAACTTTTTATCAATTTGGCGAGTAATGAATATTTCTCGGCTGTGGATGTGAAGGCTTTGAAAGTTCCGGTTATTACTCCAGAATTTAAGAATTATAAGGATGGAAATCTTAAGATTATCAGTTTTTTTGCCAAGAAGGCTAGAGGATTGATGGTGCGTTATATTTTGGACACCAATGCCCAAACGCTTGATGATTTAAAAAGATTTAATTATGAGGGCTATCAATTTGACGCTAATTTGTCAAAAGGGAATAACTTGGTTTTTACAAGGTAGAATGTAGAATGCAGAAAGCTAGCTTATTGTTGCAAAATTTTAAGAAAGTTTCTAAGTCTTAATTTATTGCATTCCTGAAGAAAAATGGGGTATATGTTAAATATCGTGTTGAATAGTAATGAACAGAAAAACATGGTGTATAAATCCAAGATTAAAGTTCCAATTTGAAAAATGAGTACAAATATAAATCCGAAAAGATGGCATAGTTCGGATATTGTTATTTCATTAAGCAGTTGGTCAGCTTCATTTATGGATGGTTTTTTTGTTATTTTAATTTTTGTGTTGCAATGTCTAAAGAATGTATTCTTTACGAAGTATGTGAATAAGTCAAGCCTCAAGCGTTTATAAAAGCCAATATTTTTAGTCATTTCAAAATTCTTAACAGAATAAAAAAAAGAGCTGTTTGTTTTTCTCATGATTTGTGCGATCCATAGTCCAGGTAGACCACTATAGATAGGGATTAAAACACTGATGCATAACTGAAATACTAATTGTTCGTTCATTTTATTGTTCAGCAAGATTGTACATAATGTCAGTCATTAAAAAAAAACTTTATTTTTTGTATTCGGATTCTCCTCTTTTTTGAAAAATCTTTGTTTACACGTGTGTCACACTTGTGCCAGCGGGGGAATTACATATAATTCTAAAAATATTTAGGAGAAAAAGTTTGGAGACTTTTATCACGCTCACATCTTAAAAAAACTTTATAAAAAACGCAAGGTCATGAGATTTTACTGAGCTGGATGACAATACTGTGAGGAGCGGGGGAGTATTCCATCAGTTTATGGCGGAGTCTTCTACTCGATTAGGTGCTGTTTTTTCTCGGTAATTTTAATTTTTAATTCTTTCGTTACCTGTTTTACAAATTTGTCTTTGTCTTTTTTGGCTTCTTTGATTGTCGCTTTTAGGGCGACTGGCATTTCATAATATTTGTCCGACCAAATGTAAACTTCCATAATTATCGGCAATAAATCAATTCCTTTTTCAGTCAGTCTGTACAAAATTTTTGCCTTGCTGTCGGGGTGTGCTGATTTCTCAATAATTCCGTTTTCTTCCAATGTCTTTAGTCTTGATGCTAAAATATTGGTGGCAATACCTTCTGCCGATTTTAAAAAGTCATTGTATGTGCTTTTTTTATAAAATATTAAATCCCTGATAATGAGTAAGGACCATTTATCGCCAAACACATCCAATGAGCAACTCAATGGACACTCTGACCTTTTTTTACTTGTTTCCATAAAATAAACTAAAAATATTTCGAAATTTAACTTGCGTTTTGAAAGTTGTTTGTATATTTGCACTTGCAATTCGCAAGCAAAAATACGATTTAAATTTTAAAACAAATAAAAATGAGTAAGAATATTTTAATAACAGGTGCTTCTTCTGGCTTTGGTTTAATTATCGCAAACGAGCTACACAGAAAGGGCTATAATGTAATTGGTACAAGCCGCAACCCCGAAAAGTATGCGTCAAAGTTACCCTTCAAAATGATAGCATTAGATCTTGATTCAGACCAATCAATAAACACTTTGCCTGAAAGAATTTTCAATGAAATAGATCAGTTGGATATTCTTATCAATAATGCTGGCTTTTTAGTGTCAGGTATTGCAGAAGAAACGCCAATTGAATTAGGCAGGCAACAATTGGAAACAAACTTTTGGGGAACCATCAAGGTAGCTAATGCTGTATTGCCCTATTTTAGAAAACAAAAATTCGGTAAAATAATAACTGTGGGTTCAATTGTTGGACTCGTATCCTTTCCTAATGCTGCTTATTATGCCGCTTCCAAACACGCATTGGAAGGTTATTTTAAATCATTACGTTATGAATTGAATGAGTTTAACATCAGTGTTTCTATGATTGAACCTGCTGCTTTTAAAACAAGTATTTTAGATAATTCATCAACAACTTTAAATAAAATTGAAGATTACAATTCATTAAGGAGTAAAATTGAAAAATTCACTAACAATTTAGTAGAACAAGCTGAAGACCCTGCAATGGTTGCAGAAAAAGTGCTTAAAGTAGTTCAAACAGATAAACCAAAATTTAGAAATATTGTGGGTAAAGGCACTTCTGTCTTGATTAATTTACAGCATTTTGCTTATGGAATTTTAGAAAAAAATGTTCTAAAACAATTAAACAAAGCTTAAAACAAACTAAGTACCCAATAATAAATATATAACAATAAAAGTAAACAATTTAAAAAACAACAAAATGAAAGCAATAATTTTAAATGAAGCAGGTGGTGTTGATAATCTAAAATTTGTAGATATAGCAAAGCCAATTATTAAAAATAATGAAGTTTTGGTAAAACCAATTTCATTAAGTATAAACGTAATTGATTATAAAGTAAGGTCAAATAATGGAGCATTAAATTGGATTCTTGGTGCAGATAGACCAGCAATTATAGGTTGGGATTTGTCTGGGACAATAGTTGAAGTTGGTGATGCCGTAACCGATTTCAAAATTGGTGATGCCGTTTTTGGAATGGCAAATTTCCCTGGAAAGGGAAATGCTTATGCTGAATATGTTGCAGTGCCATCTACACATTTAACTTTAAAACCCACAAATATTTCTCATCAAGAAGCTGCATCGGCTACACTTGCTGCACTTACAGCTTACCAAGCTTTGGTAGAAAAAGCTAATGTAAAAAAAGGAGACAAAGTGTTAATTCATGCAGCATCGGGTGGTGTTGGACATTATGCAACACAAATTGCCAAGCATTTTGGAGCTTATGTAATTGGTACTTCATCAGCAAAAAACAGAGAATTTATTTTGCAAAATGGGGCAGACGAACATATAGATTATACAACAGAAAATTTTCAAGACATAGTTTCAGATGTTGATTTTGTGTTAGATACCATTGGAAGTGATACTATTTTAAAATCATTAGATATAACAAAACAAGGTGGAACAATTGTTTCAATTACAAATAGCAATATTTCTAATGAAGAGCTTGAAAAAGCAAAATCAAAAGATATTAATTTATCATTTTTGCTTGTACAGTCATCAGGTGAAAACATGTTGCAACTTTCACAGTTAATGGAAAAAGGAATACTAAAATCATTCGTATCAAAAATATTTCCTTTTGATGAAATGGCTGAGGCTCATTTGTATTTAGAAAAAGGAAGAACTGTTGGAAAAATTGTTGTGAATATTTAAGAATAGAAATGAAACAAATAATCAATATTTTAGTAGTGCTGGGGATTGTCCCTTTGTTTGTGCTAGGTGCAGTAAATGTATTTGCTCCTTTAAGTACTTTTGACTTATATGGTATTAAACCATTAGGGATAATGACTTATAGTACATTTAGAGGAGCCATAGGCGGTATGCTTATTGGTGGTGGTTTAATAATGCTTATGGGCTTAATCACCAAAAATAAAACTTGGTATCAATCTTCTTTATTGCTAATATCTGTAATACTCACTTGTAGAATTATTAGTGTACTATTTGACGGTTGGACAAATGATTTATTACCAGCAGTTATAACAGAATTGTATATAGTTGTTGTAATGTTTTTTGCCTCAAAACAAATAGATGCCTCTAAAAAGTAAATTTTTGATTCAAAACAATTCTTAAACAATTAAACAAAGTTTAAAATGAAAAAATATAGTCTTTCATTCATTATATTAGTTACGGCATTTACTAATGTATTCTCACAAACAAATAATTCTGAAATTATGACTTTTCAAAATGTAAAAACAGAAACCATATCGGTAAATGGCACAAAATTTTATTACCGAAAACTTGGTATTCTAAATGAAAGTGTTCCTGTTATTTTTCTAAATCATTTAGGAGCAACGTTGGATAACTGCGACCCAAGAATTTTGGATGGTATTGCTTCAAAGCACCAAATAATTGCCTTTGATAATCGTGGTGTAGGTGCTACCGAAGGTAAAACTCCAATTACTATTGCTGAAATGGCAAAAGATGCTATTGGCTTTATTAAAGCAATGGGATATGAGAAAGTGGATATAGTCGGTTTTTCAATGGGTGCATTTATTGCACAAGAAATATTATTGCAAGAACCACAGCTTGTACGCAGAGTAGTCATGACAGGAACTGGCCCTGCTGGCGGCGAAGGCATTAAAAATGTTTCAAAAATCACTTATTGGGATATGTTGAGAGGTTATTTAACTTTTAGAGATCCTAAATTTTACTTGTTTTTCAATCAAAATGAAAACGGAAAGAAATCTGCTAAAGAATTTTTAGCCCGAATAAAAGAACGAACTGAAAACCGTGATGAAAAAATTAATCTTAAATCTTTCAGTAATCAGTTAAAAGCCATTCATAGCTGGGGCTTACAAAAGCCACAAGATTTGTCTGTGATAAAACAACCTGTTCTAATTGCCAATGGCGATAATGATAGAATGGTTCCAAGCAGCAATACTTATGACTTGGCAAAACGCATTTCAAATTCTGAATTAATCGTTTATAAAGATGCCGGACACGGCGGAATATTTCAAAATCACGTAGAATTTGTAAAAAGGGCATTAACATTTTTGGCTAAATAAAAACTTAAAATAATGAAAGCATTCATAGTAAAAAGCTACGGAAAAAAAGAAAAATTGCATTTAACGGATTGGGCTGAACCAACAGTAAAAGAAAATGATGTATTGGTACAAGTTCATTCTGCGGGTGTCAATTTATTGGATTCACTTATTAGAAATGGCGAATTCAAATTGTTTTTACCTTACAAGCCACCATTTGTAAATGGTCATGATGTGGCTGGTGTTGTTACCAAAGTAGGGTCAAAAGTTAGTAAATTCAAAGTTGGCGATGAAGTATATTCTCGTGTATCAGATTATCGTATTGGTACATTTGCCGAATTCATTTCTATTGATGAAAATGACGTGGCTTTAAAACCAAAAAATCTTTCAATGGAAGAAGCTGGTTCAATTCCGTTGGTTGGTTTAACTTCTTGGCAGGCACTTGTCGAAATTGCGAATGTAAAAAAAGGCCAAAAGGTTTTTATTCAGGCAGGTTCGGGTGGTGTTGGCACAT
Organism: Flavobacterium sp. 1; assembly: GCF_002797935.1. Taxonomy (NCBI): domain Bacteria; kingdom Pseudomonadati; phylum Bacteroidota; class Flavobacteriia; order Flavobacteriales; family Flavobacteriaceae; genus Flavobacterium; species Flavobacterium sp. 1. The sequence goes on from NZ_PGER01000001.1 coordinate 428,074, forward strand.
TCGCCATTCAGTTAGCAAAACATTTAGGAGCTTTTGTTGCTACAACTACAAGTTCAAAAAATATTGATTTAGTAAAAAGTCTTGGTGCTGATTTAATTATTGACTATAAAAAAGAAGATTTTGAAACCAAATTGAAAGATTACGATTTGGTATTGCATAGCAATAGAGACACAAAAATCTTAGAAAAGTCATTACGTATTTTAAAGTCTGGTGGTCAATTAATTTCGCTAGTCGGTCCGCCAACACCTGAATTTGCAAATGCAATTGGTTTGCCTTGGTATTTAAAATTGGTGATTAACCTATTAAGTTTTAGTGCAAGAAAAAAAGCGAAAAAAATGAATGTATCTTTTAAATTCTTATTTATGAGAGCAGAAGGTAAACAATTAGGTGAAATCACAAAATTGATTGAAACTGGGGTCATAAAACCTGTCATTGACATAGTGTTTCCGTTTGAGCAAACTAACCAAGCATTGTCTTATGTTGAAACAGGTCGGTCAAAAGGAAAAGTTGTTGTCAAAGTCAAGTAGTACTGTGTAGAGTGCTCGTTAAAGCTGCAGCTAACTTTGTATAACACGATATAAATTTTCAATATAATACATCCCAAAAGGTTTAGATTGGCGAAAGTTTTTATCGTTTTTATTCTTTTTTCAAATACAGAAAATAATAGTTATAAACCTATAAAGTGTGAATTTTGTTTGTCGTATCCGTTTTTTTTAGACTAACAAAAAAACTCCGAATCTCACTTGTTGATTAGTGAAGTTCGGAGTTCATTTTTTTGAAATATCGGCAAAAAAGCAAAATAGCTCCCTTTAGCCCCGATTGAAGTGAAAACCCTTTTGTGCCGTCTCGCCTCAAAAGACAAGAGGCACAAAAGGTTGTAATGGAAAACGGGACAAATGCCGGCTAAAAATGCCTAATGTTTCTGCTCCAAAAAGAAGCAATCTAACTTAGTCTTATATTTTGACAAAAGAAAAGGTCAGAAACTGGACTTTCCCAATTTCTGACCTTATAATTTCTAATCTCTAACTTTCTAGTGCATTGCTTCAGATGGATCTATTTTGTTTTTTCCTTTTTTGATGAAAAGAATTACCGGGATACAGCATAAAAACAGGATTCCTAAATAAAGGAAAATATCCATATAGGCCAAAACTGTACTCTGCTTCATTACGGAATAATCCATTACCTGATAGGCTTTTTGCAGTGATTCGTTGCTGGTAAAACCTTTGGACATAAAACTTCTCTGCAGGCCAATTACCCGTTGCTGTACTTCATATTTGCTGGGATCCAGATGGGCAACTAAATTTACTCTGTGTTCCTGACTCCAACGTGTGATAAAGGTGGTGATGATAGCAATACCAAATGAACCTCCTAGTTGACGCATCATTCCGGTAAAAGCGGCACCTTCTCCAATGTGTTTCCCTTTTAGGGTAGAAAGAGAGAGCGTTGTTATCGGTACGAAAAGTAAGCCCAATCCGATACCTCTTAGAATCAATGGCCAAAATAAATGTTCTACTCCAGTATCGGGAGTCATATTATTGTACATCGTAAAAGTAAAGAAGAAAAAGATTAAAAATCCAACGGCAACCATATAGGACTGCGGTACTCCTTTTTGAATCATATTACCTACTATAGGCATCATAAAAGCGGTGGTTATCGAACCCGGAATTAGTAGCAATCCAGCATCGGTTGCTGTCCATCCTAAGATTGCCTGCGTATAAATTGGGATAATTAATGTTGATCCATATAGTCCAAAACCAAGGATAAAACACATAACGGTTCCTATTCTCAGATTACCGTCTTTTAAAACACTTAAATTTACAATTGGGTGTTTGTAGGTAAGTTCTCTCCATATAAAAAGGATTAAGCCAAATACGGTTATTACGCTTAAACTTGTAATCAAGCTGTCATTAAACCAATCGTCTTGCTGACCGTGTTCGAGTACAAATTGTAGCGACCCTATGAATGTAGCCAATAGCACAATTCCCCACCAATCGACTTGGTTTGATTTTAATTTTTCTCCGTATTTTGGACTTCTTACGAAAGTAATAGCCAAAACAGTGGCAATAATTCCCAACGGAATATTGATATAAAAAATATACGGCCAAGAATAATGATCGACTAAATAACCTCCCAAAGGCGGCCCCAAAGTAGGTCCCACAATTACGCCCATTCCGTAAATAGCTTGTGCCATTCCTCGTTTGGCTACGGGATAACTCTCGGTGATAATCGTTTGTGCTGTTACTAATAATGCTCCTCCGCCAATACCCTGCACGAAACGGAAGGCTACCAATTCCCATATATTGTTTGCATTTCCGCACAGAAAGGAGCATACCGTAAAAAGGATAATTGAGGCTACAAAGTAATTACGTCTTCCAAATTGCTGTGATAACCAGCTGGTCATTGGAATCACAATAACATTTGCAATAGCATAAGCGGTAATTACCCAGGCTACGTCGGTTAGGGTAGCGCCAAGGCTTCCGCGCATATCGGTAAGCGCCACGTTTACAATGGTTGTATCAACGATTTCCAACAGTGCGCAAAGTACTGCTGTAATCGTAATAATAACGCGTCTAAAGCCGTATTCTACTAAATCGTCGTCTGTTGCTTGTACTTTTGTCATTTGTATGATTTATAAAGTAAGTATTCTAAAAAATTAAATTGATTTTTAAAAGATTTAATGGATCTTTTAAATCTGCAGTCTAAAAAATCTTACTTCAAACGTACGTCCACATCAACATTCATTCCTGGACGCAGTAATTTTACTTTCTCAGGATCATTTGTTGTATCTAAACTGATTTTTACCGGTAATCTTTGAATGGTTTTTACAAAGTTTCCTGTTGCGTTATCTGGCGGAAGCAATGAAAAACGAGATCCGGTTGCTGGTGAGAATGAAGTTAATGTTCCTTTAAAATCATAGTCAGGATAAGCATCTACTTTTATTGTTACTTTTTGACCGATAATCATTTTGTTCAATTGCGTTTCTTTAAAGTTGGCCACAACCCAAGCTTCATTGTTATTAATGATATAGAACAATGATTGTCCTTGCTGTACCAATTGACCTGGCTGGATGTCAATTTTTGAAACTTGTCCGTCAATAGCGGCAGTTACAACTGTGTAAGTCAGATTTAATTGGGCAACTTCGAGTAATGCTTTTGCTTTTTTGATATTGGCAGATGCTACTTCTGTCTGTTTATTGGTGACTCTTGATTTAGCTTCAATTGCTGATTTTTGATAAGAGCTGGCTTTTTGCTGCTGCTGTAAAATACGCACTTGGCTTTCTGCTTCTTGTTTAGCGGCCAATGCTTGTTCAAATTGCTGTTTCGTTATAGAGTGATTTTTGTATAAATTTTCGTAACGGGCATAATCACTTGCGGCTCTTCCCAATCTGATTTTTGCAGTTTCAATATTTCCTCCGGCTGATTGTACATTAGCATCCGAAACAGCAATGCTTGCCAAAGCGCTTCCAATATCTTCTTTGGCTACTTCAAATCCGCTTTCTGCCGCAATCAAAGTAGCATTTGCTTCTTCAATTTTCAATTGATAGTCTCTTTTGTCAATGGTAAATAAAGTATCTCCTTTTTTCACATAATCATTGTCTTTTACGTATACTTTGTTGATATATCCCGAAACTCTTGGGATTATCGGATTCATGTTTTTCTCTATTTGAGCATCATCTGTTTCTTCATGTCCTTGGGAATGAATGTATTTTGTTATTCCGTAAGTTCCTCCTGCAAGGATCAAAACCAATAGGATTATAATGAATTTGGCGTTTGTTTTTTTCTTTTCCATGATATTGGTAGTGGTTATATTTTTGAAAGGTTGAAGGTTTGTGATAATTGACCGGTTGCCGAAAGTAATTCGTAGTATTTTTGAATAACATCCACTTTGGCAATGGTTTCGCTTATTTTAGATTTCAGCTGTTCTACGTCGGCTTCCAGTAAATCATTGGTATCCGAAAGTCCGTTGTCGTATTTGTCTTTTACGATTCGGTAGTTTTCAGCAGCCTGTTCAACAGCTTGATTGTAAACTGTATTTTGTTTTATAGCCAAATCATAATTGGTAATTGCCTGCTGTACTTGAACTCTAATGTTGTCTTTTAAAAGTTCTTCGGTATTTTTTACCTCAAGTGCTTTGCTTTCGGCAATTTTTACCTGAGTTCCGTTTTTTAGGATTCCGCTGACGTCATACGATATACCAACACCAATGAACATTGCATTTTCCAATGTCATAATATTGTTTACGTTCAAAGCGGCATAACCGCCAGTCAAAGCTACACTAGGATAGTAATCACCTTTGGCGATTTTAATGTTGTTTTGGGTTGCTTTTTCCTGAAATTGAATTGCTTCCAGATCTTTACGGTTTTGAAATGCAGGCTGTTCATCTGTAGGAACTGAATTTGCAGAAAAGCTAATCAAATCACTTTCTGTTACTGCTAATTTTGTTTGTGAAGGCAGTTTTAGCAAAGTAACCAAATAGTAATTGATTATTTTTTCATTGTTCAACGCTTCATCAAGCGACAGCTGAATTTTAGAAACCTGAAGCTGGGATTTCAATAAATCATTACGCGGAATGATTCCGTTTTTTTCCAAAGCAATGAAATCAGTAACACGCTGTTCGGCGCTTTTTTGATTTTCTTTCAATAATTCGATGGTTCTTTGTGCTTTATACAGATTAGCATAATAGTTTATAACTCTCATGGCCACATCTTCTTTAGTTTTGGAGGCCATTGCATTTTCGGCTTGGAATAAATTATCCTGAAGCTTTATTCCGTTTTGAATTTTCATTCCTGCAAATACGGGGATTTTCAAACTCGCTTGACCTATGGCGATTCTATCTGGTGCCGGAAATGATCCTGCATCAAGTTCTAAGTGGACGGTTGGCTGCGTTAACTGAAGAAATTGCCCGGTAAGTTTTAAATCGGGGTACTGCGTGTTTTTAGCCGATTGTAATTCTTGTTTCTTGGTTTCTACTTTGGTATTCGCCAATGAGATCTCATTACTTTTTGTCCAAGCCAATTGTATAGCTTCTTCTAGCTTTAAACTGGTTTTGTCTTGGGCATTGATGGATGAAATTCCAATGAAGAACCCTCCAAAGAGCATTAAATAACTAACTTTCATATGTCAAGAGGGCTTTAATGGTTTGTTGAATGTGCATTGTTAAAGTTGTTTTTATATAGGTATTGTATTTTTCTTCGGTATCCAGATCTAACAGCGTTTGATAAAAAGGCCTGTTCAAATGAAAATGAAAATAGGTGCCCAGAATTGTTGTCGTAAGAAGCGGTACAACAATATCTTTTCTGAAAATCCCTTTATCCTGTCCATCTTGAATAATAGTTTCCAGTGATTTTAGATTCCCTTTTTTTAAGTCTGTAAAGGCCTTAAGGTTAATCACTCTTTGGCTTGAGGAAAATTCAAAGTGCATAATTTTATATATGCCTCTGTTGCTGTTTATCTTATCGATGTAAAGTTCAATAAGTTTGTGTATTTTTTGAAGCGGGTCTAAATCTTCAAGAGTCAAAATATCAATTTGTAATTTGATACCCGCTGCACGGTTCATAATGATGGCTTCCAATAATTGTTCTTTGGATCCAAAATAATAGGAAACCATGGCAACATTAATTTTGGCTTCCTTAGCAATGTCCCGTATTGAAGTACCGTCAAATCCTTTTTCTGCAAACAGCCTTTCGGCCACATGCAAAATCTGAATCTGTTTTTCGTTGAAATCCGTTTTCAAAGCTCTATTTTTAAATTCGCCACAAAATTAAACAACTGTTTAAATTAAACGATTGTTTAATTTTTCTTTAACTTATTTTTAACAAAAAATATAAAAATAAGTTTGGCATAAATTTACATAAATTAAACTATAAATTCTTATAAAATAATTGTTATTTATTTGATTTTCAATTTAATAAAAATTGTGAATATCTATTTTGTAAATTGAGCGTTTTTTTTTGTTTAAAATCTATCTTTGGCATCCTTAAAAAAAATCTTTATGAGCACAATTTGGTACGAATGCAAAGTTAAATACAGAAAAACAGATGAAACTGGGGGACAAAAGGTTACAACAGAACCTTATTTGGTAGATGCTTTGTCTTACACAGAGGCAGAGAGCAGAATTACCGAAGAAATGGCTGCTTATATTAGTGAAGAATTTAAAATCACCAATATAAAAATGGCTAATTATGCCGAAATTCATCCTTTTGAAAATACAGACCGCTGGTTTAAAACAAGAGTTTCTTTAATGGCCTATGATGAAGAAAGCGGCAAAGAAAGAAAATCGAATATGTATTTATTGATACAGGCAAACGATGTAAAAGAAGCTTTTGACAATACGGTTCATGTTATGAAAACAACTATGGGCGAATATTCAATTCCTGCTATTTCCGAATCTCCTATTATGGATGTTTTTCCTTATTTTTCGGGTGAGGATGGAGAACTGGAGCAATTAGAAAAGTTTAATGCCCGTAAGGATTCTAAACCAGTAACCGTAAAAGATTCAGATTTTGAAGATCCTATGGAATTTGAAACCGTTTTGGAAGAGGATGAACAGGATGCCTAAATAAATCAGTGCAACAGCACGTTTTTTTGAGCTATCAGACCCTTAATAATTTTTTTAGCAGCTAAGTTTTGAAATGTTTAATTGTATTTTACATTCACAAGACTTAGTTTTTTTATTTTAAGAAATGCACTAAAAAATGGATATAAATAGGGATTTGTCAGTAATAACTTGTACTATTTTTTTTGTTTTGCCATTTGGGTATTTTTTATTTTATCAGACTGTACTATATTTATAAAAAAAACGGATAAATTGGTATTCTAATAAAACTGAATATATGGTAGAGTCAAAAAATGAGTTTAGCTATCAGGAACTGCTTCAAAAAGTTAAGGAGCAGGAATTACTTATAGAAAAGTTAAATGATGAAAAGCAGGATCTGACCAATTTTGAATATTTCGTAAAAGATTCTCTTGATTTAATCTGCATAGCTGATTCCAATAGGTATTTCAAAATGGTTAATGATGCTTTTAGTGAAGTATTAGGATATACAAAAGAAGAATTGTTATCAAAATCATTTCTTGAGTTTATTCATCCGGATGATTTAGAGGCTACTTTAACCGTATTCCAATCTTTAACAGAATCGTCCCGAATAACCGATTTTGAAAACAGATATATTAAGAAGAATGGTGATTTTGTTATTCTGCAGTGGAAAGCCAATTTAAATACTGCTAATGATTTAGTTTATTCAATAGCCAGAGATATTACGGATATTAGAAAAACTCAGGAAAAATTATTATCCAGTGAAAAATCGCTGAATGAGGCTCAAAAAATCGCAAAAATAGGGAGTTGGGATTTTATTCTAATGACTCAGGAATTAAACTGGTCCAACGAATTATATGAAATTTTCGAATTTGAAAAAATACCAAATGATCCACAACTTTATAATAAATACTTATCCTGTTTTTATCCAAAAGATGTCGAAAAATTAAAAAGAAATATTGATAATACTATTGCAAATAAAATGCCTTATGAAATGGAGCATAAAATTATCCTGCCAAATCAAACCATTAAATGGGTATTCTGCACTGGAGTTTCAATAGTTGATAATAATGATAATGTAGTAGCTTTAAAAGGAGTTGTTCAGGATATCACTCAAAAAAAACAAATAGAAAACACAATAAAAGCAAAAGAAAAAGCAGAAGCATCCAATAAGGCAAAGTCTGATTTCTTAGCCAATATGAGTCATGAAATTCGTACCCCGCTTAATGGAATTATTGGTTTTACGGATTTGTTGCTGAAAACAAAATTTGATAAAGATCAGTTAGAATATCTCACTACAGTAAATGAATCTGCCAATACATTAATGGAAATCATTAATAATATTCTTGATTTTTCTAAAATTGAATCGGGTAAGCTGGAATTGATTTCTGAAGAAATTGATATTTATGAATTGTCAAATCAGATAATAAATCTATTCAAATACGAAGCCAATCATAAAAAAATTGATTTGGTGCTTTATATCGATCCTGCTGTTCCGCAATTTATAAAAGGAGATTCTTTTCGACTGAAACAAATATTAGTGAATTTATTGAGTAATGCAATGAAATTTACTTTTTCTGGGCATATCAAGCTAAATATTATACAAACAGAAGAGGATGATGTAATTTCTAAAATTAAATTTTCGGTAGTTGATACAGGAATTGGCATTGAGACACAAAATCAGCAGAAAATTTTTCAGTCGTTTATTCAAGCAGATAATACTACTACAAGGAAATACGGGGGAACTGGCTTGGGCTTAGCTATTTCGAGCCAGCTTTTGGCATTGAAAAAAAGTAAGCTAAAATTGACTAGTTCCTATGGAGCGGGCAGTGAATTCTTTTTTATTATTGCTTTTGAAAAAATCAGTCAAAAGCAAAGCAATCCGTCTGAGACAACGAATTTTGAAGAAAACAAATCCCCAGAATCATCTAATTCTCTCGACAATTATAAAATATTAATTGCCGAAGACAATAAAATAAATATGCTTTTGGCTAAAACATTAGTCAAAAAAATCGTTACCAACTGCACAATAATTGAAGCTGTAAATGGTTATGACGCTGTCGCCATCTCCAAAATTGAACATCCTGATCTTATTTTAATGGACATTCAGATGCCTGTTCAAAATGGTTATGATGCTACTATGGCCATTAGAAAATCCAAAACCATTATGCATATACCAGTTATTGCTCTGACAGCTGGAGTTCTAAATGGTGAGAAAGAGAAATGCATCAGCCATGGAATGTCAGATTACATTACCAAGCCAATAGTACACAATGATTTGGAAAAAGTACTCCATAAATGGCTGAAAAAGTAAGGCCAAAATGCTGTTTTTTGCATTACTACAAAAACGTAGGTTGCTCAAAAGAAAATAATAATAGTAACAGTTTGTTATTTTTGAGGCAATATCTTTATTAATTCTTTTTTTAAGATAAAAAATAACCTATATAAAGATTTCTATTAAAGTAAACGTTTTTTTTAAAGTAAATGGCATTCTAATTGTTTGTTAGTTACTGTATTATGTTGAATTTTTTTTATATCTTTAGTTTCTTGTTTTCCACTAAATTTTATCAAAAATCTCGAATTAGCATTTTGTTATAAATTGTGCATGCCATTTGGAATGCCACTATCTGATGCTTATTACATATACAAATGAAAAAGCGGTTCTATATATGATTTTATAACTAATACATTTTGCAGATATGAAAGAAAAATTACCATCTGTTGAAGAATTGTTACAAAAAATAAAAAAGCAAGAACATACGATTTCGCTACTGCAAAGAAAGATTGATTCTATTGCCAATTTTGAGTTTTTTACCCGAGAAACTTCAGACTTTATTTGTGTCTCGGATTTAAATAGAAATTTGAAAGAGTTTAATCTTGTATTCATTAATAAATTAGGCTACTCCAAACGTGAATTATTGCTGAATAGTTTTCTCAATTACATTCATCCAGATGATATTCCCGAAACAGAGTTGTCGATACAAGAACTTTTAAAAGAAAAGACGTCCATAATTTTTGAAAACAGAATCATTACAAAAAATGGCGAGCTTATAACGGTGCAATGGACTTCTATTATAAATCCTTCCAGAAATTTAGTCTATTCTATAGGCAGAGACATTACTGAAATCAGAAAAATTCAAAAGCAGTTATCGGCAAGTGAGAGTTTGCTAAATGACGCTCAAAAAATTGCTAAAATTGGAAGCTGGGAATTCAATATTGTAAATAGTGATCTGATTTGGACCAATGAATTGTATCATATTTTTGAAATAGAGAAAAGCCTTTGCGGTCCTTTATTTGAGAATTATTTAAATTATTTCACCGAAGAAGATAAAGAGATGCTGTATGGCAAGATAAATGAATGCATCCAAAGTAAAAAACCTTATGAGGTAACTCATAAAATACTGTTTCCAAACAATCGAATCAAATGGATTTATGGAACAGGAATTCCAGTGCTAAACGATAAAAATGAAGTTATAGCTTTGAAAGGAATTGCTCAAGATGTTACCGAAAAAAAACGAATAGAAAGTGAAATTCTGGCGAAAGAAAAAGAAGTTGAAATCATCAAAGACAAAGAGCGGGAACAAAGAAGCAATGCCAAGTTTAGAAACTATGTAGAGAATGCACCCGATGGGGTTATGGTAGTCACCAAAGAGGGACATTTTTTGGAGGTGAATCCTGCAGCATCTAAGATTACAGGATATTCAAAAAACGAATTATTAAAAAAATCACTAATTGACTTAACTCCATTTAATTTTTTGCCAAATATTAAGTCAGTATTTAGTGCTCTTTTTCTGAAAGAAACATCAAAGGATATTATACCTTTTATGCATAGTGACGGAACCATACGGCTCTGGTCAATTGATGCTGTTAAACTTTCAGAAAAGCAAGCTTTATTGTTTGTAAGAGATGTTACCGAACGGGAAAAAGCTGAAATAAAATTAAAAGAAAGTGAGCTGTTTTTAAAAGAAACTCAAAACATTGCTCAAATAGGAACCTATAGCATTAATATGTATACAGGAAAATGGACACGTACCGATTTACTGAATACTATTTTGGGGATTGATGCTGATTATGATCTGGATGAAGAAACTTGGGCGGCTTTAGTACATCCGGCTTGGAGAGAAAGTTTGGCGGCATATTTTCAAGAAGAAGTGATCAATAAAAGAAAGCCGTTTGACAGGGAATATAAAATCATAAGAGTAAACGATCAAAAAGAGCGCTGGCTTCATGGAATAGGAACTTTAAAATGGGACGAAGAAAACAAACCTTCGGTTGTATTAGGAACTATTCGTGATATTACCGAGCATAAATTATTAGAATTAGAATTGATTAGAGCCAAAGAAAAAGCCGAAGAAAGCGAAAATGATCTGTACATAAAATATATTGAACACGAAGAAATAAACGAGCAGTTAAAACAAACCAATAAAGAATTAAAAAAGGCTAAAATTCAAGCCGAAGAAGCTAATAAAGCCAAATCGGATTTTTTATCCAATATGAGTCATGAGATTCGGACACCATTAAATGGGATTGTAGGTTTTACCGATTTGCTGATGAAAGCTGAACTTGATAAAAACCAATTGGAGTATATGTCAACAGTCAATATTTCTGCCAATTCGTTAATGGAAATCATTAATGATATACTCGATTTTTCAAAAATTGAATCGGGTAAATTAGATCTTCATTATGAAGATGTTGATCTCTTTAGACTGCTGCATCAAGTAATCGAATTGTTTAAACACCAAGCGAATCTTAAAAACATTAATTTAACCCTTGCAATTGAAGAAAACATTCCCCAATATATATATGCAGATTCCATCCGGCTGAAACAAATATTAGTGAATTTAATTAGTAACGCATTAAAATTCACTTCTTTTGGGCATATTAGATTGGATGTTGAACAAATTAAAGCAGGCAAAAAAAAGGCAATTATAAAATTTTCTATTAAGGATACCGGTATTGGAATCAAGCATTACAATCAAAAGAAAATTTTTAATTCATTTGTTCAAGAAGACAGTGCCACTTCCAGAAAATTTGGAGGTACAGGTTTAGGTTTGGCTATTTCTAATTTGCTGTTGGGATTAATGAAAAGCAGCCTGCAGCTGAAAAGTAAGTACGGCGACGGAAGTGATTTTTTCTTTTTCATTAAATTTAAAAAAGTGGCTGCCCCAAAAGATACGTTTGCTGAATTGATGCCCCAAAAAACAATTCGGAAAATAGCAAACACAAATAGTTTGGGTACATCGCGCATTTTGATTGTAGAGGACAATAAAATCAATATGTTTCTGGCAAAAACATTAGTGAAAAGAATTATTCCGAATGCAATTATTTTAGAAGCTTCGGATGGGCAGGAGGGGGTTGAGCAATTTGAAATCAATAATCCTGATTTGATTTTAATGGATATTCAAATGCCTATTAAAAACGGATATGATGCCACTATTGAAATCAGGAAACATAAAAAAGGGGATAAAATTCCGATAATAGCTTTGACTGCAGGAATTATGGTTGGAGAAAAAGATAAATGTCTTGAATATGGAATGAATGATTATGTTTCTAAACCAATAATAGAAGAAGATCTGGATGCTATACTTCAAAAATGGATGCTTCAGAAACAGTTGCTATAGCTGTTCTAAAAATTCGATTTTACCGTTATTGCACACCTAAACTTTTAAACAATTCCTGATAATTTGGATTATTCGGATCCATTTGTTTCAAACGGGAAGCTGTTTGCTGTGCTTTTGTCTTATTATCTGCTTGGATATGCACAAAAGTGAGCGCATAGTATAAATCAGGTGTGTCAGAATTTATGGCAATTCCTTTCTGTAAAACAGCTTCGGCTTCTTTGAATTTTTTCCTGCTGTTCAGCATCAAGCCATAATTGTAATAAACTCTTGGATTTTGTGATTTTAAAGCTATTGCTTTGGCAAAAGAAGCTTCGGCAGCTACAGTATCATTCATTTCATTATAAAGCAAGGCTAAATTATAATAAATGCGTTCGTTGTTTGGGTCATTTTTTAAAGCTTTTTGCAATACATGCATTGAAGCATCATTTTTGCCAACGGCATTATAGAGCGAAGATAAATTGAGCAGGGCATAATTCATTAGGCTGTCTTTTTTGAGACCTTTTAGATAGAAAGACTCCGCATTTACATAATCCTGTATTCTAAGATAATAATCGGCCAGCATTATATTTCCTGTCGAAAAATCGGTTTGATATTTAAGAAAGCTAATTAACTCCTGATTGGCGCTTTCAAAAGCATTTGCATATTGGCTTGGAATTTGTTCTTTAGGAATTGTTATAAAAAGGTCAGCTGCAGCGATACGAACAGCTCTTGCTTTATCGGACAGTAAATCTCCTGTTTTTTCAATCCAATTGCTGGGCGGAAAACTGGATAAACTGCGTAAAGCTCTATAGCGGATCTGTGCATCTTTATGGCTTAAACAGGACAGGAGCGTATTTAGGCTGGTTTTGGTATTGAAACTGCCCAAATAGAAAACCGCAGTGGCCTTAATGATATTTGGAGTTGTTGGAGTATTGATTAATTGTATCAGATGAGGTTCGCTGTTATTGTCCAGTTTGCTTCCGGGAATTAAATCATCTGCAAAATGGTACTTTCGGGTAGGACCATACCATTTAATTACCGCATCGGCCAAGGCTTTTTCAGATTTGTCTTTGTGACAGTTACTGCAGGCATTCGGTGTGCCGTATTTGACCGAAAGATCGGGACGGGGAACTCTAAAACTATGGTCATGTCGCAAATCATTGCCCATGTATAATTTTCCGGGCATGTGACAGTTTACACAAAGAGAGCCTTTGGATCCGGTTATATGAAAAGTATGTTTTGGTGTGTCGTATTTTTTTGGAATATGGCATTGCACACACGTTTGATTGCTGATGTGTTTCAGTTTGATACTGTGCGGATTGTGACAATTACTGCATTTAACCCCTTTGCTGTACATTTTACTTTGCAAAAAAGAAGTATAAATATAATCTTCATCCTTTACCTGTCCGTCGGCTTGGAAAAACTCGGTATCGGGAATCTGCGGAATGTAATTATCCATTATTTCTTGGCTCTCGATATGCTTTGGGCTGATTTCGGAAACGCGTGCATGACAAGGTGCACAAGTATTGATTTGTTCCAATTGTCCCGAATTTTTGCCCAGTTTTATAAAACTGCTGGTTATTTTATTTCCAGATTTGTAATCAGAACCGTTTACGTAATTCAAATGCTTTTGACCAGCGCCGTGACAACTTTCGCAGCTTACATTAATAACGCTGTAGCTGGTTTTGTAGGTATCAGTTTTGGTGTCGTAATTTTTATGGAGGTTAGTCGAATGACAAGTGGCACACATCGTGTTCCAGTTTTGGGCATTGCCTGTCCAATGCAGCCAGTCGTGAGAAGGTATTTTTTGACCCGCATACTGATTGAACCATTTTTTTTTATTGACATCCCAACTTAATCGGGGAACCTGCATTCTTCCCCCCGGAAAATGGATCAGATATTGTTGCAAAGGTTTGTAGCCAAAGATATATTTTACTTCAAAATCATGATTTTTACCATCGGATCCTTCGGTATTGATGAAAAATTTAGAGCCTTTTTTAAAGAATCTGCTCGTAATACCATCAGCGATGAAAATTACATTATTGAAATCTCCTTTTACAGTCGAATCATTGGCAGGAAGCATTGACATATAATGGTCGGACTGTTTCCATTGATGATGTTCGGCAGTATGGCATTTTACACAGGATTTGTCACCTGTGTATGCATTGTTGGCAGAGAGAGCCTCGGTATATTCAGTATCTTTTGAACTGCAGCTGTCAACAATGAAAACTCTAAAAATTACATAGAGAATGAGAAGAACTGTTATAACAATTGATGACTTTTTGAGCATAAAAGAAAGGTTTCTCAAAAATATGGAATTATCAAATAGAAGCAAAGGGATTTTTTGCCTGTAATTGTAATAGTTTTGTAAAAAAAAGAGTGCTTTGAATATACAAAACACTCTTTCGGGGCATTATAAATTAATTACATTACGCTTTCTTTGTAGTTGTTTTAGCAGAACAGCAAGACTTTTTAGATTTGTCGCATGCTTTTTTTTCTTTGGCAGAACATTCTTTTTTAGGAGTTTCTTTTGGCTTAGTTTCTTGAGCGCTTACATTCATACCTGCTGAAAAAAGAGCTACTGCTAAAATGGTGATTAGGTTTTTCATTTTTTTGATTTTTGATTTTAAAGTGGTTCAAAAGTATTATTTTTTTTGAATCAGAATCATTAATTAACTTTTTTATAACGTAATGAAATCAACTGATAATCTATTCTTTGGGGTATTTTTGCATTACTAAATATTTCAATTCTGTGTCCCCAGCATTGCTAATTCCATGTTCTATATTGGAGGGACAATAAAAACTGGTGTAAGCTCCTGCAGTTATAGTTTTTCCATTTAAATAAAAAGTGGCTGTTCCTTCTAAAATAAAAAAGAATTCTTCTTGAACATGTTTGTGTGGGGGATGGGTAGACTGATGGGGGTTAACAATACTCATTTTAATTGTATTACCATTAGCAAAATCTTTATCAATAAAACCAGTATTGATATCCGACGTTTGTTTTTTTGGCTTTGTCCAATTCAAAATGATTAACACAGTTTTCGACGGTATATTTTTTTTCTTTTAAATCTGCCACTTTTTTTGTCTCTTGAGCAATGATTGATTGCTGTGCTGCCAAAACTATGATTAGAATTTTAATAAACTGAGTTACTCTCATGGAGTTAATATTTATTTCTTAAGTGGTATCATATCTTTATAGTTGATGCTATATTCAATACTTCTGATTTATTACTTTAATTAGCTCAGAGCTGCTTAGAACGCCAGATTGTCTCCATAACTGCTTTCCGTTTTGGAAAAGAATCATAGTAGGGACTCCACGAACCTGATATTGTGAAGCGATTTGCTGGTTTTTGTCCACATCAATTTTGATGATTGAAATCCGATCGCCCAATTCGTCTTTTACTTGTTTTAAAATAGGTGCTAATGTTTGGCAAGGGCCGCACCATGTGGCAAAAAAATCGACCAGAACTGGTTTTTCAGACTGGATTATGTCGTTGAAAGTACTCATTTTTTATGGTGTTTGTTTTTGGGAACGGCACAGCCTTTTGGTCCGCATCCTGAATTAAATAGTGCTTGAATAAAGAAAAACATCCCAAAGATAATAAAAAACCATTCGTGTGTATTGTAGGCCTGCACGAATAAAAATACGGCAAAAGCTAAACGGAAAATCCGCATGACGTGCCAGTTGCTTAACAGTAATTCTTTCATTTTTTTGGTTTATTTTTTTGAAATTCTATCCATAATTCGGATCCGGCTCTTGGTGCCACGGAGTTTAGGCAAACTTCCATTTTTAGAAAATCGAAATTGTTCTTAAAAAGCATTTCATATTCTTCTTGGCTTCCGCCAAACGGTGGGACATTTTCGAAAGTTCGGTTGAATAATAGTCCAGCGATTTTTCCTTCTTCGGCTAACAGCTGATGCATTTTTGAAACGTATTTTTTACGCATTTCGGTAGGCAAAGCACAAAAGAAAGTTTGTTCTATTATTAAATCATATTCTCCCTGATGTTCAAAAAAGTCTCCTAACAGAATATTGATATTGTGATTGTTTTTGAATTTTATTTTCAGGTTTTCGACCAAGGTAGGAGCGATATCGATAACAGTAATATTTGTAAATCCTTGTTCTAAAAGATATTCGGCTTCGTATGAGTTTCCGCATCCAGGAATTAAGATTCGAATGTTTTTATCTTTTAAAATATCAATATAACTTTTAATTGGAGGAGAAATTGTCCCGAGATCCCAACCTGTTGTATTGTTTTGATATTGATTGTCCCAAAAAGTTTGATTGCTGTTTTCCATTTTTGTTTGATGGTCTTGGGTGTTCTCGCCCTAATTATTCTTTTTATTTTTTGAAATTGCCATTGAAATTGATTTTTGCTATTACAGTTTACTTTGGCATATAAAATCGGTTCTGGGAACATCGGTTTTTGCAATGGCATTGAATCCGCCTTCGATCTCGCTGAAATTTCGAAAACCCCGCGCTTGCAAAATAGACCCTGCAATCATGCTGCGATAACCACCCGCACAATGCATGAAAAAGGGTTCGTTTGGATTGATATCTTTAATCCAATCGTTGATGTTGGCTAGTGGTTTGCAATAGGCTTCGGCCACATGCTCGGCACTGTATTCTGTTTCTTTGCGAATATCAATAATTTTGCTTTCGCCAATTTTTACTTGTTTTTGAAACTCGGCAGCGGTGATTCGGTTTATGGAGTCAATGTCTTTTCCTGATTTTTTCCAAGCTTCAAAACCTCCTTCTAAATGGCCGACCAAATTATCAAAACCTACACGGCTCAAGCGGGTTACGGTTTCTTCTTCCCGTCCCAGTTCGGTAATTAGCAAAATGGGCTGTTTAACATTGGCAATCAAAGCGCCTACCCAAGGGGCAAAATCGCCATCAATACCTATGTTTATGGACTGCGGAATAAAGCCTTTGGCAAAATCACCGTTTTTTCGGGTATCTAAAATCAATGCTCCAGTTTCGTCTGCAACTGACTCAAATTTGGCCACCGATAAAGCGTTCATACCATGTTCCAAAACTTCCTGAAAGCTGTCATATCCTTTTTTATTCATCGCGACATTCATCCCAAAATAGGCTGGGGGAGGAAGCAATCCATCGGTCACTTCGGTTATGAATTCGGCTTCGGTCATGTTGGCTCTCAAAGCGTAATTGTTAGCTTTTTGATTCCCAATAGTCGAAACCGTTTCTTTGCTCATATTTTTGCCGCAAGCACTGCCAGCGCCGTGAGCAGGATATACAATAACGTCATCTGCCAAGGTCATAACTTTGTCTCTTAGAGAATGAAATAGTAATCCAGCCAACTGTTCCTGAGTCATTGAAGCTGCCTTTTGAGCGAGATCAGGTCTTCCTACATCGCCAATAAACAAAGTATCTCCGGAGAAAACAGCATGATCTTTTCCGTTTTCGTCAATCAGTAAATAAGTAGAACTTTCCATCGTATGTCCAGGAGTATGCAGGACTTTTATTTTGATCTTACCTATTTCGAATAATTGATTATCGGTTGTAACGATAGCTTCGAATTCGGGTTTTGCTGTTGGTCCATAAACGATTGGAGCGCCAGTTTCTTTGCTTAAATCAAGATGCCCTGAAACAAAATCGGCATGAAAATGGGTTTCAAAAATATATTTCAGCTTCACGCCATCGCGGGCAATTCTTTCCAAATAAGGCTGTGTTTCTCTTAACGGGTCAATTATAGCCGCTTCGCCATTGGAAGTGATATAATAGGCACCTTGCGCTAAACATCCTGTATATATTTGTTCTATATGCATGATTTTAATTTTATGAGTTACAAAGTTACTCGTGTTTTATGATATTGTCTGTGATAAAAATTACATTATTAAAAAAACATTTCCTTGACAATGATATAAATTCCCATTACCAAAATGAACCAGCCAAAAATAGGCTTGAGTTTGTTTCCGTCTATTTTTTTTGATAATCGTGTACCAATAATCATTCCGATGAAAGCCATGCTGGAAATGCTTGCTAAAAAAAAGTAATTGATAGATGTATTAATGTATAAATCACCTAAAAATCCAATAGCTGAATTTATAAATATAATCAATAATGAAGTGCCTACTGCCTGTTTCATGGGTAAATTAGCAAAAAACAAAAGGGCAGGAATGATTAAAAAACCACCGCCAGCGCCCAGAAAACCAGTTATGATTCCCACTATTGCTCCTATTAGGGCTAATTGCCAATAATTTGTATTTGCAGTTTGTATTTGAGTTTTGGCTTTGGCAATCATCGAAAAAGAAGCCGTTATCATCAGGATTGCAAAAATGATCATGATTAGAAAACCCTTGGTAACTTGAAAATTATTTATGGTAAAAAGTAAATTTGGAATCTTCAAAATGATTACTTCCCGAATAACCAATATCGAAAATACTGAAGGAACAGCAAAATATAATGCCGATTTGATTCTGAGGTTTCCCATTCTATAATGGCTGAAACATCCAGATAAAGCTGTAATTCCTACGATGAATAAGGAATAGCTGGTCGCCAATTTGGGGTCAATCTTAAATAAATAGACCAATATGGGAATGGTCAAAATAGAACCGCCACCACCGATTAACCCTAAAGAAAGCCCTATTATGACTGATGCCAAATAACCAAAGTATTCCATGTTTTGCTTTTATTTCCGGCAAAGGTGCAAAGACTATTGCAGATGTTTGGTAACTTTTGTCACTTTAAAAAAGTTTTTGGAATTTGTTTTTTTTAATCTACATCAAAATCTCGATTTGGCTGCGGTGCAAAACGACCAAGCCTCTTTGCTCCATTTTTTTGAGCAGTCTTGAAATAACTTCTCTGGAAGTATTCAAATCAGATCCAATTTCCTGATGGGAAAGTTTTAGTTCTTTGCATCCACAGGCTTCAACTTGGCGTTTTAGATAAAATTCCAGACGTTCATCCATTGCTCTAAATGCAATGCTGTCAATTACTTCCAGCACTTCTTCAAAGCGATTACGGTAGGAGCCTATAACAAATTCGTACCAGCTTCGGTGCTGCATCATCCATTTGTCCATCATAGTCAATGGGAGCATAATGATTTCAGAATCTTCAACTGCTTTTGCCATGATTTGGCTTTTTTCATTCTTGATTGCACAAACCATAGATAAGGCGCATGCTTGTCCCGGCTGTATGTAATACATGAAAAATTCCCCTCCATCACTGTCTTCACGATAGATCTTAATTGCTCCTTTAACTAAAAGGATAGTATTTTTTATGTATTGTCCAGTGCGTATAATCACTTCTCCAGCATTAAAGGTTTTGATGATTTCACTTGCTTTGATGTCTTGAATCAATTCGTTTGAAAAGGATGGGAATGTTTTTTTTAACAGCTCTGGCATTTTGTTTTTATTTAGAAATTAGTTGGAAATGCAACAGCGTAAAAATACTAAAAATAGAAACTTAATTTATAATTGAAATTCAGTATCATATCCTGTAGAAATATTTTTGGTATCACGAAAACGTTTTCTTTAATTTATTGTATAATTCACAAAAAAGAGGTGTATTGTTTGAGGAAAATCTCGTATTTTTACGAAAAAATATATATTATGAATTTGACACAAGAAGAATGGGTTTCTCAAATGGAAGCCGATGAAAATGCAGTCCTGTTAGATGTAAGAACCGAAGACGAGTGCGATCAAGGCATAATAGAAGGTTCTATTAATATTGATATTCATAAAGGTCAGGAGTTTGTAGACGCTATTGCTGCATTAGATAAAAGTAAAAATTATTATGTGTACTGCCGCTCAGGAATGAGAAGCGCTAAAGCATGTGAGATTATGAACGAGCTAGGTATAGATAATGCCTATAACTTACTCGGCGGCATTATAGAATGGGAAGGTGATATCGTTTAACATCACATAAAGAGGCCGGCGCCTCTTTTTTAAAATTTATTAGGAAATAACCAAAATAACCAAAGAATGAATACAATACCTCAAGAATTTCAAATTACTTCTCTGCTTAATCAAGATACTTATTTGGTAAATGGCGAATTAAAAAAATGGACTGGAAAAACGACACCTGTATATTCAACGATCTCTTCAACTGAAAAGTATGAGCCAACTTTATTAGGATCTATTCCGTTTATGGGAGAAGCAGAAGCGCTGGAGGTAGCAGAATCTGCCAGAGCGGCTTTTGACAACGGACAAGGATTATGGCCAACGATGAAAGTGGTTGACCGTATCAAATGCATGGAAAAGTTTGTTGCACAAATGAAAGAAACCCGTACCGAAGTGGTTAAACTTTTAATGTGGGAAATTGGAAAAACATTGGGCGATTCCGAAAAAGAATTTGACCGTACAGTAGAATACATTCAAGATACTATTGAAAGTTATAAAGAATTGAATAGCCGTTCAGCCTATTTCTCAAAAGTTCAAGGGATAAATGCTATGGTGCGCAGAGGGCCAATCGGAGTTGTATTGTGTTTAGGTCCTTATAATTATCCTTTGAACGAAACCTTTACATTGCTTATTCCAGCTTTGATTATGGGGAATCCTGTAATCTTCAAACCGGCAAAACACGGTGTTTTATTGATATCACCTTTATTAGAAGCTTTTAAAAGCAGTTTTCCAAAAGGAGTAATCAGCATTGTTTATGGCAGAGGAAGAGAAATTGCTTCGCCAATAATGAAATCGGGAAAAGTAGATATTTTGGCTTTGATCGGAAACAGTAAATCGGCTATCGCTTTGCAGGATCAGCATCCAAACAAAAACAGACTGCGTTTAGTATTAGGATTGGAGGCTAAAAATCCAGCGATTATTCTGCCAGATGCCGATTTAGATTTGGCGATTCAAGAATGTATTGCAGGAACTTTATCTTTTAACGGGCAAAGATGTACTGCATTAAAAATTATATACGTTCACGAAAATATAGCAGCTGAATTCAATAAGCGTTTTGCAGAGAAAGTTGATGCTCTAGTTTTTGGAAATCCTTGGGAAAAAGGAGTTTCTTTAACCCCGCTTCCAGAGACCGAAAAACCAGCATATATTCAGGAATTAATTGATGATGCGATCAGTAAAGGTGCTAAAGTGATAAATGCAAAAGGAGGAGAGCATTCTGATAATTATATATTCCCAGCCATTTTGTTTCCAATTAATAAAGACATGCGTGTATATCATGAAGAGCAATTTGGTCCAGTTGTGCCCGTTTTGACTTTCAAAGATATTCAAGAGCCATTGAACGATATGGCCGAATCAAATTATGGACAGCAGGTAAGTTTGTTTGGTAAAAATATCAAAACCATTGCGCCGCTTATTGATACTTTGGTAAATTTAGTGTGCAGGGTAAACCTAAACAGTTCTTGTCAGAGAGGACCAGACGTTTTCCCTTTTACAGGAAGGAAAGATTCTGCTTTCGGGACATTGAGTATACATGATGCGCTGCGTTCTTTCTCAATTAGAACTTTCGTTGCTTCAAAAGACAATGCTTATAACAATGAAATATTGCAGGAATTGTTAAATAGCAAAGAATCGAATTTCATCAATACCGATTATATCTTGTAATCGTTTTTTATACTTTTAAAAAGCCGTCTTATTTTCAGGAATAAGGCGGTTTTTTTTGTCGAAAAAATAAAATTAATGGAGATTGTTGTCAAGCTCTTAATAATCTTCCTTACTCTATTCTGGTTGCGTTTTTTTGATTGTCCGCATTTTGGTTATTATGGATATTAATTGATTTTGAGTGTGTTACTTTAAGTTTTTGTATTAAATTGTTTTATATTTGTAGTAGCCGTCGCATTAATTAGTTTCAAATAAATAGCATTGGATTAATAATGATTGTTCGGCACTTTTGTTTGGAAGATCAAGGAATCTATTATAAATGATCTTTCTCCCTAAGTAACGATTAGAAGCATTCCCCCATTTTAATCGGAGTATCTACCCCCTATAATTTTTTGGATAGCTGTTTAGCATCTACGTACAGAATAATTACAATTAATATTAATTTTTAGTATCTAGATTATGAACCTATGGCTTAAAAACTATTTTGTTTTCTTCTTTCTTTTTCTGTTTATGACTATTCAGGCAAAAAGCTATGGTTCTTTTTTGGCTCTTGACAAAGAGTGGAATAAGTTTAGTTTTGAATTGTTAAACGGCAGCGGAATTATTGGCGATACTATAAAAAATGGAATTTCAACTCAGAAAGAAAATGATACGGTTAAGTCTTTGGTTTCAAAAAATGTCAAAATAGCTTTAGCAGACCCACCTGACGCCTCTCTCGACGGAACTGGTTCAGGTACTACTTATGAAGGTATTCCTGTTTTTAGAAATTGCCTGAATCCTGCATCGGCAATTTTTAATTTTATACAAAATTCAACAACCGCAGCAACAAATGCGAGCTATACAATTCACTGGGGTGATGGGAGTCCTGATTTTACTATTGCAGCTCCGTGGAATGCTATAGAATCTCATACTTATCAGAGAGGATCTTATACTTTGGTATTTACGGTAGTGGGCACAAATGGCGAATCAAGATCAAAAAATTATACTGTTTTTGTTGGGACGGGACCAACTCTTCAATTAAGTAATCCATCAGGGAATGCCATTTGTAAAAATAACGATCTTGCTTTTAGAATTTTTGGAATAGCAGGTAATTCTGCATCTACAATCTACAAAGTATCTTTTAATGATGTGGTTCCTCCAAGTGTGCAGACTTATTCACAACCAGCAGCTGGTGTCGATTTTATAGATGTAACGCATACTTTTGCAAATACTTCCTGCGGGACAAACAGTCAAGTTGGTAATGTTACCTATTCGGATGCATTCTATGCCTCAGTTGAAGGTTCCAATCCATGTGGTGTAGCTTCCAATTTATTAGCGCCTCTTTATGTATCAACAGCTCCAACACCCAATTTTTCGATTTCTGACCCAGCTATTTCTCCAAGTCTAGTACCAATAGGCTGTATTGATAAGACGGTTCGTTTTACCAATACTTCTTTTGGGGGTTCATTGGCAAGTTCACAGGGATGCAATACAAATTCAAAATTTATTTGGACAGTTTCAACTGCTAATTATAGAATAATTGCAGGGTCTCTGGGGAATGATCGAGGTACAATAGATACTGATTTATGGATTTCAGGGACAAAGTTATTGGATTTACAATTTACCGTTCCAGGGACTTATACCATCACTTTGAAAATAGGAAATACATGTGGCACTAGTGAAATAACTAATACCATCTGTATCGAAAGCCCATTGGTTCCCACATTTTCATTAAATACTAATTCCGTTTGCACTACAGCACCAGGTAATGGAGATATAATCGTCAATGATACAACGGATGAGAGCAAATCGTGTAATCCTCCAACGTATAATTGGTCAGTGACTTATTTAGCTTCGAATTGCGGTACGGGTTCTAATTGGAGTTTTACCAACGGAACCAATTCATCTTCCAAAAATCCATCTTTTAAATTTTTGAATCCTGGAACTTATACTTTAAAATTAAATGCAGCCAATGCTTCCTGTGGGACTTTTTCAACATCGCAAGTTATAGAAGTCAAACAGCCGCCTATTGTTACCATAAATGGGCCAGCATCCAAATGTGGAGGATATAATGCAGCATCGCCAGCTTTACCTACGGCAATAGTTCAAAACTGCAGACCAGATTCTAGTACTCTGGCTTATTCTTGGAATTTTCCCGGAGGAAGCCCCGCCAGTTCTTCAAGCCTTAATCCAGGGCCTATAGTTTATCCGCCAAGCACTACAATTCCGGTGGAATACAGTATCGATTTAATGGTAACCAATGATTGCGGAAGCACGACAGCAATAACTTATAAATTTACAATTAAGCCAGTACCACATGTTGCCAATTCCGTTCTTGAACAGACGATCTGCTCGGGTTCAACTTCTACACCAGTAGTGCTAACTTCAGATTATGTTCGAACGCCGCCTGATATTTATTCCTGGACTGCAACTGCAACTGCTGGAGTTACTGGTTTTATAGCTTCAGGAACAGGGGATATTCCGGCTCAGACAATTTCAACCGCTAATGCAAATTCAGGCAGTGTTACTTATGTCATTACTCCATTATCTTTTGGATGCCCTGGACCCGTTACAAATTATGTGATCAAAGTAGATCCCTTGCCTTATTTTACGACACAGCCTGCAGATAATAGTTTGTGTCAAGGAGGTGTAACGAATCCATTAGCCGTTGCTGTTAATGTAACTCCGACTGCTTATCAATGGTATTCGAATACTGCAGATAATACTACTACCGGAATAGCAATTTCTGGGGCAAACAGCTCAACTTTTACGCCACCAAATACATTGGGGATAAACTACTATTATTGTATTGTAACTTTCACAGCAGGAGCATGTACGAGTATAACTTCGAGAGCGGGAAAAGTTGAGGTGGTCGTTTTGCCTGCAATAGATGTGCAGCCTCTTTCGACGCAGAATTTGTGTATAGGCGGGATAACTCCAACACCATTGAAGGTACATTATATTGATGGCTCGGGTACTGCAACTTATCAATGGTACACTAATTCGACCAATTCAAATAGTGGAGGAACTCCTATTGCGAATGCAACTACAGATAGTTTATACGCATCTGCCCAAGCTGTACCAGGGACTTATTATAATTATGTCGTAATCACAATTGCAGGAAATGGATGCGGAACATTAATAAGCAATACAGCAGCAATTGTAACAGTATCCGACCCTGTATTTACTTCAGTGATACCGCTTCCAGATCAGGATGCATGTCAAAGCATTGCACCAATTTCTAATGCATTTCCTTGGAGCGTTACGGTTAGTGGCGGATTGGATATCAACGGAGGCACGACAGGTACTTTTGAGTATAATTATCAATGGTATTTGAATAATAGTTCGTCACCTGTTAATGGAGCAAATTCAGCTAGTTTTACGCCACCAACAGATCAGATAGGGATTTCTGCCTATTCTGTTGAAGTTACGCAATCGAATAATCGAGGCTGTAATATTATAACTCCTTTTACACAAGTGAAAGTCTATCCTCAAGCGGTGATTACTGCTAATCCTGCCTCTGAAAATATTTGTTTCGGAGGTGTATTTTCGCCTTTGAATGTTAGTTATACAGGTTCTTTCGGCACGCCGCAATATCAATGGTTTTCAAATATGACTGCCTCAAATACAGGAGGAACAGCAATATCAGGAGCAAATGCTTCGAGTTATACTCCAACCGATGTTACGACTGCCGTAAAATATTACTACTGTCAAATTTCTTTTCTTTCGGGTGGATGTAACACAATTTCGTCCAATTTTGCAACACTTAACGTTAGTCAGCAAACAACAATTACAACACAGCCCACACCAAGCCAAACCCTTTGCATAGGCGGAACAGCAACATTAATTGTCGTACCAGGAAATGGGGCAGGAACGCCAACCTATCAATGGTTTTCAAATACAGCCAATTCTAATAGTGGAGGAACGGCAATTCTAAATGCAAATAGTGAAAGTTACACGTCTCCTCTATTTACAACAGTGGGATCATTTTATTATTATGTTACCATTCAATACAGCGGAAATGGCTGTACTCTTGTAACGGGTACCGTAGCTGAAATTATTGCAGTTCCAGATCCAACAATAACTGCACAGCCCATAGCAAGCCAGATAATATGTAAAGATGCATTGCCTTTGAAAGTTGTCGTTAGTGGCGGTGCTGGTTCTTATTTGTACCAATGGTATTCAAATGCGGTTAATTCAAACGCAGGAGGAATACTTATAGAAGGAGCAGCTTCGGATACGTTTATTCCTCCAAACGAATCGCCAGCTGAGTTCAGTCCTATAACTAGATACTTTTATTGTGAAATAACACAATCGGGAGTTGGTTGCGGCGTGACTAGCAATACAGCGCAAGTGACAACTTATCCTCTGCCAAAAATTGATGCTCATCCACTATCGAGTGCCATTTGTTTGGGACAAAGCACACCCGATTTATTTGTAACTTCTCATGATGGGGTACGATTTACAGGTTCGCCTGCTTACCAATGGTATTCGAATATAACCAATACAAATAGCGGAGGCACTCCAATTACTGGGGCAAACAATTCGACTTATACTCCTCCTGTTGGAGTCATTAGAACAAATTATTACTATTGTATTATTTCGTTCTTAGGAGGTTGTGGAGATTTAATTTCGAATGTGTGTACAGTTGCAGTAAATCCAGTGCCAGTAATTGCTTCTAAAACAGTGAGTACCTGTGATGGTGTTGTTTTTTTGGCAGAGCCAAATAATCCAATTATAGCGGGTGATACCGTACCTCTGGGGACACTTTATACCTGGTCAAATCCCGTGATAAGTCCTGCAGGAACTATAACAGGCGGAAGCGCACAAGTAACTCCTCAGCCTAATATCAGCCAAACTCTGGTCAATACTTCTGTAAATGCAGCTACGGCGACCTATACCGTTACACCAGTTTCTGGAGCATCATGTGTTGGGGCGAATTTCACTGTTGTTGTAACTGTTAAGCCATCGATGTATGCCAATGAAGTTATTATGAACAGCAAATGCTTTAATGCTCATAATGGTTCTATTGTGACTAATATAACTGGAGGGATTCCCTTTGGCGGAGCCACACCTTATATTCTCTCATGGACTGGACCAAACGCTTTTTCGTCTTCGGCTGCAGCAATTTCATCATTGGCTCCTGGAGTTTATCATTTGAATATAAAAGACAATAGTGGCTGTAAAAATTTTGATAAAGATTACACGGTTACAGAACCTGAAGATATGCTCATCAGTACAGTCAAAGAAAAGGATGTTACTTGTTTTGGATATGGTGACGGCGCTATTGATATTAGCATTACTGGAGGAACTGCACCTTATGTTTATGTCTGGGAAAAAGATGGAGTTTCTTATTCTGTAACTACTGAGGATTTAACAGGTTTAACAGCTGGAAATTATGTGGTTTCAGTAGTGGACAGTAATGGATGTACTCCTGTAAATAATCCAAAAATAGCTTCGTTTACTATTACGCAGCCTCCAGTAATGTTAGTGAGTCTAGTGAGTCAAGTCAATGTAAAATGTTACGGTGATGCCACTGGTGAAATTGTAGTATCGGCAACAGGAGGGACACCGATTCCAGTTGCAAATTATTCCTACGCTTGGACTGGACCAAATGGTTTTACAAGCACCAGCCAGAATTTGACAGGGCTTTTCGCTGGGACTTATAATCTTGTTGTAACAGATCAATTAGGTTGTCAGGTGTTGTTGCAAGTCAGCATTGTCCAAAATAACGAAATTATCATCACGCCAACGGTATCGGCTATCAGTTGTGCGGGTAATAATAATGGTTCAATTAGTGTTGCTGTTAGGGGAGGCGTTCCTCCATATCAATACGTTTGGAGCGATTTTGGCAGTGGCTCTATACGGGATAATCTAGCTCCTGGTAATTATACCTTCACTGTCACTGATGCATTGCTTTGCGCAAAAGAAAAAATGATTAGCGTTCCAGCTCCGCCTCCATTCAATATTAATCCTGTTGTGAGCAATATTTCGTGTTTTGGAATTCACGACGGAAGCATAGTTTTGAATATAAATGGCGGTGTGTCTCCTGTAAAAGTGCTTTGGGACGATAATCCCACGGCTGGGAGCAGTAGGTTTAATTTGGCAGCAGGTACTTATTCGGTTACAATATCGGATGGGCAACCGTGCAGTATTACTGCTTCTTTTGTGATTATAGAGCCTCAGCCTTTAGCGCTTACTGCAAATTTGACGAATGCTTTTGATTGTACCAATGCCAATAGCGGCGCTATAAATCTTTTGGTTTCTGGAGGAACTCCGCCTTTTGCTTATGTGTGGTCAAATGGGGTAACAACCGAGGATTTAGCCAATATTCCTGCGGGAAATTATCTGGTCACTGTTACCGATGCCAGAGGATGCAAAAAACAATCCGAATATGTGATTTATAGACAGCCACCAATTGTAATTGCTGTTGATACCAAAACGAATTATAATTGTGATACCCATCTTGTTGCGCAGACTTTTGTAGCCAAAGTTTCTGGCGGATTACCGCCATATCAATTAACTTGGTCTAGCGGTGTAGTAAGTGGAGCTAATAATGAAATTATGAACACCAGTCAAAATGGTGTGGTTACCCTAACCGCTATAGATGGTTTAGGCTGTCAAGCTCATTATACTTTTGAGGTTAAAATTCCAGAATTGGGTTATCCTGATTTTACGACGAGCTCGTATGCTTATAGTACTTATGGTTTTTATTCTGTGGTGGATCCTATACAATTTAAGAATACTTCCAATGGTGATTTTATTAGTATAGCATGGGATTTTGGAGATGGCAGTGTTTCAAACGAAATAAATCCAACCCATTCCTATTTAACACCGGGACAGTTTACAGTTTTGCAGTCGGTGGCATATTCATTGGGCTGTGTTTATACATATTCCCAAACATTGAATATCGAAAAAGGCTATGAATTAATTTCTCCTACGGGATTTACGCCCAACGGGGATGGGATAAATGATTTTTTTACTCCTCAATTTTTGGGTATGAAGTCAATTAAATTCGAAGTTTACAACACTTGGGGAGTACTCATTTATTCAGAGGAGGGGGAAACTATACGAGGATGGAATGGCTATGTGAAAGATAGGTTTTCAGAAAATGGCAATTACTTCTATAGAATCGTGGCCATTACTTTTTATGGAACCGAAATTAAACAAGAAGGATCTTTTACTTTAATTAAATAAATGAAAACATGAAAATTAAGATACTAGTTTTACTGTCGTCATTCTTTTATACAGTTGCTGTAAGTGCACAAGATCCGGTTTTTACGCAATATTTTATGGTGCCACAGGTTTTAAATCCTGGGTTTACCGGCATGCTTGAAACCACCAATGTCGGAGTGTTGCATAGAACGCAATGGCCGGAATTGGATTTGAGAGTCGATTCGGATTTTGTTTACGCTTATACTTGGAATGAAAATATGAACAGCGGTTTTGGATTGAATGTACTAAGCCAAAGAGAAACATTTTCAGATTATAAATTTTTGGAAGCCAGCCTTGCTTATGCTTATCGGGTGCAGTTGACGGATGAATGGTACTTTCGTCCCGCTGTTGAATTTGGATTTGGATACAAGTCATATGGTTTTCAAAATTTGGTTCTTGGAGACCAAATCAATATTGGATCTGGAAGCATAAATTCAGGAAGTATTGATCCATTAGCATATAATAGGAATCTTAACTTTTTTGATATTTCTGCCGGAATGTTAGTCAATAATGAAAACGGGTGGTTTGGTTTAGCATTAAAACACATTAACAAACCTAATATCTCTTTTGAAAAAGAAGGAAATGTGCCATTGGATCGTTTTTTTTCGGCCAATTTGGGATATGAATTCCTTATTGCCGATTATGTGGATATTATCAGTTTCCCTTATGAAACAAGGCTATTAATGACTACAAATTACATGTCTCAAGGTTCTTTCGACCGTTGGGATTTTGGAACAGGTTTGATTTTTAAAAATTATTTTTTTGGAGTAGGAGCGGCTACAAGTCCATCCAAAAATTCGGTTGACAGCAGTTTTCTGATTTCTATTAATCTTTTTGGAGGATTGCAGTTTGATCATTTTAAATTTGGTTATTCCTATGATTTCAATACGACTCAAATTGGAAAAACGGGAGGGGTTTATGAAATTTCGCTGATGTATATTTTTGATACTGACAGATGCTATAGCTGCCCTAAATATTATTAATTAGTTGGGGGTAATCCATGAAATTTTTATTTAACACATAGAAACATAGGTTTTTATTTAAAAAGAATGCAAAAAAAGAAATACATTTCTTTCACATAGTGAGCTATGTGTATTTTAAAAAAGTGAAACGCCTATTTTTGAGTTTACAAAATCTATGTTTCTATGTGTTGAAAATAATTATACCCAACGGATTGATTATTAAAATAAATATATTCTCGAAAGCATAACTATTATTGCTTAAATTAGTGTTTAATTTCAAAAAAAGGAACGCTATCAAAAAGAAGATAAAAACAGCAGCCAAAACTATCCGCGAACATTTCCATCGCGAGCCTTTTTATGTGCATCCCAAACTGGATTTTATTCCAAATATTGTAATTAACCTTATTACTTTCATTATAGCTTTTGCGTTAATTGGAGGTATCCTTTATTTACTGATAAGCTTTCTTATAAAAGCATTTTATCATTTGTAAACTGTCTTTCAAAATGTTTTTTCGTACTCATCGAACCAATCAAAATGTAAGAGGTTTGTCATTTCTCTCCATGTTATTATTGTTCATAAGAGCCATTTAAAAGATATTCTGCATCAAAACGGGACTGCTCAGGCAATGAATTAACATTTACAGTAAATTCTTTAAAATTGAAAAAAAAATAAAATTCATTTTTGTTAATATTAGTGTGTTTAAGGACGTTACTTCGTTAAATAATATATTGAATAATTGATATTTTGCTTTTTTATTTAAGATTTCTTAATTTTGTCTTGTTATTTTGGTTTTTATTTAAAAAAGTATTGATTTCATGATAATTATCAGGTTTAAGACTATAACGTTTTCTTAAATTTGATGTATAATTAAACAGCACTTAGCCATGAAAACAAAATTTCAATTTTTAGCAATATTAGCTCTGCTAATTGGAACAGGAACAAAGAGTTTTGCGCAGGAAATAAGTTGGGTAGCACCAGAATATTCTAATTCATTGCAAAACCCATTTGTAGGAAATCAAAAAGCAACAGATGAGGGAAAAATAATATTTAATCAGATGTGTGTTTTGTGCCATGGAAATAAGGGGCAGGGGAATGGAGAAGCGGGTCTTACCTTACAGCCGCATCCTGCTAATTTTACTGCTCTTAATGTAATGAATCAAACTGATGGAGCTATTTTCTGGAAAATAACTAATGGTAAAGCACCAATGGCCACTTATTTTGAAATTTTAACTGATAATCAGCGATGGAAGCTGATTAACTATATACGAGAATTAGAAAAAAAATAATTTTGAATTAGTAACCGAATAATTTTTTTTTCACAAACCGTTACCGCTTAAATTTTAAGTGTTAACGGTTTTTTTTCGGATAAATATTTAAATAGATAAATATTTAAATATTAACTAAAAAAAGAAAAAGTTGAGAGATTTTGCAGTAGACAGTCATTATTATAATATGTGCTCCAAAAAAAAGAGGACGCCTAGGTATTAGGCATCCTCAATATATCCAGAAATATTTTTTAATTAATATAGACGTGTAAATAAACCTTTTCCATTTCCAGATCCAGTGCTGCCGGTAATTGTAATGTGACCTGTATTTCCATTACCATCATATCCCCATGCTAAATTATTTGTAGCGGTATTATTGGTTACAGTATGTGCGACAGTTTGTCCAGCACTTCCAAGTTTGAAACCGTTACCATCTCCATTAGTTCCAAAACCATTGTTGCTTGCTGTACAATTTTTGATTGTTACTGTATACGGTTGGCCATAAAGATCCCATCCATCATCTGAATTGTGATTAGCAGTACAGCTTTCGAATACATTATTTTTTCCAGCTGATAATTTACAAGCAAAACCATCTGCATTTTCACCTGCATTTGCAGCATCATAATTGTCATTTGATTTACAAGATTTGATGTAATTGTCATGTGATGCATTGTAGATTTGTAATCCTGAATCTCCATTGGCTGAGGTGGTTACGTTATAGACATAATTATAGCCTCCTGCTTGAAAAACTATCCCGCAATCTGGAGCGTTTTTTACTGTCATATTTGTAATGTTCCAATAGCTTCCGTTTACTTTTACTCCCCAGCTTCCTGATGGTAAGGCAGAACAATTTAAAATACCTCCAGTTAGGTTTATTTTTGAGCTTGAAGTACCGCTTTTTGCTAATTCTAAAGTTTTAGTCAAATTTATTGTGCCGCTAATTGTTATAACATCTCCAGCTGCGGCAGCAGCAACGGCAGTTCTTAAAGCTGCTTCTGTTGTAACTGTTGTCGCTTTTTTAGTAATAGAATTGCTCGAGGTACTGGCTTCCTCTGAATTAATTGTTGTATTAATTGCTGCTTCATTTTCTGTTAATGGAGTGTCGCTGTTTTCACAGGCAGTAAAAGAAATAATTGAAAATAATACTAGTAATTTAAAATTTGTTTTCATAATGGTTACAGTTTTAATTAAATAAATGATTTTTAAAAATTAATATTAGTTATTGGTTGAAAAAATAAAATCAGATTTAATATATTGATTATCAGAATGCAATCGATTACGCAAACTTATGTAAAAAAAATAATACAAACAAAATTTTATGCAAATAAAATGATAAAAAATATTTATTAATAAAATAATTTCATTTAAAAATGAGTATAAATGCAATAAATTAACTAAAAAATATTGTAATTATTAATTATAAGTATTGACCTATATTAAAAAGTAATACAATTGGAAAAAACTTTCAAACGCAGTAATAGCCTGCAATTTTTTTGACTTTGCATTTTTTAAATCATTACAAAATTTTAAATTGAAAAAATTTGTTTTGCTTTTTTTTAATTCTGAAAAAAAAAGAATTTTTAAAAGATTCACGAAAAAGAAAGGAGATTTTTATTCGCTGCATTGGAGCTTCAGAAGTAAGAGTTCCGTGCTCAATGTCATTAAGTTAAGGATTTCTTGCTAAGCTTTTTCTAAATATTGTTCTCACGAAGACGCAAAGGCGAAAAGTTTAGAGCCAATTTCTTTGCGCCTTCGCGACTTTGCGAGAAAAAACAAAGCTTAATTTAATGACATTGCGCTCGCCCCAGCGGGGCATCACTTTTGAAATTATTTTTGTATTTAAAAGACTTCGCCTATCACGGTTAAAATAACTGCTATCAAAAATAAATGATAAAAAGTTTTGATACATGACCAATCGGTCATATATTTGCACTGTAATTTTTCTGAATATAAAAAGTAAAGAAACAATTATCATGGCAAAAGGCGAAGAAACCAGACAATTCATCATAGAAAAAGCAGCTCCGATTTTTAATACAAAAGGGATTGCGGCAACGGCTATGAGTGATATTATGGAGGCTACCAAATTGTCTAAAGGAAGCATGTACGTTCATTTTGAAAATAAAGAAGTCCTTGCCTGCGCTGCTGTAGATTACAATATGAAAGTATTGGGAGATAAATTAATGGCAAGACTGACCAAAAGCAAAACAGCCAAAGAGGAGTTGTTTACGTATATCGATTTCTTTAGTAATGCTGTAAATCCACCGCTTACCGGAGGTTGTCCTTTATTGAATTTCGGAACAGAGGCTGATGACACTAATCCTATCATAAAAGAAAAAATAAATATGGGCATCAATTTAAATCAGAAGATATTAGAAGCCAGCATAAACAAAGGAATTGCCAACTCTGAATTCAGAACTGGCTGGAATGCAGTCGATTTTGCCACCGTAATCGTTGCCATGATGGAAGGCGGTCATTTAATTTCAAGAATGTCAGGCAAAAATGATAAGATGAAAATAATTACCAGTACCCTAAAATCAATGATAGAGGAAAATAGCCTCTAATTTTTTTATTATAAATATGACCGATAGGTCATATTTATAATAAAAAAGTCAAGATCAATAGTAATAAATAATAGTAATCATTTAATAAACAATAGAAAATATGTCAAAAACAATTTTAATTTCAGGAGCATCAAAAGGATTCGGAAGAGTCTGGGCAGAAGCATTTTTAGCAAAAGGCTATCAGGTAGCTGCAACAGCAAGAAATATCGACACCTTAGCCGACTTAAAAGCACAATATGGAGATGCTATTTTACCGCTAAAATTAGATGTAAACAAACGTGAAGAATCGTTTGAAGTAGTCAAAAAAGTGCAAGAGCACTTCGGGAAAATTGATATCCTGATTAATAATGCCGGTTATGCTTTAAACGGTGCTGTTGAAGAAGCCAGCGAAAGCGAAGCAAGAGCACAATTCGAAACCAATTTCTTCGGAACTTTATGGTTAACACAGGCTGTTCTGCCGATTATGAGAAAGCAGCAAAGCGGTCACATCATTCAGGTTTCTTCTATTTTAGGTATTGTCACTTTACCAGTTTTAGGACTATACAATGCTTCTAAATTTGCCGTTGAAGGTCTGACCGAAACGTTGGCTTCAGAGGTAAAACAATTCGGAATCAATGTGACTTTATTAGAGCCAAACGGTTATGCTACAGATATCTGGGGTAATGGATTCAACAGCCAGAGCATCGACGCTTATGATGGACTAAAAAAAGCAATTGTAGATGGACATGATCCTGATACTTTTGGAACAATAAGTGCTACAGTTCCAGCGGTCATTAAACTGGTTGAAGCTGCAAACCCTCCACTACGCCTATTTTTAGGAAAAGTTGCCTTGCCATTCGCTAAACATACCTACGAACAAAAAATTGCCACATGGGAAGAATGGGCTGACGTTTCTGTAGCCGCACACAGATAAATTATACCCTGATTTTTTTAAGTTCATTAAACGGGATTGTTTCTTATTAGAAATGGTCTCGTTTTTTTATGAGGAGATGTTTCCATTGAACTCTTCAGGGAGCGGGAAAATAGCGAGATGATTTTAGGAGCAGAAAATCTATTTTCATAAAGACTTTTAGTCCCGCTGTCCGTTGCAATCTTGTGAGCCGAACCCCGGCTCACAAGGATTTTCACTTCCATCGGGGCTAAACGAGAAATTTAGTTTTTCATAAAAATTTTAGTCGATTGTATTGTGACGTTCGCCTCTGCTAGCGCGAGCGTCCCGCTCGTGCCCGCAATCAAAATTAATTTATATCTATTTCCAGAATTGTATGGTCATTATTGCCATAATTTCTAGCACTGCTATATTTCCATTCTATGGGATCTGTTACAAATCCTGCTTCAACTGGGTTATTATGAATGTAATTCAGTTTTTGTTCAAATACTTTCAATGACCAAATTTCAATTGGATGATTGTTTTGTTGCCAAAACTGTCTAAAGGTTACATTGCTGTTTTTTTTGCCTGCTCTTTCAAACATCCACAACATCCATTCTTTTCTGCTTTCTTGTGGATTTTCTTCTATTAATTTTAATAGTTTTTTGGATGTAAAGCCTTTGAAATCTCTAATTAATCCTGATGGATCGCCTAATGCGGAACGGAAGATTAAATGGACATGACTATGCATAATACAATATCCATAAATTTCCATTCCTTTGTTTTTTCTGCAAAAATCTAGAGATTCTGTGATAGTCGAAAAATAAAGGTCTCTTGTAAAAACATCTATCCAATTCACTGTAGCAAAACTTATAAAATAAGCTCCCGATTTTTCTCCAAACTTGTACTTTTCGCTCATATTATTAAAATAAGTTTTCCTCAGATTGCGGGCACGAGCGGGACGCTCGCGCTAGCGTAGTAGCATTGGTGTTGGACAATCTTATACGCTTTGTTTACTTCGATTGCTGGCGCGAGCGTCCCGCTCGTGCGCACAATCCAGCAACAGTATTCTAAAATATATTTTGTGGTAAGCTATCCTTCAATTGTTACTTAATCTCCCTGTTATCTTTTTGTATTGTTTAAAATGATGTTCCTACTTTGCGTTCACGAGCGGGACGCTCGCGCTAGCGGTTGGGTTTATAGTAGAATTTTTAGAAAGATCCTATGTTCGGCTAGCTGGCGCGAGCGTCCCGCTCGTGCGCACAATGTAAGTTACCCTTCAATTGTTACTTGATCTTACTATTATCTTTTTGTATTGTTTAAAATGATGTTCCTACTTTGCGTTCACGAGCGGGACGCTCGCGTTAGCGGGGGCTTTTCTTTTCGGTTTTTATATATTAAAAAAACAATTCCACCAAAAATTATCAAATAAAAAATTACTTTGGCTGTTAGTTCACCCCACAGGAATGCTCTAGTGCTACTTTCGTAATTATTAAATTGATTTTTTATACTTAATCCTTTACGAAACTTAAATGATGAAATTATTTTCTCTTTCTGTATATTAAATTTTTCGGCATTATCGGCCGAATGGATAAATACAAGGACATATGTATAATTATTTAAAAACAACAAATAATTATCCCACAATTTTTGCTCCCCGCTTATTGACGTTTCAGTACTAAAATTTAAAAATTTTAATCCTTGAATACTTATTATCTTTTTTCTCAATAGCTTTCCTTTGGAACTGTTTAAAATTCCTTCTTGTGCACCATCATAATATTTCATCAAATCTTCTACGCTTTCAATAGTAACTATAGTATCTTTTTGTATATTTTTTGTTATTATAACAATACTATTGTCTAAGAAACCTTTGATGATTTTTTGTTGTAAGGTGTCAGATATTTCCAAATCTTGGGGCATAGCAATAGAAAAATTTTCATCGATTTTATAAGCAGCTAAATTCTGTGCAAAATTGCTAGACATAAAAAGGAGAAAGAATGATAAAATTATTTGTCTCATATCGGTATTGTTGTTTTTTCAGCATCACGCCTAACGTTCGGTTTATTTTAAAATAAATATTTGCAAGTATAATAAGTCGTGACATTTCTTATGGTTTGTCTGCTTTACTTTGAGGGCACAGAATGCAATTTTGCGCTATCGTTGCGTAGATCTGCGTGGTTGGGTTACATTTTATTATCTTCCTCTTTCTTTTTAGACAAATAAATAGAGCGATACATCGAAAACTTCAATGTATCCATAATACAAAACCATGTCGCTAACATTCCATATAAAAACAAGAATCCTAAAAAAGAAATAAAAATTTTATTTTGAAGCCATATACCTTCAGTAAAAGTTTCTAGCCAATAAGACGTGATGCTGTACAAAAAAATTGACAAAATCAAGCTAATAAAAAGAGACAGCAGAGTTATTTTAAACGACCATAATAATTCTGTAAATGTGTTACTTTCTTCCAGAAATTCAATGAAATCGTTGTCTGAAGAAGACATGATAATTGCCATTGCTGTGAAGAATAATGAGAAAATTATTGATAGAACAGTCATTGCAACATTATAAAAGGATAATGCGAACTTCATGTTTATATAATCTGGAAGCAAATAAAAGATTAAGAGATTCAACAAAAAAGAAGCTCCAAAATCCCAACATAATATTAATGATTTTATGCGTCGTTTCATTCTTGATGATTTGTTCTTTGTTTAATTTTTTCAAAAGTAAGATTAAGATACTGAATAATTTTATTCATTCCACTTTTTTCAACACTATCTGGTAAAATTTGAGTAATTTCTTGATTTCTCTTTGCTGTACTAATAGTTACAGGGTTACCTTTTTTATCAAAGCCATTTGCTTCAGCAAAGCCATAACCATCTTCTGACATTGCCATTTTTGCAATTGTTTGATCATCCAGTGAAATCCCTTTTTCATCGGAAGATTCTTGGATTTCTTTATATTTAGTTATCCTATTTGCTTGCATTCTTTCATCCGTAGTTCTCCATAAATCAGCGTTATTAGGATTTGATGGGACTAATCTTATTGATACACGTTTGATATTCGTTAAATTACGAGCCTGCTCAATAAATGAATATTTCTCACTAATACTTGAAATTGAAAATTCAAAATTTTGTCCTTTATGATTATTATTAAAAAGATTTGTAAATATTCTACAAAACATAGTTTTTGAAATCACATTTTTAATCTCTTCAAATGCAATAACCATTTCATCTGTATTAATTAAAAAGAGTGATTTAGCTATTATATTATTAACTGTTCCACCTTTTTTTACTGTGTCAGTTGATTCATCCAAAACTTCACCTCTTCCATATGGGTCATATTTTATTAGGTATCCTTTTATATAAGATCCTTTTGTTTCTACTTCAACAATTTTGTATGAATAGTTGTTGAATCCTTCAGAAGCAACACTTTTAATTCCGTCAATTATGAAAGGTTTTTTTGGTCGATTATCAGTAATATTTAGATGCAACCTATTGAAAAACATTTTAGACATTTTTTTCTATTTTAATTTAATCAAATATATTATATTTATTATAAAATTACGGAAAAGTTTACTTTATAAAATTAGATCCTGTATTTTCCAAAATATCATTTTACCACAACAACAACCATGTACTTTTAGTTGTTTATCCCTTATGAATACTAAAGCCCTAGCCCTGATAGAAGCGGTATCCTTTTATTTTTTCCTTAAAAAATAAAAGATACAAGCGGATAGCAGGAATAAGCTCCTAAAAAAAAATGCCGTAAAACCTAAGTCTTACAGCACTTTCCCCCAAATTAACCAAATTAAAAAACTATTCCTTTATATCATCACCTTCCTTAATTTCTTCGCTGGCAATTTTTACCAGTTTATCATTTGAATTCAAATCACCAAATATTTCAATTTTATCATCGATTTCTCTTCCTTTTTTGACATCGATTCGAGTGGCTTTTTGGTTAACCACTTTAATCACAAAAGTCCCTTCAGCAGCATTCACCAATGCCGATTTTGGAATTACAAATGTGCTGTCTTTTGCGTTAAGCGGTAACAGCACTTCGGCCACCATTCCAGGCAATAAGTTGCCACTGGTGTTGTGTACATCCATTTCTACACGCTCCGAACGCAGTTTCAAATCCAAAGCGCCAGACATTCTCTGAATCTTGGCTTTGAAAGTATCAGGCAGTGATTTTACATTAAAACTCATTTCGTCGCCATTGTGTAAATAGCCCGTGTACAGCTCCGGAATAGAAACCGCCAAACGCAGTTTATCCTGCTGCTGAATCGTCAGTATAGGCAGATCGGAACCTTTTCCGGAAGGACCAACATACGTTCCTAAATTCACATTTCGAGCCGCTACAACGCCGTCAAAAGGAGCGCGGATTTCCAGATAACCTCTCATAATCGAAACTTCTTTATGCGCCGCAATCGCCGCCTGATATTGTGCATAATCAGAATTCTTTTTACCGCTTGCCATTTCCAGATCGTTTTTAGAAATTGTTCCTTCAACTTTGCTTGTTTCATACAAACGGTTGTAGGTACTTTTGCTGGTGGTATAAATGGCTTCCATCGATTTTAATCTCGATTCGGCAGCAGCTAACTGCGAACTGATTTCGGGAGCTTCCAAAACAATCAAAAGCTGTCCTTTTTTGACTTCTGTTCCAATATCCACTTTTAAAATTTTGACAAAACTGCTCACTTTTGCATACAAATCCACTTGCTGAAAACCAGTTAATTCGGCGGGTAAGCGCAATTCGGTGGTTAGTTTTTCTTTTTGCAAAAGAAAAGTTTCTGTTTTAGGTTCGATTTCAGTAACAGCAGTTTCTTCTTTTTTAGAATTACAGCTGTTTAGGAAAAATAGTGCTGCAAAAAACAGCGCGGTCGGTTGTATAATTTTATTTTGCATTTTTCGGATTTATTGATGAGATATAATGGATACTTTCTTCGTCTTCCGGATCTAAAGAAACGGATTGTGTTGTGGTATGTTCCTGCGCCCAGGCAAAAATCAAAGGCAATATGAGCAGCACTGCAAAGGTCGAAAATAATAACCCGCCGATAACGGCTCTTCCCAATGGTGAAACCTGATCACCGCCTTCGCCGTGACCAATTGCCATAGGCAGCATTCCCGCAATCATCGCTACCGAAGTCATGATAATCGGACGAAGACGCAGCGCCGCAGCTTCACGAGCCGATTCTAAGGCGTTGCCATTTATTTTTCGCAATTGCTCGGCATTGGTAACCAATAAAACAGCATTTGCAATCGAAACTCCAACCGACATGATGATTCCCATATAGGATTGTAAATTCAGCGTTGAGCCTGTAATAGTAAGCATTAGCAATGAACCTAAAACTACCGCTGGAACTGTCGTTAAAATCACTAACGAAACCTTGAATGACTGAAAATTAGCGGCCAGCATTAAGAAGATTACGAAGATGGCAACTAATAATCCAACTTGTAAACTGCTTAATGTTTCTTCCAATACTTTACTCATACCAATTGGCGAAATAAATAACCCCCGAGGTAATTCGCCCAATGAGTTTATTGTTGCAGCTACATCTTTTGTCGCCGTCCCCAAGTCGGTTTGGTGGATGTTTGCTGTAACAGTAATGTATGGCATGGCCCCTAAATTGTCGTTTTCACCGCTTACAAATCCCGGCGTAATTTTTGCCACGTCGCTCAAAACAGGACGAAGAGAGTTTTTCAATACCGGAATTTCCCCGATATCGGTTTTGCTTTTCATTTGATTCAGCGGTACCTGAACCTGAACGTTTACTGATAAACCTGATTTTTCATCAATCCAAGTGTTTTTCTCCGTATATCTCGATGATGAGGTGGAAGCGATCAGTGAACGCGAAATATCATTCATATCAACTCCCAATTCAGTGGCACGAGTTCGGTCAATGTCAATATTCATCGCTGGATAATGAATTGGCTGTCCAATCTGAACATCTCTGAAATAAGAGAATTTTTGAAGTTTCTCGACAATTTGATTCGCATAAGTTTCATTTCGCTTCTTGTCTTTTCCTGCAATTCGAATTTCAATTGGAGTAGGAGAGCCTTGGCTCAACACTTTATCGGTTAATTCAATTGGTTCAAACGAAATTTTCACATCCGGCAGAATTTTTTTGATTCGAGCTCGAAGATCATCTTTAAATTCGTCCATATCAGCTTCATAATCTTTCAGACTTACTTGAAAAACGGCTTCATGAGAACCCGCCATGAACAAATAAATAGGGTTTATGGAGAACAATGACGGATGCGAACCTACATATATCGAAGAAATTCCGATGTGTTCATTACCGACCATTTTCTTCAATTCTTTCAGAACCAATATTGCTTTTTCCTCGGTGCGTTCGATACGGGTTCCATCGGGAGCGCGCATTCTCAATTGAAACTGGCTTGAATTTACTTTAGGAAAAACATCTTTCCCAATAAACGAAATAAACACAACCGCAAGAGCAGTTATTGCGATTAAATAGGTTAAAGCAGCGGCTTTTTTGAACGGAAATAATCGATCCAATGTTCTCATAAATCGGATTCTAAAACGCTCAAAAGCAACAATTTTTCCGTTATTATTAGTATCGTCTTTTTCGATATACGCTTTTTTCTGCGTAATCAATTCTTTCTCCGATTCTGGAGTTAATCCGCAGGCGTTAAATTCGGCTTCATCATCCGTGATATTTGGCTCGTGTTCGTGTTTTGGATGGTCTTTCATCAGCCAGTTTGCCATTACAGGAACAAATGTCTGCGAAAGCAAAAAGG
Organism: Flavobacterium sp. 1; assembly: GCF_002797935.1. Lineage (NCBI taxonomy): Bacteria > Pseudomonadati > Bacteroidota > Flavobacteriia > Flavobacteriales > Flavobacteriaceae > Flavobacterium > Flavobacterium sp. 1. The sequence goes on from NZ_PGER01000001.1 coordinate 469,350, forward strand.
ATATTACCATCGAAAATCCAATGGCTAATGCCAAAGGTAAAAACAAAGCACCCGGAATTCCAACCATCGTAAAAGCGGGTGCAAATACGGCAAGAATACAAAGCAGAATCAATAATTTTGGCAGTGCAATTTCCTGACAGGCATCCCAAATGGCGAGTGCCTTGGGTTTTCCCATATCGAGATGCTGGTGGATATTTTCGATCGTTACGGTACTTTCATCCACCAAAATTCCAATTGCCAAAGCCAGTCCGCTCAATGACATTAAGTTGATCGTCTGCCCGAATAATTTCAAAAACAAAACTCCTGAAATAATCGAAATTGGAATCGTCAAAATTACAATCAAAGCTGCGCGTCTGTCTCCAAGGAAAAGTAAAACCATCAAACCAGTCAAAACCGCTCCGATAATTCCTTCGGTTATTAAACTTTTAACCGAGTTGATTACATAAACCGATTGGTCAAATTCATAAGATAATTTTACATCTTCGGGAAGCGTGCTCTGAATTTTAGGCAGTTCGGCTTTTAATTTCTGAACCACATCCCAGGTCGAAGCGTCTCCTGCTTTTGCAATACTGATATAAACCGAACGTTTTCCGTTTACCAAAGCGTATCCGTTGGTAATATCGGCACCGTCTTTTACAGTGGCAACATCGCCTAATTTTAAGTTCTGAACACCCCCTTTAAACAACGGAATCTGCTCAAAATCCTTAATTTCTTTGATCGTATTATTGGTAGGAGTGAGGTAGTTTGTATTTCCAATCCTAACATTCCCAGAAGGAGCCGTTTGGTTGTTCACGCGAATCGCTTCCACAACTTGATCGGGTGTCATATTGTGCGAACGCAGTAAATCAGGATCTACGTTAACCTCTACCGTTCTTGGGCTTCCGCCAAAAGGTGCCGGCGATAATAAACCAGGAATCGAAGTAAACGATGCACGAACATAAACGTTGGCTAAATCCTGTAATTCATTATTGGAACGTATTTTACTGCTCAAAACCAATTGCCCGATTGGCAGTGAAGAAGCGTCAAAACGAATGATAAACGGCGGTTGTGTTCCCGGAGGAAAAGCCGCCTGAATTCTATTGGATAATGAACTCAATTCGGCTGCAGCCTGAGCCATATTCGTATTTTCGTAATAGGTTAATTTCATAATCATTAACCCTTGAATATTCTTAGTTTCCACCGATTTTACGCCATTGGCAAAAGGTAAAATATTTACATAATTCTTAGCAAAGTAAGCCTCCATCTGGTCTGGAGTATAACCTCCAAAAGGATGCGCAATATAAATTACTGGCAAATTCATTTTCGGAAGAATATCTACTTTGATGTCTTTGATAGCACCAATTCCGAAGAAAAATAAACCTGCCACCAATACTAAGATAGAGATGGGTTTGCGGAGTGCAAAACGTATTAAATTCATATAATTTTAAATTAAAATTCCCATTTAGTTGTAAGTATTAAGAAAAAAATGAAACACATAGAGGCATAGAAAAAAAAGATTTTGATAGACTAATAATTGGTTTCACATAGACTATGCATTCTAAAACAAAGTGAAACGACTAATTAAAAATTAATACTGGCTATGTTTCTATGTGTTTAAAATATATTTCAAAATATTAAAATTCATTTGTAAATAAGTCAAAATTGCCCGTGGCAGCCACTTTCAGCAAATACGATTGCCACACATTGTTATTGATGATGTCACGATCAATTTCGGCACGATTCAGCGTAAACATGGTTTGCGTTAAATCGGTTAGATCGGTCAAGCCATTTTTATATAAAGTTGATTTTTGCAAATACGCTTTCTGTGCAGCATTGACCTGAATCGGTGCTTCGGCGTAATTTTCCAGTGTAATTTTTATTTTATCATCAGCCAATGCCAATTGCGATTTTAATTCTCTGTCCGCCTGATTGTATTCTTCCTGCAAAGCAGCAGAAACAAACTTTTGAGCGCTCACTTGTTTGCTCATTCTGAAAGGAGTCGTCAGATTCCAGCTGATACCGATTCCAACCAAATAATTAGAGCGGTCTGGATTCACGCCATCCCAATAATTTCGGGTAAAAGCAGTCTGATCGATGGCATAGCCGGTATCAAATCCAGATGCGCGGGTCTGCAGAACGCCAAATGCGCTCATCGTTGGATAATAAAAGCGTTTGTATAATTTGACCTGCTGGTTGCTGTAATCGACTTTTGTTTTATACAATTGCAATAAGGGATGCAGGCTGTCTGATGCTTTTTCGTCGAAAGCCAATTGTTTCGGTATCTGATTCACAAAAAGCGTATCGGCAATGAAATCCTGCGGGGCAACTCCCATCAAATCGACCAGTTTATTATTTTGCTCTTTGACAAAATTTCGAGCCAGATTCAATGCGATTTTAGCTTTTGAAACTTCGGCAGTTGCCAAAGTAGAATCCACTCCGGCCAATAATCCGTTTTTCACTCGGGCTACAGCTGTCTTTTTGAAAACTTCTGCACGGCTTAAATTCTTTTGCTGTGAAATCAATAATCTTTGGCTTGCCAATAAATTCAAATAAGCAGATGAAATTTTGATTTGCTGTTGGAATTTTTCTTGGTTCAAATCTTTTTCTTTAGCCAGAACATCGACTTTGGCTAAATTGATTTTTTCCTGCGTTTTTCCGAAAGTGAAAAAATCCCAGTTCATGTTGACCAAATACAAAGCTCCAAAAGCGGCGTTCCAGTTTTGTTCCGGAAGTGCAGGCCCAGATGAAGCAGTTCCTAAACCATTAAAACCGTATAAAGCGCCATTCTGCCCGTTGATTGTTCCGTAATCCTGCTGAGCCGATAGGTTTAGATTAGGCAGATAATCGCGTTTGGATTGTTTAAGCGTTTCCAGCGAAGCATTGCTGTAATTGCTTTTAGCTTTTATAGAACCATAGTTTTCAAGACCTATTTTCAGCGCTTCTTTTAAAGACAAAGTTTGTGAAAAACCAGAGCTGGCAAAAATCAGGAAAAGGAATAAAGTGATTTTTTTGAAATACATAAAACTCAAATATGAAATTATGCCTCAAAATTATTTCTCTTAAGCGGATAAATACCTCCTTAAATGACGAACGAATATTATAAATGACCAATTCAATTGGTCATTTAATGCGAATAATAATTAAAAAATTGTAGTTAATTTGTAAACTATTTAAGTATGAAAATGAACAAAAAGTTTAATGATATAATGGAGAATAAATGGTGGCAGGAAATTGCTGTCGTCACTTTTTCATTTACGATTTATACCTTGAAAAATGATTGGATGTTATTCAGTTCTTTCATTTCCATCTTGATGGGTATTTTTTTCTACTGCATTTTATACATGCATGCCCAATTCAACCGCTTTTTTATACTGCCTATATTATTCAAACAGCAAAGACCATTGACTTATATAGGTTTAACGCTGTTGGGAGCATTTGTGTTTTCGATAATTTTATATGAAATTACATATTTGGATATGTTTGCCAAATGCCATTTGTATCAAAACTCACATCAGCGAAGTTATGCCTATCAATTGGCGAGTGTTTTAGGGACATTGGTATGTATTTTGAGTCCGATAATTGTTTTTAAATTCTACCGAATTAATAAAAAGCAAACTGATGAAACATTGCTTTTCAACCAAATGCAGCTGAATTCTCTGAAAGGGCAGCTGAACCCTCATTTTTTATTCAATACTTTTAATACGCTTTACGGAATTAGTCTGGAATTTCCGGAAAGAACGCCAGATTTAATCATGAAAGTGTCGCAGTTAATGCGATATCAATTGGAAAGCAACAACAAGCAATGTGTTTCTCTAGAAGAAGAACTGGAGTTTATAAACAGTTATGTGCAGCTCGAAAAAGAGCGCGTCGGTTATCGCTGTGATATCACCTATGATTGCAAAATTGATAACGAAAACGCTTATAAAGTGTCGCCAATGCTATTGATTGCTTTTATTGAAAATGCTTTTAAGCACGGGACCTGCGCTATCGAAAAATGTTTTGTCCGCATTATTATTACGGTCGAAAACGGCTTACTGCATTTGCATGTAGTGAATTCCATTCCGAAGAAAACCGATGTGGTTTCGACCAAAATTGGTTTAAAAAATACCATCGAACGTTTGAATCTGATTTATGGTAAAGACTATAATTTGGATATTAAAGACGATAAAATTACCTATATCGTAGATTTGAAAATACAACTCAAAAAGCTTGCATAATGAAAGAACCAAAAAAATGCATTATTGTTGACGATGAACCGGCAGCGCATTATGTTTTGGCGAATTATATCAAGCAGAATCCGCAATTAGAGCTTGTTTTTCAATGTTATAACGGCATTGAAGCGATGGATTATCTTCGGGAGAATAAAGTTGATTTGATGTTTTTAGACATTAATATGCCCGAAATTTCAGGAATGGAATTATTGAAAATTATTCCCAATCACCCGAAAACCATTTTGACTACTGCTTACTCTGAATTTGCATTGGAAAGTTATGATTACGGCGTGATTGATTATCTTTTAAAACCCATTTATTTTCCAAGGTTTTTGAAGGCTGTTGAGCGTTTTTTCTCCATGGAAATTATAAAAATCGAAGCAGAAGAAGCGGTTGTTAATTTCATAAGCGTAAAAATCGATGGATATTTGACAGACATTGAATTAGACCAGCTTTTGTATGCGCAGAGCTTTGGTAATTATGTGAAACTGCATACTGTCAAAAAAACGTATTTGGCCTCGATTACGACCAGTGAATTAGAAAAATGCCTTCCCGAAAAAAACTTTATCCGCATTCATAAATCATACATAGTGGCTATCGATAAAATAGACGATGCCGACAAAGATTTTGTTTTTATTAAAAAAGAAAAACTGCCTATTGGAATCACTTATAAAAGAGAACTGATGGACCGTTTGAAGAAAAACTAGAAATAAAGTGCTTACTAACTCAATTATTTCGAAAATGAAGGCTGCTATGATTTATTTCCTGCAGGTTTTTTTTGTATCTATTTCTTTCATGTTTTGTCATTCCGAGGTACGAGGAATCGCATAAAGTTTGTGACGCGCTTTGTATTCTTTAGGCTTAACATTTGGATGAAATTAGCTATTATTGTATTAGCGGAAATATTGCAGAGTTACTTGTGTGATCCTCCTTCGTCGAGATGACAAACTTCATGCATGTTCCGTTCGTGTTTTGTCATTCCGAGGTACGAGGAATCACATAAAGTATGTCACTGAATATGAAGTCTATTTCTGTAAGTTATTATAAATTTATTAGTATTGATTGAAAGTCTTATAACGGTATAAAATTATGATTGAATATACAGAAGGTTATCATAGCTATTATGTTTATATTATTACAAATAAATATAGGTCAACTTATTATGTTGGTATGACAAATAATTTAGGGCTAAGATTGCAACAGCATAAAGAAAACATAGAAAAAGGAAATAAAACTTTTGCTTCAAAATATGGTATTAAATTTTTAGTTTATTACGAAAATTTCACATGGGTTGAGCAAGCTATAGCTAGAGAAAAAGAAATTAAAGGATGGAGAAGAGAGAAAAAGCTAGATTTAATTCGTTCGTTTAATGATAATTTTGAATTTTTAAATTACCGTTTTGAAAGTAGAATTTGATTGAAGAAAAATAGATTGCGGAGTTACTTGTGTGATCTCTCCTTCGTCGAGATGACAAACTTGGTGGATAATTAATTTACTATTTCGTATTATAATTTTAGTGGGCGACTGGTAATTTGAAAATCTTCTGTTTTATTTAGAAGAGAATTACTGAACGTGAGTTCTTAGTGTGATTCCTCGTACCTCGGAATGACAAAAAAAAATGATTAGCTGGAGTTAGCTCTAAAAATTACTATTTGTTAATTAAATTTTGAACTTATTTTATTCCCAAATCCGTCTAAAATTGATCAATTTCTAAAGAGAATTATCTGATCGATTGAAAAACACTCCTTTTATAAACTTTGATTAACTGCAGTTTTCCAGATTGGCAGATTTACTCCTTTAAAAATTAACCATAAACTAAGTGACAGTTCTGCAATAAAACACGGCATTAATAATGCAATACTTGAAAATTGTGGAGCAAGAAGAAGAGCAAAACTATTTGTCAGATAGCACAAACCCGCAATAGACATTAGAACTCCAATTGTTTTTGGGAAATAACCAGATTTAAAAAATAAATATCCTTCAAAAAGACAGACAAATCCAAAAAAGATTAATCCGATTCCAAAACCAAAATCATGTAGTTTAATCGAAAGATAGGATAAAGCATGAAGTTGGTCAGGGCTAAATGATTTTAAGTATTCGGCATCTCCTAAGAAAAATAATGCTGCCAAAAGATTTAATTTATTGATTACCAAAACAGCCGTTTGAATTAAATTAAAACACAAGTTAAGTAAGGCAAGTTTTCTGTTTACGGGTCTAAGCAGGTAATACAGAATTATCATTACAGGCAAATCGCAAATATGCATAATCAAATCGCCGCTAATGCCAAGACGCCACAGAAATTCAGAATTAATGATATTGTTTGCAGTGGCTGTTACGTCTCCATAAACAATTAATTTATTTCTAACCAAAAGTTCTCCAAATACGCCTGCTATTATAATTGTTAGATATAGTATTCCAGCTATTCTTGTATAAAGTTGTGGTGAATCTTCGAAATTTTTGAGGGAAAGTTTCATATTTGGTGGTTTAGTTCAAAGTAAGACGTTCAATATTTAAAATTGTTACTGGTAGTGTTTTTTTTAGACTTTATTCAAATGATTAGCTTGGACTAATATTTTTTTAAAGGCAAGAAAAAATGAAAAGTTAAATAGCTCCTAAAAAAGCGTTCCCTGTATTGTTTCAGGCTGTGGATTGCTGTTGAACGGAAAAGTATCGGTTACAAAAAATTGCTTTATGTTCTCATCAAATTGGCGCAAAACCACTCTGTCACAAACAAAATGCAAATCGATTGCGGTAAATAACTGATTCGCTTTTATTAGATTTTCGGGACTTAATCTTCGGGCAATGGAGAGATGCGGACTGTTGCTTTTTTTCATATCCTGAATTTGAAGAGATTTGTTAAATCGTTTCATAATGTGTTTCAAATCCTTTTTTGAATCGTTGTCAGGAGCTATAAAAAATGCGCCGTTTGAAAAGGAACCAAAGCCGTTCAAGTGTACTGTAGCGGGAATCAAAAAATCACATAGTGTGCTTATTTGCTTTTTGATGGATTCAATTGCTGTTTCGGTTGCTTTAAATTCGCAGATGGTAATGTGTCCTACGGAGTTTTTGCTATTATACCAGCCCACTTCGTTAGCCAGTTGTTCTTTCATGGATTTGACCAAAATGAGAATGTCCTCCGGAGGATGAATAACTAGGGAATATAGCTTTTCCATGTATTTTTTTTTGTAAAAATAAAAATTTCTGTCATTAAGTTAAAAATTTAAGAAAATTCTAAGATTTATTTTTTAAGTATCTTAGTATTCTTATAAAAGTATAAGACAGGATATGGAAGATTTGTTTAAAGCAGCTTTTGTTTGTTTTTAACTCAAATACCAACTAACTTAGCGTGCTTATTTTAATAAAAAAGAAACAATTTATAAGCATTTTGTTTCGCTGTTTTTATTTGTTATTGGTAAATTTGGACCGTTTAATTGTGTTTTTTACACGTATTAAAAATTAATTCTTAAACCTACTTTCTTGAAGAATTTTATACTGCTTTTTATACTGTTACTGGCTTTTTCTTTGACTGGTTTTTCGCAAGAATACTCAGTTAAATTTCTTGATATATCTGATGGATTGTCTAATAATTCGGTTACAACAATTTATCAGGACAGTGATGGTTTTATGTGGTTTGGCACTTATGACGGATTAAACCGATATGACGGTTATAATTTTAAAGTGTACCGCAATAAGATTAATGACAAAAATTCCTTGTCGTTCAATACTATTTATAATATTGAGGGCGATTCTAAAAAAAATATATGGGTTGGCGGTGCAAACGGAGCATGTGTTTTTGACAAAAGAGAATCTGTTTTTCATCCTCTTGTTTTTGTTTCAAGAAACAATACTGCTCAAGTCTTAAAAGATATAGTTCATCAGATTCGGTCTGTTTCAAAAGGACAGGTGTTAGTAGCTTCACAAAATTTCGGAGTGCTTATTTACGAAGAAGGATCCTATACCGGAAAGAATCTCCGTCTTGAACAATCCAATAAACTGCTATACAACTATAATGCTACGGTTCTTGAAAATGATCCAAAAAATAACCGTTGCTGGGTATATGTAAGAAATGTGGGTATTTGTCAGTACAATTATAATTCAAAAAGATTGAGGGTAGTGTATTCGTCTTCAATGGAAGCAAAATGCATGAAGCTTTCAGCAGATGCGGTTCTTTGGCTGGGAACAGATGACGGGCTGTATTCTTTTGACACACGTACTAATTTATTATCATCCAATTATTTGCCGGTTAACTGTACGGTGACCGATATTCATATTGACAAGAAAAAAGAAGTGTGGGCAACTACAGATGGACGCGGTATTTATAAAGTGACTGGTGAAAATAAAAAAGCAGTTCCATACAGCTTGGCCAAAGGCAAACAGCTTGTGAAGAGTAATTCGATATGGAGCCTGCATGAAGATGTTTCGGGAAATATGTGGATTGGCACTTTGCGTGGCGGTATAAGCATGATAGGCAATAGTCCAAAATACTTTAAAAATATTAGATATAATGAAAAGGACAGCGATCCTGCCGAAAATTTTATACTGTCTTTTTGCGAAGATGAAAAAAAGAATCTGTGGATAGGAACTGATGGGGCAGGTTTGAAATATTGGAACAAAAAAAATAATACCTATACAATTTATAGCACTTCAGCGGCTTCGTCTCATAAAATCAGCAGTAATTTTATTACCGGAATAATAAGGGATAATAATAATGAGATCTGGGTGTCAACTTGGGCTGGAGGTATAAACCGTATCAATCCTGTAACCAACAGTATTACACGTTTTTCATGTTATAACCCATTTACCAAACAGATTGAGAAAAATATCTGGTTTGTCTATAAAGATTTTGATGGGGATATTTGGGCCAGTGCGACCAATGAAGGCTCTTTGTATTTATTTGACAGGACTAAAAACAGTTTTGTGCTTTTTAATAAAACCATTGATAATCTGCAGTGCCTTATTGAGGCGAGTGACGGTAAGTTTTGGGGCTGTAATTATACATCGTTATTAGCTATAGATAAAAAAGACAAAAAATACAAGAAGTATCTCATTGGGAATCCTATAAGATGCATACATGAGGATAAAAACAAAAATCTTTGGCTGGGTACACAAGAAGGAGGATTACTGCTGTTTGACCGAAAAACAAATAAGTTTAAAAGACTGACTACAGATGATGGTTTGCCTTCCAATACGATTTTGAGACTGCTGGAAGATAAAGACGGGAATTTATGGATGAGCACTTACAACGGAATCTGCCGATTTGATAAAAAAAGTAAAACATTCAGGAATTTTTCGGTCAATGATGGACTGCAAAGCAATCAGTTTAGTTTTAATGCTGGTTTAAAATTATCTACAGGGGAATTTCTATTTGGGGGAATAAATGGTTTCAACTCCTTTTTTCCAGAAGATATAAAAGAGTTTAATCAGAAGAATAATTTACTGCTGACTGATTTTTATTTAAATAACCAGCCTATAGAAGAAAGTAAAAACGAATTTATTTCGGGATGGGATTCCGGCAGAATCAAAGAAGTGGATCTGCCTTATGATCAGACTACATTATCGATAGAATTTGTGGCATTGGATTATAATAATGCCGATAAAATTAATTATGCCTACTACTTAGACGGTTGGGATGACCGATGGAATTATGTGGGTCAGGCTCGAAAGGCAAATTATGCAAAACTGGCAGAAGGCAAGTATGTTTTTAAAGTTAAAACAACAAATTTTAGAGGAGGCTGGAATAAAGAGGAAAGTCTTATTACGGTTATTGTTTCACCGCCATGGTATAGATCGTGGTGGGCATACAGCTTTTATTTATTGGCGGGAGCAGGAATTATTTATGGCTACATCAGATACAATAAAAACAAAGAAAAATTAAAGTATAAAGTAAAAATTGCAGAATTAGAAAGAATCAAAGAAAAGGAAATTGCCGAGAAGCAGTCATCAATGTTCACGTACATTTCTCATGAGTTCCGCACGCCTTTGTCATTGATTATAAATCCGTTAAAAAAGGCCATTAAAAATGGTCATACCGAAAATAGTTCTTCGGTAAGTGATTTAGTAATTGCGCATAGAAATGCTAAAAGGCTTTTGAGTTTAGTAGATCAGCTGCTGCTTTTTCGCAAAGCTGAAAATGATGCCGATGAACTCAAGATGTCTGTAATAAATGTGAATAATCTTTGCTATGAAATACATCAGTGTTTTGTAAATCAGGCAAAGGACAAAAATATTGATTATACTTTCCAGATACCGGAAAACAATATTGAAATAATAGGTGATTACGAAAAAATTGAGATTTCCTTGTTTAATTTGATTTCCAATGCGTTCAAATTCACCCCAGTTGGAGGAGAAATCAGCCTTAATTTATCTGAAACTGAAACCGATGTAATTATAGAGGTTTTGGATAACGGGACAGGAATTGCAACGAATGACTTGGAAACTATTTTTGAGAAATTTAAAAGAGTGAATTCCAAGGTTCCCGTTGGCGGAAGTTCCGGTTTTGGAATAGGGCTTTACATCGTTAGATATTTTGTCGAAAAACATAAAGGGACAGTAAGCTGTACCAGCGAAATAGGAAAAGGAAGCACATTTAAATTAACTTTCTTAAAAGGGCAGGATCATTTTGATGATCTGCACATTAACATAGTTACTCCAAAATTGAGCCCGTTAGTCGAAGAATTAATGACAGACGATATTGAAGAGATTACTGATGTTGCAGTGCAATCAGTTTCTGAACATGAACTGCACAAAGTGATGCTGACTGATAAAAGAACACTTTTGATTATAGATGACAATACGGATATCAGAAATTATTTGATTCGTCTTTTTTCGGATACTCATATAATATATAGTGCAGATAATGGGGAGGAAGGTTTAAAATTGACCAAAAAACACATGCCGGATTTGGTTATCAGTGATATCGCTATGGATGTGATGGACGGACTTGAATTATGCCGAAAAATTAAAGAGAACAGTAGTCTGTCTCATATTCCTGTAATATTGTTAACCGCATCCAAAAATCCAGAAACACATCTGCAGGGAATAAGTGATGGAGCAGATGATTACATAACCAAGCCATTTGATGATGATTTGCTTGTTGCCCGTGTTGAATCATTATTAAAAAGCCGCAGTAATTTAAGAACGTATTTTTTGGACAGTATTACTTTAAAAGAGAATACCCAAAAGGTTCCTGCCGAATACCAGGAAATTCTAAAAAAATGTATTCTTATTATAGAGACCAATATTCACAAGCGTGATTTTACGATTAAAAATTTTGCTGCCGAAATGGGAATGAGCCATAGAACGCTGTATACTAAAATTAAAATCATTTCCGGGCAAACCCTAAATGCATTTATACGTTCTATACGTATAAGAAGAGCAGCGATGTTAATGCTTACCGAAAACATGAATATTGCTCAGGCAAGTGTTGAGGTAGGTTTTGAAGATCCAAAATATTTCAGACAGCAATTTGTCAAGCTTTTTGGAATAACGCCTTCAGAGTACATCAAGAAATACAAAAACTCTTTTAACTCTGATTTAAATATTATCAACTAATATTTAAATCGGAGGGGAAGTAATTCCTAATTGTATTTTTAAAGATTTCATTTCACGATTTATTTTTTGATTCCGTTAAAATAGTGATGCATCATTTAAGTATGAAGGTAATTATAACCTTGTTTTTTCAAATTTATATCATTATTTCAAAAATATGAATCTGGTGAAAGTGTAAAACAATAATTACATATCATTTAAAAATAAGCTGTTATTTTTTATCATTTCGTATTTTTATTAGTTAAAAAATATCTAATTGCAATTTTACCCTCCTTTTTTTTCCAATTTACCCCTCCTAAAACTTTGGAAGTAGTCATTACTTTGCACTTATAGTTACTACAACGTTATATTATTATCAATTTAATAAGTTTTGTTAATAGTATATTTTAGGAGTACGTTAAATAAAAATAAAAATCGTTTTCGTAACCTATAATAAATTTTGAATCGATTACCAGAATCTGTCAAAGGATGGAATATTAAAAAGGAATACTTAATTAAAAACATTATTTGTATAATCTGTTAGCAACTTAGTTTATCAGCTCTATCAAATATTTTTTTCTTAAAATTAAAAAATGTAAAATAAACACTTATAAATAACCAAAAACCCTAACAATTAATCTAAAAAAACCCGTATGAAAAAAAACAAAAAAAATTTCCTTACAGCAATAGTTTATTGCAGAATATTGAGGAACACTTAAAATCAAAAAAGTTATTGGATCCCATAATTATTTTTTGATTTATTAAATCCGACAAAAACAATCCGTCTTGTTTATGTTTAAATAATTACAAAAAAAACAAAACCAATAAATAACCTTTAAAATTAAAGAAATGAAAAAAATTAAATTTTTATTTTTTCTTGCTTTTTTTGCAGTCCTTTTTACAGGATGTCAAGATAATAAAGACGATTTTCCAACATCAGAAAAACCTACGCTAGCTGTAGGCACAACAGAAATATATGGTGCTCCTAACAGAAAATTTGAAATTAAAGCTGCTTTGGCTGATGATTTAGGATTAAGAAGTGTACGAATTCAAATACCGGAACTGTCGTTAGATAAAGTAATCTCATTAGGAACAGAGCCTTTGGTAACAACTTATGATTTGAGCTACTTTTTTGAAATCCCTGCTGATAGAGGAACATCAGAGGCTTTTAAAATTAAACTGACAGTAACAGACGTTTCTAATAACTCAGTTGATCAGGATATTAATCTGCGTTTAGACGGAGAGTTTGATGCTCCTGCCATAACAATGATAACTCCAAAAGAAGGAGCTGTTGTTTTATTGTCAACAAGCAATAAAATGCCTGTGAATTTCACTGTTAATGATAATTCAGGTATCGATTTTGTTCAAGTAAAATGTGTTGCTTTAGGTATTGATGAAACAGTACAATTAACAGGTTCGCCTCAATCATATACTTTCAATAAAACGTATACATTGCCGGTAACTGCCGCTAATTATGTATTGACAATTACTGCAAGAGATAAATTTGCGATACCAAACACAGGTACATTAAATATTAATGTGGTTGCTACCAATGAGTATCCTGCTCTTTATTTATGTGATCAGCCAAAAGGTACAAATCTTACTACAGATGCCGTTGGTGTTCCAATGTATTTCCATGACAAAAACGGACAGGATTTCGAATTTAAATATTATGCTGATGCTGATAATAAAGAAGTTTATTTCTTAGGGCAAGAGTCTGATTTTGCACCGCACTGTTTTGGATTGATCGGAGGAAACTTAAAAGATGATGTTGCTTCGGCGCCAATTGTTCTGCCTACAAAAGGATACTATAAAATAAAAGTAAATCCAAATACATTAGCTTATTCAGTTACAAAATATACGCCAACAAGTAAAGTTTGGGCTGATATTGCAAATGGATTATGGCATGATGATGAAGCGCAAAGAAGACCTTTCGTAAGTATTTGCGGAGGCGGTATCAAAGATGCTAACTGGGATACATGGAATGCTTGGGTTCAAACAGGACTGCACTTCGCTAATAATCCAAATAATCCATATCAATTAGTTGGAGAATGTACTCTAACAGGAACTATGGAAGCTACTTTTACTGGTCAATGGTGGAATCCTTCATGGAGACTGATTAAAAATGGTATTGCAACTATGTCACCGGGTGAAAACGGTAATGCGAAATATCCAGCAGCTCCAGGTGTGTATAAAGTTGTTATTGATACTGAACTGGAGAGAGCTTTCATAACAAAAAAATAATTTGTTATTGCCTTGTTATAACATTAATAAATAAAATATCAGAATATGAAATCGCCATTTAAAACAAATTTGCGGAAGCAAATACCGATAACAAAAAAGGCGACACCATATATGACCTCTAATAATTAAATTTAACATATATGAAATATAGATTTATATGGTTATTTATAGCCGTGTTGTGCAGTGCTGCAACATTTGCTCAGATAACAGTAAAAGGGACTGTTAAGGACAAAAGTGCCTTGCCGGTACCAGGTGCGAATATCATTGTGAAAGGAGCAGGAACTTCTACTTCTACTGATTTTGACGGTAAATATTCTATTGTCGTTCCAAATAAAGACGCTCAGCTTCAATTTTCTTTCATCGGTTTTACAACCAAAACAATTACAGTTGGAGACAGGACATCACTAGATGTTGTCTTGGAACAAGTGGGACAAAACTTGGATGAGGTGGTAGTTGTTGGATATGGAACAATGAAAAAGAGAGATGTAACTACTTCAATTTCTTCTGTAAAAGGGAAAGAACTTCAAACAATGACAGTAGGTAATGTTACCGAATCACTGCAGGGTAAAGTGTCTGGTGTACAAGTTACAGGACAAGGAGGTCCAGGAGCTCAGCCAAGAGTATTGATTCGTGGTATTTCTACCCTTAACCTTAGCACGGATCCTCTTTATGTTATTGATGGTGTCCCAATGGGAACCAGTATCAACTTTTTGAGTAACAATGAGATTGAATCTATGGATGTGCTTAAGGATGCTTCTGCAAGTGCTATTTATGGTTCTCGTGCTTCAAACGGTGTTATCCTTATCACTACCAAAAGAGGTAAAGTTGGAAAACCTAAGTTTAATGTTGATTTAAGCAATGGTTTCCAAATGATGGATAATCCGTATAATATGTCAAGTGCTGAAAGCTATGCGACTATTATGAACAAAGCATATACTAATTCTGGATATTCTGAGTATTTGCCAAATGCTGAGCAATACAGAGGTAAAACTACTGATTGGTGGGGTACTGGAATCAAAAAAGCTTCACCAGTGACAAATGCTTCTATAGGAGTAACTGGAGGTTCTGAAAAAAATACTTATGCTGCAAGTTTGAACTATTATAAATCGGACTCTTTTTACGGAGTTGGAGGATGGGAAAGAATTACTGCAAGAATTGCTAATGATTTCAAATTTTCTGATAAAGTTTCTGTAGGCATCACTTTAAATCCGCGTTTTGAAACTTGGGGTTCACCAGGGAACTGGGCTGATTTTGATAAAATTGATCCAATTACGCCAATTTACAAACCAGCAGATCAATTGAATGGAACGGAAAATGAATACAGCATCTATGCGCGTTCTCCATCGTTTGTTTGGAATCCTGTTGCCTCAGTAGCGAGATACGATGACTATACCGATCAGTATAATTTGAATACCAATGCATATTTACAATATGAACCAATTAAAGGTTTGGTTTTCCGTACACAAGGATCTATTGAAGTAGGTGATAAAACACAAAGTATTTTTAGACCGGACTTCGTAATTGATGCAGCACACGAAAAAGCAGAAATCAATAGTGTTGAAAGAAAAAACACTACTAATCATGACTGGACTTGGCAAACGACAGCGACCTATAACAAAACATTTGCAGAAAAACACAATGTTTCTTTGATGGTAGGAGCTACAATGGAAGAGTACAATGGGAATGATGTTTGGGGTTATGGAGAAGGAGTGCCAAATAATTCTGATTTGATGAGAGAGGTTAATGCAGCTACTAAAAACCGTAACAGTGGAGGAAATAGCTGGTCTAGCTCTTTGCAGTCATATCTTTCACGTCTTTCTTATAACTACGACAGTAAATATTACTTGACTGGTTCATTCAGACGTGATGGTTCTTCAAAATTTATGGCTAATAACAAATGGGCAAATTTTCCTGCTGCTTCTGCCTCTTGGAGAATTTCTAATGAAGGATTTATGGAAAACACAAAGTCTGTAATAAATAATCTTAGTTTAAAAGCAGGATGGGGTAGAGTAGGAAATCAAAATTTACCAGACGCTGTTTATCAGTCAAATATTGGGCAAGGTTATTATGTTATTGGAGGTGAAGTTGTAGATACTTCTTATCCTTCTTCTATGGCTAACAAAGATATCAAATGGGAAACTGTTGAAGATATGAATTTTGGTCTTGATTTTGGATTGTTTAAAAACAAATTTTCTGGAACATTAGAATACTATGAAAAAACAACAAAAGATATGTTGTTCAAGAAACAGTTTCCAACTTACAGTGGATTTCCAGATTATTCAACTATGTGGACAAACGTTGGTTCTATGAAATCTAATGGTATTGATTTGCTTTTGTCTTATAAAGATAAAAAAGGTAATTTCTCTTATGGTGCAGATTTTACTTTTACGACTGTTAACGTTGATATGATTTCATTATCAGCTGATGGTGAAAAGTTATATGGATCTAGTAACAGAACCTTAACTGTTGAAGGTGATGAACCTGGATACTTTTACGGATATGTAGCTGATGGTTTGTTCCAAAATCAAACAGAACTGAATTCTCATACAGATAATCATGGAACTAAATTGCAACAGTATGCTCAAGTGGGAGATATCCGTTTTAAAGATGTTAACGGTGACGGTAAACTGGATGATAAAGACAGAACAAAAATTGGTTCTCCATGGGCGAAATACACAATGGGATTGAATTTTAATTTTGCTTATAAAGGGTTTGATTTGATTGCTAACTTCTATGCAAGTATTGGAAATGACATTGTAAATCAAAATATTTCTGACTTATATAATGGTGCTAGCTTGACTAACAAAGTTGCAGGACTTGAAGATATGGCTTGGCATGGAGAAGGAACATCTAATTATGTGCCTCGTCTGTCTAAAAATGACAACAACGAAAACTTTACAAAATTCTCATCATTGTATGTTGAAGACGGATCATACATGCGTATGAAAAACCTTCAGATTGGATATACATTCCTTAACCAATTTGGATTGGACAGACTTAGATTGTCTATATCAGGTCAAAATTTATGGACTGTAACAAATTATACAGGTGTTGACCCTGAAGTTGCAGGAGGAGATCCTGATAAAGGAGACAGAGTTAAAGGAGCAGGTTTTGGAGGATGGAATTATCCAGTGCAGCCAACAATATTGATGGGGCTTAATGTAGGATTTTAATAAAAAAGAACATGAAAAAAATAATATTATCAGTACTAGCTTTTGCTGTATTTGCAGTTTCTTGTGAAGATTTTATCGATAAAGAACAAAGAGGAAAGCAAACTTTAGAGAACTACTTTCAAACAGCAACAGAATGCGAAAACTATGTAAATGAATTAACGCACAGATTATTGCTGACAAATGATTGGTATGCATTACTCGCGCCAAGATTGACAAACGAAACAGCTACAGATGATGCTTGGATGGGTAATACAGGACAGGACAGCGGTGCTTTCAGACCTTGTGCGCAGTACATTGTTACGCCTGAAAACATGGGATCGATGAACAGTATTTATACAGCTCATTATTATACCATTCAATCGGCTAATACTGGTTTAGAAAAAATGGCTTTGTCACCGCTTTCTGATACGCAGAAAAATCAATATGTAGGTGAATCATTGTTTATTCGTGCCTATTGCTACTATGAATTGGTAAATCTTTTTGGAGATGTTCCATTATATACAACATCTCTTGGAACTGCTGATTTGAAATTACAGCGCAGTCCTGCTGCTACTGTTTATGCTCAAATTGAGGCCGATCTTAAAGAATCTGCAGCAAAATTAGAAACTATTCCAGTTGACAGAAACGGAAGAGTAAACAAATGGGCAGCTTATGCTTTATTAGCTCGTGTATCTTTGTTTCAAGGAAAATGGGCCGAAGCAAAACAATATTCAAACAAAGTTATTACTGAAGGGCCTTACGCTCTTGAAGCAGATTTCTTGAACATCTGGAATGTGAATAATCACAATGGTGTTGAATCAATTTTAGAGGCTCAATCATCTTCTGTACAGGATAAGAATTTAGGATCCATGTTACCTACTTTCTCAGGAGCAAGAGGCGAAGACAAGAAAAATTTCCCAAGCAATGATGCTAAAGATGTTATTGACGGCTGGGGATGGTGTATGCCAACCAGCGACTTGGAGAATGCTTATATTTCTGAAAATGATGTGATACGCCGCAGAAGCACAATCACTAAATGGGGTGAAGCTGCTTATGGTGATGAGGTGCTGAACCCAACGCATAAATTCAGTTTGAACGATAATAAATCAGGACGTATCTGCCGTAAATATTATATTCCTATAGCGACTCGCCGTGCTTTGGACAAAAAAGACGGTAAATTACCATTGAATGTGCCATTGATTCGTTTGGCCGAAATGTATTTGACAAGAGCAGAAGCAGCTTATCAATTAGGTGATGCTGGAGGAGCTTTGGCAGATATCAATATTATCAGAGCCCGTGTAAAACTTGACGCTAAAGTAGGTATGGCAGGTCCAAATTTATTGCGACAAATCTATAAAGAGCGTCGTTTAGAATTGGCTTTCGAAGGATTACGTTTATTTGATATCCGTCGTGAGAAAGATCCAAGCACTGGAAGACCGGTTATAGAGTCTTTGATGGGAGCCAACGGAACTTTTGTTAAATACAACTTGAGTTCTACTGATCCTTATGAAACTACTAATTTGAAAGAAGCGCAAGACAAAGGAATCAATTTTAACCCTGCTAAAAATTTATTATGGCCAATTCCTCAATTGGAAATAGATTTAAGTGGTGGTTTAATTACACAAAATCCTGGTTACTAATATGAGTAATATTAAAAACTATAAAGTAAGCCTGCTATTTGCGGGCTTGCTTTTAATCAGTTCACCGTTCATTAGCTGCAGTTCTTCTGATAATACAGATGATCCACAGCCTGTTAATCCTACCACAAGAGATCTGAATGTGAATCTTGATGCAAATCTTCAGACAATGGAAAGTTTTGGAGCATCTGATGCTTGGCAGTGTAATTTTATTGGTAAAAACTGGCCTCAGGATAAAAGAAACAATATCGCTGATTTATTATTCAGTAAAGATGTAGATGCTGATGGAAATCCAAAAGGAATCGGATTGTCATTATGGCGTTTTAATCTTGGTGCTGGAAGTACAGAGCAGGGGGATGCAAGTGATATTGGAGATGAATGGAGACGTACCGAATGTTTTACTGCTGATGGTGTTACTTATGATATGACCAAGCAGGCTGGACAAATATGGTTTATGAAAGCGGCTAAAGCACGAGGAGTTGAAAAGTTATTGGCTTTCGCCAATAGTGCTCCTGTTTATTTAACGAATAATGGTAAAGCACACGCAAG
Source organism: Flavobacterium sp. 1 (assembly GCF_002797935.1). Taxonomy (NCBI): domain Bacteria; kingdom Pseudomonadati; phylum Bacteroidota; class Flavobacteriia; order Flavobacteriales; family Flavobacteriaceae; genus Flavobacterium; species Flavobacterium sp. 1. Next base: position 488,649 of record NZ_PGER01000001.1, read on the forward strand.
CATTAAAGAGTTTTACAATCTGAAAGACGGTAAAATGCCTGAATTGGCAGATTTTTGGGTGAATTCAATTGATAAATTGAAAACAGTTCATGGTTTGACAATCGATTATATCAGCCCTTTCAATGAACCGCAATATGAGTGGGACGGAACAAACCAGGAAGGTTCGCCTGCTACAAACGCAAATATTTACAATTTGGTATCTGTTTTATCTCCAAAACTGCAGACAAAAGGACTTAGTTCCCAAATTGTTGTAGGAGAAGCAGGAGCTTATGAGCCATTGTATAAAACGGTGAGCAGTACAGCCAGCAGATCGGGTCAGATTGATTATTTCTTTGGACCAAATTCTACAAAAAATATTGCTTCAATGAGCAATGTGAAGAAAACAATATCTGGTCACAGTTATTGGCAGGCTTGGCCATTGAATGAGCTTATTACATCAAGACAATTGGCCGCTTCAAAAATTATGACAGCTCCGGGACTTAGTCTTTGGTCTTCTGAATATTGTGTTCTTGAAAGCCCTGGAACTTCTGAATTGATAGGCGGTGGTGGTCCTGGAAGAGACTTGGGAATACAGTTAGCGCTGTGGACAGCCCGTATTATTAGTACAGACATTTCTATTGGAGGTGTTACTTCATGGCAGTGGTGGACAGCAATTAGCCGTGGTGATTATAAAGACGGTCTGATTCACGTAGATGACGGCGCATCGAAAGGAGCCGGAAATGCTAATTATTGTAAAAATGACGGTTTCGTTAGGGAATCCAAAACTCTTTGGGCTTTAGGGAATTTCTCATTCTTTGTCAAACCGGGAATGGTACGAGTTCAGATCCCAGGATTGGATAATGCTGCAGCAGCTACTGATGTAATGCTCACTGCTTACAAAGATGCAACTGCTAAAAAACTGGTAATCGTTGCTGTAAATTTCAGCAGTACTGCCAGAACGTACAAACTGAATCTTTCAGGAGGGACTCTGACTAACAATAAATTTACACCATATACGACTTCAGATACCAAAAGTCTGAAAAAAGGAACTGATGTAGATGCGACAAGTTTTGAGATAGGAGCAAGATCAGTTGTAACATACGTTGGTAGCTACAAATAAAATGTTTTTTGGATAGAACTTTGTTTTGCTTTTTTTACCCCTAATTTCATGAATTAGAGTTGTTAGGGGCAAAAAAGGCAGGGCAAAAAAAAAGATATATAATTAGCTGTCATATTGTACATGCTATTTGTGAGCTGCAATTTGCATGGATCTGATATAAGTTAAAATAAGTGAAAAACAATTGACAATCATGAGACAAAAATATTTCCTATTAGGGGTTTTATTGTTAGGATTTGGAATAATAAACATAAATGCACAATCTAGCACAAGTGATAACTTAATAGCACAGCCTATTACAGATAACACAGTGCCATTTAGTGTTTTGGATAATGGTATTTCAGCTCCTGTTACATGGGGACTTGATACCGCTTGGCCTGATGAAAATAATATGCGTAGAGGCGTATCTTTTATGGGCAAAGAAAATGTTGATATTGTAAGAATATCATTTCAGCCTACTCGTGAACTGGTTAATGGTGAATTTCAAAGCGGAAACTATGTAGGATCGGATGGAAAAACGTACAGCAGTCAAACAGATTGGCTGGACAAACGTCTTGCTCTTGTGGCTTTGACAGGAGAAAACACAAAAGTGGCATTCAATTGTGACCATCCTTTTGTAGCTTCTTGGTTTAGTCCTGCAGACCGTGCTGTGTATGCTGCACGCTGGGAACAGCTGATTTACGCAAGTACAAAATATGCTCAGGGAAAAGGGAGAACCGTAGTATCTGTAGCGCCCTTTAATGAACCAGATAATGGATGGGGGCAGGGTACTGTTTCAAACTTTAATGATATTGCTGCTCGTCTAAAGACTAACCCTTATTTTTCTGCTATCCGTGTTTCGGGAGGAAATACGCTCAATTGCGATCTGGCTCATAATTGGTATGACCAGTTAAAGTCTAATTTAGATGAAGGAAACACCCATCAGCTTGCCGGTGGATTTGATGGTTATGCAAGTTTTTTTGAGAAAGTCCGAAGTGACGGCAAGCATGCTACCGCAGATGAATTACACAATGTAATGGAAGCAATAGTTGGTATCCAATACGGTATGCAGACTGGAATATGGTGGGGTACTGCCGAACTTGCAAGAGGTGAATTTGTAAAAGCAAGCCGAAACGGAAAACGATTGGCTTATGCAGAAAATCGTCCAAAGTGGACAGCCGCCGCAGTTTATAAAACAAGCCAAGGCAACGTACAGGCATTTGGAGGAACTTCTGAACGACAGGCTGTAGCCACTTCGTACCGTTTTATATCAAAAGACAAAGAGGTTTATTTTGATGGTTATGGCCCACAACGTGAATATACGATGCAACTGCCCGGGGGTACTGGCTACCAAAAGGGACAAACCAATGCCGAAAGAGTTGTTAATATTACTTGGGGTGATGATATACAGCCGGTTATTAATGGCCGTTATATATTAGTAAATCGCAAAAGCGGAAAAGTATTGGAAGTAGAGAATGGCTCTTATAATGCAGGCTCAAACATTCGGCAATACAATTATAATTCAAGTGTAGCATATCAGCAATGGAATGTAACTCCAGTCGATTCTAGGATTGGCGGTGATTTCAGCTATTTTACAATAACTGCACAGCATAGTGGCATGTCTCTGGATATCTATAATTTTTCGTTAGAAGATGGGGGAAATATTGTTGTTTGGAATGATCTTAAATCGGCAAACCAGCAATGGTATTTGGATTATGTCGAAGATGGATGGTTTTATATTCACAGCCGATTCAGTGCAAAATGTCTGCAGGTTGCTAGTACAGGCGATAATATTGAACAATCCGAAAAATCTGGCGGGACTCAGCAGCAATGGCGTTTAATCCCTATTGGTGTTCCTATAGATTTTGTATCTCCTAGTGCTCCAGGTAATTTGACAGCCACAGCTAATACAGCATCTATTCGGTTAGACTGGACGCCTAGTACGGATACAGATGTTGCTGGCTATACAGTTTTTAGAGCCGAATCGAAAGGTGGATCTTATAATACAATAGCTCGAAATATAAAAACAACTTCTTTTGTTGACAATACGACTGCTACAGGGAAGCCTTATTTTTATGTAATCAAAGCAATAGATAATTCGTTGAATCGTTCTGTTTATTCGAATGAAGCTTCGGCTACAGCCACAGGCAATAAAGATATTATAGCACATTTTCAATTTGATGATAATACATTAGACAAAACTATTCAATTAAACCACAGTGCTTCATACGGTGATATTGCCTTTGTTGAAGGAAAAATAGGCTCAAAAGCAATTTCGTTGAAAGGCACTAATGGTTTCCTGCAGCTTCCAGCTAATGTGGCTAATCATGATGACAGTACCATCGCAGCATGGGTAAACTGGAAAGGCGGAAATGAGTGGCAGCGAATTTTTGACTTTGGAAATGGTGTGGATGAAAATATGTTTTTAACTACCAATGCTTACGGCGGTAATTTACGTTTTGTAATCAAGAATGCAAATGGTGAGATCCAAATGGAGACTGCCAAGTTAGCCACCTCTACTTGGGTACATGTTGCTGTAACAATAAGCAAAACACAAGGTTTAAAAATGTATGTTGATGGTAAATTAGTAAAACAGCTGGATAACTCCACTGTCAGTCCAAATGATTTTAAGCCAATTCTTAATTATATCGGCCGCAGCCAATATACTGCTGATCCATTATTTAATGGCTCTATAGACGATTTCAGGATTTACAATTATGCATTATCTGAAAACGAAATAGCAGCTCTGGTTACTAACAATTTAGGTGTAGATTCTAATGAGATGAACAAAGGCGGGTCGGCGAATGTGTCGTTATGGCCTGTTCCTGCTAATGAGGTGCTATCTATGGGGCTTGCAGAAATGAATAGTACTGCATCAGCTCTTGTTGTATATGATATGCAAGGAAAAATTGTTATGAACAAAACGTATAGTGATAGTAAAAATATTGAACTGGATACTTCTTATCTTCCATCTGGCACTTATATACTGAAATTGAAAAATGACGAAAAATCAGTAGTCAAACAATTTATTGTAAGGCATTGATTTTTGCTCAGATTATGATATTTTTTACAGATTCTCCCGCAAGTTAAAAAGCAAAATCTCCTGCCGGTTATCGTAAAAACTAATAATAGTTATAATATTAATACAAAGAATAAAAAAATGAAAAAGGTATATGTTTCGCTTGTATTGCTAATGAGTATGCACTCTTTTGCACAGCGAACAATTAGCATTAGTACCGATAATGTAGTACAGACCATGGATGGATTTGGTGGTTCAGATGCTTGGAGATGCCAATTTGTTGGCAAAAACTGGCCAGAGCAAAAAAAGAACGCCATTGCCGATTTACTGTTTAGCAAAGAAATTGATGCCGAAGGTAATCCTAAAGGAATCGGACTTTCTATCTGGAGATTCAATCTCGGGGCAGGGAGTACTGAACAAGGGGAAAACAGCAGGGTATCTGATGAATGGAGACGTAGTGAATGTTTCCTGAATGCAGATGGAACCTATGATTTTTCAAAACAGGAAGGGCAAAGATGGTTTTTGCAGGCGGCCAAAAAACGCGGTGTGGAAAAGTATCTGATTTTTACAAACAGTCCTCCGGTTTATATGACAAACAACGGATTGTCTTTTGCAACTCAAAAAAACAAACTGAATCTGAAAGAAGGATCAATTCCAAAATTCGCCGATTTTTTTGTAAAAAGCATTCAGGGATTAGAGAAAAAGGAAGGAATTAAGTTTGACTACGTGAGCCCAATAAATGAGCCTCAATGGGAATGGATGCCCAATAATGGCGATAAAAACAGCCAGGAAGGAACGCCTGCTACCAATCAGGAAATTTACGATTTGACAAAGGCGCTTTCTGAAAAATTAAAAGCTCAAAAAATGAGCACAGAAATTGTTATTGCCGAGGCGGGACAAATCAATTATTTGTATGAAAATGTAAATGGAGAAAATCGTGACAATCAGATCGATTACTTTTTTGGTGATTCAAAAACCAATATTTCAAAATTGCCGAATGTAAAAAATTCCATTTTGGCTCACAGTTATTTTACAACTTGGCCTGTTGATAAACAGGTTTTAAGCCGAAAATTGATTGCTGCAAATGTTAAGCAGCATCCGGGTTTAAAATATTGGCAGTCGGAATACTGTATTTTAGAAAATCCTGGAGAAGCTGAAATCCCAGGCGGAACTGGAGGCGGCAGGGATTTAGGTATGCAGACAGCTTTGTTTGTGGCTCGTTTGATACACAATGATATTGCCCTTGCTAATGCGGCTTCATGGCAATGGTGGACATCAATTACCCGTGTAGATTATAAAGACGGCTTGATTTATCTCGATGATGGAAAAAGCAAAGGAGGAACAACACCTGATTATGTTCGAAATGATGGAGAATTTCATGATTCAAAACTGCTTTGGGCTTTAGGAAATTATTCATTGTTTGTGCGCCCGGGAATGCTAAGAATTGATGTTCCTAATCAGGATGAATTGGGAGCTGCTAATGATGTGATGCTTACAGCTTATAAAGATACTGCAAATAAAAAACTGGTTGTTGTTGCTGTAAATTGTGGCAAATCGGATCAGAAGTATGCTTTTAATTTAACAAAAGGAACGCTGAAAAATAATGAGCTGACTCCGTATGTTACTTCCGAAAGTTCCAATTTAAAAAGATTCGATATTCAAAAGATTGATAATTTGGTAGTTCCGGCGAGATCAGTTGTAACATTCGTGGGAGAATTCAAATAAGGTATAATTTAAGTTTATTTTAAAGTTTTCAGATAATTGAGGGATTCATAATTTGTAGACTTTTTTTATAATGTTGGTTTGTTTGGATATATTTTTTCAGGTACATTTACAAATGTATAAAAAACACTTATTTAATAATTTTTTTGCTTGAAATCAATATTTAAACAATTACAATAAAAAATAGCACTAATGATTCGATATAAATTTCATAAAACGGCAGTTTCTGTTTTGTTTTTTTTAATAATTGGCCACATTGTTCAATCCCAAACTAAAACCGAATTCCATAGTTGGGCCCCCCAACCACCTATGGGATGGAACAGTTGGGATTGCTTTGGGCCTACAGTTACTGAAGCAGAGGTAAAGGCAAATGCCGATTATATGGCTAAATATTTAAAACCCTATGGCTGGGATTATATTATAGTCGATATCCGATGGTATGTAGGGAACGACAAAGCACACGGATACAATGAAAAAGATCCTGATTATGTGATTGACCAATATGGCAGATTTATGCCTGCCGTAAACCGTTTTCCATCCGCTGCGGGAGGAAAAGGGTTTAAACCATTGGCAGATTATCTTCATAAAAAAGGATTGAAATTTGGAATTCATATCATGAGAGGTATTCCGGTAATTGCTGTAAAACAAAACATTCCTATAAAAGGGACAAAGCTGACCGCCAGAGATATTTATTCGGATAAAGACCAGTGCAGCTGGTTGCATGATATGTACACCATTGTTCCTGATAAACCGGGAGCTCAGGAATATTACAATTCTCTTTTTGAATTATATGCTTCTTGGGGACTTGATTTTGTGAAGATAGATGACCTTTCTTCACCTATTTATTTTGAAGGCGAAATCGATATGATCCGTAAAGCGATTGACCGTACCGGACGCAAAATTGTATTGAGTACTTCGCCAGGCGAAACTCCTATTGCACATGCTGATCATGTTCAGAAAAATGCCAATATGTGGCGTACCGTTGGTGATTTTTGGGATAGCTGGCAACAGTTAAAAGATCATTTTGAAGTATTTGAGCGTTGGAATGCGTGGCGTACTTTTGGAGCCTATCCTGATGGCGATATGCTGCCCATGGGCCGTATTGGCATTAGAGCCGAAAGAGGAGACCCGCGTATGACTTCTTTTACTAAAGATGAACAATATACTTTAATGACCTTATGGACAATCTTTAAGTCACCATTAATGTTTGGAGGGAATCTTCCTGATAATGATCCTTTCACACTTTCTTTACTGACGAATAAAAATGTCCTAAAAGTTCTTAACGAAAGTACTAATAACAAACCTCTTTTCACGGACAAAGACAAAGCCGCTTGGATTGCAGATGAACCAGGAACAGGAGCTAAATATTTAGCGGTTTTCAACACAGCCGATCAGCACTTGATAACTGATGAAAAAGCAGTTTGGAACAGCGGATTGATTTCCAAAACAACTTCAGGTCAAAGTACCACAGTTGATATTAATATCTCGGGTGCTAAAAAGTTGTATTTGGTTGCAAATGACGGAGGTGATAAAACCGACTGGGATCACGCCAACTGGATAGAGCCAACTTTATATAATGATAAAGAATCGATTAAGCTTACTGATATAAAATGGAACAGAGCAACAGCCGGATGGGAAAAACCAAGAGTTGGCAAAAGTGTTTCAGGCAATACGCTTACCGTGAATAAAGTTAAATATGAAAACGGAATTGGCACACATTCTAATTCAATTATAGAGTTTGATTTACCGGAAGGCTATACTCATTTTAAGGCTCTTGTAGGATTGGATGAAGCTTGTGTGACCCAAAATACCGGAGCAACGGTTAACTTTTTTGTATTTACAGAAAATCCTTCGGGACCGATGCCTCCGCCAAGTGCAAAAATTTCTGTCAATCTCAAAAACATTGGACTTTCTGATGAATATATAATCACCGATTTATGGTCGGGTAAAGTGCTTGGTAAATTCTCTGGTGAGTTTGCACCTGAAATTAACAGACATGGAGCAGGGTTATACAAAATTGTCAAAGTATCAAAATAGTAATTTCATAAAAAAAGCATGAACTATATTTCAAAAATAGCTCCGAAAAAAAGAAATCCATACCAATGCATTGTTGTGTTATTGGCACTGATAACTCTGGGAACAGCCAATGCGCAGCAGACTTCCAAAAAGAAATCTGCTAAGACGGAACTAAAGAGTTCTAAATTAAAAACAACTGCCTATTTATTTGCCTATTTTACTGGTAATTCAGGTAATGAAGAAGCAATCCGTTTTGCGGTGAGTAATGACGGCTATAATTTTAGAGCATTAAATGACAATCAGCCTGTAATCGATTCTAAGCAGATCAGTTCCACTGGAGGCGTGCGTGACCCTCATATTTTGCGGTCTGAAGATGGTAAAACATTCTATATGGTTGCCACAGATATGACTTCGGATAAAGGCTGGGATTCTAATAGAGCAATGGTTTTATTAAAATCAGCTGATTTGATAAACTGGAGTTCTGCTGTTATTAATATTCAGAAAAAATATCCAAACAATGAAAATCTAAAACGGGTTTGGGCACCGCAAACTATTTACGATTCCCAAAAAGGAAAGTACATGATTTATTGGTCGATGCAGCACGGAAACGATATTGACAAAATTTATTACGCTTACGCAAATGCTGATTTTACTGATTTGGAAACCGAACCAAAGCAATTGTTTTTCAGCCCGACAAACGGAGCCTGTATCGATGGTGATATTGTTTTCAAAGACAATAAATATCATTTGTTTTTCAAAACCGAAGGAGCAGGAGCAGGCATAAAAGTTGCCGTATCCAATAAACTTACTGAAGGTTATGTTTTGAGAGATAAATATGTGCAGCAGACCAAATATCCAGTAGAGGGCGCCGGAGTTTTTAAACTAAACAATTCCAACGATTATATCTTGATGTATGATCTTTATACCAAAGGGAAATATCAGTTTACAAAAACGAATGATTTTGAAAATTTCTCAGTGATTGATAATGCAATTTCGATGAATTTTCATCCGCGTCATGGAACGGTTATGCCAATAACGGCAAATGAATTGGCACGATTGGAAAGCAAATGGGGAAGTGCAAAAGATATTTTGAGTTCTGTTGAAGCTATAGCTATTAAGAAAACCAATATCAAAGCAGATGATGACGCAAAACATGTTCATCTGCCTGTAAAATGGGGAACAAATCTATCGTCATTTAAACCTGATTTTACAAAGTTTTCCGGAGTTACTGTAGAGCCAAAAACAGCTCAGAATTTTACAAAAGGAGCTGTGAAATATACAGTTGCAATAGAAGGACAGCAATCAGAGATTTGGTCAGTTACCGCTGCAATTGCCAATAATCCTGTTTTGAACGGTTTTTATGCCGACCCAGATGTTATGTATTCTGAAAAAACATCCAAATATTACATCTACCCAACAAGTGATGGATTTAATGGCTGGTCTGGAACTTATTTCAAAACATTTTCTTCGCCTGATTTGGTGAATTGGACAGATGAAGGGATTATTCTGGATCTCGAAAAAGATGTGACTTGGGCAAATAGAAACGCTTGGGCTCCTTGTATTACTGAGAAAAAAGTTGGAAACGATTATAAATATTACTTCTATTTTACCGCAGCTCAAAAAATTGGAGTCGCAGTTGCTGATAAGCCTGAAGGGCCATTTGTTGATTCAGGAAAACCATTGGTAGACAAATTGCCTAATGGAGTTTCAGGAGGACAGCAGATAGATCCGGATGTATTTACCGATCCTCAAACGGGCAAAAGCTATTTGTATTGGGGTAACGGCTATATGGCTTGCGCTGAACTTAACGAGGATATGATTTCGATTAAATCTGAATCGGTTACCGTGATGACTCCTGATGATACTTTTCGTGAAGGTACTACTGTCTTTTTTAGAAATGGAAAATATTATTTTTTATGGTCAGAAGAAGATACCCGCAGTGAAAATTACCGTGTGCGTTATGGAATTTCCGATTCTCCTACCAGTAAAATCACTATCCCGAAAAACAATTTGGTCATAGCCAAAAACAAGGAAGCCGGCATCTATGCAACTGGTCATAATTCAATTCTTCAGATTCCTGGTAAAGATGAATGGTATATCGTATATCACCGCTTTAATTATCCAAAAGGGATTACCATGGGGGATGCAGCGGGATTTAACAGGGAAGTCTGTATTGATAAAATGGAGTTTGACAAGGACGGAGCAATTCTTCCTATAACACCGACTCACGAAGGGATTAAGCCTTTGAAAAAATAGCTTTCTCATAAAAAAAACATGATGATTTAACTGAATAGAGGAACTCTCTAATAGGCTTTTTATGCAAAAAAAAGCGTTAGATATCATAAACGAATGAATAATTAAAATAAATACACAATGACTATTAAAAAACTCGCATTGCCAATTCTCATTTTTTCCTGCTTATCTGCTTTTAGCCAGATATCGTTTGGAGATTCCAAAAAAATTAATGACAACTGGAAGTTTACGTTACAAGATGCTTCAGATGCTCAAAACACAACTTACGATGATGCTAATTGGCAATCGGTAAATGTACCTCATGACTGGAGTGTAGAGGGGAGATTGAGTCCCACTTTGGCCAGCTGTATGGGATATTTGCCAGGGGGCATTGGGTGGTATAGAAAAACATTGAATATTCCTCAAAATAAGCGTGGAGAAAAAGTCTATTTGTATTTTGAAGGAGTCTACAATAGAAGTGAAGTTTTTATAAACGGACATTCTTTAGGAAAACGTCCTAACGGATATATTTCTTTTGCTTATGATGCGACTCCTTTTGTAAAATATGGAGAGGACAATATCATTGCAGTGCGTGTTGACCACAGTAAGAGTGCTGATTCCCGCTGGTACTCAGGCTCTGGTATTTATCGTAATGTGTGGCTGGTTTATTCAAATCCAGTGCATATTGAGCAATGGGGTGTTTATACCTATCCGGAAGTTGCTAATGGAACAGGAACTTTGAATGTAGAAGTAGCTTTGGAAAATGGTTCAGCAGTAAAAACAAATCTTACCGTTGTTAATGAGCTTTTGGATAACAGCGGAAAAACAGTTGCCAAAAGTTCTCAAAAAGTTTCTGTAGAGGCTAATGCAGTCAATAAAACTGCTGTCAAAATAAATGTAAAGAATCCTCAATTATGGGATTTAGAGCATCCGAATCTGTATCAGTTAAAAACAACTGTTTTAAAAGATGGCAAACCAATTGATAAAACGGTAACATCAACAGGTTTCAGAAATTTTACTTTCGATGCAAATAAAGGTTTTGCCCTTAATGGCAAATGGATGAAGATGAAAGGAGTTTGTCTGCACCATGATGCCGGAGTTTTAGGATCGGCAGTGCCTAAAGATGTTTTAAAATCAAGATTGAAAACACTGAAAGAAATAGGGGTAAACGCTATTCGTACCAGCCACAATCCACAAGCACCCGATTTTTATGCGCTGTGTGATGAATTAGGAATCTTAGTTCTTAATGAAGCGTATGACGAATGGGAATTTCCTAAACGCAAATGGTTAACAGGATGGAACGTAGGTACTCCTGGTTTTGAAGGCTCTAATGATATATTTGTTGATTGGGGCGAAAAAGATTTGGAAGATATGGTACGCCGTGACCGTAATCATCTTTCTGTATTTGGTTGGAGCATTGGTAATGAAGTTGATTATCCAAATGATCCATATTCGCACCCTGTTCTGGATAAAGGAACAGAAGGTTTTGGACAAGCGAATTATGGTGGCTACAAAAAAGATGCACCAGATGCTATGCGTCTTGGTGGAATAGCCAAACGTCTTGTAGCAGCTGTGAAAAAATATGATAAATCTCGCCCAACGACGGCTGGATTGGCTGGAGTTGCTATGTCTAACGAAACAGAATATCCAGGAGCTTTAGACATTACAGGATACAATTATACAGAAAGCAAATATGCTTCAGATCACAAAAAATACCCAAACAGAGTGATTTTTGGAAGTGAGAATGTTCATGATATGGGACCATGGCTGGCAGTAAAAAATAATGAACACATATTTGGACAGTTTTTATGGACAGGTATTGATTATTTGGGTGAATCTAATGCCTGGCCATCAAGAGGATTCTATTCTGGATTGGTTGATTTTGCTGGGATTATTAAGCCAAGAGGATATTTCCGTCAGTCATTATGGTCGGATAAACCGATGATTTTTGCTGGAACTTACATAAGCAATAATAAAAAAGAACTTTCTAAAGACGCTTGGCCTATCTGGAATAATTACAATGAAGGCGAAATGATTCGAGTAGTTTGTTATACTAACGCTGCCAAAGCCCGTTTGGAATTAAACGGAAAAGTGGTTGGCGAAGAAAAAAATTACGATGAAAAAACAGGTGTTATTTATTGGGACATTCCTTTTGCTCCAGGCAAATTAGAAGCAATCGGACTTAGTAATGACAACAAAATAGAGAGCCGATATTCAATTGTTTCTTCTCAGCAGCCTTATGCTTTAGTGATTAATGATAAAAACATCACTGTAAACAAAGATGGCGTTGCCAAAGTGATAGTACAGGTATTGGATGAAAAAGGACTGCCAGTAATGCTTTCTGACAACGAAATTACTTGTACAATAAGCGGTTCAGGTACTTTATTGGGATTGGAAGCTGGAAATAACAGCGACATGGGCGATTATACCGATAATGTTCAAAGAGCATTTCACGGACATCTTGTTGCTTATATTCAGGCAACTGAAGGCAGTGAGCCTATAAAAGTTAAGTTTACCAGTACTTGGCTAAAACCGACAGAGGTTAGTATTCAGGTAAAATAAACTGCAGAACTTTCAATAGTTTCTAAGAGATCAAAAATAGTTTCAATTTGGTTAGTTTGCAAAGGCTGTTTCCCGCATAGGAACAGCCTTTGTTTTTTTATAGATCTTAACTCGATTATTATTTTTTGGAGCAGAAAGATTATGCATTTTCAGCAAGCATCGTCCCGTTTTCCGTTATAATCTTATGTTCCGAACCCCGGACCATAAGGATTTCCACTTCAACCGGGGCTAAAAGAAAACATTTTGCTTTTTTGCCATTATTCAAAAAAATAATCGAGTACGGGTTATCTGTAAATAGAAATCGAAAACCGTACTATTTCGTAGCCACTTTATTATATTTGTAATCCATATCATTTAGCCATTATTCAGTTTGAAAAATTGCCTGCTGTTTTTTTTATTTGCGATAAGTCATTCGGGTTATTCATCGGGTGCTGATTCTATTTTTGATAAGTTGAATGACGCAATAAAAAACAAACAGCACTATGTTCTGTTAAAAGAAGAGCGCATTCTGAACTTCAAAAAAATTAAATCAGAAGATTTATCTAAGGAACAGGAATACAATTACAACAAAACTTTATATGCGGAATACCAAAAATTCAATTCTGATTCGGCGATTTTATATGTCAAAAAGAATCTTGTAATTGCCTCCGAACTTCAAAATCCAGCTTTATCAGATTTGGCTAAACTGCAGTTAGCCAACTTATATTCTTCATCGGGAAAATACAGGGAATCTGAATCTATTTTAAAAAGCATCAGCAAAAAAACATTGGCAAAATCACTGCTTCCCAATTATTATGTGGTTTATAGGGAGTTTTTTGAGCATTACAATGCAAACAGTAACAGTAAAATATATATTGAGCAAATAGGGAAATACAGAGATTCTTTGTTAGGCATATTAAATCCTAAAACATTGAATTTTAAAATTAACCAGATTCAGAAAAATATTTTTGATAAAAAATTTACTGCTGCCTTAAAGCAATTATCGGTTTTATTGAAGTACACAAAAGAGGAAGATCCGCAGTATGCGATGATTACATACCTTTTTGGAAAAATTTATGAAGCTGAAAATCAATTAGAATTAAGAAAAAAATATTATGCGCTTTCTGCCACTGCAGATATTAAAAATGCAAATAAAGACAACGCTTCACTTCAGGAATTGGCATTGGTTTTTTATGAAATTGGCGATGTCGATATGGCTTATAAGCTCACGCAATCGGCAATTGAAGATGCGCTTTACTGCAATGTTCAGTTTCGGACACTGCTGATGTCTGAGATTTATTCGATTATAAATACAGCTTATCTAGAAAGAGAGGCCCAAAGAAAAACCGAACTGCAATTGTATCTGATATGCATCAGTCTGCTTTCGGCATTCTTGATTATGGCTGTTATTTATGTGTACAGACAAATGAAAAAAGTATCCAGAATACGCGGCGAACTTTTTATAACCAGCCAAAAATTAGCCGAATTAAACAAAGATATTACCGAAACAAACAGCCAGTTACAGGAACGGAACGCTCAATTATCTGAATCCAATCATATTAAAGAAGAATATATTGCACATTTTTTTAGTCTGTGTTCCAGTTACATCAATAAGTTAGAAAATTACCGTGTTATTTTAAACAAAAAAGCGGCTCTCAAACAGTTTGATGAAATTTACAAGATGCTAAAATCGACCACCTTGGTTGAAAAAGAATTGGAAGAATTGTATGAGAACTTTGATGTGATTTTTTTAAATCTGTATCCGACTTTCGTAAAAGACTTTAATACACTGCTTATTAATGAAGAGCAGATTGTATTGAAACAAGGAGAGTTGTTAAATACAGAACTCCGCATTTTTGCACTGATCCGTTTGGGAATAACTGACAGCGTAAAAATTGCAGCATTTCTTCGTTACTCTTTAAGCACAATTTATAATTATCGTACAAAGGCTAGAAATAAAGCGGCAGTTTCCCGAAATGATTTTGAAGAAACGGTCATGAAAATTGGATTATTACCGTTGAAAGCCTGATTTTTTATTTTAAAACCACTACTTTTTTTAGCTTTTTATTTGTTTTAATTTTTTGATAATTAGTGAATTGACTTTTTATTTTACTACTTTTTTCGTTTAAAAATTAATTGCAGACGATAACGTTTTAGCTTTACAATATTATTAAGATTTACTCAAAGTGTCTTGATAGTATTTTAATGATTTAATAAATTAAGAGGTATGTTTAAAAATGTTAAAACAACTGTTCTTTTACTGTTGTTAAGTTCATTCGCAATGAATGCACAAAATAAAGTTCCAGTTTATCCAGATGATAAAAAACCTATTAATGAGCGTGTAGAAGATGCGCTTTCTAAAATGACAACGGAAGAAAAAATTGCTATGATTCATGCGCAGTCAAAATTCAGTTCGCCAGGTGTTCCGCGTTTGGGAATTCCAGAAAACTGGATGACTGACGGACCACATGGAATTCGTACCGAAGTTTTATGGGACGAATGGAATCAGGCAGGCTGGACAAATGATTCCTGTATTGCATTCCCGGCACTTACCGCTTTATCTGCAACTTGGAATAAAGAAATGGCCTCTTTGTACGGAAAATCAGTTGGAGAGGAAGCCCGTTACCGAAATAAAAATGTATTGTTAGGACCTGGTGTAAATATCTATAGAACACCATTAAACGGCCGAAACTTTGAATATATGGGAGAAGATCCTTTTCTTACTTCAAAGATGGTGGTGCCTTATATTAAAGGGGTGCAATCTAATGGAGTGGCAGCCTGTGTCAAACATTTTGCATTAAACAATCAGGAAACAAATCGTGGTGCCGTAAACGTAATTGTTGATGATCGTGCGTTATATGAAATTTATCTACCGGCATTTAAAGCGGCTGTTCAGGAAGGAGATGCTTGGGCCATTATGGGTTCATACAACAAATACAAAGGACAGCACTGCTGCCATAATGAGTTTTTGTTAAATAATATTCTTCGCGGGGAATGGGGATTCAAAGGAGTTGTAATTTCCGATTGGGGAGGAGTCCATGACACAAAACAAGCGATTTATAATGGTTTGGATTTGGAATTTGGCTCTTGGACTAACGGACTTTCATGGGGAACCAGTAATGCATACGACAACTATTATTTAGCTAAGCCGTATTCAAATATGATTGCAAAAGGTGAAATCGGGACTAAAGAATTAGATGAGAAAGTGCGTCGTATTTTGCGTTTATCTTTCTTAACAACAATGAATAAAGAAAGACCTTTTGGGTCATTTGGAACAAAAGAACATGCTGATGCCGGATTAAAAATCGCTGAAGAAGGAATTGTACTGCTTCAAAATAAAAACAATATTCTTCCAATTGATTTGAACAAAACAAAGAAAATTGCAGTTATTGGAGAGAATGCCATCAAAATGATGACTGTTGGCGGAGGAAGTTCTTCGCTTAAAGCCAGATATGAAATTACACCGCTGGAAGGATTAAAGAAAAGAATCGGTAATCAGGCTGAAGTGGTTTATGCCCGCGGTTATGTAGGAGACCCAACAAGTAATTATAATGGAGTGATTGCAAAAGTGAGTCTGGGGGACAAACGTTCTACTGCTGAATTAACCGCTGAAGTTTTAAAAGTTGCCAAAGACGCCGATGTAGTATTGTTTTTTGGAGGTTTGAACAAAAGCGATAATCAGGATGCTGAAGGAGCAGACCGTAAAGACTTAGGGCTTCCATACAATCAGGATAAATTAATCAGCGAATTGGTTAAAGTAAATAAAAATGTGGTTTTTGTAAACATTTCTGGGAATGCTGTTGCGATGCCGTGGGTAAATGAAGTTCCGGGAATTGTACAAGGATGGTTTTTAGGTACTGAAGCTGGAACTGCTCTGGCTAAAGTTTTGGTTGGAGATGTGAATCCGTCTGGTAAACTGATTTTTACTTTTCCAGTAAAATTAAATGATAATGGAGCACACGCTTTAGGCGAATTTCCAGGAGGTGATGAAGTAACCTACAAAGAGGGAATTTTTGTTGGATACCGCTGGGCTGACAAACAAAAGATAAAGCCTTTGTTTTCTTTTGGTCATGGTTTAAGTTATACGACTTTTGAATATGGAAAAGTAACCGCTGATAAAAAACAAATGGCAGCCGGAGATAAAATTACATTTTCTGTTAAAGTTAAAAACACTGGAAATCGTGAAGGATCAGAAGTGGTGCAACTTTATATCAGCGATTTAAAATCTTCTTTGGTTCGTCCAATAAAAGAGTTAAAAGGTTTTGAGAAAATTTCGCTTAAAGCCGGTGAAGAAAAAACAGTAACATTTACAGTAGACAAAACTGCCTTGAGTTTCTTTGATGATAAAAAACACGATTGGGTTGCCGAACCTGGAGTTTTTGAAGCTTTAATTGGAGCATCGTCTACGGATATAAAATCTAAAGTGAGTTTTTCACTTCAATAAAAAAAGTTATCTGAAAAGGCTGGAGATAAACCTGCAATTGTCAAAAGTTGCAGGTTTATTTTTTACCATTAAGATATTAAGAAAAATTAAGTGTTGTGTTTGCTAATTTAAAAGATTTTAGCCGTTATTGCGTTAGGCTTCATTTTCTTAACATCTCCTATGTTTGCGAAGTTATTGATTAGAATTATAAAATTCACTTTTAACAAATAACCATTTTATGAGTTCCATTTCTACAGATATTAAGCCAAAAAAGCATTATGAAATTTTAGACGGTTTACGTGGAGTAGCGGCAATTTTGGTCGTTGCTTTTCACATTTTTGAAACTTTTAGCGGCGGGAATCGTTTTAAGCAAATTATCAATCATGGCTATTTGGCAGTTGATTTCTTTTTCCTTTTATCAGGATTTGTTGTTGCTTATGCGTACGATGACCGTTGGGGGAAAATGACGCAATGGGAGTTTTATAAACGGCGTTTAATTCGTTTGCAGCCTATGGTTATTATGGGAATGATTATTGGAGCCGCATTATATTATTTTCAGGCTTCGGATATTTTATTTCCGCAGATCGCAACAATGCCATTATGGAAATTACTATTGGTTATGTTTGTTGGTTTTACGTTAATTCCGTTAACGCCATCAGCAGAAATAAGAGGCTGGGGCGAAATGCATCCGCTTGACGGTCCTGCCTGGTCGTTATTTTTTGAATATATCGCGAATATTTTATACGCTTTAATCTTTCGAAAATTCTCTAACAAAGTGCTTTCTATTTTTGTTTTGATATTTGCAGGAATGCTTATTAATTATACTGTTTTTGGTCCAAAAGGCGATGTCATTGGCGGATGGTCGTTGAATTTGGAACAGATGAATATTGGTTTTACCCGTTTGTTATATCCATTTTTTGCTGGGATTTTACTTTCACGTTTAGGGAAATTAATTAATGTAAAAGGAGCTTTCTGGGTTTGCAGTTTATTGATTGCAATTGTTCTTATCGTGCCAAGAATTGGTGATGAAAACAGTTTATGGATGAATGGTATATATGAGTCATTTTGTATTATTCTTGTTTTTCCTTTAATCGTCTCAATTGGTGCCGGCGGTGAAATTAAAAACCCGTTTTCTCTAAAAATCTGCAAATTGCTGGGCGATATTTCATATCCAATTTACATCACTCATTATCCGCTTATTTATTGGTACACCGCTTGGGTTGTTGATAATAAAGTTTCGTTAGAAAATGGTTATACATTAGGAATATGTGTTTTAATTGCAAGTATTTTAATTGCCTATTTATGTTTGAAATTATACGATGAACCAGTACGTAATTGGCTCCAGAATAAATTTCAGAATAAAAAAAATGCTGCAGCAAATAATTAAGTTCATGTTTAAAAAAAAAGCAGCCTTTGAGTTCTATTGAATCAAAGGCTGTTTTTTAAAATTAAATCATTCTATTGGGTTTAATATTTTCTTGATGTTTCAAAAAAACAGAGTTATTTCATTTTGGACTTTAATCCATATAAAAGCAGTTTTTGAGCTAGTGGTCATAAAGTAGGATTTATGAAAGAATTATTTAAAAGTATCCCTGTTTTATTTAAACCAAAAAGTTGATGCAGTGGCATTAGAAATAAGTTCTACAACTTCTAACTGTAGCACAATATACTTTAAATTTTTCTTTATCAGATGCTTTCATAAATTGTTCAATAGGTTCAGTCAAGCTGTGTTGTGCCAATGCAAAACCTGCCTAATGTACGGGCATTATAGCTTTGACTTGAGCATCAATTGCAGCTTGAATACTTTCATGGAAACGTATGTATTTGATTCTAATATTTATTGTATTGGCTTCTATTCTCATTTAACTAAATGGCAGCCACATAGCTTCATGCTCACAATATCAGATAAGACACATTTAAAAAAAAGATCGTTCCTTAGATTTTTATTTTTTGTTACTAGAATACGAATAAGGATAACTACTAGGAGAAGTTCCTCTTTGGATATTTGGTTTTGCAGTCATATCAAAATCCAAAACAGCTCCTTTAAGTAAATCTAAATGATTGATGTAGTTTTTTGAATAGGTTGAATTGTCCCATTTTAATTCATTTACATATTTATTTGTATCTGAATTATTAGATGCATTTATTATTAATTGTTTACCATTCTCTAAATTCAAAGTTACTTTTTTAAATAAAGGAGCTCCCAAAACATATTCATCAGAAGCCGGACAAACAGGATAAAAGCCCATAGCAGAAAAGATATACCAAGCCGAGGTTTGTCCATTATCCTCATCTCCGCAATATCCATCGGGAGTTGGTTTATATAAACGATTCATTACTTCTCTAGACCAATACTGTGTTTTCCATGGCTGACCAGCATAATTATACAAATAAATCATATGTTGAATTGGCTGATTACCATGTGCGTATTGTCCCATATTCATGATCTGCATTTCACGAATTTCATGAATAACGCTGCCATAATAACTTTCATCAAAAACAGGCGGCGTATCAAAAACAGAGTCCAGTTTATCTGTAAATGCATTTTCTCCCCCCATCAAATTTATTAAGCCATTAATATCATGAAACACACTCCAGCTATAATGCATACTGTTTCCTTCGGTAAAAGCATCTCCCCACTTAAATGGATTAAAGTTAGCAGGGAAAGAGCCGTCTTTATTCCTTCCGCTCATCCATTTAGCTGATGGATTAAAGACATTTTTATAATTCATCATTCGTTTTTCGTAGAAAGCAATTTCATTTTTTGGACGATTTAGTGCCTTAGCTAATTTCCAAATTGCAAAATCATCATAAGCATATTCCAAAGTCCTTGCTGCATTCTCGTTGATTTTTACATCATAAGGTACATATCCTAATTCATTATAATACTTAATTCCTGCTCTTCCAACGGCCTCCATTGGTCCTTCGTTATTAGCTCCATTCAATAAGGCTTTGTATAATAGATCAATATCATACCCTCGTAATCCTTTTATATAAGCATCAGAAACAACTGAAGCCGAATTATTCCCCACCATTATGTTTCTAAAGCCAGGACTAGACCATTCGGGTAAAAAGCCTCCTTCTTTATAATCATTTATCAAACCTTCCTGCATTTCTTTGTTTATGGAAGGATAAATTAAATTTAACAATGGGTATAATGCCCTAAAAGTATCCCAAAAGCCTGTTCCTGCATACATATAACCAGGTTCAACCCCGCCATTATATGGACTACGATGAATTGTCTTTCCTGCAGCATCTATTTCATAATGCTTTTGTGGAAAACATGCTGCTCTAAACAGCGAAGAATAAAAAGTTTTTAATTGTTCATCAGTTCCGCCTTCAATTTTTATTCTCCCTAATATTTTATTCCACTCATTTTTTGACTCGGTTACTAAATTGTCAAAAGATTTATTTCCTAATTCTGTTTTTAAATTCAACTCAGCCTGCTCAAAACTGATAAAAGAAGAAGCTGTTTTCACATTTATGATTTCTCCTTTTTTGGTTTCAAAATTAACTACAGCCCCAGAATGATCAGTCGCTATTTCTAATATGTCTTTTTGGAAATTTCCATCGGACCAACAAGCGGCGGATTTAAATGGTTTGTCAAAAATTAAAACAAAATAGTTTTTAAAATCAACCGTTTTGCTCTTTTTTGAAAGTACGGTATACCCAATTACTTTATTTTCATTTGGGATTATTTTTATATATGAACCTCCTTTAAAAGCATCAATTACAATAGAAGACTGTTTGCTTTTAGGAAAAGTAAATTGAAAATCTGCTGCTCTCTCAGTAGTTGTCAATTCAGTAACGACATCATAGTCTGCTAAATAAACACTATAATAATAAGGTTTTGAAATTTCAGCCTTGTGACTGAACCAACTTGCCCTATCATCATCGTTAAAAACTATTTTATTGGTTACTGGCATTATAGCGAATTGACCGTAATCATTCATCCAAGGAGAAGGTTGATGAGTTTGTTTAAAACCTCTAATTTTATTAGCAGTATAAGTATAGCACCAACCATCACCCATCTTACCGGTTTGGGGAGTCCAAAAATTCATTGCCCAAGGTCTGGCTATTGCAGGATAAGTATTTCCGCTAGATAGTTCATCAGTTGATTGGGTTCCCATCAAAGGATTTACATAATCAGCTAAATTCTCTGTCTTGGTTTGACCTCTGGAAATTAATACATAGAATAACATTCCTATTATAAATGTCTTGTTTTTCATGTTTTTATTTTAATAAATTTTTCTAATATCAAATTTATTTATTTTTTTGGCTTTGACCCCATATAAAAAATTATTTTCGATCCATTAGTTATAGCGGCATGGCTGATTCTGTTGTCAAGATGTTCAGTATTCAAACCTCTCATTGAACAAGATCTGAGCTGGAATTCGGTTACCTGAAAATTGATATTTTTTAGGTAACTGAATTTGCACCCTTACGATTAGATTTAATGATGGATTTTGTGAGCAGTAAAAACAAAAAAGCCTTTAAATCCTAAGATTTACAGGCTTTTGATTTCTTCCAAAAAAAGTATTTAAATTTTGGATGTCAGGAACCCACTTGTTCATTTGTTAGGAAGGTAAATCTCCTCTGATGCGGGTTTCATTTGAAAATGAATTTGTTGAACTTTCGCCGGGAATCGAACTCTACCATAAATTCCTTTATTTTCAAGGGCTTTGGAGAGGCTGAATTAATCAGGTAACCGAATTTGCACCCTCTAAAAACGCATTAAATCATTTAAAATTTAATGACGTAGATATATTTTTTTAATAATTGATTTATGCAATAGTTACACCATTATTTAGTCTGCTTTTTGAACTGGTATAGTTGTATTATGGCAATGCACAAGAGGTCTTTATGCTCTTAAATTATCCGATTATACAGCGTAAAACATGCTCTAACTTTAGGCCTGAATACGAACAAAATTCCTCTATGGAAATTAACTGATGCGGTTCTTTGTTCAAGCTGTCTTTAATTTTGTTTAAATACAGCCTTGCCTGTCTGTATGTTTTGCCGGTAATACGCTGTACATCTTTTGGATAAAAACATATCCTGATATTTCCTGCTATCACACTACTACTTTTAATACATTATCCATGACATTGGGGGCACTCTTTTCGGTCAGCGCGCAAATCTTTACCGCTATTTGTCTTTAAAAATATAAGGGTTGGGAAGGAGTAAAGAGTAAAGAAAAAAGAAGCAAGAGGAGAGGGAGAACCGAGTTGCAAACGCTTCATGTGATCCTTAAATAAGTAGGCGTGAAGAGTGAAGAGTAAAGAGTAAAGAGTAAAGAGTAAAGAGTAAAGAAGCGAGAGGAAAGGGGATTAGAACTGCGCTGCAAACGCTTCATTTATTTTCTATAAATAAGTAGGCACTCGTTACAAACGAGCGCCAGAGGAGGAGCTATCGGGATCATGTTCTAAATACATTAACATAATAACCCCTGTAGCCTTTTATCACATTTTTAGTTGTCAAGAACTTTAAAAAAAAACGCAAAGTTATCAGGCATTTGCCAGCGCAGCGTTTTTTTTTAGCAAATCAGCAACAAACGATATTCTCCTTCATTTTCTATTGGTGCTCTGTGAATGCAAGGCAGCGCAAGTTGTTGCGGATGATCCACTGCCAAACGCCAAAGATGTCCTAATCCTAAATTAACAGGCACTGCATGGGCTTGCGCCTGATAATGCAGATCAAAATAATTTTCCTTTAAAAAGTTTTCAAATTCCTCCGATGAACCGTTATGCAGCTCTTTGAGTTTTTTTCGAATTTCAGGAATTAGAATTTTTTGCTCCGCTTGCTCATTCGAAATAATATCGCTTGCCGCTCCGTAATAGGTGCATAAAAAAGTATCCGCTGCAATGGGCGAGCGATCAACATGATATGAATACACATCAGTGGATATGAAATCAAATTCATCATCCCGTTCATAACACTTAAGTAAATTAAGAGAGGGGGAAGCTCCGAAATCGGTTAATAATCTTAAATCGTTTAAGATAATTTCCCGTGCTATAATCCCCTTTTCTGATAGCTGGAGAGCCAATAGATCTTTAGGATAAACTTCCGTTATATTTTCTTTTATCTTCAGTTTACTTACAATCTCTTTAAAATCGCCTTCCAAATTTCTGTACCAGCATAGTGCATTCATTTCTCCCTTAAAATCGGTATTTACAAGTTCATAAAAAGTGGATACCGTTCCAATTTGGCTGCTGTCAGAAAATGTATTGCTCATAGTATGATATCAAGAAGCTAGTTATACCAGAATATTTTGGACTTAAAAATAAATGCAATTGGTATTATTTAATGCACTGCAAAATTATGCAATTCTGAACCATCGGGCTATACTTTTACAACTAAAAAAAGTAAACATGAAAGGGGATTAGAACCGCGTTGCAAACGCTTCATTTATTTTCTATAAATAAGTAGGCACTCGTTACAAACGAGCGCCAGAGGGGAGTCGCGAAGGCGCAAAGAAAGGGTCTTGAAGATGTTGTTGCCTGCGGACATTTCCCCACCCCCAGCCCCTCTCCAAAGAAGAGGGGGAGTTATTGGATAAAAAAAGCTTATTTTTCGAAACTTATATTTTGTTTTACAACTTTACTAACTTTTACGTTTAGGTAAATTGAGATTGGAAAAGAATTTCCGATGGTTCCGGGTTAGTTTAAGGTTTAAAATCGTTTGTTCATGGACTATTAATATTTTCATAAATCTATGCTGTTCAGCCAGTGTATTCATTTTATTTAGAATAAAACCGTAATACTATCGTTTTTATATAAAACGATAGTATGGGCTTATTTAATTTTATGATAGTGGAAATAGCGATGGATTTAGGAACAGCTAATACTTTAATAATTTATGATGGAAAGATCGTGGTGGACAGTCCGTCTATTGTTGCCAGGGATATTAGAAACGGTAAAATTATCGCCGTAGGTAGAGAAGCCAGTTTAATGCAGGGAAAAACACATGAAAATATTAGAACAATCCGGCCGCTTAAAGATGGGGTTATTGCAGATTTTGATGCTTCAGAAAAAATGATCAGCTGGTTTATAAAAAATATACCTGAATTAAAGAAAACTTTTTTTACTCCCGCACTCCGAATGGTAGTATGTATTCCAAGTGGTATTACCGCTGTAGAAATGAGAGCTGTAAAAGAGTCCTGTGAACGTGTAAACGGAAAAGAAGTGTTTTTGATTCATGAGCCTATGGCGGCGGCTATTGGAATTGGTTTGGATGTAATGCTGCCTAAGGGGAATCTCATAGTGGATATAGGGGGAGGGACTACAGAAATTGCTGTTATAGCACTTGGAGGAATAGTTTGTGACAAATCCATAAAAATTGCTGGTGATGTGTTTACCAACGATATATTGTATCATATGAGAACTCATCATAATCTGTATGTAGGGGAAGCTTCTGCAGAAACGATAAAAATTGAAGTTGGCGCTGCAATGGAAGAACTCGAAGAGGCTCCTAATGATTTAACAGTTCGTGGAAGAGATCTACTTACCGGGAAGCCTAAAGAAGTTTTGGTTACCTTCAAGGAAATTGCAAAAGCTTTGGATAAATCAATACAAAGAATTGAAGACGTTATTATGGTAACGCTTTCACAGACACCACCTGAACTGGCAGCAGACATTTATCATACGGGTCTGTATCTCGCCGGAGGAGGCGCCTTGCTTCGTGGTCTTGATAAAAGGATTTCGCAGAAGACGGATTTACCAGTATATATTGCAGAAGATCCCTTAAGAGCCGTGGTTAGAGGTACTGGTATCGTTTTAAAAGACATGAATAAATATAAAAGGGTATTGATAAAATAAGTCTGTTATTACCACATAATGAATTATTTAGATTGATTTTTAGAAGGTAATTTTAAATAGAATTTACCCTCGTATTCTTCGTCAGTTCTCTTCGTTCGTGTGCAAATCCGATCGAGTGAAGAGTAAAGAGGAAGGGGGGATGAGAACCGCGTTGCAAACGCTTCATTTATTTTCTATAAATAAGTAGGCACTCGTTACAAACGAGCGCCAGAGGGTGTGATGAAGTAATTAAATTCACTGGTGTTTAACTTATTAATCATTTTTTTTCTGCTTTTGTTGTTGTTTAACTTGTGGATCATTTCGTTGTTGTTGCATTTGTTGCTGTTTGACCTGCTGATCTTTAGTTTGCTGTTGCATTTGTTGCTGTCTGCTTTGTTGTTCTTTAGCTTCCTGTTGTCTCGCTGACTGATCATCACGCTGCTGTTGAATTTGTTTGTCATTACGTTGCTGTTGAGGCTGTTGCTGTCTTGCTGGTTGATTTTCTCTCTTTGGTTGAGTTCTTTCCCCAGCTGGTTGTCCAGCTCTCGATTGCACGATTTTAGACGGAGCTGGTTCTCGTTCGGTAGCCCTGTGTTTTTCAACGCGCGGTCTGTATATCTGAAGTTCTCTATTGCTCAGATTCTGACCTGGTGTATTTTTTTCCCTTAGAGTTACTGGGGAGATTGTTCTACCGGTTCGGCTTTGTATCTCAGTTCTATTAGGTCCTGCATTGTATCTTACCTGAGTTGAATAATCTCTCTGAATGTTATTAATCACTGTGGAATTGTTAATGATTGTAACATTATTTGATGAAGGAACATAATAATTATAAATGTTCGTTCTACCAAAGTCTCTGTCTCTTACACATGTCCAATAATTGTAGGGCAAACGATACCCACTGCCATAGGCAATAGTAATGCTAATACCAGGTCCTATTGGCGCCCATCCGTAATAATCTTCGGATCTTCTCCAGATAACCCATCCCGGTCCCCATTCATAACTCGGAATCCAAATCCATTCATAATAGGGATCATAGTACCAGCGTCCATAATGAAAAGGCGCCCAACCCCATGAATAATTAGAAACCCAAGTCCAGCCAACATTGGTGTATATCCAATAACCGTTAGTTCGATAAGGGGTAAACGAAGCTGATACATCGGGAACCCAAGCATATCCATATTCTGGGGTATCGATCCAATAACCGTATGGACTTAAATCATCATAAAAAATCTGGAAGTTAATGGATACCTGCGCAGTTGCTTTTTGTGGTGACATCAAGATAACCGAATTGACAGCAAGGAACATAATAAAAATTTTAGCCGTTGCTTTCATAATAGTAATTGTTTAATTATCTGTTGATTAAAAAAATACAATTAAAATTGTATCACATTAAAGATAAGTATTTTACGGCTTTGATGCTGTTAAATAACTTTTAAAAAATAAGATAACGAAATTACCTTATTACAAAATAATTACGGTTCTGTCGCATCTAAGAATAAGATTAAATTTTATTACTTATATTTTTTGCTCCACAGATGCGACAGAACCTTTAAAAGTTATAACATAAAAAATGCTAGACTCTTGGAACGGAATCTAGCATTTTAAACAATTAGGAAAACTTATTTTATTTTTTGACTATTTTATCAATAAATAGTATTTCATTTCTAGTACTTAAAGTGTAAATGTAAACACCTCTATAAAGTTTGCTTATATTTATTTGTGTTGTGTTTTCAGTTGTGTTTCCAATTATTTCTACGGGTTTCTCAACCAAAATTCCAAAGATGTTATATAATCTAAAAGTTATATTAGTCTGGGTATTGGTTTTTATGGCAATGTTGACAAAATCAGCTGCTGGATTAGGATATGTTTTTACTGAAAGTCCGATGGCTTCGCACCAGTGTTTTGGGGACAAAGCGTTTACGACATTTACGGTAAAGGAACAGCTTGTTGTATTTCCTGCTGCATCAGCCACTTTATAAGTGTTTGTTGTAATGCCTATTGGAAAAACACTTCCTGAAGCAAGTCCCGCCGTTTGCGTGACTGTCGCCCCAGAACAATTATCAGTTCCTACTGGTATGGTATACGCCACTATTGCTCCATGTAAGTTTCCTTCTTTTTTCTGAATGATATTAGCCGGACAGGTTAGCGCAGGCAATTCATTGTCAGTTATCGTTACGGTAAATGAACAGTTTGCCGTCTTGCCAGATGCATCTGTTACTTGGAATGTATTGGTTGTTGTTCCTATCGGGAATACAACACCTGAAGGCAATCCAGCAGTTTGAACTGTGGCTGCTCTTGGGAAATTATCAGTACCGATTGGGGGTGCATACGTAATTAGTGCTCCGCATATTCCTGTGTCATTACTTTTTGTGATCGAAGCTGGCGGTATGATAACAGGTAATTCATTGTCAGTTATCGTTAAAGGTTGACTAACATCAGCAGCCGCTAAATAATAGTCGTTTCCTGATTGAGAGGCCGTGACTGTAACAGTCCCTGCGCTAATTATTTGGAGTTTTCCGCCATTAATTTTTGCAACAGCTTCATTTGAACTTGCATAAGCAACTTCTAAACCAGATGCAGCCGTAGCAGTCAGGTCATAAGAAGTAACTCCATCGGTAACACTTATTGATGGGAAGTTAATGCTTTGTTCCGCTTTTTTAAGATCAAAACGAGCAATAACAGGTCCGTGATCAGATGTTGTGTTGACATAATTAGAAATATCTAAACGCGGATCATAAACAGCAGCTGAGTTCGGTACATAATCGCTCGTTAGCTCGTTTGAAACAATAATGTGATCCAAGAAACCTCCAGATGATAAGTAGCTAAAGGCTCCTGCTTTGCTGATATCCAAAGTTAAAGTGTTATAACGAGCCGTATCTTCCACTATTTTTTGGTATGATGAAGGGTTAGGAGTAATAACAGATGCATCCACATCATCATTATAGTCCCCTAAAATCATAAAGTTGGCATTTGGATATTCGGCGTCCAAACTGTCTTTTAAAACTTCAGCGTCGTACTTACGCATATTGTATTTTGAAATATCAGTTCCGCTATTGGCACGACCGTGAAGATCAATAATGTTTATTTCTTTTTTAACTCCTTTAATATTGGTTTCAATGTTTACTAAATAAGGTAAACGCCCTGAAGCAAAGAAACTGGAACTATTGCCGCCAGGATAATTAGGCAGGCTTGCGTTTCCGGCACGAATGTTATCGTACAATTTATCAAAAAGGACACGTGTTTTATTTACTTTGGCTGTTTGGGTATTGTAAAGAACGACCAATTTTTGAGGAGGAAAAAGCGGATCCGGCGGCGTAAATGAATAGGACCAGACTGGTGAAATACTTTTATCAAATGTCTTGCCGTTAACACTTATTTTTTGAATCAAACTATCCAAAGCAGCCTCATCAGATACTTCTTGAACCACATAAACATCAGCATTTAATTTATTCATTACTTTGGCTACATTATCAACTTGCAGAGCATCGTCGATTGGACCAAATTCACTTCCAGATGAATCGACCACATTGCTTCCAAAAAACTCCAAGTTGTAACTTACAATATCAAAGGTTTCCGATTTTGGGAAAGAAGAACCAGTAAAGGAACCTATCTGCTGATTTAGTCCAGTAGCAGTAACAGTCAGTGAACCTTCTAAATTTAAGGCTTTTACAGCAGGGGCAAAACGAGCATAAACAGTTTTGCCCGCTAATGCATCGGCTGCAGAAATAACCACACTTGATTGAAAATTGATGTTATCAAGAGCTAATTGATAGTTTGCAGGTGCCGAGATTGTGAAATCACCATAACCTCCTGCAGTAAAAATAAATGATTGGCTGTCGGAAGCTGCATTTTGGATTATTTCGCCAAAATTTAAATTAGGATTAGAGGCTAAAAATGCTGTCTCATTAGTAATACTCACATCATCAATTGTCCATTCAGCGGCATTGTCTCCCCCTGAAGCGGTAGTTTCATACACCCATGCCACATAAGTGCTGCTGGACTTAAAAGCGTTTAAATTGATGTATTTAGATTGTTTGAATACACCAGTGGTTGATGGAAAATCTCCCTCAATCTCTGTCCAAGTGGCTGTTTCTGGACTGCTTATTCCATCATAATCAACAGAAACCATTAATTTTAAGTTTGGACCTGCGTAGAATTTACGGGAGTAAAATGACAATAATGGAAATTTATCGAAACTATCCAAGCGCAATTTAGGTGAAATTAACCAATCCTTGCTTGCTCCATTTTCCGCGTAACCATTAATTAATACTGCAGCCGGAGAACTATTAAAACGACTGCTTGTACTAGCCCATTTAATTTTATCGCCTGCTACACTGTAAGCCGTCCAGCCACTGTTTGTCAATACATTTACATCGTTGAAATTTTGAGAATAAGGATTGATCCCCACACCGGATAATCCTACTATTTTAGTACTTGCCCCCGACGTTTGATGGGTTATTTGTCCCGAAAAATTCCCAGTGGTATTCGGCGTAAATCGTACATAAACCGCAGGAGTGCTGCCGGCATCAAAATCTGGTGCGGCAAAAACCAAAGAAGATTGGAAATTATCGTTTGGATTTTTTGAAATTGTAAAATTATTTGATGCGGTTACCGTGACCACATCGGTAAGATGTGATGCCTGAATTTGATAGCTGATTGTTTTTGATTCAAAATTTTGTTCTGAAAAACCAAAATTTAAATTGGTTTTTGTTGCTGACAATGATGGAACTACAAAACTGGATGTCTTTACATTCAATTGATTGCTGTCCGTTTGAAGATTGCCATAAAAATCCTCTGAGACAGCGTAAAGAACATAATTAGCATCAATAGCCAACCCGGAAATATTTTTAGTATAAGTCAGGTTTTTATCTATAACATCAAATATATCAGATTGCAAAGCAGTATTTCCATTGGCATCTAACCCTGCTTTTATTTGGGCAGCACTAGGTTTTGAACTTCCCGAGTCTAGTAATACAAAATATGTTTTTCCAATTTCGTTTAATTGAATTGAAAAATCAAAACCATTAGACAGAATGTTTTCTATTTTTGGATACCCATTAGTATATGCAGGCGGGGTAAGATCATTTTGAATGCTTATATTATCAATGGCAAAGGAAGGGCG
This sequence comes from Flavobacterium sp. 1, assembly GCF_002797935.1. Taxonomy (NCBI): domain Bacteria; kingdom Pseudomonadati; phylum Bacteroidota; class Flavobacteriia; order Flavobacteriales; family Flavobacteriaceae; genus Flavobacterium; species Flavobacterium sp. 1. The sequence continues at coordinate 518,595 of NZ_PGER01000001.1, forward strand.
TGAGCCAGCTCCTGAATTTTGTTTAGAAATCCATCTTATTTGAACGAGCTCCTGATTGTCACATTCAGTTGGTAAAATTACTTTGATAGTTATTGGGTTTAAAGGAGCAGTTACACCTGAAGCAGTTTGCTTATCGGTGTTGCTTAAATAGGAAGCTGCGGGCAATGTATTAAAAACAGAAGTATTGCCTACCCGATATTGTAAAACCATTTCGTTGATACGGGTATTAGCCGTCCCGTCATAAGGGTTACGGATTACCATAGCATCATATTGAACTTCGATACCAGATTTTCCTAGAGTGTTAATGGCCAACCCAATTGTTAAGTCTAAAGAACCTGAATTCAAAAATCCAATTTTTCCATTGTAATTGTGGAAATTTCCACTCGTGGTAGAAGCCGAACTGCCTGCAGTTAAGAGTCTGTCTCCCACTAAAACGGCGTTTGTGTTGTATGAGCTTCCTGGTGCGGTGCTTGCCGTCCAGCCTTGGAATCCTGCTGGATATGTGGTTGAGGCAGATGCTAACGAAGAAAAATCCTGCACGTAAGGTAAATTTTGTGCTGCTGGTGATGTTCCTTGAGCAGCTAAGGACAAGCAACAAAAAAGACTTAAATAAGCCAAAAGACAGCGAGTTTGGTAGATGTGTTTCATTTGTTAGAAAATAAAAGTTTTTATAAATCAAATATAACTTATTTAAAATTAAGATATTATTATAAAATTATTAGCTTATTGTGCAAATCCAGCCATCGGGCTAATTTTTTAGAGCAGTCTAATTTGAATTGCCTTTTATCTTTTCGTCCGCTATCTTTTAAAAATAATTACTAGGCGATTCATAAGACTTTCGTCTCTGATAAAGCTATAAAAATAATACCACAATTTACTTGTGTTTAGTTTGTGGGCACGAGCAGGGACTTTCTTTGTTGATTTCACTATCAGTTATGAATTCAAAATCATAAAAATATTTTCCCCAAAAGTTTATAACTTGAGACTCATTATTAAATAAAAATTTATGTTCTTTTATTTGTTCTTTAACTAAAACAGAAAGCATTGTTTCGGTTTTAGCTGTTTCTGTCGACATAGCAACAGTTCCAACTTCATTAGAATAACTCCAATGTGCTAAAATTGCATATATTGCTCCGATTTGAGGATTTCTTAAACCAATTTCACCTAAATCTCTATTTTCTCCTTTTAAGAGAAATTTATCTTTCCAAGATGATATAATATCATCACAATTCAAAAAAGTATTTATATTGTCTTCAACCTTTTGAGTAATTGAATTTCTTGCTATTTTTACTTCTAAATACTTCATAACTTGACAATTTATTTTAGACGATTTCCATTCATTATGAACTCCTATACTACGAATGATTTTAAGTGACATTTCGACCCAAAGCGAGAAATTATCAACCATTAGATACTTGATAATTAACTTGCCATACATTCCTGTATGTTCCAAACAAACAAGCGTGTTTTCATGTGTTGAACCTTGTTCTTTTAGCTATTTACAAAGAGATTTGATTCCTTTATAATCATTTACAAATTGACTATGAATGGGTTTTTCTTTATTCCCATCAAGAATAGCCACAGCATCAAAATATTCTTTTGATACATCGATACCTAAAAAATGTTTAAATTTACTCATAAGAAAAGTCTTTAAAGGTTAGCAACCTAATTATTGAACACACTCATAACCTTGATAATAGGCCTAAAAACCTGAATTACTATTTGATGCTTGTTCAATATAAACTGACAAAGTTCTAATCGAATAATAAGTCTGAAAACTTTGCAACGCTCATGATTCACTTTGTCAGTTTGGTTGTTACTTTAAATTTACAAATAATTTATTATGCAAATCTAAAGGCTATCGCTCGAGTTACTTCGTCTATTCGCTGTCTCTCGGGTGCTTCGTCTGTTGGGTGGCAAATCCGAAGAATGAGTTTAATTTAGTCCCAAACCCACTGTATTATCAGAACGTTAGCTGTTATGGCAGGACGACCGCAACGACGGCTTAAAGACATATTGTCATTTTGGCTACATCCTAACTCAATTTGGCTACATCGGTTATTTAATATCTGCGGACTTTTGCATTATAAATTTAAAACAACATCAAAATGCAAAAGACAATTTTTATTACAGGAGCATCAGCAGGATTGGGAAAATCAACTGCCAAATTATTTCAATCAAAAGGTTGGAACGTAATTGCAACAATGCGAAACCCCGAAAAAGAAACGGAATTAACGCAACTCGAAAATGTTACGGTTTTAAAACTTGATGTTACTAATCCAACTGAAATTGAAGAAACTGTAAACAATGTGATTGCAAAACATTCCATAGACGTAGTATTGAACAATGCAGGTTACGGACTGATTGGCGTTTTGGAGGCAATGACAGATGACCAAATCACCCGACAATTAAATACCAATCTGTTAGGGGTTATTCGAGTTACCAAAGCATTCACGCCTTATTTCAGGGAAATGAAAAACGGAATTTTCATCAATGTTACCTCTATGTTCGGGCTTGTTGGCTATCCAACTTGTTCGGTTTATTCTGCCACAAAATTCGCAATTGACGGATTTTCAGAAAGCTTAGCTTACGACCTTGCACATTTCGGAATAAAAGTAAAAACAGCCGCACCAGGAGGAATACAAACTGATTTTGCAGGACGTTCCATGGACGGTGGATATCACAAAGCTTATCAAAAATTGATGGAAAAAGTAAGCGAGGGTTATAGCGAAGAAAGCATAAGCCAATATTCTACAGCCGAAAATATTGCTTTGGTAATTTACGAAGCGGCAACAGACAACAAAGACCAATTGCGTTACATTGCAGGTAAGGACGCTGTTTCTCTCTATACCGAAAAAGAAAAAATTGGAGCAGAAGCACAACACCAAAAAATTCTTAAAATGTTTGCTTATTAATGTGTTTTGTATATTTACAACAATGAAAAAAGATGATTTTACACCGCAAAAATTCAATTCAATTTCAGAATTGCACAAGGCTTTGGGCTTTCCAAAGCCATTGCATCCGTTGGTTAGTTTGGTAAATTATGCTGACATCAAAACCCCGTATGATGAACTGCCAAAAGCATTGCTGTTTAACTTCTATAAAATTTCGTACAAGAAAGGTTTGACGGGAAAAATAAAATACGGACAGAATTATTACGATTTTGATGAAGGTGGTTTGTCTTTCATTTCGCCCAATCAGGTTATTTCAAGTGCCGAAGATGAAAAAGATTATTCGGGATACACATTGCTTTTTCATCCCGATTTTATTGGCAATTATCCGCTTGCAACAAAGATTAAAACTTTTGGCTATTTTTCATATTCCACAAACGAAGCCTTGTTCTTATCAGACAAAGAAAAGCAAATCATTTTTTCCGTTTTTGAAAATATAAAAGAAGAATTGAACAGCACCATCGACGATTTTAGTCAGGATGTGGTTATTTCGCACCTTGAAGTTTTATTGAATTACAGCAATCGGTTTTATAAACGCCAATTCATTACCAGAAAAGCTGTTAGCAATGATTTATTGACACAAATGGAGCAATTGCTAAACAATTATTTTGAGCAGGAAGTAGCATTGCAAAAAGGACTTCCCACGGTTGAGTATTTGGCGAGCCAGCTCAATGTTTCGCCACGCTATTTAAGTGATATGCTTCGCTCATTAACAGGACAAAATGCACAGCAGCACATTCACGAAAAACTAATTGAAAAAGCAAAAGAGCAATTGACATCAAGCAATTTAAGTGTATCGGAAATTGCTTATCATTTAGGCTTTGAGCATTCGCAATCATTCAACAAATTATTTAAAAAGAAAACCCAACAAACACCGATAGAATATAAACAATCATTCAATTAGAAATATGGATCTAAAAATATTCATACAGGATTGGCTTGCTGCAAGCAATGCCTACGATACAAAAAAATATTTAGAGAAATGGCAAGAGAATGCAGTTCTTGACGACCCTTCAGTTGGACAAGTTTTTAAAGGACAATCGGGTATCCGAAAATATTTTGAAAGTTATTTCATCGGTTACAAGACACAAACACGACTTGTTAAATTGGACATCATTGCCGATAACAAAGCACACATTGAGGTTGAGTTTACAGGTGAATTTCCAGAAGGGAAAATAGGAGGAATTTTTGATTTTACTTTCAAAAATGGCAGGATTGATAAAGCAAAAGCAGACTTGACGTAAAATCACAGCAGCTAACATGCCCTTGCTACAAGAGGTTTGGGGTTAAATTAAGCCTTATTTTCGGATTTGCCAAATCATCCCAAATGCAAAACCAATTTCCAATTTAGGCCAATTGCCCAAATCTTTTGTAGCAAGTCTTAGCTGTAGTGCTTTTATTCGTTCTTGTTTTTGTCAATAAGTTGCACCATATTCTTGTTGAATTGTGAAAGTTCAATGTTCAATGAAGCAAAAAAATCAATGTCAGCATTTTCTATTTCAATAATTGCTTTTTGCAAAACCGTTTCTCCGATATTCGTTAGTTGAATGGTTTTTGCTCTTGTGTCTATTTCGTGTTCTTGTCGAGTTACAAATTTCTTTTCTTCTAAAGTCCTTAAAACTTTTGACACCATCATTCTATCAAAATTAGTTTGATTGGCAATGTCAATTTGCGTTACATTATTGTTGTTGTTTGAAAGCCAAGCTAATGCACATAATAGAGCAAATTGCGTTTGTGTCAAATCTAAAGGGTCTAAAACCTTTTTTTGTTTTCGTTGCCACAACAAAGTAAGTTGTCCGAGTAAATACCCAGGACTTTCGTTTGGACTTTTAAAATTAAATTCAATTTTTTTAGGCATAATCTTTATGTCGCATTTGGGTTGATATTTAGTAGTTTACTCATAAGTTGCTTGTAAAAACTCGGACAATGAAGTTGTTTTTCTCCCTAAAACCCTTTCTAAATCATTTGATTGTTGGTCAAATTCCCCATTGGCGATGGCTAAACTGAAAGTTTTAAGTATTTCAATTATATGACTTGGTAACCCAAATTTATTCATTTGTTCTTCAAATTCAATTTTTTCTGGGGAAATATATTGAATAGGTTCTTTTACAATTTCAGATATTTTTTTAGCAATTTCAGAAAAAGTTATTTGTTCACTTCCATTAAATTCTAATATTTTATTGGAATAGAATGAAGGATTTAAAAGAATACTTACTTCTGCTTCTGCTAAATCTTTTTTAGGTACAAAAGAAGTTAGTCCATTTGCTGTTGGCAAATAAATTGTTTTGGTTTTTAACAGTTGGCTTTTATCTCCTATCATCATTTCGATTACTTCGGCATATAAATTATGTTTCAAAATTGTATAAGTGATTCCTGATGTTTTAATACAATTTTCAGTTTGTAAATGAGAATCCACAAGATTTGCCAATGGTGAAGAATTACTTTGGTCTTTCCACAAAGCACTTGTATATAAAACGTGCTTAATGCCTGCTTTTTTTGCTGTATCAACTACGTTTTTATGAAGAGTTGCTCGTTCATTATCGTCTCCACCTGAAACAAAGTATAAAGTATCAATGCCTTTAAAAGCACTTTCCAAGCTTTCTAAATTTGCATAATCTCCAATTTTTATTTCAATACCATCATTGGCATATTGTTTTGCCAATTCATTTTTTTCGTCTCTCACCAAAACAGCAATATTTTCAATTTTGGTTTTCTCTTTTAAAAGGTTAACAACCTTACTTCCTAAACTACCTGTTGCACCTGTGATTAATATTTTATTGCTCATATCCACTTTTATTTTGTGTTTAAAAAAGTAAGTTTATACCCATCAATGTCTTTTACGTGGAATGCTCTACCAAAAGGTGTTTCTATAATTGGTCCAGTAGTGGCAACTCCATTTGAAATGAATTTTTCTTTCAATTCGTCCACATTTTCGTCCACTGCAAACCAAAGTGCTACGCCAATTCCTAATTCTTTTCCTTCAAGTGGTTCAAGTGGTGTACGAATAGCAAAACTTGCTTGTCCTTGATTGTACTTGAAAACGCAGGCTTGTGGGTTAGTACTGTCAATTTCAAACCCTAATTTGTTAGTGTAGAAGGCTTTTGATGCTTCTAAATCTCTTACTTGAAGAGATGCAAATGTTAATTGTATCATTTTATTTATTTTAAATTGTTGTCGCAAATATAATATACATGACAACAATAAGCAAATCTTTTTTCACAATTTTTATTTAGATCAATAAAATGATGATGTTTTTTGTTGGTAAGGTCGGTCGTAGCATTACAGCTAATATTAGTCTGTGAAAAAACTAAAATCTGCCTCTTGAGAATCTCATATTTGAGATTTTTCTTTGGCAGCCCTCCGAATACTTTCTAAATTTGAGGAGGTTTTTTCACAGCCTGACGTCAGTCTGTGAAAAAACTAAAATCTGCTTCCTGAGAATCTCATATTTGAGTTTTTTCTTTGGCAGCCCTCCGAATACTTTCTAAATTTGGAGAGGTTTTTTCACAGCCTGACGTCAGTCTGTGAAAAAACTAAAATCAGCCTCTTGAGAATCTCATATTTGAGTTTTTTCTTTGGTAGCCCTCCGAATACTTTCTGAATTTTAGGAGGTTTTTTTACAGCCTGACGTCAGTCTGTGAAAAAACTTCCGTTTGCTTAGGAACAAATATAACAAAAAACTTGTGTTAAAACAGGAATTTTCGTATTTTTAGGGATGCAGCATATCATAGGAATTTCCCGCCACCAGATGCGTATTTCCAGTTTAGAAGACGCCATAGCTCCCGATAATCAAGTGCGATTTATAGATGCATTTGTGACGTTTACAGACCTTGCTAAGCTGGGTTTTGCAGTGCAAACCATCAAAACCGAAGGCCGCCCGAGCTACGATACCAAAGTGTTTCTTAAAATCTATTTATACGGTTATCTGGGCGGAATAAGAAGCTCGCGAAAATTAGAGAAGGAATGTTTTAGAAACATTGAAATGCAATGGCTATTGGAAGATATTCGTCCCAATTACCACAGCATCTCAGATTTCAGAAAAAACAATCCCGCTGCCTTGAAGAAACTCTTCAAGCTTTTTGTCTCATTCTTGAAAGATGCGGACTTGATAGGCGGTGAAACCATTGCCATTGACGGCACCAAAAGCCGGGCTCACAACAGCAAAAAAGCCAATTTTAACCAAAAGAAAATTGACAAGCACCTGGAATACATTGAGACCAAAACCCAAGAATATCTTGATGCTCTGGAAGCAAATGATGCAAAAGAAAACTCTCCAAAAATCAAAAATGTCCAACAAAAAATAGAGTGTCTCAAACAAAACAAAATCCGCTACGAATTGCTGGAAGAAAAACTAAAAGCAAGCGGAGAACCCCAAATAAGCACCACCGACAGCGATGCCAGAGCATTATTGGTTCAGGGACAGGTGGTTGAAATCTCATTTAATATGCAGGCAGCCGTCGATGCCAAACACAATCTTGTAGTAGCCACGCACACCATCAATCGTAATGACCGCAACGCCTTATCGGCTATTGCCATAGAAGCCAAAGAGAATTTAGAAATAGAAACCTACACGGCTTTGGTGGACAAAGGCTATCATAACGGGCGAGAAATAGAAGCCTGTAGGCAAGCCAATATCACTACAATTGTAGCGCAACCCGAACAAGGAAAAAATAAGGAAAACGGAACAACCAAGGATTATTTTGTTTCTAAGTTCCAATACAATAAAACCACCGACACCTACACTTGCCCACAGGGCGAAACGCTTAAAACTACAGGCCACTGGCACAAGAAAACCACGGACAGAGACAGTTATGAGTTCAAGAGATACCGAACACCCAAATGCAGAGAATGTCCTGTAAAACATTTATGCACCAGTAGGATGGCCGGTCGAGATATAGACCGCAGCCAATATGCCGATGCCGTAGAAGAAAACAACAAACGCTACCACGCAAATGCACAGCTCTACCGCAAGCGGCAGGAAATCAACGAACACATTTTTGGCACTATCAAACGGCAATGGGGCTACAATCACACCAATTTAACAGGATTGGAAAAAGTAAATGGAGAACACAGCCTGATTATGCTGGTCTATAACATCAAACGCAGCATCAATATACTCGGAGTTCCCGAGCTCATTGCCAAACTCAAGAAATGGAACTCACCCTACAAGGCAAAAGTCTTGTTTTTGTTAAAAATGAGTTATTTAAAACCGAAATTAGACTTCTTTTTCTTTGAAACTAAATTAGCCTCCTAAAAAAGAGGCTTCGTTAAAAGCCCTTATTTGAATTTTGTGAGGGCAAAATAAAGAGGTTGGAATGAAAAAAAGAGGTTTTTTCACAGCCTGACGTCTTGGTACTACAGCAGGCTTGGAACTAAAGTAACCCCATTATTTGGATTTGCCAAATCATCCCAAATATAAAACCATTTTCCACTTAAGCCAATTGCCCATATCCGTTGTACTTGTTAGCAATAGTACTTTAATTCTTTTACATAAATAATTAATCAGAATCCTTTTCTCCATTCCAACGATACTTTCGGATTAAATCTTCTTTTTTTGTTTCAAATTTTCTCTTATCGGTATGGACAACTTTTTTAAGTAACCAGCCAGAATCTTTTCCAGCGTCCTTCACACGATTTTCATTATTCTTACCTAATTTTATTTGTTTTTCATATAGAGCGTATAAGGGACTTCCTTGCCATAAAAAATTATCTCCTCCTAAAAAATCTCTAGCAGAAAACCAAGCATCTTTATTAATATTGCACCAACAATAAACAGCTCCATGGAGAAAATCCATTATTCTCTGTTTTTCATCATCAGAAATTCCATGAACTTCTCTAATTTCAGATTTATCTATTAACATATTACTTGTATTTAATTTAATTTCATTTTGTCTTTCTGCAGGCATATTAATGCTAAATGTTCTGGAACTGTTGCGGGTTTGGGACTAAATTAAGCCATTATTCGGATTTGCCACCCGAGCGATAGCGAACTGGCGGAGCAATCATCCCAAATACAAAACTAATTTTCCATTAAGCAAATTGCTCAAATCCGTTATAGCTGTTAATGATTGGTTTTATAACTCAAGGGCTAATTTAATAAAATCACTTGAATTTTTGTACATTATTACCATCCCTGCATCTTGTGGGTTTTCGAGCTTATATCTGCCTTTAGCTGATCCATTTAGTGCGTAATCATGTCCGTCAATTGTTACTATACACCAATGTTTATATTTACATTCAATTATAACTTGATCACTGTAAAATGGCCAATCTCCAGCATATTCTGCTTTTAAAATTCTCTTATATTTTATATTAGGATTTAATTTTCTTTCTAAATCATCTTTTACAGTTCTTTTATGTATCTTTTTTGGTATTTCTTTGTAACGAGTTGTGTTTTTCCGATAATCTCTATTTCCAAAATCTTTTTCGTACAACATACCAAAGTCAAAAAAAGAAGTGATAGATATTTGTTTTGCTTTTTCTCCAATACAGTTAAATATGATTTGTCTTGATAAAGCAGAAATAAACTTTTCAAATATGATTATTACAACACTATTTAATTTGTAAAAAACTTCATGTTCAGTTTCTCTGCTAAACAGTTTTGATAATAATTTTTCATCACTTAATAAATGTTTGTTTTCAAACTTTGTCCATAATTCTTTAGTGTTTAATGGAATTTCTTTATTTTCAGTTATTTTTTTGCAGAAATCCCTTCCGTTCAAGATTTAATAGTTACGCCTGTCTTGGGTTCTGTAGTAGGCGAAGGATTTTTCTATGCCAAGAAAACTATTCTTAAAAATAATTCCAAAATTTTAAATTCGAGATTCCTAGGTAAAACTTCTTTGTTTTTGATGGATCCACTTAATACTATTATGGATAGTTTCGGTTATAAGCAAAAGGTAAAAACACAACTTAATGTAGCTTCTGTAGGGTTCAATCCATATACCAAAAATGCTACTTTGGGGCTTACTTTTTCGGCTAGATTTTAATTTTTTTTTGAATTAAATTTTCCCCTCAGGAGAAGGTAATTCCGCTACAGCTTTTCCTTTTAATCCTTCATTGACAAGATATCCAAGAAATGAGGCAAATGGAATAATATTTTGATCTACGCTGGCTTTTTCCAATGCCTGCATGTACTCATCCCTTTTTTCAACCGGTATTACTGTCCATGGATATCCGCCTGATGCCAGCATTGCATTTAATAGAAAACGCCCCATTCGTCCATTTCCATCCATATAGGGGTGAATAAATACAAATATGAAATGCCCTAAAACAGCACGTACCGAGGCCTCACTTTCTTGTTCAAGCAGTTCAAAAAGTATCGGCATAGTATCACGCATAGCCTCAACGTTTAGCGGTGTGTGTTTAGAGTTGCCAATATAAACCTGATGATTGCGATATCCTGCCAGATCGGAGGCCTTTAATATACCAGCAGCTACACTTGGATCAAAAAGTTCCCTGTACCATTTGGAATGATCTTTGTCTACCTCTGTGCCAGCGTTTGCTCCCTGTAAAATTTCTTTAATTGTCTCTTTAACTTGTGTAAATGCTTGATAATAGCCTCTTGTGGCCATAGCATCCCTTTGTTTTCGATCTTCCTCATTTTCTTTTGCATCCCATCTGCCACTGCTCACTTTGGCAATTAATTCCGGTGTTACACGATAGCGTTCAATAGATAATGAATGGTAAGCATCAGTAATAAAAATATCATCAATTTCTTTAAGATATGAATTAGTGTCTTTGGGTAGTCCAGGCTGGGCAGGAAAATTATTTATAATATCTTCGCGCATCTGCATCCACATTAAGCGAATGCGGTTTGCATATGGCGATCGTTCGCGCGGAGATAGTTTGATATCAAGCTGATTGTTAAATGGGTCTTCTTCGCGAATATCGTAATCTGCTGTCTTGAATGTTTCAATAATCTGGTCTGCTATTCTGTCACGACGTATATTGCGAAATGCACCGGCTAAACGTCCAGCGAGTGTGGTATGTCCATTCTCCAGCAATATTGGCAATAACTCAGAGGCATCCCTGATCATTGAAAGTGTCGTACGGGCATCAATTGCATTGTGAGTATACAAAGAAGGGCTGCTATAGATAAGAGCACTCTGCAGATTGTACATCTTTATGCCTCTTTGTATCTCAATTTGATCAGGTGATGCTATATTAGTCTTTAGATTGAAAAGTGATGTATTGTATGGCAATGGGGTTGGTTTGTTGTTGCCTTCGAGGGAGCGTACAATTAATTGCTGTGGCACTGACCAGTTTCCAGAATGTATAAGCAGTGATTGATCAGCAGATATACACCAGTTCTCCCCATATTTTTTATTAAGAAATTGAGAAATAAAATCCCAGTATGAACTAAACCAGGCTGTTGTTTTCCCTTCTTTTTCACTTGGGTCTGCTGCAATGTACCAGCCTTTGGAGACCTCTCGAATGAAGCCGTTTTTTACCATTAGCTGTCGATATTTTGCATTAGGGATATCATCGGTATGTATCCCCACAATGTCCTTCTCTTGTAGGTTTTTAAGAAAAGTAAGTGCTTCTATAAATCTTTCTTTTGGTGTCGCCATTTTTAATTATATTATCGTTAAACGTACTATAATTTACTTAGAAATTTGCATGCGTAAATACGTGATAAAATTAGTATATGCAAATGTACTAAAATTAGTAAACATAATTGTGATAAAATTAGTAAATATAAACGTGCTTTAATTAGTAAATTCGACAGTGTTAAAATTAGTAAATCTAAATCATGAAGAATATTTATATAAGCATTATTATTTTAGGTTTGATTAGATCAAAAGAAACATCTAGTTATAGATTAGAAGTTAATGTATTGATATTTAATGTAATGTCTTGTGTCTCTAAATGTAAAAAGACGACCTTTGCTCAAGCGGTATGGGAGCTTGAGCAACAAACCCTAACCCAAGAAAATACGCCATGTAAGCCTTCAAAGGCTTACATGGCGTATTTTCTTGGGTTGAAATTTGTGCCAATTATTAGATTATAAAGAAATTTCAGCGAAGCTGAATTCAAAAAAATGTTTGATTGACCAGGTCGGTTTGAAATTAAGATCCTCATCCAATTTGGGTTACTCGGAGTATACTCCCGTACTGTCTGCTGATGGTGACGGCACAAATTTTAAATTTCAAGGGTCATTTTTTTCTTATTTGTTCCATAATATTAAAACGATTTTTAATGTCAAAGATAGACTTCCTTAACTTTCTATGGCAAAAAAGGTATCAACTCCATAATTTGCTGCGCCACGATTTTGCCAGAAAACTCAAATTGCCATTTTTTTAAACTATTTAATCAATAGGAATATTTTAGCTTTCTTAAAATAAGAGATGACAGATGACTGATTCTATTGAATCAATCATCTGTCAAACACTTAAAAAAAACTAACTAGTAAAACCACTTACCAAGGTGAATTTTGAGTCATATTGGGATTATTATTCAATTCACTTTGTGGAATTGGATAATAGGAGAATTTAGTAGTAAAAAGTTGGTATCCGCCTACCTGACTCGCTTTGATTACTGTCTCTAAGGTTCCCCATCTTCTTAAATCAAAAAAGTGAAGTCCTTCACGAGCAAATTCAACATTTCTTTGATGCATAATCTGCGTCATCATTTGATCTTTAGACCATCCTACCATCGAAATATCTGCCAACTTCGCTCTATCTCTAATTCTTTTCACCAATGGCGCTGCTCCAGTTACATTTCCTTGCATCGTTTTTGCTTCGGCAAGCATTAAAAGAACATCGGCATAACGCATTGCGAATTCATTCAATTCAGATTTCCAATCCCCTTCGTCATTATTCCACCAATTTTGATTTTTTCTAATCCATATAGCATTTGCTCCAAACTTTGATGCAAAATCAGAATTATAGTAAATACAACCAGGATAATTCCAAGCCAAAGTAGTCAAAGCTCTCGGATCAAATGAACCATCAACAGTTTTCTCTTTTGTCATCGCATTTAATAATACTGTCGTAGGCCATAATTCGTTCCAACCGCCTACTTCACCAGGTGCACATTCCTGAGCCATAGTTGTTGCTCTTGTTCTTTCCGCTGGGCTTCCTCCCCAAATAGTTGAACCACCAACTTTGCTAAACTGAATTTCAAAAACAGATTCTTTACTATTTTCATGTTTACCATCAAATAATTCAGCATAATTATCAACAAGACCATATCCATTTGTAGCTTCATTATTTACTAACTTATTAAATTGCTCTTCGGCTTTTGCCCAATCTTTCAAATACAAATATGTTTTGCCTAAAAAAGCTATTGCTGCATTTTTTGTCACTCTTCCTTTAAGAGCAGCTGGATAATTTTCAGGTAGTTTGCTATTGGCTGCAAATTGAAAATCAGCTATAACTTGATTCCAAACTTCAGCTTCGGTAGATTTTGATTTAAAATAATCGGCCTGAGTTTGTACTAAATCTGTAGTAATAGGCACGCTTCCGTATTCATTAACCAAATTAAAATAATTCAATCCTCTTAAAAAGGTAGCCTCTGCTAATAGTTGCTCTCTTTTGGTTTCATCAATATTTTTAATTTGTGGTGCATAAGCAATTACTTGATTGGCACGGAAAATTCCAATATATAGGGCTTTAAATATCTCTCCCGTAAGATTCGTACCGGCATCATTTTTATACATAGAAACTGCATAACGATCCTGTACATCATTTCTTGCAACAAAATTTTCTGTTCTGTTTTCTTTAAGCTGCATGGCCTGTATTTCCCAATAACCAGCATTATTATTGTCTACAAGAGTATTGTAAACTGTTGCTAATCCAGATTCAAGATCTTCAGGAGTTTTCCAAAAAGATGTGGTTGTTAATTGACTTGGGTTTTCTAATTCAAGGTTATTATCGCATGAACTTAATAATACAAGTCCAGATATTAAATATGATATAATTGATTTCTTTTTCATTTTTTATCGATTTAAAAGTTAATTTGCAGACCAAAAAGTATAGTCTTGCTTAAAGGATATGATTTATAGTCAACCCCTCTTCCCCCCAATGCATCTGCAGACACATCCGGGTTATAACCCGTATATTTAGTAAAAGTGTAAAGGTTATCTCCTGCAAAATAAATTCTGCATCTATCTATAGATACTTGTTTTGTTATGCTGTTTGGTATTGTATATCCAACTTGAATCGTTTTGATTCTTAGATAAGACCCGTCTTCTAGAAAACGATCAGAATAATCTGCTCCGTTATTGTTTTTATCATCAATATCTAATCTTGGGAAATTTGAATTTGGATTAAAAGTATAGGAATCTAATGTTGCGCTAGAATAGTTAATATTGGCTCTTACTGTTTCAAGATCTGTTTTATTTCCATTATAAAGCTTGTTTCCTTGAGTTCCCTGTAAAGCCAGAGTAAAGTCAATTCCTTTCCAATCTCCTTGAAATCTCATTCCATATTCAAACTTAGGAAAAGCGCTTCCTTTGTATTGTCTATCCTCTCCATTAATTTCACCATCACCATTATAATCTATATATCTGATATCTCCAATTTGTGCATTTGGCTGAATCGGTTTTCCATCTTTTTTATAAGCGTCAATTTCTGCCTGAGATCTAAATAATCCATCAGTGTCCACTAGAAAAAAGGAATAAATTGGATAACCCACTTTGCTATATGTTACCGGAGCACCGTGAAATGAACCTTTACCACCTTCTATTACCTGACTTCCTGTACTAAGCTCATCTACATTATTTTTAATACTTGAGATATTACCTGTTATATTGAAGTTGAAATCTCCAATTTTTTCATTGTAGGTTAAACTCATTTCATATCCTTTATTGGATACGTTTCCAGCATTCGTATAAGGATTGTCACTTGATCCAACAGATAGTGGAATTGGAACTCTCAGGAGTAAATCTGAAGTTTGTTTTTTAAAATAGTCAAATGTATATTGCAATTTTCCGCTCCATAAATCCAGATCTAAACCAAAATCTGATGTTGCTGTTGATTCCCATTTTAAACCAACTGCCGGATAATTAGTCTGAATATTACCACTCCATAATGTGTTTGGCTCTCCTGCTCCGTAACTGATTCCTGAAGTAATTAATCCTAAGTATTGATAATCTCCAATTTCCTGATTTCCCAATACACCATAACTAGCGCGTAATTTCAAATCTGTTATTGGAGTTTTTAGATTCGTAAAAAAGTTCTCTTTACCGATGCTCCACGCTCCAGAAACAGAAGGGAAATCACCCCATTTGTTATTTTGACTAAATCGTGATGATCCGTCACGTCTGATGGTAGCTGACAAAGTATATTTACTATCATAAGAGTATATTACACGCCCTAAATAAGAAACCAAATTGCTCTCTGTATTGAAACCGTTTGCTGCTGGTTGAACTGCTCCAGAAAGCGTATATATATTATCCGGTATTCCGCTAACTGAACTTGTTACTGATTTGAAAGTATTATTATATACGGTATATCCAGCCAAAGCATTCACATAACTCTTACCAAAAGATTTTGTATAATTTAATGTGTTTTCTACCTGAGTATATAGATTAAATTGATCCAGATGAGTTAAATCGTTATCTAAGTTTTTAAAGAATCCACCTACCTCATATCGAGGAGAATAATTATCTCTTTTATAATCTGATACAGTCGCCCCAACACTTAACTTATATTTAAAACCATCAAAAAAGTTAGCTTCAAGATAAGTATTTAATAAGGCTTGATAAGTATCACTTGTTACATCAAAAAGATTCAATGCTGCTATCGGGTTAAAGATATCCGTTACAGGGCCTGAAGCTCCACCGTATCCTCCCACAGCATCTTCATTATAAACAGCAAAACCAGGGATCATTGTGATAGCCGCTCCTACAACATTACTTCCTTGTCCCGGTACACCTGGTAATTCTTTTCTTTTTTCTTTGGTTAACAAAATTGTTTCCCCAATTTTAAAAATTCCTTTTTTATAATCTGATTTTACCCTTATATTAAAACGGTCGTAATTTGTTTCTTTGACTACACCGTCTTGATTAAAGTAATTTAAAGACATACTGTATTTTAAATTATCTGATCCTCCTGAAAATCCTAAAGAATAATTTTGAGTAGGTGCAGCTCTAAAAATTCCGTCTTGATAATTTACTCCAGCTCCACCAACTTCAGGATTAAGAGAAATAGGTAATGGCGCTTTTCCAGCTGCAGCATATGCAGCATTACTTACTTTTGCCCACTCTTCCTGATTCAATAAACTTAATTGTTTTGTTACAGTAGAATAACCTCCAAATACATCCAAAGAAACCTTGATATCCCCTTTTTTTCCACTCTTAGTGGTAATAATGACAACACCATTTGCAGCTCTCGAGCCATAAATTGCAGCCGCAGCCGCATCTTTTAAAACTTCGATTGATTCAATATCATTTGGACTTAAGCTGTTCATAGACGCAACCTGAATATCATCTACCAAAATCAAAGGAGTGTTATTGTTCAATGAACCCGCTCCCCTTATCTGAATTCTGGTGCCAGAACCGGGACTTCCTCCTGCCGATTCTACAGAAACTCCTGCAACCTTACCTTGAATAGCACTACCTAAGTTCGTATTACTCTGAGAGTCTAGCTGTTTTGCTTTTAGACTACTTATAGCACCAGTTGTACTACTTTTTTTCACGCTGCCATATCCTATTATAACAACTTCATTTAAGGCATTACTTTCTTCGTTTAATGAAACATTAATAACCTCTCTGTCATTTATTGCTTCTTCAATTGTAGTATAGCCAATGTATGAGAAAACTAATATTTCTTTAGAATTGGCTACATTTAATTTATAACTTCCATCAAAATCTGTAATAGTTGCATTGGTAGTTCCTTTGACGGTCACTGTAACGCCCGGAATTTGAGCTGTTTTGGCATCTCGAACAGTTCCTGTAATAGTATTTTGAGCTTGCATACTAATGCATGAGGTCAAAATAAAAATCGACAGTGCGAGTTTTGATTTAATGAAAGATCCTAATTTTTTCATTCGATTAACATTCTTTTTTTTCATAATTTCATAGTTTTAAAAATTGGTTGGTTAATATTTAATGTTATTTATTCTCCTTTTTAAGAAAAAAGTAGTAGTCTTAGCTTAAATTTGAATTGAAAAAAGTAAGCGCCCATTTGACAAGTTGCTTTCACTACATTTGGGAGGACGGGTTCTTATTGTACTGTAATCTCTATCACTTTGCTGCTCATGAGGTCACTAGTAAATGCGTCGAGTCCAACTTTCATCAGGTAATCTCCGGAATACACCTTGCTGTTTTCTTTAAGTGTAGATGCTTGACCGGGCAAAAGATTGATTTCCTTAACTTGATATTGCTTCAAAGCGTCCAATCCCTGAAGCTTTACTTTTAGGAGTTTTTCTTTAAATCTTGGAAATATATCATAAGCATATAATACTGCTTTTGACTGGGCATCATCTACATACATTACCGATGTATGGTTACTCTCGTAAGGAGATGCCAGACGGTATAGGTTACCATCAAAAATGACTTTTTTAAGGCGTTTGAAGTTGGCAACGGCAAGTTTTGCAAACTCAATTTCATCCTTTTTGAGTTCTTCCAGTGAAATGTCAAATCCCAATTTTTCCATCATCGCCACTTCTATCCTGAATTTGATACTTGCCGTCTTATTCCAGCTCGTTACGTGCGCCGCCATAGCTTTTGATGGAAAAAATTGCGAGAAGCCCCACTGTATATAAAGCCTTTCTACCGGATCGGTATTATCACTTGGCCAAAATTCAGAGAAATATTTCAGGGCTTCGTAATCGCAACGGGCACCACCTCCTGAACATAACATCAGTTCAATATTCGGATACTTGTCTTTCACCCTTTTGAACACATTGTAGATTCCATGGATGTGGTCTATATACAGCTGCTCTTGGTTTGCTTTCAGGTAAGGAGAATAGACATTGGTAATTGGACTATTACAGTCCCATTTGAAAAAAGCGAGATCTGGGTTCTCTTTCATCAGATTATCGACCACGCCAAAGACATAATCCTGAACCTTAGGGTTGCTCAAATCCAGTACCAATTGATTGCGGTAATAGTAAGTTTCTCTATTAGGGAGGGCAATAGCCCATTCTGGATGTTTTTGGTACAATTCACTCTTCGGGTTCACCATTTCCGGTTCTATCCATATACCGAATTTAACATCGGCCTCTTTGGATAATTTTACCAATCCGGGAACTCCGTTGGGTAGTTTACTCTTCATTGCTTGCCAATCTCCTAATCCTGCGTGGTCATCCACTCGAGGATATTTGTTGCCAAACCATCCGTCATCCAACAGGAACATATCAACACCAAGTTCTTTGGCTTCGCCCATCAGTTTAGCTAGCTTTGCCTCATCAAAATCAAATTGGGTGGCTTCCCAGTTGTTCAGTAAGGTCAAACGGTCTCCTTTTCCATCCTTTAACTGATAATTTCTTGCCCATGAATGAAGGTTCCTGCTGGCTTTTCCGGTTCCTTCATTACTTAGTGTGAAGATAAACTCGGGAGTTTTAAAAACAGTGTTTGGCTTCAGTTCATAGTTGGAAGCATAAGGATTAATACCCGTGATGACCCGAAGGTTACCCGCATTATCGACCTCAAAAGTAAACTGAAAGTTTCCTGTCCAACCGATGGTACCAAGAATAACATTTCCTTGGGTTTCGGAAACGGGCTGCCCAAGGCCCAACTGGAAGAACGGATAGGAATGCATGGCTGCCCTTGAGCCAAGCTTTGTTTCCAGAACTTTTTTGCCAAACTGCAACTGCTGTGAGGATATCTGTACTTCTTTCGCCCAGTCACCGCTGAATTCAGTCAGGAAATATTTGCTGTCCTCAAAATATAGCATATTGGATGCATAACGGCTTATCCTTACAGGGTTTTTCTCATTATGTGTAATCTCTGTCCACGATTTAATAACATTTTCCTTCTTATAAGCTACATAGAACATTTTTATATTTAATGGATATACCTTGTCCTTGAGCTCGATGACCGTCTCTGTAATGTTCGCATCCAGTGCTTTTTGTTGATGCGAAACATAGGTCGGGATAGAAGTCAGGTTTCCATCGTTATGCTGTATGGCAAATGCCGGTTCAAAGAAATCTTCACCACCCGAAGCTGGATATGCTTCAAATCCCCTTATTTTGACTGCACCATCAGAAGCTGGGCGGGCAAGATAATAAGGAAGCTCCTTGATATCTGATTCCGAAAGTAGCCTGTCTCCAAGATAGGTTTGGTACAACCTGCCGTTTGGTGCGGTTTTTAGGATCAGGTCCGTTTCTTTAGTTGAAACCCTGATAGTAGTCTGTGCTTGCGTCTCTATAAACATGGTCGTAAGCATTAATGTAATGAGTAAATTTGTTCGTATCATATCTATTCTATATCGATTGAATTTTCATTTTTTTATATAGGGGCTAAATTATAGAGAACGATTAGTTTAATGAAAAAAAGTAGATGACAAGTAGCTTTATTTTTAAAATAAAAACCATAAATGATTGTATATCAGTTATTTATTTATTTATACAAGATTGGTGTGAAGAAAGCTAAAGTAGATTCGTTTTTTGTATTTTTACTAAAATTTTATCGTTTAATATTATAAATTGTTATTTTATTATGAAGAATATTATGTACTTGTTAATTATAGTGATATTATTCCAGTCTTGTCAGAAAGCTGATGTCAATAACAGGTCTCTGAAGACTCTGGATAAGGTACTCACAGATAATTCTATGATAGCTGCAAAAGAGAACAAACTAGACAGCTTGAAGCGTCTTGTAAATGACACCTCAGATCCGTTTATTAAATATGAAACCTATAATCAGATCATTGATGGTTATCTTTGGTATAGGTCAGACTCTGCATATGCTTATATTGAAAAAAGTATGAAGATTGCGAAGGTATTGGACAACAGTAAAATGTCCAACCAGCTTACTTTGACCTATTCAATTATGCTATCCACATCTGGTCTGTTAAATGAATCATCACAAATCTTGAAGAAAATCAATAGGCAGAGATTGGACAAGTCTTTGCTTCGCGATTATTATTACGCTCAGGAAAGGTTTTACTACGTATCTTCGGAATTTAGTCACGATAATTATTACACCCCACTTTATAAAAAACAGGAACGGATCTATCAGGATTCCGTTCGCTCCACTTATCTGGAAAATTCTGTTGAATATAATAAATACACCGCTAATCTAATGGTAAATGCTGGTGAATATCTTAAAGCCCGAGATTTGCTTGAGAAAACAATCCCCAGCCTGAACAAACCGACGAGATTTGCTGCAATGATCTATTACGACCTTGCCGGAATCTATAAGATATTAAAAAATGACAGGCTATATGAATATTACCTCATTCAGGCGTCCATTGTAGACAGGCAAATCCCCACTAAAGAAAATGCAGCTATCAAGGATCTGGCCTTTTATCTCTATAAGAATAAACTCCAGGATATTGATAGAGCCAATTTATACATTCAGTCGGCCCTGAACGACGCACGCTTTTACAATAATAGACAACGAATCTTACAGATATCCGAGAAGTTACCCTTGATCGTAAATGCCTTTCAGGAAAAAAGCAGTAGGGAAAATATACATTTAAAATATTCCATTATTGTAATCAGTATTTTATCAATTTTCATTACATGCTCTTTAATATTTATTTACAGACAGGTAAGACAATTGCGAAAGGCCAGATTGGCGGTGGATTGGCTAAACAATGAACTGCAGTTCTACAACAACGAGCTGCAACAGCTTAATAGCAAACTTCATCATGCAAACGAAACGCGTGAGGAGAATGTAGGATTTTTTATGGATTTATGTTCTTCATATATCAATAAACTTGATGATTACAAACAGATTGTGAAGAGCAAGATCATCAATAACAGAATCAATGATCTATTGAAGAATATTGATTCGCAGCAATTCGCCAAATCAGATAAGAATGATTTTTTTGTAAGTTTTGACCGGGCTGTACTTAGCCTCTTTCCCAATTTCGTTGATAATGTGAATAAGCTTATGAAAGAAGATAGTCAGTTACAACTCAAAAAGGGTGAAATTTTAAATAGTGAACTGCGTGTCCTCGCGCTGATACGATTAGGAATAGATAGCAGTAGTAAGATAGCTTCCTTTCTGCACTATTCTCCCCAAACGATCTACAATTACCGTGTCAAACTGAAGAAAAGTTCGCGGTTTGTACGAGAAGATTTCGAGCAACAGATCAAAAATATGTGAGAGATTCAGCAAATCATTAACTAAACTGGAAAAATTTGTGAGACAGACCATATTCTTTCAGTATAAGAGCCTGTTTAAAAATGTAAAATAAAACCATTATGGGTTAAAGAAACCGATTGAAATTAGTCTTTTTGTAGCGATTAAACAATAAAAAGATGTATCCAACCGATTTAACAGAAACCCAGTAGCAATTTATACAAAAAACTTTAGATTTAAGTAATAGAAAACGTAATCATAGGGCATTCGCTTTTAAAATTTTGAAATTGGATTGAAAAGGCTTAATCCTGCAGTATGAATGGCAGGCGGTCTGCCATAAAAAAATTGACCACAAGCCGCCCGCCCTGAATCAGAGCATTTACTTATCAAAGATTGCTTCACCACATTGAAAGACACCAGACGAACTAGTAAAGGGAACATAAAGTACAGTTTGGAAGAGAATTATCCTCCTAACGCTTTCGGCAGTTGTCAGCGGTTTTCAAACCTATGAGCTCATTGAAGGATTCGGAGAAGAGAAGCTCGATTGGCTTCGCAAGTTTTATCCTTATAAATATGGATCTCCATCTCATGACACTTTGGGCGAATTTTTCAGCAGGATAAAGCCAAAAGAATTTGCCAAATGCCTTATCGAATTCACAAAAGCACTGGCAAAGCATGATTCAAAAGTCATAGCCCTTGACGGAAAAACCGTAAAAGGATTCCTTACCCAAGATGGTTTATCCATTGCACATCCTTACTGCTTTCTGTACCAAATCAACAATCCCGTAATAGGTAATGTGATAGCAAAAAGACATACTAAAAAGGCTAGGATTTTTGTTGGATATCCATAAATGCTTCCTGTATGAATAGGGTAAATAAGTCGTCGGACTTTATCGCCATTGCTAAAAGATTCATAAGGTTTGATTTTTAAAATTTTACCTGTGTATTTATCGAAATAGGCCATACTTGAAATATTGGGAATCGATTTTTCAAGATTTAGCTTAATGACCATTATACTGTTTATTGTGTCGGATGGGATCCTGATCTGAGTATCTCCTTTGTATCTATAAATACTATCAGTTTTTGAAAATAGGTTCTGATAAAAAAAAGTTTTATCAAGCTTTGGATCAATTTTAGTTGGATTTTCCACTTTAGCCGATGGTTTTTCCGCTGTTCCATCTGCCAATAAATACATACCGCTTTCGAACCATTTAAAAGACCAGGTTAGTCCTGTTAGTGATATTATCAAAAGAATAATGAAAGTATAGAAACCGAAAGTCGAGTGAAAATCCCAATTGACTCTTTTAAAAGAGGCGCTCCATTTTACGGTTAATCTTTGCTTTAGGTTTTTTATTTTTTTTGGCCACCATAAAATAAGCCCCGAAAGCAGCATGAAAACAAAGATAAGGCAACTGCAGCCCGTAATAAATTTTCCAGCTTCCCCTAAAATTAAGTGGCGATGCAAATCGAGCACAATAGAAAAAAACCTGCTTTTTTCAGGAATTGTTGCCAATACTTTTCCAGTGTAAGGATCTACAGAGAAAATCTGATCATTTTTCTGGGCATCGGTTCCGGAAATAATTATGCTTCTTTGCGGATTTTCATAAGTTTGAATGCGGTCTAATTCCGTGATTGCATATTGCTTTCGGATAGCATTAACGTAGAGATCAACAGGCATTTTTTCTGTTCCGATGGTTGAAACTTTATAGAATTCGGGATTTATAAAAGCATCGATTTCTTCTTCAAAAACTAAAAGACTTCCAGTCAGCGCCACAATAAATACAATAAGCCCGGACAAAAGTCCGAGCCATAAATGTAGAAAATTAATATTTTTTTTAATGTTTTATTCATCTAAATAGGATATGGAAAAATATTTTAAATATAGCTAAAGCTTTTAAAAGGAGTATCCAAGTGTTAGCAGCCAGTTCGATGGTGCACCGGGAAATAAACGAATATAATCATAACCGCCAACCCAGTACGTTTTGTTGAATATATTATTGGCATTTACCTGGATTTTAAATTTATTAATGTTATAATACAAAGTCGCATTAAATAAAGTGTAGCCTGGAAGAGTTTGCGTGTTGGTTTGGCTTAATGTGCGTGTTGTTGCAAAATTGCTTCCAAAAGCAAGACCAAAATCTTTTAAAGCTCCATGAGTAAAATTATAACGTGTCCATAAATTACCTTGCTGACGGGGTGTGTTTGGTTTTTGTCTTCCAATTTCGGATTCAATCGGGCTCTCAGTAATTGAGGCCTCATTATATGAATAAGCGGCAGAAACACTCCAGTTTCGCGTAATATTTCCGTTCACATCGATTTTTCTTCTTCACCTACAGCACGCATTAGATCCGGATTTGTAGTATCGTTTGCAGGATATAAAGTGTTTCTCTGCTTAATTTTAAACAGTGCAACGGTCACAAAAAGTTTTTCTTTAAACCAGGAAGATTTTCCTCCAAACTCGATCATATTGCTTTCTAACGGATCAAAAGGACCGCCTGCATTTGGGTTTGATTGAGAAGAAGCCGTCTGCGGATTGTATCCTTTTACGTAAGTTCCATACAAATTAATGTTTGGATTAACGGTATAAGTCAGTCCAAAACGTGGTAAAAACGAATGTTGTTTTACTTTCTTTTCAGTATCTTTTTTGTAGTTTTCCTTATCGCTGTATTCGTCATAACGTACTCCTATTAAAGCCTGAAAAGCACCAAACTTAATATGGTCCTGAAGGTAAACGCCATACAGGGAATAGAAAGCAGGGTCAAAAGGGCGCGCTGCATAAAAATACTTGCTCATATCTTTTAACTGCTGTGATCCGGAGGGATTAGTCAGGTCAAAATGTGCTACGTTTGGTACCGGATTCCCTTTAGCATCCAATAAATAATTAGCTTTATTAGCAGGGTTATACGTTGCAATTGATGCTGTATTGGCTGCATTTCTATATCCAGTAGCCTGCAATTGTGAACCTCCGGCCGGCACTTGCTCCTGTGCGTAATCGTAACCCAAAATCAGGTTATGATCTAAAGCTCCCGTTTTGGCTTCATATTTAAAAAAGGTCGAAAGATTATCGATATAACGTTTACGTTTACGAATAAAAACCTGCATTTCTATAGAAGTAGGAATAGTACTCCCATCACCTGCAGATGCATATTTATTGGCACCGCGATGCTCTAAAAGATCTTCTGTATACCCTGTGCGAATATAGGATGCAGAAAACGAAAAACGATCTGTAAATTGATGATTTAAGGAAGTTGTTACAATATAGGTCTCTTCATTTAAATAATCGTTTGTAGAGTTTAATGAATTGGAAATTTTGGTTGAGTATAAATTATTTTCATAAGTCGATTGTCCACGATCCAGAATACTTTTCGAACTGGTATAAATCAAATCAAAGTTAACACTTGTTTTTTTATTTGGCAGGAAAGACAGGGAAGGAGCAAGTACAATATTTTTGTCGAATTGTAAATCTCTGAAAGAATTCGCATTTTCATAGCCTAAATTCAATCGGTATAAAAGTGATTTGTCTTCTGTCAAAGGCCCCGTAAAATCGGCTAAAGCCCTTAAAGTATTAAAACTTCCGGTAGAAAAACTAACACTGTTTGCAGCCTGATCCAAAGGTTTTTTAGTTACTCTGTTTATAACACCTCCTGGAGAAGCGTTTCCAAACAAGGCAGAAGATGGTCCTTTTAAAACCTCTACACGTTCCAGATAATTGGCAAGCGGCTGTTTCCAAAATCCGGTAGAAGTTCGCATACCGTTCAGTAATTGCGTATTACTGCCTCCGTTGATTCTAAAACCTCTAATCGAAATATCATCATAAAAAGTAAACTGACTCACCCCGCTGAAGTTTTTCACAACCTCGCCTACGCGAATAGATCCCTGATCTGCGATTAACTCTTTGGTAGCGTATGATACGGCCTGCGGTAAATCTTTTAGGGCAATTTCTGTTTTGCCTCCAATAAAAGATTTTGAGTTTCGATATGATTTCTCTTTACGTCCAGTGATTTCAACGGTCTGTAAAGTATTGATATTTTCCTTTAGAACTATCGAAATTTCAAGTTCTTCATTTTTATGTAATTCGATATTTTTTTCTTGAACTGAAAATCCCATTGCTGAGAAATAAATAGTATAATTTCCAGGAGGAAGATTTGTAATTTCAAAGTGCCCCTTATCATCAGAAACGAGATTCTTTTTAGGGTTCTTTATTGAAATAGAAGCATAAGAAACAACTTCGTTATTTTCGGAAACAATTTTTCCGTTGATTTTGGCATTTTGTGCCAGACCAATATTAAAAATAGCAAGCAGTATTAATGAGAATGTAAACTTCATGGCGGTTATTATTTTCAGACCGCAAATCTATATTTATTTAGATTAAATACAAATAATATTTTCCATTAATATTTTTGGAAGATTAATTTTTCTTAGTAATAATTTAAAGTTTAATTGTGAAATGCAAATTTCCGTGCTATTGATTAATGAATTCCAATGTGCTTTAGAAATGATAGTGTGTTTTCAATATTTTGATTTTCAATGCAATAAAATATATTTAAAAATATATTGGTTATTAATTTGTATTTGTCAATTAAAACTGGAAAGAGGTGGTCAGTTGGACCATTTTTTTTTCAACTATGTACTATTAAAAAAAAACAAAATTTAGTTTGGAATAACTGTTCTTGGTAATTTGTAGTGCATTTATCTTGTTTTCTGAATTATCAAAAGAAAATTTAAAAATGATATTATATGCTATCAAGAATAATTGAAACATTAAAATACTCACTATTAGAATATCGTTTTTATTACTTAAGCATTGTGTTGCTATTGGTCCTATTGATTTATAATCACAATAAAACTCTCACTTTGGAGAAAGAACTTGTTCGAGTAAACAATGAACTTCATGTGAAACAAGTCACTTCCGAAAGAAGGCAAAAGGCATATGATGAAAAAGTAAAACAACAGCAAGAAAAACTCGAACGTATGATTAAAGAGATCAAGTCGCATAAATAGAACTTGCAATCGATTCCGCTTGACAAAGTTTTCATTGTTTATGTTGGATATTCAACGAAGCCTTGCTGTTAGCAATAGTATTTTTTTAGTCCTTTATTTTAGTTTTGAGGTCTAGAGCTAGAGTAATAATATTTTTTTTCTCATGTCGAACCGTAACAGATAGTCGGGGTCAGATATTTCATTTAAAGCTTCAATATTGCATTTGCAATAAAAAAAAGGCAAATGAGTCCAGTAATATATTGAATAAAGAAAAGCATTAATAACCTGCTGTATTTATACTTTAAGTTTCCGAAATCAACTTTCAAAGAAAAAAAGATATAGGCTGTATGCAAAAATATTCCTAACTGTGTTCTTAAAAAAAATCTCAGTTTCCCTTCCTCTTTTAGCTTTAATTGATCATCTAGTGGTATAATGGTATAAACCGTTTGCATTTTTCCCCAGAATAAATAATTCAAAAAATGAAATAAAAACAAAAATACAAACGTCCAATATATAATGTATTCTTTATTATAACCATAGTTCCACCAATACTTATTCAAAAAAGCTGAGTAACGACCTTTTAATCCATCTTGTGAAGCTATATACTTTTGATAAGCAATATCAACATTTTTATAGCTTTCGGATTTCCCTTCTTTTTTAAATTTGGCTAAGAGCCTCTCGTAGGTGGATACGATATAATCCTTATTTAAATCGGAATCAAAATACAGATGTACTCTTTTGGTAAAATTAAATTGAATATTATCCAAATCCATGTTAACAAACGAGAGATATACTGGATTATTGGTTTTATCAAATTCAAGATAAAGAGGGGTATTAACAATACACCGGTTGAAGTAAATAGTATCAAAACTCATTGCAGTTAATTCTGCATCTTTCCCAAATTCACACTCCTTAAAATAAACTCCTCCCTTTTTGCCTGTATAAGGCACATAAAACTTGGCATTCAGCCATGCTTTATCAAAAGAGCATTTCAAATTTGTAGAATCTCTGAACTTCTTTTTTGAAAAAGTATTTTCTAACCTGAATGTCCCATTTATAGAATCTTTTAAAAAAGTTAAAACGGTATGTTGAGAACTGTCATTCATGTATATAAACCCTTCTTTAAAAACGTCCCAATTAAACTCCATCGTTAACTTCTTTTTATCGGATTTAATCAAAAGAATTCCTCGAGGCTCTGCCTCGGGGTTTAGCGTACAATAGAAAGATTAGTATATTTGTTGGATGAGCGAACACATTTTCAAACGACACAATAAAAGTTTGTTACTTTATCATTTGGAGTGTCCTGTAAAATATAGGAGAAATGTTTTGACCGATTCTGTTGAAATGAGTTTGGTTTCTATATGTGAAAATATTTCAGAACGCTATGAGATTCATTTTATAGAAATTGGGGCTGATGAGAATCACGTTCATTTTTTGATACAAAGTGTTCCAAAAATTTCAGTTGAAATAATGGTTAGAACTGTAAAAAGTATTACTGCTAAAGAGATTTTCAGATTACATCCTGAGGTTAAGAATAAATTGTGGGGTGGTAACTTTTGGACTAGTGGATATTATGTGAATACTGTTGGTCAATATGGTAATGAGGATGTGATTCAGAAATACATTCAAAACCAAGGTGAAGAAAAAACAGTTTATAAATCGTTTAACAAAAATCAATTGCGGTTATCTTTCGAGTAACGCGATACCTCGAGGCTCTGCCTCGGGGTAATTCATTTCCTTTTAAATAAAAAGCACTGTACTCTCCTGCCCAACTTATAAATGAATGAAAACGGTTGTCTTCAGCAAACAAACCAACTTTCATTCCTCTGAATTGAACTTCTGAAAATTTATTATGCCACCAAACTAAATAATGATCGTTTTTTATACCAGAAAGCTCCAATAAAGGAGCCTTACAATTTTGAAAACGCAGATTTATCTCAGTAGAAAATAGTAACCTCTTATTGAAATCATCTTGCAGTAAATTATTGTTATCAATAAGTGAGTCAACAAACGTAACATTGCTTATTACAAATTGTTGATCACTTTTAAAACTCCACAGATTCTGTCCATCAGTACTTTTATATGTGTATTTAATAAGTTTTTTATCCCCTACCAAAAGTGCATCAAGATCATAAAAAGCAAAAGTTTTATTCTCGAGAATATACATTTCATTATTGTATTGATTCATTTTCCACCAATCGGATTTCCCATAGCCTTTATATGTGATTGGCTGAGCAATACCCGTAAGTCCAAATCCAATAAGTAGCATCCAGAAAAAGATTCTTTCATTTTTCAATTTAGCGGAGTTATTCATGTTTACAATAATTTACGGTAATTGATTTATAATCATTTAGAATATTGCAGAATAAAACTCTGTTTGCCTTTTTCATAATCTATTACTAAGAATTGGTTAAAAAATTTGGTCTTTTGAATTTGTCTTAGGCAGTTAGTAGTCAAGCTGGTGATCTCCATGCGACAATTGGCAATACAATTCCTCCTTAGGCAAAAGCCTACAATCTAACACAACAACCCTATTATTTCAAACCATTCCATCTCTCAAAGATAAAATGGCAATTCCAGTTGTAAATACATTTAATTATAACGCTTTCTAAATTAATGACTTATACTCCCTATTTAAGAAGTAATTGTCATAAAACAAAAAAAAGATGCTATAAAGCATCTTTTGAAAGGTATTGGATTAAGGTCAAACCTTATTTTTTCAACTTACATTTCTATGAATGTTAGTAATTTACCTAATACTTTTAAAATCAGAAATAAATTTACTACATTTCGTCTATAAAAGTATATTTATGCAACTGCTGCAACTTGTTTCTATTGGAGGAATTATGACGGGGGGAACCACAAGACCTCTTAACATAATTGCAGTTGACGAAAATGGCGATCCAAATAAATATATAATGAAAGTTTTTACCGAAAAAAATATATCCCAAAATGTTTCAGTAGCAAAAGAAATAATATGTTCTGAACTAGCGAAAGAGTTCGATTTAGTTTGTCCAAATTATGGAATAATAAATTTTGACCATATAGAAATTTCAGAATTATATGATGAGCATAAATTGAAAATGCTAGATAAAGGCTTTAAGTTTTGTAGTAAATTTGTAGAGCAGAATGCAATTTTTAATCCATTAGTTACTAATTCTTTTTTAAAAGATTATGAGGTTGCAAATATTTTTGCTTTTGACTTATTTATTTACAACGTTGATAGAGGAGGTGAACATAACAAGCCAAATATGCTAATTAATGACTCAAATCTTATTTTAATAGATCATGAGTTAACATTTCCTTTTATAAACGATACCAATCAAAAAGTGGATTATGAATTTTTTTTACAAATTATTTAATATTCCAAAACATACTCTTAAGCCAATTACCCCACCCGAGGCTGTAAGCCGAACGGACGAAGTAAATCCGTTGTACCTATTAGCAGTAGCCCTTTATTCAATTGAAGTCATAAACATAAGTTTCGATTTCATTGTTCAATAAAGATTCTTGTATTAGTGGCTCTATTCTGTCCCAAGTCCCACCTGCAAGTCCGCAACCAATTCTTGGCATATGGACAGACGTATTATTTTCTGTTGCAAATTGAGCAACTTTTTCAAGTCCTTTTTTTATTGCATCATAACGAATTGGAGCATTACCATTTTCATCTTTATTTATTTTATGCTGTCCAATTAAATTTGCAATCCAAATATCGTCTTCCACTTTTACAAATTGTATTTGTCCAAGTAAGAAGTTGTCTTGTGATTTAAACCACTCTCGATATTTTTTTTCAGGTTCTTTCCAACGTTTAGAAATTGCCATCACAAATCCTTTTCCCCAACCTCCAATGTCATTACAAATATGGACAATGATTTTATTGCCGATTACTTTTGGATTTGTAGCATCGCCTACAATATAATTTATCACTTTCCCCATTGATATTCAAAGTCTGTTTTATTTATAGTGAATTTTTCAAATTCTAAAAGGTCAATATTTTGGTCTGCAAGAAATCCAAACTCATCTTCTATTAATTCTTCACTATATTTTGATCTTTTTCCATTTTTATAAATTTCAATTTGTCGAAGTATTTCTCCATTCTGATTTGATTCAAGATAATATTCACAAGTTCCCCAAGTTTCGGATTTTTCAATCCGCCTTTCGTCATAATGTCTTTTGTAATATAATGTTGTCATAGGGTTACTGCTAATGTTCTGCAACTACAGCAGGTTTGGGACTAAATTAAGTCCATTATTCGGATTTGCCAAATCATCCCAAATACAAAACCAACTTCCTATTAAGCCAATTGCCCAAATCCGTTGTAGCTGTTAGCGAATGTTGCGACACGCATGTTAAGCCCGAACGATTTGACATTCCAATTATCGATTCCCATTTCAGTAAACTTTTCCGTCTTCCGTCTTCCACTCCAAATTGTTTCCGCTTTTGAATTTCAAACTTCGGTTAAATCTCAAAAAAAATCCTCTCGAGGTTTTCCGAAACGCGGTTCACTTTTGCTTCTCTGCAACAATGGAATATCGATTTTTTGCCTAAAATTTAGTCCAGTTTGGTTTCTTCTTCATTATAAAACACTAGATTAAAATCAGCTGTTTATCATTAACGGAGTAATCCAAGATAAAGATCCGCATTGCTGAAGGTGGAGATTTTAAAGACGCCCGCCCGGCGTTGAAACTGAAAAGAAATGTGATTATAAAATTATTGAAATGTTTTTTAGAATAAGTCACGCCTAAAACTGAAGCTGATAGCGAAATACAGCACATGTTACAACGTAAAAGACCCCACTTGCGACAATGCAAAGTTATAGGTGCTTACCGAACGGTCACTATGTCGTTTAGTGTTTTACCACTTAATTGTGCACTCTCAATTTTTGCAAAATTGTTGTTTGAAATTTCAAATTTCATGTCTACTGAACCTTCAAGATAAACACTATCATATAGATATTTATCTTTAAGGTGGTTATAAAGAGTTTTGCAACCAGTAGAATCAAAATGAAAAGGAATTTTAAAGAACGTAGCAGAGTGGTTTTTCAGAACGAAAATTTCACTTAATGGTTGAGATGATTTTTTAATTTCATTAAAACTTGCCATGCTAAATGCATCGTATTTATTTTTACTTCCTATTGAAAGATGAAATGAACCTAGGTCGATAATCTGGTCATTTTCAGATTTATTCGTAATTACAACTCCTAAAATTATAGTATAACTAGTTGTTATGTCAGTGAGAAAATTCTCTGATTCAAGCAGTTCTATAGTGCTTTCTATGTCTGCTTTCTTTTCGGTGTGGAAAAATGATAAAACCTTAAGATTGAAGTAACATAAACAGATAAATATCAAACATAATAATATTGGTTTTAAATACCAATATTTCTTATCTCTACCAAGTAGATATTTCGTCCCTGTCCAAATTATTTTTACCAATAAAATAATAAAAGAGCCGAAAACGACTAAGTTAATAGCTTCGTAGTATTTTGAATCAAAAAGATCAAATGTGTATATGTTGAAGAAAAGCTTTGGTATTATTAAAAAAAATAAAAAGTAAATTATTGGGAAGCCTATTAATATTAAGCCAAATAAATAAAATGAGAACTTGAGAAACTCGCTTATTCTCCCATTAGCTTTGAAACAAAACGCAATTAATCGGACTGTTACGTTACTGATTAATATAATGGGAATCAAATTTATCAGCGCTCGGGTCAGTGAGTCGACATCGAAAAAGTAATTTTTAATCTCAGAGATGTTTGGATCAAGAAGGTAAAATACTATTGGTGAAATTAATTCACCCGGTTGAAAGTAAAAATACCAAAATTCAGAACTTAAAAGTAAGCTAACTGCAAAATAAGTCAAGGGTTTTATTTTAAAGTCTGGTCCAAAAATATTTGAAGGCTTGAATAAAACAATATATGTAACTAGGGGAAAATTCAATAGGAAACTTACTAAGCTATTTAATATTTCCTCTATAACTTCAATGAATTTTGGCTCTTTATTTGAATCTACATTTTCACTCATAGTTTGTCTATATTATTTCAAATAGTTGCGTCCAAGATTTTCTTACTACATGAGATTTGAAACTAAATTAGTGTTATTTTTCGGCTCAGCAAAATTCTCACAAATACAAAATCATTTCAAAATTAGACAAATATACAAATCTCTTGTAGCAAGCGTTATGCTGGATTGTGACACGATTGTTAAGAACGAACGATTTGATATTCCAATTTTGATAAACTTTTCCTCCTTTAGATTTCTGCGCCAAATAGTTTCCGTTTTTGAATCTAACTTAAGCTAAAACTTATAAAAAAAATCGAACAAAAAAATTCCGCTTTCGGTTTTCTGTAAAGCAGTTCACGCTTGTTTGTCCGCAACAATTAAAGAACGAATTTCGGCTCAAAACTCGGTCAGCGGGGTTTCTGTTTCATTAAATCCTTTTCGTGCTTAAATGCCCGATTAAAATCTGCTGTTTCTCATTAACGGAGCAATAGTCGCTAACTTGTATATATGTCTAACAACATCCGACATATCACTCCTATATTGAGGGGGTATGTCTGACAAACGTCAATACTTATTTATTCTCAAATATATAGATTTATCCTTATAAATTATCAAAAGGACTTTTTATTTCAATAGCCAATTGGCGAATAGCCCACATCAGCATAAAACAAAAACAAACGCCATCTGGCGTTTCACTATCTCTTTCGTTTATCCTTCCAACTATCATTATGATAATAATTTTTCCGGAACTCCTTATTCTTCATTCCGAGGTAAGGCCCCACAAACCACAACACAACAAGTCCTATTATTTCATACCATTCCATCGCTCAAAGATAAAATGGCAATTACAGTAATAATGCATCAAGAATTCTAATACTCTCGAATTGACGAGTTTTTAATACGGAATTGACAAGTGTATTATAAATAGCAAAAAAAAGAGGATGGCAAATCCTCTTTAAATTAATAAAATTATTTTATGACAACTTTACTATGTGGTAAAGTTTAAGCGGTTTCATACAACAGGGAGGGCATTGTTGGTGCTACGCACCCAACGAAACCCTGACTGTTATAGCCAGTTTTTATTTTTTAATAAGTTTCATTTCTTTTATACTATACGGAGTGCAAGTTCCTTTGATAATCCTTTCTCCAGTTATTGAGTATTCATTCAACGTGTCTTTAATTTGTTTTTCGCTAAAATCTTTTCCTATTCGAAAACTTAGATACCACGAATCTTCTTGATATTTGTGATTAGAATTTACTGTAGATTTAAAATTTATGTAGTCTATTGAGTCATTTTAATAAACTATCTTTTCAACTTTAATAGTATCTGTAAATTTTTCATATTCACAACCTCCACAACCGATACATAACTCATTAGTTTTTTTCCAATAG
The DNA here is from genome assembly GCF_002797935.1 of Flavobacterium sp. 1. Classification (NCBI taxonomy): domain Bacteria; kingdom Pseudomonadati; phylum Bacteroidota; class Flavobacteriia; order Flavobacteriales; family Flavobacteriaceae; genus Flavobacterium; species Flavobacterium sp. 1. The sequence continues at coordinate 552,119 of NZ_PGER01000001.1, forward strand.
AGTACTATTAAAAAAATGCTAATGAGCACAATTGATACTATAATTATTTTTCTTTTTGCTGTCATGTCATCTGTAAAATTGCCTATAACTAGTATACATGCGAAGCAAACTTTCGCCAATCTACCAAACTGATAGGTGTATATACGAAGGTTTTTTTCGTTTTTTGTTTTTCAAAAGTACCTAAAAAAGATTACAAATCATCAAATAAATTTTTCATTTGATGATTTTTTCTTACTACTCAAGGGGCATAAAAAAAGACACTTCATCAGCATCTTTTATTATTTCTTTCGCCTAGTTCTCCAGCTCCCATTATAACCTCTATCCCTCAATCGCTCATAAAAATTCCCTCTAAGGTAAAGCCCAACAAACCACAACCCAACAAACCCTATAATTTCATACCATTCCATCCCTCAAAGATAAAATGGCAATTGAAGTAATTATCCATCTAGAATTCTAATACTCCCGAATTGACAAGTTTTAATACGGAATTAATAAGATTGTGAATACAAGCTAGAATCTCGCCTGCTAAGTTTTATCTAATGTTCGATATAGATAAGCAAGTTCAGGGAATTAGGACTTTTTAGTGTATCTGTTTTTATTTTTTTAAACATTAATTTTTAAATCATAATCTATTATATTTACATACAGTGTCATCATATGTATTAAGGTTCTATAAAAAAAAATATTTATAAATGAAATCAGTCATAAAGATTCCAAAAGGCATAACCTTAGAAAAGCTCGAAGACTTATTAGTAAAACTTGATAAATCAGTTTTTAATACTGATTTAGAAATCCCTTTAACTGTTGACTATAAGGGTTTTGGAATTTTACCAGGATTGTATTTGGTCCTATTTACATGGATGCGGACAAAGAAAGGTAATATCATTATACATCTTGATATTGAAAATACAGAATCAATTAAAAATTTTTCACTGGATTATTATGGTTATGTAATTTTATCAACATTATGGAAAGAGTATGATTTTGTTAATCGTGAAGGTGTTTCTATAAAAAAGTATTTTAAAGAGCATACACCTTCTATGCATAGATATATTGATTCCTTGTCTAAGGAACTACCTAAAGAATCAGTAATGATACCTTGTTTTGATCATTATTCTTTTGAAAAAGGATTGTCTCACTGGTTTTATGCAAATGATTATTCATTTAGTGATACACCTTCTGGATTGGATAATTCTTTGTATCATATAATAACGAAACTATCGATAAATTATAAGGAAAGAGTAAAAAGGAATTTTAGTGATTCTTTCGATAGTATGTCAAAAATTGTGTGGGAACTTTTAAAAAACACTGATGAACATGCCAAAAAAGATTATTTGGGAGAAGAGAAATTACAACCGAATACTAGGGGATTATTTATGCGTATTCATCGGAGTTCAAAAAAAGGGTTTATTGACGGTACACATCATGAAGGCCTAAAAAAATACTATAGATCATCGTTCTATCAAGAAGATGCGGATTGTTTTCTTTTAGAGATTTCTGTTTTCGACAGTGGTCCTGGGATAGTCAAGCGTTTTCTAAGTTCTTCTTATAACAAAAATCTTACTATTAATGAAGAAATTAACGTTGTTAGAAAGTGTTTAATTAAAGGGCAAACATCTGTTGAAGGAACTGACGGTAAGAACAAAGGTTATGGACTTGATGAGGTTTTAAATTTATTGAATACTAAGCGTGGGTTTTTAAAAATTAGGTCTGGACGTTGCTCAATTTATAGAGATTTGATAAATTCCCCTTATAAGTTGACCCAAAATGAAGAAGAAGTTGAATTATTTGATTGGGTAAAAAGCTCCAATAATAATTATTCTGAAATGAAAACAACTGAGGGAACATTGATAACGCTAGTTTATCCACTATTATAACCAGCCTATGAAAAGTTGTTATCTATATAGTTTTTACAAGGAAGTCGATGTTAAAGATAAAGGAAAGCAGATGCAAAATCATCTTGTTATTTTCTTTCCATATAAAACACATATTGATATTGAGCTTCAGTTACGTGATTATTTCCATAATAATACATTACCTGATCAATTAATCATCATCTGCCTTGAATTTAACAAGGACAGTATCGAGAATTTGTTTAAACAAGATTCCTCAATTTATAATTACATACCAAAATTTGAGTTTGATGAAAATCATTATAATATTTGTTTAATTGCACTTAATCATTTTGGGGAATTCACAAGTGTAATTGGAACTTGTCCTTCAGAAAACTATCTCGATGAAATTTACAATCGAGGGCTGTTAAAAATATTTATAAATAATGGAGGGCTTATTGTTTCACAAACTGCAAATCACTTTGTTTTTCCTTCTGGCAAGCACAGTAACCGTTTCTTAAGAACTGGCAACGTACTTATTACTGGAAATGAAATTTTTTTTATTGCATCTGCATTAATCAGATATTTTAAAAGAGCAAAGTTTGAAACACTGTATTCGGACACCTCTTCGATTAACTCTTTAGCTTTTGCATATATCAACTTACTAAAAGAATTAAACCCTGAATTTACTGAATCTGTACTTGTAGAAAGCTTTGGATCCTACACGATGTTTGAAAAATTAAAATTCAAGGCTAAACGTGATACTATTTTTTTAGTGTCATCCTCAACTTCTGGTAGTATTCTTAAAAGAATGACTGATACTGAAAATAAATCAAATAATATAGATTTAAAAAATATTGCTATCATATTTGGTCTAAATGTTGAGGCTCCATATAATGCACAAGTACTTTGTGATCTTTCGCTAGATGAAAAAAATAAAGATTCTTTGGATCCTATTAAAAGTTATAATTTAAAAAAGGGCGAAATCTGTGCTTTTTGTGCTGAAGGATCAAAAGCATTAAAAGTAGAAGGAGATGTTTTTTTATTGGAGAAGCCAATAGTTTCAAGCTACTTAGTAAAACAAACAGACCTACCAACTTACATGAAAAATTTTGCTTCTTATTACAAAAAAGAAAATAAAGATGCAGAGCCTATCATTAGATGTTATCATAAAGAAAAAACATTCAAGGATAAAAAATATGAAATTTATATTGACTTGTTCAAAGTATTTGATGAATGGTCTAAAAAGGAAGATACCACTCATCCATATGCAGCAATTTTTCTAAAATTAGAAAAATATATACTTCAAAATATTCCTGCTTCGCTCAAATATATTATTGTTTTGCCAGATGAGGGATCTGTGAGGTTAGCGGAAATAATTATGCAGGTTCTTAATGAGCATGGTTTTACATTCAAGCAAGATCAAATACTCCAAATAGCAAGCGAAGAATTAAAAACAAAAATTGATAAAGAACAAAAAGGATCGATTGCAATAGTAAGTTCTTCTATAGTAACAGGGAGAAATTTACTATACTTAAGCCGAGTGTTGCGAGATTATGAAAAGACTTACCAAAGAATATTTTTCACATTTGCAAATAGAACTAGTAATAGTGAACATTTTGAGTTTCTGGAATCAAATTTAAGTTTGGGCGAATTTGGAAAAGGAACACATAAGATTTTTAATGTTGAAAAAATTCATTGTTCTGCCGAAGCACAACATACACCTTGGCATATTGAAGAAAATTGTATAAAACAATTTGAAGAGTTTTTTGAACAATTTGAAGATTTTATTGCTATAAAAAAGTTTTGTAATGAGAGGTTAAAAGAACTATCGGGTTGTGGCAAAAATAAAGGACTAAGCAACAATCTATTTTTACCAACCTTAAAAAATAAAATTCTAAAAATAAGAACTGGTTTTGCCTTTGCACCATTTCAATCTGGAACACAGCACAATAATTTTATAGTTAGATCAAAACAATCTGAAATTTATTTTATTATAGCCACCATTCTAAATGAACTTAGAAACAAAAATATTTTTAGACAGGGTGAGTATGTTCGGAATTTAATTGATCCTGGTAATTTTGTTAGATACAATGACGGTATAATACAAGCTTGCTTTTTAAGGGCTGCAAAGAATGCTGAGCTAGATTATAGCTTGTCAGAAGAAGATAGCATGAAAATGAAATCAGTCTTGGGTGATATGATTCTTCATCTTAATGATGACCATGCAGAAGGTCTAAATGAATTTCTCTATGCTATTGCGATAAGAAAACTAAAAATGACTCCTGGTAATATTGAAGATTGTATTGAGTTATTGAGAGAACAAGATTATTATAAGAAAGGAGATAGCATACTAAAAGGTCTTGTTAAGTTTATTGATGAAAAAATAATTGAGAGACAGCAAGTACAAGATAAATTTAAAAAGATGACAAGGTTAGTGGTCAATGATGATTAGTTACGTTTTTTATGCAGAATTGAATAATGTAAAAATAAAGCCCTTCTGTAAAAGTAGGGCTTTTTGTTGTTATAAGTATTTCGAAAAATATCTAATACCAAACAAAAATATAATAAATACCAATTTTGATAATTGTTTTTTTTAGATTACATTTGGACTATATTATAACAGTGATCATGGCACATCCAAAAATTTTGGTAATTAAGGAAACTGAAAAAGAGATTAAAAATCTACTTAAGCAATCTATTCCATTTATTGGACAACGCTTGAGAGTACTTTTAATTTTGAAGCAAAATGAAGAAACAGGGATTTCTAGACGTGAAGTTGCTAAATTAGCAGGGGTTGCCCCAAACAGTGTTCAGAAATGGCGGACATTATACCTCAATTCTGGAATTGATGGTTTGATTAAACATGGAAAAACAGGCTTCAAGCCATCTGTTTTTAATGCTGCTGAACACACGATGTTGGAAACAAAACTCAATAACCCTCAAAATGGGCTTCAAGGTTATGTAGAATTAAAAGATTGGATTGAAAAAGAAACTGGAAAAAGCTTTAATTACAACACCTTGCTTTATTACTGCATCAGAAATTTTAAATCAAGTGTAAAAGTTGCCCGCAAAAGTCATGTCAAAAAAGATGAAGACCTAGGAAGCTCTTTTAAAAAGACTTCGGAAGAATCTGTCAAGAAACAGCACTAAATGCTGTAGGCGATTTTAGCTCTGTAAATTTATATTTTCAAGATGAGTCACGTTTTGGCTTATTTACTCGAAATGGAAAATCAGTTACTGCAATTAGGGTTAAACCAATTTGCACTTTCCAACAAGTTTTTAAATCAACATGGCTTTCTGGGGCTTTTTCGCCCATAACAGGGGATCATTTTCAATTAATACTTCCACATTGCAACACTGATAATTTTCAAATTTTTCTAAATAATTTTTCAAAAGAAAACCCCAAAGAACTCAAAATAATGGTATTGGATAATGGGCGATTCCATAAGGCTAAAAGATTGATCGTTCCAGAAAATATTGTTTTGGTTTTCCTGCCACCATATAGCCCGGAACTTAATCCAGCCGAAAAAATGTGGGCAAAATACAAAAGAGAATTTTCTAATAAATTTTATAATTCAATCGAAGATGTAGAAGATTTCATTATTACTGCAGTTAAAAACACAAGTAAAAAAGAGGTAATGAGTATCTGTGGTTATGCCTACGTCTTTTTAGATCAAATTTGGTCTAAAAATTAAATGCGTTTGGTATAAATATTTCCTGAATTCCAAGTTTTGGCAACAAAAGCATTTAGCTCAGTTCTCAATACAATATCGCTTGCTTGTGGAAGCCTTAATATTTTTTCAACTCTTTGAAAGCTCTCCTTTGTTTTAGAAACACTATAGTTCTTTACAAATGCATCACAGAACCATACAACTTCATAAAGCTCTTTTTTTGCTTACTTTTTCTCTGTCACGAATAGCTGTGTGGGGTTATCACCTTTAGTAGTTGTATTGACGTAATCATTATTAATTAAGTCATTTTCATCGTAATTTGTCATAATTTATATTTTAAATTTATCCATATATTCTAAAAAATTCTATTTTAGGTTTTCATCATTATTACAAAAAGTATAGCGAAAAAAGACACCTCATCAGCATCTTTCATTATTTCTTTCGTTTATTTCTCCAGCTGTCATTAAAACTAGAATTTTTCCTAAAGTCTGTAAAGTTCGAGATTTATAATTATTTCAATAATAATAAAATTTATTGGGCACATAGTAAAGCTATGATATTTCAAAATATGGAATATACTGATAAGGATGCATTTAAAATGATTGATACTATTAAATCTAAAAATTGGGCAGTATACAATGAGAAAAGCACATTAAAATATATAGTAAGTGAATTCAAATTATTCAGTCACATAATTTCTAATCAAAAATACAAAGTTGCTGATATAAAAGTTGCTGTTAAAAGTATTCTTGATAGTGAAAAGCTTGTACAAATAATTGAATTTAATCCATTGATTTCAGATTTAATAAATGAGGGACGCCATCGTGTAAAAAATGTTTATCCACAAGAGATAAAATATCGTCAAAATATTAGTGCTGAAATAGGAGATAAAGTTTATCTCTGTGATAGCTCAAATAATATAGGCCAATCCTGCTTATGTCATAGGGAATTTTGCAAATGAAAAACTTCATATTGCTTACTTCACCAATTTAAATTCTGATTACATTGAAACACAAAATTTAAAGATTAATGGATGGGCATTAATTGGTGCATATAAAAATGAAGTAGGTTTAACCCCAGAACAAGCTATTAAAAACCGAATGTATTAACTTTTTCTAATTTAGTGTTACAATAACCAATTAAAACTAAAAATAGGGTTCAAAGAATTCCAAACGAATTCCAAAAAAATGTTTATCCAAATAATTAAAACTTAAGATTCAAGCTAATACAAATATCCAAACCCGTTATTATGCGCTATAGTAACTAATGGCTGTATACTTTCCTTATATTTAGTATAATCAAAGCTATTAGAACTGATCAAATCCGGATATATAGTCAAATACTCTTCAAGCAATTTGCTTTTAGGGCGATGATGGTTTATAATTTCAAAGGCAGTTTTTTGAAGATTAAAAAAGCCGTCAAAATGAGTTTCCATAATCGGTAACTTATCACTTTTCCTAGAGTTAAAACTGGTATCAATCGGTACCAAATTCCAAATCAAATCATGTGATACAAAAGCATGAGGTATAAAATGATCCAATGCGTAGCGGTCAATAGTTAAAGCAGTATTGGTAAAAATACAATCCACAGTTCCAAGTTCCTTAAAAACGATATCCCAGTAGTTCTTGCGTTGGTTCGTGAGTGAACCTCTAAATGGCGGTCGTATTAATTTATTGGCAATATCCGGTACATTCGGGTTACGGGTCTGCAAAAACAAAGTCAGGTTCCAATAAATAAAATCCTTTAGTATTTTGGCATTTGACTTTAAGTAATCAACCCAGTTGGGGTTAATAACAATATGTTCATCATAAAGAGCATACAAACAATCATTTTCAAATACCTGCGAAGAAGTATAAATCCGCTTCCTGTAAGCAACATCATTTTCTCCAGCAACTTTACTAAACCACGGAGATAAAAACCAATGTGGCACATTTTTATTAAAATGGTAAAGGGTTTGTTGTGTCGCTTTGAGTTCAGAGTTTTCTAAAATAGACAATAATAGACTTTTCTTAGTATCTATAGTCAGCTGTTCCTGCTCCAATATAGACTGTACTGCCTGCTGTATAAGGTCCTGCTTACCAAATGATACATGGAAATAATTCACAGTATACCACGCATTGCCAATCATCCGTGCAAATAAATGCCGCTTCGGTATTGTTGTCTGTCCTTCCTCAACCAGTTCCAAAATAGCCAACAACCAATAAAACTTATATGTCGCTGAGGTATTACCAAACGAAGTCGCTAGTTTAGAGACAGGAAGTTTATCCGAATAAGGAAGATTCATAAAATAACGTAATTTATGGTAGGGCTAAGATAGGAAAAGTAAAATAGAGTCATATGGAAAACATATTGCATGAATTTTCAATAAAAATGTATGCAATTAAATATTATTTGTTAACTTTGTACTTATGAATAAGTTACAAGAATTAAAGAAACATTTAAAACGAGGAAAAGTATACCGCAGGGCTGATTTATCCAAGTGGTCAAAATCTGTTGACCGTCATTTAGATGAGTTGGTACAGGAAGGCACTTTGCAAAAGCTGTCACAAGGCTTATACTATTATCCTGAAGTAACTGTCTTTGGAGAGACACCTCCCGAAGAAGAAGTGTTGGTGCGTTCTTTTCTTAAAGACAAACGTTTTCTAGTAACTTCCTTAAATGCTTATAACACATTAGGAGTAGGAACTACTCAGTTATACAACTGCAAAACGGTTTACAACCACAAACGCCATGGGGATTTCAACCTCGGTGGCATGACGTTTTCATTTAGGGTAAAACCTCATTTCCCATTAAAGGCCACACCCGAATTTTTATTGGTAGACCTGTTAAACAATCTCGACCAATTAGCTGAAGACCCAAATGAAGTAGTGTCAAGAGTGCGTTCCAAAGCAAAAACAATGGATGCTAAAAAACTAAAAAAATCACTTCAGGAATACGGCAGTGTTAAAGCAAAAAAAATGTTGGAACCTGTTATAGCAGCACAATATGTCTGATTACTTACACAACCACAAAAACTTCCGTGATCTGCTCCGTATTGTAGGAGCAGAATTAAATATCGAATCTGGACTTGTCGAAAAAGACTATTGGATTATGCATGTGTTAAACGGGCTAAAACAACAAGGGTTTCAATTCGAACTCAAAGGAGGTACTTCTCTATCCAAAGGATATGGAATTATACACCGTTTTTCTGAAGACATCGACATCCATATCAAGCCACCGGCTGAAATGGAAATAAATGAAAACCCAAACAACAATAAGCCTCGGAATATTCAAAAAAGAAAAGACTTTTATGATGGATTGAAAAACGATATAAAAATAGACGGAATCATATCAGTCGTAAGAGATGAAGCTTTTGACGACCAAAGGCAATATCGTAGTGGTGGTATAAGATTACATTATGAAAGTAAAACTGATGCTATTGATGGAGTCAAAGAAGGTATATTATTAGAGGTTGGATTTGACACAGTAACACCTAACAATCCACTAACCATTTCTTCCTGGGCTTATGACAAAGCAGTTCAACAAGGCGTAGATATAATTGATAATCGGGCTGTAGATATTGCTTGTTATCACATTGGTTATACTTTTGTTGAAAAACTACAGACTATTGCAACCAAATTTAGACAAGAACAGGAAGACAAAGAAGAAAGGCAAAATTTAATGCGCCAATATTATGATGTCTATAGTCTATTACGAGATGATACTGTAAAAGCATTCATAGGTACAGAAGAATATCAAAAACACAAAGTGGCTCGCTTTCCTCCCAAAGACTATGGAATACCCATTGCTGATAATGAAGCTTTTTTACTGAAGAACCCAGAACTTAGGGAGCGATTTATAGAACGCTATAAAAAAACGGCAAAATTGTATTATAAAGGCCAACCCGACTTTAACGAACTGGTTGCTGAAATAAGTAAATGGGTTGAAAAATTATAAGCAAATTTGAAGAATGTAAACTATCATGTTCAATCATTGAACACTATTTTCAGCCAATTTTGACAGTAATTTTTAATTCATTCATATTTGCTCTATAAGATTTCAAAATTTACTGCTCATAAATGAGGAGCAAAAGCGAGACCGTAAAATAGTAAAAAAATATATAATCCTTATATATCAAAGCATTAGAGAAGGAGTACAAGTACCTCTTTGACTGGGAAAGGCCTAAAACTAACGAAAAGAACAACTTTTCAAAAAAGCTTAAAAAAAGGTGATAAAACCTGTAAATCAAATGATTTGCAGGTTTTTTATACCTGTTTTCAATATTTATAAAAATGCTCAAAATCTTTGTGCACAATCGCGGCGCAATTTGACAATTGGTGTTACTTGATTTTAATTTTGCTAAGGTTAGTTTTTTAGTTTATTTAATCCCAAATTGTTCTTTAAGTTTTTGTAATTCTTTTTCCAGTTTCGAGATCATAGACATTGCTTCATCAGGTATGGTTGGGTTGACTTTACGCAGCTTGCTACTCAAGTTATTCATTTCCCTGCCAATTGTTTGCTCAGTGGTAATTGCATACGATTCAGTCTGGCGGATTGACTGGTGTCCCAGCATCTCTTTTACTACGGAAATGGGCACATCATTATTAAGAGTAACTGTGCTGCCAAAAGTGCGTCTGGCTTTATGTGTGTTCAATTCGCAAGTAAACCCACATAGATCGGCTATTTCTTTAAGATAAGCATTCATTTTTTGATTAGATGCGACGGGTAGGACAGCATTTCTTGAAAGGCAGAGCGGATGTTCTTTGTACTTCTCGATTATTTCGAGGGCTTTGGGAAGTAATGGAACATTGGTTACAGAACCGGTTTTTTTGTCTTTCGGACATTATCCATTGCGCTCCATCTATACCTATTTTTATATCTGTCTTCCGAAGTTGGTAAGCATCAATATAAGCTAGGCCAGTATAGCACTGAAAGACAAAGATATCCCGAACTGTTTGGAGTCTTGAGGTTGTAATACTCACCTGTTCGAGTGTGCGCAGTTCACTCGCGGTGAGTGGTCTTTTGACAGTTTTTGTCATTTTACGCTTGAATGCTCTGAAAGGATCCTGAACAATTATATCTTTATCAATTGCCCTGTTTATTACCTTTTTCATGCAGGCAATATATTTTAATGCAGAGTTATTTACACAATTCCGTACGGTTTTTAGATATAATTCATAGCTAATGATAAAATCATAATCTAAATCCCTGAACTCAATATCTTCCGTCGCGTATTTGTATTTTACAAATTCTCTGGCATGAAATCTTGCTGTCTCATAACGTTTGTGCGTCGCTAAAGCATAATCCTGTGGAACCAGTGCCAACATCTCGTCATTATGCTTTTTAAATTCTTGAAGAAGCATTGCTTTTGAAACTATCCTTCCCAATACAAAATCAATAATCCGCTGCGCTGAAATCGATTTTTCGTTGTAAATTAAATCCATTTTAAATTGGTTGATCCGAGTGGTTAGAGCATCAAGAAAATGATTTAGAGTCCTGGCATCTTCCTTATTTCCCGTTGCTCTTTCTGTTTTTTGATCCCACCTTTGAATGTCCCATGTCCTTTTAGTAGATGTCTCTTTAGGTATTCCATCTACTGTTACTCTCAGATAAATATATCTGCTGTTTGATTTGTTTTTGGTTGTTTTCAAAAAGAAACAAAGCCCAAAGCTGCTTTCTAACATAATTCAATTTTTTAAGTTAATAAATATAGAATTATGATGTTCTTCAGTCAAGTCGTTAACCTGCTTTACATGTTGTAATTCAGTTACTTAAGCGCTTTTTTATGGCAATTTTGTGGCACTTTTTGCTCCAGTACTAAAATGCCACAAAATTGCCATAAATATTTGGAGCACTTTTGAAAATTTTGATAGTTACAGGAAAAATAAAAAAGCCTGCAAATTCAAAAATTTGCAGGCTTTTAAAGGGTTTCGAGACATTTTGTGCGTTTTTGACAACTTTGAAAAGTTGCCTTTAAACGGTCCCAGTGGAATCGCCGGGAATCGAACCCGGGTCCAAACAAGCAATTAAAGAGCTTTCTACACGCTTATTTCCTGAATGAATTTTCGACTCGGAGTTAGGTCAGGAACAACCGCTCTTTGCTTAGCTTCTTTAGTTTCGAAATCCGCCCGAAGCTTGCGGAAATCTAGGTTTAAATTTACGATTCACCTTAATCGACCGCTATAAACCAAAGCTTTCGAGATGAATCCTGCTTTCCTACCTAGTAGGACGAGGCTAATCTTACTATGATTCAGATTATGCAGCAAGAGCGTAGTTTCCTTCGCCGTGTAAAATGTTTGAGACCTTTTATTTACGAGAATTATCCCAGTTCTCGGCGTGCTTACTTTTCAATTCGACTTGCTGTCAAAACCAGTCGACCCCATTTTTTATTTTAGATTGCAGAATCTTAAATAGGACTGCAAAGATACGACATGAATTTCAAAAATCAATGCCAAAATTCAATAACAATTGCAATTTCAAAAATCAATTGCAATTTCAAATTTTTAAATGTGAATATTGCAGTCTAACATCTGCAGTCTGAAATGAATTTTACTCAGTATCCTCGACTTTAAACGGATAATCACCAAATGTAACAGCCAGTTTTCGAACGGCATAAGTGCTTCTGTTGAATTTATTGGATAAAGCAATTATAGTAACATTTTCATCTTTCAAAGTAACATACGAAGAAGTAAAACCATGCCACCAGCCGTTGTGAAAATAAAAATTCTTGCCATTATCCCAATTGATCATTCGGATTCCCAATCCATAATTTTTGGTTCCTTTTCTTTCATTACTGTATCCAGTAAAAACTTGTGCTAATAGTGCAGGTTCCAAAAAGGATGGTGAATTTCTAGCTCTGTCAAATTTTAATAAATCTCTAGGAGTAGAGTAGATGTTTTTATCGCCATAAATTTTGTCTAGATAATCAATTCCAATTTCGACTCTGCTGGCTTTATAAGATGGTGCTACATGGTGTTTGTCTTTATCAAAATCTAAAACAAAAGTATGTGCCATTCCCAGAGGCTTAAAAATCATTTGAGCCATCGCATCTCTATAGGAAAGCTTGGTTACTTTTTCAATAATCAAAGCCAGCATCGCATAATTAGTATTGCAATAAGCAAATCGGGTACCGGTTTTTTGTTCCAAAGCAATATGTTTTGTACCCATAATGGTCAATATGTCTTGGTTGGTCAAGGTATTATGCCTATCCCAAACACTTTTGTCACGATCGGTAAAATAGGCGTAACTGCGCATACCGCTTCTATGACAAAGCAGCATCCTTACGGTAACCTCCGGATACGGAAATTCGGGTAAAAAATCAGTTACTTTTTGATCTAAATCAATTCTTTTGGCATTGACTAATTTTAAAACAGCTGTTGCGGTAAGAACTTTACTAACCGATGCAATATGAATGGAAGTCGTATCTCTTATAGGTGTTTTGTCTCTTAAATTCGAATAGCCTTCGTATTTTTCATAAATAATCTGACCATTTTTGGCTACCAGAAAACCACCGTTCATACTGTTGTTTGGCCAATTTTTTCTAACAAAAGAATCAATTCTGAGCTGTTTTTCCTTTATATAGTCAGCGGTAAGAGGTGTTTCCTTACCCATAGGTTTCATTTTGGGCAAAACGTTTTTAGGCAGTTCTGAATCTTTTATTTCTATTGCAGCTTTTTCATCAGATGCGGATTCCTTTTTGCAGGAAGTCAGTACGGCTATTGGGAGCAGTAAATATAGTATATTTGCCTTTTTTATAAAATTCATTTTTTTGTGCTAAAAAGCAAATATATATAATCCTTGATTCTGTTTTTGTTTTTTTTTGCTTTATGGAGATTATTTTAAAGAGCCCGCAAAGAGGAGTTTTTTATAGTTTATTAATCATCATGGCATTAAGTTTTTTTAGATGAGAAAAAGTTTTATAAAAAAAATGAAAATTAAATAATATTGTTATATTTGTAACAAAAAATACTTATAAAGTTATATTTTTAAAACATTCAAAATGAAATTCGGAATTATTAAAGAAAGAAAAAACCCGCCTGACCGCAGAGTTGTTTTTTCTCCCAATGAATTAGCCAAAATAAAACAGCTGTATCCTAGTTGTACTGTAAAAGTAGAAAGTTCCGATATCCGTATTTTTACAGATGTTCAATATCAAAGCATGGGAATTGAAGTGACCAATGATGTCAGTGATTGTGATGTGCTTTTTGGTGTAAAAGAAGTCCCTGTAGACGATTTGATTCCTAATAAGTCCTATTTCTTTTTCTCGCATACCATCAAAAAACAGCCACATAACCGAAAATTACTGCAGGCTGTTTTAGAAAAAAATATAGACTTGTATGATCACGAAACTATTATTGATTCTCACAACCGAAGATTAATTGGTTTTGGGAGATATGCTGGATTTGTTGGTACTTACAATGCTTTTCGCGCTTTCGGGATCAAATTTGAATTGTTCAAAATGCCAAAAGCCGAGACGCTTTCCGGCAAAGATGCCTTAATTACCCATTTAAAAAGGCAGGTTTTGCCACCACTAAAAATTGTGGTTACAGGAACTGGAAAAGTCGGGAATGGAGCCAAAGAAATTCTGGATGCGATGAAAATCAAAGAAGTTTCGGTTGAAAATTATTTGACCAAAAATTTCACTCAAGCCGTTTATACACAGATTGATGTTTTGGATTATAATAAAAGAAAAGACGGGCAGGTATTAGATTTTACCGATTTTCACAATAATCCGTCCGAATATGTTTCTGATTTTGAACGATTCACGAAAGTTTCCGATATCTATATCACAGGTCATTTTCATGCCAATGATGCTCCAGCGATTCTAACCCGCGAAATGCTTCAAGCGAATGACTGCAAAATAAAAATAGTAGCCGATATTTCCTGTGATGTCAATGGTCCTATCGCCTGTACGCTGCGTTCCTCAACGATTGCCGAGCCTTTGTACGGTTATCTGCCAAGCGAAAATAAAGAAGTAGACGTTTTTCATCCCGCTGCGATAGTGGTTATGGCTGTCGATAATCTGCCTTGCGAACTGCCAAAAGACGCCAGTGAAGGTTTTGGCGAAATGTTTTCAGAGCATGTTATTCCCGCCTTTTTTAACGGCGACAAAGACGGCATCCTCAAAAGAGCAAAAATGACTGAGAACGGTAAACTTACCGAACGTTTCAGCTATCTGCAGGATTATGTGGATGGGAAATAATTTTTTAAATTATGAATTATAAGTTTTTAGCACTTTCTAGTAAACTTATAATTCATAATTGTTTCTAAACCATATCCTCTGGTTTCACCCATTCGTCAAATTCTTCGGGAGTTACATAGCCTAATCGTACCGCTTCTTCTTTAAGGGTAGTTCCATTTTTGTGAGCCGTCTGTGCAATTTCTGCCGATTTATAATATCCGATTTTGGTGTTCAAAGCTGTAACCAGCATCAAAGAGTTATTAACCAATTCCTCAATGCGTTTGTAATTAGGTTCAATTCCCTGCGCACAATGAATGTCGAATGAATGGCAGACATCTCCCAGCAATTCCGCCGATTGTAAAAAGTTGGCAGCCATCATCGGTTTAAAAACATTCAGTTCATATTGGCCCTGCATACCGCCAATGGTAATCGCCATGTCATTCCCAATCACCTGGGCGCAAACCATCGTCAGTGCTTCGCATTGTGTAGGGTTTACTTTTCCAGGCATAATGGAGGAACCAGGTTCATTTTCAGGAATAAGGATTTCGCCGATGCCAGAACGAGGACCCGAAGCCAGCATCCGAATATCATTGGCAATTTTGTTTAAAGAAACGGCTAACTGTTTCAGCGCACCATGGGTTTCTACAATTGCATCGTGTGCTGCCAATGCTTCAAATTTATTGGAAGCAGTCACAAAAGGATGGCCTGTAAATTGAGAAATATATTCGGCTACTTTTGTGTCGTATCCCTTTGGAGTATTTAAACCAGTTCCTACTGCTGTACCGCCCAAAGCTATTTCGGATAAGTGTGGCAATGTGTTCTTTACGGCTTTCAAACCAAAATCCAATTGCGCGGCATAACCCGAAATTTCCTGTCCCAAGGTAAGGGGAGTGGCATCCATCAAATGAGTGCGTCCAATTTTGACAACCGATTTAAATTCGGCAGCTTTTTTTTGAAGTGTATCTCTTAATTTTTGAATATTTGGGATAGTATTTTCAACTACAGTTTTGTAAGCCGCAATGTGCATAGCCGTTGGAAAAGTATCATTAGACGATTGTGATTTGTTGACATCGTCATTGGCTTTGATAAATGGTTTGTCATCAGCAATATTCAGCCCTTTTAAAACCTGAACCCGATTAGCAATCACTTCATTAACATTCATATTGCTTTGCGTACCAGAACCGGTCTGCCAAATCACCAGCGGAAATTCCTCAGAAAGTTTTCCTGCCAAGATTTCATCGCATGCCAAAGCTATATAATCCCTTTTTTCTGTGGATAAAACACCTAATTCACAATTGGTATAAGCAGCAGCTTTTTTGAGATAGGCAAAACCTTCAATAATAGCTTTTGGCATGGATGCAGGCGACCCAATCTTGAAATTGTTTCGGGAACGTTCGGTTTGTGCTCCCCAATATCTGTCGGAGGGAACCTGTACTTCGCCCATAGTGTCTTTTTCGGTTCTAAAGTTCATTTTTTGCGTTTTTAAGTATTTGAAAAAAGAATACCCTGCCGTGTATTCTGTAATAAAGTTACTCGTTTTTTTTAGTTATAAAATCAGTTTGGGTCATAAAAAAAAGGTACTGATTGCTCAATACCTTTTAACAGTTGGATTTTTAAGTAAATAACCAAGATGGAATCTTAGATACTTATGATCTTAGTTTCTTAGCAATTTTAAAAAAAATTACTTTTTAACAAAATCTCCTGTATTTACAACTACGAATTTTTTTGGATCAAAATATTTAACTAATGCAGTATTGATTTTTTGTACATCTAAGCTTTTAACTTTAGTTTCAAAATCCTCATAATCTTTGAATGTTTTTCCTAAATCCAAGTTTTCTCTTAGTTGGCGAACTAAAAACTCATCGGTTCCCAGCATCGTTTGTCTGTTTTGCAGCCATGATTTCAATGAGCTGTCAAATTCTTCTTTGGTAAATCCTTTGCTGATCGCTTTTTGAATTTCTTCATTCAAGGCAGCAGTTAATTTATCTTTCATTGTTGGATTGTAAAAGGCATAAATTCCCCAATCGGTTGTTGGATCTATAGCATTAGCCTGCAAATAAGAACCGGCACCGTAGCTTAATCCTTCTGTTTCGCGCAAACGCTGCGGAATTCTGGAAGACAGGAATGATCCTCCTCCAAGTAACTCATTTGCCATAGAGACAGCAGGGTAATCAGGGCTTTTTTCTCCAATATTCAAATTGATTTTTCCAAGTAAAACTGCGTTTGTTTTATCATTAATCTGAATGGTTTTATCATTTGATTTTACATCAAAATATTGAGTTGGAATTCTTTTGTATGCAATCTTTGAATTCCAATTATCAAAAGTGCTGTTCAAGAAATTTTTTATGACCGTTTTGTCAATTCCTCCAACAAAAGAAGAAAAACTGTTTGTACCGCCATAAAAAGAAGCATAAAAGTTTTTAACATCTTCAATTGTAATTTTACTTAATGTTGACAGACTTTCATCTGTTGTCTCCGAGTAATATGGATGTGTTTTAGAATATAATGCAGTTAGTTTAGTTAACTCTTCACTAGCTACAGCTTGCGGTTCATTACGGTTAGCTTCCAGTCCGTTTTTGGTTTCCAGTTTTAGTTTCTCAAATTCAGTAACATCAAAAGAAGGGTTTTTCAGAATGTCTTGCACTAAGTTTAAAGCATTGCTTAAATTGGTTTTGTCAGTACTGATTCTCACATACAACCCATCTACAGAACCTCCGAAACTAAGGTTGATTTTGTATTGGTCGATTTGGTCGTTGATTTCTTTTTTAGTTCTGTTTTTCGTTCCAAGTTTCAGCATATTAGCAGTTAACATGGCAATCATTGATTTTTGGCTTAATGATTTTTCATCTCCCATTCGCAGTAATATTCGGCCCTCAATTTTATTTCCTTTGGCTGGTTTTTCTAATAGGGCATATTTTCCTCCTGAGGCTAATTTTCCTTCTTCAGTAGATTTTATAATATTGGCTACAGATACTTCAAAAGTAGCAGTGTTGGCCTCCAAAGCTTTTCCTTTGTATCCTTTAACGAGAGCAGCGATATCTTTAGTTTCGGATACTTTGGTTCTTTCGCTAGTTGTTTCAGGAATAAAACGTCCCCAAGTTCTGTTGCTTTGCAGATAGTATTTTTTGGCAGCATTTTGAATATCCGCTACAGTCAAAGCTTCTATATTGTCTCTGTCTATAAAAAACAGACGCCAATCTCCAGCTCCAACAAATTCGGTCAATGCAACAGATAAATTGATGGTTTTGTTGTAGGTGTTCTCAAATTGCTTTAACAGTTCATTTTTGGCACGCTTAAGGTCTTCTTCTGTAAAAGTCATTTGAGGAACAGAATTCATAGTTTCCAAAAAGGCTTTCTGCACTGTATTGATGTCTTTGTCTTTGGCAATTTCACAGGCAAAATAACTGAATGCAGGATCTTTTAATGTTATTGTATATCCATAAACATTAGTCGATAATTTAGTTTCAACTAATGCTTTGTATAACGCACCTGAAGGGTTATTGGTAATTATTGAAATTATGGCGTTATTGGCAGCATATTCTTTATCCGAATAACTTGGAGTGTGGTATGCCATTCCGATATATTGAATATCACCGTTTCTTTTTAGCTCAACAAAACGTTCTCCATCCTGAGTTGGCTCTACAGTATAGGTTTTTGGAATCTCGATTTTTGATTTTGGAATAGGAGCAAAGTAATCTTTAATCCAGGAAAGCGTTTTTTTCTCATCAAATTTTCCGCCAATTATAAGTGTAGCATTATTTGGCTGGTAATATTTTTGATAAAATTCTTTTAGACGGTTAGCAGGAACACGCTCAATATCTTCTTTACTTCCTATTGTTGATTTCCCGTAATTATGCCACAAATAGGCAGTAGAAAGAATGCGTTCATTTAAAACTCCTGATGGATCATTTTCACCAATTTCGAACTCATTTCGAACTACGCTGAATTCACTGTCCAGATCCGATTGAAGGATTGCAGAAGTAATCATTCTATCAGACTCCATGTCTAGTGCCCATTTTAAATTTTCGTCAGTAGCGGGCAAAATTTCATAATAATTCGTACGGTCATAATAGGTAGTTCCATTGGCTTGTGCGCCTTTGTCAGCAATAGTTTTTTTGATGTCAGTAAATTTAGAAGAACGTTTAAATAACATGTGCTCTAATAAATGCGCCATACCCGATTCACCATATCCTTCATGTCGGGAACCTACACCGTAAACAATATTTACAATCACATTTGATTGTGCGGCATCAGGAATTAATAAAATCTTTAGCCCGTTTGGCAAGCTGTATTCTTTGATACCTTCTACCGAAGTGACAAGAGTAGTTTCTTGAGAGTAGGAATTTGTGGATAAAAACGACACAAAAGAAAGAGCAAAAAGAAGTTTTTTCATTTTTCGTATAAATTAGTTGTAAGTTTATATTGTAAAAATATGTATTTTTTTGAAAGAATAATCACTTGTTTTGAAAATTTTAAGAAGGCTGTTAACTTTATTATTTAAGTTGATGCATTTTTTTTAAATTTATAAAATGTTTCTCATTAAAATTAAAAACAAATATTTTTAATAACTTGATTTTTAGTATTTTTTTAAGCTATGGAAAATAAAAAAGCGGCAATTGCATGGGCCAAAAATTATTTAAGAGGTGAAGATATTTCTAACAGTATTCCTTTTGAGGATTTGTACCAAAACTTAATAATATATGAACAGTATGGTTATGCAACTGAGATACTGCTTAAAAAAATTGCCGAAAATGAAGATAAAGGTACTGAAATAAAGTTATCAAAATATCAGGATTTAGCGGATAATGTATATAAGGACAGTACATTGTCGTCTTATTTTAAATTTGATAAAGCAGTTAATATACTCAAATCGTTTTGTGATTTAGAATATACCAAAAACTCAAAAACATTGGGGATTGCAGGAGCAGTCTACAAAAATAAATGGAAGTTTGACCATCAGTTTCATAATTTACTGCAGTCGCGGTCTTATTACAAAAAGGGATATCTGATTTGGAAAAATAAACTGCACAAATCTATCCAAACCGAAACCTACTGTATTAACACCGCAGTGAATTATGCTAATCTCAATGAGTTAATCGTAATAGAAAATTTAGAACAGCTCTCTGAAACCTGCGAAATTACCAGTGAAACCATTACAAGATTTGAAACGGCTCAAAATACAAGAAAAGAAATCATTCAAGCCTATTTGACAGATACAGATGCGGTTGTTTTTAAAGACGGAATTGAATCTCAGGATAAATTATATACTGCTTTGGCCGAAGCTTTTTTTGGTTTGAGAATGTATAAAAAAGCGCTTCATTTCATTAAATTATATACTCAGGATAAGACTGAGAATTGGCAGATTAAATCCTTTAGCAAACAGATCTATGATTTGGCTAATTATCAAAGAACAGAGAAATATCAAAAATCTACTAATAAGGACCCTTTTCAAAAAAGTGAAATTATAGAGGAAGGACAAAACAGCTGTCTGATTGCTTTAAATCTTGAGGCTGACGAAAATACAAATGCTGATGATGTAAAGCAAAAACAGCAGCATAAGTTAGGAATCGGGCTTTCTGGCGGCGGTTTTAGAGCGGCTTTATTTCATATTGGTGTTTTGGCAGCTTTAGCCGAAAAAGACAAACTGAAAGATATTGAGGTTATTTCCTGTGTTTCGGGAGGTTCCATTATCGGGGCTTTTTACTATTTGAAAATTAAGCAATTGTATGAAAGCAAAGCAGATGAAGATATTGTTCAAGACGATTACCTTCGGATTGTAAAAGAAATTGAAACTGAATTTCTGGGTGCTGTTCAAAAGAATATCCGAATGCGTCTGCTGACAAGTTTTTCTAAGAATTTAAAAATGTGGAAAGGAAGTTCGTATTCGCGTTCGAACAGATTGGGAGAGCTTTATGAAGAGTATTTTTATAAGCCATTACTGCCTAAAAAAGATTCTTTACCAATTTTTATGAACGATTTATTTATTAATCCTTTTGGTGATGAGTCATTTAAATTGAATGATGACAATTGGAAAAGAATTAATAAAGTGCCTCAATTAATTCTAAATGCTACAGCAGTAAATACAGGGCATAACTGGCAGTTTACAGCTTCTTGGATGGGAGAACCGCCCACTTTTATTTCGGATGAATTTGATGTAAAACCCCGTTTAAGGAGAATGTATTATGAAAATGCGCCAGAGCAGTACCAAAAGTTTAGATTGGGCTATGCTGTCGCGGCTTCTTCTTGTGTGCCGGTTTTGTTTCAGCCTTTAGTATTTAAAGGGCTGTATGAAAATTTTGATTTGGAGCTGATTGATGGAGGCGTTCATGATAATCAGGGAATTGCATCAATATTAGAACAGGAATGCAATGAAATTATAGTAAGCGATGCCAGTGCTCAAATGCCGGATAATGCAGTAAATAAGGATAATGCCATGTCTTTATTTTTTAGAGTAGATACTATTTTGCAGGAGCGCCTGCGCGAGATTCAATTATTGGATTTAAAATCCCGAAAATATACTTCGATTGTTGCCAAACTTTCAATTGTTCATTTAAAAAACGGTTTAGAACAGCTTCCTGTGAGCTGGATTGACTGTACCGATGTAAACCGAAGCATTTTGTATGATAAAGAAATAGAGGATGAAAATGCACTTTTGAGATATGGCGTAATGAAGAAAATTCAGAAGGGACTTAGCGAAGTACGGACCGATTTGGATTCTTTTAATGACCTTGAAGCGTATGCTTTAATGTACAGCGGGTACAGACAGATGATGCATGAAAATGATTCGGAGATTGTGAAAAAGGAGAATTGGAATTTCCTAAAAGTAGCAGAAAACTGTACTTATCCTGCAAATGAAAAACAGCTTGTAAAACAATTGAAAGTGAGCAGTTTTGTTCCTTTTAAAATTGTCCGAATGTCAAAATTTATTCGTATTATTTTATTGCTAATTGGTAGTGGTTTATTAATTGAAGTGCTATATTATTTAATTTGCAATTGGAATAATCCAAATCCATTTAAGCAAATTAATATTTCCTATAAATTTATTGGATTCACGCTTATTGTTTTTTTAGTTGGTTATTTTTCTAAAATTTTGGCTACTGTCATCAACATTGAAAGCGTAGTCAAAAAGAAACTTGCGTTACTATTATTAATAACTGTTGGTTGGGCATTTTCTCTAATTTATATTCGTATTTTTAATCCTTTGTACAATAGATTAGGTAGAATTAAATAAAAAAAAAGGCATAAAAAGAATGAAAAAATTAGGACTCATAGGCGGTATCAGCTGGGTATCAACAGCAGATTATTATAAGTTTATTAATGAAGGAATCAATAAAGAGTTAGGAGGAGTTAATTTTGCTGAGTGCATAATTTATTCTTTTAACTATGATGATATTAAAAAAAATAATGAAAACAACGACTGGGATACTACATTCAATATGTTATCAAAAGCCTGCCAGGATTTAAAGAATTGCGGTGCCGATGCAATTATTCTTTGTGCCAATACGATGCATCTTATAGCAGATCGGATTCAGGAAAGTGTCGATTTGCCATTAATACACATTGCCACCGAAACTGCAAAAGAAATCCAAAAAAAGGGCATTAAAAAAGTGGGACTTCTTGGAACAAAGTTTACGATGGAATTGGATTTTTTTAAAGACAAATTAACCGCTCTTGATATCGAAGCAATAATACCCGAAGCTGACGACAGAGATTTTTTACACGATACTATTTTTAATGAATTGGGAAAAGGATTAATTCTGGAAAGTACCAAGGCAAGATACCTTTCTATTATCGAAAAACTTATTGATAACGGAGCAGAGGGAATTATTCTGGGCTGTACAGAAATTCCGTTGCTGGTAAAACAGGAAATGGTAAAGGTTCCTGTTTTTGACACTGCTTTGATTCATTCGAATGCTGCAGTTGCATTTGCTCTGAGTTAATTCTTTGATTCTTTAATCATTCTAAAAGCCTTAAGTTAGGGCTTTTTTTGTTTTTGTATAATTTGCTCTAATAAAATGTTTTATCATAGTTTAGGTTCGATAAAATGCTTAAATTTGAGAGTAAAATATTCTTTTAAATGATTGAATAGCATTTCTTTTTAATAGAATCTCATCTAAAACTATAGTAAAATGGCATTTATAGACTATTACAAAGTATTGGAGATTGATAAAAATGCATCTGAAGCTGATATAAAAAAAGCGTACAGAAAATTGGCACGTAAATACCATCCTGATTTAAATCCTAACGATAAAGAAGCCGAGAGAAAATTCAAAGAACTCAATGAAGCCAATGAGGTTTTGAGTAATCCAGAGAATCGAAAAAAATACGATCAGTACGGTGAACATTGGGAACACGGCGAGGAATATGAAAAAGCCAGACAGCAGCAGCATCGGTATCAAAATGGAGGAGACCAGCAAGGTGGAGGTTTTAGAGGCTTTTCTGGAGGTGGTGATTATTCGGATTTTTTTGAATCAATGTTTGGCGGCGGCGGTCAAAGAGGAAGCCGTAAAACAGCTGTGTTTAAAGGACAAGATTTTAACGCCGAATTACATTTGGACTTGAAAGATGTTTATACTACTCACAAACGAACCCTCACAATCAATGAAAAAAATATACGGTTGACTATTCCTGCTGGTGTTGAGAATGGTCAGGTTATAAAAATAAGCGGGCAAGGAGGAGAGGGAGCAAATGGAGGACCAAAGGGCGATCTATACCTTACTTTCAATATCGAAAATCACACCAATTTTAAACTCGACAAACACAATTTATATACAACAGTCGATTTAGATTTATACACGGCACTTCTTGGAGGGGAAATTACCGCCAATACCTTTGATGGAAAAGTAAAATTAACAGTCAAGCCAGGTACACAAAATGGCACCAAAGTAAAACTAAAAGGGAAAGGTTTTCCAGTGTATAAAAAAGAAGGAGAGTTTGGTGATTTATTCATTTCGTATCAAATACTATTACCAACACACCTTACCGAAAGAGAAAAAGAATTATTCGTAGAACTTGCTAAGCTTAGAACAATAT
Organism: Flavobacterium sp. 1; assembly: GCF_002797935.1. Classification (NCBI taxonomy): domain Bacteria; kingdom Pseudomonadati; phylum Bacteroidota; class Flavobacteriia; order Flavobacteriales; family Flavobacteriaceae; genus Flavobacterium; species Flavobacterium sp. 1. The sequence goes on from NZ_PGER01000001.1 coordinate 575,818, forward strand.
GAGAACTGATAACTTAATACTTTTGAAAACCGTCAGCTCTCATTATCAATTAGAGCTTTCCTTCTTTACCCATCTTCATGATTTGGGTTTGATTGAAATTGAAGTCATGGAGCAATCTCCATATATTCACGAAAATCAAATGCATAATTTGGAACGAATGATTCGAATGCATCATGATTTAGAAGTAAACCCCGAAGGAATTGATGTCGTTTTTAATCTTTTGCAGAAAATAGAACATTTGAAAAAGGATTTAATGGCTGCCCAAAACAGATTGCGGTTATATGAGAATTAAGCTCCTGATACGGCTTGTTTTTCAAAAAATATAGCTGTAATGTGTTAAAATAATTAGCTTATTTGTGTGTTTGAGAGTTATTTATATTAGGAATTAATCACAAACGGAATGAACACTATTTTTAGAATCGTTGAAGCATTCAAAAGTTTTCTTTTTGAAATTGGTGAACTTTCGGATTTTGCAGGGCGTTTTTTCAGGGAAGTACTCAAACGTCCTTTAGAATTCAAAGAATTTCTTAGGCAATGCTACAATATGGGTAATCGCTCGTTGCTTCTTGTAGGAGTAACTGGCTTTATTATCGGATTGGTATTTACCTTGCAATCCAGACCTACTTTGCAGCAATTTGGTGCCGTTTCATGGATTCCTGCCATGGTAAGTGTTTCCATCATTAGGGAAATTGGTCCCATCATTACCGCTTTGATTTGTGCAGGCCGTATAGGTTCAGGAATTGGAGCCGAGTTAGGTTCAATGCGTGTGACCGAGCAAATAGACGCAATGGAAGTTTCAGGAACAAATCCCTTTAAATATTTAGTTGTTACCCGAATATTGGCTACCACTTTAATGTTGCCTATTTTGGTTTTTATCGGAGACAGCGTGGCGCTTTTGGGCTCTTTTTTGGTCGAAAATTTAAAAGGCGACGTTTCGTTATTACTGTATTTTACTCAGGTTTTTGACCATCTCGAATTTTTTGATGTTATCCCCTCAACCATTAAATCATTCTTTTTTGGTTTTGCCATTGGATTGGTAGGTTGTTTCAAAGGATATTATTGTAAAAAAGGAACGGCAGGAGTAGGGTTGGCGGCCAATTCGGCAGTGGTTTTTTCTTCGATGCTTCTTTTTATTATCGACTTTATAGCAGTTTTTGTTTCTAATGTTTTTTATGATGTCTAATGTTATGGAAACCAATATAGACAATACAAAATCCATTGTAGTCATCAAAGATTTGAAAAAAAGCTTTGGGAATAATTGTGTTTTGGATGGATTTAATTTGGAACTGTTTCAAGGAGAAAACTTGGTGGTTATGGGAAAATCAGGTTCGGGAAAGTCGGTGATGATTAAATGCCTCATCGGATTGGAAGAACCAGATGATGGTAGTATTGAAGTAATGGGAAAAGACATCAAACAACTTTCTCGAGAAGCTTTGGATGAACTGAGAACCGAGGTCGGTTTTCTTTTTCAGGGTAGCGCATTGTATGATTCAATGTCAGTTCGTGAAAATTTGGAATTTCCTTTGAGACGGCACACCAAAAAGTTTGGTATCATTCAAGATACCACTCCCTTGGTTATGGAAGCATTGGAAAGTGTAGGTTTAGCTAATACTATAGATTTGATGCCTAATGAACTTTCGGGAGGAATGAAGCGTAGAATTGCTTTGGCAAGAACGTTGATTTTGAAGCCAAAAATAATTCTGTACGATGAGCCCACAACGGGTTTAGATCCTATTACCTCGAAAGAAATTTTAATGCTGATGGTTTCTGTTCAAAAAAAATACAATACCTCATCCATAATTATAACGCATGATGTGGATTGTGCCAGAATGATTTCAAACCGTATGATTTTATTGATTGACGGAATAAATTATGCCGAAGGGACTTTTGAGACTTTATTAAGCACTAAAGACCCCAAAGTACAAGCTTTCTTTAAATAAGTATAAAAATGGAAAAAACTGCTTCAGAGAAAATCAAATTAGGACTTTTTGTTATTTCAGGACTGATACTTTTTGTTCTTGTCGTTTATTTTATTGGTAACAAGCAAAAAATGTTTGGGAGAACTGATCATCTCACGGCTGTTTTTAGTAATGTGAATGGATTGCAATTAGGAAATAATGTTCGGTATTCGGGCATCAATATAGGTACGGTTCGAGAGATAGAAATGATAAATGATACAACCATCAATGTGGATATGATTATCGATAAATCAATGTTTCAACACATCAAAAAAAATGCATTGGCAAGTATTGGATCTGATGGTTTGGTGGGAAGCATGGTCATAAATATCATTCCAGGAAAAGGAAACCAACCGCATATTGAACCGGGTGATGTTATCCAATCTTCGAGTCGGATCCGCACCGATGATCTATTGAATACATTAAGTGTGACCAATAAAAATGCCGCTTTACTCACAGCCGATCTGCTTAAAATCACAAAGGAAATCACTCAGGGGAAAGGAACTCTGGGAACATTAGTTAATGATACACTCATGGCGGCTGATTTGAAACAGACCATGAACTACTTAAAAATGACTAGCAAAGGAACAACTGAAACTGTAGAGAACTTAAACAAAATGGTAGTTGCTTTAGGGGATAAAAACAGTGTGATAGGAGTGTTAAATGATCCAACGGTTGCCCAAAAAATAAAAACTATTGTAGCTAATTTGGATCAATCCAGTCAGGAAATAAACAAAGTGGTGACTAATTTAAATGCAATAATTTCGAATGTAAAAAATGGTAATGGTGCAATCAATTATTTGTCCAATGACCCTAATTTGGTCAAAAAAATAGACTCCACTATGACAAATTTAAACAAAGCAACAATTCTCCTTAACGAAGATCTTGAAGCGATGAAACATAGTTTTTTATTACGTGGTTATTTCAAAAAACAAGAAAAGGTTAAAAAGAAAACCAATTGATTTTAAATACTTTTCAATCCTTCTATCAATAAATCAACGTCTTCTTTAGTATTAAAATGACTAAAAGAAATGCGGATATTTGGTTTTTTTAAATCATCTGGCGAGAGCATTTCTGTCAATACATGCGAAGGCCTGATGCTTCCTGACTGGCATGCGCTGCCACGGGAAACAGCAATCCCTTTCATATCCAAATGAAATAAGATCATGGATGTTTTGCTTTCATCCAGCGGTAAAGTAATATTGAGCAGATTGTAAAACGTATTTTCTCCGTTAATTTTAAAATCAGGAAAATTTGTTTTTAGTTTTCCAATAGTATATTCTTTCAATGAGGCAATATAAAGGCTTTCGGATTCAAGATTTTGACAGGAAAGTTCTAGAGCTTTTGCCATTCCTGCAATTTGATGTATGGCTTCGGTTCCTGGTCGAACTCCTTTTTCCTGTTCTCCTCCAAAAAACAAAGGTTGTAAACCCGCATTTTTTCGAACAAAAGCAAATCCAACCCCTTTTGGGCCATGAAATTTATGGGCGCTGGCAACGATAAAATCAATGGGAGTACGCTGTAAATCAATTTTGGTTTTTCCAATAGACTGCACGGTATCCGAATGAAATAAAGCATGATGTTCCTGACAAATTTGGCTTACTCTGTCAAGATCCAAAATTGTTCCTGTCTCATTATTGATATGCATCAATGAGACCAAGGTCTTTTTTTCTTCGGATAATAATTCGACTAAATGTGTCAAGTCCAGTTCGCCATTGGGTTTCACATTTACATAATCCACCTGAATTCCATATTCATTTTGAAGCGCTATTGCTGTATGAAGTACAGCGTGATGCTCTATTTTGCTGGTGATGATGCGTTCTGTTTTTAAATCTTTTACAGCAGATCGCAAAATCCAATTGTTTGCTTCGGTACCGCAAGAAGTAAAAATGATTTCAGATGCCGTAGCATTTAGCTGTTTGGCGATTGATTTTCGAGAAAGCTCCAGAATATTTTTGGCATTGCGCCCTAAACTATGAGTAGAGGATGGATTACCATAATCTTCCGTCAATATTTTGGTCATTTCTAGAATCACTTCCGGATGAAGTGCTGTTGTGGAGGCATTATCAAGATATGCTTTTTTCATGCTAGATAGATTTTGAATCCTGAACAATTACTTTGGATTTATTTTTTTTGCCAAATAATACTTTCTTATTAAAAATAATAATAGAGATTAAAATAAGGGAATAGGAAACCATCTGAAGCAGGCTTACTTCTTCCTTAAAATAAAAAACAGCCAAAGTAAAATTGATTATCGGATTGATATACATTAGGATTCCCACAGTGGATGAATCAAGTCCTTTTAACGCATACAAGTTTAAAAATAGCGGAATAATCGTAAAAAGTACTACAATACAAAATAAACACATATAAAATAAAGGAGCAGTTGGAACTGCTCCGCTGTAACTCGGATAAAAAGGCAAAATAAGCAAGGCAATAAAAAGCAGCTGAATGTTCAAAACCAGAAACTTATCAATTTCACTGTTTTTACGCTGACTAACCAAATATAAGGCATAGGTCGAAGCAACTACAAGACTGTAAAAAATATCCTGAAAATGATTTAGAGACAGTAAAACGCAGCTTATCGTACTGATGCAAACTGCTGTCCATTTCCATTTGTTTAATTTTTCATGAAGCAAAAAGAAAGCAAAAACGGTAGTCAGAATGGGGCAAATCAAGTATGCCAATGAGCCTGCTTTGACGTTTATATGATTAATCACATATATAAAAATTAGCCAGTTGGAAGCTAAAATTAAACTTCCAACCAAGGTTAGTATGATGATTTTTTGTCTCTTCTTTTTAGGCATTATTTTAAAATCTTCCCAGTTTTTTTTGAGATTTTTCCGTCTAAAGATGAGATTTATGGCTGTTAGTGTAAATACGCTAAAAAAAACACGATAAAACAGTATATCGAGGGAGGGATAAGAGGAAATAGGTTTTAAGGCCAGACTGAAAAATCCCCAGAGAAAAAAAGCTGAAAAAGCGGCAAAGTAGTAGTTGTATTTTTTCATTGCAAAGTAAAATTCGGTACAAAGATAGGAATTTCTAAAGCTAATGAAATGTATTTAATTAAGGGCTTTTTGTTCATTTTTAGTAGAAGCGTACGCTGCAGCAGCTTAAAAAAACATAAAGTGACAGCAAACCATACGTTTTTGGTGCGTAAAGTTTACGGAACAAATTAAATATTATATTTTTGTTCAAAATAAAAGAATAATGAAACGATTTATAGGGGTTTTATGTTGTGCAATTGCTTTTTCAGCCTGTGATGATGGAGATTTAGTAGTAGATACAATTAATTTTGATGAAATAGCTACAAGTACTTGTGGAGATGCAAACAATTTACTTTTTAAACTTAAAGACAGTGAATCTTTGATTTTGAATATACCTGATGATGTTTTTAAAGAAACTTTTAAGGAAGAACCTACTGAAGACAATGAGCCGATTAAATTAAATATCAGTTCGACAAACCAAGTGGTCTATAACTTTTATGATGGTAAAGTGACTTCTGATAATATCTGTGATTTGATTCCTCCAGCAACTCCTAAGGTAAAAACACAATGGAAGGCTTCCTCTGGTGTTATCGAAGTTAAAACTGAAGCTGTAAAAACATCAAATGTGATCGATAATAGTACTAAAATAACGGGTTATAAGCATAATGTTATTTTTAAAAACATCACATTTTCCAAAGGTGACGGTACTACTCAGTTTTATGAAAGCTTTATATTCGGCGATTATTTGAAAACGATAACTCCATTGCCATTGGCTTTTGATCAGCCATTATCTCTTTGTGATAACAGCGGTTTGGTTTATGAATCTAATGCCACCGAATCATTAACACTTAATATTGATCCGGCATTAATTCTTAATGAAGTTACACCTGCAGATAAGCCAAGAACAGGAACAATAGGATTGGTTAAGAATAAATTAGTTTACCGCTTGTTTAATAGCGTTGTGACTTCAGATTATTTTTGTGCAACAACGGAACCGATAGTGCCAACAGTTAAGCAAGAATGGTTAGGTAAAGCTGGAGCTATTATTGAAGTTACCACTACTACAGTAACTGCTAATACTTTTAAACATACTATAGTCCTAAAAAATGTTAGCCTTGAAAAAGGCAACAGCAATTTCTTATTGGGAGATAAATACTTATATGGAGAGCTGCAGACTATTAAACCATAAAGAGAAAAAAGTCTAAAAAAAACGTCAATGCTAAGATAAGTATTGACGTTTTTTTATGGAATATAAAGAAGGAGTTATTTGTTTTGCTTAAAGTAAACTTCGGTGGCACCTTGACCATATTTTTGATAATTGGCATCCTGAAAAACGATATTGTCATAACGTCCTAAAAGAAAATCCAATTCGGCTTTGAGGATTCCTTCGCCAACGCCGTGAATAAAAACAATTTTCGGAATTCGATTGCGGATCGCAAATTCGATATGGCGCTGGGCAGTTTCGGCCTGCAGCGTCAAAATATCATAATTGGACATGCCACGTTTATTGGGAACCAATTTTTCGATATGCAGATCAAATTCAGGAACAGGCAGTTCATTCTTGTCTTTTTTCTCTTTTACAAAACTGCGCGGTTTTGGGATTTCCTTTTCCTTTTTTATTTCATTGATATTAATGCCCTTGATTCCTTCCATCAAATTGCCCGATTCGCCAATTTTAATCAGTTCGCTGGAAGCATAATTCATCACAAAACCATCTGTCGTTTCTATAGTTACTATCTTGTCTTTGACGGATAAAACAACACCATCGACGGCATCATCCAGCACCGAAACTTTATCTCCTTTATTGAACATCGTCTTCGTTATTATCTTGGTTTTTACTTGGAGTTTTGCTGCTTAAACGCATCATTCCCATCATGAAGATGATTATGGCAACCACCATTACATACACATTTTTATCGGCACTTGTCTGTTCGTAGAAGGCAACGCCAATGGCTAAGATCATTATCAGAATTACAAATTTTTGCATCATTTCATTTTCAGGCTTCAAAAATACTAAACTTTAGGAGAGTATTGTTGAAAGTGGTATAGAAATAATGGCGTATCTCCTTGTGAAAAACTAAGTTCGTACCTCTCTTATTTTCACAAGGAGTCGAGCTTTTGGCTTTATCTTTATTTTTTTAAAGGAAAAAAAATAAAGGATATCGCCTCAATCCCTTACGCAAAAGGACTTCGAGAGAATAAATGCCCTAGCCCAGATAGAAGCGATATCCTTTTATGCCGGGGTTCGGCATAAAAGATATAGCGGATAGCTGGAATAGCTCCTAATTGTTTCACTTTATTTATTCCAATCAATTTTTCTTGAAAAGTACATTACTGCCGCCAATATGCAGAATAAACCGATGCTTCCTACTAATAAAGCGTAGTTTTCTAACTGGATAATGACGTAGATAAAAGTGTATAATCCCGTGAGTGAGGCTGCAATAAATAACGGAAATTTACGTCCTTTTAGGATTGAAACAGAGTACAATGATATCAATGTAATGACCGCTAGTGCTGCAATCAGGTATGCTTTCATGAAACTGCTGTGCTCTGTGATGGAAATAAGCAGGGTGTAAAATAAAATTAGTGCCAGACCAATCATGGAATATTGAAAAATGTGAATTCTGATTTTGCTGATCGATTGAATCAGAAAGAATATTAAAAATGTTAAGCCAATTACGAGAAAGCCATATTTAGCCGCTCTTTCGTTTTGTTGGTATTGGTTTACCGGAATTACAAAATCGACTCCAAAAGCATAGGTTCCTAAATCAGGCAGATTCTCGAAGAATTGCTGTGAAAAAGCTCTGTTGATGTGCAGGATTTTCCAGTTGGCTGTAAAACCGTTAGCATCGATTTTTTTTTTGGTTTTGTCATCTGGAAGAAAATTGCCTGTAAAACTTGGTGAGCTCCAGTTGGATTGCATGCTTAGCTGTGTGGTTTTGCCAATAGGCACCATTTTTATCTGTTTGCTTCCGTTATAAGTGATATCAAAACCAAAGTTGGTTTTAGCTGTTTTTAAAATGCTTTTCAGATCAATAAAACCAGTCTCTAGAGCTTGTGTGGAATCGTTTGGATTTGTACTGTAAACAGGTTCGAAAGTGAATTTTGTACCGCCAAGATTGATTTTCACTTCGTCTTTAATGCTTTTTAAATTGGTGGTTTTGATCAAAATTGTGGCTTTGTTCCATTGAATGACTTCGGCAGGAATATTTTTACTGCTAAAATCGGGCTGAATGTAATTACCTTCAAAATTCATTTTGGAACTATAAACGACCGATTCGTAATTGTTTCGGTTAAGCACTTTGGTCACTACAATGGATTTGGCTTTTAAATCTTCGGGAAAGAAATAAGCATATTTGGTAATTGCTTTTCGCTGTTTTACAGTTTCATTTGTTTTTTGGTTGATGGATAAGGTTTCGTCAAAAGTGGTGTAAGGAACTTTTAATATTGGTCCATAGAAATAGACGCTTTCTCCCCATTTATCATTGATTTCGGTAATGACTTCTTCCTGGCGAAACGAACGTTCGGTTATCAGGCTTTTGACAAATTCCAGCGGAATCAGCAATACTAAAGTTAATATCCCAACCATAATCATTTTGGCGGTATTGGATTGAAAAAATGGTGTTGGTGCTGGGTTTTGGTTTTCTGTTGTTTCCATGTTTTTTGTTGTTTATAGAGTTAAAGATTATAATAGTTTGAATGAATCTGCAATGATGTAATACAAGAATGCAACTGGGATATTGCTCAATAAAATCGAGATTCTTAACACAATGTATTTCCGCTGTTTCGGCAGAATGTAAAAATGATGAAGCAGGTTAGCGAGCATAATAATGTTGAGAAGAGCTGCCAGAACAATAAAGACAAATCCAATAATCAGAATAAATGAATTGTCTGTTAGCGTTAGAAAAAGAATAAAAAACAGGGTGCCAATTGTAAAGCATCCAAGCGCAAGTTCGGTAGAAGCACTGCCATCAAAAGGCTCTTCTTGAATTAAAACAGTTTTCATAATTTTATTGATTTATAGTTGAATAGATTTTTTTTAAGGATAAAAACAAATAGATATAGGTTCCAAAATAAAAGGAAAATAGCAACGCATGAGCAGATGACACAGCGAGAAATATGGCTCGGACTATTTCTAATGGATCACTGATGATATCCCAGCTGTTATACCGGAGAATTCTACCCAGATAGATTCCGACTCCGCATAAAAAACAGATTGCAGGCATTAATAAATTGGTGATTAGGGTCGAAGTGTAGGTTTTTATGATGTTTTCAAATTCTATCAGAGAAATGATGCCAAGCGTAAATCCAATTAATGCGTAGGAACTTATGACAACCAAATCAAACCAAAATAAATGACTGTTTGATTGTGATAAATGGATCAAATCGGTAAGAATGTAAAAGGAATTTGGCAGAAAAAGAAGCCAAAGAAAAAGAAGCGAGAGTGTTTTAACTTTACTTTTTTGAATAGTAATTTGAGTTTTTAAATAGCTGATAAAAAAGTAAGGAACGAAAGCAAGAAATAGATTCCAAACCAAGAAAAAGAGATAAATGGTATTAGTTAATTTGGCACGGATAACGAGCAAAATCAGGCAATAAATTGTAAATAAAAATAAAACGCTGTTAATCTTTTTGTTACTGTTGAATAGTCTGATGATGAGTTGCATAGTTTTTAGATTTTAAAAGTTTTTTTATGATTGCCTTTGGTTATTATATTTTTTTAGTTCTGAAGTAATTAATCCTGATGTATAAACAACTGTAGAAATAATAGCTGCGAAAATAAAACCTATTATAAATGAAAAATTTCTTCCTGTGTCACTGACTAATTTTTGCATTGCTTCACTTTGTTTAGGCGTTATTTCTTTTCCGCCAAACATTCCGTCTTTGTCTAGGTCATAACGATTTAAATCCCATTGATAATAAATATCGCGTAAGGCTGCATTTCCTACTATTAATAAGTAGAGTACAAAAAAAACTGTCACATTTGTCCATAGTAATTTGTTTTTACCGAATGTTAGTTTATTATAAAAAGCTATTATACAAAGTCCAATAATTGAAATAATTGTTGGTATTGCTAAGTGATATGGTATTGTTATTTCTTCCATTAAATCAATATTTTTTTGTTTAAAAATAAAAAGTACTTTGAATTTCAAAGTTTAAAATCAAAAAAAAGAGCTTAGCGTTTTTGTATTAATTTTTCAAGGGCATTGACATGATCTTGGAATGCTTTACGCCCTTCTTTGGTTGCCCTGTAGCTTGTATTTGGTTTTTTTCCTATGAATTGTTTTTCAATACCAATGTAGTTTTCTAGTTCTAAGGCTTTGGTATGACTGGCTAAGTTACCGTCGGTAACTCCTAATAACTCTTTCAAAGTACTAAAATCGGCAGATTCATTGACCATCAGAACGGACATGATTCCCAGTCGGATGCGATGGTCAAAAGCTTTATTGATATTTTGAATAATATTTTTCAAATCTTAGTAAGTATCTATTATCGTGGTTACTATTTTGGATTGTTCTAGGTTTGATGGCGCTACAACATTTTCCTCTAGCGGAGTTTTGGTACCATATCTTTCTGCTAATATTGCTTGAACCCGAATGTCTTTTAAATTAAAATCTTTCAATTTTTGTAATGGACACAATTCGATTCCAGCTCCGTTTTTGTATATTTTCCAGATCAATTCTGAGCAATATATTTTATCATCAGACCATTCAAAATAGAGGTCATAATCTTTGTTGTTTAATGATTTTCCATAGGCTTTCATTTTTTGCAGTGTTTCAGCATTGAGTATAGTTGACGCATTTTTTAATCGAGTTACTACAAAATGATTTTCTTTTCCGTGGGTAATCCAAGCTTCGAGAGGAGTATATTTTACAGGCTGTACCGCTTCAAAAACATACTTTTTCCCTTTCTCAATAAAAACAATGCCACAAAGAGAAAACTTAGAATTGGTTGCTATTCTAACCGCTTCACATTGTTTGGATTCTGAAGTCTGAAAAATCATGTCGCCTTCTTGAATTTTGTCTAACAAATTTTCAGGACGTTTGCCAAAAAGAATATTTCCAAACATGGAATTGGCAATGAACAAAGCACAGCCAAAACTCATCAGAAAGGTGATTATCGCAAAAAGATATTTCGTTTTTTTCATGCCTTTGCTTTTGGATTCCATATTATTCCTTAAAGATTCACTATTTTATTAATTTTGCAGTTATTATGTTTTTTATCTGAATACTGCTTTCTAATTCCTGTCGTACTTAAAGTGCATCATACTTCCATAAATAATGTGGCAGAGTCCGAAACCCAATGCCCAAAATTCTAATCCATATCCAGAAAATTCGGTAGCCAAAAGTCCTATTATGATAATCGTGATGCCTAAATAGCGCACATCTCTTAAGGTATATTTGCTTGCATTTACGCAGGATAATCCATAAAAAATAAGGGTTACAGGAGCTATTAAACCGTAGCTTCCGTTTCGCAGTAATAACAGTCCGAAAACTCCTCCGGTAATCAGCGGAATCAGGAAGTTGATTAACATTCTTTTGGAAGAAGAATTCCAAGCTGTTCCTCCTTCTTTTTTCGCTTTATTAATAGTAAGCATTAATGCTGTTCCGACAGATAAAAACAAAACGCTAAAAGCAGTTAAGACAAGCATTTTGAATGTATTGCTCTCCAAAGTGATAATGTTGCTGTCGTGATTTTGGATTAATTCATGACCAATATAGGCACCAATCAAAGCGTAAACACCAGCCAAAATTCCAGACAAACCACTCAATGAGATAAACTGTGTGGATCTGTTCATCATGTTTTTTATATCACTAATGTCTTGTAAATATTTCTCTTCCATATATAAAGTACTTTGAATTACAAAGTAAATGATAAAATTTATAATTTGCAATACTATTTTTAATTATTTTTATGGAATGAAGCTAACAGACGAATATATCTACCGCCAACCCGAAAAGTATCAAGCAATACTACTGCATTTGATTAGCGTATTTGAACAGCAAATTCCTGAATTAGTATTGCTTTTTAAATGGGGAATACCTTATTTCTATTACAATAAAAGACCATTTTGTTATTTGGCGCCCAATCACAAAAAAGGCTTTGTCGATGCTGGTTTTGCTAGAGGATTTGAACTGAGAGGAAACCAAGAGTGTCTTATTGGCGAAAAAAGGAATACTGTAAAATCATTGCGCTACTATAATTTAGAGGATATTGATAATGCTGTTCTGATTGATGTGATAAGCGAAGCTGTTACTTTGTATAAATAAAAAAATCTCCCGAAGGAGATTTTTATTATCTGATAAGAAGATTTACAATCTGAAGATACCACCAAAAGAAATAATAGTTTCTCCATACCAAAAGTGGTGCTGTGCATGGTCATCAGTATATGTAGTCCTTACATCGGTCATATTGATATAACCGCCTTTTAATTCCGTTTGCATATAAAAATGCTTGAAGAAAGTGAAATTCAAACCTGCATCTGCAGAGAATCCGTAACCCGAAATATGAAACTCATCATGTCTTTGTTTTCCCAGAACGGTAGCATCTGTTCTTGGCACCAATATCCCCATGCCAAGTCCTTGAGTGAAATTCAGCTGAAAAATATCAGTATTTCTGATGCCGAATAATGAAGAAATATCTACATAATGAGCAGCTTCGGTAAAAACATAATTTAATCCGTTGGTATGCTCAAACTTTAAAAACTTACCATCAGACAAATCTACTGATTCATTGTTGTAGGTTCCGTTGAATTGAGAACCAACTTCAGATGAAGGCAAATTAATACTTCCATTAATCATCGCTGTCTGATTTTGGGTCATTACATATTTCATGTGATCAATACCAATAGAAACATTAAACTTGTCGTGAAAGAAATATCCAACTTTCCAATTGGTCTGAGACGAGGTTAAACTTCCCGGTTTAATATAATCGATATTCCATCCTTTTGGCAAATCATGCGACTGTGCATTTTCTACAGTAAAATTATATCCTTCTCCCTCAAAATGAATATCAGAAGTAGTGTAATAAGCTCTGTTTCCTCCCCAGTGTGCAAAGAATTTCCCTTTGTTGTGAGCAGTGTACAATTCTGTAGCTGGAGCATTGTCTTGTGCGAAGGTATTAACAGTAAAGAAAAGAACTAAAAAAGCAGTATGTAAAATTTTTGTTTTCAATGTCTTTAAATTTGATTAATAATTTTTATTAAAGTAACTAAAATCTATCTTATAATAAAAAATCTCCCGAAGGAGATCTTGATTTTATGTGAGACTATTTTATAATCTAAAAATACCTCCAAAAGCAATAATTCTTTGGAAAAAGAAGAAATTTTGTGAAGCTTTATCATCACTATTTGTTGTTGTTCTAATATCTTGCATGTTGATGTAACCCGTTTTTAGCTCACCTTGTAGATAGAAATATTTGAAAAACGTAAAGTTAATTCCCGCTTTTGCAGATAAACCATATCCAGAAACGTGAAAATCATCATGACGAGGCATTCCTAACAAAGTAGTATTTGTTTTTGGATATAAAAGCCCGGCTCCTAAACCTTCAGTTAAGTTAATCTGAACTTTATCTGTATTTGGTAATTTAAATAATTTCGAAATATCGTCATGTCTGGAAACCTCAGTATTAATATAGTTCAAACCATCTGTATGTTCGTACATTAAAAAAGCAGTACCATTTGGCTGAACAACATTTTTCTCAAAACCACCTTCCTGAGCACCACCTTGAGACATATCTACAGGAGTATTATTATAAACTCCGTTGTAAATAGATCCAGATTGATCAGCAGGTAAATTAATATAACCAGTTACATTAGCCGTTTGAGCTTGGCTCATTACATATTTCATGTGATCCCAACCAATAGCAACACTGTAATGGTCGTTAATGAAATATCCCATTCTAAAGTTAGTTTGCGGAATTGTCATGTTAGCAGGATTCACGTAATCAACATGCCAACCTTTTGGTTTGTCGTGAGCAACCATATTATCAACTGTAAAGTTGTAATCTTTTCCTCTGAAGTTCACATCAGATTCAGTATAGCTTTCTCTGTTACCACCCCATGAAATGAAGAATTTACCTTTATTGTGTGCAGTAAATTTTTCAGTAATTTGCATGCTGTCTTGTGCAAAAGCACTAATTATAAGAAAAAAGGATAAAAAAGCCGAGTAGAATAATTTTGTTTTCAATCTGTAGGTTTTAAAATTTTAGAATTGGTTTATGGTTTTTCTAATGGCAACCAATTTATTCATCAATGGTTCAAAGTAATCTAGGTGTAACATATTAGCACCATCACTTTTAGCATTAGCTGGGTCAAAATGAGTTTCGATAAAAATACCATCTACGCCAACAGCGATACCGGCTTTGGCAACGGTTTCAATCATATCAGGTCTTCCCCCGGTAACTCCTGCAGTTTGATTTGGCTGTTGTAAAGAGTGCGTTACATCCAGAATTGTGCTGGCGTATTGCTGCATAGTTGGAATACCGCGGTAATCAACAATCATATCTTGGTAACCAAACATAGTCCCGCGGTCTGTAACCATTACATTTTGATTGTTGCAGTCCAATACTTTTTGTACAGCATGTTTCATGCTTTCAGGACTCATAAATTGCCCTTTTTTCAAGTTTACTACTTTTCCGGTATTGGCAGCAGCCACAACTAAATCAGTTTGACGAACAAGAAATGCAGGAATTTGCAAAACATCTACATATTCTGCAGCCATAACAGCATCTTCGTTAGTATGAATATCGGTTACAGTTGGCACACCAAAAGTTTTGGATACTTTTTCAAGTATTTTAAGTGCTTTTTCATCACCAATTCCAGAGAAACTGTCAATTCTGGAACGGTTCGCTTTCTTAAAAGATCCTTTGAAAACATAAGGAATTTGTAATTTATCAGTAATGCCAACCAATCGTTCGGCGATTCGCATTGCCATTTCTTCACCTTCTATAGCACATGGACCAGCAAGCAAAAAGAAGTTACCGCTCTCAGTATGTTTGATTTGAGGTATATTTTGTATGTTCATATTGTGTTTTTTTTGAAAGTGCAAAGGTAATCTGAATTTGCGGTTTCCGAATTAGATTTTGTATTTATTTTTAAAAGCATCAGCGCAATAATTAGGAGCTTAATCCAGCTATTCGTTACAAGTCCTCCTTCAAAAAACTTTTTTTCTAAAGTAATAAAAGGAGCTTCCTGCCGGTCGCTCTTTTATTACTAGAAAAAATAGTTTTTTTTCAGTCCGGGCTTTCCACTTCTATCTGGGCTAGGAGAATAAGTGTTTGTGATTATAATTTTTTCAGACTAAGACCTACTGGAACCATCAGCTGACCTCTTTCATAAATGTTCAGATACAAAATAATCGGAGTTTTTAAGCCTTTCCATTTTAACTCATATACATCAAGAAAACCGGCTCCCATGTCACTTGTTTTAGTTGGAAACGGGCAGCAGTTTTCTAATTTGGTAAAAGTTATTTTTTCTCCCTTTGGTCCCGCCAAAGCATTCAGGAAATATCGCTGGTTGATTGTGTCATTCTTTGTGTCTCCATAAAAGATGTTGATAGGGTAATCTTTATTATAGCCATATTTTTTGTCTTTGCTGTAGGCCGTAATTACAAATGCATTGTTTTTTACAACAGGAAATGGTGCAGAATTGTCTACATTTTTTATTGAAGATTTAATGCTTCCGCAAGAAGTCATAAGCAGGGCTAAGGTAATGAATAAGATTATTTTTTTCATTTTGACGGTTTAAAATTTTAGGTGATGCGATTCTACTACAAATATAAAAAGAACTTTACTCGATTATCAAAATCTAATCAGAAACCGCATAAAATTTTGTCAAAAAACAGATGAATAGATAGATATATCAAAATCTTTTATATTTGTAATCAAAACGGATAAACTATGAACGCAATTTTTCAAACATGGCCTTGGTATGTTTCGGGCTTTTTAATAGGAATGGTGATGCTCACACTAATCTATTTTGGAAAGAATTTTGGTATGTCTACCAATCTTCAATCGTTGTGTTCCATGACCGGGTTAGGAAAGCGTATTGCTTATTTTGATTTTGACTGGAAAGCAAACAGATGGAATTTTGTTGTAGTTCTTGGTGCTATGGCGGGAGGTTTTGTTGCCATGCATTTTATGAGTGATCCTTCTAATGTTTCAATTAACCCGCAGACAATTGTGCAGCTTTCCCAACTGGGAATTGATGCTCCTGATGGTCAGTTAATGCCAAAAGCTTTATTTGGAGAACAGATTTGGCAATCTCCCAAAAGTATTCTGATACTTCTTGGTGGCGGAATTTTGATTGGTTTTGGAACACGTTATGCTGGAGGATGTACTTCTGGACATGCAATTTCGGGATTGAGTAATCTGCAGTTGCCTTCTTTGAAAGCGGTAATTGGTTTCTTCATCGGCGGATTGATTATGGCTCATTTTTTATTACCCTTATTATTTTAGATTATGAACGTATTAAAATATTTTTTGGTAGGTTTCTTTTTTGGAATCGTGTTAACCAAGTCAGAAGCGGTTTCGTGGTACCGTATTTATGAAATGTTTCATTTCCAATCTTTCCACATGTACGGAATCATAGGAGTTGCTGTTATGACTGGAATCTTAGGAATCCAAATTATAAAAAGAAAAAACATCAAAGATATCAAAGGTTTACCTATTGAAATTCAGGAAAAAGAAAAAGGTACTGCCAGATATTTAATTGGAGGGATTTCGTTTGGTTTAGGCTGGGCATTGGTGGGTTCTTGTCCCGGACCAATTTTTATATTGATAGGTGCAGGATTTTTGCCTGTAATTATTGTGCTTATTGGAGCATTGATTGGAACTATTATCTATGGCGCTTTAAAAAGTAAATTGCCTCACTAGATACTGACTGGTACTGGATCTAAAGTTTAGGTTATTCGCGGTTAAGCAGCTGCAAATTAAAATGATTAAAACTTTGTAACCATTTTAATTTGCAGCTGTTTCTTTTTTTGTGCGAAGTTAATAACCTGAGTTCGATTAATACATCACAAAACTTGTTTACAAATAAATTATATCAGTTAATGTTCCTGCAAGGTCTTTTTCGAGACCTTGTAGGTATCTTATCATTAGTATTCATACCTACAAGGTTGAAAAAACCTTGCAGGATATCCAATAAATAACAAATTATTGAATAATCGAACTCAGGTTAATATCATTTAAATCTGGAATTTATTGTAATAAAAAAGCCTATTCAAGATTGTACTTCTTGAATAAGCTGATAAAAACTCATTTTTGGAATGGTATCGTAACTTAGATTATTTCAGCACTCAAACCTGCTTCTAATAATCCGGTGCATTGTATTTTTAATTTATCATATTCGCCAGTTTTTACAGTACATTTTCCGTTAAAATGGACTATAAGTGAACATTGTTCTGCTTGAATAGGAGTGTGGCCGCAAACACGAACTAAAGTTTTAATAACATGGTCAAAAGTATTTACATCGTCATTGTATACTATGATTTCGCTGTTTATAGAAGTAACTTCCTGCTCTCTTCTTTTTTCTTTTACTTTTTCTATTGTACTCATGCTTTTAGGTTTTTGTACATCGTTAATTTAAAGAATTGTACTAATTTACGTATTTTAATGATACCCAGTTATTTTTTTGGAACTTTTTTATATAAGTCAGTCCTTTTTCTGTGCAGGAAGAATCAATATAAGGAATGTCTTCTTCGTAGAAACCGCTAAATAATATAGTTCCCTTTGGGTTCAAACTGTCAACATAGCTTTGCATGTCATTCAGCAAAATATTTCTGTTTATGTTAGCTATGATTAAATCATATTTTTTGTCTTTCAATAAGGCAGCATCTCCTTCATAAACGGTTATATGTCTGCAATTATTGCGCTCGGCATTTTCGATAGAGTTCAAATAACACCAGTTGTCAATATCGATGGCATCAATAGGCTGAGCTCCTTTCATTTCGGCAAGTATTGCCAAAATCGCTGTTCCGCAGCCCATATCTAATGTTTTCATTCCCATAACGTCTATTTCCAGCAAATGCTGAATCATCATGTGCGTAGTCTCGTGGTGACCAGTCCCAAAACTCATTTTGGGTTCAATTACAATGTCATATTCGGCATCAGTTTTTGGGTGAAAAGGTGCTCGAACATGGCAGTTTCCTTCAACATCAATAGGTTCAAAGTTTTTTTCCCATTCTTCGTTCCAATTTACCTGCTCAATTTCTTCGTAGCTATAATCGATTTTAAATTCTTCTGAATGCAGTATTTGAATGTCATCCAGTATCATTTCATCCCAAAGATTTTTTTGTACGAAGGCCGAAATTCCAGTTTCGGTTTCGGTAAAGCTTTCAAATGCTTTTTCTCCTAATTCTGCGATTAATATCTCCGATCCCAGTTCTTTAGGTTCTATGGTAAAATGATATCCTATATAAATGTTTGACATGTTTAAATTTTTTGCAAATATAATGATATAAGATGCGCAGGGCAAACGCGGGAGTTATTTTTACCGCAGATTCGCAGATTTTAATAAAAAGGCTATACCAATCAACCCTTTTTTGAGAAATTTGCGCAAATTGAATTCTTTAAAAATTACAAAATTTAGCTTTTTTAAAATAAATCTGTGAATTTGCAGTTATTATTAAAACTTATGCGTTTGGTCTGATAAGATGTATTCCTTTTTTTGAAATTTAAAATATTTTAAGTTATTGCTTATTGACTTGATTTTGAAAAAGCTTTCTCCTAATTTTCTGTTTCAGCATATAGTTCACAATAATATTTTGTAAATGAATTAATTGTCTTTTTATTGATCCAAAGATGTTGGCCTAAAACTTTTTTTTGATCTGGTTTATACTTTTTTTGGATGATATAAAATATGATTTTTATCATGTTTTTAAAAATATAACTACCTGAATAACAGATAATTAATCGTTAAAATATCATGTTTTTGTTTTATATTTTTTTATATTTGTAGTACTGTTTTAAGAGAGTTTGAAGCAGTACTATTTTAATAATCAAATTAATAAATCTATTATGAAAAAAGTTTTTATTTATACCGTAGCAGCACTGTTTTTTGTTGTATTGGGGCATGCACAGGATATAAAGCAAGTAAAGAATGCTATCGATGCAGAACAATATGAAAAAGCAAAAAATATTTTAGAAACAATTACAGCATTAAAACCTACTGATGGCTATGCAAAATTTCTTTTAGGAAATGTTTGTTTGTTAATAGGCGATCAGGAAACAGCCAAAAAGCATTTTGATACAGGGATTACGTATTCTTCCAAAGGAAATTTCAATTATATAGGATTGGGAAATATTGCATTAGACAAGGGAGATACTGCCGAAGCTGAAAAATATTTTACGCTAGCAACTAAAAATAGCAGTAAAAGAGATTTAGATGAAAAAGTGTTCATAGGCAAAGCTTATACTTTTTCTGAACATCCAGATTATCAAAAAGCAATTGAGATTTTAAGCAAGTCCAGAGAGATTGATCCTGCTAATACTGATGTTTTATTGACTTTGGCAGATGTTTATAAGTTGAACAAAAAACAAAATGAGTCCTACGAATGCTATCGTGAAGCTTTTCGATTGGATAATACTTTGTTGAGAGCAAAAATGGGACTAGGGACATTGATCAAAAACGCTCACAATTTTCCAGCAGCGTTAACTTCCTTTGACGAAGTAATTGCATTAAATCCTAATTATGGACCTGTTTATCGTGAGCTTGCTGAGACAGAATATCTTTGGGCTTTAAATGATGCCAGAAGATATGATGAGCATATCTCAAAAGGATTGGCTTTCTATGAAAAATACATGTCTTTAACAGATTATTCTTTAGATTCCCGTATGCGTCATGCTGATTTCCTTATTTTGGCCACTGATTATAAATCCCTTGAAAAAGAAGCTAATGAAATGAGTAAACTGGATAATGTTAATCCAAGAATATATCGTTATTTAGGGTATTCAGCTTATTATAATAATAATTTTGATACCGCTATAAGTTCGTTATTATCGTTTGTATCAAATACTTCAAACCGTGTTATTGGCAGAGATTACTTTTATATTGGCGCTGCAAAATTGAGTAAAGGATTGATTGCGGTTCCTATTGATAATGCATTAATTAGTGATGCAATTTCAGATTTTAAAAAATCATTTGAAATGAGCCCAGCTGTTGCTGCCGAACTTCCGGAGCAGGCTAAAAAATTATATGAGAAAAAATTATATGCTGATGCTGCTTCTGTTTATGAAATCGCAATTGCAAATACAGAGACAAAATCCTATTTAATGGATAATTTCTTTTTTGCTTCATCAGTTTATTGGTCTTATTATAATGCCGAAAATTTAAATCCGCAACAGATTGAGCTATTAAAAAAAGCTGATGCTTCTTTGGATGTAATTATTCAGGCCTCACCATCAACTCAGGATGCTTATCTTTTTAAAGCGAGAATACAGGTCTTGCTTAAAAATGATATCCTAGTGGCAAAAAATTATGAAGATTTTATAGAGGCTGCTAAAAAGAAAAGTGTTGATGAATTGAGTACCAAAGGGATGAAATCTAAATTAATAGAAGCCTATAATAATTTGGGGGTTATTTATGCAGTCAATGATAAAATAAAAGCAAAAGATACTTTTAATAAAACATTAGGAATTGATCCTGCCAATCAATATGCAGTAGATCAGTTAAAGTTATTGCAGTAAAGGTTGATTTATTTGATTATTAAAAAACCAACGGCTGAATGCCGTTGGTTTTTTTATTGGTCATAGGTTAGCGTTTTAAGTCCTGCAGGTAATATTAAACTCTTTTAGATTAAAATATTAGATTCTTTTTGTTTGCTGCATTGACAAAAAACAGGAAGTTTTTTTCTTGTGAATAAATGAGTTCTAAGGCAATCGGGTTGTTTCCTAGCTGTTTATCTGCGCAGTAATTCAGATAATTTGATGTGTAAAAGATACTTTAATTTTAAAGTTTTTGTTTTAAAATATAAAGGGATTAGTATTAAATTTGGTGAGAAATAATAATTGTATAGGTAATGAAAAAAGCAATTTTAATTTTCTTTTTGTCTGTGGTTTTGGTTAGCAGCAGAGGGATAAAACCTGACGTGATACGTTCTTTTTGTTATTGGAAAACCAATCATGAAGCTAGCCAAACTGATGATTCGCTTGCAAAATCGATGCAGCTTAACCACATGTACGTCCGTTTTTTTGATGTGGATTGGAATCCTTATGCAAATGAGCCATTGCCTGTAGCTACTATACGTTCTGTGAATTGGGATATGGAGAAAATGGAGATTACACCCAGTATTTTCATCACCAATGAGGTATTGCTTTTGGCTAGTAAAAAGCAATTGGACTCACTGGCAAACAGAATTAGGAAAAGAGTCGGCAGCGTACTTGAGGAATACCAACTGGAGCAGGCTCGAGCAAAGGCATACCAAATTGTTCAAAAAACATATAATTCCAGCGCTCAAGATCATAAAATTTGGCTCAATACTGATTCTGTTGCCAAAATAGAGAAGCAAAAAATAAAGCTGAACTGCAAGGAGATTTTGATTGATTGCGATTGGACAGAAAAGTCAAAGAAGAATTATTTTTATTTTTTGCAAAAGCTCAAAATGAATTTTCCTCAATATGCTCTCTCGGCTACAATAAGGCTTTGGCAATATAAGTATAGGAATAAAGCGGGTATACCGCCAGTTGATAATGGGTTGCTGATGTGCTATAATTTAACAAGCCCTACGGATTATAAATCTAAGAATTCAATCGGAACCAGTAAAGAGGTTGAAGAGTATATTGTTCAGGACGGATATAAATTACCGTTGAATTTTGCTTTACCACTGTATAGCTGGTCAGTAGTTTTTAGAGGAAAAGTGTTTAAGGGAATTTTGTCAGATTATGAAGACTTTGTGAAAGATACGGTTCGTTTCAAGAAAGTTAATGTTGATCACTACGTATTTCAAGATGATGTTTTGATTGGAGATACTTACTTTAGAAATGGTGATGAGATTAGGACTGAGAAAATTTCGGATGCCGAAATTAAAAAGATAATTGGAATACTGAAATCTAAAATTGTGGTAACGGATCAAACTAGAGTTACCTTTTTTTCATTTGATAAAAAATACATAAACGATTATGGAATTGAGACAATATCCAGTTATTATTCCCTTTTTTAGCCTTTTATTCTTTTTGTTTGGATTTAACGGCGCTTTAGCCTGTGGCTGGTCCGAAAGTCCAGAGATTACCCGATTGGCTTTATTTCGTGCTGAGCGAAAGGATTTTTTGAAGCTTCGATTTTTGACATATTCAGCAGATAGTTATGCGTCTCCGAATGTTTTCTCAAATCAGGACGAACTGAAAAACTGTCTTGAATGGCAAAAGCAATTGAGTATGGATATCAATCCGAATGACGTGTACACCATTTTGTATGAAACGGATTCGGAGGTGTTTCAATCGGCTTATCAATCAAAAACATTGGGAAAAGTTTTTGCCAAAAACAGCTTTGTCGAGAGACTTTTGCTTCGCAAAAATAAAAAGTTTCTAGAGTATTTGATTTTTGCAAAAAAACTTGAGTACAACAATATTGGCGGAGGCAAATGGGAAACTTGGAATAACTTAAATTATGGTTATGATAATACAGCTAAATTATTTGCAGATATAGGTGATTACGACAAAATATTTAGCTCTGCCAAAGATGGATTCCTGAAAAGGCGTTATGCTTTTCTGCTGATACGAATGAATTATTATGATGGAAATCCGCAGGAAGCTGTTCGATTGTATGATGATTATTTTGCTTCCAAACCCGATACGATTTTAACTCCTTGGGCTTTGTATTTTAGAGCGCTATGTGCCGATGATCAGGCATTGCAAAATTATTATTTGAGCCAGGTTTTTGTTTCTTGCGATGAAAAAACTAATGCCGTAATGCAGCATTATGACCGATCATTGACTGCGGAGACTTTGGCTTTAGCCCAAAACGAAAGCGAAAAAGGAAATATTATGGCATTAGAATGTATGCGTAATCCTTCTCCGCAATTGGAAACATTAAAACAGATTTATGCATACTGTCCAAATTCAATTTATTTCAGTTTCTTGGTAGGCAGGGAGGTCAACAAACTCGAAGATTGGATTTTTACGCCAAAGTATACCCAAAACAGTCCTTCGGTAGTTTTTGATAATGAGGAATGGTATCAAGACTATGAGAAAGCCAAAGCTGAAAATTTGACTAAGGATATGCTCTATTTAAAAGACCTGGAGAAGTTTTTGATTGAAATTCTGAATTCGGCCAAAGGTGAACAAAAGGATTATCTGTGTTCGGCTATTGCACAGCTGTGTTTTATTGATGATCAAATAGGTTTGGGTAAAAAATATGTGGATTTGATTTCGGAAAATGCAAATGAGTCAATTGTTTTGCAGTCCAAAATTCAGTTAGCACTAGTGGCTTTGAAGCAAAAGAATATTGAGAGCGAAGCTACAAAGGAGCTGTTTTTTGAGTGTTTTAATTCGCTTGAAAAAGCGGTTGGACAGGATCATAGCCTTTTTAAAAGCATGTACAGTTTTTGCAGAATCACAGCTCAAAAATATGCCGAAAAAGGAGATCAAGCCACAGCGGGACTACTGTTTATGAAATCGAACATAAAGAAGAATAATGATTATTTTTGGGATTATAATCCTTATTTTTATGCTTACTTGGGGTATTTTGACCGCTTTGCCAAGGTGAAAGATATTAATAATTTAATGGCTCTTATTGTCAAAAAAGATAAAACAGCTTTTGAAAAATACATTTGCGCCGGCACAATAAATACTGATCTTAATGTTTACAAGGATTTGAAAGGAACGATTGCTTTTAGGGATAACAACTTGCAATTAGCCTATCAAACCTTTGCTGAAATGCCGAAGGATTTTTGGAAAAAAAATTATGAGTTTAAGAATTTTTTAAATGAGGATCCCTTTTTTCCAAAAATACTGATAAGTAGCAAGGAAAGAAAATTTGATTATGTTTTTAATAAAGCTGCATTTCTAAAAACACTTTTGGAACTTAAAGAGAAAAATACTGCCACAAGCAATTTGAAATTGGCTCACGCTTTTTTTAATGTTTCGTGTTGGGGGAATTCATGGATGATGGTTTCCTATGGCTGGAGCGGTTATTCGGGCGATGACTACTCTGATTATATTTATGGAGGGAATCGATCAGAGCGGGAAAAAAAGTTTCAAAGAGGAAATTATTACAATTGCAGTCTGGCCAAAATGTATTATCAAAAAGCGCTGTTTCTTTCCAAAAATAAAGAAGAAAAAGCATTGGCAAGTTTAATGATTTTTGAATGTGATTACGTTAGTTTTTCAGCAAAGGCTAATATATTGGGAGAAGAAAATCTGAGGTTTAAGCCAGGAGAGGAAATTTACACCTTTAATTCGGCGTACAAAAACACCCAAACTTTTAAGAAATACAATTGTCCATTGCTGCAGGACTTTATTCAATAGCAATTATTTGGTAAAAAAAAGCAGTGCATACTATTTTGCACTGCTTTAGGGTATTTAGGATTGTTTTTTAGATTGACGTTACAATTGTAATGAAATCTTTTGCATTCAGAGCAGCTCCGCCAATAAGACCACCGTCTACGTCTGGTTTAGAGAAGATTTCTTTAGCATTATCTGGTTTCACACTGCCTCCGTAAAGGATAGTTACATCTTCGGCGATGTCGCTTCCAAAGGCTTTGCGAACAGTTTCTCTGATGAATTCATGCATGTCCTGCGCTTGTTCCGGCGAAGCAGTTTCTCCAGTTCCAATAGCCCAAACCGGCTCATAAGCCAATACGATTTTTTCCCAGTCTTTAGTTTCAATATGAAATAAGCCGTCTTTCAATTGGTTTTCAACGATATTGAAATGGTTTCCAGACTGACGGTCTTTTAATTCTTCTCCGAAACAGAAAATTACTGTCAAATCATGTTTCAAAGCTGTATTTACTTTGCTTGCGATAATAGCATCAGTTTCGTGAAAAATCGCTCTGCGTTCAGAGTGACCCAAAATCACGGTGTTAACACCTATGCTTTTAATCATATCTGCAGATATTTCGCCTGTAAAAGCACCGCTTTCTGCTTGGTGTAAATTTTGCGCAGCAACTGCTATATTGGAGTGTGTTAAATTATCTACTGCTGAAGCTAAGTTTATAAACGTTGGTGCAACAATTACTTGTGCGGCAGTCTCAGCTGGAATTTGCGTTAATAATTCGTTTAATAATTCTTTTGTTTGTGCAGCATTTTTATGCATTTTCCAGTTTCCTGCAACAATCTTCTTTCTCATTTTTCTAGTATTTATGGTTTTGTGTAATATAATTTGTTCTGCAGTTTCTTATTGCAGTTTTTTTAGAGTTTCATTAATTTGTGCAAAGTCAGTTTCTATTGCTCTGTAAACACCGATTTTTCCGGTTTTGTCAATGATGATGTATCTTGGAATCCAATCTAAGTCTATTGCAGTTCCAAATGCTCCCTTCATACCATCGTTTGCCATAAAATGCAATCCTTTTAATTCGTGTTTTTCGATGCCTTGCTTCCATTTATCAGCGGTTTTATCCATAGAAAGAAATACATAGGAAACGTTTGGATTGCTGGATTGAAGTTCTTTTAGTTTTGGCATCGCTTTTACACAATCACCGCACCAAGAAGCCCAAACTTCTATTACAGTAGTTTTCCCCTTTTGTGCTTTTAAAATATCTTGAAATTTAATCTGATTTCCGTCTGAAGTTAATAAGGTTTCAGAAAGTGCTTTTTCAGAAAATTTTGTTTTCTGAACTTTTTGTGCTTGAGTGCAGGAAAAAGTTACAAAAGCAATAATTAAAAGAGCAATTTTTTTCATTTAAATTAAGTTTTTGCAAAGTTAACCAAAGAATTGTAAATTAAGTAGGCAGATTTTATAATTTTATGATAAAAAACTTCAAAAAAGCTTACAATATCGTTATAGTTAATACTTTTTCTCTCTGCATGATTTTAATTTATAACGTCAAGACCAAAAAAAAACCTTGCAGGAAAATGATATTTCTGCAAGGCTTATTTTGTATTGAAAAATAGAAATTTAGAATACTAAATCTTCGGTGTCGTTATAATGGACTTTTTGTTTTACGGTTCCTTTTTCAAGAATAACAAAACTTGGATTGGCTCTTTCGATTGTTTTTAAAGGAATAGCATCACAGAAATAAAAATCAAAAGTGATTCCATATTGTTTTTTGATTTTTGCAATTTCTTCTGGAGGTGAAGCTGTCATTCCAATTACTTTGTATCCTTTTGCAGCAGCTTTTTTATTGATAAGCTCTGCTTTAGAAAGTCCGTCAGTATTGGCTAGAGCCAAATCATAGGCGACAATCATTAATAATTTAGGTTCCTGCAGAAGCTCTTCCTTATAATCAGATCCGTCTTTTTCCATTACAAAATCATGGATAGGAGGAACGTAGCCTTCGGTGATTACCTTGTCTTTTCGGTCTACAAAAGTGGCACCGGCAGGGATATTTGCCAAATCTTTCTCTGTAAATTCTTTGTCAACACCGTTTACTTTGTAAATGAAAATCATTTCGACTACCGATTTTGGTGCGCCTTCTGGAATTTCCATTCCTTTCTGGATATTATTACCCACTTTGTATGCGCGAAAATCTTTTAGAGGCAGGTGATTTATGACCCAGTAGCCCATAAATCCGCATAAAATAACGGATAGTATAGCAAGACTATTTTGGATTTTATTACTGAATAAAGGTTTTACTAATTTCATATTGATAAATAAAACCAATATAAAAACTAATAAAATGACATCTTTTGTAAACGATTGCCAAGGTGTAAGATGTAATGCATCGCCAAAACAGCCGCAATCTTTTACCACATCAAAGTAAGCAGAATAAAAAGTCAGGAAAGTGAATTTAATAATCAAAAGCAATAACAGCCAGATCGTTAATTTTGATTTGAAACCAATGAGCAGCATTACGCCCAAAACCACTTCTAAGATTACTATAAATAAGGCTATAGTCAATGAAAACGGTACAAAAAACGGCATGTTGAAAACTGGTTCACTAAAGTATTCAGCAAGTTTGTAGGAGAAACCAATCGGGTCATTTAGTTTTATTAATCCTGAGATTATGAACAAGACTCCAACAAAAATTCGGGAGAATTGGGTGATGATGTTTTTCATTTTTGGGTTTGTTTTATCGTTTGGGGGCTTTTATAAAATATAATGAATTATTTTTTCTTCATCAAAATCAAGGCAAAAATTGAATAATTAATCATATCCTGATAATTTGCATCAATTCCTTCAGATACTATCGTTTTTCCTTTATTGTCTTCAATTTGTTTAACCCGCAGTAATTTTTGCAAAATTAGATCGGTTAATGAACTTATGCGCATTTCGCGCCAGGCTTCTCCGTAATCGTGGTTTTTGTTTTCCATCAATTCTTTGGTCAAAGCTACTTTGGCATCATACAATTGGGTTGCTCTTTCAGTTTCTAAGTCAGGCTGATCGACCACGCCCAATTCTAATTGAATCAAGGCCATAATAGAATAATTGATAATACCAATGAATTCACCAGTTTCATCTTCGTCTACTTTTCGAATTTCATTTTCTTGTAAACTTCTTATTCTTTGTGCTTTTATAAAAATTTGATCAGTTAGTGACGGAAGTCTCAAAATGCGCCAAGCACTGCCGTAATCTTTCATTTTATTGATAAAAAGTGTGCGACAAATGGCAATCACCTTGTCATATTCTTGTGAAGTATTCTTCATTATTGATGTATATTTGTATAAAATTGCTTCAAAAATAAGAAAAATAAAGTTTAAAAAATTAAAGGTTTAAGGGTTTAAAAGTTTAAGAGTTTAAAAATTTAAACAATTTTAAACAATTTTAAACTTTTTTGAGTTGCTTTAAACTAAAAAAAAACATATAAATGAATTGTAAAGGACAACTCATCGATTTATCTGCACCAAAAGTAATGGGGATTTTGAATATTACGCCCAATTCTTTTTTTGACGGAGGAAAATATAAAAATGAAAGTGAACTTTTGGAAAGGGTTCAAAAAATGCTCAATGAAGGAGCTGCTTTTATTGATGTTGGAGCATATTCAAGCAAACCGAATGCCGAGTTCGTTTCGGAGGAAGAGGAAATATCGAGAATTGTTCCTGTCGTGAATCTGCTTCAAAAACATTTTCCGGAGATTATATTGTCAATTGATACTTTTCGTGCTGAAGTTGCAAGGATTTGTATTGAAAACGGCGCTGCAATAATCAATGATATTTCGGCTGGAAAATTAGATGAGAAAATGCTGGAAACCATTGCGAAATATCAGGTTCCCTATATCATGATGCACATGAAAGGAACACCGAAAACGATGCAGACTTTTACTCAGTATGATGATATTGTCAAAGAGATGCTGTTCTATTTTTCGGAACGAATTGCTGTTGCGAGAACTCATGGAATAAATGACATAATTGTGGATCCAGGCTTTGGCTTTGCTAAAACATTGGAACAAAATTATACCGTAATGAAAAAAATGGAATTGTTTCAAATGCTTGAATTACCTTTACTGGTTGGAATTTCTAGAAAATCTATGATTTATAAAACATTGGAAACAAACGCCGAATCGGCATTAAACGGAACAACTTTCCTGAATACAATCGCTTTGACCAAAGGAGCAAAAATACTTCGTGTTCATGATGTGAAAGAAGCAGTTGAGTGTGTTACTTTATTTAATAAATTGAATTAAAGATGAAATATTTGTTTGGAATTGTATTGTTGTTTTGTTTTTCCTGCGGTAATAAAGAAGATATCTTATTGCCAAAAGCTGATAAGACTATTGTAAAAGAAGTTGTGGATTTGTCTCCTATTTACATTTTTTTTAGAGTAAACGGAAAAGATACTTTGGCAGAAGTAAACAGAAAAAACAGCATTAGCACAACCAATTGGATATTGAATATTGATAAGCGTTTGCCATTGTGGCTGGTCATTCCTGAAGTGATAAAACTGCAGGAGAAAAGGCGGGGAGACAGCGCTCATAAAAATGAAGCAGCCGAAAATTATTTTTCGTATGCAGATTCGATTGGCAAAAATCTAGCTTTTATGCCTTTTACGAAAGTGAATTATAAAATGGAGAAGCCAGCAGGGACAGTAATTTTTTTCAATAAAAAAAATGAAATTTTATTGGAGGATCAGCATATCACAAAAGAAAAATTGGGAGAGTTAATAAACGCAGCTCTTCCAGACGATACAGTGAAAAAGTTTTTGTTTAGGTTTGATAAAAACTTAGATTTTGGGAGTTATATTCAAGATAAAATTTTTATTGAAACTTTAGAAAAAAAAATAGAAACTAATGAAGAGTTCATTTATTGATTTTCTCAAAATAAAGCCTTCCAAATCGGAAGGCTTTATTTTGAGAAAAATTGAAGTCAATAACCTCCGCCTCCACCGCCTCCAGAGGAACCGATTTTGATAAGTGTTCCGCTTATTTCTCCTCCAGGAAAAGCCGTAGTATGTAAGTTTACATAATAATGATTAGCCATAAGTTCTGTAATTTGAGCATCATTTATGGAAAAAGACAAGATTATTGGAGAGGTTGAAACATTTGCATCAGGAAAAGGAAATACTATCGCGCCGTCGGCACCATGTATATGACCGTGTGTTGGCGTTATTCCTGTAAAGGTTACGGTAATTTCAAATGTTTTGGCTGTCTGGTTAAACTTTAGCGCTGCGTTGCCATAAGCCATTGAACCGGTGCCAGCTACAGGTGTTAAGCTAGCTGTAAAATCTACAATGACAGGAGTTGGAGTTGGAGAGGGATTGTCATCACTATTGGAACAAGAAACTCCAATAAAAAACAAAAATAAAACTGCTGTAAAACCAAGTAAAGATTTCATAATTTTATATTTTTTAGGGTTAAAAAAAGGTTAAAAAAACATAATTATTAAATTTTTGTAAGATTTAATAAGAATACAACAAATTTAATATTTTATTTTTAATTAGGTGATTTTTTTTGTATATAAATTCCTGATTATTAATGCTGTAGTAGTCTTTTGTGGTGGTTTTAAATTTGAATCCTGAAATTTCAATCGAGTATTGGCAAAGACGTATTAATAAAATTGAATTCTATTGATGATGATAAGGCTCATTTCTTAAAATAGTGAACCCTCTATACAATTGTTCGATAAAAAATAAACGTACCATCTGATGTGAAAAAGTCATTAGTGAAAGCGATATTTTACCATTTGCTTTGGCATAAACCGTTTCCGAAAAACCATAAGGACCACCAATTACAAATACTAATGTTTTAACACCCGAGTTCATTTTCTTTTGCAATTCAGATGAAAAAGCAACGCTCGAAAAAGTCTTTCCGTTTTCGTCTAATAAAATGAGCTGATCCGTGGGAGTTATTTTAGATAAAATAAGTTCCCCTTCTTTTTCTTTCTGCTGACTCTCAGATAAGTTTTTTACGTTTTTAATGTCTGGTATAATTTCCAAATCAAATTTGATATAAAAAGACAAGCGCTTGGTATAATCATCAATTAAGGTTTGCAGTGATTTATTGTCGGTTTTTCCGATTGCGATAAGCTTTATATTCATTTGGATTATTTTCAAAGCGCAAAGTTACAAAAAAGCGATTTGTATTTGAAATATCCAGATTGCTTCACATAAATTGAATTGATGGCTTCTTGTTCTTTTTTCTTCATCATAAAAGAAGATATATCTTATGTTTTAAAACATTATTTTACTCCTTTTTGAATTTCAGTCATAAGATTTGATTCTATTTGTATAGGAAAATACATTGATATTTATTTTTAAATGAACTTATTTTAATTTTTTTATAAATTCCATATAATCTATTAAGTCCATAGAGTAATTATTAAATTAACAGAAATAATTATCTAAATGAATGAATTTCTATGGTTTTAGTCGAATTTGAAATGATTTTGCTAATGGATTGCTGTTATGAGTGGCTGGTAGTTAATTTAAAGAAGCCTTTTTTTTGATTAAAGCAGTGAATTTGAAAGATTGAAGATGATATTATGAAGTGGCATAATGCCTATAATAAAGTAGATTTCTCTACTTTTGCAAAAAAAAAAATCATAGACTCTTTTATGGATTTACAAGCAGGTTTAATTGTTGCAGGATTATTAGTTGGTTTTATTGTTGGTATGACAGGAGTTGGAGGAGGATCTTTAATGACTCCTATTTTATTGTGGTTTGGCATTCCGCCATCTACAGCAGTTGGAACTGATTTATTGTACGCAGCGATTACTAAATCTGGAGGTGTTTTAGTGCATAATAAAAAAAAGAATATCAATTGGACAATAACAGGCTGGCTTTCGCTTGGAAGTGTGCCTGCTGCTTTATTAACTTTATGGATTCTTCATACTTTAAACGCCGATACAACAGCTTTAAATAATGTTATAAAGTATAGTTTAGGCTGGGCATTAGTTTTTACTTCAGTTGCAATTCTGTTCAAAAAGAAGCTGTTGGTTTTATCTCAAAAACATGCCGGCGATAAATTTCATAGTGAAAGCAAAACCCAAAATTTATTGACGGTTGCGATTGGTGTTATGCTGGGAGCAACAGTGACGCTTACCTCAATTGGTGCTGGAGCACTAGGAACAGTAACCTTATTTTTCTTATACCCGCTTTTGCCAACACCTCGTTTGGTTGGTACCGAAATTGCTCACGCAGTCCCATTAACGCTTGTTGCAGGATTAGGACACGCATCGATGGGAAATATAGATTTGACAATTTTAGGACAATTATTGTTAGGATCACTTCCTGGAATTTACATTGGCAGTATGCTAAGCGGGAAGCTTCCAGATTTGTTGCTTAGAAATGCAATTGCTATAATGCTGTTTTTTGTTGGATTTAAGCTGATTAGTTGATAATTATTTTTTTTTGAAGCAGAAAGATTTGGCTTCTTTGCAGGCATTGGTCCCGCTATCCGTTGCAATCTTTGTGGACTGAACCCCAGCCCACAAAGGATTTTCACTTCTATCGGGGATAGAGAGAAATATCGTGCTTTCCTGTAATTATTTAGAATCGCAATTGTATTTATCTTAAATTATCAAATGTTTTTTTAGACAAACACTGGTTTCAATATTTTCATATTGATCATAATTGGGTATTATTTCATAACCGGATTTTCGGTATAAGGCAATGGCGACCGGATTATTTTTTCCTGTTTCTAAAACACAATTTGTATAATGGAATTCAGTTGCCCAAGTTTCCAATGCGGTCAAAATTGTACTGGCAATTCCTTTGCTTCTAAAATCAGGATGAACAAACATCCTTTTTATTTCAACGGTATCGGAATCAAATTCCTTGAAAGCACCGCAGCCAATAGCTAAGGTATCCTGATAGATAACGACAACGTGTTTGATTTTTTCGAGCGTATTATGCTGACCATAAAAATTATGATCTTCACCATCTCTTATTGCTAAATCTTGATCCAGTAAAACGACTAATTCTTGAAAATCTTTGTTTTCGGTTGTTGTTCTTTTTATGTTTAGCATGTTTGATTATTATTTGGCAGGTTTAATTTTGAAGTGTCTATACCTTTTAGAATTAACCACAAACACAGCGATAATTCTCCAATAAAAATAGGAATAGCAAGATAAATAAACAATGGATTTGCAAAGCCTTTTGATAGAAACATGGCAAAACTATTTATAAGATATCCAAAACCCGAAATGGCGAGTAGTATTCCAAGAAATTTGGGAAGCATTTTCGAATTGTAAATTACATAAGCAACTATCAAACAATAAAAACCAAAAAACACCAATCCGATAGCATATCCTTGTGCTTGTATATTTAGCGACAATAAGGAAAGTGTCGCAAGCTGATTTGGCTGAAACGTATTAAGGTAAGTCTCGTTACTTAAATATAATAAAGGGTTTATTTGATTTAAAAGATTGACCGCTATTATAGCTGTTTGAATAATTACTAAAGCTAGAGCAATTTGAAATAAAAGTTTATTTACTCTCTTGAACAAAAAATACAGTATCAATACACAAGGTATTCCTATTACAAAATTAAAAAGATCAGCTACAAATCCCCAACGATAAAGCATTTCATTTGCTTGAATGTTTTGAGCAGTTGCTACCGCATCATTTGAAACTCTTAATGCTTGTCTAACAAAGACCTCAGAAAATAAACCTGTTGCTATTACAATTAAATAACAAAAGCCTGCTATGCGTGCTAAATTTTTATCTGAAATCATGTCTATGAAGGTAAGTTTATGTGTTACTATTTTCAATTAGGCGTAAAATTTCAAATTTGTTACATCATTGTAAAAACCAAATGTTTTGGATTTTACAATGAATAAATTTGTGTTTCAGGATTAGTTTTTTTATGAAGGGATTAGAATTATTATTCATAATTTACCAAATCTTCCTAAATACAAAACCAACTTTTCATTAAGCCAATTGCCCAAATCCGTTGTAGCCGTTATGTGACAGTTATTTACTTGTTTAGTTGAATAATTCCTTATCAATCCGGTCGCCCCAACCGCCATTTTCGAAAAACTTTGTGATAGTAAATTTATTCAAATCTGGCATTGTATTGATTTCTTTTTGAGCAAACTTATATACCACCATTGTTGATTTTAATGTGTTTTCACTGTATTTTCCTGTTGCTCCATATAAGTCTGTTGTACCAATGTCAATTACTAAGTTTATTAAATAAATTAATTTATCGTCAGCTTTCAAATAAAACTCTTTTAGACTTTCAAATTCAGATTCTGTTAGAGATTTATAATTTTCAGCAATATTTTTTGGATGAGTATCTAAAATACATTCAGGTGTTAAGTCTGAAATCTTTTTATTCCATTCCGATAGATTTTTGCTTGCGGTGAATTCCCATAAAGTATTTATTAATCTATTAGTCCAAACATTGCTTATTTTATTCTCAATCAAATATTCTTCTAAACATTTAATACCAAAAGCGATTCTTCCATTGATTGAAATTTTTTTAAAATGTCTTTCTATTTTATTTCTAAACAGTTTCATAATAATGTGTTCTAACTTTCAGCTTTTCACCTTTTGTATTCCATCCAAATCTTCAATCTGAAATTCTTATTTTAAATGTTGTCTTTAGCTCGATTTTATTCGTAGCGTCACATAACGTTCCAGCGGTACAAGCAGTTTGGGACTAAATTAAGCCTGTTTTCGGATTTCCCAAATACAAAACCAACTTTCCATTCGGTCAATTGCTCAAATCCGTTGTAGCTGTTGTGAGCTGTTTTTTTTACTTCCATAATTTCTCAGCCTCTTTTTTTGTCAATGCTTTTATTATATTTTTTGAGAATTCAACTCTTACAAGTGGAAATTTAATTTGATTTTCACCCGTCAAAATCAATTGTTTATTTAAAATTCGACTAATTTCATTCATAAAACTCAAGACCTTCTCATAATCCTCAATAGAGTTTATTTCTTTTGGTTCAATATCGAATTCAATTTCATTAACATTGAAAAAATGAGTATTTATAATTATGCAGTCAATTACTATTGAAACAGTTTTTAATTCCATTTTTCCGGTATCGTCCGTCAATAATTGAATTAAATAATCCTTATCAATTCTATTTACAATTTTATTGTCGTGAGACGGTCCATATTTTACAATATGGTTTGCATTTAAATAATCTATTAGAATTTTCCAATCTTCAATATCTACATTTTCTACATAAATATCTCGAAGTGTCCCATCAGATTCAAAAATCCATTTTATTTCTTCCCAATTATTTGCCATTCTTGATTTGGATTTTCGGAGTTCTTTTAACCGCATTTTCTGATAAACTAGCACACTACATTCTGGTACGACAGTGGGTTTGGGCTTAAATTAAGCCTATTTTCGGATTTGCCAAATATTTCCAAATACAAACCCAACTTTCCACTAAGTTAATTGCCCGAATCCGTTGTAGTTGTTATCGGCAGTTTTGCTTACACGATTTCGGCTTCTCCAATTTGCATTGGTCCTTCGTGAATAAACCATTTACGTCCTTTATTTAAATATTCTTCTATAGGCTGAGTAACGTGAAAATTTACAGTTACAACTTTTTCTTCGCCTGGCTCAATGGTTTCATAATTGTCAAAGATGATTTCACCCATATATGCATAAAGTTTTTCATCGATTCTGTATTCAAAAACATGATTTGGTCTGTAACCACTATTAATTCCTGTTTTTCTGCCACCATCAAATGTTGATTTCAACCTCAGTTTGGCTTTTATAGAAATTTTTTGCGCTTGATTTTCAAATTGTAAATCTTGAATACTTGTCAAAGTATATTTGTTGTAAGCAAATAAATCAAACACTTTTGAAACACCAGTTTTAATCCACCTTTTATAAATGAGTTTTCCATTCATGTATAGATAAAGCTCATCGCCTTTTATTTCCTTGTGAAGCATAATGTTGATTTAAATTGCTAGTAATGTCAGTCTGAGAAAAAACTACTTCAAATATAGTAAGTATTCTGAGTTTGGATTTGCCAAATTATCTCAAATGCAAAACCAAGTTTCCATTAAGCTACTGCCCAAATCCGTTGCAATACCAGAATGTTATACACGTTTTTTTATTTCTTATATACATTGACTTCACTACTTGTTGCTGTAATAAAGTAATCTCCATTATATGAGAAACCATAAGCTTTTAATTCGTAATCATGGTAGATTCTGAAACAGTCTTTAGCGTCATTTTCTTTATAAAGACTTTTGCAATGAGGTTGAAAAATCAAATCAATAATTGGCCATTGTGTTGCCATAAATTGAATCGAATCACCATACTTATTTAAAAAAGGAAGTCCTCCACCATGAATCCCGCCGACTAATATTTTTTCATCGGATAGTTTACCAATTCCCATTGTCCACAATTCGTACATGTCCATCCATTCCCAACTATCATCATAATCTCTTTCAATTAATTCAAATTTAGAGCAATCTATTACACCTCTTCCTTGACTCGATACAACTAAAAGCATTTCTGGGAATTTTTTGGAAAAACCAACGTTACTTAATCCACCAATTGCGAATGTTTCTTTTTCCCATCCAGTTGGTGTTTCTATTTTTTTAGTTTGATCGACTAACTTTTGAAGTCTTAATCTGTTTTCATCATCGGGATTACTTTTTTTACTAAAAAGATTCATTTGAATTTTGTTGTTTTAAAATGGTGTATCGTCCTGGTACTACCTTTAGATTTGCATAATAAATTATTCGTAAATTTAAATTAACAACCAAACTGACAAAGTACACCATTGGTACTACAAAGTTTTTAGACTTATCCGCTGATTAGGACTTTGTCAGTTTATATTGAACAAGCATCAAATAGTAATTCAGGTTTTAAGGCCTATTATCAAGGTTACGAGTGTGTTCAATAATTTGGTTGCTAATGCTTAAAATCTTTTCTTATGAGTAAATTTAAACATTTTTTAGGTATCGATGTGTCAAAAGAATATTTTGATGCCGTAGTAATTTTGGATAGAAATAAAGAAAAATCAATTCACAGCCAGTTTGTAAATGATTACAAAGGAATCAAGTCCCTTTGCAAATGGCTCAAGGAACAAGGTTCCACGTTTGAAAACACGCTTGTTTGTTTAGAACACACAGGAATGTACGGCAAGTTAATAATCAAATGTCTAATGATTGAAAAGTTCTCACTTTGGGTCGAAATGTCACTGAAAATTATTCGCAGCATTGGGGTTCAAAGAGGCAAAAACGACAAAGTTGATGCCCAAAGAATTGCTTTTTATGCCATGAAAAATGTGGAGGAAGCAGTTATTTTTAATGCTCCCAGAATGGAAATCAACAAAATGAGAAATCTTTTGTCCCTGCGGGAAAAATTAGTTGCAACAAAAGCTTCTTTGTTGCGAAATGTAAAAGAACTCAAAGCCTTTGATTTGGAAGTAGCCAGACTTTCTGAAAAACTACAGAAAAGCACCATCAAGGGAATTGATTTGGATCTAAAAAACATTGAAAAACAATTGGACAAAACAATAAATGACGATGAAAATATTTCTAGAATTTTCACTCTTGTCACATCTGTTATTGGCATCGGAAAAGTAACGGCTTTGTTTTTGATTTGTTTTACAAACGAATTTACAATGTATACAACTCCTCGCCAACTGGCTTGTTATGCAGGTGTTGTACCTTTTGAACATACCTCGGGGAAAAGTATTCGCTCAAAACCAAAAGTCCATTATGTGGCTAACAAAAAATTAAAAAAACAGCTTCATATGTGTGCCTTGTCAGCAATTACCAGTGATCCTGAATTAAAAAATTATTTTAATCGAAAGGTGGAAGAAGGTAAAAACAAGATGCTTATCATAAACAATGTTAGGAACAAACTTGTACATAGAGTATGTGCATGCATAAGAGAAAACAAAATGTTTGAAAAAAGACAAGTAGCGTAAAAAAAACATTAAATAAAATTTCTTTTGAAAGGAAAGAGAAAAAAATGCTCTTCCCCTTCGCAAGACTTTTTTGTTTTTCCTAAATCAAAGTTATTAATTATTCGCAAAAAATAGATGGCTTTTTTACGAATTTTTATTTGGTAATACCATAGTAATCAGCGGGTTTGGGACTAAATTAAACCCTATTTACGGATTTGCCAAATTTCTCAAATACAAAACCAATTTTTCATTAAGCTTAGGCAGTCAATATATCTAGTCGCTTAATCTTGAAAAATGGGTTACGACAGAAAGTAGAAATTCTGTTAAATCAACTTCAAGTTGAGTGTATTCTGGAGTCATTTCGAAAGCTTGCCAACATAGCAATCGAGCGTAAGATCTGTCAACCGCTAAACCTAAATTTACCATTTCTTGAAATAAGGCATGGTGATCGGAGTTTACTAGTGCAGTATATAATTGTGGGTTAGGATGTACGTTTAAATATGCACTAACTAAAAATTTTTCTGGAGCTGTATATGGATATAAAAAGAATGTGAATTCATCAGGATTTTGATGATACAATGAATAATGCGGATGGCTAACGTGATCACCATCAAAAATACAACAAAATCCTGTTTTTAATCTCATTGAGCGATAATTTCGTTTATGTCTCAAATAATCGTTTTTTACTTGATCGATTGGCCCTGAAATAATAATATTTACAAGCTTATCAAAATGCTTCTTGGTTTGGTTAATCTTGATAAGAAAATTTTTGATGATGAATTCTGCTTCTGTATCTTCACAATAAAGGTAGACAAGTGGGTATGCTTGTGAATCCATTTTTGAAAATGCGGCATTAACTGAAATCGATGAAATTACTTCGAAATCACCATTTATTTTTTTGTCAATGAATTTTCTAGATTTCTGGGGGAATGAAGATAGTAACGTTGGTGAATGAGTGGTAATAACGAACTGTTTTTTGTGATGCCATGATATGTATTGAATAATATCCGCAAGCCTTCTTTGTACATTTGGATGAATTCCTGCTTCAAGTTCATCGATCATAACTAACGAGTCATTAGGAGTTTCGAAAATATCTACTAAAATATTAATCAAAGATTCTTCACCTGAAGCGGCATTAAAACTTGAATATGGCTCACTTACTGCTGGAGGTACAGCTATCGGACTCAACAAATAGGCAGTTTTATTAATATGTGAGCCAATTCTGTGAATCTCAACAGCGGGTACATTTTCGAAAATATAATTGAAAGCCTGCTCTATCTCTTCATGTAATCTAGTACGGCCTGCAATATTTATTTTTGACTTTAAACTATTTGAGAAATTTCTAGCAGGTAATAATCTATCTAAATCTATAAGGCGAACTTGTTTATCTCTAATTTTAGCATTTATACGATTTACATCATTGCTCGCTTTTCCTAAACCAGTCCATGATTGGCTTGCTGCTGCTCTTCGACCTGTGCCTTGTCTATTGTCGTTTCCAACTCTCCAATGTAAAGTATAGGAATAGCTTCTCGTAGCAGATTCAAGTGAAGTAAATGTAAACACATCCCTCCATAGATGCCGACGTAAAGTTGTTATAGGTTTTGTAGAATCATATTTTTGAAAATTTTCGTGGCTACATGCAATTATTAAAAGTAAACTAGTTTTTCCAATTTTATTTGTACCACTGATTACGGTTATGGGATGATTAAATGTCAAATCCAAGTTATGTATATGCCTAAAATCATTTACAATAATTTGACTAAGAAAAAAACGATAGCTGTTAGCAGCGTTTCCAAATGTTGTAGGATCATAATTTTCTACACTCCTTTTAGCATTTTCCAAATTTTGTAATTGTAGCATATTTTAGATTTAAATGTTGTAAGTGATTTTTGATTGCCTGTAACTCGTTTATACATTTGACAAAACCACACAACGAACCCAAAATAGAGTGGTTATGTGTGGTTTTGTTACACATCATTTTAATTCAAATATATACAATTTTGATTACAAATCTTCCAAACCTTTTCCATTGAGAAAACAAGCATATTCTGCCTGCTTTTGGTTGGTATGCCAAGTGCTGGTGATTTCTGCCATTATCGATAATGCTATTTCTTCAGGAGTTTTACTTCCAATAGCCAAACCGGCTGGACCATGAATTTTATCAAAGACCTCATCATCAATCAGTAGATCCATATCAAGAATGGCGTTCAGTAATTTTTCCCTGCGATGCACTGGACCAAGAAGACCTATATACCGAACTTTAGAAGTAATGATAGTAAGCAGAAAGCGCAAATCTTTGGAGTAATTATGACTCATCACTACAACGGCAGTATTTTTGCAAAATAAATTGGGATCCAAATCTTCGGGTTTCAGGGTTACCACCGATTTCGCAAAGGGGAAATCAGTACTATTTACAGCACTGTATTCCGAACCTATCACGATGACTTCCCATCCTAAGAATGATGCCATTTGGCTTAGTTTCTCTGCATCATGTTCTATTCCAAAAATGCACAATCGGTTTAGAGGCTCAATTTTCTGTGTGAAAACCAGATTATTGGAACCTTTCTCATAATTGGAATGATAAATAGTAATGTCTTTGAATTCAAAAGAAGTTCCAAAGTTGGGTTTGCTTATTTCATCAGTAAGGAAAGAACACGACAAGGAAAATGGCTGTCTTTGCTGAATTGCATTTTCTATCAAATCGATTAATTCAGTATCGGGATGAAACAATTCTATTAAAATATAAATGCTTCCTTCACAGCCCAATCGAAAACGACCATCGTATTTAAACACCTTCGGACAATTGGAAGAAAACACACTACTAGATTGTCTGATTACTTCCTGTTCGACACAGCCACCGCTTAATGCTCCCGTAATATTTCCATATTCATCAATAAGCATCTGCGTTCCTTCCTTTCGATAGGAAGAACCTTCTACATGGACAATGGTAGCCAGAACGGTTCGTACATTCTTTTTACTCGCCCTTTTGTATGACGCTATTATTTTTAAAAATTCGTGGGTCATGTATGCTATGATTTAAATTTTCGGGAATGCTTAATTATTCCCGAAAAGATTTTTATAGTTCAATTGAATATATTCCAAAATTTCACTTGATGAAGGTTTTGGATTACCGGTCATATCTTCGAGAACATCAGCTATCAGGTGATGCAGGTCGTTTACATGTAATTCTCCAGCTTTCAGATTCCATTCCAATGGTTTTACAGTTGGAATATCATCCTTACGGGCATATTCCAGTTCCAGCAGGGACGAAAAATCAGGCGCATTTTTATCCCTTTCGGTAAGGGAGCCTTCAAGATTAAAACAATTCTGAACCGTTTTGATTATGGACGAATGATCAAATGGCGTATAACCATCTGGTCTTGCAATAAGTCCCTTTTTGATGTAGGGATTAATCACCACGCAGGGAACCCGCACACCAAAACGATTGAAAAGGAATCCGTCCTGACCCGCTCGTCCATCTTCGTAAGGATTTTTGGCACCCGTTGGAGGAGCAACGTGATCATAGGTTCCGCCATGTTCATCATAGGTAATAATAAACATTGTGCTGTCAAAAACAGGCGAAGATTTAATCATATTGTAGATATCGGCAATCAATTTTTCACCCGCCCGAATATCAGTAGGAGGGTGCTGGTCGTTTTGTCCTTCTCCGCCATAGTTGGGTTCTAAGAAAGAATAACTAGGAAGATTTCCTTCTTTGCATTTGGCTTCAAAATCGCTCAGCGTTCCAAAATTGTTATTGTATTTAGCATCATGCAATTGTGTCATGATTAATCGGGTAAGCGAGAAATGATTATCCCCGAATTCACCGTCTTTATCTTTTGAGCTGGCAAAATCATTATTGCCAAAAATGCCCCAGCTTAGATCTTGTCTGCCTCCATCAATAGCCTCCTGTATCTGGTTAAAGATCGTTTTGGCATCGCATTGAGCAACAGGATTGTTATTGACATGCCCCGTCGATGTGGCCGCATGTACAAAGTCACGATTGGGGATAGTCTGGCTTGGTACCGAACAGTGATAATGATCGCAAACCGCAAAACCCTTAGCTAGTTCACTCAACACAGGAGTTTGTTCAGGAGTATAGCATTTCATGATACTGCGAGGATTTGTAGGATCATCACCAAAGCTGAAAGCGCCATACAGCATGGCATTTTGATAATTCTGTACAAAGCCCATATTAATTGCTGGCGGTGCATATTGCTGCGCCACTTTATATTTTAGAAACAATTGATGATTAGTATCTTTAAAACCTTCCCCCGGATCGGGATTAGGAAGCGTAAAATCTACAGGGTTCGGAATAAGCTCTCCTCTGCGTTTTTTGGGCTGACCGTTTTTCTCAATCATTACTTTTTCAATGAAAGGGATACCATCAGAATCTATATTGTCCAGCGGATTCCATAGGTCTTTTGTCAGTCCTTCAAATTGCTGGTTATGAGGTGGTTTTTCATCACTATACAGCCAGCCTAATAGATTGTCGAAAGACCTGTTTTCCAACATGAGTACGACGATATGCTTAATTGTATTTTGTAATTTGTCTTTATTCGGTGTTAGATATTGGTCCATCTTACTGCATTTATTTACTTAGTTTTTTGTAATAAATCAAGGTTTGTTTAGTGTGTTGCTTTGATTAAGTTCTGAGCGTCAACTCTAGAATGTCCTGGTGGTGCGACAATAAGGTCTGTTTTTGATAAAGCGGCCCATAATGTATTGTCCTGAAAAGCGATTGTTCCACCTCCGCGTTTTTCCTGAGAAATCATACGATTGATATCGCCAACACAAACCCAGTCTGAATCTACACTAACAGCCCATTTGGCATGGTCGTGGGTTTCTGGCCAGTTCCATGGGATATTCAGTGGACTCAGGTCAATATATTTAACATCAAAGGTTTTGTGAATTCCATCACTGTCTAGTGTTGGCGGAATTTTTCCTCTAATCCAGGTTTCTACATCAATATCAGTTCCTAGGGCAGGACCAACCAGATCATTCCAGAAATCTTTGTTCCATTTTTCATTCTTAGCAATGACTTTAAAGTCAAATCCGCCTCGTGATTTATAAGCTAATACATCTGAATCTCCTGTAGGATTAGGGTTCAGTGGCTGACTGAGAATATAAAGAGGATCGTTTTTATCTAACGAATCAGGTATATGTGGCAAATAGACTTGCGGCACCTGATGGTTTGCCATTTGAGCAGCAATTTTACCCGCCGTTTCCATGTCTATGGAAATGCAAAGATAAGTCTGTCCGTACTCAGGTGTTGGCATTGAGGTGGCTGTGGCATCAGCATATTTTGGCCAGGAATGAAGCAGCCATAAAGCGGTTTTTGTATCGGTATCAAAAGCAAGGACACCTTTAGTATGGCCGTAAGTACTGCTGTCCGTTCTATTGGCATCGGCAGGCATTTCGTCATTGTACAGAATCCATCCGGTAGTGGGTGATGGAGTATCGAAGATTGCTTTTAATGTAAGGTCTAGCGCTCCTTTTCCATCTGTAAGCAGATTAGGAGACTGAACCACTTTTTTTATATTAGGGTCATAATAAACGTATTCATAACCTGTAGCAGTAGGCTCGTCTGCCGTTTTACCCAATTTTGGAACTTTATAAGCAAACCACCAATCTACTGGTTGACCGCTTTCATCTAATGCAGAAATTGTATTGGCCATTTTTATATTTTTTAAAGTTTAGTATAGCATTACCTATAGTTATACCGATTCAAATTTTTGAAGACTTGAATCGGTATTCTAATTATGAATTAATAATGTATGCTGTAAATTATTTATTAGGAGCTATATCTCCACGTCGAATAGGTACCTGAACAGCTTTATACTGGGAAGCAAAACTTCCTTTTTCTGCAGCTTCTTTTGCAGTGAAAAAGTTTTCTAAAGCAATGGCTACCTGAAAAGAGAAATCTGTTGAATATACGGTCTGATTCATAGAGGTGCCGCAGTCTATATTTTGGAACCATTTCATCCATTCATGACCACCACCGCCTACTGGAGGAGCCTGTCCGCCATCTGGTGCTGCATTAGGAGGGACAAGTGACGTAACTGCAGGATATTGTGCTGCATTATGACAGGACATACATGAAACGGTATTTAAATCGGCAGGGCCATCCAATCGGCCATTCCAGCCAAGATGCTGAGGAGGAAGATCTGCACTTTCGAAAATTACTGTTTCTTTCAGATCTTTGTTTACCTCAGTTTTGATTGGAGGATATGGAGAGGTTTTGTTGATTTTGTTTTCAGGATCATTACCCCATGTAAGTCCAACAGGGACAAGGTTCATCAATTTGTTTTTCTTATTCAGTTTTCCGTTGTAACAGAAAGTTCCAAATACCCATCCAGTCCCTTCAGGATTGCTTGGACTTCTGTCTGCTCTTGGATCACGAACAGAAATATCCATTTGCAAAAGATGTACATCTGAAACGACTCTTTTGCTTGATTTCCAGAAATTTTCAGTGATATACGCTTTCCATGTCAATGGATTTACAAGATAATCTACGAAGTCTGTTCCTTTAGGAGCATCTGTAAAAAGTAATTTTACAAAAACAGTTCCTGTTGGGAATCCGCCATTATCATAGCGTTTATCTAGTGTTTTTAGATTAGGATGCTGAGGATCTTTCCACATTTTACCCATGGCATAACCTGCTTTATCATTAATTAAAGTTATAGCATATACAGAGTAATCGCCATCAACTCCTTTAAG
The DNA here is from genome assembly GCF_002797935.1 of Flavobacterium sp. 1. Taxonomy (NCBI): domain Bacteria; kingdom Pseudomonadati; phylum Bacteroidota; class Flavobacteriia; order Flavobacteriales; family Flavobacteriaceae; genus Flavobacterium; species Flavobacterium sp. 1. Next base: position 619,846 of record NZ_PGER01000001.1, read on the forward strand.
TCCGGGTCCTAACTGGTAAGGTCCTAGCGGGGCTTCTTTAATTAGACCATGAAAACCTTCTGTACCTCCGTTTGGAGGATAGGCTGCTGGTCCTTCAACACTTGGGTGCAGCCATGGAATATGATACCAGTCGCGGATTTTATTTTCGAAAGGATTCCAGTCTTCTGTATTTCCTTCAAAACCATAATCCCGAACGGCTTCAATGTATTTTAAAGGCTCTTTTTTGAAATCGATATCAAGAAATTTAGGCATTTCTTCAGGCATTTCTGTCGGGAAATCTGTTTTAAGGCGAAATATTGGCTGGTCAGCATATTTATCTCTGTATTCCTGAGGGGTTACCATATAACCGAAATCAGGGAAACCATTTTCTTCATAGTTTTGTTTCTCTAATGCTGTCAGGGCAATTGGTGTTTTTTCAGCAACTGGATTTTCATGTTTTTTGTCGCAGGAAGCGAAAAAGATGGAACTTGCAATAATAAGCGGTTTTAGCTGTTTCATTGGTAGATAATTTGGTTAGTATTTATTTTTTATTTATTGTCTTTTTAGAATGCTTTGTTATTCTCCGAGATTTTTTTCAATTACTTCACAAGCTCTGCGTACTTCCTGAACGGTTGCTGGTGCATCTAGTCGAAAAAGCGGTGATAGTTTACGCTCTGTTCTTGAGGCACGTATGGCATCTTTTATGGCGAAGAAAACGCTGTTGGCTAATACTAGGGGAGGTTCACCGACTTCCTTTGCCGAGAATATTTGATTTGTATCTTCTGGGATGCTTTTTACCGATTCTTCATCTCTAGGGAATAAGAAAGTATTCATTTCTAATGGAATGGTAGTAACAGCAGGAATCTTGTAACGCCAAGTGTTGGTTGAGTTTAATCTTCCTTTATTAACACCTTCAGTTTCTGATACTAATTTTTCGGTAAGCAGGTATCCGATACCCTGAACAAAAGCTCCTTCTACTTGTCCTATGTCGATGGCAGGATTCATACTCCATCCCATATCATAAATGATGTCTGAACTAATAATCTTAACTTCACCTGTTAGGATATCAACCTCGGTAACTGAACATGCTACCGAATAAGTAAAACCAACAAAGGAATCAACACCACCGCCAAGTTTGGCATCTTTAATACGAGCTATGCCCGGAATGTTAGGCTGATCTGCTTCGGTTTTGAAAGTCATGGTAGGGATTTGAACCTCACCGCCTTTTATTTTAGTATTAAAAGAAGCAATAAGATTTACTCTTTGTGAAGCGGCCAAATTGATGAGGTGCTGCCAAATCATTAATTCATTTCCTTCACTAACTTTGATTTTTTTAGCCCAGCCTTTATTTTCTCCTGCACCATAGTTCCAAAAGTCTATGTTTTTGTTTTTACACCAGTCTTCACCGTTTTCTTTCAGCATTTGGTAACCAAACTCCATAAGTCTGGCCCGCATTTCTTCGCAGGTTTGTTTTACGGCTTCGCAGGAATATGGTGTTCCAGTAGAACCTCCTGTACTTGTTGGATTTGGAGTGACACTTGTATTTACATTGTCAATAAATATCATTTCCATTGGGATTCCCAAGACATACGCTGCTACTTGCTGCGCCTGAGTAACTAAGCCTTGTCCAATTTCTACACCACCCTGATGGATGACAACAGTTCCGTCACTTGGATTTATAACCACGATAGCAGCAGATTGCTCTAGTGCAAGCAAATTGTATCCTGAGCCATATTTTACAGGTATCATAGAAATACCTCTTTTATGCCATTTGTTTTCTTTGTTGAATTTTTGAACATCTTGATATTTAGCTTCAAAATTTGAAACTTTCTTAGCATAAGCCCATACTTGTTTCATATAACAATACGAAAGTGCTTGCCCGAATGGGGTAACATCACCACGATCGTAGAGATTTTTTTCACGCAAATCTTCTGGTCTCATGTTTAATGAGATAGCCGCATCGTCAATGGCGTTTTCAACAATATTTTTTCCTTGGACATCGCCAAAGGCACGCATCGCTGTACTAGGAGCTGTATTGGTTCGGCATACATCGATTTGACTTTCAAAATTTTTGATATTGTAAGCATTGTCTGTTCGCAATTGAATACAGTTTGATACGATAAAAGAGCAGTCATAGAATGCGCCGCCGTCTCCCCACATTTTCAATTGGAATCCATGAATAATTCCTTTGTTCTTTTCATTATGCGAACCAGTATCCACTGCAATCTGGTATTCACCATAATAAGCATGACGTTTTCCGATCATTGCTGTATCCTCATCACGTGGAACTGCAAGACGAACAGGTCTTTTTGTTGCTTTTGCAGCAACGGCTGTTGGTCCGGCAATAAAGCGGGTTTGTTCCGTTTTTCCTCCAAATCCTCCTCCAACTGCTGGTACTTCAACTTCAATTTGATGATGATACATCCCTAATGCCGAAGCAACGGTGTCATGCATTCCTCCCGGACTCTGTACAGATGGCTGTACTTTCATACGGTGCTCATCCATCGGCGTTACGATACAGGCTTGAGGTTCCATATAAAAATGCGCTTGCCCGCCACAAAGCTGTGAAGAACTCACTACAGTACAAGGCACACTGTCTACAGTAATTTCTTGAGTATTTATTTTTTGCTCTCGCAAAAGAACTTTAGGAGCAATAGTATCATCATTGGTTGCCCAGTCAAATTGACTGCCAGGACGGGTTATTTTCCAAATATGGGATGCAAAAGAAGCAGAAACAGGAGCATCGGGAAAAATACTTCCTTTTTTAATAGCGTCAAGTAAATCTATAATCGGTTCACTCCATTGCTCAGTCCAAGGAGCTCCTGGTTTCGAATACTGAACGCATTCTGTAGATACAAACGCAGCAATCTTAATGGCATCCTGCTCGGTTGGAGCTAGAATCATAGCAATAGACTGTCCTACATAACTAACTAACTGCTCAGCAAAAAGCGGTTGGTCACTTCCCATTCCCTGAAGGTTACGACCTCCATTTTTAATATTTTCAGCGGTAATGATATCTGTAAAAGTTGGGAATTTATCTTTTATAAATACTCTTAATTCCGCTATTGTAATTGTATTTTTTTTCTCTGGATCTACAAAATAGTAGTTCATCAGTGCACTTTGACTTTGTACAAATGCACCGTTTAAAGTAAGTGGTGGTACAGCGAGTTCATGGGTGTAATTGGTTTGTCCAGATGTTTGGTACATCGCTGTAACCTTGATATAAGGCTGAGCAACTGGAGCTTTATAATCTTGAGTACTGTACTTTTGTATTCCATCACTTACAGGCCAGTTCCCCCATTTGACTTCAGCGGTTGAAATTAGGTTTTCAGGTATAGGAACACCTTTAACAACTAAAGCATTTACAATGGATTTGTAGAAAAAAGAAACAGTTAGCTGTGTACGGTATTCCGAAGTAAAGTCTTCGTTTGGAACCTCTTCCATTCTTTTTTTCTGAGCATCAAGTTCTTCGGAAACTTCTTTTGCTAATATTTTTGAAAGTTTTTCAGCATCCGCTAAGCTTAGTTTTTTATCCTTCATCGCCTTCTCGGTTGCTGCTGCTCTCCAAGGATATGGCGCTATACCTCCAAATACAAGGATAGCTGATTTTACGATGAGTTCATCATTAATGCTGAAATTGATAGTTGAATTCACGATACTATGAGCATTCACTTCGCGCAGCGCCACTTTTTGAGCCAATGCAACGTCATTTGCACCCTTCAAAGGAATAGTATAGGAAGTAAGCACAATCTCGTCAGCTAATTTTGGATCTTTTATGATAGCTTCAACAAGCGCTTCAGCTGTTTTTGTATGCTCTTTGAAACTGTCATTTTTGTCTAATAATAAATAGCTGATTTTTGTTTCTACAGCAAATAGGGCTGTAAAGAGATCTGAAGGAAATGGCTCTCCAGTACCTGCTGGAATATGCTTAAGTACTAACATGGTGTTACCGCCAATTGTCGCAGCATTACGAACAATACGGCCGGCGGTACGTCGTGCCATATAATCTAATGCTTCTAAAATAGAAATATCAGATATAGTTGTTTTTTTATTAATGTGTTTTAGCTTATCAATGCCCTTAGGCAGAATTTCGATTAGCTCGCTGTAAGTAGTACTGGCGGCTACTTTTAGATAGTTATCTGTTAATTCATGGCCAGTATTCAGTTCAGGTATAAACCGAATATCAGCATATAATGTAGTGTCTAAATACTCGTTTTTGTAAATTCCAAAAGAGGTATTAGCATGTACGAGTCGAACATTCTTATTTTTTTTGAAGATGTCGGCTAGTTCTGTTAGTGATTTTGGAGTCAGCCAACGGGTTGTCGAAACTCCCGAAGCAGGCTGTTGAGCTTCTTGAGGAAAAGGAATCTCAACATTTGCAGGAAGCTGGGCTTTAGTAACAGGATCCAGTTTACAAGGCATTCTGTTTTTTTCGTCAGCGGCACTCCAATCCGAAGCAAAGGTTTTCATACCAGTAAGGATGGAACGATAACCTGTACAACGGCATAAATTTCCATCAAAGGCATCTTCAATTTCTTTTTTAGTCGCCTCTGGTTTGTTATGTATAAATTCAGACATATTCATTACAAACCCTACACTGCAATACCCACATTGGCTTCCGTTGTTTAAAGCCAATTGGTAGGCCACAGGATTCATACCTAAATGCGACTGTTCCGAAGGATATTCAGAAACTTCGTCTATGATTTTTATCTCTGCTGAAACGATTCCATTTTGAAGACTTTCAGATATTTTTTCCTGAACAGCAATAAGTTTTTCTCCCGCTTCTTTCATTGCGGTATCTAATACTGGAGAGTTATCTTCGTCAATAGGAACATTAGAACGTGTAGAACTTGATTTTTGTAATAGAAATTTGGGATCAGGTTTACGGGCAGCACCAGTTCCTTCAATTGTAGTAACCGAAAGTCCGCCTACAGCACATATAGGTCTAAGACAAGAGTTTATAGCCAAATGTTTGGGTGTTTTTTCCTTATCATCCCATTCAGATACTATTACAGTACAACCACCGCAGCCTCCTTGGCCACATGGTTTTTTTGGACCAGAAAGACCTACTTCAGGAGACCGTAAATAATCAATTAAAAGTAAATCCGGAGAAGGGTTTTCTATGGTAACGGGCTTACCGTTTAGAAAGAAGTTAACTGAATTTTTCATAATTAGTATTTGAGATTTTGGTTATTTATGCCTTTTATTAGTTTATCAAAAACATGGTCATCAGTTAATTTGTTTTTTAAATAAATCTTTAACGCCAGGTTTATTAAAGCGACTCTACTTTATTTATTGGGAGTAGTTTCCTTTTGATTGTGGATTTTTCTGCCCGTAATAAATATTGTATCCTATTATTACATTTGATTCAGTTTCGAATCTTTTTTTAGAAACTAATAGAATAAGTATTTTTGTATGAATTTATCTAACATATTTAACTATTCAAAGTTGATAAATTGATTTGTTGATTTTAAAAAAAATAGCATTAACCCTAATTATTAAGTCATAAAGAGGGGAAATAGGGTTATGAGTTTTGAAGTACTATTTTTTTACCTTATGATGTAGAGGAATACTGAATTTTTAGATTTGATTGTCTGTGTCAAACACAATATCGAAAACTTATATTGTTGTTTTGTTACGTATTTATTGGTGTAAAATAAATGCTTATGAATTCCAGACTTAAGGGATTCATTTGGTTAGGTAAGCTTTCCATATTTGAGTTTTTATGGAATCAATATGTCTAATTGTGGAAGGATAAATTTAAATGTGTAAGTTATATTTCTATTTGTAGAACTTATAACATTATTTAAGGTTGAAATATATCTTACTGCGATTGTAATATTTGGATGGTTTAGAAGCTCACATGAGTAAAAAAATGAAATTACAAATTGTAAATCTGCTATTGAGGTTTATTTTTGGGACTATTTTTAGCATGTATTTTGCTTCTTTTTTTACCTTTTCTTTCGTGTTGTTGGTGTGCTTCTGCAATTGAATGTGATGTTCTTATGCTTTCTTCTTTTTTAGCGAGTTCACTAAGTCTGTGATAATATTTTGTACAATAATCATTTCTTCTTCAGTCATACTTTCAATATCAACAAGACTGTTGCTGGAATACTCATTTGAAGCTACCAAATCATTTAATTTCAATTGAATAGAAAGAGAGTCTTTGTTTTGGGCTTTCTGAATTAAAAACACCATTAAAAAAATAATAATGGTTGTTCCTGTATTGATAACTAATTGCCAAGTTTCAGAATAATTAAAAAAAGGTCCAGAAATTGCCCAAACGACAACAATTAAAAAGGCTGTGATGAATGCAGTTGTGCTCCCTGATGCTTTTGAAACATGTAAGGCAAATTTTTCGAATGCGCTATTTTGATTCTGTTTTTTACTTTTCATTTTCAACACCTTTTTTTGTTTAGTAATCTTATTTAAAATCGAAAATTAACTCAGTTATTTAAATGTCTTATTACACAACTTTGAAGAGTATTTATATAATTTGCATTAAATTTTCCTCAATAATAAAAACAGATTGTTGTCAATTGAGATTTTTTAAATAAAGAATTGATTTATAATTGCTGTTCTAATTTCAAAACCTTTTCTTTAATTTCATTTATAGTTAATTCCGTTGTAGTATTTGATTTTGATAAATTTTCAAGGGCTATAATTTGTGCTTTTATTAATGCTTTTTCAGAACTTATTTTAATATCACTATCGATACCTTTATGTTCCCAGTTTGTATTTGTGACTGAATTTTTTTCTATTGAAATTGGGATAAACAAATGATATTTGTTGCCAATAAAAAAAGCTTTTACTGGATTTGCTGCTCCGTAAGTTTTATCGCCAATTATAGTTGCAATTTTATTTTGCTGTAAATTATAGGCTAATGCTTCAGCGGCTGAAATAGTTTTGTTGTTTACAAGAATATATACTGGTTTATCTAAATACTTTTTGCCATTCACTTTTTGATTTGTGTATGATTTTGTATTTGTATTATTATACCTTGTGTAAGTCTCATTTAATTTTATTTTTTTATCAAAAAAGTAGCTTAAAAAGAGTTCTACCATTTTGCCATCTCCACCTTGATTGTTTCTTAAATCGATAATTAATGCATTTGTATTTGAAACAAAATTCATTGTTGCATCAAGAATATATTGAGCAGATTTGTTTCCTTCAGGAAATCCGGTATATTCGATGTAACCAATATTCCCATCTAATCGTGTAACTTTTTCAAAACCATAATTCCATTGTTTATTAATAGCGTCATATTTTTGTAATAATTCTTTTTCATTAATTGGTTTTTCTTCTTCTTGATTTGGACGATATAACACATTGAAATGTAAATCGTTTCCATTTTTAGTTAAATATAAAGAAAGAGATTTTGCGAATTCAGCATCCGTAAGATTATCAAAAGTTTTATTTTCTATTTCGGATTTTAGCTTTTTTGAAAGTTGATTTGCTACATCCTCAAAAATGTAATATTCATTAATTTTATTGGCAATTTCGAGTATTTGTTTATTTCGTTCTGTCAAATCTTGTGCATTTGCCTTAAAGCTGAAGCAGATTGTAATGTAAATTAATAATAGGTTAAATACTGTTTTCATTTTTTAAATTTTACAATTAGTAATTATTTTATTTAGAGTTTTATCTAGCAAATTAATTTCTTCCAATGACAAGCCATTAAGTGCAGTTTTTCTATTTATTTGGATAGCTGGCTCTATTAAATCTATAGTTTTTTTACCTTTTTCGGTTAACTCAAGATTAAATTTTCTTCTATCTTTTTCATGAATAGTTCTGTTTAAGTATTCTTTTTTTACCATTAACTCTACCATTCTTGTTATAGATGCATTGTCTTTAAATACAAGATTTGCCAATTCATTTTGTGAAATTTTCGTATTCTTATTAAGGATTATCAAGACTAAACATTGATCTACTGTAATGTCTTTTACAATTTTAGAAATATTTCTCTGTGATATTTTCCTGTACTCCTTGATGGCTTGCTCAATTAAATAGAGCACTGTACCTGTTGGGTTTTTTATTTCCATATAAGATTATTTGATACAAATATAATTGATATATCAATATGATTTCAAAAATTCTAATTATTGCATAAATTATTTTGTTGCGAAGTATAAGAAATTTTTAAAATTATAGATCAGAAGTATATCGATAATCTTATAAATATTGAAAATCATTCTTTTTAAAGCATAAAAAAACGGCACTTAAAAATTTTTAAGTGCCGTTTAATTTTAGGTAACAATATTATTTATCGAATCGCTTTCACAAAAGTATCAATCTTTCCAGTTCCATTATCTTTTAAATGCGTGATAAAAGCACTACCAATAATAGCTCCTTTGGCATATTGAGTAGCTTGATTGAAAGTTTCGGCATTATTGATTCCGAAGCCAATGATTTGAGGATTTTTTAGATTCATATCGGCAATGCGTTTGAAATAATCTTCTTGAGTGCTTCCAAAACCAGATTGTGAACCAGTAACACTTGCCGAGCTCACCATGTAAATGAATCCACTAGAAACACTGTCAATAAAACGAATGCGCTCGTCTGACGTTTGCGGTGTAATCAAGAATACATTGATTAATCCGTATTTATCGAAAGTTGCTTTGTATTGTTCAGCATATACATCTACAGGAAGGTCAGGAATGATTAAACCATCAATGCCAATTTCAGCACATTTTTTGCAGAAATTTTCGACACCGTATTGTAGCATTGGGTTGAAATACCCCATAATCACTAGTGGGATGCTTACGCTTTCGCGAATGTCTTTTAGCTGGTCAAATAAAATTTGAGTGGTCATTCCGTTTTGCAAAGCTTTTGTTGAACTCGCCTGAATCGTTGGTCCATCGGCTAAAGGATCACTAAATGGCAATCCTATTTCGATCATATCGACACCATTTTTTTCTAAATCCTGAATGATTTGTAAGGTGTCATTCAAGTTAGGATATCCTGCTGAAAAATAGATGGAAAGTATCTTTTTGTCTTCTTGTAGTTTTTGTTTTATTCGGTTCATTTTTCTTATTTCTTTAAAAGCTCTTTATTCGTTTCTAAATAGCAGCACTATAAGCCCATGCATTTTGATTGGACTGCAAATGTACTTCTACACGCTTGTAATGCAGTCCTTCATACAAATCTGCTTGACGGAGTTCACTTTGCGTTACTTCGTATAAGGTACCGCTAATGGTATCATTTGAGTTTTCGGTTTCCATTATAATAGGGTAGTGGACTATTCCAAATTCTTCTTCAATTTGTATTTCATTTAGTTCATAACCTACTAATATTTCTGGTGTTCCTTCAAGAATACGTCCAAAAAGGTCTTGTTGTACATCCTCATGCTGTAAGGTGCCGTAAGCGAATAATTTTTGCATAGAATCTATTTTGAAAATGTTAATAAACTTAAATTTGATACTTATCTCGAATGCGCGTTAGGGATGGTAGTGGAGCTTTTTTTATTAATTGCCACGGGTTTAAACCCGTGGCAATTAATAAAAAAAGCGGGAACGTACAGCCCGACCCTTGGGGAACGCACAAATTATTATATTACAATTTGAAATAATCGATGTAATTGTCTAAATCTTTGTCGCCGCGTCCTGAAAGACTGATTACTACAACATCTGTCGGCTTGAATTTTTTCTGGTCTAAGACAGCAAATGCATGCGCACTTTCGATGGCTGGAATAATTCCTTCTAATTTTGTAAGCTGTAAACCTGCGTTCATGGCTTCATCATCGGTTACGGAGAAGAATTCGCCACGGCCTGTTTGTGCCAAATGTGCGTGCATAGGACCAACTCCTGGGTAATCAAGTCCTGCAGAAATCGAGTACGGTTCAGTAATCTGGCCGTCTGGAGTCTGCATCAATAGGGTTTTACAGCCGTGAATAATCCCCACTTTTCCTAGTTTACTGGTTGCCGCGCTATGACCGCTGTTAACGCCTTTTCCGGCAGCTTCAACTGCAATAATTCCAACTTCGGGCTCGTGTAAAAAGTGATAATATGTTCCAGCAGCGTTACTTCCGCCACCAATGCAAGCCACTACATAATCGGGGTTTTCGCGTCCTTCTTTCTCTTTTAACTGCCATTTGATTTCCTCGGAAATGATGCTTTGAAAACGGGTTACCATATCCGGATAAGGATGCGGTCCAATGGCTGACCCAATGATATAATGGGTATCTACTGGATTGTTAATCCAATCGCGGATGGCTTCGTTAGTAGCGTCTTTCAGCGTTCGCGAACCCGAAAGTGCAGGACGAACTTCGGCACCCAGCATTTTCATTCGGGCAACATTTGGTGCTTGACGCGCAATGTCGATTTCGCCCATGTACACAATGCATTCCATGCCCATTAAGGCGCAGACAGTAGCTGTTGCCACTCCATGCTGACCTGCACCAGTTTCGGCAATGATTCGTTTTTTGCCCAAACGTTTTGCAACTAATATTTGCCCAATTGTGTTGTTAACTTTGTGCGCGCCTGTATGATTTAAATCTTCTCTTTTCAGATAGATTTTGGTATTGTATTTTTCTGATAATCTTTTGGCAAAATACAGCGGACTGGGACGGCCTACGTAATCTTTTAGCAGTTGATTAAACTCTGCTTTAAACTCGGGTTCGGCTGTGATTTCTAAATATTTCTGGCGTAATTCTTCTACATTTGGGTATAACATTTCGGGAATGTAGGCTCCTCCAAATTCTCCGTAATATCCTTTTTCGTTAACGTTGTATGACATTTTATATTTTTTAATTGTTGAGATGCACTGCAGTGCATCTTTACATAATGATGTATTTTTTAATCCTGATTCAATTTCAAATTTACTATTTATGTCAATGGCATAAATGGGTAAATCGGTTTTTAAAATTTCATTTATCAAATCCAATTCTTCAATCCCAATGCCGCCACTAAGGAAGAACGGTTTTGTCGAGGGATATTTTTCTAATATTTTCCAGTCGAAAGTGATTCCGTTGCCACCGGGCAGTTTTCCTTTGGTGTCAAAAAGAAAATAATCACAAACAGTTTCATAAGGCTCTAAAACGCTGAAATCAAAATTTTCGTCTGCCGAAAACACTTTGATGATTTCAACTGCTGTACCAAATTTAGTTTTTATTTCCTTACAAAATACAGCTGATTCCTGACCGTGCAGCTGAACAGCCTGCAAATCGTATTTTGTTATTTTCTCTTCAATTATGGAAATACTTTCATTGACAAAAACGCCCGTTTTCTTAATAGATTTTGGTAATTTGGGCATATCTCCGTCAAAATAGCGAGCCGATTTAGGCCAAAATATAAATCCCATATAATCGGGCAGGAGCGAGCCTACTTCGAGTATATTGTCGGGGTATTTCATGCCACAGATTTTGAGTTTCATAATGTACTTTTTTTATAACCACGAAGTTCGCAAAGAAGACGCAAAGTTCACAAAGCTTTGTGTTCTTAGTGATTTCTCTGTGTCTTTTGTGTTTAAATTAATTGATTAATAAATTCCGTTGCTGCTTTTCCTGCATCATCGGTTTTCATGAAGTTTTCTCCAATCAAAAATCCTTTGTAACCATAAGGCTTAAGTTCATTAATAGCTTCGATTGACGAAATACCGCTTTCTGAGACTTTCACGAATTCATCTGGAATTTTTGAAGCCAGTTCTTTACTGAAATCCAAACTTACTTCGAATGTTTTTAGGTTTCTGTTGTTTACCCCAATCATATCCAGCGTTGGCATGATTGATTTTTCTAATTCCACGAGATTATGCACTTCTAATAATACTTCTAATCTTAAACTTTTGGCAAATTCGGATAATGATTTGATTTCGTCTCTAGTTAAAACGGCTGCGATAAGCAAAATCAAATCGGCTCCGTGTGCTTTTGCTTCCAGGATTTGGTATTCATCTACAATAAATTCTTTTCTCAAAAGCGGAATATTTACTGAAGCTCTGGCTAAAAGCAAATCATCTAATGAACCTCCAAAATACTTTCCATCAGTCAATACTGAAATACCGCAGGCACCGGCACTTTCGTAACCTTTGACTACTTCTTCAACAGTAAAACTTTGATTGATAATTGACTTTGAAGGGGAACGGCGTTTGTGTTCTGCAATGATTCCAGAGTTGCTGTTTCTTAAATTTTGGCTTAAAGAAATAGTATTTTTTCCAAAGAAAATCGAAGCTTCCAATTGTGAAATAGGAATGATGGATTTTTTGAGTACGACTTCTCTTTTTTTGTCGATTATGATTTTATCTAGTATGTTCATTTTTATTTTCTTTTAATAACTAACATTTGGTTTCCGTCTTTCTGAAATTCATAGTCAGAAGATTCAATACTTACAACGAAATCAGAATTAAAATGATTAATGATATCATCCAAAACCTCCGATTTCGCTGTATTCAAATTCAATATCGGAAATATTCTTATTTCTTTACTAATTCGTAGCATTTCGGTAATGGATTGAATGTGGAAGTCCAATCCTAATTGCGAATACAGAATCAAAAAATGGGAACTTAAACCCAAATCAAATTCGAGAGTATCGTATTTTGTTGAATTTGGCAACTCGTGGTAAACATATCTTTGCTGTTCTTTCCCCAATTCAAAGTCATCAACAAAATTAGACATTGCTCCCATACGGATCTGTTCTAATTCCTCTACATTTTTAATATTTTTCCAAACGAATTTTTCCTGATTCGTTCTCATTTGTTCCATAACGGTTTCCTTTGTTTCGTTAATTCGCTGTTTTAATTCAGCTTTTGTGAATTGATAAATGGGATCTAATGAAACTACTTTTTTTCCAAGTTGTGTCATCTCTGAATTGAAACTTGCCGGCCCATCTCCAAAACTGATGATTTTGCTGTTCAAATCGAAATCCGTCAGTTTGAAAATTTTAATATACTCATCTAAATTTCTACCCCATGGAACTACATTTTTTAATTCAAAAGCCATGATTTAGTCTTTGCTTAATTCTTGTAATTTATTCAAAGCTAATAGCCCTTTTCCAGAAAACAAACTTTCTTTGGCTAATTCAAAACCTTTGAGTGGTGTGCATCCTGTAACCGTTGCAATTGCTATTCCGGCATTGGCACAAACCACATTGTTTTGAGCTTCGTTTCCTTTTCCAGAGATTATATTCATGAACATTTCTGCTGATTCTTCGATGGTTTTTCCGCCATCTATTTCGCTTTGTTCCAATAGGCGGACACCAAAATCAGCTGGATTCAACATTCCTTCTTTAGTGCTGGTTATAATTTTTGTAGGGCCAGTCAAAGAGACTTCATCATAACCGTCCAAGGAATGCAAAATTGTAAAATTCACATCGGTATTTTGGTATAAATAACTGTACATTCTGGCTAATTCGAGATTGAAAACTCCAACCAATTGGTTTTTTGGAAAAGATGGATTCACCATTGGTCCCAACATATTGAAGAAAGTTTTAACTCCCAATTCTTTTCGGATGGGGCCCACATTTTTCATGGCTGGGTGAAACAAAGGCGCATGCAAAATGGCAATTCCAGCTTTGTCGATGCATTTTTCTATAAAAGCATTGTCGTTGCTGAATTTCACTCCCAATTTCTCCATTACGTTACTGGACCCCGAAATAGAAGATACTCCGTAATTTCCATGTTTGGCCACTTTGATTCCTGCTCCAGCGGCCACAAAAGAAGCTAAAGTCGAAATATTGAAAGTGTCTTTTCCGTCACCACCAGTACCACACAAATCGATAGTGTTATAAGCTGATAAATCTATTCGAATGCACAATTCCAAAAGCGCTTCCCTGAATCCTGCCAATTCTTCGATACTGATGCTTCTCATCATATATACGGTCAAAAAGGCCGAAATCTGGCTTGGATTGTAACTCCCGCTTGAAATATTCACCAATACGTTTTTGGCTTCTTCTTTGGAAAGAATTTCGTGATTGATTAATCTGTTTAATATGTTTTTCATTTTTCTATAAAGATGCTAAGTTTCTAAGATACTGATTTTCTAAGTTTTTATTTTAAACTAAAAACAGAGACTTAGAACTATTCACTAATTACTATTCACTTTTTATGTTCTGACATGTATTTTAAATAATCAACAATTTCCTGAGATTCTTGTCTTGTGATTCCCAATGTCGGCATTTTTACTTTGTGTCTGAAAGAAGCTGGATCTACGATATAATCGACCAATTCGTTTTCTTTCCAATATTCAGTAATATTTTTGGGATAATTTAATTCAGGTCCCATTTCTCCCCCGATTCCGTTTATGGCGTGGCACGTAATGCATTGTTTCTGGAATAATGCAAATCCTTTCATTGCTTTCTCATCATCTTTTGGCTGTAAGGCTTTGATGTTTTTATTTTTCGATTCAAAGCGAAATTTGATAACGTTGTAAGGCCATTTGTATTCCTGATTATCTGCAGAAACTGATGTGTAAACCAAATAAAATGGGTCGGCATTCATCTCGTTTCCGTTTTTGATAATCTTTTCCCAATTGGAACCTTTAGGTGCATCAACATCTTTAAAAGCCAAAAAAGGGTTTGTTTTTAAAAATAATTCAAGAGGCATTTCAGGTTTATAGCCATCGATGCATTCGAAAATTATTAATGTGTTTTTTATGTCAACTTTTGATAAATCAATTTCATTTTTTAAAAGTTCTAATGCGTTTACGGCTTGGTATTTCTTTGTTTTATGATAAACGGGGTCATTTACAATAGTGACAACAGTGTCTTTTCCCAGTTTGTTTTTTGATTGCAAATCCACCAAATCCAAGACTATTTCAGGTTGGACATTAACTGTCTGCTCTATTTTTTGCTCCTTCTGTTGATTACAGGAAAGAAGGCTAAAAATAAAAAAGCATGAGAGTATAAGATGGATTTTGACTGTTTTCATTTATTTACCGCAAAGACGCAAAGGCGCATTTTTTTATTCTTATTTGAGACTTATTCTTAAATTGAATTTTCAAATATTAATTTTTCAACCAGTTTTCTAAAATCTTTTTCCCGTTTGGCGTCAATACGCTTTCGGGATGAAATTGGACACCTCTTACATCGTATGTTTTGTGTCTTAACGACATTACCTGACCGTTTTCGTCAAAAGAAGTGGCTTCCAATACATCGGGCAAGTTAGCATCAACTACCCAAGAATGGTAACGTCCCACTTCAAATTCATTTCCTAAGCCTTCGAATAAAAGCTCATCGTCAACTACTGTTTTTACTGGTGTTGCAACTCCATGATACACTTTATCTAAGTTAGAAAGTGTTCCTCCAAAAACTTCTCCGATGGCTTGTTGTCCAAGGCAAACGCCAAGAATACTTTTCGTTGGGGCATATTTACTAATTACAGCTTTCAATAAACCCGCTTCGTCTGGGATTCCTGGTCCCGGTGAAAGCAGAATTTTATCAAAAATAGCAATTTCGTCAATATCAAATTCATCATTTCTATAAACGGTTACTTCGCAATCTAAATCTTCGAGATAATGCACTAAATTATAAGTGAAACTATCGTAATTGTCTATGACTAGTATCTTTTTCATTTTTTCCTCCCCCAGCCCCTCCGAAGGAGGGGAGAACCTATTGGGGTGAATAGGGTTTTAATTATTTTTTGTTTTACAGCTTATCTCCGCACTGCGAAGTTCCCCCTTCGGGGGTTAGGGGGATTATATCGTTTCGGCTAAATCCAAAGCTTTATTCAAAGCGAGTAGTTTATTGTAAACCTCCTGCATTTCGCTTTCTTCGTCTGAACTAGCTACGATTCCGGCACCGGCTTGGGAATGTAATTGGTGGTTTTTGCTCAGGAAAGTTCGAATCATAATAGCGTGGTTAAAGTTACCTTCAAAATCCATAAAACCAATGGCACCTCCATAAAAATTACGGTTTGTTTTTTCGTAATCTTCAATCAACTGCATCGCTCTGTGTTTTGGTGCTCCGCTCAAAGTTCCTGCTGGAAAAGTATCGGCTACGACCTGCATAGTTGTTGCTTTTTCGTGTAAATGACCCGTTACTTTGGAAACCAAATGGATAACGTGAGAGAAAAACTGAATTTCTCTGTATTTTTCCACTTCTACACCATGTCCATGACGGCTTAAATCATTTCGAGCCAAATCTACTAACATCACATGCTCACTATTTTCTTTTTTGTCTTCTGATAATTTTTTGGCAAGTACGGCATCTTTTTCGTCATCACCGGTTCGTTTGAATGTTCCTGCAATTGGGTGAATTTCGGCCTTGCGGTTTTTGACTATAATTTGGGCTTCGGGTGACGAACCAAATATTTTGAAATCGCCATAATCAAAAAAGAATAGGTAAGGGGATGGATTGATGCTTCTTAAGGCTCTATAAACATTGAACTCGTCGCCTTTGAATCCTTGTGTAAATCTTCTGGATAATACTAATTGAAACACATCGCCACGGAAACAGTGCTTTTTGGCCAAAGCCACATTTTGTTTGAATTCTTCATCGGTTAGGTTCGAAAAACCTTCACCTTCTTTGGAGAATTTATAGGAAGCAATGTTTCTGGATTGTAACAGTTGTTCAATTTCGGAGATATTGTTTTTTCCGTCAAGGTTGTGGCAGAAAATATAGGCTTCGTTTTTGAAATGGTTGATGGCAATAATGTTTTGGTAAACTGCATAATACACATCGGGAATAGAATTGCTGTTTTCTTTTTTGGCTATGGTTACTTTTTCGAAATAACGAACAGCATCATACGAAATGTAACCAAATAAACCATTGTTAATGAATTTGAAATCGGTTTTGTCGGATTTAAACTGACCTGAAAAATTTTGGATGATTTGAGGAATATCAGTTTTTGCATCGATAGTAATAGTTTCAGATGTTCCGTCAGGGTAGTTTTTGGAGATGATTTCGTTTTCTATTTTTATTGAAGCAATCGGATTGCAGCAGATATAGGAAAAGCTATTGTCGTTTCCGTGATAATCGCTGCTTTCCAGTAATAGACTATTTGGGAATTTATCTCTTATTTTAAAATAAATGCTCACCGGAGTAATCGTATCGGCTAGGATTTGTTTGTAGTTAGTTTGTAATTTATAGGTTTTCATGCTTTATGTTGCTTTTTAGTCAATGGATTTTTTTTTAATTTTTCCTCATTTTGCTAAATGAAAAAAGACCTGTCGTGATGACAAGCCTTTTTATATTTATAGTTCAAATAATACTATAGGAGCTTAGTTCACGACGACTGACGTAAATTATTCCACCACCAAGTATTGTTTGTTATTGTTATCATGTTTTAATTTCTTATTTGCAAATATATAAATGATATTTGTTTTGACAAAAAATATGAAATAAAAAAAAAGATATTTTTTTGAATTTTTGTTAAATTTCAATGGTTAAAACACTAAAACTACGTTTAATTCAAAATCATCATAAATTGTTTTATCTCCTAAATCATCAAAATAACTGCCTGAACCATATTTAATGTCATATTTGGTTCTATTAATATTTAATGAAGCAGTAGCTTTGTTTTTTCCAACAATAACCAAATCAAATTGTATTGAGTTGATAATTCCTTTGATGGTTAAGTCTGCAGTCACGAGGTAGGTGTTGTTTCCTTTACTTGCAATATTTTTAAAGACTAATGTCGAAGTGGCGTAATTTGTAGTGTTGAAAAAATCTTCTGATTTTAAATGACCTTCCAGTTTTTGTTTAGAACTGCCTGTTTGATCAGTATTAGATAAGCTCGTCATATCTGCAGTAAAGCTTCCTCCTGCTAATTTATTGTCTTTAAAAACAAGATAACCATCCTTAAATTTGATGTTTCCTTCATGTTCACCCGTTATTTTTTTTCCTACCCAATTAATGCTGCTCTTTGCTGCATCAATTTTAGACGTTTGTGCACTTCCTTTGTGAAAGGAAAATAGAATCAGTAAAACAAGGCTAAGGGATTTTAATTTGCTCATATTTTATAAATTAAATTAATAAAAAAAATAAATAAACTGTAGGCTGATTATATTTTGATAAAAAACGAAATCCTTTGAATTGTGATTGTGGTATGCGGCAGATTATGAATGTTCTATAAAGTTAATTTAAAATTTTGTAATTCAGTTACTTTCAATCTATTATTTTGTAGCGGTATTTTTAATGTTATAAAATATTTAGACGTTGTTTTAAATCATGATTTTGCATTGTTAAGCAATAAAAAAAGTTCGATAAAATCAGGATTTGCAGGTTTTTAAAGTCAAAAAATCAATTATTTACTTACTATCGGATTTGTATTTTTAGTTCTAAAATCGGGTAAGTTTTTAACATCTGATTGAATGAATAATTCAGTATTGGTAAACTTTGTAATATCTAATGAGAAGGTGTCACTGTTGTACCAACTGCTTAATTCTGAATTATAGTTGGGACTTTCGCTTATAACTACACCGCCACATCGGTTAATCTGTATTCCTTGGATATTGATTTTTGCTAAATTAGCAGGTAATGCTGCTATTTTGTTTTCGAGTAAAACACAGCTGCTAAAGCCATCTATAATACTGTTAATGATATTAAAATAACTTTTTTCTTTGATATAAACCGCTTCTCTAACCAGTCCCTGATTGTTGTCTTCGGTATTTATCAATGTCATATTGCTGGCTGTAATTTTGGTTAGTTTTTTCGTTATATCAGCATTTTCAATTTTATCGTATGAATCAATCTCAAAACAGCGTGAACCTGATATGTCCGAAGAATAAGGATTACGGATAGCAATACTATTGGAAATGGTGCATTGAACACCTTGCGTAAAATCAAAATCATCATCGGTTGCTCTAAACGAAATCAGGTTACTGAAATTAACATCACCTCCATAAGATTCAAATGAATCATCATTTGAAAAACTAATTTGAATGAATTCAAATTTAGTGCCTCTTCCGACACCGCCCAATGATAATCCGTTCAATTCTTTAAGAGCATTGATTTTGTGGCCTGAATATTCGATACGCACATATTTTAAAATACCCGAATTGCTGTTTGGGTCTTGTCCTCCGTAATAACTGACAGCTGGATCTAGATTGAAATCTAAAAAACTAACACCTCCAATTTTATTGATAGGAGCTTCGCCTAATATAATAATGCCTCCCCAATCGCCTGGTTTTCTCATTAAATTAGAATTGTTTGAAGTAAAAACGATAGGTTCGGCAACGGTACCTTCGGCTATAAGTTTACAGCCTTTGGTAATTATAAGTGTTCCGCAAGATTCTTTATCGCCTCTAATGACTGTTCCGGGTTCTATTGTCAAAACAGCTTTATTGGTTACATAAACGGTTCCAATTAATTTATAAGTGTTGTTTTTTGTTAGTTTTAAATCGTGGTCTATAGTACCAGTTATAATTTGGTTAGGTTCTTTATAGACTGTAGTAGCTGGTTTGAAGTTTGTCCAATTGTCCATCCAGTTGGTATTGCCGGTAATTCCTTTTATTTGTTGAGCATTCAATGTGTTAATTGAAAAGAAAATGATAATGACTACGAGTAGTTTTGCTTTCATAATGCTAATAGTTGTGGTTTTTTTAATTTTTTAGTTTTGTTTTCAAAATTACCAGAACAATGTTTTAGACGTATTTTTTTAATGTTATCGATTCATGATTTTTGAGTTAATATTTTTCTGTGTATGTAGGCTGTCCATTATATTTTTTTGACTGATTTTAGCATAAAAAAAATACCCTCAGCATTTTTTGCTGAGGGTACTTTCCATTATTGAATTCTAAAATTAAAAGTTCAAGTTTACTGTTAATTCAAATTCGTCATAGATAGCTTTGTCTCCAATGCTTTCGAAAAATGATTTAGAATTGTATTTAATATCGTATTTAGTACGGTCTACATTGAAAGCTGTAGTAGCAGTGTTTCCTTTTACTGTGATATCAAAAGTTACAGGTTTAGTGATTCCTTTGATAGTCAAATCAGCAGTTACAGTGTATACGTCTTTTGCTTTTACAGCAATAGTTTTGAAAACTAAAGTTGAAGTTGGGAATTTTTCAGTTCCAAAGAAATCTTCTGATTTCAAGTGACCGTTTAATTTTCCTAAGTATTCACCTGTAAGATCTGTAGCTGTTAAAGAAGTCATGTCAACAGTAAAAGATCCTCCTGTTAATACATTTTTTTTGAATACTAGAGCACCGCTTTTAAAAGCTACAGTTCCAGAGTGCTGTCCTGTTACTTTTTTTCCAACCCAGTTAATGCTGCTTTTTGCTGCATCAATTTTTTTGTTTGTGCAGTTACTGCTAATGTAGACAATGCTACTACGAATGCTAAGGCAATAGTTTTTAAATTTCTCATGTTTTAATTTGTTTAAAATGATTTAATATGAATTAGTAATTATTAAGATTATAAAGTGATAAATAAGTCTTCTTGTGATTTTCTAACTTTTTTGTAAAATTGAGTAGTGTCTTCTTCATGACGGTATCCAATTGTTGCAATAAGAGAGGCATTAAGATTTAGTTTGTCTAAACCTAATATTTCGTTTACTTGAGCAGGTACAAAACCTTCCATTGGAGTTACGTCAATTTTTAGTTCGGCCGCGGCATTTAGTAAGTTTCCTAATGCTAAATACGTTTGTTTTGATGTCCAAACATTTTTGATTGCAGGTTCCAAAGTTGAGATTTTAGATTTCATAAAATCACCATATCCAGCCAATGCTTCAAGAGGAGTTTCTCTTTCAACGCTAATAGCATTTAAAAACTCGTCAATAGCTTCATCTCCAATATTTGTATCATTTGCAAAAATGAATAAATGCGAAGCATCTATTATTTGTGATTGTCCCCAAGCTGCTGGCTGTAGCTGTGCTCTTAATTCTGGATTTTCTACAATGATTACTTTATAAGGCTGTAATCCGTATGAAGAAGAACTCAATCGAATAGCTTCTTTCAATGTGTTTAAGTCTTCTGCTGAAACTTTTTTAGTGGCATCAAATTTCTTTGTTGCGTATCTCCAATTTTGATTGTTCAAAAAATTACTCATGATTATTTATTTTATTTTATTTGGTTCTGTATTTTTCTAGTAATGTGTTCAGTTGTTCTAATTCTTCGTTATTTAAATTTTTGGCAAAAAAATCTTCGTGTTCCTTTACTTTAGGATCTAGTTCGGCTAATAAATCTAGACCTTTTTGGGTAATTAAGACTTCAATTTTTCTTCGATTATCTGGGCAAACGTTGCGGGTAACTAAATCTTTCAATAATAATTTATCTACTAATCGCGTTGTGTTACTTGTTTTGGCCAACATTCTGTCTTGTATAATGCACATATTGGCAGGACAGCCTTTTTGGCCTCTTAATATACGTAATACATTAAATTGTTCTCCTGATATATCATAAGGTTTTATGATGTCATTAAAACGTTCTGTAATTACGTTTACAGTGTACATTATGTTCAAAACGATCTGTTTTGATTTGCTATATTCAACAGTGCTCTTTAATTCATCTTCAATCTTCATAGCGTGTCAATCTTTATTTGTTGATACAAATGTAACATGTTTTATATTTGTATATACAAATGTTAGAGTTAATTTTTTGTTAAGAAAAATAATCAAATAGTTTTTATGATAATTCAAAGACTAGTTTAATAGGAGGGAAAGCTAGTAAAATAAGGATTTTTAAAGATGTTTTTAGAAGCTTTTCAATTATAATAGAGCGCTTTTAAAACAATGAAGTATTTATTTTACTGGCACATTGCTTTTAATTCCTTTTCAAGTTTATCAAAGTTCTCTTCATTTTTATCAATTACAAATGGTTTCAACTTATTGCATTCTTCGCCTGAATTGAAAAGCATTTTAAAAACAATTTTTGTTTTTTCGTCGGAGACTTCTTCAAATGTCGCCAGTACTTGAAATAATGGTTTCGAATGGCGTTTCCATGCGATTAGGGAAGGTTTTTCTATTTTGATAAACTCACATTCATTTGGGTAATTTCCTTTTTCTGGGTCGTGCATGATGAAACTCCATTTTCCGCCTACCCGGAAATCAAACTCATTAAATGTGTTTGTAAAACCAGTGGGTCCCCACCAATTTTTCAGATGTTCTGGTTCAGACCATGCGCGAAAAACAAGTTTTTGAGGAGCATTTACAATTCTGGAACTAACTATTTCACTGTCTGGAGTAGTTACTATAATTTCTGTTGCCATTTGTAGTTGTCTTTAGTTATTACTGTCGGTTTAAAATTGTCTCTAAGATTGATACTTAGAAAAAGTTTTTATTGATGATACTAAGGTATAAAATAAGTAATTATTTTGCTAAAACCTGCTTGTTTTTGGATCATTATCAGTTTTGTTAAAGTCTCATGAAATGGAATAAATTATTCAGCTAAGGATTAATGGTGTTATGACTGCAAGAGGGATAGCGCCAAACTACCAAAGTAATGGCAATAGCCCGACCGCATTATGGAAAGGGGCGAATATGCGCATGCTGCAGGAGCCCCTTTCCATAATGGGGTCTTGCCCAGATAGACTTTGGCAAATTGATGAAGTAAATAAATTGCAAAATGTCAGTTTGTCATATTGTTTTATGACAATTGTATTATAAACTGACAATTTACTTCGTTTTTTATATTGGCATAGTGATTGCTTTTGAGTCTTCGAGTTATAAAATCAGTATATAATAAAAATTAAATATATTAAAAATGGGTAAAATAATCGGAATTGATTTAGGTACTACAAACTCTTGTGTTTCTGTAATGGAAGGTAATGAAGCAGTTGTTATTCCTAATGCGGAAGGAAAAAGAACTACACCATCTATCATCGCTTTTGTTGAAGGTGGAGAAATTAAAGTGGGAGATCCTGCTAAAAGACAAGCAGTAACTAATCCAACTAAGACTATTGCTTCTATCAAACGTTTTATGGGACATTCTTTTGCTGAAATCACTGAGGAAGCAAAAAGAGTTCCTTATTCAGTAGTAAAAGGGGACAACAATACTCCACGTGTGGATATTGATGGTCGTTTGTATACTGCACAAGAATTGTCAGCTATGACACTTCAAAAAATGAAAAAAACTGCTGAAGACTATTTAGGTCAAACAGTTACTGAAGCGGTTATTACTGTTCCTGCTTACTTTAATGATGCACAACGTCAAGCTACAAAAGAAGCTGGTGAGATTGCAGGTCTTAAAGTTATGCGTATCATCAACGAACCAACTGCTGCTGCTTTGGCTTACGGTTTGGATAAAAAAGGAACTGATCAAAAAATTGCTGTTTACGATTTAGGTGGAGGTACTTTTGATATCTCTGTTCTTGAATTAGGAGACGGAGTTTTCGAAGTATTGTCTACTGATGGAGACACTCACTTAGGAGGAGATGATTTTGACCACGAAATTATTGACTGGTTAGCTGACGAATTTAAAGCTGAAGAAGGTATAGATTTGCGTCTTGACCCAATGTCATTGCAACGTATCAAAGAAGCTGCTGAGAAAGCTAAAATTGAATTGTCATCTTCTGCAGAAACTGAAATCAACTTACCATACGTAACTGCTACAGCTTCTGGACCAAAACACTTAGTTAAAAAATTATCCAGAGCTCAATTTGAAAAATTAACTGATTCATTAGTGAAACGTTCTATGGCACCAGTTGCTAAAGCGTTGAAAAATGCTGGTTTATCTGTTTCTGATATTGACGAAGTTATCTTAGTTGGTGGTTCTACACGTATCCCAAGAATTGTTGAAGAAGTTGAAAAATTCTTTGGAAAAAAAGCATCTAAAGGAGTTAACCCTGATGAAGTTGTTGCAATTGGAGCAGCTATTCAAGGTGGAGTTCTTTCTGGAGATGTAAAAGATGTATTGTTACTTGACGTTACTCCTTTATCTTTAGGTATCGAAACTATGGGTGGTGTTATGACTATATTAATTGAGGCTAACACAACTATCCCAACTAAAAAATCTCAAGTATTCTCTACTGCTTCTGATTCTCAGCCATCTGTTGAACTACACGTTCTTCAAGGAGCCAGAGCAATGGCTGTTGATAACAAAACTATCGGTCGTTTCCACTTAGACGGTATCCCGCCAGCACCAAGAGGAGTTCCTCAAATCGAAGTTGCTTTTGACATAGATGCTAATGGTATCATCAAAGTGACTGCTACAGACAAAGGAACTGGTAAATCTCACGACATTCGTATCGAAGCTTCTTCTGGATTAACTTCTGAAGAAATCGAAAGAATGAAACAAGATGCTGAAGCTAACGCTGAATCTGACAAAATTGCAAGAGAAAGAGCTGAAAAATTGAACGAAGCTGATGGAATGATCTTCCAAACTGAGTCTCAATTGAAAGAACTTGGAGCTAAATTATCTGATGATAACAAAGTAGCTATCGAGTATGCATTGACTGAATTGAGAATGGCTCACCAATCTCAAGACATTCCTGCAATTCAAACTGCTCTTGACAACATCAACGCAGCTTGGAAAAAAGCTACTGAAGCAATGTACGCTCAAGGAGAACAAGGTCAACAAGCAGCTGAGCCACAAGCTCAATCGCAAGGAGATAATGTTGAAGACGTTGAATTCGAAGAGGTAAAATAATTCTAGCGATGCATTTGTAGAGAAGCACTGTTGTGCGTCTCTACAGGGCATTGCATGTTTTACAATATAATAAATGAAAACCGAGTCAGAAATGGCTCGGTTTTTTTGTTAACATGTATAAGCTTAATCCTCTTTTATTATGACGATTTCTCCCATCATTACAGAAGTTGCTTTTATTGTGACAGCAATTTTAGGATTATTTTTAAGCTTAAATTCTATAGTATTATAACCAATATAAGAGAATACTAAAATATCTCTTTTTTTTGCGCTTATTGAAAATTTTCCATCGAAGCCAGTTTGTGTTATAATTTTGGTTCCTTTAATCATCACATTAACTCCAGGTATTGGAATCTTGTTTTCATCATAAACAATTCCATGATAGGGTGATTCTCCTTTAAATTCAATAGCTGTAGAATCATTCAGTTGTTTTTTGTCTGTCTGTTCTGTTTTAATCGATTCTTGTGCTTTTGCGGTTTGGCTTCCTAATCCAAAAAAAGTAATTACGGATGTTGTAACCAACATCCAAATAGAACTTTTTTTTTGGGGAATAATCATATTTCTGTCTAATTGTGATTCCCTAAACTGACCGCATAAGTTTTTACTTTTATTATAAGCCGAAAGTATTTCTCTGTCTGTTGAATTTGTAAAATCAATAACATCTTTTTTGCAATTGGAACAAAATCTGCCTTTTTCTGTTACTGACATTTCAAGCCAGTTTTCACGGCAAGGTTTTGGTATTGAGATTTTTATTTTGTGAGTCATTATCAGAATAAATTTTAAAGCAGATTTATATTGATAAATGTAACTATTATTTTTAAAACCTTTCAATCAAAATGATAATTGCCACTTCCTTTTTGGAATCTTTTTCGTAATATTACTATACAAATTATTTTATGAGAAAGATTAAATACAAGAAAGGGAAGAGACTACAGCCTTATACGCTCGAATATACCGGACTGCACAAAAATAAAGAGATTGAAATGCAATTGTTTGTTTTTGATGATTGTACGGTTTCTGAATACGAAAATGGAACTATTGATAATTTAGAAAAACATATTGATTTAGCCAAAACCAATTGGCTGAATATTCATGGTTTAAACGATGTTGATCTACTTAAAGATGTAGCTGCTTATTTTAAAATCGACAATTTTATGCTGGCGGATATTTTGAATACTACCAAAAGAACCAAGCTGGAAGAGGAAAAAGATGTTTTGTTTTTTAATATAAAATCAATGTTGCCGTCGGAAAGTTCGGATGATATTAAGGTAGAGCAAATTAGTTTTTTGTTAAAAAAAGGAATTCTGATTTCTTTTCAGGAAAAAAGGAGTGATTTTTTTACTCACATTCGTGAACGCATTCGAACCAATTCCGGAATTGTAAGAACCAAGAAAGCTGACTATTTATTGTATATTCTGCTGGATGCCATTATAGGTAATTTTTATATTACGATTGAAGCCGAAGAGGATAAAATAGAAGATTTGATAGACTGTACCAAAAATAGTGCTGACCCCATTATTTTGGAAAAAATTGAAAAGCACAGAGATAATTTTAATTTTTTAAAGCGCTCTATTATACCGCTTCGGGATTCTTTGTATGATATTAAAAGTATTAAAGAGGATAATGTATTTGATGAAATTGAATCGGATAATTTTAGTTTTTTTACCCGTCTGCATCAAAAATGTTTAGAACTTTTGGAGCAAATAGAATCGGATATGGGTTCATTGGAAAGTGCGTCTAATTTCTTTTTTGCAGCGCAGACGCATAAAATGAATGAGATCATGAAAACGCTGACTATTATCTCGGTCATATTCATTCCGTTAACATTTATTGTAGGAGTTTATGGGATGAATTTTGATAATATGCCAGAACTGCGGGAACCAAATGGCTATTATTTTGTAATTGGCTTCATGTTTTTGACAGTGATTGGCATGGTTATTTACTTTAAGAAAAGAAATTGGTTTTAATTTTATATTTAAACTGATTTTGGTCATATTTATTAGGAAATTAAACTTCTAATTTTGTAATTAATATAAAAGGAAAAATAAAATTTACAATATGAAGAAAGCTATATATATCGCAACTATTGAAGAGAATTGTGGCAAGACAATAATTACTTTAGGGTTATTGAGAATGCTTTTGGGAAAGACCGCAAAAGTGGGCTATTTCAGACCTATTATTGAAGATTATGAAAAGGGAAAAAAAGATACGCATATCGAAATGGTTATTTCGCATTTTGATCTTGATATTGAATATGAGGATGCTTATGCCATTACCAAAAGTAAATTAATCAAGAAAAAAAACAATGGCAAATTAGGAGAAGTTGTTGATTTGATTATTGAAAAATATAAAAAACTGGAAGACCGTTTTGATTTTATTTTGGTCGAAGGAACCAGTTTTACAGGTGAAGGGACAGTCATTGAGCTGGATATGAATGTTTTGATTGCTAAAAATCTAGGTGTTCCTACTATTATTGTTGGCTCAGGAGAAGGAAAAACTCTAGATGAATTAATTGATAATTTAAATCTTGCTCATAATTCCTTTAAAATTAAGGAGGTTGAAGTATTGGCTGTAATTGCCAATAAAGTACAGCCGGAGAATTTGGATTTAGTTACTACCAGTCTGCAAAAAAGCCTGCCATCATCAGTTCTTGTAAATTCGATACCATTAATTGGAAGTTTAAACAATCCTACTATACATGAAATTGTCGAAGTATTGAATGCCGAAATACTATTTGGGCATGAATATCTGAATAATCAAATAGGAAGCTACAGTATTGGAGCAATGCAATTATGCAATTACTTACTGCATCTGAAAGAAAATGGGCTTATTATCACACCAGGTGACAGAGCCGATATTATTCTGGGAGCATTGCAGGCAAATGAGTCGGCCAATTATCCATCAGTTTCTGGAATTGTATTGACTGGAAATATTATTCCGGAGGACAGTATTATGAAACTGATAGAAGGACTTTCATCTGTAGTGCCAATTATTACCGTAGAAGGAGGTACTTATCATATTGCGAATAAAATAGGGAATATTAAATCTAAAATCTACCCTGATAACCTGCAAAAAATTGAGACATCGATCAATACGTTTGATAAATATGTAGATTTAGATGTTTTGATCGATAAGTTTAATGCTTTTGAAGCAGAAGGAATGACGCCAAAAATGTTTCAGTATAATTTGGTAAAAAGAGCCAAAGCACATAGAAAACATATCGTTTTGCCCGAAGGAAGCGATGAAAGAATTATCATAGCTGCTGCCCGTTTGCAAGCTATGGATGTTGTAGATCTTTCCATTATTGGAAACAAAAAACAAATTGAAAGCAAAGTAGCTGAATTAGGATTAGAGTTAGATTTTTCAAGAATACCAATTATAAATCCAATAGAATCAGAGCTGTATGAGGATTATGTAAATACTTATTATGAGCTGCGAAAAGCCAAAAATGTGACGCTTGGAATGGCAAGAGATTTAATGGAAGATGTCTCTTATTTTGGAACGATGATGGTGTACAAAGGCCATGCTGACGGAATGGTTTCTGGAGCGGCACATACTACGCAGCATACTATTTTGCCTGCATTACAATTTATTAAAACCAAACCAAACTCTTCTGTAGTGTCTTCTATATTTTTCATGTGCTTGGAAGATCGCGTTTCTATTTTTGGAGATTGTGCGATTAATCCAAATCCTACTGCTGAGCAATTGGCAGAAATCGCAATTTCATCTGCTGATTCCAGTATTGGTTTTGGAATAGAACCAAAAATAGCCATGTTATCGTATTCATCTGGCTCATCTGGAAAAGGTGATGAAGTGGATAAAGTAAGAGCAGCAACCGAAATTGTGAAACAAAAACGCCCAGATCTCAAAATTGAAGGTCCAATTCAATATGATGCTGCTGTCGATTTGGAAGTAGGACAAAGCAAAATGCCAAATTCTGAAGTGGCAGGTCACGCCAGTGTATTAATTTTCCCTGATCTAAACACTGGAAACAACACTTACAAAGCAGTACAGAGAGAAACTGGAGCATTAGCAATTGGGCCAATGCTGCAAGGATTAAATAAACCTGTAAATGATTTAAGCCGTGGCTGCACAATAGATGATATTATTAACACTGTCGTGATTACGGCAATTCAAGCGCAAGGATTGTAACTTTTTAATTATCAAATAAAATTTTAAATGAAAGTAGTAATAATAAACTCCGGAAGTTCCTCCATAAAATACCAATTAATCGAAATGCCTGCTGGTGAAGTCATCTGTTCAGGTATGATTGACAGAATAGGGTTGGAAACTTCTAATTTTAGTTATGTAACCAAAGCCGTTAAAGTTGAGGAAATTCTGCCAATCGCCAATCATAAAATTGGGCTTAATAAAATCGCTCAATTACTGATGGATGACGAAAAAGGAGTTATAAAAAGCACTAAAGAGATTGAAGCTGTAGGACATAGAGTGGTGCATGGCGGCAGCTCATTTTCAGATACAACTTTGATTACTCCAGAAGTAAAAGAAGAAATAAGAAAATTATGTGATATAGCTCCTCTGCATAATCCTGCTCATTTAGAAGGAATTATTGTTGCCGAAGAAATTTTTTCTGGAGCCAAACAAATCGTTGTTTTTGATACAGCTTTTCATCAGACTATGCCTGAAGTGGCTTATAAATATGCTATTCCTACTCATTTCTTAAAAGAGAATAAACTTAGAGTGTATGGATTTCATGGAACATCTCATAAATATGTTTCAGAAAAAGCAATTCAATATCTAAAATCAGAAAACAAACCGTACAAAAATATAATCACTGTGCATTTGGGTAATGGCTGCAGTATTACTGCTGTGAAAGATGGAAAATGTATCGATACCTCGATGGGCTTTACGCCAATTAGCGGGTTGATTATGGGAACCCGTAGTGGTGATATTGATCCATCTGTGTTGTTTTATATGATGAAAGCATTGAATTATACTGTAGATGAAGTTAGTACTTTATTGCAAAAACAAAGTGGAATGCTGGCTCTTACAGGTTACAGCGATTTAAGAGATATTGAAGCGAATGCCGAGCAGGGAAATAAAGAATGTCAATTGGCATTGGCAATGAATGCGTATCGAATCAAAAAATACATTGGTTCTTATACAGCAGCTTTGAATGGTTTAGATGCCATTGTTTTTACTGCTGGAATTGGTGAAAATTCATCTTACATCAGAAAATTAGTGTGTACCGATATGGAGTATTTTGGAATTGAATTAGATGTTCCTAAAAACGAAATCCGTTCCAAAGAAATCCGAGAAATCAATTTGCCTCAATCGAAAACTAAAATTTTGGTTGTCCCTACCAATGAAGAAATCGAAATTGCAAATCAGGTGTATAAATTACTGCTGAATTAAAAAATAAATAATAAAGGTTCAAAAAAGCTTCTGTATTCAGAGGCTTTTTTTGTGTTTTTAATTGAAGAATTGTAATTATATTTGATAAAAAATCACTGCATTTTGAAAGCTAAACTTCTTTATATACTCATTTTTGGTTTTATATCATTACATCTTAGAGCTCAGGAATTGCTCCCTTTTGTTGAAAATTACAGCAAATCAAATTATCAGGGAGATAACCAGATTTGGAGCGTAGCACAAGGAAAAGACAATGCAATGTATTTTGCAAATAATAACTATTTACTACGGTATGATGGCGTAAAATGGGAGAAATATAAATTACCCAACAAAACAATAATCCGGTCAATAATGGTTGATGGCGGTAAGGTGTATTCGGGTTCTTATAAAGAATTTGGGTATTGGTACCGAAAAAATTCAAAGATGCATTATGTTTCTGTTTCGAAAGAAAGAAAAGTCTTTGATGAAAATAATAATGAAGAAATATGGAAGATATTTAAGCTTAATAACAAAATTTACTTTCAGTCTTTTAATGGTATTTTTATTTTCGACGGAAAAGTTATTAAAGAAAAAAAGTTTCCTTTTTTAATATCCTATTGCTTTGCTGTCGGCAGTCAATTATTTATTGCTTCTGTAGAAAAAGGAATTTTTCGGTTAAATAATGGAAAAATAGAAAAAGTAAATGGTTTATCCCTTTTAGAGAATAATGTAATTCATGCTATCCAGAAATACCAAGACAAAACGTATTTTTTTACAAAAAAACATGGAGTTTATGTACTTGAAAATAATATTCTGAGTCCATGGAAAAGTGGTTTAAATGAGGTTTTGAAATCGGCAAATATTAATGTTGCCCAATTTATAAAAAGCGAGAAATTAATTATTGGTACTGCAAATAATGGCGTTTATATTCTGAATTTGATTGACGGCAGTTATAAAAACATTAATAGGAACAATGTCCTGATGAATAATTCTATTTTGAGTATTGGACAGGACAAAGAAAATGATTTGTGGCTCGGTCTTGATAATGGTATAGCACATATTGAGGTCAATTCTTTAATTTCAATATTTTACGACAGTTCAGGAATTTTAGGTTCAGTTTATTCAGTAGCGAGTACTCCGAAAGGTTATTTGATGGCTTCTAATCATGGTGTCTTTAAATATGAGGGCAAACAGCTTTCTTTGATTCCTAATACGCAGGGACAAGCTTGGAATATAAGTAAAATAAATGATCAGTATCTTATTGGTCATAATGAAGGGACATTTGTTTATAAGAATGGTTTATTCAGTAGATTGAGTGATATCAATGGAGGGTGGAATCTAGCCAAGAGCGCCATTAATAATTCCTATCTGCAGGCTACTTACAGTGGAATTGTAATTTATAATGATGCCAATAATTTAAAAGAAAAGACGGCTCTTAAAGGGTTGCAGAAGCCAATTAAATACCTTGCCCAAAACAGAAAGAATGAAATTTGGGCAGCAGATATCAATAGAGGCTTATATCGTATTTTATATAATGATGCTTATGAAATCAAAGTCGATAATGTGACTCAGCGCAGTAAAATAAGCAATGACTTTGGAGTGAAGATATTTGAATTTAGAAATGAAATCCTTTT
The DNA here is from genome assembly GCF_002797935.1 of Flavobacterium sp. 1. Taxonomy (NCBI): domain Bacteria; kingdom Pseudomonadati; phylum Bacteroidota; class Flavobacteriia; order Flavobacteriales; family Flavobacteriaceae; genus Flavobacterium; species Flavobacterium sp. 1. The sequence continues at coordinate 651,256 of NZ_PGER01000001.1, forward strand.
TTTGATTAATAATTCTTGGTACACATTCAACTCCTTTACTAATCAATTGGAAACCAATCAATTGTTTAATAAAAACTTTAAAAATGTTTCCAATATTGTCTCCATTGATGAAAATCATTTTATGGTGCTGCAGGATGGTCTTTTGTATCATGTTTATGCTCAGGGATCTAAGTTTATCAAAAACAGTATTCAGGAGAAATATTATAAAGGAAAAATCATCAATGATAACTTGAAGATTTTTAAAGATAAAAATAATTATTTGCTCAATCTGGATGATGGCTTTATTTCTTTGGATTTAAAGTATAATAAGAAAGAAAAATCGAATGTAAAAATAGAAGCTTTCAACAATGATATTTTGGTCGAAAACAATTCGAAGATCAAGCACAATTCTGAGCTGAGAATCGATGTTATATCTGGAGTTTACGGAGCTTCGAAACCAGATTTATTTTACAGATTAAACGGCAAAAAAGAGCTGGTTCCAATAAAGGAAGGCTTGATACTGCTGAATAACCTTACCAGCGGTTCACATGATGTTACCATTTACAGTAATGATGGTCTGCGCTATAATAAAGCAGCAAATTTTCAATTTGTTGTAGCCAATGCATGGTATTTTTCAATTTGGATGATCTTAGTTTACCTTATTGTCGTTGGGCTTATCTTATATCTTTATTATAAATGGAATAAGATGAAATATATTCAGAAACTTAAACTGCAGAAAGAGGAACTAAAACATCAGAGAGAAATTCTGGAAATGGAACTTAAAGCCGAAAATGAGTTAAACATTCAAGAATATGAAAAACACATTCTGGAACTCGAACTGCAGTCAAAATCTTCGGAAGTAGCAGGCAAGTCGCTTTCTATTGCTAAGCAAAGTGAAATGATTGAAAACATTCAGAATATATTAGATTCAGAATCGGATTTCAATAAACTTAAAAGTGAAATTAAAAAAGCTATAAAAATTAATGCTGTTAATAAGCACGAATGGGAAATTTTTGAGACCAATCTGAATCAAATTAATAATGAATTTATTACTGCCCTTTCAAAGAAATATCCAAATCTGACTTCCAAGGATATTAAGCTGTGTGTTTACCTAAAAATGAACCTTTCTTCCAAAGAAATTGCTCCTATGATGAATATTTCTTTCAGAGGTGTGGAGCTGCATCGCTATCGTTTGAGGAAAAAATTGGGGCTAAATCAAGAAGAAGTACTTTCTAAATTTTTATTATCTGTATAAAAAGATGTGTTTTTTTAGTAATAATATATTTATTTTGTGTTTTTATTACAGAATAACAATACATCATTGCTACATCATTGCCCTTGGACGTGGTACTTGGTAATCTATCTTAACTCCTTTAATACAAGGGTTTAAAAACAAAAAAATACGATTTGATGTATTCGTGTAGTAGTGCCATTTCAGTTACTACAACGTTGTATTAGTCTAATTTAGCTGGACTAACTTAAACGTTTAATAAACCTATGAGAAATTTTATTTTTAGCTTTTTAGCACTCATTCTGCTTCCAGCCTATATGTCTGGTCAAGTAATCAAAGGAAAAGTATTGGATCTGAATGGAATGGGAGTTCCCGGAGCATTTATTGTTGCGGGAGATTCTAATGTTTCTGCCTATTCTGATTTCGATGGAACTTTTAATATTAATGCCAAAGTGGGGCAGATATTAAAAATAAGTTTAGTCGGTTTTGATGCAGTGTCTATAGCGGCAACTGCAGAACCGATGACTATAACTATGAAAGAATCCAAAGACACCGAACTAAAAGAGGTAGTAGTCATTGGGTATGGTACCAGAAAGAAAGTAGATAACACAACTGCGATTTCTTCTATAAAGACAGAAGAAATAACCAGAACTAAAGTATTGAATGCTTCTCAGGCAATTCAAGGTAAAGCGGCGGGTGTTCAAGTGATTTCATCTGATTTGCCGGGTAGTACACCTTCGGTAATAATTAGAGGTTTAGGTACTGCTTTAGGAGGCAGAACCCCATTGTATATTGTTGATGGAATGCAATCAGAAAATATCAATAATATTAATGCAAACGATATTACGTCTTATGAAATTTTGAAGGATGCTTCTGCACTTGCGATTTATGGTACCAGAGCGGCAAACGGAGTTATCATTATTACAACTAAAAAAGGTAAAGGAGACAAAGTTTCTGTTGAAATTGAAAGTTATGCCGGTATTAGAGAGCCGCTTAAAAAAGTAAAAATGGCGGGTAGTAATAAATATGCGTATTATTCAAATGCAGCATTGCAGTCAACTGTTTTTTCTCAGGATCAGCCTGTAAATACAGATTGGTTTGACGAAATTACAAGAACGGGTATTTATTATCAAAATAATTTATCTGTTTCTGGAGCTACAGAAAATATAAAATACTTTTTCAGTTTAGGAAACTACGAAGAAAAAGCGGTTTTAAATGGTTTAGATTATGGTCGAACAACTTTTAGAAATAATAATGAGTATAAAATTTCTAAAAAATTGACTTTAAATCAAAATTTCAGTTTTACATCTGCAAAATCTACACCTAAGCCATTAAGTGCTTTTACAAATGCATACAAACAATCACCAATTGTGCCAGTTTATTTTCCTGATGGCAAATATGGAGTTTCTCGAGTTGGTGATGATGGTTTTGCAAGCGAGACAGGATCTTCATTTAACAATGTAGGAAATCCAGCAGCTCAATTGAATTTTTTTGACGAACAGCAAAGAAGCATAACCTTGCAAGGAGGATTAAAATTGGATTATGAAATTATAAAATCATTAAAATTTACTTCACAATTTAATGGTGAGTATTATACATGGAAACAATACAATTATGATGACACTAAAAATATTTGGTTAGCAGCAAACCCTAATAAGGTGTCAACTGATTATGAAAAGGAATTTCCAAATGCTAATATAAATTTATTGACCAAAGGCAGAGAAGAATATTTTAATTGGAATTTATCTAATTACTTGACCTATAACAAAATTTTTAATGAAATTCATGATGTTGAGCTAACCGCTGGTATCGAGACTTCAGTAAGAGGTCCGAGAGAGAAACTGACAATTGCTAGAAAAAATGTAAATGCTAATTCTAATTATTGGTCTTTGAAAGGAGATAATGATTATGAAACAAATATTACAAGTTACCAAGATGAGGTTTTTAACGAAACAAAGCTGGCATCTTATTTTGGACGTTTCCAATACAAATTAATGGATAGATACTTGTTTACCGGAACTCTTAGACGTGACGGTTCTTCAAATTTTGGTAAAGATTACCGTTGGGGTAATTTCCCGGCTTTTGGTTTAGGCTGGGTTATAACCAAGGAAAGTTTTATGCAAGATGTGAAAGCAATCAACATGCTGAAATTAAGAGGTGGCTGGGGTAGATTAGGTAATCAAAACGTACCGCTTAACAATCAATCGTATACTTCTGGTCCAAATGCTTATTTAGGAGGTTCAATTTTAAATCAAGGAACAACTATCAGCTCTCAAATTGACCCTAGTCTATCTTGGGAAATAACTGAAGAATCTTCTATTGGTTTAGATTTTGAATTATTAGACAGCAGATTAAAAGGAACTTTTGATGTATATGATAAAAATACATCAAATGTAATTTTAAATACTAAGCCTTATTTTACTTCTGGAATTACAGCGGCTTCGCCAGCACACGTTGGAGAAGTTTCTAACAAAGGATATGAAATTTCTTTGCGTTGGGATGACAAAATCAATGATGATATTAGTTATTGGGTTGGAGGTAATTTTTCGAACAACAAAAATGAACTTACAGGTTTAAAAGATGTTATTTTAACTCAACTTGTTGGAGGAGGATTAGGTAACGGTCAAGATACTAAATTGCTTGATAATACTACAGTTGGTCAGCCGTTAGGAAGTTTTTATATTTATGAATATGCAGGTTTTGACAGCACCAATGGTAAAATGCTGTACTATAATGCAGCAGGCGAGAAAGTAACTCAAGATGCATTAAACGCAAATACAGATAAAAAATATGTTGGATCTAGTTTGACTAAATCAAACTACGGAGTAACATTAGGACTTACTTATAAAAACTTCGATTTTTCAGTTGATGGATATGGAACTAGCGGTGCTAAAGTTTATAATGGTAAAAAAGCACAGCGTTTTTCAGGAGAAAATATTGAAAATGGAGTCGCTACCGATTTCTGGACACCAAATAACTTAACAGCTTCAAACCCTGCACCATTCAACCAAGTACCAGTTGCTTCTACTTATTATTTAGAGTCTGGAGATTTCTTTAGAATCAACAATATTACATTAGGATACAAACTGCCAATTCAAAGTAATAATTTTATTAGCTCATGCAGATTTTATGTAAACGCTATTAATCCATTTATTACACAAAAATTCTCTGGTTTCTCTCCAGAACTAAACGGAGATGGAAATCCTTACGGAACCCAAGGTGTTGAGTTAGATGCTTATCCAACTTTAAGATCATTTGTAATTGGTGCTAATTTAAAATTTTAATACAATGAAAAAGATATATATAGCAGCGTTTGTATTTTCAACGTTCTTTTTTGCGGGATGTGCAGACGATTATTTAGATGTAGACCAAACAGAATCTATTTCTACAAAAGATACAGAATTATATAATAATGATGCGGGTGCAGCTCAGTTTGTTACAGCCATTTATAATAAATTCTTGAATTGGGATATGACTTCATTCGGATGGATAGGTCTTTCAAGTATTACCTCTGATGATGCAGACAAAGGTTCTTCACCTGGAGATACAGGTACAGATAAGGATGTACTGGATGCGTTGACTTATAATGCTTCAAACCCATCTGCGGAAAGTACTTTTATTGCAAATTATGATGGAATTAATAGATGTAATCAAGCCTTAAACATTATTCCAAAATTAGATAAGGCTGATCCAAATTTAAGAGCTAGATTAATTGGCGAAGCTAAATTTTTAAGAGCTTTTATGTATTTCACTTTGGTAAAATGCTACGGTGGAGTTCCAATTGTAGATCATTTACCGGTTCCTGGTTCAGATTCTGATAGAATCATGCAATTAACCCGAAAAACTTCTGCTGAAGTGTATGCATTTATCGAAAGTGATTTGAATGATGCAATTGCTGCATTGCCAGATAAATCTGCTTATTCAGTAAATGAAAGATCAAGAGCTTCAAAAGGTGCTGCTTATGCTTTATTAGCAAAAGTAAGTTTGTATCAAAAAAAATGGCAACAAGTGATTGATAATTGTAATAAGGTTACTGGTTACTCAATTGTAAGTGATTATGCGTCTATGTATAAAGCCACAGGAAAATTTGATTCAGAATCTATTTTCGAAATTTACGCTCAAGGTACTGCTCCTGCAAAAGGAATTGAGGGTTATTCTAATACACAAGGTGCTCGTGGTACTGGTGGCTGGGGTTGGGGTTTCAATACGCCATCTCAGAGTTTAGTAAATGCTTATGAGTCTGGAGATGTTAGGAAAAATGCTACAATTATTTTTAAAGGAACAACTTTGTATGATGGTAGAGTAGTGCCAACAACAGTTGAAAACGATAGATACAACTACAAAGCTTATTCTTCAGCTTACACTGATGCTTGGGAAACAGATGTTGATATTAAGTACCTAAGATACGCTGAAGTTTTATTAATGAAGGCCGAAGCTTTAAATGAATTGGGTCAAACCTCGACCGCTATTCCTTTGTTAAACCAAATTAGAAATAGAGCTGGATTAGCAAATACGACTTTTAGCTCTCAAGGAGATATCAGAACAGCGATATGGAGAGAAAGAAGAGTAGAGATGGCTTTTGAACATGATAGATTCTTCGATTTAGTAAGAACAGGTCAAGCCAAAGCTGCATTTGCGATAGATAATAAAGTTTTTACAGAAGGTAAAAACGAATTGTTTCCAATTCCAGCGATATTCATTAAACAGGCTGGTGGATTGTCTCAGCAAAATCCGGGTTATAATTAATTTTTAAAAAAAGTAAAATGAAAAAAAATAAATATATTTTCTTATTTTCTTCGGTTATAGCCATGCAGCTTTTTGTAAGCTGTAATGAGGATAGTATAGATAAAGATAACGTCCCAATTCCTTATGAATCGATTGGTGGCTATGAAAATTCAGATGAAATTGCTAAAGATCATTTAGTGACTAAATTTAGTTTTGATGGAAACATTGCGGATTCAAAAAATGGAATCACAGGCGGAGTAGCAACCGATGTAACTTATGAAGCTGGTATAAAAGGTGAGGCTTATAAAGGATCGCCAACAGCATTTATAGCTTACAATAACGTATCAAGTTCTGTAATAAATGTTAAGAGTATATCAGTTTCAATGTGGATAAAAACGGAAACTCATACAGGAGGTGCACAATCATTATTCATGTTGCCTAAAAAAACAGATTTTTGGGGAAATATTTTTTCTTTGATTGAACAGAGTAATTCAAATACTTCGATGTTTCTAAAAAATCATATTCAAAAAGATGTCACACCTAGTATTCCTTGGGCAGGACAATTTCCGGAGCATAATGGGGATAATATTTTGAAGAATATGTATGGAGCATGGAAACATGTGGTTTGGACTTACAACGGAACAAGTTCTACATATAGCATATATATAGATGGTGTAAAATTAGATTTACCAGCTACAATCTCGAAAAGATATGCGAGTGATCCTTTAACTGGTGGCGGACCTTATGGTGAGTTAGCTAATTCTGAAGTTTCAAAATTCATTATTGGCGGTTATCAGCAGCATTTAGGAGCTCCTTGGGGTAACGCCGATGGCTGGATGCTTCATTATACAGGTCTAATGGATGAATTTAGAATTTATGATGTGGCATTAGCTGACAATGAAGTTACAGCTCTTTATAAATTAGAAAAAGACAACAGATAGATATTCATTTACACACCTGATAAAGTTAATAAATCAGGTGTGTATTTTTTAGCCATTAATACATTTTATAAAATGAAAAGTCATCTATTCTTATTCGTTTTTTTGAGTTTTTTCAATTCCTGTTCTTCATCAACACCCGAGGGAAATAGTGAAGGCACTCCATTGCCAACAACTCCAACAACACCTGTAGCCGTTTTGACCGATGAACAAGCTATGGATCAGGTTCAAAAAGATGCTGTTAAATATTTTTGGGACTATGCCGAAACTAACTCCAAATTGGCAAGAGAGCGTTATCTTACTGAGGATCCTGGTTTTGAAGAAAATATCGTTACAACTGGCGGTTCTGGTTTTGGGCTAATGTCTATAATTGTTGGAGTAGAACGCGGTTTTGTAAATAGAAGTGAGGCAGTTTCCAGATTAACAACGGCTATGACTTTCCTTGAAAATGCTGATCGTTTTCATGGCGCTTGGCCACATTGGATAGATGGTAAAACAGGTCATGTTATTCCTTTTGGAACCAAAGATAATGGAGGTGATATTGTAGAAACTTCTTTTTTATGCCAAGGACTGCTAATTGTTAGAGAATATTTTAAAAACGGAAATACACCAGAGAAAGCATTGGCTTCAAAAGCCGATAATTTATGGAAAGGAGTTGAATGGAATTGGTATACCAAAGGCGAAAATGCAATGTATTGGCACTGGTCTCCTAATTATGGCTGGGAAATGAATTTCAAATTAGAAGGCTATAATGAATGTTTGATTACCTATATTTTGGGGGCTTCATCTATTGCACATGCCATTCCTGCTGTGGCTTATCATGAAGCTTGGGCTAGAAACGGAGCAATTGTAAACGGAGCTACTCAATATGGACTTCCGGTAATATTCAATTATAATGGAGCTACAGGTAATGTAGGCCCTTTGTTTTGGGCTCAGTATTCCTATTTAGGACTTGATCCAAGTCAGTTAACAGATAAGTATGCGAATTACTGGGAATTAACCCAAAATCATTCCAAAATCATTAATAAATATTGTATTGCAAATCCAAAGCAATGGAATGGATATTCTGAAAAATGTTGGGGGCTTACAGCGAGTTATACCAGAAATCCAGATGGTACAACAGGTTACACAGCTCACCAGCCTTTGAACGATACAGGGGTTATTACTCCAACCGCAGCTTTGTCTGCTTTTCCTTTTACTCCTGTGGAAAGCATGAAGTTTTTACATTATTTATACGATGAAAAGAAAAGCACTTATGTAGGAATTGCAGGTCCTTACGATGCTTTTTCTCCGCATTATAATTGGGTTACGCCTGGTTATCTCGCAATAGACCAAGGAACGATTGCGCCAATGATTGAAAATCATCGCACGGGTTTGTTATGGAAGTTATTTATGAATGCGCCTGAGGTAAAACAAGGTTTGCTGAATCTTGGTTTTCATTCTGGAAAGTATGGATTTTAATATAATCTGGATATGAAATATAAAATCATAATTCCATTTTTTTTGTTTTCACTATTGACTTTTGCACAAAAGGATATTGTTGGTAATGCTAAAATAGAGGTTGTGCAAAAACAGGAATTGGGGTATGCATTGCATATTCCTGCTGACATTAAAGAGAAAAAGCCATTGCTTGTTTTTTTGCATGGTTCTGGCGAGAATGGTTCTGATGTGGAGAAAGTGAAAATTCATGGTCCTTTCAAATATTTAAAAAACTATGAAATGGATACTTATGTTCTTGCGCCACAATGTCCGGAAGGTGAACAATGGAATCCAGATATTTTGTATGAACTGATTTTAAAAATTCAGAAAGAAAACAATATTGACTCTAACCGAATTTATCTAACCGGTTTAAGTTCTGGAGGATGGGGAACTTGGAGTCTGGCTTTAAAATATCCTGAAATGTTTGCTGCAGTAATGCCAGTTTCGGGTTTTGTCGACATCATTCAATTAGAAGAAATTTGTAAAATGGGAGCAATTCCCACTCGTATTTTTCACGGTTTGCTTGATGATGTAGTTCCTGTTGAAAATGATATTGCCATTTATAAAGAATTAAAAAAATGTAATAAAGATGTTGAGTTAAAGCTATTCAATGATTCAGGTCATGATTGTTGGACTCAAGTTTATGACAGCCCAGAAACATACGCTTGGATATTGAAGCAAAATAAAATAAATAAAAAATGAAAAAAATAGTAATTGTAATACTCCTAGGCTCTGTTTTTTTTGGCTACAGCCAAAAGAAAGAAAATAAAAAAGCCGTTAAAATAAAACCAAAAACCGAATTTGTAGCCGAGCTGTTATCCAAAATGACTTTGGAAGAAAAATTAGGGCAATTGAATTTACCTACTTCGGGAGATATAACCACCGGTCAGGCCAATAGTTCTGATGTTGCAAAAAAGATCGAAGAAGGCAAGGTCGGTGGATTATTTAATATCAAATCAGTTCAGAAAGTAAAAGAAGTACAGCGGATTGCAGTCGAAAAAAGCCGTTTGAAAATCCCTTTGATTTTCGGTATGGATGTAATTCACGGTTACGAAACTACCTTTCCTATTCCTCTTGGATTATCCTGTACTTGGGACATGAACTTAATTGAAAGAAGTGCTCAAATTGCGGCACAGGAAGCAAGTGCCGATGGGATAAACTGGACTTTTTCTCCTATGGTAGATATTTCACGTGACCCTCGCTGGGGAAGAATTTCTGAAGGTTCTGGGGAAGATCCATATCTGGGAAGCCAAATTGCCAAAGCAATGGTGAATGGATATCAACAGCATGACCTTTCTAAGAATAATACGATTTTGGCATGTGTTAAACATTTCGCTTTGTACGGAGCGCCAGAAGCAGGCCGTGATTACAATACGGTGGATATGAGCCATATCAGAATGTTCAATGATTATTTCCCTCCTTATAAAGCAGCTGTTGATGCTGGTGTAGGATCAGTTATGGCTTCGTTCAATGAAGTTGATGGTATTCCTGCCACTGGAAACAAATGGCTGATGACTGATGTTTTAAGAAAACAATGGGGATTCAAAGGTTTTGTAGTAACTGACTTTACGGGTATTCCCGAAATGATTGCGCATGGAATGGGCGATTTGCAGGCTGTAACGGCTTTGTCTTTGAATGCTGGAGTTGAAATGGATATGGTTGGAGAAGGTTTCTTAACCACTTTGAAAAAATCATTGGATGAAAAAAAAGTTACGATTGAGCAGATTGATAATGCGGTGACTCTTATTTTGAATGCCAAATATGATTTGGGATTATTCGAAGATCCATATAAATATTGTGATGAAAAAAGATCGAAAACTGAAATTTTTACAGCATCAAGCAGAGATGAAGCTAGAAAAACAGCTTCACAATCATTGGTTTTGCTAAAAAACAACAATCAGTTATTGCCTTTGAAAAAATCGGGAACAATTGCGCTTATTGGACCATTGGCGGATGCCAAAAACAATATGTCTGGGACTTGGAGCGTAGCTACCAATGGGGAAAAATGTATCTCATTATTGGCAGGAATTCAGAAAGTTGCAGGGAAATCAACCAAAGTGCTGTATGCCAAAGGTAGTAATTTGGATTATGATGAAACCTTTGAAACCAATGCAACGATGTTTGGTAAAACCTTAAACAGAGATAAACGCTCTAAAGAAGAAATGCTGGCCGAAGCTTTAAAAGTAGCCAATCAATCCGATGTTATTGTGGCAGCACTTGGCGAATCTGCTGAGATGAGCGGAGAGAGCAGCAGTCGTACCAATTTAGAAATTCCTCAAGCGCAAAAGGATTTATTGAATGAATTATTAAAAACAGGAAAACCTTTAGTACTCGTGTTATTTGACGGTCGTCCATTAGTGTTAAATGACGAAAATGCAACTGTTCCAGCTATTTTGAATGTTTGGTTTGCCGGTAGTGAAGCTGGTTACGCAATTGCCGATGTTTTGTTTGGCGATGTAAATCCTTCGGGGAAATTAACTACTACATTTCCAAGAAGCGTTGGGCAAGTGCCAATTTATTATGCTCATAAAAATACAGGAAGACCTTTATCGAACACAGAAGGTAAATTCGAAAAATTCAGATCTAATTATTTAGATGAAAGAAATGAACCCTTATTTCCTTTTGGCTATGGATTGAGCTATACCAATTTTGATTATTCTAACCTTAAAATTTCATCTGATAAAATGAATTTTAATGGAAAGGTAACTGTAACTGTTGAGGTTGCCAATACTGGAAATTATGATGGTAAAGAAACGGTTCAATTGTATATAAGAGATGTTGTTGGATCTGTAACTAGACCTGTTAGAGAACTTAAAGGTTTTCAAAAAATAACGCTTAAAAAAGGTGAAAAGAAAACAGTAACATTTGACATCACTGTAGAAGACCTGAAATTCTATAATTCGGATTTAAAATTTGTTGCTGAATCTGGACAGTTTGAAGTTTTTGTTGGTGGAAACTCAAGCGCAGACAAGAAAGTTAGTTTCAATTTAGTAGATTAAATTTGGTTAGTAGTTTTTTCAGCCCTTCGTTTTTTGGTTAGACGAAGGGCTTTTTATTAGTCAAGAAATTGATGAAAAACAAAGCACTTTAGCAAAATTTCTTTAGCCTTTAAAATATTTTCGCCACAGATTAAAAGCAATCAAATCAATGAGTTTTATGCTATCATGGTTTAGTTTAGTAACTTTTAAAAATTTAAAAAAATGAAAAATTTTCATTTAATAGCGCTATTGTTATTGGTACACCAAATTAATATAGCTCAAAATAATAGTGGAAAAACAGAATGGTTTGATCCTAATAAACCAGCAACAACGTATTGCAATCCAATAAATATAGGTTACAATTATACGACCCAAAATCATAATGGTATTCCCGAATCCCGCCGTTCAAGTGCAGATCCTGTGATTATTACTTATAAAGGAGAATATTATTTGTTTGCAACGAATCAGGCTGGATTTTTTTGGAGTAAGGATATGTCCGATTGGAAATTTGTGTATGGCAGTTTTCAAAGAAACCCAGGTGATGATGACCAATGTGCGCCTTCAGCTTGGGTTGTTAATGATACTTTATTTTACGTAGGTTCAACTTGGAAAAAAGATCATCCAATCTGGAAAACAGCCGACCCAAAATCAGGAAGATGGACAAGACATGTAAATACAGCAATGTTGCCCACTTGGGATCCTGCTATTTTTCAGGATGATGATAAAAAAGTCTATATGTATTATGGATCAAGCGGAAAATTACCTCTTGTTGGGGTTGAAGTAGATTATAAAACGTGGCTTCCAAAAGGGAATCAGGATGATTATGCAAAACTATATGCGGCAACTGAAGTTGAAGATATTCAGAAGCCGTATGGGGAAGCAAAAGCAGTTGTTGGCTTAGATCCTGCATCGCATGGTTGGGAACGTTTTGGTCCTAATAATGACATGGAGCCTGCACCTTGGGGAAATTTTATTGAAGGTGCGTGGATGACGAAACACAATGGGAAATATTATATGCAGTATGGTGCTCCTGCAACCGAATTTAAAGGCTATGCAAATGGTGTTCATGTTGGAAATAATCCTTTGGGTCCATTTGTATATCAAAAACACAATCCGATGTCCTATAAGCCTGGAGGTTTTGTAATCGGTGCCGGACATGGAAATACTTTTGCCGATAATTATGGCAATTATTGGAATACCGGAACGTGTAAAATCTCAATAAAAGACCGTTTTGAACGAAGAATTGATATGTTTCCCGCTGGATTTGACAAAGATGATGTCATGTATTCTATTACTTCTTATGGAGATTTTCCAATAGTGCTTCCAACAGGACAGCGAGATCAAACAAAAGGAGCATCATCAGGCTGGATGCTACTTTCTTATAAAAAGTCTGTGACAGTATCTTCTTCTGAGGAATGCAAGGATGTGGAAACACACAGAGTTGACAATGGAGGCAAAAAAGTGTTTGAAAAAATCTGTTATGACGCTTCGAATTTAACCGATGAAAATATTCAGACGTATTGGTCGGCAACGACAGATAAACCTGGTGAATGGCTACAGCTTGATTTAGGGAGAAAGATGGAAATTAAGGCGTTGCAAATTAATTATGCAGATCATAAAGCAACTCAGTACAATAAAGCGATGGATATTTATTATCAGTATAAAATCTATATGTCTGACGATGCCAAAAATTGGACTTTAGTAGTTGATAAATCAAACAATGATAAAGATGTGCCTCACGATTATGTTGAACTAACAAAATCAATTAAGGCTCGTTACATAAAAATGGTTAACATTCATAATGCTTCTGGTTTGTTTGCTGTTTGTGATTTTAGAGTTTTTGGAAATGGTTTATTAGAAAACCCAAAGGCTGTAACTGATATTAAAGTCAAAAGAAATGCATCTGATTCCCGTAATGCAATTATCTCCTGGAAAAAACAGAAAGAGGCCACCGGATACACTATTTACTACGGAATTGCACCTGATAAATTATACAACAGTATTATGGTTTATGGAGATAACTCTTATGATTTTAGAGGTTTAGATAAAGGAACAAAGTACTATTTTGCGATTGAGTCTTTTAATGAAAATGGGATTGGATCAAAAAATAAGATTATTGAGATAAAATAATTTTAGATTTTGAGAAAAGTCAGCAGATAAATTCCTTTTGGTTGTTTAGAATTTTGTTTCTTTGCTTTAGCCCAAAAAAGGGTTTTGATAACCAATAAAAGAATATTACTTATGAAAAAAACAATTCTTTTAACTGTTTTAGTTCTAAACGGATTGACATCTTTTGCACAGTCAAATGATGAAAATAGCATTAAGCTATTTTATAAAAAAGCTTTAACCGAATCTCAATGTTATTCTTGGTTAGAACATTTATCTAACAAGATCGGAAGCCGTCTGTCTGGATCTGCAAATGCAGAAGCTGCGGTTCAATACACAAAGTCACAGTTAGAAGGTCTTGGTCTTGATAAAGTATATCTGCAGGAAGTAATAGTTCCTCATTGGGTTCGCGGAGAAAAAGAAACTGCTTATATTTTAAACAACCGAACCAAAACTGTTGTGCCAATCTGCGCCTTAGGCGGATCAGTTGGAACTGCAAAAACTGGACTTACTGCTGAGGTAATTGAAGTTAAGGGAATAAAAGAATTAAATGAATTAGGGGATAAAGTAAAAGGGAAAATTGTGTTTTTCAATCGCCCAATGAATCCTGAAAACATTGAAACGTTTGTCTCTTATGGAGCTTGTGTTGACCAAAGATTTGCTGGTGCAAAAGAAGCAGCGAAATTTGGTGCTGTAGGAACTATTGTCCGCTCAATGAATTTACGTTTAGACGATTTTCCTCATACAGGAGCACAAAGTTATGGTGATCTTCCAAAAGAGAAATATATTCCGACTGCAGCAATAAGTACAAATGGAGCTGAATTATTGAGTGAATCCTTAAAAAAGAACCCAACACTGAAATTTTATTTCAAACTATCATGCCAGACAATGCCAGATGTGTTGTCTCATAACGTAATTGGTGAACTAACAGGAACAGAACGTCCCGATAATATTATGGTAGTTGGAGGACATCTTGATTCTTGGGATTTAGCTGATGGTTCTCAAGATGATGGAGCAGGAGTAGTACAAAGTATGGAAGTAATCCGTATTCTTAAAAATGTAAATTACAAGCCTAAAAATACGATTCGTGTGGTTTTATTCATGAATGAAGAAAATGGTGGAAAAGGCGGAGCAAAATATGAAGAAGAAGCAAAGCAAAAGAACGAAAATCATGTTTTTGCTTTAGAAAGTGATTCTGGCGGGTTTACTCCAAGAGGTTTCTCTATTGAAGCAGATGATGTTAGCTTCAAAAAGATACAAGGATTTAAAGATTTTTTTGAACCTTATTTAGTTCATAGTTTCACAATAGGTCATGCAGGATCAGATATTGAACATTTAACGTCTAAAAAGATTGTCAAAGCCGGTTTAAAACCAGATTCGCAGCGTTATTTTGACTATCATCATGCAGCGAATGATAAGTTTGATGCAATTAATAAAAGAGAGCTGGAACTTGGCGCAGCGACAATGACAGCCCTGATTTATTTGATAGATCAAAATGGCATAGAATAATTTTACCTGAACTCTATTATTATTTTTTGGAGCAGAAAGATTAGGCTTTTTCAGCCGGCATTAGTCCCGCTTTCCGTTTCAATCTTTGTGGGCTGAACCCCAGCCCACAAAGGATTTTCACTGCAATCGGGGCTAAAAGGGAATATTTTGCTTTTTTGCCATTATTCAAAAAAAACAATTCAAGGTTTAATTATAGTCCGCTGTTATTAAGTTAATAAAAAATGAAACGTTTATCCTAACAGTTTTTTTAATCTGTTAGGTATAGTTTCAACCGCTGGAGATAATAATCGAGTTTAGATTTTTCGTATTATCATTTATGATTCAACAATAACCTGCAGCGAATATAAATCCTGCAGGTTTTTTTTGCGAAAAAATCGAAGCTTTACATACTGAAACAGTTAGTAATTCAAATATTGATCTGTCATAAATAAATGTAAAAACTCAAACTTTTCAAACAGACTTGCTTTTTATTGCACAAAATAAATCCTACTTTAGCATTCTATATTAAAGAACAAAAAAATGATTACTGAAGAGCAGTTTCAAAACGAATTAAAGATATTAATTGCAAATGCTATTAGAGAGGATGTTGGCTCTGGAGATTACAGTTCCTTAGCTTGTATCCCTGAAAAGGCAATGGGTAAAGCAAAATTATTGGTAAAAGAAGACGGTATTATTGCTGGAGTAGCTTTGGCAAAAATGATATTTGAATATGTTGATCCTACTGTGCAGATAGAAACCTTTATTGAAGATGGTACGGCAGTCAAAAAAGGGGATGTTGTTTTTCATGTTTCGGCAAGTTCGCAGTCTATTCTAAAATCCGAAAGAGTGGTGTTGAACACTATGCAGCGTATGAGTGCGATAGCTACCAAAACAAACAGTTTTGTGCAATTGTTAAAAGGAACAAATACAAAAATATTGGATACCCGAAAAACCACTCCGGGATTTCGTGTTGCCGAAAAATGGGCTGTAACAATTGGAGGCGGAGAAAATCACCGTTTTGCATTGTACGATATGGTTATGCTAAAGGATAATCACATTGATTTTGCAGGAGGAATTACATTGGCAATAGCCAAAACACAAGCTTATCTGAAAGAAAATAATCTGGACTTAAAAATTATTGTTGAAGCCAGAAATCTTGCCGAAATTGAAGAAATTCTAAAAAGTGAAGGAGTACACAGAATTCTGATTGATAATTTCAATTATGAAGATACCCGTACTGCAGTTGCTTTAATCGGTAACAAATGCCAAACCGAATCTTCAGGAAACATCAATGAAGATACGATGAGGTTTTATGCAGAATGCGGTGTTAATTATATTTCTTCGGGAGCGTTAACGCATTCGGTTTATAACATGGATTTAAGCTTGAAAGCAATTTAAGGTTATGACATTTAAGATCGAGGCAAAAATCGAAAAAATCCCAGTTATAAGAAGCCTGATGCATAACTTGAAAAAGATTAAAATGCCAGGTTTGAGAGGCTTTTCGTTCTATGATTTATTGGAATTATATTTTGAGGGAATCATAGACGGAGCATTTTCCTATCATGCCAGTGCGGTTGCATTCAGCTTTTTTATGGCGCTGTTTCCTTTTGCGTTATTTATTTTAAACTTAATTCCTTACATACCAATTGAAGGATTTCAAGGGGATTTTCTTCAATTTGTTAAGGAAGGAGTACCGCCAAATACCTATGATGCAATTGCCAATATCATTAACGATATTCTTAATAATAGTCATACAGGATTAGTGTCTTCGGGATTTTTCCTGTCTATTTTCTTGATGGCAAATGGCATAAACGGAATCCTTGGTGGCTTTGAATCTTCCCGTCATGTTTTGGAAAAAAGAGGTTTTTTGAACCAATATTTCGTTGCTTTGGGAATTTCATTACTGCTTTCTGTTCTTTTACTTTTGACAGTTGCAATTATTGTTGTTTTTGAGGTCGTGATTCAAAGTACAGCGATACAAGATGTATTGAGTGACCGCATACCGTTGATTATTTTAGGAAGATATATTTTTGTAATATTGATGATTCTGATAACTTCTTCTGTTTTATTGCGATACGGGACTAAGCAGTCTCATAAACCGCCATTTATCAGTGTTGGTTCGGTTTTTACTACAGTACTTATAGTTATTTCATCCTATTTTTTTGGAATTTGGGTGTTGCGGTTTTCAAAGTATAATGAACTGTACGGTTCGATTGGGACATTATTGATTATGATGTTTTACATCTGGATTAACTGTATGATTTTATTATTGGGATTTGAATTGAATGCAACAATTCGTAAATTAAAAAAGGGCAAATTGGAGAATTAAAGTTTTATAATAAATGGTATTGTTTAAATGGAATTTTGTATTCTTGCCAAGAGTAATTCAAGTAGGAATTGAGGGATTTAATTTCGAATAATAAAATGTTTGCTTTAATAATTTAAGAAAAAATGAAAAAAAGTGTCCTATTTGGTTTGGTTATGTGTTTTTTGATGATTTTTAATGTTCAGGGACAGACGGTTTTAGGGAAATGGAAAACCATTGATGACGAGACAGGTCAGGCCAAATCAATTGTTGAAATTTATGAAAAATCAGGAAAAATTTACGGGAAAATTATTGACATAATAAATCCGAAAAAGAGAAAAGATCTTTGTGTAAAATGTTCGGATGAGGATAAAAATGCTCCAATTTTAGGATTAATAATTATTAAAGGTCTTGTGAAAGATGGTGATGAATATAATGGTGGAAAAATTTTGGATCCTTTAAAAGGGGAACAGTATAAATGTTTCATTACACTTGATGAAAAAGATAAACTAAAAGTTAGAGGCTTTATTGGTGTTTCTTTATTTGGAAGAACTCAATATTGGTATCGAGTGAAATAATGTTATTTTTGGGTTTGTAATACTAAAAAACTCAAAATAGACAATCTAAATCTAAAATTATTAATGCATTTTGTAGAAGTTGTTTTACCGCTTTCACTTACCAAGACTTTTACATACAGAGTTTCGGAGGCTGAATTTCTTTTTATAAAAAAAGGAATGAGGGTTACGGTACCTTTTGGGAAAAACAAAATCTATACGGCTTTAGTTATTGAAATTCATAATAACACGCCAACTTTATACGAGGCCAAGGAAATTCATCAAATTTTAGATACAGCTCCATTGGTAACAGAGTTTCAAATCAATCATTGGTTGTGGATTGCCGATTACTACATGTGTGCCATAGGTGATGTGTACCGCAATGCCATGCCAAGCGCTTTGTTGTTAGAAAGTGAAACGCTGATAACGAGAAAAAATGATTTATTTGTTGATGAAACTCAGCTTTCTGATGATGAGTACTTAATCTATGAAGCCTTACAGCAACAGAGTTCGTTAAAAATACAGGATATTATCTCAATTTTGAATAAGAAGAACATTTTTCCAGTTATTCAAAAATTGATAGATAAAAATATTTTGGTACTGCAGGAAGAACTTCAGGAAACATACAAGCCTAAATTAGTCAGATATGTTCGGCTGCATCCAAAATACGATTCGGATCAAGGCTTAAAGGATTTACTCGAAATTTTAAAAAGTGCCAATAAGCAAAAGGAAATAGTCTTGAATTATTTCCAATTGAGCGCGACTGAGAAAAAGCCGATTACAGTAAAAAAACTGGCTGAGACAGCTCAATCCACTCCTGCAATTATTAAAGCATTAATCGAAAAAGAAATTTTAGAAGAGTATTTTTTGCAGGAAGACCGAATCAATTTTGCAGGAAAAGCCAGAGAAGATGAACTCCAGTTGAGTTTAGATCAGCAAAAAGCTTTTGAATCGATAAAAGAAAGTTTTGAGCAAAAATCGGTGTGTCTTTTACACGGAATTACTTCAAGCGGAAAGACTGAAATTTACATTAAACTTATAGAAGAATATTTAGCAATAGGAAAACAAGTGCTGTACTTATTGCCGGAAATTGTTTTAACAGCTCAATTGGTTTCCAGAATCAGAGCGCACTTTGGAAATAAAGTAGCTGTTTTTCATTCTAAATACAGCAATAATGAAAGGGTGGAAGTTTGGAATCAGGTTTTATTAAATGCTGAAAAAGCTCAAATTATAATTGGTGCCAGATCGGCTTTGTTTTTGCCTTTTTACGATTTAGGTTTTATAATTATTGACGAAGAGCATGAGCAGACTTTTAAGCAGTCAGATCCCGCTCCTAGGTTTCATGCTCGTGATTCGGCTATTGTTTTGGCCCATGCTCATCAGGCTAAAGTGCTTTTAGGTTCGGCAACGCCAAGTATCGAGACATATTACAATGCAAAATCAGATAAATTTGGTTTTGTTGAAATTTCAAAGCGTTTTGGGAATGCAACGCTGCCTGAAGTTCTGTTGGTTGATTTGAAAGATAAGTACTTTCGAAAAAAAATGAACGGACATTTTAGTGATGTTTTAATAGAAGAAATCACTACGTCAATATCAGCTGGAGAACAAGTGATTTTGTTTCAAAACAGAAGAGGATATTCGCCAATTATAGAATGTATTACCTGCGGTCACGTTCCTCATTGTCAATCTTGCGATGTAAGTTTGACTTATCACAAGCATAAAAATCAATTGCGCTGTCATTACTGCGGTTATTCTATTGCTAATCCAACTCATTGTCATGCCTGTCACAGTGTAGATTTGACTACAAAAGGATTGGGAACAGAGCAGATTGAGCAAGAGCTGATAACCATTTTTCCAAATGCTAAAATTGGCAGAATGGATCAGGATACGACACGAGGAAAATTTGGTTTCGAAAAGATAATTGATAGTTTCAAGAATCGGGAGATTGATATTTTGGTAGGTACCCAGATGCTTGCCAAAGGATTGGATTTCGATAACGTCAATTTGGTTGGTATCATGAATGCCGATACGATGCTGTACCATCCTGATTTTAGAGCATTCGAGCGAAGCTTTCAAATGATGACCCAAGTTGCTGGACGTTCCGGACGATCGGATAAAAAAGGAAAAGTTATCATTCAAACTTATAATCCAAATCACAATACGATACAGCAAGTTACCCATTCAAACTATATAGGAATGTATAATGAGCAATTATACGACAGGCAAATATATAAGTATCCGCCATATTTCAGAATTATAAAACTGACCTTGAAGCAGCGTGATTTTGATAAACTAAAAGAAGGTGCTATGTGGCTGTATCAAGTGCTGAGCCAGAACCTTGCAATGCCCGTTTTAGGTCCTGAAGAACCAGCTATTAGTAGAATCCGAAATGAATATATCAGAACTATAATTATTAAAATTCCTCAAAACACTTCAATTATTGGCACAAAAAAAACTATTCAGAAGATACTAAATAGTTTTGAGGCTGTCTCTCAGTACAGATCCATTAAGGTTACTGTAAATGTAGATTTTTACTAAAATATTGTTTTTAAGAATAAGCAAGTGCTTTTACTAAATCTTCTTTTTTGTTTCTGCTCAAAGGGATTTTTGTTACTCCGATTTCGGCAAATTTGCTGTTAAAACGGTCAATCTTATCGATGTTTACTATGTAGGATTTGTGTACTCTAATAAACTTGTCTTTCGATAAATCATTTTCAAATGATTTCATTGTGGAAAGCACAAGATTGCTGTCATCTTCGGTTACTACTTTTACATAATCCCCAAAAGCTTCAATCCATTTAATTTTGGAAGTAAATATCTTTAGTTTTTTTAGATTGCTTTTAATGAAAATATGTTCTCCTTCGTCTTCTTTATTTTCTTTTTTAAGAAGAAAATGGTCAATCGCTCTGCGGACAGAAGCATTAAATCGTTCAATAGAAATTGGTTTTTGTAAATAATCGGTTGCATCATAATCAAATGCCTTCATCGCATATTCAGCTTTTGAAGTAATGAAAATGATTTGAGGCTTGGTTTTTAAACCGTCAAGAAAATCAAAACCGCTGATTACAGGCATTTCAATATCAAGAAATATTAAATCAACGGTATGGACAGTCATACAGCTTTTGGCCTCAATTGCATTTGAAAAATCTCCGATTAAATTTAAATTGGTATGATTATTAACCAGTTTTGCAATAATCATTCTTTGTATTGAACTATCATCAACAACAACACAGTTTAGTTTCATAGTATCAAATTTTTGATTTGGTAAAGTAAAAATAGTTTTTTTTTTTAATTAATTTTAAAAAATCATATTTTTTTCCACCGTTTGTCGATTATACTTAGATAGCACTTGTTTGTTTAAAAAAAAGATTACTTTTGCACCCAATTTAACAAATAAATAAAATTTTTATGAATCATTATGAAACTGTTTTCATTTTAAATCCCGTTTTATCTGAAGTTCAGGTAAAGGAAACAGTAAGCAAATTTGAAGATTTTCTTACTAGTAGAGGAGCAGAAATGGTATCTAAAGAAGACTGGGGTCTTAAAAAGATGGCTTACGAAATCCAAAACAAGAAAAGTGGTTTTTACCATTTGTTCGAATTCAAAGTATCAGGAGAAGTTCTTATTGCTTTTGAAACTGAATTCAGACGTGACGAAAGAGTTATGCGTTTCTTAACTGTAAGTCTTGACAAACATGCTATCTCTTGGGCTGAAAGAAGAAGAGCAAAACTTAAATCTCAAAAAGCTTAATTATCATGGCAACATTACAACAATCTGCTTCAGGAAAAAAAGACGGGGATATCAGATATCTTACGCCTTTGAACATAGAAACTAACAAAACTAAAAAGTATTGTCGTTTCAAAAAATCAGGTATCAAATATATCGATTATAAAGATGCTGATTTCTTATTGAAATTCGTGAATGAGCAAGGGAAAATTCTTCCTCGCCGTTTAACAGGAACTTCATTGAAATACCAAAGAAAAGTGTCTGTAGCTGTAAAAAGAGCTCGCCACTTAGCTTTAATGCCATACGTGGCCGATTTATTAAAATAATTAAAAATTAACAGTTGTTGGTTTTCTGAAATATGAAATCGCTATCAATAAAGAGTTTGTTGTAAACAAACACAAATAAAAATAAGCGATAACATATGTTACCTATAAAAAGTAACATCAAAACATATGAAACCTAACTTCTATAAAAAAGGACAACAACATGGAACTTATTTTAAGAAAAGATGTTCAAAATTTAGGATTTAAAGATGATGTAGTAACTGTAAAAAACGGTTATGGTCGTAACTTTTTAATCCCACAAGGATTTGCTCATTTAGCTACTTCTTCTGCAAAGAAAGTATTGGCTGAAAACCTAAAACAAAGAGCACACAAAGAAGCTAAAGTTGTAGCAGATGCAAAAGCATTGGCTGAAGCTTTGAAAGCAATCGAAATTAAAATTTCTGCTAAAGCAGGTGGTGAAAAATTATTCGGTTCTATTACAAACATTGATATCGCTGAAGCTTTAGCTAAAGGCGGTCAAGTAATTGATAGAAAATTCATCACTTCTGGTATCGTTAAACGTACTGGTAAATATACTGCTTCAGTAAGATTACACAGAGATGTAATCGTTGAATTAGCATACGAAATTGTTGCTGAAAAAGCATAATTTTTTAATTCTATAGATTAAAATCCCGTCTCGTTCTAAAAAACGAGATCGGGATTTTTTTTGTTTAAAATAATTATTGAAAAAAATGAAATATTCTAGGTTAACCAAAGAACAGTTTGAAGAATTAACGCAGGAGTTTACTAATTTTTTGGCAACTCAAACAATTGATAAAGCCGAATGGGATCAAATCAAAGCAGAAAAACCAGAAGTTGCCGAACAAGAGCTGGATGTTTTTTCAGATTTAGTTTGGGAAGGTGTTTTGACCAGAGCTGTTTATTTGGAATTTTTCTCCAAAAATCATATCTTTCTGTTTCATTGTTTTGATACATATATAAAATCAATCGTTTTGAAATCATTGGTTCCCGATGTTGATTTTTTATCAAAAGACGGACTGCAATGGCTGAGTGACAATATGTTTACGGAAACAATTGAAATGAAAACTGGTAAAAAAGAATTTACTGAGGAACGCAATCTTTCCATTTTTCAATTGATTCAGCAAGGTTCAATTTTGAGTGATGGACAATTATACAATCAAATTAATATGATTATAGAGTCTTAAATTTGATTTTTAAACTTTAAATTGGTTATTTTGGTAGATTATTTAATCGACTAGAATAGCCAATTTTTTGTTTTATGAATATACAGGAAACCATACAAACGCTTAGAGAAGAACTCAATCTTCACAATCATAATTATTATGTGTTGGATAAACCAACATTGTCTGATTATGAGTTTGATATGAAATTGAAGGAGCTTCAAGATTTAGAAAATAAACATCCCGAATTTTTTGATGCCAATTCGCCTACACAAAGAATAGGAGGTACGGTTACTAAAAATTTTAAAACTATTCCGCATGAATACCGTATGTATTCACTGGATAATTCCTATTCAAAGGAAGATTTGATTGATTGGGAAAACCGAATTCAGAAAGTTTTAGGGAACGTACCATTAGAATATACCTGTGAATTAAAATACGATGGAGCTTCTATAAGTATTACCTATGAAAATGGTAAATTGAAACGAGCCGTGACGCGTGGTGATGGTTTTCAAGGTGATGATGTGACGAATAATATAAAAACAATCAAATCCATTCCGTTGCAGTTGAAAGGCGATTATCCTGAGCAATTTGCTATTCGCGGAGAAATCATTTTGCCTTTTGCAGGTTTCGAAAAAATGAATCAAGATTTAATCGAAATTGGAGAAACGCCATATTCGAACCCTAGAAATACAGCATCGGGAAGTTTAAAATTGCAGGACAGTGCTGAAGTTGCCAAGCGTCCCTTGGATTGTTTGCTTTATTTTCTAATTGGTCCAAATTTGCCTTTTAAATCGCAGTATGAAGGACTTGATCAGGCAAGGAGCTGGGGATTTAAAGCGCCAACCGAAGCTAAATTGACCAAGAACTTAGAAGAAGTTTTTGAGTTTATCGAATATTGGGATACGCATCGTCATGAATTGCCTTATGAAACTGACGGCGTGGTAATAAAAGTAAATGATTTTCGTCATCAGGAAGAATTGGGTTATACCGCTAAGTCGCCACGCTGGGCCATCGCTTATAAATTTAAGTCGGAGCAGGTTTCGACCAAATTAAATTCAATTTCATATCAAGTAGGAAGAACAGGTTCTATTACACCAGTTGCTAATCTTGAACCAGTACAATTGGCTGGAACTATCGTCAAAAGAGCTTCATTGCATAACGCCGATCAAATAGAAAAACTAGATATTAGAATAAATGATACTGTTTTTGTAGAAAAAGGAGGGGAGATTATTCCTAAAATTATTGCTGTAGATTTAGAGAAGCGTCCTGAAAATTCAGAAGCTACAAAATACATCACCCATTGCCCGGAATGCGAGACCGAATTGGTTCGTAACGAAGGTGAAGCGAATCATTATTGTCCAAATTTTTATGGCTGTCCTCCGCAGATTATTGGCAGAATTCAGCATTACATTTCGAGAAAAGCAATGGATATTGAAGGGCTTGGAGGGGAAACGGTTGCTTTGCTTTTCAAAAATAATTTAGTTCATAATTATGCCGATTTGTATGAATTAAAAGTAGAAGATATTTTACACTTAGAAAGAATGGCGCAAAAATCAGCCGAAAATCTGGTAAATGGCGTTGAAAAATCTAAGGAAATTCCGTTTGAAAGCGTTTTGTTTGCATTAGGAATACGTTTT
This sequence comes from Flavobacterium sp. 1, assembly GCF_002797935.1. Classification (NCBI taxonomy): domain Bacteria; kingdom Pseudomonadati; phylum Bacteroidota; class Flavobacteriia; order Flavobacteriales; family Flavobacteriaceae; genus Flavobacterium; species Flavobacterium sp. 1. The sequence continues at coordinate 675,870 of NZ_PGER01000001.1, forward strand.
GTTGGAGAAACTGTTGCCAAGAAATTAGCCAAACATTACAAAAATGTTGATGCTTTAAGTCAGGCTTCTTTAATGGATTTGATTTTAGTTGATGAAATTGGAGAAAGAATTGCTCAAAGCGTAATTGAATTTTTTGAGAATGAAGAAAATAAGAAAATAATTGAACGATTAAAAAGTTATGGCGTTCAGTTTGAAATTGTCGAAAAAATAAATCCAAACGCAACAGAGAAATTCATCGGAAAAACATTTGTTGTTTCAGGGGTTTTTGCTCAATTTTCAAGAGATGATTTAAAAAAGGCTATTGAAGATAATGGCGGTAAAGTGGGTAGCTCCATATCCTCCAAAACGGATTTTGTTGTTGCTGGAGATAATATGGGACCTGCTAAGTTAGAAAAAGCAAATAAACTGAACGTGAAAATAATTTCAGAAGACCAATTTATAATAATGTTGAATGAAAGCTAGTACTCCATCCCTTATATTGTTTTTTGTAACTTCAGTATTGGTTATACTATTTAAGTTATTGGATTATGAAGGTTTAGTTCTGTGTGGTAAATCAATTATAGTTCCTTCGTTGTTTATTTATTATTTAGTATCCAATAATTACAGGATTACCTTTATTAAAGGATTGATTTTCTTGCTGCTTTTTCTGAGAGATGTCTTTACCACGCTTAATATTAGTGAATCTGCAATGGGGTCTTTCTTATCTGTCTTGATGGTTTATGTTTTGCTTTTGTATTTAGCGCAAAAAGAATTTAAATATTTGAAATTTAGTTATAAAGACAGTCTGTCTATTTTTATTTTGATTCTTGGAATTGGAGCTATTTGTTATTCCGTTTTAAACTTAGAACTCGAAAATTTAGAACTTGATTTTTCATTGTATGTGTTTTTTGGGATAATTTTGAGCGTTTTGAGTATCATTTCAATCATAAACTATATCAAAAGCGGGAGTTATGCTTTCTTTAATGGCATGTTAATGTGTATTTGTTTTATAATTACGGATATATTTTTTATTATATATAAATTTTATTTTTATAATTATGTCTTTACTTTTGTTAGTTTAATCACTCAATTTTTATCGTATTTCTTTATGGTAAGCTATTTATTAGAGAAAGATAAAGTAATTGAGGATTTAAACGACTATTAATTTTCCTTGAGTTTTTATTTGTTTATTGGAATCAAAATAAAAGTCAATTCGGCCTAAATTAATTCCATAGCATCCCACTTGGTTTACCAAAACTTCTTTTTGTTCAAGATTTTTTACAATAGTAGGTTTGTCTAAAAAAGTATGGGTATGTCCGCCAATAATCAGGTCAATATCCTTAGTTAAAGCGGCTAGTTTTAAATCGCAGATTTTATCAGGTTCTGTATTGTATTTATATCCTAAATGTGACAAACAAATGATTAGGTCACATTTTTTTTCTTGTTTTAGAATCCGAACCATGTCTTGTGCGGTTTCAACAGGGTTGTTATAAACAGTTTCTTTATAGTTCTTTTTGTCCACTAAGCCGGATAGTTCTATTCCAAGACCGAAAACGCCCACCTTGATTCCTTGCTTGTTGAAAATTTTGTACGGTTTAGTATATCCGTCCATTGGGGTGTTTTTTAAATCATAGTTTGAAGAAATAAATTCAAAGCTGGCATGTGGCATTTGCGCAGCAATACCTTCTAAGCCATTGTCAAAATCATGGTTTCCAATTGTTGCGGCATCGTATTTCATCATGCTCATTAACTTGAATTCGAGTTCTCCTCCATAGTAATTAAAATACGGAGTTCCCTGAAAAATATCGCCCGCATCAAGAAGCAGTACATTAGGGTTTTCGAGACGGATTTTTTCTATAATCGAAGCTCTTTTAGAAACACCTCCCATATTTGGGTTTCTTGGATGATCTGCTGGAAAAGGGTCTATGTAACTATGAACATCATTAGTGTGCAAAATGGTTAAATGCTCAACAGATTCTGATTTGAAACTGCTTAAAGATAATCCCAAGCTTAATAATGCAGTGCCGGCGGCCGTTTTTTCGATAAAATCTCTTCTTTTCATTGGGATTTTGCTTTGAAAATTTATTGAATTTATGAGTCGTTAAATTGTTTTTTATGTATATCTAGAAATTATTCTGCCAATATTCGGATGTCATTTTTGACAGTGATAGTGTCTGTTTCACTGAAGTAATCGATCAAAATATTTCTTAGTTTGTATTCTAAATCAAATTTTTGAATTTCTTTTTGGAAGAAAGCCATATTGTCTCCGCCATTAACTAAATAATCATTTGTTGCAACATAATAGACAGCATTAGTTTCTAAAGGCTTGCCTTGTACTAAAATATTTTTGGATTGATTGTTTTTATCAATGCTAAAGGTAAGGCCAGCGAGAGGATGCGGTTTTTTATCAGCAATAATAAAATCGGCTATTTCCTTAACCTGATCGCCTTTTAAAGAAACAACAAAAAGACTGTTTTCAAATGGCATTATTTCATAGGCTGTTCTTGAAGTAACATTTCCTTTGGGCAGGATAGAGCGTATGCCGCCATGATTAAGTAAACATATATCTACATTTTTGTTTTCCCTTTTATTAAAAACGAAGTTTGCTTTCTCTAAAGTGACATCTGCGATGAAATTACCAATAGTAGTTTGCCATTTTCCTTTGCTTTTATCCAAAGTTTCGGGATTATATGCAAGAACCTTGTCGAGATCGCTGTTTATTTTCGCACGGTATGGGGAGATAAAGTTTTCTATGTCAGTATTTTGATTTTCTTTGCCAGTAATCGAAATTTGTTTGCTTTCAATTTTTGTGACACTAAAACTTTTGTCACTGCAAGAAATAATAGAAACAAATGTTAAGAATATAACAAAAAGTTTTAAAAAGTGGTTGTAGTTTTTTAAATTTACCATCTTAAATTAACTTAAATAATTAAATTTGTAATCTTGTAAAAGTACTATGTTTTTAAATTATATAAAGCGCTTTTTATTAAAAAAAACCTTAAAAAAACAACTGCAGAACGTTAAGGAAGAGTCTTTAAGCAGTTCTGTTATGCGTATAGGTTTGATTATAGATGAAAGCCTTTTTTTAGAAACAAATGCATTAAAGCAAGAAATTATTCGGAATGGAATTGTAGAAGATAATATAAAAATTATTGCTTATCGTGATAATTTAAAAGACAAAGAAGTATATTCTCATCCAACATTCAGCTTGAAAAATTTAAACCTGAAATGCGAATTTACGGAACAGGGAATAAATGAATTTATTTCGGATGAGTTTGATTTATTAATTAATTATTACAATGAGGAGAAGCCAGTTTTGTTGCTTTTAACAAATAAATCTAAGGCAAAATTTAAAGCTGGTTTTTCAGCTGTAGATAAAAGACTGAATCATTTGTTGATAAACATAGATATAGAAGATTATAAAGGTTTTACTCATGAGTTATTTCGGTACTTAAAAATATTAAACAAAATATAATTTAAATTATGCAATCATTAATAGGAACAGGAGTTGCCCTAGTAACACCGTTTAATAACGATTTTACAATTGATGTTGAAGCTTTAAGAAGAATTGTGAATTTTTCGATAGACGGCGGGGTTGAATATCTTGTTGTGCTCGGCACTACAGCAGAAAATGCTACATTGTCAGCAGATGAAAAAGAACTGGTTATAGCTACGGTAATTGAAGTGAATGCGGGCAGACTGCCATTAGTTCTTGGAGTGGGAGGTAATAATACATTAAAAGTTGTAGAGGAGCTGCGCACAAGAGATTTGTCAGCGTTTGAAGCGATTTTATCTGTTTCGCCTTATTATAATAAGCCAAGTCAAGAAGGAATATACCAGCATTTTAAAGCAGTTTCTGAAGCCTCGCCGATTCCTGTAATTCTATACAATGTGCCAGGAAGAACATCCAGCAATATGCTGCCGTCAACCGTTATCAGATTGGCAAATGATTTTGAAAATGTTGTAGCTATAAAAGAAGCTGCTGGAGATTTAGTTCAGGCAATGCAGCTTATAAAAGATAAGCCTAAAGATTTCTTAGTGATTTCGGGTGATGATATGATTGCGCTTCCGATTGTTTTAGCGGGTGGATCAGGAGTTATATCTGTAATTGGTCAGGGTTTTCCAAAAGAATTTTCCGAAATGATCCGATTAGGATTAAATAGAAAAGTAGATGATGCTTATAAACTTCAGTATCTGTTATCCAATTGCATTGATATGATTTTTGAGCAAGGTAATCCGGCAGGAATCAAAGAAGTGTTTAAGATTCTTGGTATTTCAGAAAATGTATTGCGTTTACCATTGGTTTCTGTAGATGAATCACTATCCAATCGATTGGAAATTTTTGTAAAAAAAATGGTAAAAAATACTTAAAATTTGACCGTTTTTTTTAACTAAAGAAATATTTTGTAATAGCTAAATTAATAACTAAATTTGCCACCTAACTTTGGTGGCTTTTACTGCGTATATACACTAGGCAATAAAATTAAAATCAGTGAATGAAATGAAAAAAATAATATCTGTATTGCTTGTAGTTTTGTTTTTTAGTTCTTGTGGTGAATATCAAGAAGCATTAAAGAAAGAGGACGTAGCTTTTAAGTTTGAGGTTGGAACAAAATTATATGATGCAGGCAAGTATTCAAAAGCAATTCGTCTTTTTGAGCAATTGTCACCATCTTATAGAGGGAAGCCGCAAGGAGAAAAGTTATTTTATATGTATGCACAATCTTTATATAAAACAAAACAGTATTATTTAGCAGGATATCAATTTGATAATTTTAATTCTGGTTATCCAAAAAGTGAGAAAGCTGAAGAATGTTTGTATTTGGGGGCTAAGAGTTATGCTATGCTGTCTCCAGTTTACAGTATAGATCAGACAGATACTTTTAAAGCTATTGAAAAGGTTCAGGCATTTATTGATCGTTATCCAAATTCGAAATATATTGCTGAGGCTAATGCAACATCAAAAAAGCTGAATGATAAGATTGAGCGTAAAGTTTATGAAAATGCATTCGAGTATTATAAAATTTCAAATTACAAATCAGCATTAATAGCTTTTGATAATTTTATAGCAGATTACCCTGGGACTTCCTATAAAGAAAAAGCATTGTATTATAAATTAGATGCTGCATATTTATTAGCAATGAACAGTATTTTAATGAAAATGCAAGAAAGGTTGGTTACTGCTAAAACCTGTTACAATAATTTGGTTAAATTTAAACCAAACACAGAATTCAAAAGTGAAGCTGACGATAGGTTAGCTAAAATTGATATTGAATTACAAAAGTTTAATAAATAAAAAAAGTCATGGATTTAAAAAAGACAAATGCTCCGGTAAATACAATAACTTACAACAAAACAGTTATTGAAGAACCTACTGGAAATGTGTATGAGGCGATAACAATTATGGCTAAAAGAGCAAATCAGATCAATTCTGAAATCAAAAAAGAATTGACTGAGAAATTAGAAGAATTTGCTACTTACAATGATAGTTTAGAAGAAGTTTTCGAAAATAAAGAACAAATCGAAGTTTCTAAATTTTATGAAAAACTTCCAAAACCGCATGCCTTAGCTGTTCAAGAATGGTTAGATGGCAAAATTTACCATAGAGATTCAAATAAATAATCTATACTAATGTCAGTTTTAAGCGGAAAAAAAATTTTGCTGGGTATTACTGGTGGAATTGCTGCGTATAAAACGGCCTCATTAGTTAGACTCTTCATAAAAGCAGGTGCACATGTCCAAGTGATAATGACACCTGCTTCTAAGGATTTTATAACGCCGCTTACCTTATCTACACTGTCTAAAAACCCTGTTTTTTCTGAATTTTATAATAAAGACGAAAAAAATGAACAGTGGAATAGCCATGTAGAATTAGGGCTTTGGGCAGATATAATGCTCATTGCGCCAGCAACAGCCAACACCTTATCTAAAATGGCAAACGGATTATGTGATAATCTGTTAATTGCTTGTTACTTATCTGCAAAATGTCCAGTGTATTTTGCTCCAGCGATGGATTTAGACATGTATATACACCCTTCTACTATTGAAAGCCTTGCAATATTGAAGGCTTTTGGTAATACAATGATACCAGCTGAAAATGGTGAATTGGCCAGTGGTTTATCTGGAGAAGGCCGAATGGCAGAGCCTGAAAACATTGTTTCTTTTTTAGAATCAGATCTTGAAAGTAAATTGCCTTTAAAAGGAAAAAAAATACTGATTACTGCAGGTCCTACATACGAAGCAATTGATCCTGTGCGTTTTATTGGAAATCATTCTTCAGGAAAGATGGGATTTGATATAGCTCAAAGTGCAGCAAATTTAGGTGCTGCAGTAACACTGGTTTCTGGACCAACACATTGTAAAATAAATCATCCTTTGGTTCATGTCATTCCAGTAGTTTCTGCTCAGGAAATGTATGATGCCTGCCATCAATATTATAAGGATATGGATGTTGTAATAGCCGCTGCGGCCGTTGCAGATTACAGGCCTAAAAATGTTGCAAATCAGAAAATAAAAAAGAATGCTAATGATTTTACAATTGAGCTTGAAAAAACCAAGGATATTTTAGCTTCGTTTGGAGAATTCAAGCAAAATCAATTTCTTATTGGTTTTGCTTTAGAAACTGAAAATGAAATTGAGAATGCTAAAGCAAAAATTCAGAAAAAAAACTTAGATTTGATAGTTTTAAATTCGCTTCAGGATGAAGGGGCAGGTTTTGGTAAACCTACTAATAAAGTTACCTTTATTGATAATGCTTTTCATATTGAACCTTTGGATTTAAAATCTAAAGAAGCTGTAGCCGATGATATTTTGAATAAAGTAATAGCACATTTTTATGATTAAATTTATCTTATTTTTATTTTTAGGGTGTGGCTTTATTCAAGCCCAGCAGTTGAATTGTACTGTAACTTTAAATACTCAAAAAATAAGTAATGCAAATCAGCAGGTCTTTAAAACATTAGAAACTGCCATAAATGAATTTGTAAATAAAACCGATTGGACTGGGCAAATGCTTCCGCAAAAGGAAAGAATAAACTGTTCAATGTATATAACGATATCCAGTTACGGCTCAGATCAATTTGTTGCAAATATTCAAGTACAGTCTTCAAGAAATATTTATAATTCAACTTATTCCTCTCCAGTTTTGAATATAAATGATAAAGATTTTACTTTTAATTATACAGAATTTGAGAATCTAATATACATTCCAACCAGCTATGCTTCTAACTTGGTATCTGTTTTATCGTTTTATTCTTATGTGATTTTAGGAATGGATGCCGATACTTTTGTTCCATTCGTTGGAGATCGTTATTTTAAAGAAGCGCTTAATATTGCAAATTTGGCGCAGCAGGGAGGATATAAAGGATGGAATCAATCTGACGGAACATTGAGCAGGTATTTTTTAATCAATGATTTATTGTCTCCCACTTATGCAGAGATAAGACAATCAAGCCAGCAGTATTATTCAGGTCTTGATGTAATGAGCCAAGATCTTAAAAAGGCTAAAGAAACCATTAAAGGTTCTTTGATGAACTTAGCTAAACTGAATGAAACCAAACCCAATTCCTATTTATTGCGTGTTTTTATGGATTCAAAATCAGATGAAATTGTGTCTGTATTTACTGGTGGACCAAGTATTGCTATAAATGAGATGGTTGATAGTCTAAATAGAACTTCTCCGTCAAATTCAAGTAAATGGCAATCATTAAAATATTAGCCTTAAAAAATTTCTTTTCAATTAACCCAATCTATACTTATAAATTTAATTAATGATAACTTCACTAGCTATAAAAAACTATGCGTTAATTGAGAAATTAACAATCGATTTTTCGAAGGGTTTTTCGATAATTACTGGAGAAACTGGTGCTGGTAAATCGATAATACTAGGCGCTTTAGGTTTGGCTTTGGGAAAAAGAGCTGATTTAACTTCGCTTAAAAATAAAGAAAATAAATGTGTGATTGAAGCCCATTTTGAGATATCCAAATACAATCTTCGCCCTTTTTTTGAAGCAAATGATTTGGATTATGAAGATGATACCATTATCCGCAGAGAAATTTTACCTTCTGGAAAATCAAGAGCTTTTATAAATGACAGCCCTGTAAATTTACAAGAACTGCAAGAATTAGGTTTGTTTTTGATTGACATTCATTCGCAGCAGCAAACTCAAGAATTGTCTGATGAAGCGGTGCAGTTTAAAATTATTGACGCTATTGCAAATAATTTAGATGTAATCAATTCATATCAATCGGAATTAAAAAAGTATAAAGCTGATAAAAGCAAATTAAATGCTTTAATTAAAAGAAAAGCAGAAGCGTCTAAAGAGCAGGAATACAATACTTTTCTTTTGGAGGAATTGGTTGGAGCTAAATTAAAATCTGGCGAACAAGAAGTTCTTGAAGAAAATTATGAGCAATTGAATAATGTGGAGATTATCAAAGAATCCCTTGATAAGTCTTTAGCTATTGCAAATGAAGAACAAATAGGCGTAATGCATAATTTGAATGAAATTAAAAATGCTATTCAAAAAATTGCTCTTTTTTCATCTGATTATAATTTGTTATTTGAAAGGATTACAAGTTTAAAAATCGAGTTTGATGACATCGCAATTGAGTTAAACCGCTGTTCTGAAAAATTAATCAATGATCCGGAGCAGTTAAATTTGATTAATCAGAAATTGCAATTGATTTATAATCTGCAAAAGAAACATCAAGTGAGTACAGTTGATGAGTTAATTGCAATCCAGAATACTTTAGAAAATTCAGTATTAGAATTAGGAAATATTGATGAAGAGATTACCAAATTGACGGCATTAGTTGATGCTAATACAAAGCAGCTGGATCAAATTTGCGATGCCATACATAATAATAGACTGCAGGCAATTCCTTTGTTATCACAAAAATTAATTGCAATATTAGAAACTTTGGGAATGCCTAACGTTCGATTTAAAATGGAATTAAATGAATCTTCCGCTTATCTTGAAAATGGAAAAGATGAGTTGCAGTTTTTAATTTCTGCGAATAAAGGAACTGATTTTGGGTTGTTAAAGAAAGTAGCCTCAGGAGGTGAAATGTCCCGAATTATGCTTGCTGTAAAAGCTATTTTGGCACAATATTCAAAACTGCCGACTTTGATTTTTGATGAGATTGACACAGGAGTTTCTGGAGAAATTGCCAATAGAATGGGTGAGATTATGAAAGAAATGAGCACTCGGATGCAGATATTTGCAATAACGCATTTACCGCAAATTGCAGCTAAGGGAACAGAACATTTCAAAGTATTCAAATCTACTGTTGGCGAGGGCACTCAATCAGAATTAAAATTACTGACTGCCGAAGAAAGAGTGGTAGAAATTGCACAAATGCTGTCAGGAACCGTTATATCGGATTCAGCCTTAAATCATGCAAAAGCCTTGTTGAACTAAATAATTGGGCTATATTTGCCCATTCAATTTAAAAAAATAAGAACATTCAATTTAATTTAAAAAATTACAATATAAATTAACGTATAAAGGATTATGATTATAGAACCAAGAATGAGGGGATTTATTTGTTTGACTGCCCAGCCAAAAGGGAGTGAGCAAAGTGTTAAAAATCAAATTGAATATGTAAAATCAAAAGGAATTATAGCGGGGGCTAAAAAAGTATTGGTTATTGGAGCTTCAACTGGTTTTGGTTTGGCATCCAGAATAACCAGCGCTTTTGGTTCTGACGCTGCAACAATCGGAGTGTTTTTTGAAAAAGAACCTGCAGAAGGGAAAACAGCATCTCCAGGCTGGTACAATTCAGCTGCTTTTGAAAATGAAGCTCATAAAGCTGGTTTGTATGCAAAAAGCATCAATGGAGATGCTTTTTCGAATGAAGTAAAAAGACAAACATTAGATCTTATTAAAGCTGATTTAGGTCAAGTTGATTTAATCATATACAGTCTTGCTTCACCAGTACGTTTAAATCCAAATACAGGAGTTTTACACCGTTCAACTTTAAAACCAATTGGACAAACATTTAGCAATAAAACAGTAGATTTTCATACAGGAAAAGTTTCAGAGGTTTCTATTGAGCCTTCTACTGAAGAAGATATCACCAATACAGTTGCTGTAATGGGGGGCGAAGATTGGGCAATGTGGATTGATGCTTTGAAGGCTGAAAATCTATTGGCTCCAGGAGCAACAACAGTAGCTTATTCTTATATCGGTCCATCATTAACTGAAGCAGTTTATAGAAAAGGAACAATCGGCCGTGCCAAAGATCACTTAGAAGCAACTGCATTTACAATTTCAGATAGTTTAACTGATATTAATGGGAAGGCTTATGTTTCTGTAAATAAAGCGTTGGTAACTCAGGCTAGTTCTGCAATTCCGGTAATTCCATTGTATATTTCCTTATTGTATAAAATAATGAAAGAAAAAGGAATTCACGAAGGATGCATTGAGCAAATTCAAAGATTGTATCAGCAAAGATTGTATACAGGTGAGCCAATGATTACTGATGAAAAAGGCAGAATTCGTGTTGATGATTGGGAAATGCGTGAGGATGTTCAGTCACAAGTGGCGGCGCTTTGGAATCAGGCTACAACAGAAAATTTAGCTGAAATTGGAGATTTAGAAGGATACAGAAGTGATTTCTATAATTTATTTGGTTTTGGTTTTGATGGAGTAGATTACGAAGCCGATACAAACGAGTTAGTTAAAATTCCAAGTATATCTTAATTAGATAATCAATTTTATAATTTTTAAAAACACCTTATGGCTTGATAATTTAAAATCAAGGAAATAAGGTGTTTTTTTATAACTTTATTTTAAAAAATATGTATAATTTATTGAAAGGAAAAAGAGGAATTATTTTTGGTGCTTTGGATGAAAATTCTATTGCATGGAAGACTGCAGAGCGCATTCACGAAGAAGGAGGCACTTTTGTATTGACTAATGCTCCAGCGGCAATGCGATTGGGAAGTATTGATGCGTTGGCTGAAAAAATTGGTTGCCAGATTATTCCTGCTGATGCCACTTCGGTAACCGATTTGGAAGCGTTGGTTGAAAAAGCAGTTAAAATACTTGGAGGTAAAATCGATTTTGTGCTGCACTCTATCGGTATGTCAGTTAATGTCCGAAAAGGAAATCATTATACGAATCAGAATTATGAATACACAGAAAAAGGCTGGAATGTTTCTGCTGTTTCTTTTCATAAACTGATGCAGGTTTTGTACAAAAAAGATGCCATGAATGAGTGGGGAAGTATCATTGCTTTGTCTTATATGGCAGCACAGCGTGTATTTCCTGATTATAACGATATGGCCGATAATAAAGCATTTCTTGAATCAATCGCACGAAGTTTTGGATATTTCTTTGGCAGAGACAAAAAAGTGAGAGTCAATACGATTTCACAATCTCCGACTGCAACTAGAGCAGGTCAAGGTGTCAAAGGATTTGGAGGTTTTATTGCCTTTGCTGATAAAATGTCTCCATTAGGCAACGCTACCGCTGCCGAATGTGCAGATTATATTGTTGTCATGTTCTCCGATTTGACTCGAAAAGTAACACTCCAAAATTTATTACACGATGGAGGATTCTCCAATATGGGAGTCAGTCAAGAAGTAATGGAGATGTTTGAATAGAGAGATTTAGGTACTTGTTATATAAAACCATCATTGTTTATGATGGTTTTTTTGTTGATAAAGAAGTACCTTTGCCGAAATTTAAATAAAAAAAAATAATAACTCAATACTATTATGTTGTTTTCATTGATCATTCCTGTTTATAATCGTCCTGATGAAGTTGATGAATTATTAGAAAGTTTAGCAAAATCGACTTATAAGGAAATATTTGAAATTGTGCTGATAGAGGATGGTTCCACAATCCGATGTCAGGATGTTGCACAAAAGTACGGTGACCAACTGGATATTTCGTATTACTATAAAGAGAATTCTGGTCCTGGAGATTCCAGAAATTATGGAATGACTAAAGCCAGAGGAGATTATTTTATAATTTTTGACTCCGATTGTATTATTCCGTCTAATTATTTGAGCGAAGTTGAAAAAGCTTTACAAGAAGATTATGTAGACTGTTTTGGAGGTCCGGATAAAGCGTTAGACAGTTTTTCGGATATTCAAAAAGCTATTAATTTTACGATGACTTCTTTTTTGACTACAGGAGGAATTAGAGGGGGTTCTGAGAAAATTGGAAAGTTCCAGCCAAGGAGTTTTAATATGGGCTTATCTAATAAAGCATTTAAAGCTTCAGGCGGATTTGGAAATATTCATCCTGGTGAAGATCCTGATTTATCCATTCGGTTGTGGGAAATGGGATATGAAACCCGACTTATTAGAAATGCATTCGTGTATCACAAAAGAAGAATTGATTGGGATAAATTTACTGTACAAGTAAGTAAATTTGGTAAAGCAAGGCCAATACTCAATAGCTGGTATCCACAATACAGCAAATTAACTTTTTTCTTCCCAACGGTTTTTATAATAGGTTTTTTTGTATCTTTAGGATTACTGGTTTTTAATCAAGATATTCTTCTTAAAATTTATTTTTGCTATTTCTTGGCATTGTTTTTGTTATCCTCTATACAGAATAAGAGTATTAAAATTGGGTATTTATCATTAATTGCCGTTTGGAAACAATTTTATGGTTACGGATTGGGTTTTCTAAAATCTTATATTAAAGTAATTGTATTAAAGGAAGATCCTAAAAAAGCGTTCCCTGAATTATTTTTTAAAATATAGTATGACGAAGATAATTGGTTTAACGGGAGGAATTGGAAGCGGAAAAACTACTGTTGCCAATGAATTTGCTGCTCATGGAATACCAGTTTACATAACAGATCTGGAAGCAAAAAAATTAATGCAGACTGATTCTGTTTTAAGTCAGATTCGAGCAGAATTTGGAGATGATGTTTTTGAGAATGGTCTCCTAAACAGAGGGAAATTATCCGAAATTGTTTTTAATGACTCCGGTAGTTTGACCAAACTTAACAATATTGTCCACCCTGCTGTGAAGCAGGATTTCAAGCAATGGCTATTAGAGCATAAAAAAGATCCCTACATTATTTATGAAAGTGCAATTTTATTTGAAAGTGGCAGTTATAAAGAGTGTGATTTTATTATAAATGTAGTTGCTCCCCTCGAAATTAGGATTAAAAGAGTGATTGACAGGGATAAAACAACACGCGAAAAAGTTTTAGAAAGAATAAAAAACCAGTGGAATAATGAGGAAAAATCATCAAAAAGTGATTTTATTATTGAAAACACTACTAAGGAGGCTTTAAACTTAGGAATTGTTAAAATTCTTAAATTTTTAAGAATTAAACAAATGAACTCTTAAATGTTAATCTTTGGTTAATGTATTATTTATTATATTGTTAAAATATTAATTTTGCTTGAATGAATAAACTATTTTTTAGATTACTTGTAATGTTAATGAGTCTATCCCTGATCGGGATAATTCTTGTACAAGTGTATTGGTTTAATACCTCATTTAGGAATAATGACGAACAATTTAAGTTTCATGTTAAACAGGTTTTAGGAAATGTCGCTCAAAAACTCGAACAGCATGAGCTTTATAGTTTTTATAATAAAATTAACAAAAAAATAGACAGTACAGGAATAGCTCCGAAAGAGGAGGATTTAATGGAGTTTTATTATGTTCAAAAAAATCCAAAAACAAATAAAACTATTGTATATTCTAACAATGTTAAATCTAAAAATTACAATATTTCTTTACCCTCATTTGATAAAAAATTTGATAATAATAAATTTAAAAGCTTTAGTTCTAACCGGATAACAGAAATTTATAATAACAGTTCGATTGATAATTCTGCGGTTAATCAAAGCCTAGTACCCGATGTTAAGATTGAGAAAGTTGGGAATTTAGGGATTTTAGATAAGTTTATTTTTGAAATTTCAAATAAAGATATTTTATCGGCAATGCCTCTTGAAGATAGGGTTTCTAATGAGGCACTAGATAAATTAATCAAGAAAGAATTAGAAGAGTATGGAGTAAAAACCAGATTTGAATTTGGAATTTTAAGTAATGGAATAGTAACAAAAATAAAATCAAATAATTTTGTATACGATAAAGCTATTACTTATTCCATACCGGTATTTACAGATAATGAAGGTAATGAGAAGTATAAACTGTTTGTTGCTTTCCCGCATAAAAAGAAGTTCTTATTATCACAATTGGTGAGCATTACAATATTGTCTATTATTTTTACATTGATCATTATAATTGCTTATACATCAGCTTTAAATCAGTTAATACGTCAAAGACAGATTTCTGAAATCAAAAACGATTTTATTAATAATATGACGCATGAATTTAAAACTCCAATTGCAACAATAAATTTAGCTTTGGACGCCATCAGGAATCCTAAGATTATTGATGACAAAGAAAAAGTGTTTAAGTACCTAGAAATGATTAGGGACGAAAATAAACGAATGCATGCTCAAGTCGAAAATGTACTAAGGATTTCAAAATTAGAGAAGAAAGAACTGAATATTATTAAGGAATCCAGTGATATCGAAGAAGTCATCAATGATGCTATCGAACATGTAAGTTTGATTCTTGAAGATAGAGAAGGGACTATTGCAACCCATTTTGGAGCTATTAGAAAAGTAGTTTTATTGAATGATGTGCATTTTACAAATGTAATAGTTAATGTTTTGGAAAATGCAATAAAGTATACTCCTGAAATTCCTAAAATTGATATTTATACGGAGAACATTAAAGATATGGTTCTTATTAAAATAAAAGACAATGGGGTTGGTATGAGTAAAATTGCTCAAAAAAGAATTTTTGAAAAATTTTACAGAGAGCATACAGGAGATATACATAATGTAAAGGGCCACGGTTTGGGTCTGGCTTATGTAAAAAGAATTGTAGACGACCATAATGGTCAAATATATGTAGAAAGTGAAAAGGGAAAAGGAAGTACCTTCATTATAAAATTACCTTTAATAAATTAGAGTATGGAAAACGCAAATAAAAAAATACTATTAGTAGAAGATGACCTTAATTTTGGTGCAGTTCTAAAAGACTATTTAATGCTAAATGATTTTGAAGTTGTTTTGGCTAAAAATGGTATGGAAGGATTTGAAAAATTCAAAAAGGATACTTATGATTTATGCATTCTGGATGTAATGATGCCATACAAAGACGGTTATACTTTGGCAAAAGAAATAAGAGAAAAAAATAATGATGTGCCTATTATTTTCCTCACAGCAAAATCTATGAAAGAGGATGTTTTAAAAGGATATAAAGCTGGTGCTGATGATTATTTAAATAAACCTTTTGATTCTGAAGTTTTATTGATGAAAATTAAAGCCATCATTCAAAGAAAAGCATCTGATGTGAAAACAGAAGTTGTTCAATTTGAATTTAATGTTGGTAAATTTCACCTAAATTCAAAACTTCGCTTCTTGACATTCAGTGACGAAGAGCCTATTAAGTTATCTCCAAAAGAGAATGAATTGCTTAAAATGTTAATTCTGCATGAAAATGATTTGATGCCAAGAGAATTGGCTTTAACAAAAATATGGAGAGATGATAACTATTTTACCTCTAGAAGTATGGATGTTTATATTGCTAAACTAAGAAAATATCTGAAACAAGATGAGGATGTTGAGATTTTAAACATTCATGGTGAAGGGTTCAGATTAGTTGTAAAAGCAAAATAATCAATTGATTTCTCATAAAAAAGCAAAAAGCTTCGGTTTAGTTCCGAAGCTTTTTTTATTTCCAATTTACTTGTAATGCAAAACAGGTTTTGTCATCTTTGGTGATACTAAAAACTACGTCAGTTTCATTGACGCATTCGTGGATTATTACTTTATCTTTGAGAGAGAGTTCTTTTAAAAAGTTCATTTCAAAACTTTTTATTTGTTGAGACAGTATTTTATTTTCATCAACAAGATCCAAGCACCATTCTAAGTATTTTACATTATTAGCGTGGTTAACTATATCTAAATCGGATAGGGAAACGGTTCTTTCAAAAATTTCTTCTTTTTCCTGGGGTAGGTTTATTTTTGAAAATCCCATTTCAGTTGCTTTATCTTCTGGATACAATTCAAAATGTTCGTATGGCAGTGCCAAGGGTTCAGGTCTTCGGGCTTTGGTATTAAAAACAGCCCAAAAGGTTTCGGATCCTATTATTTTTTTGCCGTTTACATACATTTCAAGTGCACGTACAGAACGAGAATTTTCTAGAGAATTGATCCATGTTTTTACCGTTACAACGTCTCTCCATTTGGGTAACTCGGTAATTTCTACACGCATTCTGCTCAAAACCCAAGCTTGGTTGAATTCCTGCATATCGGTGAAGCTGATTCCTCCCACTTCGGAATGAGCAGCTGCCGTTAATTGCAGTAAATTGCATAAATCAGTATATTTTAGATAGCCATTTGGGGTGCATTGGGTAAAATTAATTTCCCAGTCTCTACTTAATATGGATGCAAAATTTGGATCTATTGGCATGGAGATTTATAATTTTAGATTGAAGATTAACGATTTTTGATTTCTGTTTGATTATTTATGTACTCAATTATTTCCGTTCGATTGGTCAAATAATCAAACCATTTGGTATTTTCATTTCGCTTGAACCAGGTAAGTTGCCGTTTTGAAAATCTTCGGGTGTTTTTTTTGATTTCTTCGATGGCAAATGGCAATGTAAAGTCCCCGTCAAAAAAACTGAATAATTCTCGATAGCCAACCGTTTGCAAGGCGTTTAGTTCTTTGTGTTGATATAATGATTGGGCTTCCGCCAAAAGTCCTTGATTGAGCATAATATCCACTCGCTGGTTTATTCTATCGTAAATTACGTTTCTGTCAGCTTCGAGACCAATGATGATTGGAGTGAAATTGCGGTTGTTTTTCTTTTGATTTAAAAATGATGAATACGGTTTGCCAGTTCCAAGACAGACTTCTACAAATCGCATCATCCGTTGCGGGTTTTGTAAGGTTTGCGGATTCTCTAAAGTTATTTTTTGGAAATATATGGGATCGAGTGTTTCTAACTGTTTTTGTAAATATTCGATTCCTTGATTTTCGTAATTTAAATTCACGCTATCCCGAACGTTAGAATCTATAGCAGGAAATTCGTCGAAGCCTTTTAAAATGGCGTCTACGTACAATCCCGAACCTCCAACAAGTATTGCGTAATCATTGTTTTCGAACAATTCTTCTATTTTTATAAGTGCTTCTTTTTCAAAATCACCTACGGTATAATTGTCAAAAATAGATTTGTTTTGGATGAAATGGTGTGTCGCCGAAGCCAATTCTTCAGGACTGGGTACTGCTGTTCCAATAGTCATTTCCTTGAAAAACTGTCGGCTGTCGCAGGAAACAATTTCGCAATTATAGTGATTGGCCAAGTCTATGCTTAAGGCAGTTTTCCCTATGGCTGTTGGTCCAACTACGGTAATCAAATATTTCATATTCTTTTTTAGCCCAGATGGTAACGAAAACCCCGGAATTATTCTAGTTAGTTTTTCTTGGTATAAAAGAGCGACTCCTCACCCCCCGACCCCTCTCCAAAAGAGAGGGTAGCTCAAATGGCTCCTTTTATGCCTTAGAAAAACTGCTGGAATAATGAGGAGTTGTAGTGTACAGCTGGATTAGCTCCTAATCTTTTTACTTTTGGAAATTTTTTGATGTTAAAAATTAATAATTTTCTGCACCCTGTTTTTTCTCAAATAGCCTTGAATGTAAGCTCTGGTGTTTCTATTATTTGGTATTGGAATTAAGATGTTTTTTAAGATTTCTGGGTTTATGATCTGGTAATTTAAATCGTAAAATGCGTATCCTTTGCAAATTCCTTTTTCGATTAATATAGCACTATGTTCCCCTGTTTTTCTTCCTCTGTCAATGATAATCATGTTTTTGTTATCGAAAAGGTTTTTATCGATGAAAACTTGAACTCTCGAATTGTATTCCTCAGCGGTTATTTGTCCTATGCAGGCGCCATCGCATTGATTGTTCTCATGCTGTGCGCAGGGAGTTTTTGATGCAGAAAGACCAGTGAGTTTTGGGCACAGCTGATAACTGGCTGTAATGTGATTGAGAGCATTTTTCCCTTCCTGCTGGTTTGCAAATGCTGTTATCTCTTTTTTACGGCCATCGGCTTTTTGAAGGTTTAAATTTAAATATCCGTTTTGGTCTTTTTCGGCATAAATAGCCCAAGACAAAGTGTTTTTGCGTGCCATTCGGTTGTAAATGGGGCGGTTTTTCTTTATTTCTTCGGCTTCTTTTAATAATGCGATTAATTCACTGCCTGTTTCCTCAAAAGTTACCGTAAAGACTTCGGATTGGATTTTCTTGGCACTGCTGGTTATTCCTGTAAAATGCTGATTGACTCTTTTTTTGATGTTTTTGCTTTGGCCAATAAATATAATAGTCCCATCTTCTCGATGGATGTAATAAATTCCTGTTCTGGAAGGCAGACTTTCGATTATGTCTAATAATTTTGGAGAAACTCCTTTGATAACTTCAAATTTGATGAGCTCTTTTGTGATAGTTTTCTCCAAATCTTTATCCAAAAGCATCTTAAAGAGTTTGACTGTTGCCAAGGCATCACCATTGGCTCTGTGCCTGTCGGCCATTGGGATTCCTAACGCTCTGACTAGTTTTCCTAAACTATGAGAGGGTTGTTCGGGTAATAAACGTTGGGATAATTCAACAGTACAAAGGGTTTTTATATTGAAATCATAACCCAAACGACGAAATTCCGTGCGGAGAATTCTATAATCAAAAGAGGCATTATGAGCGACAAGAACACAGTCGTTTGTCATTTCGATAATACGTTTGGCTACTTCAAAAAACTTTGGTGCGCCACGAAGCATTTCATTATTTATGCCTGTAAGTTTGACAACAAAGGGCTGAATGGGAATTTCAGGATTGATTAAACTGATGAATTGATCTACGATTTCGTGTCCATCAAATTTATAGATAGCAATCTCTGTTATCCCTTCTTCGTTGAATTGTCCTCCTGTGGTTTCTATGTCGAGTATTGCGTACATATTCAATATCAAAAATCAATTACAATATCAAAAATCAATTTTAAATTTTTCAATTGATTTTTATATTCTTTTATTATTCATCATTTTTGAAGAAATAGCTATTAATTCTTCAACTTCAGTTAATAAATCATTTCTTTCTTCTTCAATTCCAGCCTTTATATAATCAAGAATTTTTAAAGAATTTCTAGATTCTTTAAGTTCTTTTATACTCAATGAAATTTTAAAAATAAAATCTTTGTCAGTAATTGTACCTTGAGCTTCACCATAATTTAAAGAAGAACTACCTGATGATCTAATAAGTTGATTTTTATAGTAATCAGGTTCAAATGTTTTTTCTAATTTACGGCTAAAAATGATGCACTCTCCAGCAAATCTTACTAATCGGTCTTCAAAATTGAATATTTTTGCAAATTTTGGTTTATTGATATTCATTTTTATTTTTAAAATTGATTTTTGCAATTGCCATTGATTTTTGCAATTGAAATATTTTATCGTCCTCCAAAGATACTACTTCCAATCCGAATCATTGTGCTGCCGCATGCGATTGCTAATTGGTAATCACTTGACATTCCCATTGACAACGTGTTCAATGTTGTAGAGACGGACTGCAATCCGTCTCTACGTTGTGTGTTGTTATGTAATTCATCAAAAATTGATTTCAAATGCGTGAATTCCTTTTTGATTTGGTTTTGATTATCCGTAAAAGTAGCCATTCCCATCAAACCAACAATTCGGATGTTTTTCATCTCTTTAAAAGTCGGAGAGGCTAGGAGTGCTGACAGTTCATCTTCGTCAAGTCCGAATTTTGATTCTTCTTCGGCTAAGTATATTTGTAGCAAACAATCTATAATTCTATTGTTTTTTAAGGCTTGTTTGTTGATTTCTTCCAATAATTTCAAACTGTCCACTCCGTGAATCAAGCTCACGAAAGAAGCCATAAATTTGACCTTATTGGTTTGTACATGTCCAATCATGTGCCATTCGATATCTTTGGGCATTTGTTCCCATTTATCGACCATTTCCTGGATTTTGTTTTCGCCAAAAATGCGCTGACCAGCATTATAGGCTTCCATCAGATCAGGAACGGGTTTGGTTTTGGAAACCGCTACTAAAGTAACATGCTCCGGTAGAGTGGATTTTATATTGAGGAGGTTTTGTTGGATGGACATGACATTGATTAATTAAAGATTAAACAAACTGTTTCGAAATCTTCTCCGCTTTTTTACTTTGGCTATAATCGTAAAAACCTTCGCCTGATTTTACGCCTAATTTTCCTGCTCTCACCATATTTACCAATAAAGGGCAAGGGGCATATTTAGGGTTTTTGAAGCCGTCGTACATTACATTCAATATTGCAAGACATACATCAAGACCAATAAAATCGGCTAGTTGTAAAGGCCCCATCGGATGTCCCATTCCGAGTTTCATAACAGTATCAATTTCATAAACACCAGCTACTTTATTGTATAGTGTTTCGATAGCCTCATTAATCATAGGCATCAAAATTCTGTTTGCCACAAAACCAGGATAATCGTTTACTTCAACAGGAGTTTTACCCAGTTTTTCGGATAATTTCATGATAATGTTTGTCACTTCGTCGCTAGTGTTGTAACCACGAATGATTTCTACTAGTTTCATGATAGGCACAGGATTCATAAAGTGCATGCCTATAACACGTTCTGGATGCGCAACAACTGCTCCTATTTGAGTAATAGAAATGGAAGAAGTATTGGTCGCCAAAATAGTATTGTGTGAACATGCTTCGTTTAATTGCTTGAAAATATTTAGTTTTAAATCTACATTTTCAGTTGCTACTTCGACAACTAAATCTGCTCCTACAACGCCGTCTTTAATATCAGTATAAGTAATAATATTGGTAATTGTCTTAGCTTTGTCTTCTTCGGTTATAGTTCCTTTTGAAACCATTCGGTCTAAGTTAGCAAATATTGTTGTCATTCCTTTATCCAATGATTTTTCGGAAACATCGATTAATTTTACGGTAAAACCACTTTGCGCAAAAGTATGGGCAATTCCGTTACCCATAGTTCCAGCACCGATTACAGCAATAATTTTCATTTTTTAAATATTTATAAGTTAAAAAAGTTTAAAACTTAAAATCTAACAATAGACTTTAAACCTTAAACTTTAGTAGGATTTATTAATTTTTACTTATTAAAACAATCAATAATCTGATAGGCAACTCTCAATGCATCAGTTGCCTGTTCCAATGTTACAATTGGAGTTGTATCATTATTAATCGCATCAGCAAATGTTTCTAATTCGTCAAGAATAGCGTTGTTTTGCAGTACATCTGGATTAGAGAAATAGATTTGTCTTTTTACTCCTTCAGCATTTTGCAAAATCATATCGAAATCACCAGGAACTTCTGGTGCATCTTTCATTTTAACCACTTCACATTTTTTTTCTAAGAAATCAACTGAGATGTAAGCATCTTTTTGAAAAAATCTTGATTTGCGCATGTTTTTCATTGAAATTCTGCTAGCGGTCAAATTAGCCACACAGCCATTTTCGAATTCAATTCGGGCATTAGCAATATCAGGAGTATCACTTATAACAGAGACACCACTAGCGCTGATGTTTTTTACTTTTGATTTAACAACGCTCATAATGGCGTCAATATCGTGTATCATTAAATCCAAAACAACAGGAACATCAGTACCGCGGGGATTGAATTCGGCTAATCGATGCGTTTCAATAAACATTGGATTTTCGATCATGTTTTTGGTAGCGATGAAGGCTGGATTGAATCTTTCAACATGACCAACTTGACCTTTAACATTGAATTCTTTTGCTAATGCTATAATTTCTTCAGCTTCTTCAATGGTATTGGAAATGGGTTTTTCAATAAAAACATGTTTTCCTGATTTGATGGCTACTTTGGCACATTTATAGTGAGAAAGAGTAGGGGTAACGATGTCAATAACATCAACCGCATGGATTAATGTTGCAATTGTATTAAAATTTTTGTAACCAAATTCTTTGTTTATTTTTTCGGCGTTTTCTAGATTGGGGTCATAAAAACCAACTAATTCATACTTTTCAGATTGCTGTAATAAACGCAAATGTATTTTACCTAGATGTCCAGCACCTAATACTCCAATTTTCAGCATAATAATGATGTTTCCACAAAAATAGTAATAAAATAAGAAATTCCAATTTATAAAATTCTAAATTGTATGCTTAATTTTTATTATTTGGGAGCGGTAATTTGATTTTTATTTTGAAGAGGAAATTGATTTAGTTTTCTATTTTTGTTCTATAATAAAAACCTTAAATTTTGAAAGACACAGCCAAGCATCAAGGACTTCGTAATCAATTAGTGAATATATTAAAGCAAAAAGGGATTACGGATAAAAATGTGCTGGAAGCCATTAAAAAAATCCCGCGTCATTTATTTTTAAATTCTAGTTTTGAAGATTATGCCTATCAGGATAAGGCTTTTCCTATCGCAGCAGGCCAGACTATTTCACAGCCTTATACTGTAGCTTTTCAATCTCAATTATTAGAAATTCAAAAAGGGCATAAAGTATTGGAAATAGGAACCGGTTCTGGATATCAAACTGCGGTTTTGTGTTTAATGGGAGCTCAAGTTTTTTCTATCGAAAGACAAAATGAGCTGTTCAAGCAAACTTCTGCTTTATTGCCAAAACTTGGAATCCGCCCCAAACATCTTTCTTTTGGCGATGGCTATAAAGGACTTCCAAATCATGCGCCTTTTGATAGTGTTATTGTTACTGCTGGGGCTCCTTTCATCCCGCAGCCTTTAATGGCACAGCTCAAAGTGGGAGGGAGACTCGTTATTCCTTTAGGGGAGAATGTTCAAATTATGACAATGCTTATTCGTGTCAATGAGACTCAATTTGAAAAGCATGAATTTGGAGAATTTCGTTTTGTTCCTTTATTAGAAGATAAAAATTAAAAAGCTATTTAACCAACCAAAACTATGAGAAAAATTACTATTCTGTTTCTACTGTTTCTTACCAATTTTAGCTATTCCCAAGATTATACAAACGTTCTGAATTTATTGATTAATAATAAAAGAGATGAAGCCAGAATCTTATTTGATAAGCAATTTGGAAAAACTAAAACAACTAACATTGACTTGCTGTTTTTGGATGCTTTTATAGATGAACAGTCCGGTAGAATAAGTTTTGACGAAACGTTGCTTAAAAACTTAGAAAAACTGCCTAATTCACAATATTATATCGCTCCTTTTATTAACAGAGATATGGTACTCAGTGATATTTCGACGGATGCCTGCAATGATTTGACTTATAATAAAATCGATTATCTGGCTTCATCACCAAAGTTTAAAGATTTACCTATCGTAAAATACAGAAAGGCAATATTTGAGCGTAAAAGAATGCAGTTTGAAGCGGCTCAAAAATCTTTTTCTGATTTAGGAGCTATAACACAATGGCAGTTTTGCGGGGTTTTTGAGAATTTAAACGGAAGCGGTTTAGAAATAGAATATGAACCTGAAATTTATGCTAAAAACGATAAACTTTTTGATGCCAACAGCAATGGTAAAATTGGCTGGTATAATCCAAAAGATATTGAAAATGATGCGTATCAGTTTTTCACAAACGAAGGAGAATATGGAAGCGGAATTATATATGCCCAAACTTTTATTGATTCGCCGGAAAAGAAAAGTTTTTTATTGCGTTTTGGAGCCAGTCAGGGATTAAAAATATTTTTGAATGATAAGGAAATCTATTTTAACCAAGATATTAAGAGAACAAATCTTGATGCTTATACTCTGAAAATTGATTTAGAGAAAGGAGTTAACAGACTGCTTTTTAAATTATCTGCCTCAGGAGGCGGCGATTATTTTTCGGCACAAGTAAAAAATCTGGATTATACTATTGCTAATGATTTGAAATTTAGTAATACATATTTGCCATATACTGTTTCGAAAGCGGATACCGCCGAGGCCGAAGTTTTAAAATTGGATTATGAAGCGTATTTTGATGATCTGATAAAAAAATATCCGAACAATTTGCTGTACAAGCTGTTTCAATACACGGCTTATGAGTCAAACTGCAAATATGTTGAGGCTTATGATGCGATCGAAGGTTTGGATGAGAAATACCCAAACAGTTCTTTTGTTGCAAGTTATTTTCTTCGGTATTATGATTTAATTGGTGATGAAGAACAAAAGAAACAGGAAATTATTAAAAATATCGAAAAAAATGACATCGATTATTATTATGTAACATTCATAAAAATATTAGATGGAAAGTGGCTTCAAAATTCTTCTATTGCTGATTTGGAGATTTACAGAGATCGTTCCAAAAAATACAAACAGCGTTTTTGTGAGCTGATGTTTGATTTTTTAATCGCTTCCAAAAAAGAAGATGTTGAGGAGATGTTCCGATTATTGAAAGATATTGATAAAGATACTCACGGAAATGAAAAGTTCAAAATTGCATCTGCTACTTTGTACTTAAAACTGAAAAATGACAAAACAAAAACTATTGCTCTTTTGGAAGAATTATCGAAAGATAAAATAATTAATGAAGTAGATAATTTGTTGATTACATACTATAATGAGCTGAATGATAAGGCAGCAGTTGAGAGAATTGTAAAAAGAAGGATTAAGGAATATGCTAATATAAATGTCTTCAGAAATGATTACATTACTATTTTGGCAAACGCCAATAAATACGAAGAAGCATTAGCTGTAGTTGATGAAAATTTAAGCAATTTTCCTTATTCGTTTACAAATATGGAAAAGAAAGCTGCGATTTATAATTTGATGAAAAATAATAAGGAAGCAGAGAAATACATTCGCCAGTCTTTAACTCATAATTCTGGCAATGGAAAACTGAGAAAACAGCTGTATGATATTTCCAAAATCCCAGATGAAATTGACGAAGTAGCTACAAAGGATATTTATAAATTGGTTAAATCCAGAAGAAACTCTAATTTGAAGAGTGATTACGGACTAGTACTATTATTAGACGAATACATCGTAAATGTTTTTCCTGAAGGCGGCAGAAAATCCAGAGTATCGTATTTATACGAGATAACATCAGAAACGGGCATCGAAAAGATGAAAGAATATTCGATAAACTTGGATAGTAATACGGTTTTGAAATCTGAAATAATTAAACCAGATGGGACAATTGCCCCTGCCGAACAAGGAAATGATTTATTGGTGTTTTCTAATTTAAAAGTTGGAGATGTTATTTATATAGAATACGAACGCATAGAAAATGGAACAGGCCGTTTCTATAAAGATTTTAATCTGTCGTGTTATTTTGACAGCGAATATCCATCTTCGGAAGCTATTTTTGCATTGATAAGTCCAGAAGACTGCAAGTATTACACAGATTTTAGTAATGGGGATGTAGTAGCAGTTAACAAAAAAATAAATGGCAAGAACTGCAGTATTTGGAAAAGAAGCAATATCCCTGCTTTATCACTCAAAGAAGATTATGCACCAATTTCGAGCGATTTAACAAATGCTATTGAAGTGGGAACTATAAAATCATGGAGCGATATTTCGAATTGGTATTCGGATTTGGTAAAGAAAAATTTAAAATTAGATAAAATTACCAAAGATACTTTCAATACTATTTTCCCAAAAGGAGTTGCTAATTTGAGTGATGATGAAAAAGCAAAAGCAATCTACACTTATATAGAAAAAAACATTACTTATAGCTCTTTGGATTTTAGACAAAGCGGTTATGTTCCTCAAAAACCTTCTAAAACAATTACAACAAAATTAGGTGACTGCAAAGATGTTTCTACTTTGTTTGTAGCATTATCTGAATATGCAGGACTGAAATCTAATTTGGTTTTGGTTTCAACAAATGATAACGGTTTTAATTCAATGCGATTGCCTTCAAGGGATTTCAATCATTGTATTGTGCAAACAAAAATTGACAATAAAGTTGTTTTCTTGGAACTCACAGACAGATACTTACCTTACAGAATGCTTCCAAGTTCATTATACAATGCAAATGCATTAGTAATTTCGTTTGATAAAAAGGAGAACGAGACTTCGAAATTAATAAATATCCCTTTTGATGCTATAATTCAAAACAGCTTAAAAACGTCTTCTGTAGTAACTTTAGATGATAAAACCAAAACATTCGTAAATACGCATACCATTGAAGGAGCTACCAAATCATACTATAATGAACTGTTTTCGGATGCGACTACAAAAGAAATTAGAGAAAAAGAAATAGAGAAAGGATACAATAAGCAACTGCAAAAATTGGTTAGTCTCCAGTCTGTGAAGCTTTTGTCTAATGAAACATTTGATAAAGCACTTACTTACGAAACTAAATTTTCAATAAATGAAAATCTGCAAAAAGTCGGAGCACTTAAGATAACCGAAATTCCTTTCATTGATAAAGTATACACAAGAGATATTATTGCTGCCGAAAACAGGAAATTTGATATTAATTATTTCTTTTATGAAAATAATAATAAATATGAATCGGAAGTTATTTTGAATATACCAGAAGGAAAGAAATTCTCTGAAATACCAGAAAGCAAAACCTTTGCATTTAAGAATCAAAATTACACTTTGCAGTTTGAGCTTTTGAAAAATAATTCGCTGAAAGTAAAAAGAGAAGTGACTATTCTTTGGGATAATATTAAGCCAACGGATTATTTAGAGTACAAAAAATTTGTTGAAGAAGTTATTGCTGCCGAGGAACAGATTGTAGGCTTTAAATAATTTTAATTCCATAAAAAATCTGTCACAAATTAGTGCTGGGATCTTTTATAATCAGCTGTAAAAACAAAAAGCAACTCAAATCGAGTTGCTTTTTGTTTAATGTGGAAATGTTTATTTTCTAAATTGGTTGTTTGTAATAACGCCATTGATTTTAGCTTTTAAATTTTCCCCAGTATCATAAACCATTTGCTCGCTGGAAGGAAAAGGTACTGATTTGTTGTAGAAATTTGGACCGTAACCGTCATCGGCTGCACGAGAATCACCTTTGTAAGAAGCAAAAATATTTTCAAAAACAAATTCGCTAGTGATGGGGAATGATCCAAATGATTGGTTGGTTTTATTGTCGAAGTAATCTACTTTGGCGGTGATTTGACACGATTTAAATTGCTTGACTTCATTAATCTTTACAGTCGCATTAATCAAATTATCTATCATCACAGGTTTTCCTTGTCTGTCCAAAACGATTTTGCCATTAGCATCAACTTGTTTTCTTTGCCCATCAACGACTTGACGTTCTTTTGTGAATTCTCTTTCTTTTATTTGTTCAGGTGAAATTAAAATCGATCTGAAGCTGATGAGCATGCGGTAATCATAGGTAACATCTTTTTGTTTTTCGCTGTGATAAACTGTCCATTTGTCATTCAGATTATAGCTTTTGAAATCCAATAAGTCATTTTGAAGCTGAGCAGGAATAATCATACCGGTTTCATTTTTGGTAAGTACAATCACATAATCAGTTCCTTTCAGCTGCGCTTCGTCTATCATTTTGGAGATGTCTTTATAGCCATGATTTATTTTGTCCAAATAGATTAAATCATCATGCACTCTGCGGTAATTCATTTTGTTTTTGGTCAGCATCAAGGTTTTTGCATTGGTATACAAATAATTCGATAAAGCATTTTTACTGCTTATGATTCCGTCGTCATAATTATCAAATGGGAAAATAGCATTTCGTCCTTCTTTGATTAATTTTAGAGGAAGCAAAGGCTTAATCTTCTCTTGGCGGTCATGTAATGCTAAATAGGTATTGTATATTTTTTCCAGATTAGTAGGATTGTTTTCTTTGCTTAAAAAACTGATAGTATTTAGATCTCGTTCTTTGGCTTTAGCGAAAGCCTCTTCGAGCAAATAGATATAATCCTGTTTGCCTTTTTTGTCTTTATTGGAACGTAAATTGTAGAGTGCAATATCAATTGCGGCATCATAATTCCCAGAGGTTAAATTGTTTTGGGTTTGTTTTACGCCAGTACATGATGTAAGCAGCACAAAGAATGTAATTATAAAAGTAATTTTTTTCATTTTTTGGGGATAATGAATTATTTGAATTTGAAGCTTTTATTTTTTTTGCAAACTTACTATTCCTTAGGGTATTCTGCTTAAAATATTTTAAAAAAAAACCGACAATTATAAAATTGCCGGTTAGTATAAAAAAGTTTTTAATTATTGTCTTACAAATGGAGGAAGCAGCTTGCTGGAACATTCGCCAAAACCAATACGAACCTGCCCATTTTGACTATAACCTTTCATAATTACAGTATCCCCGTCGTTTATAAATTTACGTTCACTGCCATCATTTAGAGTTATAGGATTTTTTCCGCCCCATGATAATTCCAGCATTGATCCATAACTGTCTGGTGTAGGTCCTGAAATTGTTCCTGAACCCATCATATCTCCTGAATTAACACGGCAGCCATTTGAGGTGTGATGCGCTAATTGCTGGCTCATGGTCCAATACATGTATTTAAAATTGGTTCTGGATACAACTGTTGGCTCCGTATTTTCGGGAGCAATAGCTACTTCAAGATTAATATCGAATGTGTGTTTTCCTTTTTGCTGTAAATAAGGGAAAGGAGTCGGCTCTTGTTTTGGTCCTTTGGTTCTAAATGGTTCTAAGGCATCCATAGTGATAATCCAAGGAGAAATTGAAGTGGCAAAGTTTTTAGCCAAGAATGGACCTAGTGGGACGTATTCCCATTTTTGAATATCACGAGCACTCCAGTCATTCATTAAAACCATCCCAAAAATATAATCTTCTGTTTCCGCAATGGGAATAGTTTCTCCCATAATATTGCAGTCTGTAGTAATGAAAGCGGTTTCCAATTCGAAATCAACTGATCGGGATGGCCCAAAAACAGGTGAGGTTTCACCATTTGGAAGAATTTGTCCCATCGGTCTGTGAACAGGAATTCCAGATGGGATAATAGAGGAACTTCTACCATGGTATCCTACTGGAACGTGAAGCCAGTTTGGCAATAATGCATTTTCGGGATCACGGAACATTTTGCCTACATTGGTTGCATGTTCTCTGCTGGAATAAAAATCAGTATAATCGCCTATTAAAACAGGAAGCTGCATTTCTACATCTTCCATTTTAAAGATTACGATATCTCTATGCTTGGTATTGTCTCTTAATTCGGGATTTGTCGTGTCAAAAATTTCTGCAATTCTGTTTCGAACCAAACGCCATGTTTTTTGGCCGTCCGAAATGAAATCATTCAAGGTATCCTGCATGAACATATCATCTGTCAGTTCGATTCCTTCAAAATAATTTAACTGTTGTAAAGCACCTAAATCGATTGCAAAATCACCAATTCGAGTCCCTACTGTAACGATGTTTTCCTTTGTAAGAAAAACTCCAAACGGTATATTTTGGATAGGGAAGTCACTGTCCGATAGTACTTCTAACCATGATTTTCTTGTAGTATCGTTGGCTGTTATTGGCATGATAATGTTAATTGTTTGTTGAAAATTACTTGTCAAATATATTATAATCTTACAGTTAAACAAACGTTTTTTTGTATTTTTGCGGGAAATTAACGAAAATCAAAGAAATGCAACGCGACAAACAAATTTTTGACCTTATTTTAGAAGAACAAGACAGACAGATTCACGGGCTAGAACTTATTGCTTCAGAGAATTTTGTAAGTGACGAAGTAATAGAAGCAGCCGGTTCTATTTTAACAAACAAATATGCTGAAGGATATCCTGGCAAAAGATATTACGGAGGTTGCGAAGTAGTTGATGTTGTTGAGCAGATTGCTATTGACAGAGCAAAAGAATTGTTTGGTGCAGCTTATGCAAACGTACAGCCGCACTCAGGTTCTCAAGCAAACGCTTCTGTTTACCATGCTTGTTTGACTCCTGGAGATAAAATATTAGGATTCGATTTGTCTCACGGTGGTCACTTGACTCACGGTTCTCCTGTAAACTTTTCAGGACGTGTTTACAATCCTGTTTTCTACGGTGTAGATAAAGAAACTGGAAGATTAGATTATGATAAAATTCAAGAAATAGCTACTAAAGAACAGCCAAAATTAATCGTTGCAGGTGCTTCGGCATATTCTCGTGATATGGATTTTGAGCGTTTTAGAGTAATCGCTGACAGCATTGGAGCAATTTTGATGGCTGATATTTCTCATCCAGCCGGGCTTATCGCAAAAGGGTTGATGAATGACCCAATTCCTCATTGTCATATTGTAACAACTACAACTCACAAAACATTACGCGGACCAAGAGGAGGTTTGATCTTGATGGGTAAAGATTTTGAAAATCCTTGGGGTTTGAAAACTCCAAAAGGCGAAATCAGAATGATGTCTTCTTTATTAGATCTTGCTGTTTTCCCTGGAAATCAAGGAGGTCCTTTAATGCATATTATTGCAGCAAAAGCAGTAGCTTTTGGAGAAGCTTTGCAAGATGAGTTCTTTACTTATGCTTTGCAATTGCAAAAAAATGCAAAAGCAATGGCCGATGCTTTCGTAAAAAGAGGATACAATATCATTTCTGGAGGAACAGACAATCACATGATGTTAATTGATCTTAGAAATAAAAACATTTCTGGTAAAGATGCTGAAAATGCATTGGTAAAAGCAGAAATCACTGTAAATAAAAACATGGTTCCATTTGATGATAAATCACCATTTGTAACTTCAGGTATTCGTGTGGGAACTGCAGCAGTTACTACTCGTGGTCTTGTGGAAGAAGATATGGAAACTATTGTTGATTTAATCGACAGAGTATTGTCAGATCATACTAACGAAGATGTTATTGAAGCTGTTGCCAGCGAAGTGGACGAAATGATGAGCGAAAGAGCTATTTTCGTATTCTAAAAAAGTTTAATCGTTTAAAGGTTTAAAAGTTTAAAGTTTTGTGTTTGCCAAAAGCATTCCAAAACTTTAAACTTTTTCGGTTTTATTGATTAAGTCTGAATTCTAAAATCTGCATTCTAAAATCTAAAATTTTAAATATGGGCGTATTACGATTACAGCTGCCAACCGATCCTAGATGGGTAAATATTGTAGAAAAAAATATAGAAGAGATTCTTACCGATCATGCTTGGTGTGAGCAAAAAGCAGCTACCAATGCTATTACAATTATAACGAATAATTCGGAGCATCAGGATTTGGTAAAGGATTTATTGGCTTTGGCCAAAGAAGAAATCGATCATTTTGAGCAAGTTCATAACATTATCATCAAACGCGGATTGAAATTAGGCCGCGAGCGCAAAGATGATTATGTAAATGAATTGTATTTGTACATGAAAAAAAGCGGCGACGGAAGCAGAGTTTCGGGTTTGGTGGAGCGTTTGCTGTTTTCGGCTATGATTGAAGCCAGAAGCTGTGAGCGTTTCAAAGTTTTATCCGAAAATATAAAAGACGAAGAATTAGCTGTTTTTTACAGAGAATTGATGGAAAGTGAAGCAGGACATTATACAACATTTATAACTTATGCCAGAAAATATGGCGTTGGAATCGATGTAGAAAAACGCTGGAGAGAATGGCTTGCTTATGAAGAATCTATCATTGCCAATTACGGTAAAGGAGAGACAATTCACGGATAATTTCATTGTTTTTAAACTAAGATTGTTGATAAATGGATAATTAGTTTTCACATGTCTTTCATTAGTTCGCTGTCAAAAACGCTATATTTGAGAGTCACCAAAATGTAACGCCATGAGAATAGAAACTGATTTAAAATTAGGGTTTAAAGACGTAATGATTAGACCAAAAAGGTCCACTTTAAAAAGCAGATCTGAAGTCTCTTTGGAACGGAATTTTAATTTTTTGCACAGTACAAGTGCTTGGACAGGAATTCCAATTATGGCTGCCAATATGGATACGGTTGGAACATTTGAAATGGCAGCAGTTTTGGCCAAAGAAAAGTTGTTTACAGCCATTCACAAGCATTATTCGCCGCAGGAATGGAATGATTTTCTGCAAAAAGTTTCTCCAGATTTCTATAATTATATTGCAATAAGCACAGGGACAGGAAAAGAAGATTCTGTAAAAATAGGTGCTATTATAAAAACAAATCCACTGCTAAGATTTATTTGCATTGATGTTGCCAATGGTTATTCCGAGCACTTCGTTCAGTTTTTAAAGCAGACACGAAAACAATACCCAGATAAAGTTATTATTGCCGGCAATGTCGTTACTGGCGAAATGGTTGAAGAACTGTTGCTGGCTGGAGCCGATATTGTAAAAGTCGGAATTGGCCCTGGTTCTGTATGCACAACTCGTGTAAAAACGGGCGTTGGATATCCGCAGCTTTCGGCAATTATAGAATGTGCTGATGCAGCGCACGGTTTAGGCGGACACATTATCAGCGATGGGGGATGTGCTATTCCCGGTGATGTTGCTAAAGCTTTTGGAGCGGGTTCTGATTTTGTAATGCTGGGTGGTATGCTGGCCGGACATGAAGAAAGCGGAGGCGAACTAATTGAAATCAGTGGACAAAAATTCAAACAATTTTACGGGATGAGTTCTACCACCGCAATGGATAAACATGTTGGCGGCGTAGCAGAATACAGAGCTAGCGAAGGAAAAACAGTTCAAGTGCCTTTTAAAGGTCAGGTTATAAATACAGTGCTGGATATTCTGGGAGGCCTGCGAAGTACTTGTACTTATGTTGGTGCTTCAAGATTAAAAGAACTTACCAAACGAACTACATTTATAAGAGTAAGCGAGCAGGAAAATCAGGTTTTTACCAATTAATTTCAAGAAAAATATTTCTTAACTAAATATGATTGCAATTTCAGAAGCGGCTAAAAACGATATAAAAACAATTCAGAATATTGTTTATAAAACCTGGCCAATAACTTATGGCGAAATTCTATCTGAAGAACAATTACAATACATGCTGGATTTGTTTTATTCGGAAGAAGCTCTAACAGCTCAATTTGATAAAAAAGAGCAATTGTTTTATTTGATTACCGAAGAAAAATCAACTTTGGGATTTATTGGAATTGAACACAATTATCAAGATGAAAACATTACCAAAATTCATAAAATTTATATTCTGCCAGAAACCCAAGGCAAAGGAATAGGGAAATTTGCTATTGAAGCCATCGAAAAATTTGCTTTAGAAAATAGTTCGGCTTCAGTTATATTAAACGTAAACCGCTTTAATAAAGCTTTAAATTTCTATGAGAAAATTGGCTTTAAAATTATTGATGAAGTCAATATCGAAATCGGGAAAGGTTATCTCATGGAAGATTATGTGATGATTAAAAAACTCTAATTTGCTTTTTTGCCTGATTCAAGACCAATCTGACCCAATTCAAAAACCCCGGATTTCTTAGCAATAGTGCATTTACATTTGCTTCATAAAAATGTATTATTCACTAAAAAATCAAACTCATGAAGAATTTCCTTTACTTATTATTGTTCGTTTCTTCACTAAGTATTGCTCAATCAAAAGAGATAATTGAGGATCCTGCAGCTAATGGCTATTTTATTTTAAACAAAACATCTGTTCGATTTGAAAATAATTTCATCCTTAATAAATTTGTCTCGCCTAATCAAGGCAGAGGGATTTATAATAATTTATCACTTTTTACTAATTTATCGCATAATGAATTTTATTTTACGGTATTTGGAGAAAAAATAAACCTTAAGATAGCTGATTTTAAGGGAAATATTATAGGGAATATATACATTGATACTCTCAAAGCGAATAAAGATTTATATAGAATTGAAAATCTTGAAGTTCAGGTTTTAAAAAATAATAAAATCGTAAAAAATTGGACTTCAGTTCAACAATCAATAAGTTATAGCGAAGATATTGTTTTTGATAGGAAAACATATTTTGAAAAAGGCTACCTTCCTTACACAGATTCACTAGTTAACGGAGATAAACTGGTAATTTTATTTAGAAAAAAAGGACAGGACAGTTTTTTAAAACTGAACCTTGAGAAGAAAGAAAGTGCCAGAAAACCTTTTATTATAAATACAATTTCGGAAGATTTTAAAAAACCGAAAAGTTTTGAAAATTTTATTCAGGAATCTATTGATAAGTTACATAAAGACAGATTTTTAGATAAATCTAATTTTTATGATTCCTGGCCTGAAGATTATGCTCCAAGAATTTTAGGAAATACAAACAGACATTTTAAAAACGAAAAGTTTTGTTTAGTTTTTAGAAAGCCAAATGGTAAAAAAAGAACTTATGACAGCTTTGAATACCGTACCAGTATAAATTCAAAAACAGGTGAATGGATAAACTCGAATGGCATCATTTTCTTGGAATTGAAAGAATCTGGAGCCCAATATAAGCTTGAAGTTCGTTACAAAGACAATCCACAAGATGTTGCTGTCTATAAATTTGACACTGAACCCGATTGGTACCAAGCATTATGGTTTAAGATTGTTATTGGAATGCTTTCTCTCTTGATTTTTTCGGTCATTTATATTTTTTGGATCAGGAAAATAGAAGAAAGAAAACGATTGGAACAAAAAGCCAAAATAAAAATGCTGTATGCCCAACTTAATCCACATTTTGTATTCAATGCTTTAGGTTCTATTCAAGGTTTGCTTAACGATAATCAGATAGAAAAAGCAAATCAATATTTGGTAGGTTTTGGTTCACTGCTTAGAAATACGCTTACTTCTAGTGAAAAAGAAACACAGAGTCTTGAAATAGAAATAAAAAGCATCAACAATTATATTGAGTTAGAACAGTTGCGAAATCTTTTTTCGTATCGTTTAACAATCGATGAGGAAATCAATGTTCATGAAGTACAAACGCTTCCTCTTTTGATGCAGCCTTTAATAGAAAATGCCATAAAACATGGTATTTCAAATAAAGAAAACATCGAAATAACGCTCACTATTTCAAAAAAAGGAGATGATTTGATTTTTGAATTAGCCGATAACGGAAAAGGATTTGATACATTAGCGGAGCAGAAAGGTTTTGGTTTAAAACTAGTAAAAGATAGAATTACGTTATTTAATCAATCGTCTAAAAAAATGAAAATTGATATGAAGATCCAAAGTAATTTATCAGGAACACAAATTACTGTTTATTATAAAAACTGGCTTAAAAATGATTAAAGGAATCATCATTGACGACGAACCGCACAACGTTACCAATCTGAAGCGATTGTTGGAAAAATATTGTCCGGAGGTGATGATTGTTGGTTCGTCGACAGATGCTAACGAAGGGATGTCACTAATTAAAAACAGTCAGCCCGATTTGGTTTTTTTGGATATTCAAATGCCTGAAAAGGACGGTTTTCAGGTTTTGCAAGAACTTAATTCGTATGATTTTGAAGTAATATTTGTGACCGCTTTTAGTCAATATGGAATTCAGGCTATTAAATTTTCTGCAATTGATTATCTTTTGAAACCTATTGATATTGAAGAGTTAAAAAAAGCGGTTACTAAAACAAGCAACAGATTAAAACACAAAAATCAAAATCTGCAATTGCAAAATTTGCTTCATCACTTAAAAGAAAGTAATAATAGTTCCGATCATAGAATAGCCATTTCATCGCTCAAAGAAACCCGTTTTGTATATGTGAAAAATATTGTTCGTTGCGAAAGCGAAAATAGCTATACATTATTTTTTACAGATGAAGGCGAAACTATTATTTCTACAGTGCCGCTTTATGAATATGATGAAATGTTGAGTGTCTATGGGTTTATTCGCTGTCATCAATCGCATTTGGTAAATAAAAAACATGTAAAAAGTTTGCTTAAAGAAGATGGATATACTTTGTTGCTTTATGATCAAATTAGAATTCCTGTTTCACGTAATAAGAAAGATTTGGTTAAAAAATCGTTAGTTTGATTTTAAAGAATTCCGATCTAAAATTCGGGTTTGTAATTATTGAAGTTACCAATATCGAATGTATATATTTAAAAGAAACAAATGACCGAAGCCGATAAGCTTCGGTTTTTTTGTGCCGTTATATTTTTTTAAAATAGAATAATAATATTTAAATAATCTGATTTTTTAAAATTAATTAAGCTGTAATATTCTGTATGTCAGAAAAATGAGTAATTTTAATGTACTGTTTATGACAGTATTTTATTAGCCAAATAAAAACTTAAAAATAGAAACACATGGAAACTTCACACATTTACCCAGGAGCATATACATTGAATGCCTATATAGCAATCAAAGGCTGCGATGAAGCTATAGAATTTTACAAAAAAGCATTTGGAGCAACAGAAAGAGGCAGATTATTGATGCCTGATGGAAAAATAGGTCACGCAGAAATTGTAATCGAAGGATCATTACTGATGATGTCTGAAGAAAACAGTGATTGGGGAAATGTAAGTCCTCAAACCATTGGTGGCAATCCTTTAACTTTTGGATTATATGTTAGAGATGTGGATGCCGTATTTCAGAAGGCAATTGATGCAGGAGCAACAGTTTTGATGCCCCTCAAAGATGAATTTTATGGAGACCGTACAGGACAGGTGCTGGATCCTTTTGGCTATAAATGGATGATAGCTACTCACAAGGAAGATGTCAGTTTTGAAGAAATGCAAAAGAGGTTTGACAAAATGTGTGAATAAAGTGCGATTGATTATTAATTGAATTAATCTTCTGAAAATGAACTAAAAAGAAAGAATTTTTGTATGTTCATAAAGTTAATTATTACTATATATACAGCTTTAAATGGTAACTTTACTAAGAGTAATATGACATAGATTTATCGTTTAAGTAACTTAAAAATAGATATCATGAAATCACAAATTGCAGTTTACGATACTCACGACAAAGCCGTCAATGCTATAAAACGATTGAATCAGGAGCATTTTGCTATGGATCATGTTTCACTGTTAGGCAAAGCAGAAGTAGTGGAAGACCACATTCAAATTAAATCACTAGATACTATAAGCAAAACGCCTGCAATTGTTGGAATGAGTGCAGGAACATTAGTAGGATTGCTTAGCGGTATAGGTGTTTTTGCTATTCCTGGTTTTGGCTTTTTGTATGGAGCAGGTGCCCTTGTAGGGATTATCGGGGGGCTTGATATAGGTTTAGTTGCGGGTGGCTTAGTTTCACTTTTAGCTTTTACCGGGTTAAGAGAAGAAGAAATGGTTAAATGCCAAGAACATGTAAAAGAAGGTAAATTTGTTGTAATTGTAAAAGGGGCCATTGATGAAATTGAAAGAGCAAAACACATTTTGCATAACGAAGGAAATCATTTGGAACTTATTAGTTAGGACATTCTTGCAAGTCCATATTTGTGATGGCTACCAGCTATCTGGTATTTTTTGTGCTTTTAAAGCATTACTTCACTATAATATCGTGTTTATAAAGCAACCCTTTTAAGCCCTCTAATGAAAAGATAGCGTGCTTCAATTTGGTGGTTTTCGGGTCAATAGTGTAATTGTAACTGGTCTTAAAGTTAGCTTTGCTGGCAATTGCTTTAGCAAATTCGGCGCGGTATAAATCACAATTTTCAAAAAGGACTTCGGTCAAATCGCTGGCCATAAAATCTACGGCAATCAAACTGCAGTTAATAAAAGGCGTTCCCTTTATTTTTAAGGTATAAAATTTAGAAAAATCCAATATGCAATCGTAAAAACGCACTTCAAAAATGAGTTTGCTGCACATTGCAAAATTTACTTCCTTGATTTTGCAACGATTGAATACTACGGTTCTCAAACCAACATGATTGATTTTGGCTTCATTAAAAATACAGTCATTAAAAACGCAGTCGATAAACGTAACATCCATAAAGTTACAGGCTGAAAACGTGCAATGATTAAAAGTACAGCGTTCAAATTCTTTGAAGCTGACTTCATTCACATCATAAGTACGGCTGTTATATTCTAAATCGAAAAAATATTCCGGCATGAAATAATTTAAGTTATATATTCATTTCGCAAAGAAACGATTTCTATTACTTAAAAATAGCACCGATATTAATATATTTATTGACTAAAATGCAAGAATTTCGCTTGACATCCTATTGTTTTACGTACTGTAATTTTGTAAAATTGATGATTAAAAACAATATTTGTAAATTTTTAACTACTAAAATAATGAGGAATAGTGTTAATTAAATATAAAGTATTGTAAAATATGAGTGAAAGAAAACGATTTCGCTGGCTTTTTTGAATTACAGTGTTTAAAAAATAGTTTTTTTATTTTAATCTTTTATTACTTTTGGGGCATTATGAGAGGAGTTACTTTATATTTTATGTATTTGTTTTTTCTGCTGTTAGGCGGAGGGCAATATTTGCATGCAGAAATAGCTCCTAAAATGATTGTAGCTGAATCGCCTTCTTTTGATTTAGTAAAAAAACACCACGTAAAAGTAAAAAAAGCGGAATCAGGCAATGTTTTAATTGAGGAAGCTGATACCGATTTGGATGAAGAGCTGCATAACGGCAATTTAAATAAAGCATTAGCCGTTAATAAAAATGTATTAGCAAATTGGTATTTGACATACTCAAGTCATTTACATTACAAGGATAACTCCAAAAAGCTTAATTTTTTTGCGCCATATTATGGCCATGACAATCCTATTTATCTTGAAATAGGAGTTCTAAGAATTTGATTCAATTTCACATCAATTACTAAAGGTGTGATTTATGAAGTCCAATGTTTATAATCTTGTATAATGTTGGTTTATTAAGTTTTTTTCATTCTGGACAGCTTAGTCTCGCCTTGGTAACTGATGATCATTTCTTGATCTGAGGAATTTCTGTATTCCCAAAATTTCCATTCGCTTAATTACCAATTTTATACTATGAAGAGAATTATCGTTTTCACGGGCTTAATTGCCGTGTTGTCCCTTGCTAGCTGTACTAGCAAGAAAGAAGAGAAAGAAGAAGTCGAAACATTTGCAGTTACTAATCCTGTAAAGATTGATACTTCGTTTACCAAGCAGTATGTTGCACAAATTAAGTCTTTCCGCAATATTGAGATTCGTGCTCAGGAAAAAGGATTTCTGCAGAATATTTATGTTGATGAAGGCCAGTTTGTAAAAGCAGGTCAGGTATTGTTCCGAATTATGCCAAAAGTCTATGAAGCTGAATTATTGGGAGCTCAGGCAGAAGAAAAAGCTGCCGAAATTGAGCTAAAAAATGCTAAAACATTAGCAGACAAAAATATAGTTTCAAAAAATGAGCAGGCAGTTGCTCAAGCTAAATTAGATCAGGCAAAAGCCGAAGTTGCTCTTGCAAAAGTTCATTTGTCATTTACCGAAATCAGAGCTCCGTTTGATGGAACTATTGACAGAATCCCAAAGAAACTAGGAAGCCTTATCGATGAAGGGGAGCTGCTTACCAGTCTTTCTGATAACAGCCAGATGTTTGCTTATTTCAATGTTTCTGAACCTGAATATTTGGATTATGAAACCAATGTCAAAGGCAGGGCTGGAACTAAAGTAGGACTGCTTTTGGCTAACAGCACCACTTTTAAAGAAAAAGGAAATGTTGAAGTTATCGAAAGTGAATTTGATAATGAAACTGGAAATATTGCCTTTAGAGCACGATTCCCTAATCCAGGTAAATTACTGAAACATGGAGAAACCGGAAAAGTATTGATGGATGCCCCGCTTCATAATGTTATTGTGATTCCGCAAAAAGCTACTTATGAAATTCAAGATAAAAAATATGTTTTTGTTGTGGATAAAAATGATGTAGTAAGCTCTAAAGAAATTATAATCAAAGGAGAAATTCCAGATTTGTATATGATTGAAAGCGGGATTACTGTAAACGACAAAATCTTATTGGAAGGTGTTCAGAAGGTTAAAGACAATGATAAAATCCACTATAAATACGAAGCCCCTCAAGAAGTTATTACTCATTTGCGGTTAAAAGCAGAATAGAGTTAGTTTCCAGTTTGGTTTAATCATAAAAAAATAGAAACAAATGTTTGATAAATTTATCCAAAGACCTGTTATGTCGATAGTAATATCGCTTATAATTGTCTTTTTAGGGGTGTTGTCGGTGATGAATCTGCCAATCACCCAATTTCCGTCCATATCACCGCCAATGGTGAATATTACTGCCGATTATCCTGGTTCTAACGGGGAATTGATGATCAAATCTGTTGTTATTCCTTTGGAAAGAGCTTTGAATGGAGTTCCGGGAATGAAATACATGACCTCCGATGCAGGAAATGATGGTGAGGCAAGTATTCAGGTTGTGTTTAACTTGGGTACAGATCCAAACCAAGCCGCTATTAACGTTCAAAACCGTGTGGCTTCGGTGACGAATAAATTACCGCCATTAGTAGTAAGAGAGGGTGTCAAAATTACCCGTGAGGTTCCTAGTATGCTGATGTACGTGAACCTTTTTAGTACCGATAAAAATACCGACCAAAAGTTTTTATACAATTATGCCGATATCAATGTATTGTCAGAATTAAAAAGGGTAAATGGTATTGGTTCTGGAGATATTTTAGGAACACGTGAATATGCGATGCGTATTTGGCTGAAACCAGATCGTATGTTAGCTTATAAAATTTCTGCAGATGAGGTAATGGAAGCTTTATCCAGTCAAAGTTTGGAAGCTTCGCCAGGAAAAACCGGAGAAGCCTCTGGAAAACGTTCTCAAGCATTCGAGTACGTATTGAAATATTCGGGAAGGTTTACCACCAAAGAGCAGTATGGTAATATAATATTGAAATCCAATCCAAATGGAGAAATTCTGCGTCTGAAGGATGTTGCCAATATAGAATTTGGCAGTTCGATGTATGATATTTATTCGAATTTGAATGGGAGACCATCTGCAGCAATCGTTCTAAAACAATCTTTTGGAAGTAATGCAAATCAAGTTATTGAAGATTTAAAAGCCAAATTAGAAACCATCAAGAAAAAATTCCCAAAAGGAATGGATTATGAAATTTCGTATGACGTTTCTAAATTCTTGGATGCTTCTATCGAAAAAGTAATCCATACTTTGATTGAAGCTTTTATTTTGGTAGGATTGGTTGTATTCCTTTTCTTGGGCGATTGGCGTTCTACAGTTATCCCCGCCATTGCTGTACCAGTTTCATTAATTGGAACTTTTGCGTTCATGCAGTTTTTCGATATTTCGCTAAACTTAATTACGTTGTTTGCATTGGTTTTGGCTATCGGAATCGTAGTAGATGACGCCATTGTGGTTATCGAAGCCGTCCATGCTAAGATGGAGGAAGAACATCTTTCGGCTTTAAAAGCGACTAAAAAAGCAATGCATGAGATTTCGGGTGCTATTATTGCTATTACATTCCTGATGGTAGCTGTATTTATTCCTGTTACCTTTATGTCTGGTCCAGTTGGGATGTTTTATAGACAGTTCTCCATTACAATGGTAACTGCAATTATACTTTCGGGAGTTGTGGCATTGACATTAACGCCGGCACTTTGTGCAATGATGCTGACTAATAATCATGGAGTGCCTAAAAAGAAAACACCTATAAATAAATTTGTAGATGGTTTTAATAACATGTTTAACCTTACGCAGACTAAATACCAGCATCTTCTTGGAAAAATTGTAAACAGAAGAGCAGTTACTATTATTGTGCTTTTAGGATTTTGTGCAGGAACTTGGTTTATAAGCAGTACTGTTCCTTCTGGATTTATACCAAATGAGGATCAAGGGATGTTTTATGCTATTATTCAAACGCCTCCAGGTTCATCATTAGAAAGAACAAATGATATTTCGGTGAAACTGCAAAAAATTGCCGAAACTGTAGAAGGAGTAAAATCCGTTTCTTCATTGGCAGGTTATGAAATTTTGACCGAAGGTACAGGATCTAATTCAGGAACTTGTTTGATAAATCTTAAAGATTGGAGCGATAGAAAGCAATCTGTTCAAGAGATTATGACAGAACTGGAAGAAAAGTCAAAAGATATTCCAGGTGCAAATATCGAATTTTTCCAACCGCCAGCGGTACCGGGATATGGAGCTGCAGGAGGATTTGAGCTTCGTTTATTAGACAAAACGGGTTCAGGCGATTACAAAAAGATGGAAAAAATTAACAGTGATTTTGTAAAAGAACTCAATAAACGTCCTGAATTATCGAATGTATTCAGTTTCTATAGCGCCAGTTTTCCTCAGTATATGATGAAAGTGGATAATGACTTGGCACAGCAAAAAGGAGTATCTATTGAAAATGCCATGAATACTTTGTCTACGTTAGTGGGAAGTAACTACGAAATCAGTTTTATTAAATACGGAATTAATTACAAGGTAATTGTACAGGCATCTCCAGAATATCGTGCCAAACCAGACGACATCTTGAAGCTCTACGTGAAAAATAGCCGAGATGAAATGGTGCCTTTTTCTGCTTTTATGAAATTAGAAAAAGTATATGGACTTTCGGAAATTACCAGACATAACATGTATACTTCTACAGAGATTAGCGGTGCAGCTGCTCCAGGATACAGCAGTGGAACAGCTATTAAAGTTATTCAGGAAGTTGCTGCCGAAAAATTGCCGAGAGGATATGATATTGACTGGGCAGGTATTTCTGCTGATGAGGTTGCGCAAGGAAATCAGGCCATTTGGGTTTTCCTTATCTGTTTAGGATTCGTTTACTTGGTTTTAGCCGCTCAATACGAAAGTTTTATATTGCCTTTGTCAGTAATTTTATCATTGCCGGCAGGTATATTTGGTGCTTTCCTTTTACTGAAATTTACAGGTTTGGAGAACAACATCTATGCTCAGGTTGCGATGGTAATGCTTATTGGTTTATTAGGTAAAAATGCCGTATTGATTGTAGAGTTTGCGATTCAGAGGCATGCTGCAGGCCGAACAGTTTTAGAAGCTGCAATGGAAGGAGCAAAAGCAAGGTTCCGTCCTATTTTGATGACTTCGTTTGCTTTTATTGCCGGTCTACTTCCGTTAGCGTTTGCAACAGGACCAGGTAAAATTGGCAACAGAACTATTGGTACTGCTGCAGCAGGAGGAATGCTTATAGGAACAATATGCGGTGTATTTATAATTCCCGGACTGTATTATATTTTCGGTAAAATAGCGGAAAGATTCACCTATGTTAAAAATCAAAAAGAAAATCCATTAACCGAAGAATTTGATGATAATCATGCAATATAATAAGTCATTTAAATATATTATCCCGCTGGGCATCTGCCTGGCGGTGGTAAGCTGTACGCCGGCTCTCGCGCCCTTGGCAGAAACTAAAGCTGTTCCGGAATCTTTCGGTAAGAGTACTGATACAGTCAATACATCAGCTATTCCTTGGAGAACTTATTTTAAGGATCCAAACTTGGTGAATTTGATTGATACTGCCTTGAAAAACAATCAGGAACTGCAAATCACTTTGCAGGAAATCGAAATTGCCAAAAATGATATCCGCGTAAAAAAAGGACTGTTGCTGCCACAAGTTGGAATAGGAGCAGGAGCAGGAATTGAAAAAGTAGGGCGTTATACCAGTCAAGGTGCTGGTGATGCTTCTACCGAAATCATGCCTGGCAAGGAAACGCCGGATCCATTGGGAGATTTTAAAATAGGCGCTTATGCAAACTGGGAAGTGGATGTTTGGAAAAAATTGCGCAATTCCAAGAAAGCAGCTGTTAGCCGTTATCTATCAACGGTTGAAGGGAAAAACTTTGTGATTACCAATCTTATTGCCGAGGTTGCCGAATCGTATTACGAGTTATTAGCCTTGGATAATCAGTTAGAGATTGTAAAACAGAATATCACTTTGCAGAGCAATGCTTTGGAAATAGTTAAAATTCAGAAAGAAGCGGCTAGAGCGACTGAATTGGCTGTTCAAAAATTTCAGGCCGAGGTTATGGCTTCCAAAAGCATGGAGTTTGATATTCTTCAGAACATAAAAGAAACGGAGAATAAAATCAACTTTTTGTTAGGACAGTATCCGCAGGAAATCAAGAGAGACAAAACTAATTTTGCAGATTTATTACCTTCTGAGGTTAAATCAGGTATTCCATCTCAATTGCTGGCCAATCGTCCCGATATCAAACAAGCCGAATTGGAACTTCAAGCAGCAAAACTAGATGTAAAAACGGCTCGTGCCGAGTTTTATCCTTCACTTGATATTTCGGCAGCAATTGGTTTTAATGCTTTTAAACCGTCTCTATTGTTTACGCTTCCTGAGTCGTTACTGTATTCATTGGCAGGAGATATCGCAGCGCCTTTGATTAACAGAAATGCCCTTAAAGCAGAATACAGCTCAGCCAATGCCAGACAAATTCAGGCTTTGTATAATTATGAGCGCACGATTCTA
The DNA here is from genome assembly GCF_002797935.1 of Flavobacterium sp. 1. Lineage (NCBI taxonomy): Bacteria > Pseudomonadati > Bacteroidota > Flavobacteriia > Flavobacteriales > Flavobacteriaceae > Flavobacterium > Flavobacterium sp. 1. Next base: position 720,014 of record NZ_PGER01000001.1, read on the forward strand.
AATGCCTACATCGAAGTGGCCAATCAGCTTTCTAAAATCAGTAATTTAGAAAAAAGCTATGATTTAAAATCACAGCAAGTCGATGCGCTGAACCGTTCAATTGATGTAGCAGGCGATTTGTTCAAGTCTGCGAGAGTCGATTATTTTGAAGTTTTAATGACGCAGCGTGATGCTTTGGAATCCAAACTCGAATTGATTGAAACCAAAAAAGAACAGCTCAATGCTTCAGTTTATGTCTATAGAGACTTAGGCGGAGGCTGGAAATAATACCGTTCATCGATATTGCAGTACAACTTTATAATACCATTTTTTTAGTTGCCAAAAAGCCCTAAACATCTCAAAGTGTTTGGGGCTTTTTTATTTTTGTAATCAAATATCTAGGTATTTGAATCCATTTTTTGTTGCAGTTTTTTCGCTTCTTTATAATGATTTGTTAATAAAACAATTTGTTCTGAAGCCCATTCTTTAATATCATCATCAGTTGCTTCTTTAGAAATTTGAGTCATTTTATCAATTGCTTCGTTATGCCCTTCGGTCATCATATCAATAAATTTCTTATCAAAATCTGCACCAGATACTTTATTTAAACTATCATATTCTTTACGTCCCTCATCATTTATTGAAGTAGGAATCGTAATTGTTTTGTCGATTGCCAACATCTTTAAATCATTTAATGATTTTTTGTGATCTGCAAGTAAAGTCTCTGCGAATTTTTTTACGTCTTCACTTGATCCATTCATTAATTCCAGTTTTCCAATTTGGATTTCGGATAGTTTTATAGAAGTTGCATCGTGCAATAAAGTAGAATCTTTTTTTACTTTATTTTTAGCAACGTCTTTAGAGTTTTTAGTTTCATTTTTGCATGAATTCATTGTCAATAATAATAATCCAGCGCTTAAAATTATTTTACTTAAATTGAATATCTTTTTCATCTTTTCTATTTTTTAAAATTTAATAATAATCTTTTAAACAAAGTTATAGTAAGAAGATGCTTAAAGTTTTATAGTTTTTAGCTGAAATATTACATTATTAACAGTTTAAATTTAAAATGAAGAGTATTATAAAGGTGTACGCCCAAAGCGATTTGTTCAAGTCTGCCAGAGTCGATTATTTTGAAGTTTTAATGATACAGCGTGATGCTTTGGAGTCTAAACTCGAATTGATAGAAACCAAAAAAGAACAGCTCAATGCTTCAGTCTATGTCTATAGAGATTTAGGCGGAGGCTGGAAATAATACCGTTCATCGATATTGCAGTACAACTTTATAATACCATTTTTTTAGTTGCCAAAAGCCCTAAACATCTCAAAGTGTTTGGGGCTTTTTTTATGAAATCTAGTGTGATTTGATTTTTTTGGAGCAATATGTTTTGTAATCAACAATTTAGTTCTACTGTTTATGATCTGCGTTTATTTAATTTCCCAACATTTGATATACCTTGTTCTATCAGCCCAATATTTTTTGAACCGTCAATTTTAAGCTCTTGATTTTTTATGCTAGCTTTAATTTTTTCTTCCAAGATTTTGTTTCCATTAACTTTTAGAGCTAAATAAATATATAATTTAATCAAAGATGTTTGTTTCAATATACCCATGCTTAATATATCAATTACTTCATCAATATATTTATGATTTTGTTTCAGATTTAGGTCAATAAGAGAAAAGTAGAGTACTAACAATTTAAATTGATTTTCTTTTGATTTAGTTTTTAATATTTCTATTTTTTCAATTAATATTGTTTCTAAGTTATTTTGAACTAATGCATCATAAAAAAATGTTTGAACAACAATAGGTACAAATTGAGTGAGTAATTTCATTAAATCCTCTTCTGTAGTTTTTTCATTAATGTAGTTTAATTTATTTTCTTCTATTTCATCCATTAATTGAAACCCTAAAACACAAGAAGAATTAAGAATATAATCGAAAATTTCATCCTCAAGTTTTAAGTCTTTGAATTTGGAGTTTCTGAAAACTCTTGCTAAAATAAATAGCGATTTCTCCAAGTTTTCTGAGTTAGGCTCAATTTTTTCATAATATTTTTTTTGTTGCACTTCAGCAATCTTATTGTTGTCACCTAATATTTCTTCAAAAATTACATCTTGATTTTCTATAGATATTGGTTTAATATTATCTTTTAATAGTTTAGGTAATCTAAGATCAACACCAAGTTTATCTTGAATTATTAATTTAAAATGGTCATCAATTTTGTCTAAATTGTATTGATAGTTAACAGGATAGAAGATTTCTTTTGTCTTATTGTATATTTTTTTTACAAATTCAATGTCTCTACTATTAAAACCTGCACATATTTCAAATTCATTTCCGAAAGACAAGTAAAAGTGACCATCATCTATTACTTCGTCTCGAAAATCAATATTGTCTTTCATATAAAGTGCCAAAAAATATTCAAAAACACCATTAAGCCTGAATGTATATGAATCGGAATCAAGTTTTTTTAAAACTCCTTTTTCAATAATAATATCAACAATATTTTGGACCTCTATTACAAATTTTCTATTCTTCTTTTTGTATTCAGCTGTAAAATTTATGATGTCAACATAAGAAATTACATAGTTATCTGAATTATATTTAGCAACTAAATGATGAGCTAATTCACTTAAATAGCTTTTAAAGTCTTCAAAATCAATTTTATAAATGGACTCTTTTAAGGCAAAACTTTCCTTGTCTAATAGATTATCAATATATAATTCGATTAATTGAAAATTATTACGAAATGTTGCATCAGCATTTTTTTCAAAAATCCATATGAAAAGGGAAACTGTCCAATAATTTGAAGGAATATTTAATTGGGTAAAAACAGTATGAATTTTTTCAAGAAGTATTTCCCTGCTTTCTTCTGTCAGGTTAGGCCATTTATTCGTTAATGTTCTAATTTGAGTTCTACCTATGTCCCATATAAATTTATTATTAAAAAAAGTTCCATTGATTGTTTTGTTTGAAAAACCATTAAGTAAAGTTTCTTCAGCAGTAGCAATTATTGATGCGTTTTTATATTTAAATATATATTCATTTAAAGGGCTTAATATGAAATTTTCATTTTCATTAAAATTATCCAAAAGAATTTTTATATGATAATTTTCGGTTAGTTTCTCAGTATCACCAATACTTAATTCATAAAAATCTCTAATAGCTTTTATTACATCAATTTTGGATTCAGATTTTATTAATTCTTTACAATTTATATATATCGGAAGAACGTTGTTTATACTGAAATCGTTTAAACTTTCTAATAATATTTTATATAAAATAGCAGTTTTACCACTTTTATCTTTACCAAACAATATTTGATTATTTCTTGAATTAATTAAATCTAAAAGTGAATTTTTTTTAGATTTTGAAGTATTTTTCCCAATATGTGTCATTGAATTTGAGTCAATAATTGGATCAGTAAATAAATCTAAAAAGTTACTTTTATCTTTTTTGTCTGAATATGATAAAAATAAATCATTTGCTTTTTCAAGTTCTCGATTAAATTTTTTTCTTATTGTTTCTCTAAATTTATTTTCGTTTTGTTTTCTATCACTTACTGGAATTTGCCCATTCAGTGTTGTAGACGAATAGAAAACATCTTCATCTGATAGGTATAATTTGTTATTTATTTTCAATTTATAATTCTCTAAATCAATTTCAATAATCGAATATCCAATCTTTGATTTTCCATCTGAAGACAATGTGGCGGGTGAAGTACAGCTATACATCCCAATTTCAGGTACTACATGTATTGTATCTCTTTTTTTATGAGTATGCCCCGAAAACATAAGGTGATAATCTTTGAAAATAATATCCTCTAAAGATTGGGAATTCCAATATTTAAAATCAGACAAAGGATGATGTAATAATATAATGTTAAACCCATTTTCTTTTTTAATTAATTCATAAGCTGATTTTAGGAAATGAATCGGATATAAAAGATTCCCAGAGTCAGTATCTGAATTTATTGCTCTCCAAGCAGTGTTTATTGTTGTAATATTAATTGGTAAATTATTTTTACTTCTTTTATGAACAGTGAAAAGGGGTGTTAATACATCCTTATTCTCGTCTTTATAAAATTCACTCTGAAATTTCAAATAATTGTCAAAATTTTCTAAGCTAGCAATAAGTGACTTACTATCTTGTTTTAATACATATTGGTCCAATTCTTTGTTTTCTTTAATTTTATTTATCGAATCTTTTATATCATCAAGTTCTCTACCTCTATTTACATCATGATTTCCAGCACATATAATTATGTTTGATTTTCCTATATTTAAGAATTCAGATACTCTATCGATTAAGATTGTTTTTGCATCAATAAAGTCATTGTATGATTTTCCGCTATTAACCAAATCACCTGTAAAAAAAAGAAAATCAATTTCCCCTTTTTCCTTTTCAAGAGATTTAATCATAGCATCGACTAATCTATTTTGTATAGGTATAGCTCTTTTTTCATTTGAAAAATGAAAATCAGTTAGATGTAATATTTTAATTTTTTTCATGAGAATCTTATAATTTTTATTTGTAATATATTCTTTATGATAAACTATGCTTAAAACTATTTTTTTTTATAGTTTCAAGTGTTAATATTTATCAAATAATGATATATAAGGTGCTTTGTTAATATTGAAATTAATATAAATAATTGGTTAATATGCTTTTAGCTATTTTTAATTTAGTATAAAAATATTTTCAATCTGCTAAATGTAGCCATTATTTGATAAACACTAATGCATAAAACCGAAAAAAAATGTAGGGTTTTTATTTTGAATTAAATTTTGTTCATAAAATATAACTTTAGGTTTTTAAAATTAATTTTTAATTTAAACTCATGTAAATTCAATTCACATGAATTATCATTTAAAAGTCATTAAAAAATAATTTATACTATGTATTTATTTTAAAATCAAATTGTTGTGATAAAAGAAGAAGAGTTTGAAAAAGAATTTAGCGCGAGGTAAAGTATATCGTCGGTCTGATTTGTTGAAATGATCAAAATCGGTAGATCGTCATTTGGATGTGCTTTTAAAAGAGGGAACCGCATTTGGTAAAACACCGCCGGAGGAAGAGGTGTTAGTGCGCAGTTTTTTTAATGATGACCGTTTAATTTGGACGATAATTAAATGTTTTTATTTGTGTAAATTTTTGTAATAAATGAAAACATAAAGCAAAATTTCTTACATTTGAAATCTATTGATTATTAATGCTAACATAAATTATTAAATGAAAAAAATTGTTTTTGCACTATTGCTTGTTTCTTCAATTATGACAGCTCAAGATATGGATGTTGTAAAAGGAGATTTTGGATTCATAAAGGATCAAAAAGAGGTGAATGTTGAATTTGATTATTCTAAATTAACTTTATTAAAAGAGAAACTTACCGAAGAGAAGTATGTTGCTAATAGAGTTAAGGAGTTAAATGAAAAGTCAAAAAATAATGGTGATATTTGGAAAAAGAAATGGGTTGGCAGTAAAGACCAGATCTGGAATCCAAAATTTTTGGAATTAATGAATGTTATTTTTAACAAAGAAGGTAAGGATGTTACTTTTCAAGAGGGATTAACGGCCGCAAAATATACTTTAATTGTTGAAGCTGTTTGGGTATACCCAGGTTGGGATGCTGGAGTAATGAAGCAGGCTGCAAAAGTAAGTACTAATTTGAAGTTTGTTGAAACGGCTAATAAATCGAATGTTTTGCTAGAAATAGCAAGTGAAGAGGCACCTGGAGATCAATGGGGAAATAATTATAGTAATGAATCCAGAATTGGAGAAGGTTTTGCAAAAACGGCTAAATCACTAGCAAAATTGCTTGTAAAAAAAGCTTATAAATAATGAACATATAAATTGAAGTTTTACAAAGACTTTTATTAAATAGTAATTAACACATAAAAAAAACCTAGTCAATACTAGGTTTTTTTGTGTTTTGACTTTCCATTTCGAGTATATGTGCCATGTTTTTGATAAGATTGTCGTGCTTTTTTACAAAAGGATTTTCTTCATCCCAAACATAACCCGCCAGCACAGCACATATTTTTCTTTTTACATCTGGATTTTCGGGCTGATGAAAAAATAAATTTTGTAGGTTTCCAGTGTACCATTCTTTTACATAAGTAGTGAACACTGCAATTCCGCGTTTCATATAAGCTGTAAACTCTTCTTCCCAATCTACTGCAATGCCTTGTGATTCTTTTAGAAATAATTTAGCGGCAAGCATACCCGACTCAGTTGCAAACGCAACACCCGATGAAAACACAGGATCCAAAAACTCCGAGCTATTTCCAGTTAGAGCAAAACCATCTCCATACATTTTTTTGACAGAGCGCGAGTAATTTTCTAATTTGATAGGCTCAAATAAAAAGTCAGCACCGGCAAAGCGCTTGATATAATAGTCAGAAAGCTGAATAGCATTTTTTAAGGCTTCGGCATTGTTTTTATTAGCGGAAAGCGAATTGATAAAATCAGTTGGGCCTACAACGCCTAAACTAGTATTTCCATTCGAAAAAGGAATAACCCATAACCAAACTTGAGTTTCGAGAATGTCGAATGAAATCATTGTTCCTTCCTCACCTTCTGGACGGTTTTTGTCGACAACATGGGTAAAAATAGAGGAGTGTGGATCTAGTTTTGAAGGCGTATCCAAATCTAATAGTCTTGGTAAAACTCTTCCGTAGCCACTAGAATCTATTATGAACTTGGCGTGAATTTCTTTTAGCGTTCCCTCTTTGTCTTTAACAACTGTAGTTGAATTTTTTCCTTCAAAAGCAACCGAAATTACTTCTGACTCAAATTCCAAATCAATGCCTTTTCGAATTACTTCTTGAGCCATGGTGTTATCGAAATCGGCTCTAGGGACTTGCCAAGTCCAATCCCAGCCTTCGGAAAATTTATTGCTGAAATCGAAAACACAAATTTCTTCCCCTCTAATGAATCGGGCTCCCAGCTTTTTCTCAAAGTTCATGGCATCCAGACTTTCAAATAATTCGGCTTCGGCAAAATGATCCATTACTCTGGGAATAAGACTTTCGCCTACAACAATTCGAGGGAATTTTGTTTTTTCGACAACCTTAATTTTGATTCCTTTTTTATGAAGATAAGAAGCAGAAACGCATCCAGATGGTCCGGCTCCAATGATTAAAACATCTACGAATTCTTGTAACATTTATTGTTTGGAATTAAAATTTTAAAAAAAAGATAACCATTTTAACTAATAGCATCTGTTGGATTATGCAAATTTAAATATTTATCATTCTATGCTATTCTTTTTTTACATTTAATCAAGGTATGGCTCATTCCAATGATTTCATGTATTTCGTCTACCTCAAAACCTACTTTTTCAATTATTTTTAAAATATCTTTTGAATGAAACATTTGACTGTTTCCGTTGGCAACCGCTGTAAAATATAATGAAGTGGCGTGTAAACTGTATGTGGAAGATTGGAATCTTTGTAAATCCCAAAAGGTTTCCAAGATATAAAAACTGGTGTTATCGTTCATAGCATCATAAGCTTTGCTGAAAATTTTTTCTATTTCCTCCAAAGAGAAACAATCTATAAACTGGCTCATCCAAATAACATCAAAATCTTTTGGTAAAATACTGGAGTCGTCTAGTAAATTTATGTCTTTGGTAAATATTCTATCTTCGAGATTATTTTCAGCGATATTTTTTTGAGCCATTTTGGTTTGCCCGGGTAAATCCAAAATAGTAATTTTTACCGTGGGATTGTATTTGGCACATAGTAATGCAAATTTTCCGGTGTTGCCCCCAACATCCATAATAGTTTTGGGACTGGAATTAAATAGAATGGGCAGAACATCTGGAAACGTATAATCTGAATAAAAATGATCAAAATCGAACCAGCTTTTTTTAACTTTTTCTGGCAATTCGGATAATCCTATATAGACGGTATCCCAATTTCCTAATTCTTTTAATCCTTTTGGCTTGCCTTGTACTATTGATTCCTCCAGATGATTCATGGCAAAATAATTAACATCCTGAGTGAAGTCCATATTAATATTGGTTGCTTCGTCTCTCAGAATAAAGTAGCCTGTTTTTGTTAATATAAATTCGTTGCCCCTTAGATAGACCAATTCTAAGCTTAGACCGGCTTCGAGTAATACTTTTACGCCATAAACAGATAAGTTTAATGATTTTGCAATGGTATCAATATTTGCTTTTGTGTGGTTAAACAGATATTCTAAAATCCCTAGATTTCGAAGTGATTTTGCAGCTTGAAACATTATTGGTGCAAAAGCAATTTTTTGAGCATCTAAGTTAGCTTGAATAACAGTTTTTTTATCAGAACCAAAATCTTTCATTTATTTTGATTTAAAATTGTTTGTATGTGTTTGTTTATATTGCAGTTAGATATTGTTTTGAGTGATGATTGTAAAATAAAACATCGTTTTACAAATTTTAGCGATATTATGCTACATTTGCTCATTCAAATTAACCACATTAAATTCTAAATAAAAACAAAATTTTAATATATTTAGTTTTAAAAAAAAATACTTGTTGAATGAATGCTATAAAGGAATATTTAAGTTTAAAAGAGTTTGAATCTGTAATTTTTGAGAATAATAAAATAGATATCAGTCAGAATGTTTTAGATAGGGTTAATGAAAGTTTTGATTTTTTAAAGGAATTTTCGGTAAACAAAATTATTTATGGTGTGAATACTGGTTTTGGCCCTATGGCTCAGTATCGTATTAAAGATGAAGATCGTATACAGCTACAGTATAATTTGATTCGCAGCCATGCTTCTGGTACAGGAAAACCATTAAACGCTGTTTGTGTAAAAGCGGCAATATTGGCACGATTAAATACACTATCTTTAGGTAATTCAGGTGTTCATCCTTCATTAATTCATTTGATGAAAGAGCTGATTAACAGAGATATTACCCCTTTAATTTTTGAACATGGCGGAGTAGGAGCGAGTGGAGATTTAGTGCAGTTGGCTCATTTGGCTTTGGTTCTTATTGGTGAAGGAGAGGTTTTTTATAAAGGAGAAAGAAGACCTACAGCAGCCGTTTTTGCATTAGAGAAACTAGAACCTATTCAAGTAGAAATTAGAGAAGGCTTGGCATTAATGAACGGAACTTCGGTAATGACAGGAATAGGAGTTGTAAATGTTCACCATGCTAATAAGCTATTGGATTGGTCTATAAAGTTCTCGGGTACCATTAATGAAATTGTGCAAGCGTATGATGATCATTTTTCTGAGGAGCTAAACAATACAAAACGTCATAAAGGGCAGCGCGAAGTAGCTTCCAGAATGCGTTCGAATCTTAGTGACAGTGCTTTAATTAGAAAAAGAGAAGACCATTTATATTCTGGTGATAATACTGAGGATGTTTTTAAAGAAAAAGTGCAGGAATATTATTCTTTGCGTTGTGTGCCTCAAATATTGGGACCAGTATTGGAAACTATAAATAATGTGGCTTCTATACTCGAAGAGGAGTTTAACTCCGCTAATGACAATCCTATTATAGATGTGAAAAATCAGCATGTATATCATGGAGGAAATTTTCACGGAGATTATATTTCGTTGGAAATGGATAAATTGAAAATTGTTATTACCAAATTAACGATGCTTGCCGAAAGACAGTTGAATTATTTATTGAATTCCAAAATCAATGAAATTTTGCCGCCATTTGTCAATTTGGGTACCTTAGGATTTAATTTTGGAATGCAGGGAGTACAATTTACAGCAACTTCTACTACTGCAGAGAATCAAATGTTATCAAATCCGATGTATGTTCACAGTATTCCAAATAATAATGACAATCAGGATATTGTAAGTATGGGGACAAATGCAGCTGTGATAACCTCTAAAGTTATAGAAAATGCTTTTGAAGTTTTGGCAATCGAACTGATAACTATTGTTCAGGCAATTGATTGTTTAGAACAAAAAGATCAGATTTCATCTGTAGCCAGAAAAATATATGATGATGTTAGGGTAATAATCCCAAGGTTCGAAAAGGATCAGGTTATGTATCCTTTTGTACAAAAGGTAAAAGACTATCTGATTAATAATTAATTTAGAATGGAGACAGTTTTCAATCAGCAATCTAAAATTTAAAAAATACGTATGAAATGTGCATTGGTTACAGGAGGTTCAAGAGGAATTGGTAGTGCTATTTGCGAAAAATTAGCGCAGGATAGTGACTATCATATTTTAATTAATTACCATTCCAATAAAAAAGCCGCTGAAGAAACCTTAGAAGCAGTAATTGCAAACGGTGCTACTGGAGAAATTTTGCAATTTGATGTTGCTAATTTTACCGAAGTTCAATCGGTATTAACACAATGGCAGGAGGCAAATCCAAAAGCGGTTGTTGAGGTTATTGTAAATAATGCAGGAATTACAAAAGACGGTTTGTTTATGTGGATGAGCCAAGAGGATTGGTCAAGTGTTGTAAACACCAGTTTAAATGGTTTTTTTAATGTGACTAATTTTTTTATGCAAAAAATGCTGCGAAATAAATATGGACGAATTGTAAATATGGTGTCTTTATCAGGAGTAAAAGGTACAGCAGGACAAACCAATTATTCGGCGGCTAAGGGTGCTGTTATAGGTGCAACCAAAGCTTTGGCACAAGAAATTGCCAAAAGAAATATTACCGTAAATGCTGTTGCTCCAGGTTTTATAAAAACGGATATGACTAGTGAGCTTGATGAAACAGAATTAATAAAAATGATACCATTAAATCGTTTTGGTGAAGCTGATGAAGTAGCAGATTTAGTTAGTTTTCTTGTTTCTAAGAAAGCCAGTTACATTACGGGTGAAGTTATTAATATCAATGGTGGAATTTATTCATAAAAATAAAAGTTGTCAATGAATAATAGAGTAGTCATAACAGGAATGGGAATTTATTCCTGTATAGGAACATCGTTAGACGAAGTAAAAGATTCTTTATTTGAAGGAAAATCAGGAATTGTATTTGATCCAGAACGCAAGGAGTTTGGTTTTAGGTCAGCTTTAACAGGCACAGTTCCTAAACCAGATTTAAAAAATTTACTTTCCAGAAGACAAAGAATAAGTCTTGGAGAGGAAACCGAATTTGCATATATGGCAACTATTGAAGCCTTAAAAAATGCAAATATAGATGATGCTTTTTTTGACAAAAATGAAGTCGGTATTATATATGGCAATGATAGTGTGTCCAAAGCTATTATTGAGGCAACAGACATTATTCGGGAGAAAAAAGATACTACTTTAATTGGTTCAGGGGCTATTTTTAAGTCTATGAATTCGACAGTTACGATGAATCTTTCTACAATATTTAAGTTAAGAGGGATTAATTTAACAATCAGTGCAGCCTGTGCCAGTGGCTCTCATTCTATCGGAATGGCCTATTTTTTGATAAAAAACGGCTTTCAAGATTTAATTATCTGTGGAGGAGCACAAGAAATTAATAAGTATGCTATGAGTAGTTTTGATGGTTTGGGCGTTTTTTCTGCCAGAGAAGAAGAGCCTACCAAAGCTTCTAGACCTTTTGATATTAACCGCGATGGATTAATTCCAAGTGGTGGTGGTGCTACTTTGATTTTAGAGTCTTATGATTCGGCAATAAAAAGAGGCGCTACTATTTTGGCCGAAGTAATTGGATATGGATTTTCATCCAATGGAGGCCATATTTCTACCCCAAATGTTGAAGGGCCGTCTATAGCGATGCAGAGAGCTTTGGATGAGGCAGGAATAAAATCAAATGAAGTAGATTATATTAATGCCCATGCAACATCAACTCCAGTAGGAGACGATAATGAAGCAAAGGCTATTTTTGAAGTTTTCGGAGAAAGTAACCCTTATGTCAGTTCTACAAAATCAATGACAGGGCATGAATGTTGGATGGCTGGAGCTAGTGAGGTTATTTATTCTGTTTTGATGATGCAGAATGATTTTATTGCACCAAATATTAATTTGGAAACCCCAGATGCAGATGCAGCAAAATTAAATTTAGTTAAAACCACATTAAATAAAAAAATTGATATATTTTTGTCGAATTCCTTCGGTTTTGGAGGTACAAATTCAGCATTAGTAGTTAAAAAGTATAAGAAAAGTAATGAATAAAGAAGCAATTATTGAGAGGGTAAATGGGTTTTTAATTGATGAATTTGAGGTGGATAGCGATGATATTCAGTTTGAAGCAAATTTAAAAGATACTTTGGGACTGGATAGTTTAGACTATGTAGATCTTGTTGTTTCTATCGAATCAAACTTTGGCGTAAAATTAGTTGAATCAGATTTTGTAGGAATAGATACGTTCCAAAGTTTTTATGACCTGATAGAAAATAAAATAAAATCAAAGGCTTAATTTAATGAGTCAATGGGATGGGAAATCCAAAGGCACAGTTCTTGGGTATAAGATTTTTGTTTTCTTCATAAATAAAATTGGAGTAAAATCAGCATATTTCGTACTTTATTTTGTAGCAGCGTATTATTTTATTTTCCTTAAAAAAAGCAATGCCTCAATCTTTTATTATTTTAGAAAAAGATTGGGGTATTCGTATTTAAAATCTAAAACGATGGTTTTTAGAAGTTATTATACTTTTGGACAAACTATTATTGATAAAATTGCAATTGGTGCTGGTCTAAAAGATAAGTTTACTTATGAACATGACGGTAAAGAGTTTATTATTAAGTTGTTAGAAGAAAAAAAAGGAGGCATATTAATTAGTGCGCATGTAGGGAATTTTGAGATAGCCGAACATTTTTTTAGTGAAGTTGATTTTAATTTACAAATAAATTTAGTTACTACCGATTTAGAGCATTCGACAATAAAAAAATATCTTGAAAGTATTACTCAAAAACCTAGAATCAATTTTATATTAATCAGTGATGATTTGTCGCATATTTTTGAAATTAATTCTGCTTTAGCCAGAAATGAATTAGTTTGTTTTACTGGCGACCGGTATTTTGAGGGTGTAAAATCGTTGAGTGAAAATTTACTGAATCAAGAAGCACTTTTTCCTGCAGGTCCATTTCTTATTGCATCCAGATTAAAGGTTCCTGTTCTTTTTGTATATGTAATGAAAGAACCAAATTTACATTATCATTTGTACACGAGAGAAGCCAAAGTTAAGCACCGTGATGAAAAAGGATTGTTAAAAGAATATACCGAAAGTGTTGAAGGTATGATGAAAAAGTATCCGCTGCAATGGTTTAATTATTTCGATTTTTGGAATCAGCTTGACAAATAAAAATAGTACTGATTTTTAAATAATTTAAAGTGTTTTTTTAATCTGTTGATTATTAATAATTTGTCGATAATTTAAAAATATAAGTTGCTTTTTTTTAGAAAGATGTAAGTAGCGATTGGTTTTAATTAGAATTTTGGTTTAAATTCGTTTTCTGTAAAAAAGACTTCAATGAAAAATGTCCTAGTAATCTATTATTCTCAATCGGGACAATTAGCGACTATTGCTAGAAATATAGCAAAACCATTTTTAAATTCGGAAAGCATAAATGTAGTGTTTCATGAAATTAAAATGGAGCAGCCATTTCTATTTCCTTGGAATAATGATGCATTTTTTAATGCTTTTCCAGAATCTTTTTTACAAATTCCTGCTCGTATTAAACCAGTTCCAGATGAGATAATGGAAATGAAGTTTGATTTGATTCTTTTGAATTATCAAGTTTGGTATTTGACGCCTTCCATTCCCATAAATTCTTTTTTGAAAAGTCCTGAAGCTAAAATTTTATTTCAAGATACACCAGTTGTAACAATAAACGGCTCCAGAAATATGTGGTTTATGGCGCAGGAAAAAATTAAGATTTTGTTGAAGCAGAATAATGCTTTATTAAAAGGAAATATTGCATTGGTAGATAGAGTGGGGAATTTAATAAGTGTTATAACAATTGTGGAGTGGATGTTTTCTGGAGTGAAAAAAAGATACCTTGGAATTTTTCCATTACCTGGTGTTTCCGATAAAGATATAAACGAATCTACAAAATTTGGCAAAGTGATACTTTCCAGTTTTGAGGAGAATGATTTTGATAATTTGCAATCAAAATTAGTTAAGATTGATGCCGTCAAAGTCAGTTCCTATTTGGTTAAAGTGGATAAAACAGCCAATAAGATTTTTTCAAAATGGTCTAATTTTATTATAACAAAGGGGGAATCCAGAAAATTTTGGACAAAGATATTTAAAGTGTATTTAATAGTAGCAATATGGCTAGTTTCGCCAATAGTTTATATATTACACATTCTTACGTATCCGTTAAAAATAAAAAAAATAAGACAAGAACTAGAATATTATAAAGGAGTAAATTAGATTATATGTTTGATGTATATATTACAAAAGCGGCTAAGTATTTACCAAATAAAGCTGTTTCTAATGATGAAATGGAAGATTATTTGGGTTTGATAAATGAAACGGCATCCAAAGGCAGAAGATTAATATTAAGAAATAATAAGATTGTAAGCCGTTATTATGCACGAGATAAAAATGGAAATAGCACTCATAATAATGCTGAATTAACTCATATAGCTATTCAAGGATTATTTGATAATCGTTTTACAGATCAAGATATGGAATTGTTATCTTGTGGAACTACTACTCCCGATGTACTTGTCCCATCTCATGCATCAATGGTGCATGGCTTATTGAAAAATAAAAATCTGGAGCTTAACTCATCGGCAGGCGTGTGTTGTTCGGGGATGAATGCTTTGAAATTTGGTTTTCTTTCAGTGAAATCCGGAAATACAAATAATGCGGTTTGTGTTGGTTCTGAAAAAGCTTCTTCGTGGTTATCTTCTAATAAATTTGAAAATGAAGTTGTTAATCTAAAAAAACTTAAAGAACAGCCCATATTAGCTTTTAGAAAAGATTTTCTTAGGTGGATGCTATCTGATGGTGCTGGTGCTTTTTTATTAGAAAATAAACCAATCGGAGCTATTTCTTTAAAAATTGAATGGATGGAAGCCTACTCTTACGCACATGAAATAGAGACATGTATGTATGCTGGCGGAGACAAATTAGAGAATGGGAAAATAAAAGCATGGAATGACTTTGATCCCAGCGAATGGCTCAACGAATCTATATTTGCAGTTAAACAAGACATTAAATTGCTCGATGAACATATTTTGGTTAAGGGTGCTGAAAGCATGAGTGAAGCTTTGGCAAAAAACAATATTTCCGCTGATCAAATTGATTTCTTTTTGCCGCACGTTTCTTCCCATTATTTTGTGGAAGGTTTGAGTAAAGCATTAGCAGAAAAAGGAATGGTGATACCAATGGAAAAATGGTTTATGAATTTAGCATATGTTGGCAATGTAGGTTCAGCTTCAATTTATCTGGCTTTAGAAGAATTAATGAATTCAGGTAAACTGCAAAAAGGCAATAAAATTCTTTTATCTGTGCCAGAAAGCGGTCGTTTTTCTTATGCTTATGCTTATTTAACGGTTTGTTAATGACAATGGCAGATAGTAATCCATTAGGTGATAAAGATTTTGTGGAGACTTTAATTCCTCAAAAAAAACCGTTTGTAATGGTTGATACTTTGTATTTTTATTCTGAAAATGAGCTGGTTGCGGGGTTTACCATTCATAACGATGCAGTTTTTTTAAAAGATAATTCTTTTGTAGAATCAGGAATTATAGAGCACATGGCACAGTCTGTAGCATTACATACAGGGTATCAGTTTTATTTAAGAAATGAACAAGCTCCTACAGGTTATATTGGTTCTATAAATAAATTGCAAATAAAAGGACTTCCCAAACTTCATGACGAAATAAGGACAACAGTTTCTATTATACAGGAATTTGGTGGAGTTACTTTGGTAGATATTGTTAGCAAATTAAACAATGTTGAAATAGCTAATGGTCAGATGAAAACTGTTTTGGCTAAATAATTAAAAATAGTGAGTAAGAAAGAAACATCAAAACTTGTAAATAGTAATCATTATCTGCCTCATCGTGCTCCCATGCTGATGGTGGATTTTATTTTGGAGATTGATGATGAGAAGGTAGAAACTGTATTTGAAGTTAAAACAGAAAATATATTTCTTAAAAATGATTTTTTCACAGAATCGGGTTTGGTCGAAAATATGGCACAAACCTGTTCGATGATTGTTGCCAAAGATTACTTTATTGATGAAAATAATAATGATAAGCCGGGAGCGAATGTGATTGGTTTTATTAGCGGAATTAAAATTTTAAAAATATATTCTTTGCCTAAAGCAGGTACAACAATTGTTACTAAAGCAATCTTAGTTTCAAAATTTATTACCGATTCCTATAGCTTATGTACTATAAAATGTAAAACTTTAAAAGCAGAAGAAATACTATTAGAAGGAGAGATTACATTGTTTATTCAAAATAATAAACCCTAGAGAGAATGAAAAAAGATGAAGTACCTCAAGACAAAGGCAATCTTTCTAAAACAAATATGAAAGAGCTGGTTTATGCTACAGATGAAAACGGTAATTATACAACTGCTTTAAGTTCAGGTTGGGAACCTAAAAGTATTGCTCTTTCTAATTCGATTGAAGAAATTAGTGAACGGATTGCTATTGCCGAAGCTCAGGTAGCAAATAATGAAGTAAGCCCGATTTGTTATTATATGGAATTGTGCAGAATGGATATCGGAGTACTTTCCAGTTACGTAGGAATGTGGCAATGGCGCGTTAAAAGACATTTTAAGCCTAAAGTTTTTGCAGGGTTAAGTGATAAAATTTTAAAAAAATATTCAGATGCATTTAATATAACTGTAGAAGAATTAAAAAACTTTAAAGCAAATTAATGGAGACGAATTTCACACATCATCAATCAGCTCATTGTGAGAATGGAGTTGCTTCCAATTTGTTAAAACATAATGGATTGAATATTAGCGAGCCAATGGTTTTTGGGATTGGTTCGGGACTTTTCTTTGTTTATCTTCCATTTTTAAAAGTAAATTACGCCCCAGCAATAAGTTATAGACCTATGCCGGGACAAATTTTTAATAAATTGGCGAAACGATTAGGCTTGAAAATTAAAAGGCAAAAATTTTCCAGCGAAGCGAATGCCATTAAAGCATTGGACGAAAATTTAAAAAATAATATTCCTTCAGGATTGCAGGTTGGCGTATATAACCTAACGTATTTTCCTGATGAGTATCGTTTTCATTTTAATGCACATAATTTGGTAGTTTATGGGAAAACAGAAACTGATTATTTAATTAGTGATCCTGTTATGGAAAACGTGACTACCTTAACACATGAGGAGTTAAATAAAGTACGTTTTGCCAAAGGAGCTTTTGCGCCAAGAGGCCAAATGTATTACCCTATTCAAGTTCCTCTAAATGTAGATTTGAAAGGGGCAATTATAAAAGGTATAAAGAATACTTGTCGGGATATGCTAGCACCAATGCCAATAATAGGTGTTCGCGGTATTCGGCTTGTAGCTAAGCTAATTAAAAAATGGCCAGTTAAAGAAGGGACAAAAAAAGCAAATCATTATTTGGCTCAAATAGTTCGAATGCAGGAAGAAATTGGGACTGGCGGTGGTGGTTTTAGATTTATATATGCTGCCTTTTTGCAAGAAGCTGCAGTTGTATTACAGAATGACGAGTTGCAAAATTTGTCACTGGAAATGACTGCTATTGGTGATTTATGGAGAGATTTTGCTGTCGAAGCTTCGCGAGTTTATAAAAATAGAAGTACCAAAGTGGATGTTTACAATCTGCTTTCTGACGAACTTTTAGCAATTGCTGATAAAGAGGAGGAATTTTTTAAGAAATTGAAGAAAGCAATAAGCTAAATAAAAATCATATTGAAATCAATTATCCAAATATCCCATCTGTCTAAATTATATAAAGATGCCGAAATGTATTCCTTGAATGATTTTTCTATGGATATAAATAAAGGAGAGATTTTTGGACTGCTTGGGCCAAACGGGGCAGGGAAAACAACATTAATTTCGATTCTTTGCGGTTTAGTAAAGCCTAGTTCAGGTTCATTCACGATTGATGGATTAAATTATACAGCTAATGCCAATGAAATTAAAAATAGAATTGGTGTTGTTCCTCAAGAATATGCTTTATATCCAACCTTGACAGCCAGAGAAAATTTGCTGTATTTTGGAAGTATGTATGGTTTGAAAGGAAATGATCTTAAAGAAAAAGTAATAGACAGTCTGGATTTGCTGGGATTATTGAAATTTGCAGATAAACGGATCGAGACTTTTTCGGGTGGAATGAAACGTCGAGTTAATTTGATTGCTGGGATATTACATAATCCTAAAGTTCTTTTTCTTGACGAACCTACTGTAGGGGTTGATGTACATTCAAAGAATGTTATTATTGATTATCTTAAAGAGCTCAATAAAAATGGTACAACTATAATTTATACATCACATCATTTGTCTGAAGCACAAGATTTTTGTACCCATATCGCTATAGTTGACAGAGGAATAATTTATACTCATGGAACACCTAAGGATTTAATTGCTGCTACTGCCAATGCTAGAAATCTTGAAGATGTTTTTATTTCATTAACAGGAAAAGAACTGAGAGATGCTATATAAACTTTGGATGTCTGTTTACAAAGAATTCTTGTTGTTAAAGCGGGATATGGGAGGTGTTGTGACCCTTTTTCTAATGCCGTTAGTGCTAATTATAACGGTTACGCTCATTCAGGATAGTTCCTATAAAAAAGGACAAGAAGTTAAGATTCCAATTCTTTTGGTTGATTATGATAAAGGGAAAGTTTCTAAAACGCTTTTTGATAATTTAAAAAAGAGTGATGTTTTTAGTGTTATTACCACTTTTGATAATAAACAAATTACTGAAGCTGAAGCTAAAGAAGCCGTTTTTAGAGGAAAATATCAAATGGCAATTATTATTCCGTCGCATTTGAGTATTGATTTGCAAACTAAAATTGATCAAAATGTTCAAAAAATCGTAAGTAGTTTAGGTTTTTCAGATTCATTGGCAATAAAACCAAATGCAAAAGTTGTCAATCAAAAAGAGGTAAAACTTTATTTTGACCCAGCAGTGCAGCTGAGTTTTAGAAGAGGCGTGATGAGTGGCATCGACAAAATGATTTCTCAAATAGAAACCAAATCGATTTATACTTCTTTTCAAGATGAATTGGGCGGAGAAGATGCTCAATTTGAACAAAAAAGTTTTATTACATTCAAAGAGATTATTCCAAAAATAAACAACAAAGAGATACTTCCAAATTCGGTACAGCATAATGTTCCTGCCTGGACGCTTTTTGCTATATTTTTTATAGTAATTCCGTTGTCAATCAATATGGTAAAAGAAAAGACACAAGGAACTTTTGTGCGATTGCGAACCAATCCTGTTTCTAATCGAATTGTATTGGCGGGTAAAACGGTGATGTATTTAATTATTTGTTTGATACAGTTTTACATGATGATTGCGGTTGCTGTATTTTTATTTCCGCATTTGGGATTACCAGCTTTAAACGTTGAAGGGAATTTAATTTTGATGAGTATTGTGGCGCTGTTTTCGGGTTTAGCAGCGATTGGTTTCGGAATATTATTGGGGACTATTGCCAAGACCCAAGAACAATCGGCTCCATTTGGAGCTACTGCTGTAATTATTTTGGCAGCAATTGGCGGTGTTTGGGTTCCTGTTTTTGCCATGCCGAAAGTTATGCAGGTTATTGCACAGTCCTCACCAATGAATTGGGGCTTAGAAGCCTTTTATGATGTACTTTTGCGTAACGCATCCATATTGGATTTGTTGCCAGAATTATTTTTATTATTTTTATTTTTTATAGTTACCACAACTTTAGCATTGCTGTATGATAAGAAGAAAAGAGCTGTATAAGGAAGCGGCTGCTTTGACCGTTTCACATGATATTCGTGTTCGATTTAACGAAACAGATTCCCTTGGAATAGTTTGGCATGGTCATTATATTACTTATTTTGAAGATGGAAGAGAAGCTTTTGGACGCCAACACGGACTTGCATACTTAGATGTTTTTGCTAATGAATTTACAACTCCGATTGTGAAAACAACTCTTGAGCATAAACTATCATTGCGTTATGGCGAAGTGGCTCGAATAGAAACAACTATTGTAGATACACCAGCGGCAAAAATGATTTTCAGGTTTACAATTTATAATATAAAAAATGAAGTAGTTTGTACGGGGGAAACCGTTCAGGTTTTTCTAGATAAACAAGGAGAACTAATGTTGACAAATCCTCCTTTTTACACGGAATGGAAAAGAAAAGCAGGCTTAGTAAAATAGCATGATGAAAGAAGTTTATATAACCGAAACGAATTGCATTACACCTATTGGGTTTGATGTGGCTGCCAATATAAAAAATATTGGTAATGTAGTTTCCGGTATTCAGCTGCAGGATAATCCAAAGTTGTTAAATACGCCTTTTTATGCAGCTGTTATTAATGATTCAGCATTAGATTTGGCTTTTGCCAAAGTAACTTCTGTGGACGGTTATTCGAGATTAGAAAAAATGATGATTTTGGCTTTGGAACCGATTATTAAAAGGGCAAAAGTTGAATTAAACGGGCGTACAGCTTTTATCCTTTCGACAACAAAAGGAAACGTAAATGCTTTAGATGATGCGAGTGATATTGAATCCGCTTATTTGAATGTATTAGCCAAAAAGATTGCTGATTTTTTTGAATTTAAAAGGGAACCAATTGTGGTTTCTAATGCTTGTATTTCGGGAATATTAGCTGTTACAGTAGCCAAAAGATTAATTCAGGCTAATTTGTACGATAATATATTTGTTGTTGCGGGTGATGAAGTTTCAAAATTTGTTATATCAGGATTTAACTCCTTTCAGGCGATGAGTAATTTACCATGCAAGCCTTATTCGATTAATAGAACAGGAGTAAGTTTAGGAGAAGCAGCAGCAGCTGTTTTGGTTTCTTCAAATAAAGAAAATGCCAAAATAAAAATTATAGGTGACGGTTCCATCAATGATGCAAACCACATCTCGGGGCCTTCCAGAACTGGGGAAGGTCTTTTTAGGAGTATTCAAAGTGCTTTGGCGGAAGCCAAAATAAACAGCGGTCAAATCGATTATATTTCAGCTCATGGTACAGCGACTCCTTTTAATGACGAAATGGAAGCTATTGCGTTAAATAGATTAGGACTTGAAAATGTGCCAGTAAATAGTCTTAAAGGTTATTATGGTCATACATTAGGTGCTTCGGGATTACTGGAGACAGTTATTGGAATACAATCGGTTGAAGAAAATAAGCTGTATGCTTCATTAGGATTTGATGCCATTGGAGTGAGTCAGCCCATTAGAGTTATTGAAAAAAATGAAGATGCAGCCATTCGTTATTTTTTAAAAACAGCTTCAGGTTTTGGAGGATGCAATACAGCCGTTTTATTTGAAAAAGTATAATAATGACAGTAAATAAGAATTATATTCACTCTTTTTGTTCTATTCAGAAAAATACAATTTTTTTGAATGGAGAAATGGTTTTTAATACTGAAGATGATTTGTTTGCTGGTTTTTCAAAGAAAGCCTATCAGCATTTTGAAATGAATTATCCGAAGTTTTTTAAAATGGACAATTTGAGTAAGCTGGCACTTTTAGGAGCCGAATTACTTTTAGAGACAGCTGATGAAAACTCAGAGGAGAACAATACAGCATTGGTATTTGCTAATAGATCGTCGAGTTTAGATACCGACTTAAAATATCAAAATTCTATTTCAGATTCAGAGAATTATTTTCCTAGCCCAGCAGTTTTTGTTTACACATTGCCTAATATTTGCTTAGGAGAAATAAGTATTAAACATCAATTGAAAAGCGAAAATTCTTTTTTTATATTTGCGGATTATGACCCAGTATTTATGGAAAACTACTGTAATATACTTTTGGAAACCCAAAAGGCAAATAAAGTTTTATGCGGATGGGTTGAATATTTTAATGAAGAATACAAAGCCTTTCTTTATTTGGTAGATAAACAAGGTAAAATGGAACACAATCATAAACAATTAAAAAAACTATACAATCAATAATTATGGAAGCATTAAAACAAGAATTAAAAAGTAAAATAATAGAAGTTTTAAACCTTGAAGATATTACTGTTGCAGATATTAATGATGATGATGCTTTATTTGGAGATGGTTTAGGGCTTGATTCTATTGATGCATTAGAACTTATTGTGATGTTAGATAAAGATTACGGTATCAAATTAGTGGACCCAAAAGAGGGAAAAACTATTTTTAAATCTATTGAAGTTATGGCTGCTTATATTGCAGAAAATAGAGTTAAGTAATTTTAGGCTTTTTGGATTGTCTGATATTTAGATGCTAATAGCTTTCTGAAAGAAGAGAATTTAGGGAATCCAATAATCTAATAATCCAACGGTCTAAAAATCTAAGAAATCTAAAAATGAGTATAGGTGTCGCCATTACAGGGATGGGTATTATTTCTTCAATTGGAAATTCAGTTGAGGAAAATTATAGCGCATTGCTGAATAGTCATGCGGGGATTACAACTATCGAAAATATTGCGACGGTTCATGCTGATGTGATTAAGGTTGGCGAAATTAAAAAGACCAATCAAGAGTTAATCGACGAATTGCAATTAGCAAAAGACAATAATTTTTCCAGAACTGCCATGCTTGGAACTATTGCTGCCAAGCAAGCAGTAAAAAACGCTGGAATTACTTCTATTAACGAATATAGAACTGGATTGATCTCTGCGACAAGTGTGGGAGGAATGGATATGACGGAGCGCTATTATCATGAATATTTTGAAAATCCCAATGTTGTAAAATACATCAGCAGTCATAACGCAGGAGATAATACCAATAAAATTGCAGCGGAATTAGGTTTAATAGGTATGATAACTACCATTAGTACGGCTTGTTCTTCTTCTGCTAATGCTATAATGTTAGGAGCGCGAATGATAAAATCCGGTAAATTAGACCGTGTTATAGTAGGAGGAACTGATGCGATGTCTAAGTTTACTATCAATGGATTTAAAACTCTTATGATTTTATCTGATGGTTATAATAAGCCATTTGATAATGATAGAAAAGGACTAAATCTAGGAGAAGCTGCAGCCTTTTTAGTTTTAGAATCAGAAGAATTGGTTAAAAAAGAAAACAAAAAAGTGTTAGCGAGAGTTTCGGGTTATGCCAATGCTAATGATGCCTTTCATCAAACTGCTTCTTCAGAAAATGGGGACGGTGCTTTTTTGGCAATGAAAAAAGCGTTTAAAATAGCCCAATTACAACCTAACCAAATTGATTATGTCAATGTTCATGGTACAGCAACTCCTAACAATGACTTATCCGAAGGGAGAGCGATGGTGCGATTGTTTGGTGAAAATAAAGTGCCAGACTTTAGTTCCACAAAGCCTTTTACTGGACATACTTTGGCCGCCGCCGCCGCTATTGAAGCAGTATATAGTGTGTTGGCCATTCAAAATAACGTGGTTTTCCCAAATTTGAATTTTGAATCTCCAATGGAAGAATTTAATCTGATACCTCAAAGGACTTTAAAACATGCAACTATAGAGCATGTGCTTTCTAATTCTTTTGGATTTGGGGGAAATTGTTCTACATTGATATTTTCTAAAAGCGAATAATACATTCATAATGAGCAAGATTTATATAAATGGATTAGGTTGCATTTCGACCCAAAAGACTTTTGATACTCTTTTTCTTGAAGAAGCGGTGGTAAATGAGGCAGATACTGTTTTTCCAATCCATCAGCCGGTTTATAAGGATTTTATATCTCCAGTAGCAAGCAGAAGAATGGCAAAAGGAGTCAAAAATGGAATAGTTGCTTCGACTCTTGCTTTGCGAGAAGCCCAGTTGGAAACCGTTGATGCTATCATCACTGGAACAGGAATGGGATGTATCGAAGATTCGGAGAAGTTTTTGAAAGCGATTTTGGATAATAACGAAGAGTTTTTAACACCTACTTCTTTTATTCAATCGACACATAATACCGTTGGTGGTCAAATTGCTTTAGGACTGCAGTGCAAAGCCTATAATCTGACGTATGTAAATGGTTCAGTTTCTTTTGAATCGGCACTTTTTGATGCCAAAATGATGATTGAAGAAGGCGAAGCCTCTTCTATATTAGTGGGCGGAATTGATGAAACTTCCGATTATACCATGTCTTTGTTTAAGTTAGCAGGTTTTGTTAAAAATGAGAATCAAGGAGTTCATTCATTTTTAGAATCTACTTCTAAAGGAGCTGTTCTTGGAGAAGGAGCTACTTTTTTTGTTGTAGAAAACGAAGTGAAAGAAACAACAATAGCTTCCGTTTTGGATATTGAAATTCTGAATAAATTAGAAATTGATGAGGTGGAAAAGAAAGTTGTTACTTTTCTTGCTTCCAATAATTTAAAACTAACAGATATTGACGCTGTAGTTTTGGGATATAATGGAGATGTAGATTCGGATTTGTATTATAGAAAACTTTCACAAGTTACTTTTAAAAATACACCACAGGTATATTATAAGCATTTAAGCGGCGAGTTTGATACCGCTTCAGCATTTGGATTGTGGGTTGGAACTAAAATTATTCAGACCCAAAATATACCTGCAATTGTGAAGATAAATACAATCAATAATGAGGTTTATAAAACGATTTTGTTGTATAATCAACGCAATGGAATAGATCATAGTTTTACCTTAATTTCAAGCTGTTGAAGCATATCTTAACAAATATGTTTTTTATTTTACTGCTTTTGCTGCTCGCTTTAGCAAGCTTTTATGCAGTGATCGATATCAAATATTTTATACTCGTTGGGTGTTTATGGCTTTTGATTGTATTTATCGGATCCTCATTTATTGGCTCTAATTACCATGTAAAAACATATTGCAGTAATCCATTAGTAAAAGACAAAAAAATTGCAATAACATTTGACGATGGTCCCAATGAAATGACAATTGCTGTTTTGGAAGTATTGAAAAAGTATAATGCCAAAGCTGCTTTTTTTTGCATTGGTAAAAATATTGAAACTCATCCTGATATTTTAAAAAAAACAATAAATCATGGACATACGATAGGAAATCATTCGTATAGCCATGCTCCTTTTTTTGATTTTTACAATAAAAATCAAGTAATTGCCGAAATTGAAAAGACAGATGCTTTGATAGAGAGTGTCTTAGGGAAGAAAACTACTTTATTCAGACCGCCTTATGGGGTTACAAATCCTTCCATTCGCAAAGCTTTATCAGTAACGAAACACAAAACAATTGGTTGGAATATTCGGTCATTGGATGGAGTTATTAAAAATGAAAAATTTTTATTAGACAGAATAATTAAAAGAATTAAACCTGGAGGAATTGTACTTTTGCATGACACATCTGTTGAAACGGTTAATGTGTTAGAGCAATTGCTCTCTTTTTTAGAAAAAAACAATTACAGTGTTGTTCCTTTGGAAGAACTCTTGAACATAAAAACGTATGAAGACTAAAATATTTATAGTATTGATTTTTTTGAATGTTTATCAATTCCAATCTTGGGCACAGGATCAGAAAATGACTGACAATGAGATTACTGCTTTTAAGCAATCAGTGGCGTTGGTGTCTAAAAAAATAAAGACTTTAAGTACTGATTTTGTACAATACAAGCACCTTGATTTTCTATCAAAAGATATTGAAACTTCGGGGAAAATGATTTTCAAAGAACCAAATTCTTTGCTTTGGCAATATAAAAAGCCATACAGCTATACAATCGTTTTTAAGAATGGAAAAATACTTATTAATGATGAAGGAAAGAAAAGTGCTGTAGACATTGGAAGCAGTAAATTGTTTGGAAAAATCAATAAACTGATTGTTGGAAGCGTGAGTGGAGATTTATTTGATGATAAAGAATTCACGATTTCGTATTTTAAAAATAAAGATCAAAACATAGCCAAGTTTATTCCCAAAGATGCCACTCTTAAAAAATATATTAAGCAAATAGATTTAACTTTTGATAAAGAAGATGCGACTGTGATTCAGGTTAAATTATTAGAATCTTCAGCTGACTATACTCGAATTGTCTTAAAAAATAAAGTAATCAATGCCAAAGTAGATGAAGCTTCTTTTTCGAATTAGTAGTATTGCTATCTTTTTATTTGCATCATGTGCCAGTAATAAAGTAGTAAAGGATTACAAAGCTGTCCCTTTAGAAACAAGCGCTTTTGAAGTTCCATATTTTTCAAATCAAGCAATAGATTATGTGTATAAAGCCAATGTTTCGGTTTATGGTAATGAATTAACTGGCATTTTTATTGCCAAAAAAGTAAACGACACCACACATAGAGTTGTTTTTACTACTGAATTTGGTAATAAATTACTCGATTTTGAAATTTCTGAAACAGATTATAAAATCAATTTTATTCTGGAAGAATTGGATAGAAAATTATTGATAAATACTTTGGTAACTGATTTTAGATTGCTTTTGCGAAGTCATTATACCACAAGCAATCAATTTGATAACAGTGGGGAAAGAATTTATGCGACTTTGGATAAAAATAAAATGAATTATCTTTTTGTTTCAAAAGCAACAAATAAATTAAGTAAAATTGTACATAGCACTAAAAGAAAAGCAATAATTAACCTCTATTATACTTCTAAAAATGATATTTTTGCCGATAAGATTATCATCGAACATAAAAATATAAAATTAAAAATTGAATTAAATTATTTTAACCAATAACTGAAATTATGAATAAAAAAAATCAAATAAACAAAGGTATACTGGTTCTACTCTTTATTTTTTTTGGAATGTATAATGCTCAAGCTCAGGTAAGTTTTCAGCCTGGATTTAGAGGAGGAGCTAATTTTTCTCACTTTACAAAAGGAGATTACTATTATTATAATGATCCTATGGATACTAGGAGTGATGATAATTATTCTTCAATAACAAATTTTTATATTGGTTTTTATGGTGCTTTGAAATTAACAAGACATTATACTTTACAGCCTGAGATTAATTATTCAGCTCAAGGTTCTGATTACAGGTCAGCAACAGTTAACAAGAATTTTAAAGTCGATTATTTGTGTTTTCAGATGATGAATAAATTTACATTTACGGATAAGTTTAATGTACATTTTGGACCAACACTTGAATTTGTTGTTGATAAAAACTTTGATGTAGATGCTGATGTTGATTTGGCGTTTGTACTTGGTACAGGTATTAATATTACTCGTAATTTAGGAATTGAATTAAGAGTCAAAAAAGGAATTGTGCCAGTAATTGATTTTAGTGATAATAGTCACACAAATGTTGTGTTTTCTGTAGGAGGTACGTATACATTTGATGTAAAATAAGACATGAAAATAAGAGTAATTACTATTATTTGTTTTGTATTAATTGGAATTGTACAATCAAATGCGCAAGTAACATTTAGGCCAGGTATAAATGTTGGTTTGAATATTTCAAATATACAAAATACAAATTTTGAATCAAAAGAGGGTCTTTACATTGGAGCTTTTGGAGCATTAAAACTTTCTAAATTTTATACTTTACAAGAAGAACTTACGTATTCAGGTCAAGGCGGTAAAGCGACAATATATGGTTTTTATTACAATCAGAGTTCTCCAACTGAAATTAATACAGTATATGAAGCTAGAGATGTTGAAATTTCATTGCAATACTTGTCTTTTGTAACCATGAATAAATTTAATGTTAGTGAAAGTTTTTACTTTCTTGCAGGTACTTTTTTTGATATATTAGTTGAGAGTAATTTTAAAATTGATTCAGATAATAATTTTGTTGCAAACATATCAAAAGGGGAAGATGTTGATTTTGGAATAATTGGTGGTCTCGGATTTAGTTTGCCAAAAGGGTTCTCAATTGAAGGAAGGATTAAAAAAGGGGTTAGGGATGTTTTTGACGATCATAATGGGAGTTCAATTGTAAATACCAATTTAGTTTATCAAATAGGAGGAACTTATACATTTAACATAAAATAAAGCTATGCTTTTAAAAGATTTTTATACAGTAAAAGTGTTGGAAAACACTGTTGATTCTAAATATAATGCACAAATCACAATCAATGAGAATCATGATGTTTTTCAAGGACATTTTCCAGGAAATCCTATTATGCCGGGTGTTTGTATGATGCAGATTATAAAAGAGTTAACGGAGCAGATTACTGCATGCTCTTTATTCATGGAATCTTTGAGTAATGTTAAATTTATGGCTTTAATTAATCCATTTATAAATCCTGATTTGCTTTTAGAATTGGATATAATTACAACAGATGATAATTTGGTTAAGGTTAAAAATGTTAGTTATTTTGACCAAACAGTTGCTTTGAAATTAAGTTGTATTTATAAGAAAGTATAATTAAAATGCTGTAAATAATTTTAATTTTAGTGTCATGAAAACTACCTTTCTTTTTATTTTATTTTATTTCGCTAATCCTTCTGTGACAGAAATCAGAAAGTTATATATGACTGCAGCTACAACTGAAAGCGTTGCAAAAGAGATGGCCGCAAAACTGTCAGATATTACCAAAGAGGACAATAATAAAGTTTTAGTTGCCTATAAAGGAGCGTCAATAATTATTCTTTCCAAACTGGAAAAAAAAGTAGGAGACAAGTCCAAAAAATTCAAAGAAGGAGCAGCCTTATTGGAATATGCCGTAACTGCTGAACCCAACTCGGTGGAGATCCGGATGATTCGCTTGAGCATTCAGGAAAATGTACCCAAAATAGTCAATTATAGAGGAAATAAGAAAGAGGATAAAAAGTTTTTAATGGATCATTATAAAGAACAAACGGGGGCGTTAAAAGCTTATGTAGGTGAATTTATAACACAGTCCAATAGTTTTACTGCTATTGAAAAACAATTGGTTGAATAGTTTAAGAATTTAAAAATGAATACTAGTTTTTCAGAAGCAAAACGTATGGATCAACATAAAGTTTGTGTTATTATTCCAACATATAATAATCATAAAACTTTAAAACGTGTTATAGATTCGGTTTTGCAATATACTGCTGCTATTATTATTGTAAATGATGGTGCTACAGATAGTACTGTTCAAATTCTGAAAGAATATTCAAACTTGATTCAAATTCACCATTCTAAAAATTCAGGAAAAGGATTAGCGCTTCGCAATGGTTTTAAAAAAGCTTTAGCATTAGATTATAATTACGCCATTACAATTGATTCTGATGGACAGCATTTTGCTTCCGATATTCCAGTTTTTTTAACGGCTTTAGATATGAGCTCAGAAACACTTTTGATTGGAAGCCGCAATATGGTTCAGGAAAATGTTCCTAAAAAAAGCAGTTTCGGAAATAAATTTTCAAATTTTTGGTTTTGGTTCGAAACTGGAAATAAATTGGAAGACACACAATCAGGTTTTAGATTGTATCCTTTGCGAAAAATTCCAGTTCATTATTTCACAACCAAGTTTGAGTTCGAAATCGAAGTTATTGTTCGTTCGGCTTGGAAAAATATACCAGTAAAAAATATTCCGATTCAGGTTTTGTACGATCCAAAAGAGCGGGTTTCCCATTTTAGACCCTTCAAAGATTTTACCCGAATCAGTATACTTAATACTGTTCTGGTTATTATTGCTTTGATTTATATTAAGCCGAGAGATTTTTTTAGAAAACTAAAAAAAAAAGGACTTAAACAATTTTTTCTAGAAAATGTGCTTGAAAGTAATGATTCGAATATTCGAAAAGCGGCTTCAATTGCATTAGGAGTTTTTATTGGAATTTGTCCTTTTTGGGGATTTCAAACCATTTTGGTATTATTTTTGGCTGTTTTGCTAAAGCTTAATAAAGTCATTGCTTTCGCATTTTCTAATATAAGTTTCCCCCCTTTTATTCCGTTTATTATTTATGGTTCACTCAAGTTAGGAAGCTATTTTATTACCAGCAGCAAATCATTGGTATTAAACACGAACATGCCATTTGAGGATATTCAAAAAATATTGCTCAATATCTTGTTGGAAGTTTTATTTTAGCGACTTTTATGGCTGTACTTTTTGGACTTACAAGTTATTTGCTATTGACTTTGGTTGCTAATTTAAAATATAAAAAATAGCTGCATGCAAAAAAAACTATTCGACTTATATACATTCATAACTTCCAGAAAATTACTTTCGTTTGGTATGGCAATTGTCATGGTCTTAGTTTTAGGATTCTTAGCTTTCAGAATCTCTTTTCAGGAAAATATAAATCAATTAATACCTTCTAATGATCAGTCTGGAATAACTTCAAAAGTATTAGATCAGGTTAATTTTGCTGATAAAATTACAATTATAATTTCCACTAAAGAAAACGGCTCATCAGAGAATCTGACTGAGTATGCCAATGTTTTTTTAGATAGTCTTGATTCTGCTTGCAAACCCTATATTTCCAAAGTACAGGGTAAAATTGAAGAAGAAAATATTCAGGAAACTTTTGATTTTGTATATGATAATTTGCCGCTTTTTTTGGATCAAAAGGATTATGAACATATTCAGAATAAACTGCACAAAGACAGTATTGCCAATAGTGTTGCGGCCGATTATAAATCCATAATTTCTCCTGCTGGACTAGTATCTAAAGATTTTATTCTTAAAGATCCGCTTGGTGTTTCTTTTATTGCTTTAAAAAAAATGGAGCAATTAAGCGTGGGTGATGACTTTGCTATCGAAAACGGATTTGTTTTGACCAAAGACAAAAATAATTTATTGCTTTTTATTACTCCCAAATTAGCGACGAATGAAACGGACAAAAACACTTTTTTTATAAGTAATTTGGATAAAATCAAAGCGAATTTAAATCAACAGTTTAAAGGCAAAGCTGAGATGACTTATTTTGGAGCTACGCCTGTGGCTGTTGCCAATGCTACACAAATTAAATCGGATGTTCAAAGCACTTCTATATTTGCGGGAGTTGCCTTGATTTTAATACTTGCTTTTTTTTACAGAAGTATCACTACTCCAATAATTATTTTTATTCCTTCCTTGCTGGGCGCTTTGTTTGCTTTGGCGGTTTTGTATATCTGCAAAGGGAGCATATCGGCTATTTCTTTAGGAATAAGTTCTATTTTATTGGGAGAAACTACAGATTATTCGATATATGTTTTAACCCATTTGAGAAATAACAAGAATGTTAAACTGCTTTTCAAAGATATTACACGGCCATTGTTGCTTTGTGGGATAACTACATCAATTACGTTTTTGTGTTTGTTTTTTATTAAGTCAGAAGCGTTACAGGATTTGGGTATTTTTGCTGGATTGAGCGTAGTTGCTACTACTGTTTTTTCTTTAATTTTAATTCCGGTTTTGTACAATTTTAATTCCAAAGTTCTTATTCAAAAACCAAATGTGATTGACAATTTGGGTGCTTATTCGTACCATAAAAATAAATTTTTGATAGGTTTGGTGTTGGCATTATTTGTAGTCTCACTTTTTACGTATTCAAAAGTT
Organism: Flavobacterium sp. 1; assembly: GCF_002797935.1. NCBI lineage: Bacteria > Pseudomonadati > Bacteroidota > Flavobacteriia > Flavobacteriales > Flavobacteriaceae > Flavobacterium > Flavobacterium sp. 1. The sequence goes on from NZ_PGER01000001.1 coordinate 751,334, forward strand.
ACTTTTAACAATGATCTTTCAGATTTGAATTTTATGACTCCCGAACTGAGGCTGAATGAGAAGAAACTAGATCAAATTGCAAATAACAATGATTCTAAATCTATTTATTTGGCTACTTACGGTAAAAGTTATGATGAAGTTGTAGCCAATAATAATACTCTTTTTAAAGTATTAGAGAAGGATAAAGCAGGTAAGGATATTTTAAATTTCAGTTCTATTGGTGGAATTGTTTTTTCTGCAGAAGTTCAAAATCAAAAAATCAAGGAATGGAATTCTTTTTGGGATTCACAGAAAAAAGAAAATTTGAATAAGACTTTAATTAGCGAAGGAAATCGCTATGGTTTTAAAGCTGATGCTTTTTCTGGTTTTTTTGAATTGCTTGATAAAGACTTTAAGCCAGTAACTATTGATGACTATTTTAAAATGAAATCTTTTTTTCTTGATGAATTTGCAGCTCAAAAAAATGGATTTTTTACTATTTCAACTTTAGTAAAAGTTACTAATGGAAAAAGAGATGTTTTTGTAAATCTAATAAAAAAACAGCCCTATTTGGTTGTAATTGACAGACAGGAAACAAATAAGACGTTTTTAGGAACATTAAAAATGAATTTCGAAAACCTTGTTGATTATTCTTTTATTGCGGTTTTTTTAGTCCTGATATTAGCTTTCAGAAAAATTGAATTGGCTATTATCAGTATTATTCCAATCCTTATAAGCTGGATTTTTACAACTGGACTTATGGGACTGTTTGGATTGCAGTTTAATGTAGTTAACATTATAGTTTGTACTTTGATTTTTGGAATTGGAGTTGATTACAGCATTTTTATGACTACCGCTTTACAAAAGGAATTTACATACGGGAAAATTGAATTGCCAAGTTACAGGACTTCAATTATACTATCGGTAGCTACAACAATTTTAGGAATGGGGGTGCTTGTTTTTGCCAAACATCCTGCACTAAAATCTATATCATTAATTGCTATTATAGGGATATTTTCGGCACTGATGATAACATTTATTATTCAGCCGCTAATTTTCCATTTTTTTATAACCAATAGAGTGAAAAAGGGGAAAGCTCCTTATGAAATTAAGAGACTATTGCATTCCGTTATTTCGTTTACCTATTTTGGATTAGGATGTATAGTATTGTCATTAGGAAGTGCCATTTTGATGGTAATTTTGCCTTTCTCAAAAAAATCAAAACTAAGAGGATTTCATTTTTTGATGTCTAAGTTTATGCATTCAGTCTTGGCAAGTTATCCTTCCGTAAAAAGGAAAATAAATAATACTTCACAAGAAACCTTTGATAAACCTGCCGTAATTATTGCTAATCATAGTTCGTTCCTCGATATTTTGGCTATTGGAATGTTGAGTCCAAAGATTATTTTCTTAGTTAGTGATTGGGTATATAATTCTCCAGTTTTTGGAAAAGGAGTTCGTCTAGCTGGATTTTATCCAGTGTCGAGTGGTATGGATAATGGTGTAGAACATTTGCGTTCCAAAGTAGAGGAAGGTTTTTCTATAATGGTTTTTCCAGAGGGAACACGATCTGAGGATAATGCGATTAAACGATTTCATAAAGGTGCTTTTTATTTGGCTGAACAATTACAATTGGATATAATTCCAGTGCTCATTCACGGATATTCTGAAGTTTTGCCCAAAGGAGATTTTGTTATCAATGGAGGAAATACGACGGTGACAATTCTAGATAGAATTTTGTATGACGATACCTCTTTTGGCACTAATGCTGCCGAGAGAACTAAAAAAATAAGCAGTTTCTTTAAACTGCAATATAAAAAGCTGCGTTTAGATTTAGAAGGCGTCGATTATTTTAAAGCTAAGCTTATGAATAGTTATGCTTTCAAGGAAATGCAGATATTGAATGCAGTAAAAGTTAATCTAGAGCAAAATTTGCAGCTATATTATGATTTGAATAAATGGATAGATTCTAAAGCTCGAATACTTCATTTTGGAAGTGACTATAGGCAATTGGATATATTATTGGCATTACAAGAACCACTAAGAAAAATTGATTCGGTTATTCTTTTGGAAGAGAATAGAGAAATTGCCAAAACCAATTATATACTAAAGAAAAGAGCGATTCATTATTTGGATCAAAATGAATTGAATACTCTCAAAAAATATGATGTAGTATTGCTTTCGAATGAAAATGGAGTAAGCAATTTGGATGCAGTATGCAATTTAGCGAGCACTGTAATTGTATTAAATAATAAAAAATTAAAAGAAACAATAGCGTCATTTGGTTTTCAAACTGTGCATGAAACAGAAGAAATGATTGTACTAAAGAAAGGGATATGATGAAAAAGCATTATGATGTTGTTGTAATCGGAAGTGGATTGGGCGGACTCGTTTCGTCTATAATTTTAGCCAAAGAAGGTTATAGCGTTTGTGTGCTGGAAAAAAATAATCAGTTTGGAGGCAATTTGCAAACGTTTGTTCGGGATAAAACAATTTTCGACACGGGAATTCATTACATTGGAGGATTAGGTGAAGGCCAAAATCTATATCGATATTTCAAATACATTGGTATTATGGATAGTTTGAATCTCAAAAAAATGGATGAGGATGGATATGATATAATTTCTTTTGAAGATGTAGACGTGGAATTTCCGCATGCTCAAGGATATGATAATTTTGTGAATCAATTGGTTAAATTTTTTCCTGACGAAAGAGAGGCTATAAATAAATATTGTGAAGCAATTATTACCACCTGCGATACATTTCCCCTTTATAATTTAAGAGCAGAAGGACGCTATGACAACGACATTCTATCTGTAAATGCAAAGAATTTTATTGCAGGATTGACTGATAATAAAATGCTGCAGGCTGTTTTTGCTGGAAGCAATTTTTTATATGCTGGAAGCGGAGCTAAATCCCCTTTTTATGTACACGCCCTCACGGTTAATACTTACATGCAAAGTTCATGGCGTTGTATAAATGGAGGCAGCCAAATTACTAAACAGTTAATTAAACAACTCAAAAAATATGGAGGAGTTGTTTTTAAGTATAAAGATGTTGACCAGTTAATTGTTGAAAATAATGTTATTACCACTGCCAAAATGAAAGACGGCACGAGTGTTACTGGAAAATACTTCATTTCGAATATAGACCCTAAAGCTACTTTGAAATTAGTGGGAGAGAACCATTTTAGGAAAGCCTTTGTAAATAGGATTTCGAGTTTAGAAGGCAGTATTTCTGCTTTTAGTTTATATATCGTTTTTAAGCCAAAAACGTTTAGGTATTTAAATAAGAATTATTACCATTGTAAAAATAGTAGCGAAGTATGGGAAGCTCAAGATTATAACGAGCAAACTTGGCCAAAAGCATTTATGGCATCTATGAATGCTTCTAAAAAAGAGGATGGTTGGGCAGAAGGAATGACTTTTATTACTTATATGAAGTATTCCGATTTAGAACCATGGAAAGATACATTCAATACTGTGGCCGATGTTAATAATAGAGGCGAAAGTTATGAGGATTTTAAAGCTCGTAAAACTAATCGTTTTCTAGAAGTAGTAGAAAAAAAATTCCCTGGAATAAAAGATTGTATTAAATCAGTCCACACTTCTACACCATTGTCGTATAGAGATTATATTGGAGGTTATAATGGTAATATGTATGGTTATGAAAAAGATTCTGATAATCCAATGAAGACATTTATTCCTTCAAAAACAAAGTTAGATAATCTATACTTAACAGGGCAAAGTGTCAATATGCATGGCGTTTTGGGCGTTACCATTGGAGCAGTTGTTACTTGTTCTGAAATTTTAGGGAAAGATTATTTGATAAACAAAATTAACCAGACAGCATAGTGGAAATAAACTAAGCATTACTAAAATGTTTATAGATCAATAGGGAACCAGAAATAGTTGCATATGAAAAAACAGATTTTATATATTTTTTTCTTTTTCTTTGCTTTATTCATAGCTTCTTGCGGTATCTCAAAATCAATGCGTCATCAGCCAGAAATTGCTGCATATAATAATATAAAACCTGTTGTTCAAAAGCAATCTGATACCATTTTTTATACCAGAAATAATTTTTTACTTAGAAATAAACAACATTTATGGGAACTATATGCCGAGGGTGATCCATTGGAAAGGGGATTAGCTATTGGTAGTTTGACAGACTCCTTATTAAAAAAACAAGAACATATTTTGTTTGATAAAGTAAATGAATTGATTCCTTCGGATTTTAAGAGATCGATACTTCGAAATTTCCTAAAATGGTTCAATCGAAAATTATATCTGAATGTTGATAATGAGTTTCAAACTGAAATTTATGGAGTTTCTCAATATGCACCAAAGGATTTAAGCTATATTGCGCCCTCTTTTTTGAGAGATTTATACCTGCATGGTGCTCATGATATTGGTCATGCAGTTCAAGATTTAGCAATGGTAGGATGTACGTCATTTGCGGTTTGGGGCAATAAATCGGATGACGGAAGTTTGATTTTAGGTAGAAATTTTGATTTTTACGCTGGTGATGATTTTGCAAAAGAAAAAATAATCGCTTTTATTAATCCAAAAGATGGGCATCCATTTATGATGGTAACCTGGCCAGGAATGATAGGTGTTTGCTCAGGGATGAATGCCGAAGGATTGACAGTAACTATCAATGCTGGTAAATCTAAAATTCCATTAATTGCCAAAACGCCAATTTCTATTGTAACCCGCGAAATTTTACAGTATGCCAAAACTATTGATGAAGCTATAGCAATCGCAAAAAAAAGAAAAGTATTTGTTTCCGAATCAATTATGGTTGGCAGTGCCAATGATAATAAAGCTGTTTTGATTGAAATTGCACCAGACAATTTAGATATTTTTGAAGCCCCCAATGGTAATGAATTAATTTGTTCCAATCATTTTCAAAGTGAGGCTTTAAAAGATAATAAAAGAAATTTGAATCAAATAAAGAATAGTCATTCCCAATATCGTTTTGATCGAATGACAGAATTACTTAATGAAAACCAAAAAATAACACCGCAAATTGCTGTGGATATCCTTAGGAATAAAGATGGAATTAATAATGTGTCATTGGGGTATGGTAATGAAAAAGCTATTAACCAACTATTAGCCCACCACGGAATCGTTTTTAAGCCAGCTCAGCGGCTGGTTTGGGTATCTGCAAGTCCTTATCAATTAGGTGAGTTTGTCTGCTACGATTTGAATGCAATTTTTAAAAACAAAAAAGAGAATACTGCCAGTTTTGTTTCATTAGAAAATGAAACAATGAATATTCCGCCCGATCCGTTTTTAAAATCAGCGGCTTATCAAAACTACATTCAATTTCGCATCGAAGACAAAAAGATGGATGCTGTTTTATCGAATAAAACCAATTTGCCTTCGGGAAATTATATTGGTTATTATCAATCTTTAAATCCTGATTATTGGGTTGTTTATTATAAAGCAGGATTGTACTTTTATCGAAATAAAAAATATGATTTAGCTCAAGATCAATTTGAGAAAGCATTGACTAAAGAAGTTACTTCACTTATTGAAAGAGAAAAGATTAGCAGTTACTTAAAAAAAATAAAAAGAAAACGATAATGATTCCAAAAATAGAATTAGATGCCAAAGCCGAAATAAAATCGTTTCAGGAACAAAAGCTGCAGGAAGTGTTACATTATGTTAATACAAATTCACCCTTTTATAGTTCCTTCTTTGCTAAAAATAATATTGATATTGCCAGTATAAAAACAATTGAGGATTTAACTTTATTACCAGTTACTTCAAAGGAAGATTTACAAAAGCATAATGATGATTTTTTATGTGTTCCAAAGAATAAAATTATTGATTATGCTACTACATCAGGCACTTTGGGAGAACCCGTTACATTTGGACTGACAGATGATGATTTAGATCGTTTGGCTTACAATGAAGCCATTTCATTTGATTGTGCAGGAATAAAAGAAGGCGATGTCGTACAATTAATGACTACAATTGACCGTCGTTTCATGGCGGGATTGGCCTATTTTTTGGGGCTTCGAAAAATGAAAGTTGGAGTGATTCGTGTAGGCGCAGGAATTCCCGAATTACAATGGGATTCAATTATGAAGTACAAACCAACGTATTTAATTACTGTTCCATCTTTTTTATTAAAAATGATTGAATATGCTGAACAGCACAATATTGATATTAATAATTCGAGTGTAAAAGGCGCTATTTGTATTGGAGAGCCTATTCGAAATCAAGATTTTACTAGTAATACTTTGTGTAAAAAGATAACGGATAAATGGAAAATTAAGTTGTTTTCTACTTATGCTTCGACCGAAATGAGTACTGCTTTTACCGAATGCAGCCATGGAGTAGGAGGGCATCATCATCCGGAATTAATTATTGTCGAAGTATTGGATGAAAATAATAATCCTGTTTCAAATGGCGAATCAGGAGAATTGACCTTTACTACATTGGGAATAGAAGCGATGCCTTTAATTCGCTTTAAAACTGGCGATGTTGTGCAGTTACATACTGATTCTTGTTTATGCGGGCGAAATACATTGCGGGTCGGACCAGTAATTGGAAGAAAACAGCACATGATTAAATATAAAGGAACCACATTGTATCCGCCGGCGATGAATGATGTTCTAAATGATTTTACAGCTATCGAAAACTATATTATCGAAATTACGACTAATGATTTGGGTACCGATGAGATTTTGATAAAAATTGCAACTCAAAATCCAACAGCCGTGTTTTTGCAAGAATTAAAAGATCATTTTAGAGCCAAGTTGCGTGTTACTCCAAAAATTGAATTTACTGCCAATGAAGTTTTAATTCCATTAATTTTTAATCCAAACAGCAGAAAGCCAATTCGGTTTTATGATAATAGAAAAAACATACTTTAAACAGAAATTCAATTTAAATGCCTATTTTGTTGCTGTTGATTTTTGAACTTTTAAAATAAACTTCAACATGTCAGCTTTGAGATTAATCATGGAAGAACAAGCTTAGATGAAAGGCAGGTATTGCATATAGGAACAGATACGAAGCCAGACAACTTTGCGTGGCGTCCAGATAAGATCATTAGCTTGTTCGAGAAGACTTTGAGAAGCTGGCAGCAGGAATCAGCGTGCTAAGTTTAAATAATGTTTTAAAATCAATACAAAATACAGAATTAATTCAGAATTGAATTCGTACTTTGTATTGATTTTAAAACAGTTATAATGAAATGTTTCCGGATATTTGTTGTATTGCTGTCAACTCATTTTTTGACAGCACAAAACAGTGTTACAGCTACTCTTGTGGTAAAAGATACTGTGCAGAATTTAAAGTTTAACTATAAACAATTAATAATTCCCAGTGTATTAATTGGTTATGGTTTTATTGGTCTTAACAGCGATCAGCTTAAGAGTTTTAATTCTGAGATTCAGGAAGAAGTGAATGAGCATATTGACGAAAAGCTTACGATTGATGACTTTGCGCAATACGCACCAGCTGCTTCGGTTTATGTTTTGAATGCATTTGGCGATAAAGGGAAAAATAATCTCAAAGACCGATCCATTATTTTGACCAGTTCCTATCTTATGATGAGTGTTGCGGTTCTTGCTTTAAAAGACATAACAAAAGAGGAAAGACCTGATGGTTCTTCCAATAATTCATTTCCTTCGGGGCATACTGCAACTGCTTTTGCCGGAGCGGAGTTTCTTTGGCAGGAATACAAAGATAGGTCCATTTGGTACGGAGTAAGCGGTTATATTATCGCTACTGGAACAGGTGTTTTTAGAATTATCAATAACAGGCACTGGCTTACCGATGTAGCGGCTGGAGCAGGGATTGGAATTTTAAGCACCAAGGTTGCTTATTGGATTTATCCTTATGTCAATAGAAAACTTTTCAGCACCAAAGCTAAGGAAAACAAAGTTTCTTCGATGATAATGCCATATTATAATGGAAAACAATTGGGTTGCGGTTTAGTGATGCAATTCTAATTTTTTTGAGACACTATAAAATCTAAAGTTTAATAGATGAAACATTTACCCCAAATAAATCTTTTTTATTGGGCATTAATTATTAGTGCCAATACGATGGGAGAAACGGCAGGAGATTTGATTTCCCAAACATTTAATTTAGGTTATGACGGTGGGACAATTGCATTAATTGCACTCTTTTTAATTGCGTTGGCAATTTCAATTTGTTCAAAAACCCAAAAACCGCTTTTGTATTGGATCGTAATAACTTTGGCAAGTACAGCTGGAACAACAATTTCAGATTTCATAAGCAGGTCATTCTTTCATCTGCAGTTGGGGTTTACAGAAAATCAAGGATATACTTTCGAAACAATGATATTGATTGTTGCATTGCTATTTACATTTAGTATTTGGAAATACCATTCAACAGCAAACACAATAGAAAATGGATTAAACAAACGAACTGAATTTTTATATTGGATCGCAATTTTAACATCAAGCACCTTAGGAACTGCCTTTGGAGATTTATTAGCACACAACACATCATTGGGTTTTGACGGCGGAACTCTGCTCTTATTACTATTCCTTGCTGTTGTTGTCGGATTGGTTTATTTGACCAAAACATCAAGAGAACTTTTGTATTGGTTAGCCATTATTCTCACACACCCGATTGGTGCAACAATGGGTGACTATCTGACCAAACCCGAAGGGATGAATTTTGGAAACATAAAGGCAAGTTTGCTATTAGCTGCTGTATTTATAGTGGTTATTGCAACTGGACAATTGACCAAAAAACAGATAGCTTAAATAAAAAAACTAAATTTTTAAAATGTAATGCTAAAGCAGTGCAATTGGTCATTAAAAGTATAATTGATTTTCCATTGATTGATTTCAGTTATTTTTTTAATGATAGCCAGACCAAGTCCGTTGCCTTGTGAAGCTGAATTTATTTTGGAAAAACGGTTGAATAACTTTTCGATTGCTAATGCAGTCTGTCCGGTATTGGAAAAGGACAATTGATTGTTTTGTATGCGGATGATTATTTTTCCGTTTTTTTCATTGTGGCGAATAGCATTCAAAAACAAATTATTGATTAATACTTCTGTTAAGGCTGGATTTCCTGTAATGGAAAGGGCAGAGGAGAATTCGGTTATAATGCTGCTATTTTTAGCTTCAGCCTGTTCTGTAAAAAAGTCAAGATGTTTTTCGATGTAGTCATTTAAAACAATAGTGCTTTTCTCAAGATAGCTTTCGTTATCAATTTTAGAAAGCAGTAAAAGATTTTTATTGAGTCTGTTAAGTCTGGAAACATCATTATTTAGTGAACTTACGATAGAAAGTTGTTCTTTATTGAGTTCCAACTGCAGTAAAGTATCAATTTTAGTTTGAAACAAAGCCAGCGGAGTCTGTAATTCGTGCGCAGCATTTTCTACAAATTCTCTTTGGTTTTTATAAATGGCTGTATTTTTTTCGATAAGCTGTTCCAGACTTTTGTTTAGCTGGTTGAATTCATCTATTTCGGTTGGAATGAAATGAGGAGGCTTATTTTTATCGATTTCAAAATCATGTATTTGTTGAAGTGTATTGTAAAAAGGCTTCCATATTTTAGCTGCCGATGTTTTTGATATCCAAATGATTCCGATAAGCAGCATAATGATGATAAACAGAAACATAATGGCAATATTTATTACCATTCCTTCCATTTCTACAAGACTAATCTTTTCAGTGTAGGTATATCTCTTGCCATTGATATCAACTGGTGCATAAAGTATGCGGAACGGTTCTTTTTCATTAGCAATAGAATCAAATGACATTTTGCCAACAATGGAATCTTTGGTTACTCCCATATCGGCAGCAATCATTACATTAAGGTTGTATTTGTTCCAAACTGCAATGTTTTTTTCGGTGAAATTTTTATGGCTTTCCTTTACAAATGCGCCTTTATGAAAATGTAAAACTTCATCCGTTTCATAAATGTAGAGCCACTCACTAATGTAATAAAACACAGGAGCTGACACTAACAATATGATAATGGCAAACATAAGAAAGCTGCTTGTGGTTTTATATAATAATTTTTTACTCATTTTCCCATTTGTATCCTAAACCGTAAATCGTTTTGATGTAATCACCGCTTCCTGCTGCGTGGAGTTTCTTTTTTAAATTTTTTATATGAGCGTAGATAAAATCGTGATTGTCGAGCATATCGGCCATATCGCCGGAAAGATGCTCAGCAATTGCACCTTTGGACAAGACTTTATTATTGTTGCCAATTAGAAAAAGCAGTAAATCTATTTCTTTTTTGGTTAGGTCCAGTTTTTGGTTATTGACAGTTATTGTTTTGGATAAAAGATCAACACTGATTTCATTGAAAACAATAGTATTATTTCCTTGAAAATTCTTGCGTCGGATAAGTGCCTGCATACGCACTAAGAGCTCCGAAAGATGAAATGGTTTCGTCAGGAAATCATCTGCGCCAAGATTAAAACCTTCAATGCGGGTATCCAAAGTTTCTTTGGCCGAAATAATGATAACGCCTTCGGATTTGTTTTTGCTTTTTAATTTTTTCAAAATATCAAATCCGTCGCCATCAGGAAGCATTAAATCCAAAATGATACAATCGTAATCGTAATTATCAATTTTAGTGCGTGCCAATGCATAATTGCCAGCCGTTTCACATTGAATGCCGTTGGTCTTGAAATAACTTACAATGCTTTGGGCAATTTCCTGCTCGTCTTCTATAATTAAAATTTTCATAACGCAATTTACTAATTCAAATTTGAATGAATTTTGAATTTTTTTATTATGAGTAAAAAAAAACAGAATTCAAGCTCCGTAAATTTTTATCTTTTAATTGTTGTTTCTTCAGGTTTTCTTCAGATTTAAAATTTAGTTTTACCTCAATAAATTTAATTATGCGCCATACTATTTTATTTTTCGTATTCTTTTTATCTCTTATTTCAGTTGCACAAACTGCCAAAAACAAAGGAAGTATAACTGCTAAAATTGCTGATTCAGAGACAAAATCACCTATCGAGATGGCGATAGTTTCTGTTTTCAAAACAGGTGAAATTAAGCCTTTTGAAGAAGTAACCACCAATCAAAAAGGTGTTTTTATCTTTAGTAATCTTCCAGTTGGGACTTATACAATCAATGTTGATTTTATAAGTTATAAAGTGAAAACTATAGAAAAAAGTACTATTACTGTTTCTTCGAATATTATAAATTTAGGAGAGATTTTGCTGGTTCCGGCATCGAATGAACTTAACGAAGTAAAAATCACTACAAAATCGGCTTCGGTACAAAATAAAATTGATAAAATTATATACAACCCTGTCAATGACCTTAGTGCTCAAGGTGGTGCAGCTATCGATGTTTTAAAGAATGTTCCAATGGTAAGCATTGATATTGATGGTAAAGTTGAATTGCAGGGAAATTCAAGTGTTCGTTTTTTAATTAATGGAAAACCTTCGAGTATTTTTGGAGCCAGTGTTTCTGATGCTTTGCAGTCTATACCGGCCAGCCAAATTAAGAACATAGAGGTTATCACCAGCCCGGGAGCTAAGTACGACGCCGCAGGAACGGGAGGAATTATAAATATCATTTTAAAAGATAATAAGCTTGAAGGAATTAACAGCAGTATTAATCTATCGCTGGGAACACGTTTGGAGAATGGCGGTTTTACGTTAAATGTCAAAAAAGGAAATTTTGGGGCAGGTATTTATTTTAATGCCAACAAGCAGTTAAATACGGTTACTAAAACCAGCAGTGAACGCCAGTCCTATAATACAGCCAGAGATACAGTCAGCATTCTTCATCAAACAGGGGAGAGTCCTTTTGCAAGAAGCGGGTATCAAACTGGAATAAATTTAAATTGGAGTATTACTGAAAAAGACGATTTGACAGCCACTTTAGGGTTTAATCATTTTCAAAATGATGCCACTGGTACAACTTTTCAAAATCAGAAGTCATTTTTATCAGATGGAACAGCTTTGTCCATGATTAATAGTGATCGAAATTCGACCAATAATTTTAAAGAAGAAGCTATAGATTGGAGTGTTCTGTATAAAAAAACGTTCGATAAAAAAGACGAAGAGTTAAATATACTGCTTACTTCGAGTTCAGGGAAAAGCACCAATAATTCATCTCAGAAAACGGTAATTGAAGATGACAATTCTTTATCAGGAAATCGAAATCATAATCCAGGGCAGGATCACCAAGTAGATGTATCAGTAGATTATACTTATCCACTAGCCGAAGGTTTTACTCTTGAAACCGGAACGAAAGCGAGTTTTGAGAATATTGACAGTCAGGTGGTTTCTGATACCTTATCAGATGATAATGCGTATCATAATGATTTAGGACAGAGTTACAGTTTTAAATATAAAAGGAATATTTATGCAGCCTATTTATCAAGTTCGTTTACATTATTTAATAATTATTTAGAAGGAAAGGCAGGGCTTCGTTATGAAAGAACCATTACTACAGCTGATTTTGCTGGTGTAAGTATTCCAGATTATGACACTTTTGCGCCTTCTTTTATTTTGCAGCATAAAATTTCGGATAGTCAATCTGTGAAATTTGCTTATACTTTTCGTATCGAAAGACCAGATTTTGAAGATTTAAATCCTTTTTTCAATATAAGTGATCCACATAATATCAGTACGGGCAACCCCTTTTTGAAACCAGAGAAAGGCAACCGGTATGAACTTGGTTACAGTAAAAAATATGAGAATGATGCTAATTTCTTTTTCTCGGGGTATTACCGCTATAATACAGAAGATATTCAAAGCCTTACGACTTTTTATAATGAGTTTACTATTGGAGACACCTCATATACCGATGTTACTTTAACCCGACGTTACAATATTGGTACAGAAACTACTATTGGAGCAAGTGTTTTTGGTTTACTTCCAATAAATAAAAGTTGTACTGTCAAGGGGACATTTGATTTTGGAGAACGAAAAAATTCGACTCCCGGTTTTGAAAGCGTAAGCAGTTTTATTTATAGAGCAAATTTAAATGTAACGTATAAATTCAGCTCTAATATGATGGGTGAAATCGTTGGGAACTATCGTTCTTCTCAGAAAATTATTCAGGGAATCCGTCCTGAGCAATTCTTCTATAACATTGCTTTTAGAAAACTGTTTTTAAATAAAAAGGCAAGTGTCGGAATCACGATGGCTAATCCTTTTAATAAATATATGAACCAAAAAGCAGCCAGTTATGGAGAAAGTTTTGATCAGGTAAACTTAAAACAGATACCCGTTCAGTCTTTTGGTATTTCGTTTAGTTATAAATTTGGAAAACTTGACTTCAAAAAAGGAGAATCAGATAAGCATGATGATCCTGTTCAGCCTGATATTCAATAAAAAACGAAGGACGAAATCTGGATTTTGAATAATAAAGTCTAAGAGAAAATGATTTTTTGTAAAAAAAAACAAGACCTTTCTACCATTTTAATCATTTATTCAACAATATTCAGAAATAATTCAAAATTGAATTGTTATTTTTGCCCAAATAATAAAATATTGCCTAGCATTCCCCCAAATATGAAAAAAATTCAGTTCTCAAAACCTCTTATTAATTTTCTTTTAATTGGTTTAATAATTCTTACTGTCAGCCGTTTTGTACTGTTTTTACTTTTTAGAAGCCGTATTACTGAAACCCCAAATTACGGTTATATTTTTCCCATCGGATTACGGATGGATCTGATAGTTTTGTGCTACCTTCTTTTTTTGCCGTTGGCTTTAATTGCTTTGGTACCCGATTCTTTTTTGAAGAAAATTCAAAGCTTTTTGACCGTATATTTCATTTTATTTTTGACGCTGATTCTGTTTATGGAGCTATCAACGCTCGATTTTATTAAAGAGTATGATACCAGACCCAATAAACTGTTTATAGATTATCTGATTTATCCAAAAGAGGTTGTAGGGACTTTACTGAAAAGCTATCTTTTGTCCATTTTCGTAACTGTGATTATTTTATCGGGATTTGTATATACGCTGATCCGCTACAGAAAACAGCTTTTTGAAATTAAAATGACCAGTTATAAAACGAAGTTATTATTCTTTCCTTTGGTTGCTTTTTTTGTTTTTTTCGGTGCAAGGTCTAGCCTGACTTCAAAAAGGCCAATTAATGCCAGTAATGCAATTTTTTCTACAGATCATCTTACCAATTCGCTTGGGCTTAATTCGTTTTATACTGTAACATTTGCATTGTATTCAATGAAAAATGAGAGCAACCCAGAGAAAATGTACGGGAAAATGGATTATAGCGAAGCCATTTCGAGGGTGAAAAAATATATGGATGTAAAACCAAATGCTTTCTCAGACGATTCTATTCCGTTACTGCATATTCAAAAAACGGACAGCATTATCAAAAGACCTTATAATATTGTGATTATTCTGGAAGAAAGTCTGGGAGCTGAATATGTGGGCTCGCTTGGCGGACTGCCATTGACTCCCGAATTTGATAAACTGACGAAAGAAGGAACTTTATTTACTAATTTATATTCCACTGGAACTCGAAGCGTGCGCGGTATCGAGGCTGTTGTTACCGGTTTTCTGCCGTCTCCGTCAGAAAGTGTGGTAAAACTGAATAATTCGCAAACCAATTTCTACACCATAGCATCGCTATTGAAGCAAAAAGGATATGACACCAGTTTCATTTATGGCGGCATGGCCAATTTTGATAATATGGGATCTTTTTTTAGCGGAAATGGTTTTGACAAAATTATTGATGAGGATGACTTTGATTCTAAGAAATCTGCTTTTCACGGCACTTGGGGCTGGTCTGACGAAGATGTAATGGCAAAAGCGAATACTTATTTTAAAAATCTTGGCAGCAAACCTTTTGTTTCATTGGTGTTTTCTTCTTCTAATCACGAGCCTTTTGAATTCCCTGACGGAAGAATTTCCCTTTATAGTAAGGAAAAGAATTCAGTTGACAATGCTATGAAATATGCGGATTATTCGATTGGCCAGTTTTTTAAGCAAGCCAAAAAAGAAGCCTATTATAAAAACACCATTTTTCTTGTAATTGCCGATCATAATACAAGAACTTATGGAAAACACCTTGTGCCAATAAACAAATTTCATATCCCGGCACTGATTATTGGACCGGGTGTTGCAAAAGGAGGAAAATACAATAAACTGTGCAGTCAGATTGATATACAGCCTACTGTGCTGGGCAAAATCGGAATGGATATTGAAACGCCAATGGCAGGAAGAAATTTGTTTGATTTACCTGATTCGTTTCAGGGGCGTGCAATGATGCAGTTTAATGATATCAACGCTTTCCGTGTGGGAAATGAAGTGGTTATTATGCAACCTAATAAGGATCCTTTGCAGTTTCATGTTCAAAATGACACTATTTTTACTCCTCAAAAACTTAATGAAAATTTAGCCAAAGATGCCCTTGCTCATGTAATTTGCCCTTTCTATTTATACAATCAGCAAAAATATAAGGTAAAAAAATAACAGAGTAAATGTTAAACAATAGGAACCTAAACATGTTAAGTGTTTAGGTTTTTTTATGTCTTCATCTTAAAAAAAAGTAAAAACATTTGCGAAACTGATTGGTTGCATGTATATTTGCAACCAATTGGTTTCTTAATTTTGAAAAATGAGAAGAGATATATTTCAGGCGATAGCAGATCCAACAAGAAGATCCATTATTACGCTCATTGCTTTGCAGGCTATGACGCCTAATGCCATTGCAGAACATTTTGACACCACACGACAGGCAGTTTCAAAACATTTGAAAATATTGGCAGAATGTGAGTTAGTGAAGCAAGAACAGCAGGGACGGGAAATTTATTACAGTCTTGAAATTGACAAAATGAAAGAAATTGACAAATGGCTGGAGCAGTTCAAAAAGATTTGGGAAACCCGTTTTAGCCAATTGGATGATTTATTATTAACAATTAAAAATACAAAAAAATGATGAACAGCAATTTGCAATTTGATTTCCTTGTAGACAAGGAAAAGAATACGATTACAGTAAGAAGAGAATTCCTTGGCAATCAGCAATTGGTTTGGGATTGTTATACAAAAAAAGAATTATTAGACCAATGGTTTGCACCAAAACCACTATCGACTAAGACCAAATCAATGGATTTCAGTAATGGCGGTCATTGGCATTATGCAATGGTAGAGCCTAATGGAACTGAATATTGGGGATGGACAACATTTCTGGAAATTAAACCTATTGATTATTACACCTCTACCGATGCTTTTAGTGATGAAGACGGCAACATAAATACCGATTTGCCGCAAGCGGTATGGCTGGTAAATTTTGGAACTAAAGAGGAGAATACTGTAGTAGAAACAATTGTTACTTATAAATCCCTTGAAGATTTGGAAGCAGTCATTCAAATGGGAATGAAAGAAGGATTGACTTCAACATTAGAAAGATTAGATGAATTGTTAGTAACGCTAAAATTAATTAATAATGAAAAATAAAATCATATTCGTTTTAAGCCTTTTATTTGGTTTGATGTTTATCAACGCAGGCCTGAACAAGTTTTTTTATTATATGCCAATGCCTGAAAATCTGCCCGAAAAAATGCAGAAAGCGATGAACGCTTTTACCGAAATTGGCTGGATCATGCCACTTGTAGGTGCAGTCGAGGTTTTGGGCGGTGTATTAATAATCCTGCCAAGATTTAGAGCATTAGGAGCTTTAATCATTTTGCCTGTTATGGTTGGAATTGTCTTGACAAATATTGTGCAGGATACCAGCGGATTGCCTTTTGCTTTAGTTTTAAGCGCCATTTTGATTTCGATAATGCATCAGAATAAAGAAAAGTACTTGCCGTTGCTTAAATAAGAATCAGAATTTTTATAAAAAAACTGAAGCCCTAAACATTTTTAAGTGTTTAGGGCTTTTTATGGTTAATTGTCTTAAAATGTGAAAATTATGTAATCAATTGCTGAAGTGATGTAAATGTTTTAGCCTGCTGCTGTTATACATTTGGAACATTAAAAAAATGAAATTTTGAAAGTAAAGTCACATTCCTAATTTCAAATAGTATAACCTGTTAAAATAAAAGAAGATGAAAAAAATTGTATTAATGCTGCTTCTTGCAGCAAGTTCTGCCAGCATTTGGGCACAGACTCCCAAAGTGGTTATCAATGATAAAAGCGGATGGCACAAAATTGGAGAAACTATTGTAAGTCTTGATAAAGAGACTGATAAAATTTTAATTGTTGGAGCCAACCGTTTCGCAGCTGTTAAGATTAAAGTGACAGAGGCACCAATCCGTTTGGAATCATTTGATATTTTTTATAACAATGGCCAAAAGAAAAGTGTTAAGATAGGTCAGGAAATTAAGCATGAAGGCGAAACTTCGGTAGTAGATCTTGGCGGTGAAAAAAACATTAAAAAAGTAGAGTTCTATTACCATACAATTGGTCAGGAAAAAGACAAAAAAGCGCATGTTGAACTTTGGGGTTTGAAAACAAACACAAATAAATAATGGGATAGTCTGTTGATGCTGATAATTTAAAACGAAGTATTATGCCTTGGACTAAAAAAGATTATCCGCCTGCAATGAAAAATCTTCCTGTCAAAGTACGCAATAAGGCAGTCGAAATTGCCAATGCAATATTGGAAGAAGGAAAAATGGACGAAGGCGGGGTTATTGCTATCAGTATCAGTAAAGCCAAAGATGCGGTGGATGGCAGCACTAAGAAAAAAGCCGATTCAAAAAAGTAAGTCTTAACTGTTGATATAAAAGGTAGGGGGTATCTATAAAAATGATCAGTGAAGAATTTATTGGAAAGGCTAATTCCTCCTCTAATTTAAGCAAGTAACATTGTTTTAACAAAGAATGGAATTTGGCTTGATAAAATCAAGTCAGTAAAAGGTTCAGGATACTATTCTGAACCTTTTTGCTGTTTAGGTGTTTTGGTCTGACCGTTATTTAGGATTAGAGTAATAAAAATTATGAAACTTTATGCAGTAATTATATAACGCTTTTAATCAGTAGATTACGAAATTTGAGTATGCCAATCAGATAGTGAAGCAGTATAAATTGAGATTATTCTAAAACCATTAAAAAATGAAAAATATTTACTTAAAAGCTGGGAAAACAGAAGATGTTTTTAATGATTTGAAAGATAATTTCAAAGGAACATTAGTAACCAATAATGATGAATTCAATTTGACTTTATCATCCGCCTTTGCCAGAGGAAACATCATTGGGATAACATTTCCAGAAGGAATGACGTATATGCAGTTTGACTTGGTTTTCCATGATGATGTAAGACTCAGCATGGAATCATTAAAGACATCGCCTATCTTCTTTGCTTATTGTTCTCATGGAAGCATGCAGCATAGTTTTGGAGAACTGGGGGAACGAAAAATCATTAAAAAAAAGCATTCAGGAATTCTAAAAAGTGCTTCGAGTGTGAACAGTATCCTGCATTTTGAAAAACACGTTCCGATTAAATTTTATGTAATCGAAATAGGAACCGATACAGCCGCAGCCAATGAATACAACAGTAATCTCATTAAGAAATTAAAAAATACATTTTTCCATATAAAAGAAGACTATCTTAATATTAGTTATCAAAATTCTGAAATTGCTCAGAAAATTGAGGAACTCAGCACAATTACGCATAAAGGCATTGTTCGTAATTTATTAATAAACTGTATTCTGGAAAATATTCTGGAATTGGAAATCGAACAGCATACCGACGGTTTTTCGGCAATAGCCGAAACGGTTAGCTCTTTTACATTAAAACAGATAAATGAAATAAAAACAATGTCAAATTTTGTTATGAATCTTTCTTTGGAATTATTCACTACAGACTTTATAGCTCAAAAAACTGTTCTGTTCGCAAACAGACTTCAGAAAGAATTCAAACTAACATATAGCAGATCGATACAGGATTTACTGGTCTTTATGCGAATAGAGAGAGGCAGAATCTAAATTTTAGTTAGCTGATACAGCATGCAATATATAAAGAGGCTGTCTGAAATGTAATTTTCGGACAGCCTCTTTTTTATTTGCAGTGATTAGAAAATCATACTTCTATTTCAGCAGATTTTTCCATTTCGGCAATTACTGTTTTTTCCTTTTTTATGGTCTGTCTCAGTAATGCTAATAAACTAATGTAAATATTAGCAATAAATACCAGCGCAAAACCAGCAATCAGATAACCTCTCCAATCCGGCTACAATAATGTATAGTTGCAGACAGCGACAAAAAAAATAGTGACGTAATGACTGAAACAGTATTCGCAGGTAAAAAGATAAAAGAATTTGCGGGCAATAACGTTACGTTTATTTTGGGAACATTTAAGGCACCAATCTCTTGGCTCCCTAAATATTTCTTCGTGTGTAACAGTCCAGCTGATACAGGCAATAGGGATTGCAAGCGTAAAAAGCCATATAAGCTGTGAATGTATGTCCATCTCTTGATTTTATTTAAACTCTTGCATAATCTCCCTTCCAGTGTTCAATCGCTTTTTTTATTTCAATGCTTGACAGTTTTTTATAAAGTGTTTTTTTGATGAGCCCCTCCAGTTCATCATCGGGAGCAAAACGTAGAGCATACAATTGTTCATCTTTTAACCGATGTTCAAAATTCTCCAGTCTTTTTCCCGTAAGAGAAAAATAGCGGTATCGAAGTTCCAGACGCACAATACGGTTCTGTAAAATCAGTGCATAATGCTGACGCATTATAAAAGCAAGAAAAAACAAAACAATAAAAACGGCACTGATAAAACTCCAAATCAATTGGTCTTGGGATGTGAAAATAAAACACACACTAAAAACCAGCAATGTCATTATAATCGGATAATAAATAAAATGATGAGGTGTATAATATCGAATGTGATTTTTAAAGGATTGTTTTTTCATGCTTCAGTTTTTTTATAACGTGCTAAGAGATTTACTTTACACATGTACACTCATCAGATTATCAAAAATCCCGAATACTTTGAGCAGCCAGATAATTACAAAGATTACAACAACGATGTTAAAGATATTTTTGATTTTAGAATCCATAGGGATATAGGTGTTAACAAGCCAAAGAAGGACGCCTATAACAATTAATACTAGCAATACGGTAACTAACGGCATAAAATGAAGTTTTAGAGTTATGCTCAAATATATTTCACTTTTTATGGAATTGCTTTACATAATTCTTTAAAACAGTTACATAATTCAAGCCTTTGCTATTTATGTTTTTTGATAATTATTTCTAAAAACTAAATGAAAAAAAAACGCTGTAAAACCGAAGTCTTACAGCGTCCATCAAATTAAATAATAAAAAAAGGGTATTTTTAGCCAGCTCCCACTAAGATGCTGAAACAGTTTGTTTGTCTGTAAAATTTATTCTAAAATCAATTCACTCAAAGCTTCTTTACTGAATCCTACAAGCTGATCAGTTTTTCCGGATTTTATTTTTGCAGTCCAATTTGGGTCAGAAAGTAAAGGTCTTCCGACGGCAACTAAATCAAAATCGCCTCTATCGAAACGTCTTGTCAGTTCATCCAAAGAGGCAGGCTCTGAACTTTCGCCGGCAAAAGCACCAAAGAAATCACCAGAAAGTCCAACAGAACCAACGGTAATGGTCGGAGTTCCAGTTACTTTTTTTGCCCATCCCGCAAAATTTAAATCCGATTTTTCAAATTCGGGTTCCCAGAAACGGCGCTGTGAACAATGCAGAATATCAACTCCGGCATCCACAAGAGGCGTAAGCCAGGCATCTAATTCCTGAGGTGTTTTCGCTAGTTTATAATTGTAATCAGAAGGTTTGAATTGAGAGAAACGCATAATCACAGCAAAATCGTTTCCTACTTGTTTTCTGATTTCTTTCACTACTTCAATTGCAAAACGACTGCGTTCCTTCAATGTTTTTCCGCCATAAATATCCGTGCGTAAATTGGTTTCAGGATTAAAGAACTGGTCAATTAAATAACCGTGCGCACCGTGAATTTCGATAGTATCAAAACCTAATCTTTTAGCGTCAGCAGCTGCTTTTCCGAAAGCAATAATAGTGTCTTCAATAGCTTTTTCAGACATTGTATTACCGTTATTGAAATCAGATTTGTATAATCCAGATGGGCCTTCAAAAGGAACTGGAGGAACCCAGCCCGAATGATGATTAGCCATAATTCCCATGTGCCAGATTTGCGGTCCCATTTGACCTCCGCCAGTATGAACTTCATCGATTACTTTTTTCCACCCTTTTAGTGCTTCATCGCCATAAAAGTGAGGAACATTGGCATCATTGGATGATGAAGGCCTGTCTATAACAGTCCCTTCAGATAATATTAAGCCAACTTCACCTTCGGCTCTTTTTTGATAGTAAGAAGCTACTTCATCAGTAGGAATTCCGTTTGGAGAAAAGGAACGCGTCATAGGCGCCATTACAATTCTATTTTTAAGATTTAGCGTCTTAAGGTGGAAAGGCGTAAATAAATTAGTTGTACTCATAACTGTTTATATTTTAGATTGTTAATTTGTTTCGTGAATTTAAAATCTGAACTTTATTATTAATTTTTAGGAGCAGAAACATTTGATATTTTATCAACAGTTGTCCCGCTTTCCGTTACAAACGAAGTTCACTGAACTCATATGAAAATAAAAGTATAGTGAAGTAATCTTTGTGGGCTGAACTCCAGCCCACAAAGGATTTTCACTTCTATCGGGGCTAAAAGGAAACATTTTGCTTTTTTGCCATCATTCAAAAAATAATAATAAACGAGTTTATGTTTAGAAATATTATCTCCAGCCTCCGCCCAATGCACGATATAATTCGGTATTGGCAGAAAGTTGTTCTCTTTTTATGTTGGCCAGTTCTAATTCGCTTTGCAGTAAATTGGCCTGTGCAGACAGCACTTCCAAATACTCTGCCATTCCGTTTTTGAATAGCATTTTAGCATTTTTAATGGCTAGTTGCAAAGTCTTTACACGTTCCTGTAAAAACGATTCTTGTTGCTGCAGTTTTTCTACTTTTACCAATGCATCAGATACTTCACTAACTGCTACTAAAACCGATTGTCTGAAATTTAAAACTGCTTTTTCTCTTTCGGCTACAGCAATATTGTATTGCGTTTTTAGCTTTTTATTATTCAATAAAGGCTGTGTTAAACCTCCCGCAACAGTTCCGAATAAGGAAGCAGGAATATTGAACCAATTGCTTGTTTCAAACGAATTTAAACCGCCTTGAGCTGTTATTCTTAATGCAGGATACAAATCGGCTTTTGTAATTCCAACATTTGCATTCGCAGTTTTCAGAGCCAATTCAGCGCTTTTCACATCAGGTCTTCTGCTTACTATTGAAGAAGGAATTCCAATTGAAGCATTATTTTTCACTTCAACTGCACTAAGAGCAATGTTTCTTTTTTTCGAATTTGGGAATGAACCCGTTAATACGCTCAAAGCATTCTCCTGAATTGCAATGTTTTGTTCCAATAAAGGAACCAACTGAGCCGCATTTAATTTCTGCGCCTCCGATTGCTGAATTGCTAATGAAGTTACCTGTCCGGCATCAAATTTCAATTTGATGATAGTGGTGGTACTGTCAATTAACTGCACGTTTTTC
Organism: Flavobacterium sp. 1; assembly: GCF_002797935.1. Lineage (NCBI taxonomy): Bacteria > Pseudomonadati > Bacteroidota > Flavobacteriia > Flavobacteriales > Flavobacteriaceae > Flavobacterium > Flavobacterium sp. 1. Next base: position 773,824 of record NZ_PGER01000001.1, read on the forward strand.
TTGGCGATTTCTAATTGAGCGTCCAGCATCAAAAGATTGTAATAGCCATTTGAAACATTCGCCACAACAGTCGTCTGCAATGCTTTTTTCACTTCTTCCGATTGAAGATAACTAGCGAAAGCTCCTTTTTTCTGGCTTCTGATTTTACCCCAGATATCAGCTTCCCAGGAAAGTGAAACTCCTGTTGAATAATCTTCAATATGTTTTTGGCCTAAAGCCTGATTCAGGTTCATTCCGGTAAAACTATTGTCTGACGGATTGCTCGTACTGGCATTCACAAATAAATTAGCTTGCGGTACATTTCCCCATTTGGATTGTGTGAATCTGTATTGCGCAATTTCAATGTTTTTAGTAGCGATCTGCAAATCGTTATTTCTGACCACAGCGCTGTCAATCAGCTGAATAATATCTTTTTCTGTAAAGAAATTTTTCCACTCCAAATCACCGATGCTTGCAGTATCTTTTGAAACCGATGCATTCCTGAAATTCTCAGGAAATGCATCTTTTGGTGTTTCAATATCCTTAGAAACAGTACAGGATATTATTGTGGTGATCAAAATGGCGATCATCACGATTTTGGTTATATAATTTTTCATTTTTACTTTTTCGTAATTAAATTTATTTTTAAACACATAGAAACATAGAATTTATAGGGATTAAAAAGAGTCTAATAGACGCTCCACTTCTCACATAGTCCGTCTATGTGAAAAATAGTGCTATTTCTATTCATTCTTTATGCTCGTCATTAAATCTATGTGTCTATGTGGTTCATTTTTCATTTGTATAGAATCATACTCAACGGGTTAGTTGTAATCTTGATTTTATTATTAAATTTCTGGACAGGTATCTTTTTTACTTTCAAGATCTTTTGACACTTTATACGCTATGTACGTGAGGCTGATGATTATTGTCACCAGAATTGTTGTGATGTAATTTTCCATTTTTATTTTCGTAGTTATGAGTCACAGCTACTGGTTTTCCAGTAACTTTTTCTTGTAAATATTGGAATACGATGAATAAAACCGGGATGATTAACAATCCTAGAATTACTCCCGAAACCATTCCTCCGGCGGCACCAATACTAATAGAGTGGTTACCCTGAGCCGATGGACCTGTGGCGTACATCATTGGAATTAATCCAACTACGAAAGCCAGTGATGTCATGATAATTGGTCGTAAACGCAGTTTTGCAGCGTCTATTGATGCTTTGACTAATGGCTGTCCTGATTTTCTTTTTTGAACTGCAAACTCTACAATCAGAATCGCATTCTTGGCGAGCAGTCCGATAAGCATTACCAAGGCAACCTGCACATAAATGTTATTTTCGATTCCAGTCAAGCCAATGGCTACAAATACTCCAAAGATTCCAGCTGGAATGGAGAAGATTACTGCCAAAGGCAAAATGTAACTCTCGTACTGTGCGGCAAGCAGGAAGTAAATGAATATCAAACACAATAGGAAAATCGTAGTTGATTGTCCTCCTGAAGAAATCTCTTCGCGGGTTTGTCCTGAGAATTCATAACTGTAACCTGCAGGTAGTTGCTGTTTTGCAACTTCCTCGATCGCTTTGATGGCGTCTCCAGAACTAAATCCAGGTTTCGGAATCGCATTCACCGAAATAGAATTGAACAAATTGTATCTTGAAGCGGTTTCAGAGCCATAAATACGGCTTAGTTTTACCAAAGTATTTATCGGAACCATTTCGCCGTTTTTGTTTTTTACAAATACGCGGTCAATAGCTGTCGGATCTGCTCTGTCGGCAATATCTGCCTGGACAACCACTCTGTAATATTTCCCAAATCGGTTAAAGTCGGATGCTTGAGCACTACCAAAATAAGCCTGCATAGTCTGCAGTATGTCTTTTACTTTTACGCCCAATTGATCAGCTTTCTCGTCATTAATGTCTAATTGCAATTGTGGATAATCAGCTTTGAAACTGGTAAAGGCGACAGCAATTTCTGGGCGTTTCATTAATTCTCCGATGAATGTCTGCGAAATTCCGCTGAACTTATCCAGTTTACCGCCTGTTTTATCCTGTAATACTAAATCCAATGCCTCAACATTACTAAAACCGGGTACTGTTGGGAAACTAAATACAAAGAAACTGCCTTCAGAAATCGCGCCTAATTTGCCACGAACCTGATTCATTATTTCATCAATATTTTTAATGCTGCCGCGTTCTTCATTTGGTTTAAGCAATACAAAAACCACTGCCGATGACGGGCTTGTAGAATTTGTCAATAAGTTGAAACCTGAAATAGCAGTCACAAATCTTGAAGATTCCAAACCTCTTAAAGTATTTTCAGCTTTAGTCATTACTTTTTGAGTTCCGTCTAGAGAAGTTCCCGAAGGAGTGTTCACTGCAATGGCAATAAATCCTTGATCTTCTGTTGGGATAAATCCTGAAGGAGTTGTTTTTACCATTACAATAGTTGCAATTGTAATTAAAGCCAATCCACCTAAACTAACCCATTTATTACGAATTAAGAATTTTAGTCCGCCAACGTAACGGTTGGTTAACGATTCAAAACTATTATTGAATCCGGTAAAGAATTTTTCTTTAAATCCTTTTTTCTCATAAAGAGTTTCCCCGTTAGCGTGATTGTCTTTCAAAAACAAAGCGGCTAGGGCAGGACTCAATGTCAAAGCGTTTACAGCTGAAATTACAATCGCAATTGCCATAGTGAACGCAAACTGACGATAGAAAACCCCTGTTGAACCTTCCATAAAACCAACCGGCAGGAATACCGCAGCCATTACGAGCGTAATCGAAATAATCGCTCCGGTAATTTCGTGCATCGCCTCGTGTGTTGCTATTTTTGGAGACAGATGTTTATGTTCCATTTTGGCATGTACGGCTTCGACGACGACAATGGCATCATCGACCACAATACCAATGGCCAAGATTAAAGCGAAAAGCGTTAAAAGGTTTATCGAAAATCCGAATAACTGCATGAAGAAGAACGTTCCTAGAATCGCTACCGGAACAGCAATTGCAGGGATTAAAGTCGATCTAAAATCCTGAAGAAAGATAAATACAACGATAAATACCAATATAAAAGCTTCAAGCAAAGTATGCTCCACCTGTTCAATGGACTGATCCAGAGAAACTTTTGTGCTGTAGAAAATATTGTGTTTTATTCCAGCAGGAAAATCTTTGGAGGCTTTAACCATCAATTTGTTAATCGCAATCTGAATATCATTCGAATTAGAACCCGCCAGCTGAATCACACCAATTACGATTCCTTTTTTACCATTTAAACGCGTTAAACTGTTGTAGGAGTAGGCGCCAAGTTCAACTCTTGCGACATCTTTTAATCGAAGTATAGAACCGTCAGCATTGGAACGGATGGCAATATTCTGATAATCTTCAGGTTTGGTCAGTTTTCCTTTGTATTTAATTACATATTCGAAAACTTCGGTACTTCTTTCTCCAAATTTACCAGGAGCAGCTTCCAAACTTTTGTCCTGAATCGCTGCCATAACTTCATTTGGCGTCACATTATGAGTGGACATTTGAGTTGGATTCAGCCAAACGCGCATAGAGTAATCTTTTACACCTCCAAAAATACTGGCAGCACCAACACCCGGAATACGCTTGATTTCTGGAATAATATTAATTTGGGCATAATTGGCAACAAACGTCTGGTCGTATTTGGACTCATCTTCGGTAAACATACCGATTGCCATGATAAAACTGTTTTGCTGTTTGGCAGTAATAACACCTTGCTGTATCACTTCGGCAGGCAATTGGCTTGTTGCCTGAGCCACTCTGTTCTGCACATTAACAGCTGCCTGATCGGCATCAGTTCCCAATTTAAAGAAAACTGTAATCGCTAAAGTTCCGTCATTACTGGCCGTGGAGCTCATGTAAGTCATATTCTCCACACCATTTATAGATTCTTCCAGCGATGGTGCAACAGAACGCAAAACCGTTTCTGCGTTGGCTCCCGGATAAACCGCCGTGACCAAAACCGATGGAGGCGCAATATCGGGAAACTGTTGTAAAGGCAATTTCGTAAGTCCAAGTACACCTAATATCACCAGCAGAATGGAGATAACGGTTGCCAGTACGGGTCTTTGTATAAATATTTTGAACATCTGTGAAAATTATTTTTTGTTAATGATTTGAGCAATTTTAGTTGCTGATTTTTCAGGCTGAATTAATTGCCCTTCCTGAAGTTTGTCGATACCGCTTAATACGATTTGGTCTCCCGATTTTACGCCGTCTTTGATGAGGTAGTTAGCACCGCTTTTACCAATAACTGTGATAGGCATTTTGGTAACCTTGTTTTCTTTGCTAACGGTAAAGACAAAAACTTTATCCTGCATTTCTATGGTAGCCGATTGCGGAACCAAAATCGCATCATCATGCTCCAATCCTAAACGGATTTTCCCTGTATTTCCCGAACGCAAAGTTTTGTATGGATTGGAGAATTTTGCTCTTACAGTAATAGCTCCAGTGGTTTTGTCAAATTGTCCATCCACCATATCGATTTTCCCTGTTTGCGGATAAGCGCTGTTATCAGCTAATATCAAAGTAACCGGAGGCAGTTTTTTTATTTTGTCGCCAATGCTGTTTCCTGCATATTTTGATTTAAATTGGATGAAGTCAGTTTCACTCAGCGAAAAATAAGCATACACTTCCTGAACATCCGAAAGGGTTGTTAGTGCGTCAATATCTGTTGCAGAAACCAAGCTTCCTTGTTTTTTCGGCAATCTTCCGATGTAGCCATTTACGGGAGCTGTAATATTGGTATATCCTAAATTGATTTTTGCTGATGCAGCAATTGCTTTGGCCTGTTCGATATTGGCAGCAGCAATTTTTTGAGAAGCTTTAGCCGATTTCAACTGATAATCAGAAACCACTTTGTTTTGAACCAAAGGAGTAAGTTTATCAACCTCAAGCTGTGCGTTGATATAAGACGCTTCGGCCGCATGAAGACTGGCCAAAGCATTGTTTAATTGCTCAAGGTAAGGACGTTCGTTTATTTTGAATAAAGTCTGCCCTTTAGCAACATAAGCACCTTCATCAACCAAAACGCGGTCTAAATTTCCGCTTACCTGCGGACGGATTTCCACATCCACAGTTCCTTGTATAGCGGCAGGATATTCGGTATCGGTAGTAGTGGTTTCGGTAGTTATTGCCATAACAGGCAGGAGGGGAGCGGGTGCAGCAGCAGGTGCCTGCTGTTTATCGGCACAGCTGATTAAAAATACAGCCATTAAGCTTAAAAGTGTGATTTTTTTCATGGTTATAATTTGATTTAAATTGGTCTTGGATATTGCGCTTTTTGGAATAATCGTTTCAGAATTCATCGTGTTTTTTATTAAAAGGTTATTGTTTTAGCGAAGCATTAATTCTGGAATAATCGTTTCAGAATCAATGCTGTAATTTAAAAATAGGTATGCTTATTGTGTATTGTTTTCTGAAATAAACGTTTCAGAATTTAGGTAAAAAAAAGCGTTATTTAAATATATTTTTAATCAGGAATTCTGACATTTTTTTAATTTTTATAGGATTTCCATGAAGAATATACGATTGCTTCCAGCCAGTAAAAGAGGTTGCAATGTATTCAGCCATTAATGAAGCATCTTCTGTATCGTCCATTTCGCCGTCATCCATTACTTTTTGAACTATGGAAGCCATATATTCAATGAAAATATCATTGTTTTTGCTCATTACGTTTCGGACAATGCAGTCATCAGGAGCAATTTCAAAAATCGTTTTCATACCCAAACAGCCTTTGTCGCAGGAAATGATCCAATCCGCTTTATCAGTAATAACTTTGATAAGTGCTGCTTTGGCAGATGTTTCCTTGGCTACTTTTTCTTTTATTTCCTGCATCGCATTATCAAAATAATTGCCAATGCATTTCATAAATAATTGGTGTTTGTCGCCAATGGTATTGTATAAACTGCTTCTGTTGATCTGCATAGCATCCACTAAGTCCTGCATTGAAGTAGCATTATATCCTTTTTCCCAAAAGACATTCATTGCTTTTTCAATTTTTTCGACCTCGTTAAATTCTACACAGCGAGCCATAAGACTTAAATATTATTTTGCAAATGTAAAACTATTTTTGAAACAAGCGTTTCAGAATCGATGTTTTTTTAATTTTTTTTTAAAAGAGCCATTTTTTGAACATGTTTTAATCCAAATTAGTATTCTATTTGGTGCAGAATTGGTGGAGTTTATATGTTTGTCAACCATTAGAAGCTCCTAATTTAGTTAACCGCGTTGCAAACGCTGCAATTTGGTTTCTAATTTAAGTAGGTCTGGAAAAAAACCGAGAGAAAGAGAAAGAATCTCATACGATTGGACGTTAACCAAGACCATGCCTATGCTTGGAGCAGAACGAGGAAAGGCGGTTGGGCAGTTGCATAGAGTACTATTTTAAGCACAACCATTACCTTGAAACGCTTAAAACAACATGACTATCCGTAACTAATACCAAGTTGTTTCTAAGGCAGCAATCATAAGCCTCTGAGATAGTCTATCTCCAAAATATCTTCTGTTAAATTTGTAACAGAACTCGTCGAGATAATTTTGTACATATTGTTGATTTATACAATTGTGGTGGATTCCTAAAATCACTTTCTTTGCATTACTGATTGTTCTATTTACCCAAGGAAAAACTTTTGCAGATTTCTTCTTGTCAGGCTCTACAACAACCTGATGTTTTGCTATTACTTCTTTTAGTTTAGAATATCCTGTATAGCCATCGGAGAGTACAGAAGCTGTTTTTTCTACTGACTTCTGAACCTCTTTATTAATTGTTTCGGACTTCAAATCCTCCATGACAACCATTTTCAAGTAGCCTACTTTCCTGTTTGGTTTTCCTTTTTTTGGCGCAGAAATACTAGGTTCAGATTCTACCATCACTAGCACTTTTGCTTGTCTTTCACTCCCACGACCTCTTTTGCCTTGTTTAGGATTGTCACCATTGTTATCATCTTTGTCGTCTATAACATCTTTGTTGTCAACTCTTTCAAAGAATCCTTCGTCAAATTCAATGCAACCCTCCAATTTATATTTCTCATCACGTTTACTCATTACTCTGCGTATTTTGTGCATCATTAACCAAATTGGTTCATAACGCTTGTGCCCCAAGATACGTTGCATTTCTAATGCTGAAAAACTCTTTTTTGAGAGCGTCATAAGTTCAATGCAAAGCATCCAATATTGGAAAGGTAAATTCGAATTTTCCATTACCGTTCCTGAGCGAAGACTAATTCGGCTACCACACTTTTTACATTGAAATTTTAAATCAGTTTTACGAAAAGAATGCTCTGTGTGTTGGCATTTTTTGCAGACAATACCCATTTCAAGACGTTTTTTCTTGAAGCCTTCAATACAAGAAGCTTCATCAGGATATTTTTCAAAGAATTTACGCAAATTCATAACTGTTTAGTTTTTATTCTGCCACGAATATAAGGTAATTAAACAAAAGGTACAAGTTGCGGATAGTCATATAAAACAAGAGGCTATCAATCATCAACCGATGTTTACATCGAACTTAATCCATCTTTTTGCGAACCGCCGAGTACGTGACCCGTACGCTCGGTGGTGTGAGAGGCGCACTCCGTTCCGTTGGGAGCGGAGCCGTCTACTCGATTACCAGTCGTTGATTTACATTCACTTATTTGGTTTTTATCATTTTGGATTTCATTTGTTTCCCATCACCTTTAGCAAAGTACGTTATAGTATCGTTTTGAATATTGGTAATTGTGACTTCAACTTTTTTTCCAATCATATTCTGTAATTTGGGATGACTAGTTTTAATGTAAATTAATTCATATTCACAATCAGATTTCCATTTGACAGAACCTACTACTGTTATTCCATTTGTAATGTTGGTTTCTATTTGTAAAGTATCATTTCTAGTAACTTTCCAATCTGAAATTTTTTTTTGTCAACATATGTGAAGTTACCTGTTTTGAAATCTAAACATTTTTTGTCTGGTTTACAGCTCAGAAATGATGTGATAGCGATTATTGTGCAAATTATAGTTTTCATTCAATGTTGTTATTTTGCTTTGTGGGTGTTTTCAATGACTGGTAACGTCAGTCTGTGAAAAAACTAAAATCTGCCTCCTGAGAATCTCATATTTGAGTTTTTTCTTTGGTAGCCCTCCGAATACTTTCTAAATTTGAAGAGGTTTTTTCACAGACTGACGTTCTGGTACTACCTTTAGATTTGCATAATAAATTATTCGTAAATTTAAATTAACAGCCAAACTGACAAAGTACACCATTGGTACTACAAAGTTTTTAGACTTATCCGCTGATTAGGACTTTGTCAGTTTATATTGAACAAGCATCAAATAGTAATTCAGGTTTTAAGGCCTATTATCAAGGTTACGAGTGTGTTCAATAATTTGGTTGCTAATCCTTAAAATCTTTTCTTATGAGCAAATTTAAACATTTTTTAGGTGTTGATGTGTCAAAAGAATATTTTGATGCCGTAGTAATTTTGGATAGAAATAAAGAAAAATCAATTCACAGCCAGTTTGTAAATGATTACAAAGGAATCAAGTCCCTTTGCAAATGGCTCAAGGAACAAGGTTCCACGTTTGAAAACACGCTTGTTTGTTTAGAACACACAGGAATGTACGGCAAGTTAATAATCAAATGTCTAATGATTGAAAAGTTCTCACTTTGGGTCGAAATGTCACTGAAAATTATTCGCAGCATTGGGGTTCAAAGAGGCAAAAACGACAAAGTTGATGCCCAAAGAATTGCTTTTTATGCCATGAAAAATGTGGAGGAAGCAGTTATTTTTAATGCTCCGAGAATGGAAATCAACAAAATGAGAAATCTTTTGTCCCTGCGGGAAAAATTAGTTGCAACAAAAGCTTCTTTGTTGCGAAATGTAAAAGAACTCAAAGCCTTTGATTTGGAAGTAGCCAGACTTTCTGAAAAACTACAGAAAAGCACCATCAAGGGAATTGATTTGGGTCTAAAAAACATTGAAAAACAATTGGACAAAACAATAAATGACGATGAAAATATTTCTAGAATTTTCACTCTTGTCACATCTGTTATTGGCATCGGAAAAGTAACGGCTTTGTTTTTGATTTGTTTTACAAACGAATTTACAATGTATAGAACTCCTCGCCAACTGGCTTGTTATGCAGGTGTTGTACCTTTTGAACATACCTCGGGGAAAAGTATTCGCTCAAAACCAAAAGTCCATTATGTGGCTAACAAAAAATTAAAAAAACAGCTTCATATGTGTGCCTTGTCAGCAATTACCAGTGATCCTGAATTAAAAAATTATTTTAATCGAAAGGTGGAAGAAGGTAAAAACAAGATGCTTATCATAAACAATGTTAGGAACAAACTTGTACATAGAGTATGTGCATGCATAAGAGAAAACAAAATGTTTGAAAAAAGACAAGTAGCGTAAAAAAAACATTAAATAAAATTTCTTTTGAAAGGAAAGAGAAAAAAATGCTCTTCCCCTTCGCAAGACTTTTTTGTTTTTCCTAAACCAAAGTTATTAATTATTCGCAAAAAATAGATGGCTTTTTTACGAATTTTTATTTGGTAATGCCATAGTAATCAGTGGGTTTGGGGTTAAATTAAGCCCATTCTTCGGATTTGCCAAATCATCCCAAATACAAAACCATCTTTCTATTAAGCCAATTGCTCAAATCCGTTGTACCTGTTAGCAGTAGCTTTTTTTATTTATTCCGCTAATCGGTTTTCAATATCCATTCTTTCGTGTAAAACTCTAACGACTTCAATTTCATTTGTTTTATCTTTTTTAAAGAAAATTAAATGTGATTTTACTTTTGAGTATCGATATGATTTTCTAACTTTTCCAAAGTCATGAGCCATATCTAAATTATCGACAATATATTCAATTTCGTCAATGATTAAGTTATAATATCGATCTGCTTGTTCAACAGACCAATTTTCCGCCGTATAAATCCAAATGTTATTAATATCTTCTAATGCCTTTTCACTAATTATATACTTTGGCATTATTTTTGAAAATTAGCTTTTAGCATTTCAAGATTTTTATTACGGTCAAAATTTCTGATTTTACTACTCTTTTCACCAATTTTTAGTTCATTGATTAGAGATTTTGTTTTAGTTTCTTCTTGCTCAAAAACTCTTAAAGCAGTTCTAACAACTTCACTTACTGAACTATATTTCCCTGTAGATATTTGTTCATTAATAAAGTTTTCAAAATAGTCTCCTAATAATATTGATGTATTACGTGCCATGATTTTTATTTTTACCAAAGATACCAATAATTGGTATTAAATTCAAATTTTTTCGATTTTTTGAGCAAAAGTTACTGCTAACGTCAGTCTGTGAAAAAACTAAAATCTGCCTCCTGAGAATCTCATATTTGAGTTTTTTCTTTGACAGCCCTCCGAATACTTTCTAAATTTAAAGTAGTTTTTTCACAGCCTGACGTTCTGATACTACCTTTAGATTTGCATAATAAATTATTCGTAAATTTAAATTAACAGCCAAACTGACAAAGTACACCATTGGTACTACAAAGTTTTTAGACTTATCCGCTGATTAGGACTTTGTCAGTTTATATTGAACAAGCATCAAATAGTAATTCAGGTTTTAAGGCCTATTATCAAGGTTACGAGTGTGTTCAATAATTTGGTTGCTAATCCTTAAAATCTTTTCTTATGAGCAAATTTAAACATTTTTTAGGTATCGATGTGTCAAAAGAATATTTTGATGCCGTAGTAATTTTGGATAGAAATAAAGAAAAATCAATTCACAGCCAGTTTGTAAATGATTACAAAGGAATCAAGTCCCTTTGCAAATGGCTCAAGGAACAAGGTTCCACGTTTGAAAACACGCTTGTTTGTTTAGAACACACAGGAATGTACGGCAAGTTAATAATCAAATGTCTAATGATTGAAAAGTTCTCACTTTGGGTCGAAATGTCACTGAAAATTATTCGCAGCATTGGGGTTCAAAGAGGCAAAAACGACAAAGTTGATGCCCAAAGAATTGCTTTTTATGCCATGAAAAATGTGGAGGAAGCAGTTATTTTTAATGCTCCCAGAATGGAAATCAACAAAATGAGAAATCTTTTGTCCCTGCGGGAAAAATTAGTTGCAACAAAAGCTTCTTTGTTGCGAAATGTAAAAGAACTCAAAGCCTTTGATTTGGAAGTAGCCAGACTTTCTGAAAAACTACAGAAAAGCACCATCAAGGGAATTGATTTGGATCTAAAAAACATTGAAAAACAATTGGACAAAACAATAAATGACGATGAAAATATTTCTAGAATTTTCACTCTTGTCACATCTGTTATTGGCATCGGAAAAGTAACGGCTTTGTTTTTGATTTGTTTTACAAACGAATTTACAATGTATACAACTCCTCGCCAACTGGCTTGTTATGCAGGTGTTGTACCTTTTGAACATACCTCGGGGAAAAGTATTCGCTCAAAACCAAAAGTCCATTATGTGGCTAACAAAAAATTAAAAAAACAGCTTCATATGTGTGCCTTGTCAGCAATTACCAGTGATCCTGAATTAAAAAATTATTTTAATCGAAAGGTGGAAGAAGGTAAAAACAAGATGCTTATCATAAACAATGTTAGGAACAAACTTGTACATAGAGTATGTGCATGCATAAGAGAAAACAAAATGTTTGAAAAAAGACAAGTAGCGTAAAAAAAACATTAAATAAAATTTCTTTTGAAAGGAAAGAGAAAAAAATGCTCTTCCCCTTCGCAAGACTTTTTTGTTTTTCCTAAATCAAAGTTATTAATTATTCGCAAAAAATAGATGGCTTTTTTACGAATTTTTATTTGGTAATGCCATAGTAATCAGCGGGTTTGGGACTAAATTAAGCCCATTCTTCGGATTTGCCAAATCATCACAAATACAAAACCAACTTTCCATTAAGACAATTGCCCAAATCCGTTGTAGTAGCTGTTGTATGCTGTTTATTTTCGCCCAATAGTTTTATGTCTCCAAACTTCATATAGATAACAATCTGCGTGATGTTCTTCGGGATTATTTTTAATCAGTTCAATTTGAACTTTTTTTGCTTTATTGTAATCTGAAATTAGTCCGTATTGATTTAGTTCTTGAGGTAAAAATGTTTCATCAAAACCTCCACAATTTGTCAACGCACTAACATCTCCATCTTTTTCGACCAAATCATAACCTATAAAATCATATTCAGAATTCAAATTAGCATTCTCGCTTTTAGGCTCTTTAATGACCGCCAATAAATTAAAATATTTTAAGTCTTTTACTTTTTCCAAAACGTAATCAACAGAATTGAAAAATACAGTAACCACATTTTGGTCAGTAACAATATATTTCCATTCAGTTTCAGAATCAAAATCTGGCATAAAGGATAAATCATTTAAAATCCCATCTAATGAAACTAATTCTTTCAGTTGATAAAGTTTAGACCATTCCAAATAGTTTTGCCAACTGAATCCTGAATTATATTCTGAATCGTATGTATTTCTTGCTGTAAATAAAATTTCTCTTTCCATTCAGGTTCTTATAAATAGCATACAACGTCCCCGCGCTACAAGAAGTTTGGGGCTAAATCAGCGTAATCTTTCGGATTTGCCAAATCTTTCAAATACAAACCAATTTTTCCATTAATCCAAATGCCCAAATTGCTTGTAGCGTGTGTTATGCCTAGTGCTTTTTTATTTATCGGTATATGAAAATGATTGTGGAGCTGTTAAACCATATTTTTCCATAATATTATAGGTTTTATTATATCGTTTAAAGTTCTTAATCTTTATAGCGTACCCTTTTTCTTTATTTGCAAAATATTCATCAAAAAAACTTTTATCAACAGCATTAAATTCTTTTGTTTTTTTCCAAAGTGTTGTAATTTCTTCGTGAATTATTCCATCAATTTCAAATTCTCCAATTATTCTACTAATTGGAGAAGACGCATATATAATCACGGTTTTTATATTGGGAACTTTAAATATTGATTTTCTAAGTTCATATGTCTTTTCTCCATTTAGGATTTTTTCTGCATAGTAAGGTTTAATCGACAATATAACTTTCATTTGCTTTTGCTTCTTTTAAAAATTCTTCAAATTTAATCTTTTCAATTTGAACGAAACCTCTTGGTACATCATTAATTGATTTTATGATCCCTAATTCAATTAGTTTATCTAAATTAATTTTTGGTTTTGGAAATGAATCAACGTAGAGAAAATTTACAATAAAAGGTCTGCTATATCTATTATAATTCCACCATTTTTTTAATTCATTATCATCAAATACGCTTCTCTTTCTACATAATCTGATGAAATCTTCTTCATTCGATATATTTAATATCACATTTTCAACAACACCAATTGTAGATAGAACCCCTGCATATCTACCACCAGTTCTATAAAATAAAATTATATCTCCGGGTTTCAAATCTCTAGTATAAGACCGAGATATATAAACTTTTTTTAAAGCATTTCTATGTGGTTCATTTTCTATATAATCCTGTGGGGATTCATTATTAAGTATCGAATCGGGAAATAATTCTGTATGATAATCAGGCCATATCGGATTTATAAATACTCGTGATTTTCGGTCAATAAAAGGAAAACATTCTCTTGGATTTTCTAATATGGTTTTTGAAAAATCCCTGACATAAACATTTTCAATTCCATTTGTTGTATCTTTTGTTCCCCAATATTTGAAGCCCCATTCCTCTAAAAGACTAACCAGTCTTTGTTGTTCTTCTCTTTTGTCAAAAATTGTAACATATATTTCATCAACTTTATTTACTAGCGCATTATCAAAAATTACCTTTAAGAATCTTTCACCTAACTTATAACCAGTAGATGTAACTTTGAATGTTCCGATTTTTAATCTTTTCTTTGATGAGAAAGCAGGAATTATATCTCTGTAGTTTTCATCTGAATTTTCTATTTTTAAAAACAAAAATGCTTTTACTTCGTTTTCTACTAGACAAATATAGGATTCCTTATCAGCTTTTGAATTAAACCACTTCTCAAATTCAGCATAATCTTCTTTAAAAGAATTGAAAAAATCATCTTTAAGATTTATATTTCCAAAGTATTCTTTCTTAACTGAAAGTACTTTGTAGTCGGAAAGACCTGGATTTTCAAAAACTAATTTTTCAATGAAAGAGTCTATTTTGTAAACTTTATCAGAAATACCTAGTTCTTTTGCCTTTCTATGAAGGCCTTTATCTTCTGTTATTAGGTAATTTACCCGATTATTTACTAATTCATTTAAAATTGAGGTGTCGTTCGTGTCATTAATTGATTTGTCACTTAACCTTAATTGTGTAATTACTTCTGAATCTGGAGAAATAGTTTTTAAAACATTATAGTTTTCAATTTTAACTTTCATTGTATTGACTACATCCTCATCTTTATAAGTTGAAATTTCATCAATAGATACTGGATGAACGCATTTTTCAAAGTGCATTTTGTCAAGCCAATTAAATAGTAATCCAATATCTTGATTATATATTTTACTGGCTTCTCTATGTACAATAATATTAGTATCTAAAAGTATTCTCATTTCAAAAAATATAAAAGGGTTTCTATTTCTAATTGTTCACTATTTATTATATGAAGTGGGATTTCTAAAATCTCGCTTATATCTGTTGCAAAGTTTATTTCTAGATTTTGAAACTCCTCAATTATATCAATGTCATATGTCTTTGCATCTCTTTTTTCAAGACGTTTTTTAATTGTTTCTGGATTAGCAATAACAAGAATTAATTTTTTTGGATTAATATCTTTAAAAGTTTGGATAGGAATTTTTTCGGGTTTTCCATGATTGTTTAATAAGCAATAATGACCGTCTAATAAATATGTTTTATTTTCTTCAACTATTTTATTTAAGTTGATTACAAGTCGATTTTGAGTTTCATTAATATTTGTTACTAATTTTTCTTCTTTGGTACTTAATTCATTCCACTTTAAAACTTCGCTAGCCGTTAAATGTATTAAATCTATTTTGTTTTTCAGAGTTTCGCAGATTGTTCCTTTTCCACTTCCGTGAATTCCTCCTATGAATATAATATTTTTCATTTGTTACGATAGGTTATTGAATCCTCTGATTTTTTTTAGCATTAGGCATAACGTTCTGGCACTACAGCGGGTTTGGGACTAAATTAAGCCCTATTTTCGGATTTGCCAAATCATCCCAAATACAAAACCAACTTTCCATTAAGCCTAATGCCCAAATCCGTTGTAGTGGCTGTTGGCGGTTCGGTTTTTTATTCAGTTACTATTTTCACGTTTGTTCCGTCTGGTAGATCTTTAATTTGCTTGTGAATTTGTCCGCTTAATTCAAAATGGACTTCTATATCAGTTAATTCAAAATTTTCAGGTTCATATTCTCCGCCTAAAACAGGAAGTTTTTTATAGCCATAAAGATTATTTTCGGTTAATTCCATTCCCGCTTTTTTTAGCTCCGCGACAAGTTCAACTAAAAACCATTCATTTACAATTTCGTTATCGGTTAGTTTCTCTTTAAATTCAGTTTTGTTTTCAGCAACTTTTTCAAGTATTCCCTCTCCAACATTTAACCAATAACACTTTTCATTTCTGTCTTCGAGAAATATATCTCCAATACTCGAAACTAAAATTGGAGTTTTGTCATTTCCAATTAGCCAATCCCAACTTTCTATTAATCTTTTTAAATCGATATGTGTAAAATCAACTTTTAAATCGTTCCAAGTAATTTTCATATTTGATATATTATGTTTGGTTATCGTTGTGTTCGGTAAACTGACCGCCAACTAGTATATATGTGTGACTCCGTCACACATATCCACCCAAAATCGGGTGTATGAGTGTGATAAAATACACACTTTTCTCAAAACCAAATATACATATTAATCCTTACAAATCATCAAAGGGACTTTTTATTAGTTGGATGCTTTTCGTACTAACGTGAGTGTAGATTTCTGTTGTTTTGCTGCTGTTGTGTCCCAATAGTTCTTGAATGTAGCGCAAATCGGTGCCGTTTTCCAGTAAGTGTGTGGCAAAACTGTGACGTAGCCAATGTAGTGTGACAGGTTTGGTTATTCCTACTTTATCTAGGGCTTGTTTCAAAACACTTTGTAAGCTGTATTCTGAGTATGGCTCACCACCAAATTTCCCTTCAAATAAATAGGTAGTAGGTTTGTGGGCAACATAATAGTCCCGAAGCATGGCTAAGATTTTATTTGATAGCGGCGCAATCCGGTCTTTCTTTCCCTTGCTTTGTCTTATAATTACGATCCCTCTTTTGGAGTCAATATCTGTGGGTTTTAAATGTAAGAGTTCGCTTCGGCGCAATCCACAAGCATAAATTAAACTCAACATCGTTTTGTGTTTGAGGTTGCTGTGTGCATTCAATATCAGTTTTACTTCCTCTTTGCTCAAAACATTGGGGAGTAATTTTTCTCGTTTCGGACGGTGAATTTTGTCTATTTCTATTTTTGTTTCCCTAATGGTAGAGAAAAATAATTTTATGGAATTGACGATTTGGTTTTGATAGGAACCAGATAATTTATTGCTTAAAATATATTCGTTATTGTATCGAATGACATCGTTATTGTTAATTTCGGCAACTGCTTTGTCGTTGTAAAAAGTCAGAAAGGTTTTTAAAGCTTCGGTATAGGTAGTTATGGTGCTATTGCTGTAACGTCTTGATAATAGCCAGTGCTTGAATTTTTCTATTTGTGCAATTCCTTCTGCCGAAGGACGCTTGATTGGTGCTTCGGTAATTTGAAATAATATTCTGTTTTCAAAGGTGTCCGGCAAATGCCAAACTCCTAATGTTTGACTCCATCTTGAGCCTTCTTGTTGTTTGATGCGATCAATCCAATCGTAGTTTTTTTCAAAATAAATGGCAATTCGGCTCTCTCCATTGCGTTTGATGAGTTGTGCTTTCCAGTTCATAAGGCGTATAATTATTGTAAAGGCATATAGTTGAATTATAAAGATAAGGAAAAGATTTGAGATTGTAGAAAACAGAAAGTTCAAGGGATAAGTTTAATTTAAAGAATTGACATAAAGTTTCAATATAAAGAATTCTTCAATTTTTGTCTTCCTGAGAGAGGAAGGATCTTTGCAAGAATATCGAGAGGAATTGGATTGAAGAAATAGATTTTTTATTGATTTTTGCCATTGAAATTGCCATTGAAATTACTATTGAAATTGCTATTGAATTTTGCTCTTGAAATCTAAGAAATACTGTTGTGAAGCAGTCATATTTGCGTGAGGGGGAGGAGTAAGCTACCGAAGTAGCACGGATCACCCGACAGCATAGAGGAAAGGAGCCGACTCACCGTTGCTGATGAATTGGCTCCTTTTCTTTATGGTGTCACGCCCAAATGATCTTTAGTGAACTGGCGAGGTGAATTTTGGTTATACTTTGGCTTCTGTCAATGTGATAAAACTGCTTTTTGGTGCTTCGCATAATGAACAGCAGTAATCGGCTGGGAGATTCTCGAATAGTGTGCCTTTTTCGATTCCCTGTATCACATCGCCGTAATCCGAATTATAGACTGTTAAACATTCTTGGCATTGATGAATGTCGAGTGCTTTTTTCTCTTTTTTCGTAGCGGTGTTTTGGAATTCGAGTACGCTGGTACCCAATTCTTCAAAGTATTTTTTACTCAACTCGATAAGGATATTGGGTAATTCCAGTTTATCGACATCTTGTGTGTGTACAATGTATTCGCGCGTATTTGGGTCGAAATTTTTGGCATGCAGTACATTAAAGGTATCTCGTATTTTAATCGATTCGAGATCTTTTGGCGGATCATTTTTTTCGATTACTATCGAAGTGAAATAATGCCCTTCACGATTATAGTCGGATAACCCGAAGGTAAGCCCGTAAGTGCTGATGTCGAACTGGTCGAGGGTGCGCACGAGAAAGGTTTTGAGGTTCAAAGCCCATTCCATCGCTACCGGCAAGTGCCAGTTGAGTTCGAGCAGTGAGTGGCGTACGTTGATTCCTTTTTTGCCTAGAAATTTTTCCCAATCGAGTTTGCGCGCTTTTGGGATTCCTTTTACGATAAAGGATTTCCAAGGGGTGATGCATATTTTTCCGATTTTGCAGTCAAAACACAAATCACACATTTCTTTTAGAAACTGCAGGTCGTACAGGTTGTTGCGCCAGTAGAGTCCGAGCCAGTATTGGTCGATTCCGAGCCTGTTCATTCCTTCATAATACGGGAATGGATAAAATGAAATGTTTAGTGGCTGATCGATAGTTCTGTTATTGGTGTCCAAATCACTAATGAGCTGGAAAATCATGTCAATTGTATCGGGTTCTTCCTGAAGTATTTTTTCTATTTCGTAATAGATTTTGCCAATGTCCCAGCTGTAAATTAATACAGGGAAAAGTTCCATTTTGTCCCATTTTGGCAAGCGTATGTACAAAAACCAATAGTCTTCGTGGTGTGAGGCTATAAAGTTGATGTGTCCCGTGAACAGGGGAACGATTTGCTGTTTAGGATCTGTTATATTAACCTTGAGTTTAGGATTTTCTTTGAATTGCTCGAGGATATAAAGGAATTTATTTCCGGTAAGCCAAGGCGTATTGCTAAAAATATCGGTCGCTACGTAGGAAGAAACGATATTGTTGCCGCTTTTTTCGTTGGGATATACAAAATGATGCTTGCCAATTTTTTCGGCAGTATTACTTTGGAATCCTTTTGGGAATATAATGTCTTGTCTGGAACCAAAAGAGATGGCGTCTAGACCTTGCTCCAATGCCATATTTACAATTTCTCGTAATTCCCCAGGAGATATTACTCCGCCTTTTACTATGAGTCTTGTTAATTCCATTTTTTTTGAATTATAAATTATCTGTTTTCTGCTAGCTGAAATCTGTTATCTAATTGGATTTCTCTATAAAAATTGTATCGTTGAATTCTTCGTTGTTGTAACAGAGATTGCACTGCAACGTTTCTTTGATTGTAGAGATGCACTGCAGTGTATCTCTACGGTTATGCGTATTTGATTTATCTTAAATTTCTAATGCTCGATAAAAATCAATTTCTGTTTTTTAAATCTTTACTATTGCAATCTGAATTCTAAAACCTGCCATCTGCAGCCTACTTGACTTTCGCCAATATTTCTTTCACTTCGGTTTTGCAGCTGCCGCAACCGAGTCCGGCTCCGGTAGTTTTACAAAGTTCGGTAAAGTTGGTAACGCCGCTTTTGATGCAGTCTTCAATATTTCCGCTTCCTACCTGACTGCAGGAACAAACGAGTTTTCCTAGTACTGGTTTGGCTTCAGATCCGCTTCCTCTTAATAAAGTGTTGCGTTTGTCGGCCAATTCGATTTTGCTTTCGATCATAGTTTTGAATTCGGCAAACTCATTTTTATCGCCCATCAGGATAGCGCCTATGAGCAGGTCGTTCTTGACGATGCATTTTTTATAATAGCGTTTTCCTAAATCGGCAAAAACAATTTCTTCGTAGGAATCATCGTTTTCCGGCACTTCGATTTCACCAATAGAACAAAGATTGATGTCTTCTAGTTTTAGGATATTCATTAGCACTGATCCTTTGTAAAAACTGCTGATGTCACCGGCTATAAAGTTAGCCAGCACATCGGCCTGTTCTTCGGCTGCAGAAGTGATTCCGAATAACATATTGTTGAATTCGGCAATTTCACCTATCGCAAAAATATCCGGGTTGGATGTCTGCAGGTACTGATTTACTTTTACACCGCGTCCACAAGCCAATCCTGTTTCTTTTGCTAATTCTATGTTCGGAATAGTTCCAATGGTGTAAACAATAGCATTGGCAGTAATGATTCTGCCACTTTTAAGAGCGATTTCCAGTTCGTTTGCATTTTCAGTTTCGAATACGGTACTTACTTCATTATCAAAATAGATCTGAATATCTCTCAGCTGTACTTCTTCGGCCAATAATTTGCTGGAAATACGATCCAGCTGTCGCTCCATCAATCGGGAAGCTCGTTGTATGATTGTTATTTTTACTTTTTTGTGTTTAAGCGCGGCAGCTAGTTCAAGTCCCAATAAACCGCCGCCAACAATTACTACGTGCTGTTCTTCGGCTGGCAGATTGGTTCCTTCTAAGTAGTCTTTTAATCGGTCAGCATCATTTTTCTTTCTTATGGTAAAACGCCCTGGCAAATGCAGCTGAGCATTTTCGGGTATGAAAGGACGGCTTCCGGTAGCCATAATCAAGGTGTCAAATTGATGGGTTTTACCTTGGCTGTCGGTTATGATTTTATCAGTTGCGTTGACGTTTTCAATAGCTACACCCGATTTCATTGTGATGTTCAATTGTCTCAAAGCGTCATCTTTTATTTTTAAAAGACTTTCCCATGACAGTTCGGCTGTAACATATTCAGGTAATAAAACACGGTTGTAAAATGGGTTTTCCTCGTTTGAGAATACAATGATTTCATCGAGAGTATTGATTTCACGATAATTCTGAATGAAACGGAAAGCCGCTGCTCCAGCGCCAATTACAGCAATTTTTTGGAACGGCTTGACATACTTTGTTACTGAAACAGTGGTGTATTTAAAATCTGGTTCTTTGGAGGTCGGGTCTACAATGGTATTGGTCAGATTATTAGTTCTATTCAAATCATTGTCCAATTGTTTTCCCCAGTGCATTGGCAAAAACAAAACACTTTCTTTGATCGTATCTGTTACTTTGGCTTTGACGCGCACTTCACCGTTTTTACTGGCTACTACAACAATATCCCCATTTTTGATTTTTGCTTTGTAAGCATCAATAGGGTTTATTTCAAGGACTGGGCTGGGAGTATGCGTCATTAATCGGGACACTTTCCCTGTTTTGGTCATCGTGTGCCATTGATCGCGAATACGACCGGTGGTCAATATAAATGGATATTGCTGCGAAGGTTCTTCCGAAGTGTTTTTGATGCTCGTCGGAATATTGAAAATTGCTTTTTGCGAAGGCGTAAAGAATTTTTTATCCGAAAATAAACGGGGTGTTCCCGGATGTCCGTAATCAGGAACTGGCCATTGAAAAGTTCCTTCGTTTTTTAGTCTGGAATAATTTAAATACGAAACATCGATGTTAGTGCCTTTTGTCATTAGGCAATATTCTTTATAAATAGCTTCGGTATTGTTGAAGTTGAAACCAGAGAATTTCATTTTTTTAGCAAAATTCAGCAAAATTTCAACATCCGATAAAGCTTCTCCAGGAGGGTTGATTCCTTTTGGCAGATACGATATGCGACGTTCCGAGTTGGTCATTGTACCTTCTTTTTCTAACCAGCCGGCTGCGGGCAATAATAAATCGGCAAATTTTGCGGTATCTGCATTATGAGAAATGTCCTGAACGACAACAAATTTGGCATTTTGCAATGCTTTCTCTACTCTGCGGGAATCAGGTAAGCTTACCATTGGATTGGTGCAGATAATCCAAACCGCTTTCATTTTGCCGGATTCTAAAGCATCAAACATTTCGGTTGCAGTAAGTCCCGGTTTTTCCGAAATAGATTCTACTCCCCAAAAATCAGCTACTTCTTTACGATGCTCAGGGTTATTTAATTCTTTATGAACCGCCAATAAGTTTGCCATTCCGCCCACTTCACGGCCTCCCATGGCATTGGGCTGTCCAGTTAAGGAGAAAGGTCCAGATCCAGGTTTTCCTATTTGGCCTGTGACTAGTGAAAGGTTCAATAAAGCGGTATTTTTGTCAACACCAATAGCGCTTTGGTTCAGTCCCATAGCCCACATAGAAATAAATCCTTTGGCTCTGCCAATCATTTCTGCAGCTAAGTGAATATCATTTACCGAAACACCGCATACTTTGGATGCATTTTCGTAGGAACTATTAGAAACCAAGTCTTTGTATGACTTATAGTTTTCGGTATGGTTTTTTACGAAATCCGAATCAACATACCCTTTCTCGATTAATCGTTTTGCAATGGCATGGTATAAAACAATATCAGTCCCGGGAAGAATCTGCAAGTGCAAATCGGCTGCAATGGCTGAGTCAGTTCTTCTTGGATCGACAACTATTATTTTTACTTTTGGATTTTTTTCTTTGTGCTGCTCCAATCTTCTAAAAAGAATTGGATGGCAAAAAGCTGGGTTTGCACCGGTTATCATGAAAGTGTCAGCCAGTTCAATATCAGCATAAGCAATTGGAACTGAGTCTTCACCAAATGTTTTCTTGTAGCCAGCCACCGCCGAACTCATGCAGAGTCTGGAGTTGGTATCTATATTGTTAGTTTTTAGAAAGCCTTTTACTAATTTGTTAACCAGATAATATTCCTCGGTCAAGCATTGTCCTGAGATATAGAAGCCTACACTGTCTGGTCCGTGTTTTTTTATGATGGAAGAAAAAACAGCGGCCGCGCGATCCAAAGCCGCATCCCAGCTTACTCTTTCTTTTGGATGTGATTTACTCCATCTCATTTCGGGATACAAAATCCTGTCCGAAGTGTCATTGACTACATAATGTAAGTTCATCCCTTTAGAACAAAGCATTCCTTTGTTTACGGGATGATCTTTGTCGCCGGTAACCGTCACTCCATTTTTAGAATCATTTTTTACAATAATTCCGCATCCTACTCCACAATAGGAACACGTAGTTTTGATTTCTGTATTTTGCATTATGTATATCTTTGTTTTGAAAGTAGTCATGTAAGGATCGTATGTACGCTGTACATAGACAAAAGTAAGTAATAATTAAGTATTAATACGTATAAAATGGATTTTATTTTGATGTTTGTATTCAATATAATTAGAATGCTAAAAATAGGTTCAATATTTTGAATTATTAGAAGAATTGGGTACTGTTTTACGCAGTATTTTTGATTACTATAAAAATCAACGTTTTTTTAGGCTGAAAACTAAATGAAAACTCCAATCTGCAACCTTCAATCTAAAATCTTCAATTTTATTTTGGGCGTGCCCCTACGTAAAAACTTCGGGTCGTGCTGTACGTTTCCGCTTTTTTTCTGTTCAATTACCCCGGATTTGGACCCGAGGTAATTGAACAGAAAAAAGAGCTCCACTGCCATCACTCACGCAAATTTTAACCAATTCAGTTAATCTGTGTAATTTTAGGAAAATAACCACAAAAAAACCTGAAGCATCAGTAAAGACACATCAGGCATTTTAAAGAATAAAAATTTGTTTTTGGTGGTATTGTTTTCTTTGTATTTGTAAAGGGAGAGAAACAGAATTAATTTTTTAAGCCAATTTTAAATCCGTTAATATATTCAACAGGTTTTCTTCCATCATAATACATTTCGTCAATGAATTCATTTGTTGCTGGCTTGAATCCATCTGTAGTTGGAATGTCAGATTCAGTAATAAAACCTTCTTCCAGTAATAATTTTGCAGCTTGGAACCAAATTTCAGGTTTGTAAACTTCTTTGATTTTGCTGATGTACCAATCGTTAGTTTTTGGTTCAGCTATTTGCCCCCAGCGTTTCATTTGGGTCATGAACCAAATTCCATCCGAATAATAAGGGTAGGTTGCATTATATCTGAAGAAAACATTAAAATCTGGTACTAACCGCACATCACCTTTTTCAAATTCAAAAGTACCTAACATCGAATTGTCAATTACTCGTTTACTGCCGTCTACATAAGCTGATTTGGATAAAATGCGGGTAGCTTCTTTTCGGTTTTCGGGATTATCCAGCCATTTTCCAGCTTTTATTAATGCTTTTGTGATTGCAGTGGCTGTGTTAGGGTATTTGGTAACAAATTCTTTAGTCATTACAAACACTTTTTCGGGATGATTTTTCCAAATCTCTTTGCTGGTTACTATTGGAACGCCTATGCTTTCTTCAACAGCCTGCTGGTTCCAAGGCTCTCCAACGCAATACCCATTGATGGTGCCTGCTCTTAGTGTTTCGGGCATTTGCGGAGGCGCTGTAATATTCAACTGTACATCAGCACCAGCATTTCCTTTGCTTCCCTGAATATTGTTGTTGCTGTAAAATCCAGGATTTATGCCGCCTGCAGCAAGCCAGTACCGCAACTGATAATTGTGTGTTGAATAAGTACCAACAATACCAAATGTAAAAGGTTTGTTTGCATGTTTATAGAAATTCAAAATAGGTTTCAAAGCTTGAGCAGGAATCGGGTGAACTGGTTTTCCGTATTCTACAGGGATGCTGTCTTTCATTTTTGCCCAAGCTTCATTTGATACTGTAATGGCATTTCCATTCAAATCCATAGAATAGGAAGTAACAAGTTGCGCTTGCCGTCCGCATCCTACTGCGGCTGCTATTGGCTGTCCAGCCAGCATTTGTGCACCATCGAGCTGATTGTCTATTACTTTGTCTAAAATATCTCTCCAATTGGCTTGAGCTTCCAAGTTTACAGTAAGTCCTTCTTCTTCAAAATAACCTAAGAATTTTGCAATAGCTAACGGAGCCATATCGGTAAGCTTTATAAAACCAATGGTAAGAATGGCTTTTTCAACAGGCAGTTTTTTTGTTTTTGGAGGATTTACCTCGTCAGTTCGTTTACGCTCGGATGTAATTCTATTTTTTAAAATAGGTTTGATTGGATTCGGGCTTTTAAAAGCGGTAACAGTAAAGACTATTATCAAAAGCGCAATTAAGTTTGAGGTTAGTTTTCTCATGGTCTTTTGGTTTGGCGGTTAATAGTTTGGTTCGATTAAGTATGCTCAATAATTTTTAAAATTTAATTTGGTTACGTATTTTGATTGTTTCTTTTTGAAGAGATTAAATGATTTCTGCTTTTGTCAGACATTTAATTTTATTTTTCTGCTCCAAAATTTATAATCAAGAAGTATTGGTTAAAATAAAAACTGCTCTCCAGATTAGAGGTAAGGAGAGCAGTTATACAACAAGTTATTAAAAAGGCATTATTTTTTTCTATCCATTTCTTTGGATAGAACAGGCTGTTTTTCGTTCATGATTTTGGTTACTGTAATGTGCATCCAAATTAAACAGGCAGCGGATAACAGTAAAATGAAAATCCAAGAGCTTGACCATATTCCTGTGGTAGTCAATAAATATCCAAAGATGATTGGTCCGAAGAATCCTCCAAGACCTCCTATCATTCCTACCATTCCGCCTACAACTCCTACTTCGGTTGGGAAGTATTCCGGGATGTGTTTGTAAACTGCAGCTTTGCCAATTCCCCATGAAATCCCAATAAGGATTACCAGTATTAGATATACCCACATGTTGGCGCTAAAATGAATAGCTGTAACTCCTTTTGCAATAAGTTCTTTTTTCTTTACTTCCTGATTTTGGTTTACAACCACTTCCTGCCATGAATTTCGGGTTGGGAATACTGTATTTTTGAGTGGTTTATTAACTTTTAAATTGATTGGAAATTCTTTTTCCCCAACTTTTACAAGTGTATTGGAAACAGCGGTGATGATTCCTTTTTTAGTTGCCATAACACCAGGTCCTGAAGTAGTAATATCCATTTTCGGAATCATTAATAGTGAGCTTAAGATTACTGATGATCCCAGTACCCAATACATTACTTTTCTAGCTCCAAATTTATCTGATAAATAGCCACCAAAAGCTCGGATTACACCTGATGGCAAGCTGAACATAGTGGCAAACATGCCGCCCATTACTAAACTCGTTTGATAAACGTTCATAAAATTGGGTAATAACCATTGTGAATACGCCACAAAACATCCAAATACCAAGAAATAATAGGCTCCAAATCTCCAAACTCTAGTGTTTTTTAGGGACTGCAGCATTTGAGGAACGCTTTTGGTTTGATTTTCTATTTTTTTGTTTTTTGTGAATAGTAAAAATACAATGCCTATTACAACTAATGCAGTTCCATATATAATTGGCAACAGTTTCCAGCCATTTTGGGGATCATCTATTGAGAATTCATTTAATAAGGATGGAGCCATAAATGTTGTTATGGCAGCACCTGCGTTGCCCATTCCAAAAATTCCTAAAGCTCTTCCTTGCCATTCTTTTGGATACCAAATAGAAGTAAAACCAATACCAACCGCAAAACTGGTTCCAACCATGCCAAAGAAAAAACTTAGTAATGCAAACATAAAGAAACTGTCTGCATACGGCAATAGAAACAATGGAATAGAGCAGAGGAGGAGTAAAAGCGAAAATACATATTTTCCTCCAAATTTATCGGTTAACATGCCTATTGGCAAGCGCATAACAGATCCTGTTAGAATTGGAATTCCTAAAAGCCATCCTACTTGGACAACATCCCATTTGAAGATTCCGTTATCTACTAAAAAGGTTACCAGAACTCCATTAAGAGTCCAACAGGCAAAACACACGGTGAAAGCTAAAGTATTTAAAAATAGAATTCGGTGTGATAGTGAAAGGGAGTTTGTTGCTGACATAATACTTGTTATTTTTTTATACAAAACTAAGTAGTATATCGTATTTAAAAACTGCGTTTTCGCAGTTTTTAAAAAATAATTAAGTATTTATACGTATTTTTTAAAATAAGTTGCTAAGTTTCTGGGATTCTAAGGCACTAAGCTTCTAGAAGTTTGGTAATTTAAAAATCTTAGAAGCTTAGAATTTAAGGAAGTTAGTGTTTCAAAGTGCTACAAAAGAGCGTATTCTGTTGCCTTATTTGAAAGCTCCATCAGGTTTTTAACTTTTAGTTTTTTCATCAGATTAAAGCGGTGTACTTCGGCAGTTCTTTTGCTAATGTCTAATGCTTCGGCGATTTCTTTGTTTCCTTTTCCGCTAAGAAGTAGTTTCAGGATCTCTTTTTCCCTTTTGGTAATTACTTGTTCTTCTCCCAATGATTGTTTAGGTTCGGAAATATGTGAAGGATTGGTAAGCTGTCCAATCAATATTGAGGAGATGTCGCCACTGAAATATTTTCCGCCATTTGAAACCGTATGAACTGCTTTTAAAAATTCTTCTTTGCTTGATCCTTTAAGTAGGTATCCGTCAGCTCCTGCCTGGATAGATTTTAATACGTATTCCTCAGATTCGTGCATTGAAAGCATTACAATTTTTACAAAATTGTTTTTGCTTCTCAGTTGTTCTACGACTTCTATACCGGTCATATTCGGCATCCTGATGTCAAGAATTAATAAATCTGGTTTTAGTTCGTCTATTAATGTTAGTGCCTCAAGACCGTCTGTAGCTTCTCCTACGACAGTAATGTTGACTTCGTTTTCCAATAATGATTTTATGCCATCTCTCACAAATACATGGTCGTCTGCAAGAACTACTCGAATTTTATCACTCATAATGTACTTATTATTCTTTAAGTATATTCATCTAATTTATTGGCTAAGATACGTAATTTTTGAATTTCTATCGAAAATAATTTCAATGACAAAAAACAATAGCAAATATCAATTACAATATTAAATTCCACTGACATTAAAATTTTAAATAGGAATATTAAACGTAATTCTCGTTCCTTCATTTGGAATGGAATTAAAGAAAACGCGGCCATTAATGTATTGGATTCGCTCTTTCATAAAAAGCATGCCCATTCCGGATTCGCTGTTTCTCTTTTTCTCTACTGCATTGATGTCAAATCCTTTTCCATTATCATCAACGGTGATGCTTAAAAGGGTAGCGCTGTGAGAAAGCTGTACGATAATATGAGTAGAATCGGCATATTTAATGGCATTATTGATAGCTTCCTGTGTTAACCGATAAATGTTTATTTCTATTAAAGAGTCCAGTCGGGCATTGAAATCGGTTTTGTTGTAAAACAAAATGTTTTTTCCTGTGAGTTTGGAAAGTTCCAAAGTGAGTTTGGAAAGTGCTGGATTTATTCCGTGATCGCTTAACTCCGGTGGCATCAAGTTGAAAGTGGCTGTACGTACACCTTTTATGATATCGAGAGATAACTTCTTTAGGTAATCTATTTTTATGGCAGCTTTTTCTTTATCGTCTAAGTTTATGCTTTCGAGGCTGAATTTTAATCCCGTCAGCATTTGTCCTATTCCGTCATGTATTTCTCTGGCAATCCTGTTTTGTTCGTTTTCTTGGTTTTCGACAATTTTACTCGAAATTATTTTTTGCTGGTTTAATTTGTTTTCAATATTAGCTGTGTTCAAGCGCTCTACTTCCTGAACTGCTTTTTTGCGTTCGGTAATATCAAAACAAATTATTAAAAGTTCCGATTCATCTTTTTTTATCGTTACAGGAATCATTGATAAATCCAGCCAGAGTGACTGCTCGGCCCGAGTGGTAATGTTTAGTTCTCCCTGCCAGCCTCTGCGGTTATTTTGGAGTACAATGCGGTCAATTATCAGTTGTTCTTTTTCAATAGGAGTAAGGACTTCGCCAAATTTCGTTTCGGTATTGAAAGGATTGTACTGTAATAGTTTTGAGAATTTTTCGCCAATATGAATAATGGTTCCATCGGTTGCGATTCGGCAATAGAGCAGGGTATTCTCCATCGCATAATTGAGCGATTTTAATTCTTTGACTGAGTTTTCTTTGGCCTCGCTGATAATTTCAGTATCCTGTGCCAGTTTTAATGCTTTTTTTTCTGAATATAGCAGGTTGGAAATAAGTGATTCGATTTTTTTGGTGGTAGGCTTGAAAATGAATAAAAATTCCAGCAGTAAAACGAATAAAGTAAAAGCTAGAATAATGTACTCTGTTTTGCGCTGCAGTGTTACCTTTTCCAGTGCTTCGTTGTCGTATTCACTAACAATTTGATTCATTTCCGAAAGAAATATCTTTTCGTTGACCAGTAAAGTCTGCACGAGTTTTATATTTTCGTGTTCATTTTTATTTTCTTTTTTGTTAGCCAAAAAAGTATTTGTAACCTTAATTATGGTATCAAAATTAGGTTTTATGTTTTTGAAATATCGGGTAAGAATCGAGTTTTTTTCTTTAGGAAAACCAAGCTGGGCACTGCCATTCACTAAGGAATAATGGTTTAATTCCCAAAGAGAAATGGTTTTGGAAATCTTCTCGATTTGCTCTTTCTTCTGCAGGGAATCAGTTATGAAATTGAGTACCAAAATTTCTTTTGTCAATTTCTGGCTGAGCATTCTTTGCTTTCCGGATATGTTTATGATTCTGGAATCACTGAGTTGACTGTAGAGATTGTATTGAATAAGAAGCTGACTCAGAATTACAGTTATAGCAATAGTAATTAAGGCGAAGATGTACATTCGCCTTAATTTTTTAAAAGAAATTTTATCAAAAGATACCTTGGATTTTTTTTTCATAGAAGAAAAGTATCACCAATTTATAACTGATTTTTCAGGTTAGGGATGTGTAATCAAAATCATTAAATCGATTTATAATCCCAAAGCGTCTTTTATCAATTGAAGATTTTCTGGAGTGTAGTCAATTTTTAACGCTTCCTGATGTCCTTTGTCAGACATTTTATTCCAAGTTTTCAGAATAATATTTTTTAATTTTTCCTCATCGTGTTTGTGTACGAATGGATCCAGATAAAATTCTAAGAAAACCAGACAGATTACATCTTCTAAAAGTTGTGTTTCTTCGTCTTTTTTAAGTAACTTTTTTTCAATCAAAAAAGATACACGATCTATAAACTTGTCTTCATAGCCTGCTTTTTTTAAGATTTCGGCTGTTGTTTTGGCGTGGAATTTTTTTAAATCTTCCCTCCATTTTAAATATCCCACACGATCCATTGGATACGATTCTCTGGCTACTTTCCAACGGCAGATGTGCTGTGCTTTGGCTGCTATCTGAACAGCTTCGGAAGCGTTGGGTTCAAAAATCATTAGCCTTTCGTACATTCTGTCCGAATATAATAATTCCTTTGGATAGGTTATGTCTTGGAATATTTCACTGTTTGGATCGGCTTCGTTTTCGGCATCAATCCACGCGCTTGCGTTTAAAAAAGGCATTGTTTTCATTTGAAAAAAGTATAGATTCAGTAGATACTTAAAAGGCAGTACCGCATTTATGTTATGCTAATTTCAAAGATACATACATTATTCTAAAAACCCAACGAATACTTCATTCCCTTCTACTTTTACTGGGTAAGTAGCAATTTTAAAATCATCACCATTTAAATTAGAGCCATCAACAAGTGAAAAAGTTTTTTTATGCATCGGACAGGCGATTTTTGGAATACCATCTGTAGAACCAGTCATTCCTCTGGATAAAACCATTTCCATTTTGTGCGGGCAGGCATTTTGGCAGGCATACCATTCGTTTCTTCTTTCGAAGTTAAAAACAGCGATCTGTTTGTTTTTATATTTAATGCATCCACCTCTATTACTAGGGAAATCTTTGATATCTCCTGCTTTGAACCAAACTTTTACATCACTTAAGTTTACGGTTTCGTATTGGTTTAATAGTCCTTCCATGGGATTTAGTTTTGTTTTCTGATCCCAGCCCCACTTATGAGGATAGCGGAGCCAAGATTAGAAAGGTTGTATGTTTTTATAATTTAAGATTCAGTTTGGATTACCAAGGTCTTGGCATTTTTTGATCTCTTAGCGGTACATATTCGATGTTATCATCTTTTTCATCTGAATTAACGAAGTGGCTGAAACGTTTCATCAATCTTGGTTTTTCAAGTACTTGTTTCCATTCACATTCAAAAGTTCCTACCAATTTTTCCATTTCAGCTTCCAATGTTTCGCAGATTCCGATGCGGTCATGGATGATTACTTCTTTTAAATAATCCAATCCGCCGTCTAATTTTTCCAGCCAGGTAGAAGTTCGAACCAATGGTCCAGCGGTACGGATATAATACATAAGGAAACGATCCATATATTTGAAAACAGTTTCTTTGTTTATTTGCTCAGCTAAAAGTACAGCGTGTTTCGGATTAGCACCGCCATTTCCGCAGATGTAAAGATTCCAACCGCCTTCTACAGCAATTACTCCAAAATCTTTTCCTCTTGCTTCGGCACATTCTCTAATACAGGCTGAAACTCCTCCTTTTAATTTATGCGGAGAGCGAATCCCTCTGTAACGGTTCTCTAATTCGATGGCAAAGGTTGTACTGTCATCCATTCCATAGCGACACCAAGTATTACCCACACAGCTTTTTACGGCTCTTAAAGATTTTCCGTAAGCGTGTCCGCTTTCAAAACCATTATCGATTAATATTTTCCAGATTTTTGGTAAGTCATCTAATTGAGCACCAAATAAATCGACACGCTGTGCTCCGGTTATTTTGGTGTATAAATCAAATTGTTTGGCAACTTCTCCAATTACAATTAATTTTTCAGGAGTGATTTCACCGCCAGCAATTCTTGGTACAACAGAATAAGTTCCGTTTCTTTGAATATTAGCTAGGTATCTGTCATTTGTATCCTGTGTAGTTACGTGTTTATTGGCAGTGTCATTATAAATACTGGAGAAAATAGAAGCAACAACTGGTTTGCAGATTTCGCAGCCATCTCCGTTTCCGTGATGGTCGATTACTTCATAGTAGTTTGTGTATTTATTGATTTTTACGAGATCAAATAATTCTTGTCTTGTATAATTAAAGTGCTCACAAATACTTTCTTTTACTTCTTTACCAATAGATTTTTGAGCTGCTTTTACTAAGTCAGCTACCATTGGTTTACAGCCTCCGCAACCTGAAGTTGCTTTGGTAAGTTTTACTACATCGCCAAATGTATTTGCAGTTCCGTCAAGAATCGAACAGCAGATAGCGCCTTTGGTAACGTTCTCACAAGAACAGATTACGGCAGTATCCGGCAAATCGGAGGCACTTCCTAAAGTTGATGATTCGCCACCGCGGGAACCTAGAATTAAATCTTCTGGATTTGCAGGCAATGCCATTGCGTTGGCGTAAATTTGAAATAATCCGTTGTAATCAGATGAATCCCCTACAAGGATTCCTCCCAATAATGTTTTTCCGTCTTTGGTGACATTAATTCTTTTATAAATACCGCTGAATTTGTTTTCGTAAACAATTGCAGTAACATTTTCATTTTCAATAAAAGGATCACCAAAACTTGCAACTTCAACTCCAATCAATTTCAATTGAGTAGACATATCGATGGTTTCTCTCATCGTTTTATCTCCTTTTAGGATTTGCTCGGCGGCAACATCGGCCATTTCGTAACCAGGAGCTACAAGTCCGTATATCATTTGATTGTATAAGGCAACCTCACCAATGGCAAAAATATTAGGATCTGATGTCTGCATTTTATTGTTTACCACGATGCCGCCTCTAACGCCTACTTCAAGTCCGGAAACTCTTCCTAGTTCGTCGCGGGGCTTTATCCCAGCCGATATAACCAACATATCTACTTTTAACAGCTCATCATTTGCAAACATCATTCCTTTTATGCTGTCTTCGCCATCTATGAATTGTGTCGCTTTATTCAGGTGTATTCCTATATTCAATTCCTCTATTTTAGATTGAAGCATATCACTAGCGCCCTGATCTAACTGTCTTGGCATCAAGCGGGGTGCAAATTCAACCACATGTGCATTCAAGTCCAAATCACGTACTGCTTTGGCAGCTTCAAGTCCTAATAAACCACCTCCAAGAACAGCAGCTTCGGTAGCACCGTTAGCTTTTATTTTTTTGGCGTAAGTCATAATGGCATCTAAGTCCTCTATGGTTCTGTAAACAAAAACACCTTCTTTTTCCACCCCGTCAATTGGCGGTACAAAAGCAGCAGATCCTGTAGCCAAAACTAAGTAATCATACTCGTATGTTTTCTCTAAGTGAGTGTGTATTGTTTTTTGTTCTCTGTTAATATCTGTAATTAACTCCGAAGTGTTTAATATAATATTGTTTTCTTCATACCAATTAGCTGTTGACATAGATAAGTCATCAGCCGTCTTTCCTGCAAAGTATTCACTAAGGTGAACTCTGTCATAAGCGCGTCTTGGTTCTTCCCCAAATACTGTAATTTGATAATTTTCCTGCCCAGATTTCGAAATGAATTTCTCGCAAAATTTATAACCTACCATGCCGTTTCCGACTACTATTACATTAATCATAATCTGTTAATTAAGTATTACTACGCAAACATACGTATAAATACTTAATTTAAGTACTTATTTTTTTGTTTTTTTTCTAAATTAGAATGATTTTTAATAATGAGTAATGCGATTCTGAATAAATACATAGCCAAATTTGGGCGTGCCCTCGTTGCACAACATTCTGGTTTTTAAGGATATTGTGATAGCAACGAGGTCAGGCTGTCCGCTGTATTCCCGATTAACAAAAACTACGGCAAAAAAGCCTTGTTTTTCTAAATCGGGAGATGCCACTTCCATCCTTCACGCAAGAAAGTGCATAAAAGTAGATTTTGGAATTAAAATAGTGTGGAATACTTATAAGTAACTAAGTAGAAAGTAATGGGAGTAAGAAGTTTTGCCTTCGAACATACTTATAAAATAAATTGTCCTTCTAATACTGTTACGGCTTCGCCATAAATGAAAACTTTATCCTGAATGATTTCTGTGCTCATTATTCCAGTTCTTGATGAAGATTGATAAGCGTTTAATTTTGTTTTATTCAATTTTGCAGCCCAGTATTTTGTCAAAAAAGTTTGAATCCCGCCTGTTACAGGATCTTCATTAGTTCCTGCCCAAGGCCAAAAATATCTGTAATGGAAATCAAAATTTTCGCTGTCTGAAATAGCAGTCACCAAAACGCCATTGATTCCGGTATGCGAATTAATTAATGCCGTAAAATCAGGTTTTAAATTAGCTAACTCAAGCGCACTTTTAATTTCAATCAGGATAATTTTATTTTTAGGGCTGTATCTTTTATTTACAATTTCAGAAATTCCAAGTGCGTCCAGCATTTTTTGAGGCACTTCAGTTTCTTCTGTATCGTAAACAGGAAACTGCATTTTGATTTTATTGGCTGCTTTTTCAATAAACAGTTCAATATTGTCACAATTGATAAAGGTTATATTGTCAAAAGTAGTTGTATCGAAAATGATTTTTGACGAAGCCAATGTAGCATGACCGCATAATGGAATTTCAATCTTTGGCGTAAAAAACCGGATGCTATACCTATTGTCCGTGATGTGTTTTACAAATGCAGTTTCAGAAAAACCAATTTCTGCTGCAATTTTCTGCATTGTGTCAATGTCTAAATTATTGTCAGGAAAACAAACCGCGGCAGGGTTTCCTTTAAATTTTTCGTTTGTAAAAGAGTCTACAAAATACGTTTTCATTTTTTATTTCTTTGAGTTTATGATTGGTTTATCCACCAAGCATTTGTTTTCGAGCAATTAGAATCGAATAATCCGCCTATTTGAGGTAAACAATAGTTACGATTTTTGGCTTTAGCTTCTTGAATAAAGCGTTCAGCTGGTTCAGTCCAAGAATGTTGAGCCAAGGCAAAACCAGCCCAATGCACAGGCATCATGTTTTTTACATTAGCATCAATGGAAGCTTGTAAGCTTTCTTCAGGATACATGTGGATTTGGTGCCAGTTTTCATTGTATTGGCCACACTCCATAAAGGCAAAATTAAATGGACCTAATCGTCTGCCAATTTCTTTGAAATGTTCACCATAACCGCTGTCACCACTAAACCAAATATTTTCTTTAGTAGTTTTTAATGCCCAGCCACCCCAAAGTGATTTGGCTCTATCGGTCAATCCTCTGCCCGAAAAATGTCGGGTGGGAGTGAAGGTGATTTGGATTCCGTCAAATGGAATTTCGTCCCACCAATCGAATTCGGTGATTGTGTTTTCGGGAATTCCCCAAGAAACCAAATGTCTTTTTACTCCCAGTGCTACATAAAATTGTTTGGTTTTGCTTTTGAGTTTCTGAATACTGTCATAATCCAAATGATCGTAATGATCGTGGGAAAGTAAGACCAAATCTATTTCTGGAAATTCATCTATGAGGTCTAAGGTGTTTTGGCTAAATCTTTGAACAGCAAAAGGGGCAATAGGTGCCGCATTGGAACCAAACATAGGGTCGGTCAGAATTGTTTTATTGTCTAACCGCATCAATATCGCCGAATGTCCATACCAAATGCTTCGCATCGATGGATAAGGTTCAAGAAATTGTTCTTTATTGAATGGAATAATGGATATGGGTTTTTGAGGTTCTCGAGCTTCTTTTTTACAAAATTGTTTGTATAACAGTTTTGGTAAGGTTTGAATGCTGATATTCATTTTGGTCACTTCTAAATTTTCGAAGATTTTCCCATTCCAATACTTTGATTTTGAATACTTTTCAATGTCGGATTTTTTCGCTTTTGCGCCAAATTGTTTTCTCATCTTATCTAAATTGACTCATTATTTTTTATTAAATATTTTTCGCTTTTTTTATTGCTGTCCGATAGGCCGATTTGTAATGCGCGTCCACAAAGGTGAATAATAATAATACATAAAGCGAAAAAGAAATTAATCTTTTGCGGACGCGTATTATAAATCCGCGTTATCGGGGTTAGAATCTTAAAAGTTGAACTACCTGCGTTGCAAATGGAGTAATTGCGTTATTGATTAAAATTGGCACTTGTTGTAAACGAGACCACGCCTATGCTTGGAGTCGCACTCGTAAAGGCGGTTGAGTAATTGCACAAAGTCTTATTTTGAATACCACCATTACTTTGAAACGCTTAAAACAAAGAGGCTATCAATCCTTGACAGATGTTTATATCGAACTTAATCCATCTCTTTGCAAACCGCTCTCGTTCCTAAAACGAGATGACCTGTGCGCTCGGTGGTGTGAGAGGCGCACTCCGTTCCGTTGGGAGCGGAGCCCTCTACTCGATTAGGCAACGTTATTTCTTTTTCAATGTGATATATCGTTTGTCAATTTCTATTAAAAGTGCACTAATGAATACTTCAATACTTTGCAGTAAATTTCCAATATACACTCCTTCATCAATTTCTATTTTAAAGTTTTTACCAAGTTTATGTAGAGTCAATCCTTGTACAGCATCTATTTTCTCTTTCGTTATTCCATCGTTGTGAGCAATTATATTTCTAATTTTTTTTTGTTCATTAATTGGTTTGAACAGCGATTCCGTTTTTTCAGTTTGGATTTCAAAAACTTTACTTAAATAGTTCCAATATTTATTTAAGTCGCCTTCATAATTGTTTAAATGCTTAATTTTAACTTTAAACTCAAACTCACTTTCTATTAGGTTGCAAATGGATTTTAACCTTGATTCGTAAAAAGAAAAGATGGATAAAACAGAAGAGTATCGTTGAATTCGTTGAATTTCATTTATTATAACTTCGTTAATATAATATTTTTGATAAACATATGACTCTTGATCACTTTCGGAAAGCGATTCAAGCCCTTTTTTAAAATCTTGAATCTGTTGGTTTAGATCAGCTTTTGATTTATTAAGTGATTTTTCTTGATTAAAATTTAAACTTTTAAATGCGTCAAAAGCAACAATATTATCAAATTCAAAATAATGTAACTGATCCCAATTAAAAGAATATACGTCGTTTAAGTTTAATTTCATCTTTTATGCTGGGTTTATAATGTTGCCTAACTATTGAATATGTGTGACTCTATCACATATATACACCCAAAATTGGGTACATGGACCTGATAAGTATCATCTCCGTTGATTTTGCTAAAATATGGAAAAATACTTATAAAATTTTAAAATGTGTTTTTATGTGCGGAATGTTTTTATGATTTGATGATGTTTGAACAGATGTTGCTTTGAAAGAAAAATTATTCTTATGAAAAGGGTTAGCCCTGATAGAAGCGGTATCCTTTTTGTCTCGTTTTTTTACGAGACAAAAAGATACAAGTGGATAGCAGGAATAAGCTCCAAATTATTTATTAAACTCTCCAATATGCCAAAGAATCCCAGACGGATCGTGAATAAAGCATTCTTTTCCCCAATCCATTTCGCGGATGGGAACTAATTTTACGTTTTCGTATTTGATGGATAAGTCCAAATCTAAAAGCGCAGTCCAAAATTGGCTGACATCTTCAACTTCCAAAAACAGCATGGTGTTGTCTACCCAATCCTTTACATAGGCATCCTGCAGATAAAACCCGATTCCCTCGGTTTCGAAATAGGAGAAATTGGGAGCTAAGACATTTTCCTTAAATCCTAAGTCTTGGTAAAAACGTCTAGAAATCCTAAAGTCTTTGGAACCTATGAATGGTCTGATTGATTTGGCTTTATGTTTCATGGTTGTATGAGTTGCCAAGAAGCTAAGTTCCTAAGTGAAAAAATGTATTGGGTGTAGTTGTTTTTTAACACATAGAAACATAGAATTTATAGTGTTTAAAAAGAGTTGGCTAGACGTTTTACTTTTCGCATAGTCAATCTATGTGAAAAATAGTGCTATTTCTATTCATTCTAATGGTTTGCTATTAAATCTATGTATCTATGTGTTTCATTTTTTATAGGTCTTATTATAATTAAAAGTAAATAAATAAAATCTCTATTTAAATACTATAATATCAGCAACTTAGAAACTTTTTCTCTCTTCATTTTCTTTAACTCTAAACACAACAATTTGTTCAATCAGCCAATAGGGAACGGGATGGTCAATTGGGAATTGAACCGAGCCTTTGCCCTGTTTGTAATTCGAAAGTTCATTAGCAAACTCCTTGTGTCCTGTTGGTGTTGCATAAAACCCGATATGTTTTTTATAGCCTGCAAAATATACTAATGGTTTTCCGTTTGTTTTGTATGCAGGCATTCCATAGGAAATACTTTCTACGGCTTCGGGTGCTTTTTTGATAATTGATGCGCGGACATTTTCCAAGAGCAATTGTATGTCTTTTGGGAATGTGGAGATGTATTCATCTACGGATTCATAATCGGTTTTCATTGTTTTGTCCTTTTTGGTTTTGCTATGCCAATGTTTCTCTTTTTTTGAAATAATAGGAAGTTTGCAATGCGTTTTTAAGCTCTACTAAAATACGAATAAAAAAGTGATTTTAGTAAAATCCAGAATTATTCTAAACTACGTTTTTGGACTGAAACTATAAATTTTATCTATTGAAAAAATAATTTATATAAGATAAAATTTGGTAAATTGGTCTAAGTTTTTAAAAATCATTACATTATGGAAAATAGTACAAGTCAGAATCCTAACGGAGAAAGCAAATGTCCGTTCTCTGGGGGGAATCCAAAACAAAGTGCCGGATCAGGCACAAGAAACAATGATTGGTGGCCCAATCAGTTGAAATTAAATGTTCTTCGTCAACATTCTTCATTGTCCAATCCGATGGGGGAGAAGTTCGACTATGCTGAGGCTTTCAAAAGCCTTGATCTGGATGCCGTAAAGAAAGATCTCTTCGCTTTAATGACGGATTCTCAAGATTGGTGGCCGGCTGATTATGGCCATTATGGACCATTATTTATCAGGATGGCTTGGCATAGTGCCGGTACTTATCGTATTGCTGACGGCCGCGGAGGAGCTGGAGCTGGAACACAGCGTTTTGCACCTCTTAACAGCTGGCCGGATAATGTGAATCTTGACAAGGCCCGTTTGCTGTTATGGCCTATCAAACAGAAATACGGCAATAAAATTTCATGGGCCGATTTGATGATTCTTACGGGTAACTGCGCGCTAGAATCGATGGGATTCAAGACTTTCGGTTTTGCTGGCGGCCGTGCCGATGTTTGGGAACCTAATGAAGATATTTATTGGGGATCCGAAGGAAAATGGCTGGATGATCAGCGGTACTCTGGTGATCGGGAATTGGAAAACCCTTTAGCCGCTGTTCAGATGGGATTAATTTATGTGAATCCGGAAGGACCAAACGGCAATCCAGACCCAGTAGCATCTGCGCGCGATATTCGTGAAACTTTTGGAAGAATGGCGATGAATGATGAAGAAACAGTTGCGCTTATTGCAGGCGGACATACCTTTGGCAAAACACACGGCGCTGCTGATCCAAACGAGTATGTAGGTGCAGAACCGGCTGCCGCGGGAATTGAAGAACAAGGTCTTGGCTGGAAAAACACATTCGGAAACGGACATGGTGAATACACTATTAGCAGTGGACTTGAAGGTGCTTGGACAACAACGCCCGCAAAATGGAGCCACAATTATTTAGAAAATTTATTCGGTTTTGAATGGGAGCTTGCAAAAAGTCCTGCTGGTGCTCACCAATGGAAACCAAAAGGAGGAGCTGGTGCTGGATCAGTGCCAGATGCTCATAATCCTTCAAAAAGCCATGCGCCAACTATGCTTACTGCAGATTTGGCTTTGAGATTTGATCCTATATACGAACCTATTGCAAGACATTTCCTTGAAAATCCTGATGCTTTTGCAGATGCTTTTGCACGTGCTTGGTTTAAGCTGACACATCGCGATATGGGACCAATCGAGCGTTATCTTGGACCAGAAGTTCCTAAAAAAGAACTGATTTGGCAAGATCCTATTCCAGCGGTTACTCATCTATTAATTGATTCTAAAGACATTACAGAACTAAAGGCTAAGATACTGGCATCTGGATTGTCTGTTTCCCAATTGGTATCAACAGCTTGGGCTTCGGCATCTACATTCCGTGGTTCTGATAAAAGAGGCGGTGCCAATGGTGCACGCGTTCGTCTCGCTCCGCAAAAGGATTGGAAAGTAAATAATCCTGCTCAGCTGTCGGCCGTATTATCGGTTTTAGAAGCTATTCAAATAGGATTCAATACTGCACAGTCCGGAGGAAAACAAGTATCGTTAGCAGATTTAATCGTTCTGGCTGGCGGCGTTGGAATTGAGAAAGCAGCACAGCAGGCTGGTCATAATGTGACCGTTCCTTTTTCTGCGGGAAGAGCGGATACTTCACAAGATAAAACAGATGTGGAATCTTTTGCTGTATTGGAGCCTGAAGCAGATGGTTTCCGAAATTATATGAAAGCGCAATACACTATTTCGGCAGAAGAAATGCTGATTGACAAAGCACAATTACTTACGCTGACTGCTCCGGAACTGACGGTGCTTGTTGGAGGTCTGCGTGTTCTTAATGCCAACTATGACCAGTCTAAGCATGGTGTATTTACAAACCGTCCAGAGACATTGACTAATGATTTCTTTGTAAATTTACTCGATTTTGGTACGACTTGGAAAGCTTCTTTAGATTCTCAAGACGTGTTTGAGGGACGTGACCGCAGAACTGGGGCGTTGAAATGGACAGGAACGCGTGTGGATTTAATCTTTGGTTCCAATTCAGAACTTCGTGCAATCGCTGAGGTCTATGGATGCGGGGATTCGAAAGAGCAGTTTGTAAACGATTTTGTATCCGCTTGGAGCAAAGTAATGAATTTGGACCGCTTTGATTTGAAATAATCTGAAAGGCGGATGTATAAATGAAAAAGGCGGTCTAGAAATAGGCCGCCTTTTTCATTTTATAAAATTAGAATTGTTTTTAAGCTATTTAAGCCGAAATTTTTTCTATTAAAATTTCAGAGTTAGATTGATCAAAATAAGTACAGGTCATTTCAATAATATCCACTCTCCATCGTGCAATACCACATTGTCCAGCATGATTGCAAAATGTTAAATAGTCGGTTTGACCGCCTTGGTGCATCACCAAAAATTCGATAAACCGCTCTTTATTAGCAGATGCAGCAATTGCTATCAAATTGTATTTTTCATCCGAAGTAACAGTGTAATTATTTATTCCATAATATTGAACATGGCCATCATTTACAAAGGTATCATATCCTTTTACTCCTAAAATGATTAAATCCTGTATGTAATTTGGAAAATCGGCACCGCTTTTTACTTTAGAATGAGCCTCTTTTATTTGTTCGATTGTAAACATATTTTGTTGGTTTTGAAATTAATTATAAACTTATAAAATTATCACTTTTAGGAAAAACGCTCAGCACATCCACAACAATCTGCGGAGTAGGAGCGGCCAGTTTTCTTAGTTTAGTATCCATCCAAGCGCCGTCCACGGTTATGACTGCACACAATATATCGTCTTTGTAAAACTCATGAATAATGGACCAGCGTGAAGCATCGGCTTTCATTTTTGCCATTTTTGTCTTCATGATGATAACGTCCGAAAGCTTGATTTCTTTTCTGAAAACACATTCTTCCCTAAATAATATTGGACCAATATATTCTGTTTGCATTACTCTCAATGTTAAGCCTAACTGTTCCAGCAGTTCAACGCGGTGCTGTGCGCCAAAATCATAATAAGCACTGTGGCGCAAGTGGAAATTAGGGTCTAAATCAGACCAGCGAAAGGATAATTGTTTGCTAAATGTAGCCATAGACAAGGAATTTATTATGTTTTACAGTTGGCTAAGATAGTAAGGATTTTCAACCTGCAGTTATAACATTCTGCCAAAAAATATTAATAAAATCACCTATGTTTGCTTTTAAATTTTGGTGATTTTAAATTTTAATTCTTATCTTCAATCTTAAATTGAGTAACCAATAAAAGCACGTATTTTGAATCTGCAGCACAATCATAATTTTGAGGATGACCAATTTATTTTTTGTCTTGAAGGCGTTCCCGATGTGGAAACAAACACGATTACTGATGTAATCAAAAATCTCGAAAAACTGGCACTTGAGCAAGGAATTGCGAGCATTTATAAAACCTGTGATACTATCGAAGGACTTGAAGAAAGCTTGAACACCCTGCTTTATGATGACCACAATTTTAAAGGCTATGAAATCATTTATTTAGTTATGCAGGGTAAAAGAAATACGATCTGCCTCAATGATTATTACTATAGTTTTGAAGAAATTGCCGAAATCTTTGAAGGGAAAATGAAAGGCAAAATTCTGCATTTTGCCAATACAAAAGTGCTTGATCTAAAAGATGAAGAAGCACAATATTTTTTGGATATCACAGGAGCACTAGCCATTTCGGGCTATGGTGTGGCTCATAAGAATATAAACAGCAGTTTATTGGATAAAGCATTTTTCAGTTTGTGCCAAGAGCTGGATGATGTTGTAGAAGTTGTAGAAGAATTGCATCAAAAGCATTATGCAATCTGTAAATTACTTGATTTTAGATTGTATTATTAATACCAATCAAGGGTTGAAATAAAGTGTTGTTATTCTTCTGATTAGACCTAACAGGTTTTAAAAACCTGTTAGGTCTCCGCTGAAAACCAAAAAGCTGTATAAAAAAAAACCTCATTTTAAATCCTTAAAGCGAAGCTGTTGCTAGTAGTTTTAAATGTTAGATTTTTTGGTAACAACTGCCAGATTGCTTATTATTTTCCATTCATTATCAGTGTCTAAAACCAATGAATTGTAAGACACAAATTGGTTCTCTGAACTTTCTAATCGAAGTTTAACCGAAGCAATTGTTTCACTCACATCAATGTTTTCAATTATCATTGTTCTGGGCAGTCCGCCAAAAATTCCGTCTCTGACATTGGCTAAATATTTTTCTTTGTCAATTACCGTTACTCCCGAAGTTCCCATAAATCCATTATTGGTTACCCGAAAATCTTTATGCAGTACTTTATCTAACAGTTTTGTGTCGCTGTTGTCTCCGCCTTTTACAAAATCGGTGATAGCTTGTTTTATTTTGGCAGTCATTTTTTTTAGTCTAAAATTTGATGAATAGATTATTATTCGAATTTGATAATCTGGAAATGTAAATTTATAGAAAAATTTCTTATAAAAACCAATGTCCTAGACCTGATTGCTTCGTCAGTTCACTTCGCTCGTGTGAAGTGGAAATAAATAATAGCAAAAACTGTAACTTATAAAATGCTGTTCTTTGCTAAATAAATCAGGAATAACACTAGTAATATTCCGTTTTATTCAATTAGCTCAGTATTTGTTTTTATTTTTTTAAATACACATTTCAAGGTGTATATTTGTTTCAGAAAATGTAATTTCGCACACAAAAATAAGCAACAAAATAGAATGTAATGAGCGAAAAATTTACTGTTGGCAGTTTATATGCGGGTATTGGCGGAATATGTCTTGGGTTTAAAAAATCAGGATTTGACATAAAATGGGCCAATGAATTTGATAAAAATGCCTGCATCACTTACAGAAATAATTTTGAGCATCAGCTTATCGAAGGCGACGTTTTGCAATTAGATATTGATGCTATTCCAAATATAGATATACTCACTGCTGGTTTTCCCTGCCAGCCATTTTCGGTAGCGGGCTATAGAAAAGGGTTTGATGACAATAGGGGGAACCACTTCTTTCGAATACTGGATTTTGTTGATACCATGAGGCCTAAAGTGGTATTTTTAGAGAATGTTAAAAACCTGACAACTCACGATCACGGCAAAACAATGAAAGTTATCGAACAATCATTAAGAGATAGAAATTATTCCTTTCAAGCCAAGGTTTTGAATACCAAAGACTATGGAAATATTCCTCATAACAGAGAAAGAATATTTATGGTTGCTTTTGATGAACAAGTATATCCTGATGCTGAAAAAGTTTTTGAATTTCCCCAAAAAGAGGAACTGACAAAGACAATAAAAGAGGTTATCAGTAAAGAAAAAGTCGATGATAATTTCTATTATTATGCAGATAAGTATATGTATAATATGCTCAAAGAAACCATGAAATCTGAAGATACCGTTTATCAATTCAGGCGTCAGTATGTAAGAGAAAATAAATCGAATGTGTGCCCAACCCTGACTGCCAATATGGGAACCGGCGGTCATAATGTACCGCTTATTAAAACTGAATTCGGTTTTAGAAAACTAACTCCACGAGAATGCCTGCGGTTTCAAGGATTCCCGGATACTTTCAAAATACCTGAAAAAACCGCAAATTCAAGCGTTTATAAACAAGCGGGGAATTCTGTGAGCGTACCCGTAATTCAGGCTGTATCAAAGAATATCTTGAAGGTTCTGAATGGTATCAAATAGTTTTCAATTCCTGAACTAGATCTTTTATATATCTCATATTACCACTTTGAATATAGTAGTTGCTGGCATCCATTTTGGTGTATAGGTTCAGCATTGCATTTTGAGGCAAAATATGGGTATTTGCTATTGTTGCTATTACATCGGAGTTGGTGCAATATCCGGCAATGTCAAAATACCAATTATTTGCAAAAAGCATATCTTCAATAGTTTTTCTATCAATTTCATTGCAAAAAATCAATCGTTCTGCTTTAAGAAGTCTTTTAATGTCGGGTTCAATTCTAACCAAAACGAAATAGTCATATTGCGCAGCAGCACCATTATTTAGCAAAATATTTGGAATGTATTGTGCCTGCGCATTCCAATCTTTTGTTTCAAGCAGCAGTAAATTCGACTGAGAAGCGGCTGATTTTACATTGATTTTTTTGCCTTGAATCTCTAAATCCGAATCGTCCCAAATGCCTTTTTTGTAAATGCCAAAGTCAGGTTCTTTTACATCTAAACCTTCTGATTTGAAATAATTATGCAGCACCACTTCGGCTAATTTCCCTTGGAATGCATTACAGAATTTTTCGCCTCCTTTTCGGTCATATTGCCCGCCAGTCCTGCAGTCTCTATGATGTCCTGTACCAAAACACATTTCATAGGCAAAGTCAATAACGGTTTGAATTGCTTCTTTAGTAATTAAAGTACCAGCAAATGGTTTTTTATTGCTAACGTAATAATTATTCGAACCAGCTAGGTTGTATAATTTCATATTTTGCTCATTTATTAATTGTTAGCACTATAAATGTAAACTTAATTTTTAAATTTTAAAAGTTTTGTATTGCAAATAATTAAATAATTGTATTCTATTTCTTCTTTATTTTCTAATCCATGATTTGGATAAACAAGTTTTTGCTCACAA
Organism: Flavobacterium sp. 1; assembly: GCF_002797935.1. NCBI lineage: Bacteria > Pseudomonadati > Bacteroidota > Flavobacteriia > Flavobacteriales > Flavobacteriaceae > Flavobacterium > Flavobacterium sp. 1. The sequence goes on from NZ_PGER01000001.1 coordinate 818,350, forward strand.
TTAAGCTTTATAACTAACAACTTTCAACTACTAACTGACAACTGGATCTCACAAACAACAAATACTTTTAGATTCAAATATTAATCCTTACTTTTGAACCTCATAAAAAAACAAATTATATGGCGACTATAACATTAGGAGGAAATCCAGTACACACTTCAGGTGAATTACCAAAAGTTGGTTCAAAATTGGCTGATTTTAAATTAGTTCAAAACGACTTATCAATAGCTGATTTAAGCACTTTTGCAGGCAAGAAATTAGTTTTAAATATTTTTCCAAGTATTGATACAGGAACTTGTGCTACTTCTGTTAGAAAATTTAACGAAAGTGCCAGCAATTTAGCCAATACCACTGTTTTGTGTATTTCAAGAGATTTGCCATTTGCACAAAAACGTTTTTGTGGTGCTGAAGGCCTTGAAAATGTTGTAAACTTATCTGATTTTCAAGATGGTGCTTTTGGGAAAAACAACGGTCTGGAAATTGTTGACGGACCATTAGCAGGATTGCATTCCCGCGTAATCATCGTTGCTGATGAAAACGGAGTGGTAACACATACAGAACAAGTTGCTGAAATTGCACATGAACCTAATTATGAAGCTGCCTTAGCAGCACTTTAAAAGTTTATATGGAATTTCAAAAAGACAACACTTTACTTACTGGCCGATTGAAAAGCGTGAAATACGCTTTTCTTGGAGCCGTAAAATTAATAACTACCGAGCACAGTATTATGGTTCAATTTTCTATTGGAATCTTAATGACGATTGCCGGTTTTTATTTTCATATTTCTACAACCGAATGGCTTTTTCAAACGATGGCTATCGGTTTAATTATGAGTATTGAAGGGCTGAATACCGCAGTCGAAAAAATTGCCGATTTTATTCATCCCAATTATCATGAGAGAATTGGTTTTATTAAAGATATTGCAGCTGGAGCCGTATTTTTTGCAGCATTGACAGCAATCGCAATTGGTCTTATTATTTATGTCCCAAAATTTTTATAGGCTCAATTAAATTTAAGAATGGCAAAAACGACAAAAAAAGAAGCTTTAGATAAAAAGAGTGAATCAGAATCTAAGGGCATAAAGTCATGGCAGTTCACCAAACAGCATCGTATTGTTTTGGGAGCTCTTCTGGTTTTATTTTCAGCAGCATTATTGGTTGCGTTTGTTTCCTTTTTCATTTATGGACAAATAGATCAAAGTGCTGTTTCTGAATTGACAGACCGAAAAGAAGCTGTTCAAAACTGGCTTGGAAAATTTGGTGCCTATGTTGCTGATTTGATTATCTATCGTGGTTTTGGCGTTGCTTCTTTTCTTTTTGTACGCTTATTTTTTCTTACCGGAATGTACTTAGTTTTAGATCTTTCAATCAAAAAGCTGAAAGGGACTTGGTTTTGGGACTTATTTGCCATTATTATTATATCCGTTTTGTTTGGATTTTTTGCCACTTCAGTACCTGAATTGGGCGGAACTGTCGGATATGAGCTGAATTTATTTTCACAAGATTATATTGGAAAAACGGGAACGCTGTTAGTTCTTGTTTTCGGTCTGATTATCTATTTGATTTTTAAAATAAAAGTGTCCCCTGAAAAGGTGCAGTCGTTTTTTGAAAGTACCAAAAAAGAAATCAATGAGGACATGGCTATCCGTCCGACAGAAGTTTCTTCAAATGATCCTAGTTATAATCTGGAAGAATTTGCTGTTGAAGAACCTGTTGAAGAAGAGGACGAAGAATTATTAGATAATATTCATTTAAAAACTACTACTTCACAATTTGAAATTAACAAAGAGGCATTAAAGCCTACGATTTCAAGTTCTTCGGAAATTAATTTAGAGCCAACGCTCAAGCCTCTTCCAATGGATATTCTGCCTAAAGCAGAACCGGTAAAAGAAGAAGCTTTTGTAATCGAAAAAGCCGTTGAAGAAGATATCATTGAAGATAATTTGGCCTCTCGTTTGGTTTCGGATTTTGGATTATTTGATCCTACTTTGGATTTGTCTAATTATAAATATCCAACCATCGATTTATTAAAAGAATATTCGACTGGTGGAATCACTATCAATCAGGCGGAACTGGAAGAAAATAAAAACCGAATTGTAGAAACGCTTCGTAATTATAAAATTGAAATTGCACAAATCAAGGCGACCGTTGGTCCATCGGTAACTTTATATGAAATTGTACCCGAAGCGGGAATTCGTATTTCTAAAATTAAGAGTTTGGAGGACGATATTGCCTTGTCACTTTCGGCATTAGGAATCCGTATTATTGCGCCAATTCCTGGAAAAGGAACTATCGGTATTGAGGTTCCGAACAAGAACCCAACGATGGTTTCGATGAAAAGCGTTATTGGTTCGGCCAAATTTCAAGAAGCAGAAATGGAATTGCCTATTGCTCTAGGAAAAACAATTTCGAATGAAACATTTGTAGTTGATTTGGCCAAAATGCCTCACTTATTGATGGCAGGTGCTACTGGACAAGGAAAATCTGTCGGTCTGAATGCTGTAATCACTTCACTGCTTTATAAAAAACATCCTGCCGAAATTAAATTTGTTATGGTTGACCCTAAAAAAGTCGAATTGACACTTTTTAATAAAATTGAAAGACATTATTTGGCTAAACTTCCAGATACTGACGATGCTATTATCACCGATAATGCAAAAGTGGTCAATACTTTGAATTCTCTTTGTGTGGAGATGGACAACCGTTATAATCTGCTGAAAGATGCGATGGTTCGAAATATCAAAGAATACAATGAAAAATTTAAGTCCCGAAAATTGAATCCAGAAAATGGACACCGATTTTTGCCATACATCGTTTTGGTGGTTGATGAGTTTGCCGATTTAATTATGACAGCCGGTAAAGAAGTTGAAATGCCTATTGCAAGGTTGGCACAATTGGCAAGAGCTATTGGTATTCATTTAATTATAGCTACGCAAAGACCGTCGGTAAACGTAATTACCGGTTTGATCAAAGCCAATTTTCCTGCGAGAATTGCTTTTAGAGTTTCCTCCAAAATTGATTCACGGACTATTCTTGATACGCAGGGAGCAGATCAGTTAATTGGCCGTGGAGATTTGCTGTATTCTAATGGGAATGATGTTGTAAGGGTGCAATGTGCCTTTGTAGATACACCAGAGGTTGAAAAAATTGTGGATTTTATAGGTTCGCAAAAAGCCTATGCAACTGCTTATTTACTGCCAGAATTTGTTGGGGAAGATGGTGGTCTTAATTTGGAAATGGATATATCTGAAAGAGATACTTTATTTAGAGAAGCCGCCGAAGTAATTGTAAATGCGCAACAAGGTTCGGCATCATTATTGCAGAGAAAACTGAAACTGGGCTATAACAGGGCTGGACGATTAATCGACCAATTAGAAGCGGCAGGTATTGTAGGTCCTTTTGAAGGCAGTAAAGCCAGAAGCGTGAACATTCAGGATATGACTGGGTTGGATCAGTTTTTTAATAATGAAAGCTAGATTATTGGACTTTTAAATTTTTTGATTGTTCGATTTTTAGAATAGGGTATAATATTAGAAGTTTAGCTTTTTTTTAATGCTTTTCGCTTTTTCACTTTTTACTTTTGCAACAAATTCCTCGTTACTCGAATCTGCGTGAGGGATAGAAGCTGGCTACCGAAGTAGCGCGTATAGCCCGACTCTATTTAGGGAAGGGGCAATGACCGCTATATAGATAAGCCCCTTTCCTAAATAGAGTCACGCCCACACGAGCAATAGCGAACTGACGAAGTAAATAATTAGTAATGAACTAAAATAATACTAAGCATACAAAATACAGAACAAATGAAACTACAAAATAAAATAGGAATGAAAGCAATTTTGGGACTTTTGACGGTTTTTTTCATAGGATTTTCAGCTCAAGCTCAAGATATTAAAGCAAAAGCTTTATTAGACAAGGTGACAGCCAAAGTAAAAAGTTACAATAATATCAGTATTGATTTTAAATATTCATTGAATAATGTTAAAGAGAATATTAATCAAGACAGCAAAGGAACTGTGGTTATGAAAGGAAATCAGTATGTTTTAAATTTTATGGGAATTACCAAACTTTTTGACGGCAAAAAGACCTATACGATTGTTCCTGAAGATGAAGAAATTACTGTTTCAACTCTGAATGAAAAAGATGAAACTGCTATCACTCCTTCAAAAATGCTGACTTTTTTTAATAAGGGCTATAAATTTTCGATGGATATAGTTCAAAATGTAAGCGGTAAAAAAATCCAGTATATTAAATTGGTTCCATCCAATCCTAAAGATCAGAGAAAAGAGATTTTGGTTGGGGTGGACTCTAAAACCAATAACATCTACACTATTATTGAAATTGGAAAAAAAGGCACAAAAACAACTTTGACTGTGAATTCTTTTAAAACAAATCAAGCATTGCCAAAAAATCAATTTACCTTTGCAGCGAGTAAATATCCCAATTATTACATCAATAAATTAGACTAATTATTTAGTGAAGATACTAGACAGATACTTATTAAAAACATTTCTTGGTACATTTGCTACGGTATTTGTTATCCTTTTCTTTGTATTCATATTACAAACGGTTTGGCTTTTTATTGCTGAATTGGCCGGTAAAGATCTGGACTTTGTAATGGTTGTTAAATTTTTGGCTTTTTCGATGCCTCGAATTGTGCCTTTGGTACTTCCTCTTTCCATATTACTGGCTTCGATAATGTCTTTTGGAAATTTATCCGAGCATTATGAGTTTGCTGCTATGAAATCTTCTGGGATTTCACTGCAGAGAGCTATGAGAAGCTTGGTAATTGCTATCGCAATATTGAGTTTTGTTGCTTTTTTATTTGCGAATAATGTGATTCCGTATGCCGAATTCAAGTTTATCAATTTCAGAAAGAATATTGCACAAGCCAAACCAGCTCTGGCAATCACCGAGGGACAGTTCAGCGATATTGGAATGTACAATATTAAGGTGAATAAAAAATCGGGCGAAAACGGTAATCATCTGACAGGAATTACTATTCATGAAAAATCTCAAAATGGTGATGGCAGTAAAACGGTAATCCGCGCCACAAACGGCGAATTAGTAAGTAATGAAAAAACAAATCTCCTTCAATTAGTTTTGAACGATGGGAACTATTACCAAGATATCGTTCCAAAAAAATATGAGGATAGAGAAAAATTGCCTTTTGCGAAAAGCTCGTTTAAAAAATACCGCATTAATATAGATTTATCTAAATTGAATAAAGTGGACACTAAAGATGAGTCTGTGTCTAATACTAATAATATGCTTAATGTTAGTGATTTAAAATACACATTGGATTCCCTGAATAAAAACAGAGAGACAGAAATTATCAATTTTGCAGAGAGCAGCAATAATAGGGCAGTAGCCTTAAATGATAATAAGGCTCCAGCGTTAAGCAAGAAAAAGCCGTTGACCAAAAATCTGTTATCGCTTTTTGATAATAAGAAAAAAGGTGAAATTTTGGCTGCTGCAAACAGTAATATTCAAAGCATATTGTATAGTATCGATGCTACTAAAGCCGATCTGGATCTAAAAAAGAAAAGTATAAACAGCCATATTTTATCATTATACGACAAGTTTGTTATTGTGTATGCCTGTTTTTTAATGTTTTTTATTGGAGCTCCATTGGGCGCGATTATCCGTAAAGGAGGTGTTGGTCTGCCAATTGTATTTGCAGTATTGATTTTTATATCCTTTCACTTTATCAATACTTTTGGTAAAAGAATTTCACAAGAAGACGGGTTAGCTCCTTTCTTTGGTTCTTGGATGTCTTCTATGATTTTGACTCCATTGGCAATTTTACTGACGTATCGTGCAACGAATGATATTGGCTTAATCAATTTAGACATCATACTGACGCCTATTCAAAAAGTGTTTCAAAAAGTGTTTCAAAAAATAATTCCATCTCAAAATAAAGAATAAATGTCTCCCACAAAAATACAGCTCAACACTATAGAAGAAGCCATCGAAGACATTCGCCAAGGCAAAATAATTATTGTAGTTGATGATGAAGACCGCGAAAATGAAGGTGATTTTTTGGCTGCTGCCGATAAAGTAACTCCCGAAATGATCAACTTTATGGCTACGCATGGCCGTGGCTTAATATGTGCTCCATTAACCGAAAGCCGCTGTAAAGAATTGGGGCTGCATGTAATGGTAAACAATAATACCGACCCTATGGAAACTGCTTTTACAGTTTCAGTGGATTTGAGAGGTAAAGGAGTAACAACTGGAATATCTGCTGCTGACAGGGCAAAAACGGTACTTTCATTAGTAGATCCAAGCACTAAGCCACATGATTTGGCACGTCCAGGGCATATTTTTCCATTAATTGCGAAGCAAGGAGGTGTTTTGAGAAGAACTGGACATACCGAAGCAGCTATTGATTTTGCACGATTGGCAGGCTTTAAGCCAGCAGGAGTGATTGTCGAAATCATGAATGAAGACGGTTCTATGGCCCGCTTGCCGCAATTGGCAAAAGTAGCTAAGAAATTCAATTTAAAATTGGTTTCTATAGAAGCGCTAGTTGCCTATAGAATGCAGCACGACAGTTTGATTATCAAAAAAGAAGATTTTGATATCAGTACCCGTTTTGGAACTTTTCGTTTGAGAGCTTATGAGCAAATTACAAACAAACAAATTCATATTGCATTAACAAAAGGGACTTGGAATCTTGGTGAATCTATATTAACCAGAATCCATTCTTCACAAGTTAATAATGATCTATTGGGAACATTGACTAATAATGTTGACCAACAGCTGGATGATATGTTCAAAATTATTAATGACAATGGTAAAGGCGCTGTCATATTCATCAATCAAGATATGTCGGCTGTAAATTTACTAAACCGCATTACTGAATTGAAGGCTCTCCAAGCTGATGGGACAATGAAAGCCCCTAAAGTAGTTATTGACACCAAAGATTATGGTATTGGGGCACAAATACTGCATGATATTGATATTTCTAAAATCCGCTTAGTTTCCAACACAGAGCAAAGCAAAAGAGTTGGAATGATAGGCTATGGTCTGGAAATTACAGAATATGTTAAGTACTAGTTTTGGTAATTAGTAACTAGTGACTAGTGATTAAAAGAATCCTTCGGAATTATATTCTGAGGGATTTTTTTATTATTTTGACTGCAAACAAGCAATTATAGCATTAACCAATGCCTATTCTAATCACTTTTACTAATGATTCATTTGTTACAAAAACTTTTTTGAAAAAACTTTTTTATGTAACATAAAGCAAATGAAACAATTAAAAAGTTCCTTAAAAAATAGCCGTAATTTTTCTAAAAATACACTTGCATAACCAAAAAAGGTTCTTATATTTGCACTCGCAATCAGGAAATGAGAGCGACATACTGGAGAAATGGCAGAGCGGTCGAATGCGGCAGTCTTGAAAACTGTTGACTGTAACAGGTCCGGGGGTTCGAATCCCTCTTTCTCCGCGAGCTGAAAAGCAAATGGTTACAAAACCCACTAAATTCAACGATTTAGTGGGTTTTTTCGTTTCTAGGATAATCAAATTATTCATTTAATCTCAAAGTTTTGGATCAGTAGCAAAAGTTGGGGATTATGCAAAAAGATTGGATAATCTGAATAAGAAGAAATCTATATTTCTCACTCCTCTAAACTGACTTCTAAAAGCTTTTATTTTTGCATTGAAAGATTCGGCAGAAGCATTTGTGCTTCTATTGTCAAAATAGTTTAAAATTGACTGGTAGTTAAAAGTTATAGTATTGAGCAGAATATTAAAGTTTTTAAAGCCTGATTCCTCTACATTTCTATACCAATGCGCCAGTTTGGTCATGGCAATGTGTTTGTCATTGTTGTTATTGTAAATCCCTCGAAGTTGTTGATTTAGATTATATGCTGTCTTTATATCGGGGTATAATTCAAATAACATTTGAGCCCTTTCTTTTTGATTTTCAGTCCATTTTTCGCGAGATTTATAGAGTAGATACCTGCTTCTGGCCAAAAGTTGTTTTAGAGAATCTCCATTAGGCAAGAGCTCTGGGATATATGTTTTATTCTCTCTTTTTGCCTGCAATATCAATTGATTCTCAAAATCCATAGCTTCCCATCGATGCTTGATTCTAATCTCTTGTAAAGCTTCCAATGCTAATTTTTGAACATGAAACCTATCGGTCACTTGTATTGCTTTTGGAAAGCATCTCTTAGAGATTAGTTTCATGGAATTAGCCATGTCAAGTGTTATCTCTTTGACACAGCTCCTCTTCTTATAATCAATCTTACTGATGTGTTCTATAACCTGATCAGCCTTGGTTCCAGCAACAATAGCAACTAATGAACCTTTTTTGCCTTTGAATTTCTTGTTGGTTACAATAGTATAAAGTTCACCCTGAGATAAAGCTACTTCGTCAATTGATAAATGAGTACCTATATTTTCAGGATAAACAATCCATTGATGTGCATGTTCTCGTGGATCCCAAGTATTAAAGGAACTCAAGTGCTTTTTGTATTGTCTTTGGAGCTTCTTTCCGTTCACTCCGAAAAAACCTCCAATGGTATGACAATCGGTAGCGCTGTTATCTATTAATTTCTTTTAAAAAAGCCGCAAACTCTTGAGTCATGCGGGTTCCTTTGGCAACTAAATTCCAATCTCTTTTAATAATTTCTCCTGTGGTTTTATTAGTCCAGCGACGTCTTTTGATATGCAAATACACAAACTTACCTCTTAGAGGAAAATCCTGAATAGTGATCTCATCCAAAAAGCCCTTTGATACCAGTTCAAATGTATTAAACTCTTGTGGAGGCTTAATTTTTTCCTCAAAATACAAGTGTAATATTTCTTCTGTATTAGTAGTAGAAACCACTTCAAAGTGGTCTACTAAAAAATCAGGCAGCATCAATTTTAAAAGGTCAATAGGAGTCATCTCAAATTATAAGATTACAAAGTTCTTATTTTATTTTAACATTTCCTCCCCAGGTTTTGTTCTTGATCCAAAGTTTTGGTGTCTTTCAAGGTGTCACTTAATTATAAAAAAATTAGTGACACCTATCATAGAAAACTACCAGTACAGCAAGGTGTACAATACATATTCAAATTATGTACATCTTGTCTGTAATTATTAGAAATTTTAAATTTAATAATAACGAAAAGGTTACCACTTATGAACACAACTGTATCCGTTCTCTTTTACATTAAGAGATCAAAAGCCAACAATCAAGGTATCTGCCCTATTTATGCAAGAGTAACCATCCAATCCAAACGATTTGAGTTTAGTAGTAATAAGTATGTAAATCCCGATAGATGGTCAGGAGAAGGCACTAGGGTCAAGGGTACTAATGAAGAAGCTAGAACAATAAATAATCATCTAGATTATTTGAAAAATCAAGTTTTAGAAGCAGAAAAAAGATTATTCAAAAAAGACATCAAAGTTACATCCGAAAGCTTAAAGAATGAACTGTCGGGTACTAATGAAACTAAACGAATGCTTATCCCAATCTTTCAAGACCACAATAACAAAATCAAAGAACTAGTTGGCAAAGAATACGCTCCAGGAACATTAGAACGCTATAAAACATCTTTAAGTCATACCGTAGAATTTTTACAGTGGAAATATAAAGTTTCGGATATTGATATTAATAAAATAGATCATGCTTTTGTAAGCGATTATGAATTTTGGTTGAGAAGTGTAAGGAACTGCGCCAATAATACAGCAGTAAAATACATCAAGAACTTCAATAAAATAATCAAAATCTGTCTGGCCAATGACTGGCTGGATAAAAATCCATTTGCAAACTACAAATCAAAAGTAAAAGAGGTTGAAAGAGTTTATTTATCTGAAGCAGAAATTCAAAACATTATCAACAAGGATTTAAAAACAGAAAGATTATCACTAGTGCGCGATATTTTCCTTTTTAGCTGTTTTACGGGTTTAGCATACATTGATGTCAAAAACTTAACAAAGTCGCATATAAGCCTTGGAATCGATGGGGAGAAATGGATATTTACTCATCGCCAGAAAACTGAGAGTGCTTCTAAAATCCCAATCCTTCCAGTTACTCAATTGATTATTGATAAATACGAATACCATCCACAAAGCAATAATCAGGATAAACTACTGCCCATTTTGAGTAATCAAAAGATGAATGCCTATTTAAAGGAAATAGCAGGCGTTTGCGGGATTGAAAAAGAATTAACCTTTCACATTGCTCGCCATACTTTTGCAACCACTGTAACACTTACAAATGGTGTTCCTATAGAAAGTGTAAGCAAAATGTTAGGGCATAAAAATTTAAGAACCACACAGCACTATGCTAAAGTGTTGGATAGAAAAGTTAGTGAGGATATGTCTTTATTAAAACATAAATTATCTATACAAGCTATTTCTAAAAGCTCATAAATTGATTATAGAATCATACAACACTAATTCCCGAATTCAATACTATGAATTCGGGAATTTAATACCTATAAATTAGTGAGATAAAACTATTTTCTTTTCAGTCGAAAAAAGTTAAAAATATAGTGCTGAATTTTAGTGCATTAAAAAACGAACTCACATTTTCATTTTTCTGAAATATCCCAAACCAACGCATGTTTATTTAATGTCTACCGCAAAGAGGCTTTAGTTTTTGTGCTACCAATTTTTCTATTATGTTTAAGAATTTTGTCTGTTTAAATTTTTTAAATTCAACTACTTTGATTGTTATCGCATAATTTTTAAATCTAGCATATTCAAATAGCTGTAAACCTTGCGTTGAGATTTTATCATAATAACCTAAGTGTTGGCAAATTCTTCCAGTAATGTTAGTCAGATTATTACATTTTGTAAATCCACCTTGTCTAATTCCAACATAAAAAACTTTGCTTTTTTTATTTTTATTATTTGTTGGAGGTACTGTTTTTAAATTTTTAACTCTATACTTGTTTAGTTCTAAATTCAAATTGTTTGCCAATTCTTCATTTTCAAGTTCAAACCAATATAAACAATGATTTTCTTTAATACAATTCAAATCATTAAAAATAGAAACTAATTCACCATCACTATTAACAAACTTGGTATAACCTTCATGATCCAATAACTGATTTGAATTAAATTGAAGCTTATGATAATATGAATCATTGTTTCTATTTTCATAAATATTTTGAGCTATTTCATTTAGAATAGAATCCATTTTTTCAATTTCATTTTCAATATCTAAATATTTCATAATTTAATACAGCCTTATTAATTACAACTAAATAAATTAGCTTAAATATTTTTTATTTGGATTGATTTTGGAAAGAAATTAAGATTTTCTATTGACTCTTCATGATCCATAAATAGCACATAATTTTCTTTTTCATTATCTTTAGAAGAAGGATATATTAATCCATCAATTTTCAACTGTGGATTAAATCTAATGTATTCTGTAACAATCTGTGTTGGAACATAATCTATAATAGCAATATTATCATGTATTGGTTTTGAGATGTCTTTTATAAAATCTTTTAAAAAATGTATAGTTTCTATTTGCCAATTGTTTTTAGAGTCAAATGCACTTGGGTAATCTGGTAATTTAGTTAAATCTACAAGTTTTATTTTTTTTTTGTAGTAAAATAAGCTGTTGTGTAATATGGTTCATCTTTATAATCAAAATTTACTACTTCACTAATACAAACATCTTTTATTGGGCTACAATAAAACATTGAAATCCCAGCTGGACTCATTCTATTGTTTTTTTTACAATTTTCAGTTGGATTTGATGCAATATTAATTCCTGTAATCTTTATTTCATTTTTATTTTTATGTTGCCTGCATCTAAAAAGTTTTTCAGTTGTTTTAACTTCCTTAAATAGATTAAAATGTAAAATAGAATGTTGGACTTTATCCAAAACTTCAATTGGGCTTCCTGTGTTAAATCCTGAAAATTGATTACTAAAATGAAAAACATATCTGGCTTTATTTTTTACAATACTTTTAAAATTATTCCATGTTTCATGGTAATATTCTGATTCAGAAGTATATTCATCTTTTAGGCAATATAATGTTTCATTACCAAGATATTTGATAATATCATCATACAATACAGAATCATCGATTTCTAATCCTAGATCATAAAGCATTTCATTAAAAGGCATGATATTTCCATCTAATCCATACTCAGCATCGTGATTTATATATCTTGAATTGTTTGGATCCTCATAATAGTAATCTATTCCAACTACGATTAATTTTAATACTTCTGAAAGCTCGACAACTTTTCTATTACACTCACAATAATCACATTTACCTTTTTTACCATTTTTAAGTATAAATTTTTTAATGTAATCTTCTTCAATATGATCTGAACAAACAAGTTCTTTTGTATCAAAATCATACAATCCATCTTGCTCTTCAAAATATCTTTTAGTTGCTCCCATTATTAATTACAAATAGGTTTGTCATTTAATTAAATCAATATAAAATAAGATTGTGGTTTTAATTTATTTTTGTTCTAACAAACGAAATATCAGTTTCAACATTTTTTGGAAAGAAATTGTCTATTCCAAACATTTGAGCAAAGAAATCTATTTGTCCTCTCTTAGTTATATTAATAACCATTTCCCAGTTATAAGGTGTAATAGAGATAGGTGAATTTGTTTTTTTAATCCAATCATTTAGTTTATTAATTTCTAATTTTGTTTCTATTAAATCAATAACCAGATCATCTGCTTTATCAATTAGTTTTGTGATAATGACATAAAATCTATTATCAATATTTTCCTCAATTATTTCTAAACTAAATCTTTCTAAAAAAGCTTCTAATTTCATAATATTTATACGTTTTTTTAAACCTTCTCAAACTTTATCTTTGCAAACACTGTATGAAGTGTTCATCTTATCATTTATATTATTTTTTCCAAAAACCAGTTAAACTATAGCCAATTCCAAATCCAAACCATGGCTTACCATCATAATTCCAATTATTAGAATCTTTTCCTGCCCCAAAATCCCAACCGTAAAATAATCCAAATTGAAAATTGTAAACACTTTTAACAAATCCAATTCCTGTAGAAACTACTCCTATATTTTGAGTTGCATCTGATGTGATAGGAGTTTTACCAAGAGTAGTATTACTTTTACTTAATGTTGTAGTACCTACATTAAAAAAAGGTCCAATTGTAATAGACCACACATTAAAATTATCTTTAAATCCAACTCCTCTTTGGTAATTTACTTTTTGCTTTCCAAACGTCCAACCTCCAAAGATACCAACATTTAAATCTGCTGTAAAATCTTCATTTATTTTAATGTCATTTTTTTCAAAATCAAATCTATATTTAATGGGAATTGTCAAAGGACCAAAAACTATTGAAGAATTTTTTAAATAAATTGTTTCCCTATTAGCCAACTGAAAAGTGTAATCTGTTTTTCTATCATATTTATTTATTAAATAATAGTCAACACTTGTACCATCATTTTTATAAACTTCAATAATAGTATCACAATGAGTCAAGTAATCCTCGTTTCCTAAAGTCTGTTTTTCATATTTATAAAGCATATACTTTTTATCACTATCAAGTTTTGTAATAGTTTTTGGAACGTTTCTAGTTGTTGTTCCATCACAATTATATGTGTTTGTGATGAATTTGATATTTGTATCTTTTAAAATTGTATTAGTCGGATTTAGCCAATAATTAACGTGGATAATTGAATTGTCCTTTTCATCTACATATATATTTGCCTTTGCATTTTCAATTGAGTTAACTTTGATTGTGACTTCTTTGTCAACTAGAGTTGTTGTATTTTCTGTAATGACTTCCTCAGAAATTATTGTTTTAGTAGTAGATTTACCATCAACGGTATGTTTAAATTCGGTTTCATTTATTATAGTTTGTCCTTTCTTAAGTTCTTGAGGACAACTTACTGTAACTTTTTTTGTGAGCTTCAAATTTTTTGGAAGCTTAACATTTTTTAACGTCTCATACGTTTGTCCATAACTACAGTAACAAATTAAAAGCAACAAAAAAGTAATACAATTTTTCATGATATATAGTTTTATTGGTTAATTACTAAATATGATTTTAAAATCACTCAACCTTTTCCCAACATAATTAATCATCCCAAATACAAAATCAACTTTCCATTAAGCCAATTGCTCAAATCCGTTGTAGTTGGTGTTATATGTTCGGCATTTTTATCTATAAATCACGTTTTGCTCTCGTTTTCATTATATCACTATTTATTTTGTCTGTATATGATAATGCGACATAACAACGCATTGTATTTTGATGCTGAATTGATAGTTGAATTTCTCCTTTGTCAGTTTTCCAAACAGAAAAATATTTACAATTGTCAAATTTAACTTTGAACATTTTGTCATTATCGTCTCGTGGTTGAGAATTAGAATCAAATTTTTCAACGACTTCTGAAGGATTGCCATATTTTTCAGTTAGCATATCTTTTAAATCAAAGTAATTTCCTGAAAGTGTTGACCAAGTATCCTTTTCAGGAAATATAACTGCTATTTTGTAAACCAAATCTTTTTGTTTCAATGTAGCAACTCCAACATTACAGTCTTTGTAACCTGCGAACTCTCCATTTAGTATTGCAGTTCCATCTTCTGTTCCCAAATTTGTAAAGCCGTCTTGAACCATTCTTGAAACATATTCTTTTAGTGTTCCGTCTATTGGCACGCCTTTAAAAACCAAATGTTCTGATGTTTGACTATAAGTGTAGTTACAAACTGTCAAATAAATCAAAAAAAATAAAGTAATTTTTGTCTTCATATTTTTAAAGTTTATATTTTCTTCGGTTTGCTCGAGGCGGATTCAACGTTCTCACGCTACAAGCAGTTTGGGACTAAATTAAGCCCTATTCTTGGATTTTCAAAATTATCCCAAATACAAAACCAGCTTTACATTAAGCCAATTGCCCAAATTCGTTGAGGTAGCTTGTAGACAACCATTGCTATTTAATTCTTACAAGTTTGCCATTTTTTCCTTCATAAATTTTATCATCGTTGGTATTTAAACTAAGATCTGCACCGCCAAACACTAACTTTATGTAACCAGTAGAAAATAGGGTATATTGGAGATTTGTATCCCCTAGTTCACTAAGGACATTATTTAAATTTAAATCTCTTAAACTATTAGGAAAACTATTATTTGTTAAATAGTATTTTTTTAGTTCACTTACTAAAATCCCCATTCTTTTACCGTCTTCTAGTCCATCATTATATGTGAACTTTTGTTCTGGAAATTTTACTTCGTCAATAATGCTTGATGTAAAATATCGAACTATAAAAAGATTATTGAATTTGTTTTTAAAAGTCATTGTTTCATTTCTAGTGAAGGTAAAATTTATTGAAGCGGCAATTCTTTTTACATCAGCTGAAGGAATCTGGAATTGAGCACTTAAGTCGGCTGAAATAGAATCGATGCTAATCCTTGTTTTGTTAAACGAACCGTCTAACTGTATAGCAACAAGACTAGTATTTGCCGCAGCATTATTTGATAATACGTAATTTTTCAGATTGTATGCAAATTGATCATTGCCAATATTTATTCTTGGTGTATTATTAATGTAATAGTTGATCTTGTCAATATAAGCTGGATCAAGTCTTGCGTCAACATAATAGCCTTTAAGATTTGTCGATTCATCGGCCAATCTATTTAAATAGGCTCTTACTTTTGCACTTATTTCAGCACTTGTACTAATTGTTATTGTGTCTAACTGAGCTTTTAATTCTGTAGTAGCTTTTGTCACTTTCTTTTTGTCAACTGTAAATTCATTAGAAAATATTTCATATCGACTCATTAGAATTAAGTTCTTGTATAAGTTCTTTGAATTGAAAAGTATCTTTTTCCTTTGAGCTATTGGTAGGTGAGTTGAATCCTTTAAGTATGATTTCAATTTTAAATAGTCGGAATCTGTTGACAGACTTGGCATTTTTTGTTCAACTCTAGCCAATCCAATACTTTTATAATAATCAAAGTCAATAGTGTCTAAAAAAGGGTAGTTATTATCTTGAAGTGAAAGATTAAATAAATCCAGGGTTTCCATTGTGTTTTTATCCCTTCTATATGAACCTAAACTGTAGTAATAGTCATCATTTTTTTTTGTTATTAAGGGATTGAGTATTGGAGTGCGGTAATAGTCTGGTGCTCCGACAAATTTCTTTTGTCCACAAACTTCATTCGCTTTAAAATCAATTCCGTAAATTGTCACTTTTTCTCCTCCAAAGAATTGTGCAAATGCAGTCGATGTCAATGTTAGAAGAAAGGCTATTAAAAAAACTGTTTTTCTCATTGTTGTTTATTTTAGTTGGTGAATATTTATATATTTTGTCACTCAGGGTTGTCTACAACTTGTAAAAAAACTTTCGCCAATCTATACCATTGTTTAGATAAATACACGAAATTTTGTTTTTGAATTTTCATGTAACATCAAAACATATAAAATAATTTTAATACAATATTACGGTCTTTAATATTTTAGATTAAATACTCATCAACATCGTTTTTTTCAATCATTTCCTATTTCTATTCCTCCAACTACCATTAGACCCCACACACCACAATAATTCCTATTATTCCATCCCATAAAGATAAAATGGCAATTTCAATGATAAAGCATGGTAAATGCTATTACTACCGAATTAACAACTTTTACTCCCACTTTGAAAAGCAATTGTCATAAAACCAAAAAAAGATGCTATAAAGCATCTTTTGGAAAGTATTGGATTAAGATCAAACCTTTTTTTTTTAATTTCTATCCCAAATTAACAAGTATTCACAATAAAATAAAAAAAGACACCATCACAGCATTTCCTTATTTTCTTTTCCTGCAACTCCCATTATAACCTCAATTCCTCAATCGCTCATAAAAACTTCCCTTTCCAGCAAAGCCCAAAAAACAAAATACAGTAAGCCCTATTATTTCTTACCATTGAGAATACTTAGTAGTCAGGTGTTTTATATCTCTTCAAAATATTCTTCCTTGGAGTTTATTCTATTTTGCTCATATAATTTCGAGTGATTAATTACATAACCTTTATATCCACAACTTTTCAAAATCAGTTTACTTATCAAGGTATATAGCTTAGCGCTTATATACAGCATATGGTTATCAATTTCTTCACTAGTTCTTTCAGTTTCATTGTTCATCAGAATGTTTCCATGTAGAAGATAATTGCGATAATCAATCGCTTTTTCTTCTGCTTCAGAGAGCTTTATTTTTAACTGATCAAATGGAGCTCTTAACTTTTCTGCATTAGTTAATCGATTAAAATTTACAGGTTTGTTAATTTCATTTATCCTTCTTCTCATTTTTATTTCAGCTTCTGGATGTATTTTTTTTGAGTGTTTATCTATGACAGTATTCATGTCGTGAATGATATCTCCAACCAGATCTTTATCGGTAATTAATTTTTCCTGTTTATTTTGTTTTATTATTATAATATTAGCAAACGATTCCAGTATAACAGAAAAAACACCTGGCATTGAAACTATAGATTTTAGGCTTGCCACTTCCATCAAAAAAATGATGGCTACTGAAAAATCCATATTGTAGCGGAGTTGGGTAATTAATTCTGAAATTACCGAACTGGGAATCACTTTTAATTTACCATAATAGTTATCTGCAATTTCTTTTTCTTTACTCTTGTACAGTTTTGAATATGGATTTGATGTTACTGGATGGAAAAATGTTTTTAGTGGATTCCTTGATAGGCTTCGGTAAATGAAGTTTTCTCCTGAGAATATATAATTTTCACCGCCTGGCATATACCCAATTAAAAAACCGATTCCTTTTTGAATAGCATAAGAATCCTCACTGAACTCTTCTAATGTTACTGAATCCAGATTTTCGATTATAAAGTAGCTATTCTCTTTGTCGTTATGTTGGGTTATATCATACCTTTTTTTCATGATTGTTAATCTTACACACTCAAAAGCCCAAGGAATTATTCCATCATGTTTTGCCTTTTCAAGTTTGTAATGAAAAATATTTGTACTTTTTGAGTCATCAAAAAAAAACATTTTAAAAAATGTGGAGTTATTGAGATCACCCTTATATATACCATCAATATCAAAAGTGTGTTGAGCTGGGATTTCAGCTAATCTAGAGTGTATAGGGTTTTTGAAATCAGTTGATTTAAGTGTAAATATTTCGTTGTTAAGCAGGATTTTTATTTTCTTGTCTGCACTATATGGAAAAACACCATCAAAGGAAAGCTGATAATCTTTTTTTGACTTCGTGATATATGCTTCCCCAAAGCCATCTTCTAAATTTACTTTGTATCGTTTAAAACTTTCAAACTGCTCAATTGTTTTTAACTCAGTTGCAAAATTTTTATTTTTCGATTCTTTCATAATTAGGCGAGTTTTTTTTCGAATTTACTGATAACTGAATACGATGAGGGCATGGATTGCAAATCCGCGATCGAGGTAAAGTTATGAAAGCAAAAGTAAAGAAATAGTTCAAAATAATTAATCAACTAGATACGCTTTAGAGATGGGAAAAGCCTCCAGTTGGAGGCTTTTTCATTATTATTTTTATGTTTTTGATTGATAAAATTCTATAATTGTAATCTTTTAAATATAAATGTTGATATTATTTAATGAATAATGTTAATTTTGATATTCACAAAAAATTTCTGACGTGCATATATCAAAAGTAACTCTCGTTAACTATCGAAATTTTGCAAAATCTAATTTTCATTTTAAAAAAGGAATTAATACTATAATAGGTGAAAATGGCTCTGGAAAAACTAATCTTTTTAGAGCAATAAGATTACTACTTGATGATAGTATTTATTCTTCTGCTTACAAACTTGATGATGGAGATTTTAATAGAAGTTTGCAATCATGGAAAGGACATTGGATTATAATTTCTATTGAGTTTGAAGAAATCTCGAAAGATGAAGCTATACAAGCTCTATTTGCACATGGTACAGCTGTTTTGCAAGAAGGGGAAGATGATAACAAAGCAACTTATAATTTATATTTCCGTCCTAAAGCTGATATTAGACTTAAACTTGCAGAACTGGCGGAAGGAGATTTAGTCGCTTTACAAAGTTTATTAGACGATATAGATATTAGGGAAAATTATGAAACTGTCTTTTTCGGCAAAAGTACTGTTGATTTTACTGATCCTGAAGTTTATAAAAACTTAGTTGGTGATTTTGAAAACGTTAGATTTCCTGTAACACTTGATTCCTCGTTATATGGTGTAAGAGTTCCTAATCAATTATCAGTCGCAAAAGAAATATCATTTACATTCATTCAGGCATTACGTGATGTTGTTAGTGATTTTCATAATAATAGAACAAACCCACTTTTAGCACTACTCAAAAATAAAAGTGGCGATATAGAAAAAAGCGAATTTGAGCCAATAAGTAAAATGGTAAAAGATCTCAATAATGGGGTTGAAACTTTAAAAGATGTTCAAATTATCAGAGATGATATTAAAAGTACTATAAGAGACGCTGTCGGAGAAACTTATTCACCTTCAAAACTATCTATTAAATCAAGTTTATCTGAAGAAGCTGATAAGCTATTGCAATCATTAAAATTATTTGTGGGTGAACCCGATGAAGATTATGAAGGAGGAATACATGAATTAAGTCTTGGTGGCGCTAACCTAATTTTTTAACTTTAAAATTATTGGAATATAAATATGGCAAGACAAAAGGAACATTTGCAAATTTTCTGATTATAGAAGAACCGGAAGCTCACATTCACACCCATATTCAAAAAACTTTGTTTGATAAGCTCGACTATAGTGATACTCAAATAATTTATTCAACACATTCAACCTATATATCTGAAGTTAGTGACGTTTCAAGTATTAATATTTTAGCCAAAAAGAGAAATTTCGCGGAAGTTTATCAACCCTCAACAGGTCTTTCAGTAAAAGAAATCACACAAATACAGCGTTATCTTGATGCAGTTAGAAGCAATTTACTTTTCGCTAAAGGGGTAATACTTGTGGAAGGCGATGCTGAAGAAATACTTATTCCTTTATTAGTGAAAAAAGTTTTAGGACTAAGTTTAGATGAACTGGGGATAAGTCTTATAAATATAGGAAGCACTGGATTTACAAATGTAGCTCAACTTTTCCACGATTTGAGAATTAGACGAAAATGCAGTATCATAACCGATTCCGATAAAGCTTTTATCGATACTACAATTTTAGACGGAGACGGAGATAAACTAAAGCAATTTAAAACTAAAGCTAAAAACTCCCAATTAGCTGGCGCAAATAGAAAAGTAATCTTAGATGAATTTGTTGATGAGAATGATTGGATTTCAGTTTTTTATGCTGAAAATACGTTTGAAGTCGATTTTATAACCGCAGGTAACGCACCTGACGTTGACAATCTTGTAAATATTATATATTCGCAAGCTGCAAAGCGTACTCAAGCCAGTGCAGATTTAGCTTCTGAGGATATAGCATTGTATGGCAAGAGGGTTTTAACAATGGCTACTAATGAAGGCAAAGGATGGTTTGCAATTATGCTCGGTGGATATATCACCGATCAAACTATAATTCCTGATTATATTCTTGATGCCATAATATTTGCCAAACAAACATTTTCAAGATCAATAATTGCAACTGTCATAGAATATCGTATAAAAGCAAATTCTGAAACAATTCCTGTAGCAGATTTTACTGAAGCGAGGAAAGAGCTACGTGACTATGTTGACGGAAAAATAGAAATAGATCGAATGATGGTACTTTTAGCCGCTATCATTCCTGATGATCAGATTATGGACTTCTTAGACTATATGTAATATGTTTATTTGGGAAAAAGACGAGCTTAATATAGAGCAAGAAAATGCTATTTACGAAAAGGATAATAATACCCTGCTTATTGCCTGTCCAGGCAGCGGTAAAACTCGTACGTTGACTTATAAAATTGCCTATGAATTATCTCGTTTAAAATCTGAAAAAGAATATATAATAGCAATTACATACACAAATGCAGCGGCAGACGAAATTAAGGACCGAGTAGAACTATTAGGCGTTGATACATCACGTTTATGGATAGGCACAATTCATGCTTTTTGTACTGAGTGGATATTGAGACCTTATTCACTTCATATTGAAGAATTAAAAAATGGGTTTAAAATTTTGAATTCACACGATGCTGAAGAATTGATTACTGAATTATGCCAAGCTGAAACAAATCCGCGAATCACCTACTATGACTGTCAATTTATTGCAACAACTACAGAATATAAAATTGCAAGTTTAGAAACGGGAAAGCATCAATCCATAGGAAATGTTTTAAACAAGTATTTAGCGATATTAATACAAAACAATCAGATTGATTACGAACAAATACTTTACTATTCCTATCTAATTTTAAAGGAACAACCGGTAATTTGCACAATTTTATCAAATATTTTCCCTTTCCTATTGGTAGATGAATTTCAGGACACTAAAGATATTCAGTACCATATTATACTTTCTATTATAAAAGCAGGTAAAGGGCATAGTAAACTTTTTATAGTTGGCGATCCAAACCAATCCATTTTTGATACTTTGGGCGGATATTCGATGCCAAAACACAGAATGGAACAACTAACTGCCCTACTTTTCGCAGAGTACCATCTTAAAAGTAATTATCGATCATCTGCGAAAATAATCACATACTTTGATCACTATAAAACTTTCCCCAATAGAATAGTAGCAAAAGGTAAATTATCAGATTTCGAGAGTGTTATTACGTTTAATGATGTAGTTAATCATACGCTTATTATCGATGAAATTACCAGATTGATACTTTACAATATTACAGAAAAAGGCATTTCACCAAATGAAATATGTAT
The DNA here is from genome assembly GCF_002797935.1 of Flavobacterium sp. 1. Taxonomy (NCBI): domain Bacteria; kingdom Pseudomonadati; phylum Bacteroidota; class Flavobacteriia; order Flavobacteriales; family Flavobacteriaceae; genus Flavobacterium; species Flavobacterium sp. 1. The sequence goes on from NZ_PGER01000001.1 coordinate 840,124, forward strand.
TGCTGCTCCACAGTGGATTCCGCTTGCCAGCCTTACAAGAAAACTAATGGTAAAATTACCAGACTACAGTTTTGATGGGCCTGGCATGGCTCCATTTGCAAGGGATATTGATAATTTTTGGTTTAAGTTATCAAGAATTATACTTACCGAGCCCTCACCACATATGTATATTCGTCGATTACGATGGGCAAAAGAAATTTTACATGACCTTTCTGCTGCTGGAGTAAATGTTGATCATATTACACAAAAGGAATTTTTAAAAAACTGTAACTCTATTGATATTCAAGAAGATGAAGGTGTAGCGTATTTGGTAAAATCTTTCAATAAAATAATGGAATTTTTAAAATTAAAAATTTCATTTTATCCTACACTTCAGGAACATTATGATTCTTTTTTTGAAAGCTCAGCAAAACGAATGCAAAAATTGATTGATGCTGGGAATGAATCGGTTAATACTATTTCCAATTTCAAAAAAGTCTTTAAACAAAGAGAAGGAATTAAAATATCTACAATTCACGGAGTAAAAGGAACCGAATATGATACTGTGATTGGCTTTGGGTTACTTCAAAGTTGGGTACCTCATTTTCAAGATTCTAACGGTTTAGTGAATTCAAAAAAAATGCTTTATGTATTGGCTTCGAGAGCTAGAAAACATCTTCATATAATATCTGAAACAGGCAGAAACATTAATAGACATAATCCTTCAGGTTTGCTGCCGACATCACATTTAAGAGAATATCAGTTTGATTATTCGCAAGTGTAGATAAAATGATAAAAAGAATAAGGCTTTCAAAACCTTGTGATAAAAGCTGATAAGGTAAAAAATGGAAATTGTTATTTAAACTAATATTTTAAAGTTCCCCAAAACCAAGATAATTAATTTATTAGAAGTTTCAATTTCTTCTAATAATGCAAAATGTTTAGTATCTCTTTTGATCCATAATTTTCTACTACATTTTGGTAAACTAATCACTAACGGCTGACGCTTGGCGCCGTTTTCTGTGTTGCGCTGTGGCAGAAAAATGGAGCTAAGCGTATGTTGTAAACTGTTTTATCGTCATATTTTATTCTGATCAGGAAATTAATTAATATTTCAAAATAAATCATAGATATCGTCTTTATATTCCGTTAAGGTTAATTCCATTTTGTCGACTTTGAGGAGTTTTCCTTTACCAGATTGTTCATCCATTAAATCTGAATTGAAAAGTGTATAGTTCCTCTTACCAGTGAAAGAACTTCGAAAGCAAACTCCATCATAGTTTTTCCTAATAATTTCTTCAACGATAAGCTGAGTGTCAAGGTAAATAGAATTGGTACCATTACCTATCGGCTTTGAAAATAATGAATTGATAGCGGAAATTAACTGCAATTCCTTTATCGTCGTATAGTTTTGTTTAAAATTCCAAATATTGGGATCGGTAAGGTCGAAAATCCGTAATGGACTTTTGGAATGAAATTCTCCAATTGATACCAAATCACCTTTCTGTGCACGCACTTCTAAAACGCTTGTATTAATGTCTTCGGCTAAATACAGGAATCCACAAAATGCCCTATTCGCTCTGCCTGAATTGATTGCATGTTTAGGTGCTACACCAATATCCTTTTTATCATAAGGAACATTAACAGCCCTACCATATTCACCTAGTGCTTCTTTGCAACCAATTCGAGACCTATAACCTGATATTTTAACTGTTTTGTTTTTAAGCATTAATTCAGCTTTATTGACTAACTCGGTTGCTGCTTGTAATTTATTTTTAAAATTATCTTCTGATGTTAAAGAATTTAATAATTTATGTTGCTCTTCATTAACTAAAGCCCAAGGACTAGCCCAATGATCATCAAGAATTAATGTCTTGAAATCGTTATTTTCAATTGAATAATACAATAATTCGTATTTATCATTTTGTTCTATTTTTTTCCAACTAAAGAATAATTCTTCTTGATAAATAGTATCTAAGTAGTTTCTTGTTCCATAACGACCATCCCAGTCAGCTTGGGGGTAGTAATATGCAACATAAGCCTCTAAATAAGGCTTGATATCATCTATTGTGTCTTGATTTAATCCAAATAAATTTTTGTTATCGCAAAAGTCACAATGTTCAATCTTTTGCCCCATTTTTATTATTTCCTCTTGAACTGCTTCATTATTTGAACATTTGTAACAGATATTAAATTCTTCTTCCATTATTTTTTTGATTTTTAACTAGGGAATTGTTTACAACGTCAGTCTGTGAAAAAACTCAAATTAACCTCTTGAGAATCTCATATTTGAGATTTCTCTTTGGTAGCCCTCCGAATACTTTCTAAATTTGAAGAGGTATTTTCAAAGCCTGACGTCTCAGCACTACAGCGTGTTTGGGACTAAATTAAGCCCATTCTTCGGATTTGCCAAATCTTCCCAAATACAAGACCAACTTTCCATTAAGCCAAATGCCCAAATCCGTTGTAGGAGTACCTGTTAGCCGTAATTCTTGTATCCTAATTTTTCTAGTTTTTGAATTGCTTTTGCGATGGTTTCGTCATTAAAAAGAACTCTGTATTTAGGTTTTAATATTATGTTCTCAAATGTTAAGTCTAATCGATCAATTTCAAACATTTTTAGTAAACCTGATTGGATGTTTTCGGCTCCATCTTTCATTAATTTTCTTGCAGTTCCTATTGCACCATATCTAAAAAGCATATCAGTTACAGTGATTTTATTGATTTTTGCACCCGCTTTTAATGATTCATCTAATGATTGTAATAGCTCATCAAGCAATTCCTTTTCGATTTTCTCAAATTCTTCTTCTTTAGATTCAGAATCTGTAGTAATAATGTTCGATAATTTTTGAATTTCATAGTTACCTACAATCGTTTCTAGAAATTTAAATCTCCCTAAAAATTGTTTAACTAGAGTTTCATCGTCACTTATAATTACATTTTCGTGGTTAAAAAATTCCGCAGAATTTGTCCAATTATATGATCCAAATATTACTTTTCTTTTGTCAAAAACTGCAAACTTATCGTGAAGAAATCTTCCAGAACTGGTAGATAGAATATTAATTAAGCCACTTTTATTTTGAATTTCTTTAAAACTCAGACGCTTATTTTCAAAATGGTCACTAATTATTATTTTAATTTTACACCCAGATTCTGCTTTGTCAATTAACTTTCCTAGAATTTCTTTGCTCGTAAACCAAGCCACACAAATTAATATTTCTTCCTTTGAAGATACAATTTGTTCAATAATTTTATTTCTAATGTCTTTGAAATGTGCTTGTGTCATAGAATTACGGCTAACTAGGTTTATACATCTCCATATTGAGTGGATTAGCGAAGGTTTTGCGTGTTTTTTTTATACAAAATCAAACTTACAAAATAGATTCAAGTATTCACTACCTTTTTCTTGCATTACTATTATCATAAAATAAAAAAGACACCTCATCAGAATCTTTCATTATTTCTTCCCTCTTTTCCTCCAACTTCCATTATAACCTCGACCCCTCAATCGCTCATAAAACTTCCCTCTTATGTAAAGCCCCACAAACCACAATAAAACAAAACCTATTATTTCATACCATTCCATCCCTCAAAGATAAAATGGCAATTACAGTAATAATGCAACTAGAATTCTAATACTCCCGAATTGACAAGTTTTAATCCAGAATTGACAAGTGCTTTACAAATTGCGATAAAAAAAGAGGACTACAAAATCCTCTTGAAAAACTAAAAATTTCTTTTATCATATCTTCTTAGACATTGAATAAGCTATGGTTCCGTTCGACAGTGGTTTCATTGTTCGCGTTGCGCACATAACGAAACCTTATTTGTTACCTGCCGTTTTAATATTGTGCAATTTTACATTTTCCACTGGTAATATCGTCTTGTACTGTCTTATATTTCACATTATCCTTTCGGATGCCATTTTGATATACAACGTTAATCCTTTCGTTTCTTCCAAATTTTGTACGTGTTACATTGATTTTGGTTTTATCCTCTTTTTTAGGTGATAAATTGAATGTAATATTTTTTTGAATACCCTCGTGCTCATATCGTACTTGTTTATTAGGTCCTGTTTGCATCATTCTAAATAATTTAAAAATTTCATCAGCTTTCTCGTTATAAAGAATTTTTCCAGTTTTAAAGTCAAATTTAGTCGTTCCGAATGAACCAATTATTTGGTCTGAAGTTACTTCGTCTGAAGCTGGGTCAAGATTTTCATATTCGTCAAGGATAAAGCGAGTTTCAACGCCAATCAAATTATAACGTTCAAGCATCAATTCATTCCTTATTGCAAAGTTTTCTCCAAATTTTTTTTTCTGAACACTTGGATAAATTATTGCCTCAAAATTTCTGTCTGATACAACTGGATAAAATAATTGCTCAGATGACAACAAAGCACTAAAAAGATAATCTCTTGGTTTGCTCCTATCTACTTCTAAACTATATGCATCAACAAAAAAGTCCTCCAATTGATAGTAAACCTCTTGAAGTTGATGCTGAATTTTGGGATTTTCAGTCTTATCCTTCATTATAATTAAGCTATTCACTTTTGCATTTGGTTTTAACTCATAATGTGAAAGCGTAATTACATCACCGTGTTTCGGTTTTATTTCCCAATATGCACCAGCTTCGCTCGTAGCACAATATAAAATTTGCTGATTTGGAATATTACAACGTCCAAATCCACAGTATTGTATTGGGGGTGCTAGTAGTTGAGAAATATCAGTTAAATAACTAAGTTCTTTTCCTTGTGCCTCTAATATTCTGTTGTTATTTGAAATTCTAACAAGTCTTTGTGGAGGTTCTTGAGTATTTCCACCAATTTTAAGGTTAAAGAACTTAGCTACGTCTTTTTTAAGGTTCTCAAATTCGTCATTAGTCAAATCCTGAACTTTATTGAAAAGAGAACGATAATAGTTTAGCTTCTCCACTATGTCCTTAGTTGGATGTAAATTTAGCTCTTCTTGATTTGTTTCATTATTTGCAATCTTGTCAATCATTCTGATGTTGGTCTAAAAATGGCAGGTAACTTGTAAATAAGAGCCACAAAGTGATTACAATCCATCCAAATTAGGTTGGTTTTTGCTAAATTATAATTTTTTACTATCACTCTATCAAACATACAAAACCATTTCAAATATACTTTACGGTTTTCCACATAGGCAATAAAAAAAGATGTCTAAGCATCTTTTATAAATCATTATCTTTTTCTGAACTATTTGTAGAATCTAGTTCGTCATAATATGTTTCAAAATCAAAATCTATATTAAATAGTTCTCTTGGATGTATTCGAAGACCTTTGGCAAGTTCTATAAGACTTGAAAGTTGACAATCAATTTTATTATTAGCAATATTACTAATCTTACCACTATGAATTTCACATTTAGCAGCAATCTTTGCATAAGCAGTTTTACCTTTTAAAGATTTTACCTTTTGTGCAATTAACTCTTTAATTTCTTTTGTCTTATTTTCATTCTTCATTACCATCTTTTAGTGCAATTTGACTAAAACTCAAAAAATATTCATTACCGAATTCGGTAATACGAATAAAATAATTATCTTTGCATTAAGATTACATTGAAAATTGTAATTTTGCGACTCTTCAAAAAACATTGAAGCATTCGCTTTGAATCTCGTATCAGAAAACTGGTAATTTTATAGGAACGAGAAGATAAGTACGATGCTCACGTCCTATGGCGTGGGCTCACTTATTGTTCCCCGGTATACCAGTACCTCTGATATGATAAGCTGAGTTCCATGCCTTTTTTTATGTCCATTCTTTAGGCAAAATTCAATTTCAATTCTTAGCATTGTTTCCTTTTTTAAAGTTTCGCATTACCATTAATTATTATTGAATTAGTTGGGAAAGGCACTGCCACCGTCTGGCTGCAACAGGCAACGGCAGTAAGCTTTTCCTATTTTAAAAACTCTTTTAAAGGAAATGCCTATGCAATAAAAAAAACAAAAAAATCTTTGTGCCTTAGCGTCTTCGCGGTGCAACAAAAAAATGGCCCTCTAACTCGTCGCCAAACTACCTAGAGGACCGCAGCTAATAAAACTAACATTTTACTAAACCAACCCAATATTATGAAAACTTTTTCATTTTCTAGGGATGTAAAAGCTTTTTGTTTCCTGTTTTTAATGGGAACTGTACTGTCTTTATCACCCATACAAGCCAAAAATAAACTACGGAAATCCCTTTCCATTAACCAACAGCAACAAATTCAAGGAACTGTAACCGATGGAATTAATCCTTTAGCGGGAGTAAGCATTTCTATAAAAGGAAAATCAAACGCCACCGTAACAGATTATAATGGTCAATATACCCTTTCTGCGGCACCAGAAGACATTTTAATTTTTTCCTACATAGGTTACAAAACTCAAATAGTTTCTGTACAAGGGCGAACTGCAGTCAACATTAGCCTGCAGGAAAATGAGACCAAACTCCAAGAGGTCAAAATCAATGCGGGATACTACTCAGTAAAGAACAGCGAACGAACAGGAAGCATTGCTCGCATTACTGCAAAATCCATCGAAAAACAGCCCGTAACAAATGTGCTGGCTGTTATGCAGGGAAGAATGGCTGGCGTAAATATTACCCAGACTACAGGAGTTCCCGGCGGTGGTTTCAATATTCAGATTAGAGGAAGAAACAGCCTCCGTACTGAAGGGAATGACCCCTTATACATCATAGACGGTCTGCCTTTTGCTTCCGAAAATGTTGGAAATACCAATCTGTCTGCTGGAATCTTGCCAAATGCTGGAATCAATCCGCTCAACGGCATTAATCCTTCCGACATAGAAAACATTGAAGTGCTGAAAGATGCCGATGCCACCGCCATTTATGGCTCAAGAGGCGCTAATGGAGTAGTACTCATTACCACCAAAAAAGGCAGATCAAACAAAACGGAAGTTACTATCAATGCCTACACTGGCGCAGGCAAGGTAACCCGAACGCTTGATTTAATGCATACTGATCAGTATTTAGAAATGCGGAGAGAAGCATTCGCTAATGATGGCGTTGCAGTCTATCCTTCTTATGCCTATGACTTAAATGGTACTTGGAATCAAAACCGTTATACGGACTGGCAGAAAGAACTCATAGGCGGTACAGCGTTAACACAAAATATTGAGGCGGGAGTTTCTGGGGGAAACAGCAAAACTCAATTTCTAATTCGGGCAACCCATTTCAGGGAGACTACAGTATTCCCTGGTGATTTCTCTTATGGAAAAACCGCCCTGCACTTCAGTATCAATCATGTATCCGAAAATAATAAATTCAGTATTAATTTTTCAGGAAATTATGTTGCCGACAAAAACGACTTATTAGGAACCGATTTGACACGCCAGGCAATTATTCTTTCTCCAAATGCACCTGAACTCTATACTCCTGATGGTACACTCAATTGGGAAAACGGAACTTGGAGCAATCCATTGCGGTTCTTGGAACAAAAATACTTGGCCAAGACAAACACACTTGTAGCAAATAGTGTATTGAGCTATAAAATACTCCCGAATTTAGAATTAAAAACAACACTGGGTTTTTCCGATACTCGTTTGGACGAATCCAAAGAAGCTCCTTCTACGATGTACAATCCATCTCTTGGATTAGACAGTTCAGCGTCTACGTATATGTCAAACTATGCAAAACAGCAGTCTTGGAATATCGAACCGCAGCTTTCTTGGCAAAAAGGAATAGGCGGCGGAACGATAAATATCTTGATAGGAACTACGTTTCAGCAGCGCACCAAAGACCAGCAGGCACTCTATGCCACTGGTTTTGCCAGCAATAGTTTAATCGATAACATTGCGGCCGCATCAAGCCTTTCTATTCTAAATAATAATAGCACGACTTATAGATACAATGCCATTTTTGGACGCATCAATTACAATTGGAGGCAAAAATATATTCTAAATGCAACAGGACGTCGTGACGGCTCAAGCCGTTTTGGTCCGGATAAGCGCTTTGCGAACTTTGGAGCATTGGGTGCTGCATGGCTTTTTAGCAAAGAAAATTTCATTGCCAATGCGGTTCCGTTTCTTAGTTTCGGAAAGTTAAGAGCCAGTTACGGTATAACAGGAAGTGACCAGATTGGGGATTACCAATACTTAAACACTTACAATACTTCGGGAGGAAATTACCAAGGAATAGCCACTTTACAGCCCATACGCCTGTATAATCCTGATTTCAGCTGGGAAACCAACAAAAAAAAGGAAATAGCAATCGAAATGGGGTTTATCAATGACCGCATTTTTACAACAGTCGCACGATACAGCAATAGATCTTCCAATCAGCTTGTTGGAACGCCATTGCCGGGCACTACTGGATTTACTTCTGTGCAGTCCAACTTGAATGCCGTTGTCGAAAACTCAGGTTGGGAATTTGAACTGCGGACAGTCAATTTTCAAAACATGCCTTTTAAATGGAGTACAACGGCAAACCTTACGATTCCAAAAAATAAACTTCTTGAGTTTCCAAATTTAGAAGGATCTACTTATGCCAGCCAATATGTAATCGGAGAATCGTTGGATATTCGAAAAGTATATCATTATACAGGTATAAACCCAACGACAGGGATTTATCAATTCGAAGATTACAATAAAAACGGAACTATTTCTGGTGCTGCTGATCGTCAGAAAATCGTGAGTATCAATCCAGAATTCTTTGGTGGCATCGAAAATAGTTTAACATATAAAAATTGGCAGTTCGATTTTCTTTTTCAATTTGTAAAACAAATAGGGGTCAATTACAATTCTGCAGCTCCGTTGCCGGGTACGCTGAGCAATCAGGATACTGAAATATTGAATCGCTGGCAAGAGCAGGGAGATACTGAGGGAGTACAGAAATATACAGCTGGTTCTAATGGAGCGGCATCTGCAGCTTTTAATAATTATCGAAGCAGTGATGCCGCTTATACCGATGCTTCATTTATCAGGCTGAAAAACCTGTCGTTAGCCTACACTATTCCGGAATCGTGGTCAAAATCTGCCCGATGCCGTATCTATCTGCAGGGACAAAACTTGCTCACATTTACGCACTTCAAGGGACTTGACCCCGAAAATCAATCGCTGGGAATCTTGCCCCCGCTGCAGGTATTAGCGATTGGCGTACAGCTTACCTTTTAAATTAAAAGAAACACAGTTTATTTTTTCACCGCAGTCACTCCCTCTGTCATTGCGAAGAATGAAGCAACCCGGAGAGGGCTGGGGTGAGGTTTTTAAACAACTAAACTTATAAAAAACAATAAAATGAAAAAACATCAAAATATAATTAAAAAGCAGGCAATTAGCTTCGGGCTAAAAATAATGCTCCTTGTTTCGTCAGTAATATTTGCAGACTGTGAAAGTTTTGTAGAAGTCGAGGTTCCAAACACGCAGTTAACAGGAGTTGCAGTTTTTAATGATTCCAAAACTGCGGAGGCAGCATTAATTGACATTTACAGCAAATTAAGAAATAGTGTTTTAGTTACTGGCGATTCAAATGGCATTTCAATTCTATTGGGTAATTATGCCGATGAAATCACCTATTACAGCAATGGTGCACTGCCGGAAGAGCCCTTTTATAGAAATAACCTATTGCCTTCAAGTGCAGCTGTTACAAGTATTTGGAACGACAGTTATAACTTAATTTATGCAGCAAATGCAGTTATTGAAGGAGTCGAAAAATCAGAAGGAATTTTGGAAGCTGACAAGAAGAAGCTGATAGCTGAAGCAGTTTTTATCAGATCCTACATTCACTTTTATTTATTAAATCTCTATGGTGAAATTCCATACATCACGACAACGGATTATCAGATTAATGCATCGGTTACAAAAATGACCTCTAATTTTCTATATCCAATACTGATATCCAATGTAGAGACCGCCGTAAAAGAGCTGCCAGCAGGCTATAGCAATAAAGAGCGTATCAGACCTAATAGTGATGTGGCAAAAGCTTTATTGGCAAAGCTAAATTTATATGCCAATAATTGGTCAGCTGCTCAAACCGCCGCCACTGAAATTATAAATAATACGGCAGCATACCGTTTAGCAAGTAACTTGGACGAAGCGTTTTTGAAAACGAGTTTGAGCACTCTTTGGCAGCTTATTCCACAAACTAAAGGCATGAATACTTTGGAAGCAAAAAGTTTCATATTTACATCAGGACCGCCTCCAAACAGGGCGTTGACTAACGATTTGGTAAATGCTTTTGAAATAGGGGATCAGCGCAAAACCCATTGGTTAGGCAGCATTACAAAAGGAAGCGAAACATGGTACTATCCTTTCAAGTACAAGCTAAACAACAATACTGCAAGTTCTATGGAGTATTCAATACTATTCCGTTTAGAAGAAATTTATTTGATTAAGGCGGAAGCTTATGCCAGATTGAACCAGCTCACAGCCTCTAAAGAAGATCTCAATAAAATAAGAAATAGATCAGGATTAATCAATACTACTGCCATAACACAGTCTGAAATCTTGAATGCTATACTTCATGAGCGGCAGGTAGAATTGTTTACCGAGCAGGGGCAGCGTTGGTTTGATCTCAAACGATTCGGAAAATTGGATATTGTTTTAAAGCCAATTAAACCGGGATGGAATACCGCTGACCAGCTGTGGCCGCTTCCCGAGAATGAGCTGTTGCTAAATAAAAACCTGTTGCCTCAAAATCCAGGATATTAAATAAAAACAATTATTCTAATGGCTTCAAGTCCCTCTCCTCTGGAGAGGGATTTAGGGTGAGGTTTTTAAAGAGTTTACAAAACAAAAAATAAATGACTATGATAAAAATTAAAATATTTCATTATTTTCTAATACTGCAGGCATTATTTTCGATAACTGCACAAGCACAAAAAAGAAAGCTGACTCCCGATGATTATAAATTATGGAGTACGCTCCGTACGGGAAAATTTACCGATAACGGCGACTGGACAACCTACACGATTTCACATACGGACGGCAAAGACACGCTCTATTTAAAAAGCACTCTCAATGATTTGAAATACAGCTTTCCTTTAGGGCATAACGAATCTTTTTCGGCAGATTCCAATTGGTTTGCATACATCAAACAAGATACCTTAAAATTGTTGAATCTGAAATCGGGCTATAAACGCAATTTTCCGAGCGTAACGCAAGGAACATTTACGGCTGAGAGCCAGTATCTTTTAATGGGCAATAAAAAAGCAGGAACTCTTTGCCTGCAGAATCTGGCGAAGCGGAAAAATCTGGATATTGAAAACGTCAAAGAATACAGCTTAAATCCTGACGGGACTCTCTTAGCTTTCATTTCCGCAGAAGATAAAATGAAATCAGTAAAGACAATTTCATTGACAGCCAATTTAAAAACAACGACGCTTGCATCAAACAATCAAAATTTGTACTCCGGTCTTACTTGGGACAAATACGGAAAAACACTTGCCTTTTTTGAAGAAACGCAGGAAAAAATATTGGAATCTTTCAATCACAAGGTTTTTTTCTGCAAAAACATAAATACCAAACCACAAATCATCATTCTTGACCCGCAGTTAACACCCGCTTTTGCAGAAACAAATTGGATTCCTTTCTCAAGATTATTGATTTCTGACGATAGTAAACAGCTGTTTTTCGATAGCAGCTCACGTCCAAAAGCCATAAAAGCAAAGAGCGCTGAATTGGTTGAGGTGCAAATATGGGATACAAATGATAAGCAGGTGCCGCCGCCAAAAAAAGAAATAAAGTCAGACGGCATTGAAAACACTTGGTCTGTATGGTGGCCGGAAACCAATACAATTATACCCGTTGTAGAAAAACAGTATCCCCATGTAGTGCTTACAGGTGACCAAAAGAATGCACTGGTTTACAATACCGATGGTTACTTGCCTCAATTCGAATATGTAGGGAAGTATATAGATATATATCTAAAAGATTTAAAAACGGGTACTAAGAAGCTGATAATAAAAAAAGCCGTTAATGATTTAGGGCATGTGTTGGTTTCACCCGCAGGGAAATACGTCTCTTATTTCAAAGACAGCAGCTGGTGGATATTCGATATAGCGAAAAACAAGAGTATTTGTGTAACTGCTGCACTGGACGTTCCATTTTATGATGTGGATTACGATCAGGCAGGCGCCAAGCCGGCTTACGGTAATCCTGGGTGGACTAACAATGACGAAAATCTTTTGCTTTATGATCAATTTGATATTTGGCTGATAGCTCCTGATGGAAAAACAAGGAAAAGAATAACCAATGGCAGGGATAAAAAAAAGACGTATCGCATTCATGAAGAACCGAAGATTATTTTTAGAAGCTCATTTGCAGGCAATATAGCAGTAAAGTATGATAATGAAAAGGGCGTAATTTTACATATTTTAGACACAGATACCCGAGAGGCTTCTTTTGCATTGTGGACAGAAAAATCAGGAATAGAAGAATTGATTAGGAAAGACAGTAAGTTATTTGGCATCCGAAAAGCAAAAAACAATAAATCCTATTTATTTCTGGAAAGCAGCTTTAATGTCTCTCCAAAATTGATATACTTATCAGAGACTGGCAGACAAAAAGTTATTGGGCAGGCCAACCAGCAGCAGAAAGAATTCTTTTGGGGAAAATCAGAATTGATAACCTATAAATCACAAGAGGGAAAACCGCTTAAAGCGGCTTTATATTATCCGGCAGATTACAGTCCGGAAAAAAAATACCCGATGATTGTGTACATCTATCAGAAAAAAGCGAATGAAGTCTATAATTACGTGAATCCGACATTACGTTTAAGTACTGGATTTAGTGTTACAAATTTTACTGCTGAAGGATATTTTGTTTTGCTTCCGGATTTTGCTTATCAGCTGAATGAAACAGGCAATTCTGCTTTAGAATGTGTAAAAGCAGTTACTGAGCAGGCATTGACAAACAAGAGCATTGATAGAAGTAATGTTGGTTAGGATAGGGCTTTGAGTACCCTTTCCATACTAGACAAATTTACTGAAAAATATTTTGTTTTAAGTGACTAAAATAGGTTATTATAGGTTTTTTACTACCGTTTTTGACCACCGCCTTTTGAAATTTGATTTAAATGATGAAATCTTTGCTCCAATCATTCCCGATTTAGCTGCAGCGAATTTTTAGAATGAACGAGAGATTAAATATTTTTTTAACTTAAATTTTAATATTATGGCAAAACAGAAAGGCATAATTAAATTGAACGGTACTATCGGAGATATTACGTTTTACAGATCAAAGGATGGGTATATTGCCCGTGAGAAAGGCGGGATTGATGCCAAGAGAATAGCCAATGATCCTGCGTTTCAGCGTACTCGTGAGAATGGGGCTGAATTTGGGAGAGCTGGCAAAGCAGGCAAAACACTGCGTTTGGCGCTGCGTACCTTACTGTTAAATTCTTCTGACAGCAGAATGGTCAGCCGACTTACCCAATTGATGATGAAAGTGATTCAGGCTGATGCGACCAATGAACGCGGACTTCGGAACGTTATTGACGGCGAGGCTGAATTGCTTAATGGTTTTGATTTTAATGTCACAGGTAAATTGGGAACTACATTATTTGCTCCATTTGCCACAGCAATTGACCGTGCCAGCGGTGAAATTACAGTCGATCTGGAACCCTTTATTCCCGCAAATATGATTGCCGCTCCAGCAGGGACTACCCATTTTAAAATCATATCGGGAGGAGCTGAAATTGATTTTGAAGCCGAAACGTTTGTTACCACCAATTCTGAAACGGCTATTTTACCCTGGGACAATACCCCAACAGCAGTGATCAGCCATTTGAATAATGTGACTCCCAACAGCACCAAGCCTTTATTTCTTGCTTTGGGTGCAGAGTTCTATCAGGGTGTGAACGGTAAAATGTATCCATTAAAGAATGGAGCATACAATCCTTTGGCCTTGGTTCAAGTAAGCGGATTGTAGGATGGTCTTAGTATTATCCAGAACTTACTTCCCTGACGGAACTAACGGAAAACTAGAATGGGAGGGCAGATTTGTCTGTTATACCATTGAATTGCCGCGGCTCAATAATACCAAACAGGTTTCCTGTATTCCGGAAGGGGAATATGTCTTAAGAAAGCGATACAGCAAGAAGTTTCGCTGGCATATTGAAGTAGTTGACGTGGAGAACAGAAATGCTATTTTGTTTCATCCTGCCAATAATGCCCAAAAAGAATTGAAGGGCTGTATTGCTCCCGTAATGAAGCTTTCAGGTTCCGGTCTGGGGCTTGAATCGCGACAAGCTTTTATTAAATTGAAAAGCTTAGTTTATAAAAGTCTGGAGCGAGAGGAAAAGGTTTTATTAATTGTTAAATCTTAAAAATCTAATTATGAATGTAATAAAAAGAGCGAAAGCTCCCGTGCCGAAATTTTTTAAAGTGCTTCGAAATATCGGATTGACATTAGCCACTATTGGAGGAACTATTGTGGCTGCGCCAATTGCTTTGCCCTTAACAGTTAGCTCAATTGGCGGGTATATGGCTGTGGCAGGCGGTGTATTGACTGCAGTCTGCCAACTTACAAGCCAAAACGATGATTTAAATGCCGTCCAGTAATCCTACATTAATTGGTACTGCCGGCGGCACTTTTTTGAGTGTATTACCGAATTTACATTCGGAGGATGTTTTAAGAACTGTTTTATTGGCAGCGATTGGAGCGATAGTCAGTTTTGTATTGTCGATGATACTTAAATTTGTCGTTAAGAAGCACAGGAAGTAGTTGTTTGAGCTGATGATTCAACGTTTTGATTAGAGGAAGCCCATACCGTAAAAGGAATGGGCTTTTTTTTTGTTTTTATTTATCAAGGGCATTTTACTTTTTTAGCTCACTTAATTTTTATTATAATTGGTGTTCGCTGAATCTTCGATTTATCTTGATGAAAAAAGTAACAAAAAAATCAAGCCTGAATATTTTTATAGAAGAAAATCATCGGACGGATTTTCCTTATCGCGACCCCAGCCACTCGTGTTTCACACTCGACTCCGGGGTCACTCCCTACGGCCAGCGCGCAAATCCTTATTGTTATTTTGTCTTTAAAAATAGGACGTTTTAATTAGTTTATTCTGTTTTTATTGAGGAGCATTTTACTTTTTTCCTTGATGAAAAAAGTAACAAAAAAATCAAGCCTAGAATATTTTTACACCAAAAATCATCGAACAGATTTCTCCTATCGCGACCCTAGCCGCTTCGCTAGGGGTCACTCCCGCCTGCCAGCGCGCAAATCCTTATCGTGATTTTAGGCGTAAAAATATAAGGGCGACGAAAGACGTTTTCATGAGTTT
This sequence comes from Flavobacterium sp. 1, assembly GCF_002797935.1. Lineage (NCBI taxonomy): Bacteria > Pseudomonadati > Bacteroidota > Flavobacteriia > Flavobacteriales > Flavobacteriaceae > Flavobacterium > Flavobacterium sp. 1. Next base: position 855,345 of record NZ_PGER01000001.1, read on the forward strand.
ATTACAGGTGTTGATTTTTCTTGAACTTTGGAGATTGATTCGATACGGGCAAATATTGTGTGGAGATGCTATCGTTTGTCTTTGGTTTCTTTGTGGAAAGCGATGAGGTTTAGGGTGGAGCGCAATCGGGAGCGTACTCGGTTGCCGTAGGCTTCTTCGATTTCTGAGGCGGACAGGTTGGTGGTGATGTGGGTTTGGAGTTTTCTTGTGATGAACAGGTCGTAACGCGATAATAGGATTTCGGCCATGACGTTGCATTCGTTGCCGTAGTATTTGAGGTTGTTTTCTGTTCCCAAATCGTCAAAACAGATTGTTTTGGGAGCTATTTTACTGTATTTGTGGATTATTTCATAACCCTCTTTGATGAATTCGAAACTGATGTCCCGGCAGGGTTTTACAGTGAATTTGTTAGCAGAAGGGGTGAGGTGTTTCATTAGATTCATCAGCGATGTTTTGCCACAACCAACTGGACCTGACAGCATAATTCCTTTGTTGAGGTCGATGTGATATTCTAAGCACTTTTGTTCGTCTTTTAGAAAGTAAGCAATCAATTTATAAATAATTTGATGGTCACTTTCGATGATTTTAAATCTTTTGCCATATAGATCAATCCCTTTTCGCTCAATCCAAGCTATTACTTCTATATAATTTAATGTTGTATTCATAAATAAATTAGCTTTTATATCTGACAGCCACTGGCTGTCCTCTTAATATCAAATGTCTTTTAGAAAGTATGCGATTAGTTTAAGAATGATGGGATGATCTGTTTTATGCATTTTAAAAGGGTTTCTGTAACATTCAATGCCTTTTAGCTCAATCCAGGTAATCATTTCATCGTAGTTGTATTGTGATTTTGTTTTCATAATTTAGGGTTTAACCGCAAAGTGAGCAAAGGTTGAACGCAATGGCCGCCAAGAGTAAAGAAAATATTTCATGGTTACGGATTAAAAAAATTAGCGTAGTTTTTCACACCCTTGAATCCCCTTTAGGCGGAAAGGGATTTTGAGAATGCTTGGGGTTAGTTACAGTGGTTCTGAATAGTTTTTATCTTTGGGGGTGTTGAGGTGTTTTGCTCTGTTGGTTTTGGGTTTGCCAATGTTGAACTTGTCTGCGTTCAGCATCCAATTTTGCACGGCCGATTTCCAATCGATCATGGGGGTTTTGCCACCAACGAGCCATCCATTGCTGGAGAAATAGTTGAAAAATTTTTGCGCTTCCAGCTCCGGGAAATTATTTTCTTGGAAATGTTTTTTGATTTCATCAAATGCTGGTATGCATTTTTGTATTTTGTCTTTTTCATAATTGGAAAAAGCTACATGCATTTGGAAATGCGGGGATGGCTCTCCCAAGTTTATATCGTTTTCAATGTTTGTTTTGTTTATATTGTTTATAGAAGATACCAATGCTTGTTCAGTACTTGTTTCACTACTAGTTTTCTGCCTGTTCAGAGCCTGTTCATTTTTTTGCTGTTAACTGCTCTTTTTTGAATCGGTTTTGGATCTTCTGAGAGACTGATAAGTATTACCATACTACCCTTAAACGGATTGAATGATGGCATGTATTTTATATATTTTTTTTCATTTAATTCTCTCATGCATTTGTGATAGGTTGCCTTTGAACAAATTTTGCTGATATGCATTACTTCATCCCGGGTGATGCTTATTGGGTTTTTAAAACGGCTGACATTCCAAAACTGGAATAGTGCCATGTATAGACTGATATGGGTAGGGTTGAGGTTTGGGTCTTGGATTATACGGTCGAAGAAGCCTGTGAGGTGTTTGATGTAGTTCATTTTTAGTTTTTTTTTAAGGTTTTTCTTAAGTTATTGTGATGCAAAAATGTTGGGATTGTTTGGTTTATTTTCACAAGGGAGGTCACAAGTTGTGAGAAAAAAACTGTAAAGAGTAAAGAGTGAAGAGTGAAGAGTGAAGAGTGAAGAGTAAAGAGTGAAGAGTGAATAGTGAAGAGTGAAGAGTGAAGAGGGCGTTTTCATGAGTTTATTACTACTGTTTTTATTGACTTGGCTTGTGGAGCTGCTTGCGGAGTTCCTTCCTTCGTCAGGATGACAATACTGTGGGGAATGATTTTAGATTGTTAGATTTTTGGAATATTTTGTGAAGAGAATTTTTTGTTTATAAAGGATCGATTTATATTTCTAAACGGTATTGTTGTCCTCGCCGTTTTCGCGTTTCAAATCGCTGGGTGGGTAGCTGAATCGTTTTTTGAATGCTTTGTAGAAGTTGGTGTAGTCATTGTAGCCACTGATGAATGCGATTTCTTTTAGCGGGATGCTTGTCTGCAGGATTAGGAGGTGTGCTTTTTTTAGCCTTTCCCCAGTGTAAAACTGATAGATACTGGTGTGGAAAAAATGCCTGAAAGTGTCTTTCAACTTGAATTCGTTTACATTGAATATTTTTGATAATTCGCTGGTAGTAGGGAGCTGATTCTCTAAGTTTTGTAAAATGTATTCCCTAACATTTTGAATGAGTACTGTGTCTGACTGATGGTGTAATGCCATGTTTAAGTTAGCCGTTGTTTCCGGCATCATATCCTGCAGCACCGTTGTAATGGAATTGATGATAATATCATTGCTGTATAATAGCCTTGAAACGGTACAATAGGAGGGAACTAACTGCTGATTTGAAGTGATAAATATGAACTGCACAACAGCAGGTGCGTTAGGGTCTGATGCTGTTTCAGCTTTGACAGCATCCCAAAGCGGTATGGACTGTTTTGCTACTATTTGGCCGAAACTGAATTCTAAAAGTTTGTCTGCACTGTATTGCAAAAGTATAGGCACATGTCCGCTGAAGCTTTTTATCGCAAAGGTTTTGTCGAGAATAATTGTAAACTGGACCAGACCTTGGTAGGTATAATGCGGTTTTATATAACCGAGTGCTGCTATTAATAACTCCATTTTTTCGGCTGCACTATTCAGCAGATCTGCCAGCTCATCCAACTCCTTACTGTCTGTATCAGGCTGTAACCTCAATGTAAAGTTGCCAGCTGCCATTTCGAACAGCAGCTGGTATATGTTTTTTACTTGTTGTTGGATCTGGCTGTTCATCTAATTACAAATGGAGTTTTGTATGTATGGAGAAGAACAAAATTATATTATCTCATTTGTGAAAACTAATGGCGTGGTGTGTGATTCGGGAATTGAATAGTGGAATTATGGGCGAATTTTGCTTTCGTTAGATTATTGTATGATAAACTAAAATCTGTATAATATACTTGACCGGTTTATTGTAAAAATATTAGTTTATCGTTATGACTGTCTTAAGGTTAAAAATAGAAATTAAGTTTCGGCAATAAAAAAGTTTTATTGCCGAAACTTAATCATATTTGATTTACATTTTACTGAATATGTATAGTGAAGGACAAACAGAAAGAGAAGATTCTGGAGATAGAAAAAAAACACTTAAAATAGTAATTACTATTAGTAGTTATAAAGATGATACAATAATAGCTACTAAAGAATAAAATACACAAAATGTTCATTATTATGAACATAAACATTGTTTTTGTTCATAATAATGAACATTTAATAAGATGAACAGAAAAAACAAACCATTTTTCCTAAGCACCAGATGACACTAGAACAGATGGGAGAAAACATAAAGCTAGCTAGGAAAAGAAGAAAGCTGACTGCTGTTCAGGTAGCTGAAAGAGCAGATATTGTTAGAACTACTTTATACCAGATAGAAAAAGGTAATCCTAGTGTTGCTATTGGTGCTTATTTTAATGTACTAAGAGTATTAGGCCTTCAGGATGATTTTCTAAAACTCGCTGCAGATGATGAACTGGGAAGAAAACTCCAGGATCTTGAACGGTTAAAATAATAGTGTCAACATAACAAACTCTAATAATTAAAAAAGATAACCATTCATAATGTCCACCAACAAAACAGACATATACGTTTACGCACACTGGAAAGAAATGCCCGAACCAAAAATCATTGGCATTCTATCGGCACAACAAGCCAAAGCTAAAAAAGCATTCAGCTTTGAATACGATAAGGAATGGATTTTGTGGATGTACTCTTTAATATTATCAATTGGGATAATGTAGCATTATGATTGAATGATGCATTAAAATTGACTGTGTAAAATTTTGATGTCTGTCATTATAAAAAAAGATTTTCATAATTCATAAATATCCTCTTTGATTTATTTGTATTACGTTTTTAACACGTTATTAGCAATCAATCAATATAAAATGATTAAATTTGAACTAAGATAATAAAAGTAAAAAATGAATAAATTTCACATTTTAGTAATTGTATTATTTGGTTTCTTACTGATACCAAGTGGTGTTTTTGCATGTGAAAATAATTCGTCTAAACATTCTTCTAGAAAAGAAATTTCTTCAAAAACGTGTAATGAAGATTGTTGTAAAAATGACAGTCATTCTAAATCTAAAAATCACGAAGGTTGTGGTGGTAAATGCAATCATTCGAAATGCGGTTGTGCTTCTTCATGCAATTCATCTGTTTCGATTACTGAATGGGACATTAACACCAATCGTTTTAATTTCTCTTTAGCAAAACAAAATTTTCATAACTATGAAACCACTATTTCTTCTGGTTTCAATTCTTTATGGCTTATACCAAAAATAGGCTAAATTAAATTTTGACAGCCATAAGTGCGTCAAATCAAAAGCAATTCGTGCTTTAAAAATCATTTGTTTTATTGGTTAATTGCATTATTAAATTATAGTTTATTGCTATTGTTTTACTATTCAGTCAACTACTTAATTCAAAATTATTTAAACTTAAAACAAAACGAAAATTTACTAAATCGAGATTTCGATGAAGTCAATTTACTGTTTATTAAAATCAAAAAAATGAAAAATTTAATTATCGTATTAAGCGTATTCTTAACAGCAATTAATGTAGCATCAGGACAGAATGCTACAAAAGTGGAGGATCAAAAAATAATTTACGTTTGCCCTATGCATTCTGATGAGACAAATTTAAGTTCTGGTAAATGTCCAAAATGTGGAATGGATTTGGTAAAAACTACCGAAAAAATTGATACCCACGCCCTAAAAGGAAGTCAACCTATGACTAAAACGGTAACAAAATATGTTTGTCCTATGGACGGCACTACTTCTGATAAACCAGGTAAATGTTCAAAATGTGCAATGGAAATGGTAAAAACTACCGAAAAAACTGATACTTACGCTCTAAAAGGAAGCCAACCCATGAGCAAAACGGTGACAAAATATGTTTGCTCTACGGATGGCACAGTTTCTGACAAACCAGGTCAATGTTCTAAATGTGGAAAGGATTTGGTAAAAGTCACCGAAAAAATTGATTTGCACCCGCAAAAAGGGAGTCAGCCTACAAGTAAAGTTGTAACAAAATATGTTTGTCCAATGGATGGTTCCACTTCAGATGAACCGGGAAAATGCCCTAAATGCGGTATGGAAATGACCCAAAAAGAAGACCATAAACACTAAATCAATCTTTCAAAAACTTAAAATTAAAAAAATGAAAAATATAATTCTTTCGGCAGTAATAATGGTATTCGTATTGGTTTCTTGCAACCAAAAAAACAAACAAGAAGAAACAGTTAATTCAGCAACAAATGAACCTGAAACTACAACTGTAAAAGTCAATTCAAATTCTTTTTCCATTAAAGAAATTGTAACCAATTATTTGTCTTTAAAAAATGCTTTGACCAAAGACGATTCTAACGGTACTGCCGATGCAGGAAAAGCAATGGTGGAGACTTTGGGAAAAATTGATATGAAAAAATTATCCGGTGAACAGATGAAAACCTATATGGATATTGCCGATGATGTTAAAGAACACGCTGAACATATTGGGGATAATGCTGGGAATATAGCACACCAAAGAGAGCATTTTGTTTTGATGAGCAAAGACATCAACGATTTGATAAAAACTTTTGGAACAGAACAAAAACTGTATCAGGATTTTTGTCCAATGGCTGATGAAGGAAAAGGTGCTATTTGGATAAGCGAGGTGAAAGACATCAAAAACCCTTATTTTGGTTCAGAAATGCTTACTTGTGGTTCAGTGAGAAAAGAATTATAGGATGAAAAAAATCTTCAAAAAAATATTTTTTATTGGATTAATTATTTTTTGCTGATGCAGTTATATCAGCCTGCTCGAAACATAGCTTTGGAGCAGGATTTGACTGCAAATTTTACAAAAGTATATAATGTTCCTAAAAACGTTGAAGCTATATTGCGAACGTCTTGTTATGATTGCCACAGTAATAATACCAATTATCCTTGGTATTCCAATATTCAACCCGTTGGAATTTTTATGCAAAACCATATAAATGAAGGGAAAGAAAACTTGAATTTCAATGAATATGGAAATTATTCAAAACGCAAACAGAACAGCAAACTAAAAGCCATCAAGAAACAAATTAAATTGAATGAAATGCCTTTGGCTTCTTATACTTTAATCCATAAAAACGCAATACTTTCCAGTGGTCAAAAACAGGAAGTAATGAATTGGATTGAGAAAACCAGCGATAGTCTTTCATATAAATACTAAACATTATGGTAGAAAAATTAATATCATTTTCATTAAAAAACAGATTCGTAGTCTTGCTCGTTTCGGCCTGTTTATTTGCTTGGGGTGTTTATAGCGTACAGCAAAATCCCATAGATGCCATTCCTGATTTGTCCGAAAATCAAGTAATTGTATTTACGGAGTGGATGGGAAGAAGTCCTCAGGTTATCGAAGCGCAGGTAACTTATCCTTTGGTTTCAAATCTTCAGGGAATTCCAAAAGTCAAGAATATTCGTGGTGCTTCTATGTTTGGAATGAGCTTCGTATATATTGTCTTTGAAGACAATGTTGATATTTATTGGGCAAGAACAAGGGTTTTGGAAAGGCTGAATTATGCTCAGCGCCTTTTGCCCCAAAATGTGGTACCTACGCTTGGTCCTGATGGTACAGGTGTTGGTCACATATTTTGGTATCATTTAGATGGCAATGGTATGGACTTGGGTGAGCAAAGAGCCTTGCAGGATTGGTATGTGAAATTTGCGCTACAAACTGTTCCGGGGGTTGCAGAAGTGGCTTCTTTTGGAGGTTTTGAAAAGCAATACCAATTGGTTTTAGACCCTTTGAAAATGCAATATTATAAAGTCACTATGATGGAAGTGATGAATGCTGTTAAAGCTAATAATAATGATGTAGGAGGGCGGAAATTCGAAATGAGTGATATGTCATACATAATAAGGGGTTTGGGGTATATAAAAAACATAAAGGATGTAGAAGAAATTGCGATTAAAAATTACAATTCTATTCCGGTACGGGTAAAAGACATTGGTTCCATTCAAATGGGAGGTGATCTGCGTTTGGGTATTTTTGATGAAAACGGTACAGGAGAAGTAGTTGGCGGTATTGTAGTTATGCGATATGGAGAAAATGCAGATAATGTCATAAAAGCGGTCAAAGCCAAAATGAAAGAAGTAGAGAAAGGATTGCCCGAGGGCGTTACTTTTAAAACGTCTTATGATAGAAGCGAATTGATTGAAAAAGCAATAGAATCAGTCAAAGGAACACTATTCGAAGAAATGATTGCCGTTTCAATAGTCGTATTGCTTTTTCTTTTTCATTGGCGAAGTGCTTTGATTATTCTGATTCAAATACCAATATCTGTTGCAGTTGCTTTTATCTTTCTGCAGGCCTTTGGAATTTCTTCAAATATTATGTCGCTCACGGGAATTGCTTTAGCAATTGGTGTTTTGGTTGATGACGGAATTGTAATGGTGGAGAATGCGTATAGGACAATTTCGGAGAAACAGGAAGAAATGGATAATAACCAATACCCAACTTAAAATGAAAGATAAACTCAAAAATATATTCAAAAAAGAAAACGACCCGTTATCTTCCGATGAGAAACTGAAACTAATTGAATCCTCTTCAAAATTAGTTGGACCGGGTGTGTTTTATTCGACAATAATAGTAATTGCTTCATTTTTACCCGTATTCCTGCTTACGGGAATGGAGGGTAAATTGTTTAGTCCATTAGCTTGGACAAAATCTTTTATACTAATTGTGGATGCGTTTTTTGCGATTACACTTACGCCTGTGCTGATTAGTTTTTTACTCAAAGGCAAACTTCGAACAGAAAACAAAAATCCAATAAACAGAAAATTGGAAAGTATTTACACACCCATTTTGACGCTTTGTTTAAAATGGAGAAAAACAGTTTTGGCAGTCAATATTGTGGCGCTTTTAATTGGCGTATTGATGTTTACTCGTTTGGGATCCGAGTTTATGCCACCGCTCGATGAAGGTTCTGTCTTGTTTATGCCTGTAACATTGCCCGATGTGTCCAATTCTGAAGTGAAGCGAATTTTGCAGGTTCAGGACCGATTGATAAAATCAATTCCCGAAGTGGCTCACGTTTTAGGAAAAGCAGGCAGAGCGAATACGGCAACCGACAACAGCCCCATAAGTATGATAGAAACAATTATTTTATTAAAGCCTCATCAGGAATGGAGAGAAGGTAAAACGAAAGCGGATATTATAAATGATATCAACAATAAACTGCAAATACCAGGAGTAACTAATGGATTTACACAGCCTATTATAAACCGTATCAATATGCTTTCGACAGGTATTCGAACTGATGTTGGAATAAAAATTTACGGAGAAAATTTAGACACCATTAATGCTTTATCACAAAAAATAAAAATGGCATTAGATGGAACTTCGGGAGTAAAAGACTTGTACGCTGAACCTATTACGGGCGGAAAATACATTGATATTGAACCCAAAAGAGAAGTCATTGGCAGATACGGGCTTTCAATCGATGATATAAACAACGTAGTGGAAGCTTCAATTGGAGGAATGAAACTCACCACAACCATCGAGGGAAGACAGCGTTTTTCGGTAAACGCACGATATGCACAAGAATATCGAAGTAGTATTGAAGCCTTGAAAAAACTGCAAGTACAGACAATGGATTTTGGCCCAATTCCTTTGGAAACGGTTGCCGATGTAAAAATAAGCGATGGTCCGCCAATGATAAACAGCGAAAATGCAATGCTTCGCGGCAGTGTATTGTTTAATGTTCGTGACCGTGATTTAGGGAGTACGGTCAAAGAAGCACAGAAAAAACTGAATGAAATGATAACAAAAATGCCCAAAGGCTATTATGTGGAATGGAGTGGTCAATGGGAAAACCAAATCAGAGCCAATAAAACATTGGGCTTGATTCTACCCATCGTCGTGGTTATTATTTTCCTCATATTATATTTCACTTATCGTTCCATGAAAGAGGCTTTGATTACGATGATAACGGTTCCGTTTGCATTAATCGGCGGTGTTTTTATGGTGTATTTCTATGGAATAAATTTGTCGGTTGCCGTTGCCGTCGGTTTTATTGCCTTATTTGGTTTGGCAGTCGAAACGGCAATGCTGATTACCATTTATCTCAATGAGGCTATGAACAAAATGGCAGCAAAACACGGCAATAGCAAAGAAACCTTGACAGAAGAAATAGTAAGAGAGTATATCATTGAAGGTTCAGCCAAGCGATTGCGCCCAAAACTGATGACGGTTTCGGTTTCATTATTTGGTCTGATTCCTATTCTTTGGGCAACGGGAACAGGAGCTGATGTAATGCTCCCAATCACTGTTCCGCTTATAGGAGGAACAATTACTTCAACGATTTATGTATTATTAGTAACCCCTGTTGTTTTTGAAATGGTGAAACTTCACGAATTAAAAACAAAAGGAAAAATCAGTCTCATAGATGCAAAACATTAAATTTTATATCGTTCTAAGTTGTTTGGTTTTGAGCTTTGCAAATAGTAGAGCACAAAAACTTACGGTGGATAATGTTTTGAGTGCCATCAAAACAAATAATCCACAATTAAAAATGTATGATGCCGATATTCAAAGTATGGATGCTTCGGCCAAAGGAGCCAGAAGTTGGATGGCACCTCAAGTAGAAACAGGTTTCTTTATGACTCCTTATAATTCCAATTTATGGAAAGCCAGTGAAATGGGTCCAGGAATGGGGAATTATATGTTAGGAGTTACCCAAATGATACCTAATGCATCAAAGCTAAACGCTAATGAAAATTTGATGAAAGCGATGTCCTCTGTCGAAAGTGAAAATAAAAATTTCACATTGAATCAATTAAACGCATTGGCCAAAACCTATTATTACGAATGGATTATCATTGAGAAAAAAATAAAAATAGCCCAAGACAACCTCCAGCTTTTGGAGTATATGATAAAAAGTATGGAAATACGCTATCAGTACAATATGGATAAATTGCCATCCTTCTACAAAGCTAAATCCCAATATGCTACTTTGCAAAGTATGATTGTTATGTTGGAAAATGATGCTTCACAGCGAAAATATATGCTCAATACCTTAATGGCTCGAAACAAAAATGAGGCTTTCGAAATTGATTCCAATTACGAGATTAAGGATTTCAATCTTTTTGAGACCGATTTGTCCTCCTATATCAACAACCGCAGCGACATCAAAGCTATTGATAAAACTAAGGAAATCAACAACTATAAAATTGAGGTTGAAAAAGTCGCAACCAGACCTGAATTTGGCGTAAAATACGACCATATGTTTGCTTTTGGCAATCAGCCACAACAATTTTCATTGATGGGAATGGTCACTATTCCAATGCCTTATTCAACCAAAATGAACAAAGCCAATATGGAAAGCTATCGAATAAAAAACGAAAGTCTGGATTGGCAAAAGCAAATGATTGCGAACGAAGCAAGCGGTATGATAAAAGGAATGAATGCTGAGTTTTTGAATCTGAAAAAACAATACCAAATTACGCAGGACAATATTATTCCTGCCTTAAAACGAAACTATGATACCGCCATTTTAGCTTGGCAAAACAACACCGGAGATTTATTCGTGGCGTTAGAAGCTTGGGAAGCAATGAATATGACTCAAATCGATGCTTTAGACAAATTAAAATCGATTTTAGCAACACAGGTAGAAATAGAAAAACAACTTGAAACCGAAAAATTATGAACAGATATTTAAAATTTGCAATACTATTTTTGGTCGTAGTTTTTATTGGAATTGCAATCTATTTCTTTGCAGCAAAATCAAGAAATCATTCTGAAATGGAACATCAAAATGAGGTTTACACATGCTCGATGCACCCTGAAGTTATCAGAGACAAACCGGGCAGTTGTCCTATTTGCGGAATGGCTTTAGTAAAAAAAGTAACTGAAGACCATTCTGAAAAAAATGACTCTATCAACGATCTTTTGAAACCTACCGATAATTTTGTCGTGGGAAATTATCAAACCACAACGGTAAAAGACACGGTTATACATAGCGAAATCAGTTTCCCCGGAATAGTGAGTTACGATCCTAATTCAGCAGTAAACATATCAGCGAGAATAAGTGGTAGAATTGAAAAAATGTACGTCAACTATAAGTACCAAAAAGTAACCAAAGGACAAAAAATATTTGAAATATACAGTCCGGAATTATTGACCGAACAGCAAAATTTTATCTATTTGATATCCAATGACAGCCAAAACACATCGATTATTAATGCAGCCAAACAGAAATTATTGCTCTATGGGATGTCCAATAATCAGGTGAATATATTGGCTTCCGCCAAAAAAGTGAATCCTGTAATTGCCATTTATAGCCCAGCAAACGGAATCATTACAGGAACCGAAAAAATGGATAATTCTAGTGTCTCACTTATGTCAACTGTAAGTAGCACAACAGAAGCTTTGGATGTCAAAGAGGGAAACTATATTAAAAAAGGAGAAGTTGTTTTCAAGTTAGCGAATACCGACAAAGTTTGGGGTATTTTCAATGTTTTGCAAGGGTACAATAGCCTTATTAAAATGAATCAGTCTATTGATATTACTTCTGAATTGGATGAAAAAAACAATATCTACGGAAAGATAAATTTTGTCGAAACACAATTAAATCCAACTGATAAAACCAATAGGGTTAGGGTGTATTTGAATAATTCAACTCTAAAATTACCCATTGGCACAAGATTGCAGGGTGTTGTACAATTAAATTCCCAAAAGGGATTTTGGCTGCAAAAACAAACTTTGGTTAGTTTGGGCAACAAAAAAGTTGTTTTTCTAAAATTGGACAATGGATTCAAAGCAACAACAATACAAACAGGCATTGAAATAGACGATTTTGTTCAAATTATTGGAGGCGTTTCTGTGGGAGATACAATTGCCAAAAACGCACAATATCTAATTGACAGCGAAAGCTTCATTAAAACCGAATAAAGATGAAGACATTAAAAACAATAACTTTACTATCAATACTACTTATGGTAATGATAGCTTGCAATTCCAAAAACAAGGGAGATCATAGTGGACACAAAATGACTGATAAAACAATTTTCTACACTTGCTCGATGGATCCTCAGATAAAAGAAGATAAACCGGGTAAATGTCCTATTTGCCATATGGCGTTAGCTCCAGCCAAAAAAAGTGATACTGACCCAAATGAAATAAGTTTAAGCAAACAGCAAATTCGATTGGGCAATATCACTACTCAAGCTATTACAGAAACTCAAAATAGTTTAAATCAAAATTATACGGGAGTTTTGACGATTAATCAGGAGAAAATCAACACCATTTCTGTAAGAGCAATGGGGCGAATTGAAAAGTTGTTTTTCAAAACAGTTGGAGATTATGTTGCCAAAAATCAAGCGGTTTATCAATTATACAGCGAAGATATCGCCATAGCCAAACAGGATTATTTCACGGCATTCAAACAACTGTCGATGCCGGGAGATTTTGGAAAAAATGCGAAAAATATGCTAGCTAGTGCGAAACAAAAACTTCTTTTTTATGGTCTTACCAATGCCCAAATAGAAAGTATTAAAAACAATAAAGATGTTTCACCAAATACCATATTCTACAGTTCTCATAGCGGAACAATTTCTGAAATTGCAGCGACAGAAGGAAGTTATGTAATGGAAGGCTCGGGAATAATAAAATTGGCTGATTTGAACAGCCTTTGGCTCGAAACACAAGTAAACGTAAACTATGCCAAAAGTCTCAAAATAGGTCAAAAAGCCAGCGTCACTTTTACCGATTTCCCGAATAAAACAATTAATACCCAAGTTGCATTTATCAATCCTGAAATTAATTCAGACACTCGATTGCTGTTAATCCGAATGGAAATTCCAAATCAGGGTTTACAGCTAAAACCCGGAATGCAAGCCGTTGTAAAAGTAATGCAATCCAATGCCAAAGGAATTTTTTTACCGATTGATGCGGTAATCCAAGACGAAAATGCTTCCTATGTCTGGGTCGAAAAAAGACCAGGTGTTTTTGAAAATGTTATGGTCGAAACAGGAGTAGAAACCAATGGAATGATTGAAATCATATCCGATTTAGACCCCACTAAAAAAGTGGTGATTACAGGTGCTTATGCCATAAACAGCGAATATAAATTCCGGAAAGGAAGCGACCCAATGGCAGGGATGAAGATGTGATACTTAAAACTGATAAACGAAGTACTTAGCGTAGTTTTTGATGATCAATTTTGGTCAGACTTCTGTGATTATAAATACTTTAAAATTAAGAAAATAAAAATCGGGCAACAGCGATACTGAAGACCGAGCAACAGCGGAACTGACGAATAATTAAATACAATTTATTATGAAAATTCAAAGATTAATTTCGACAAAAACGGTTTCATCATTAATAATGTTTTTAATGTTAATCTCGTTAAATGCCAATGCACAAACAAAATCGAATTCCACCCAAAATGAAAAAATTTATATAAATAAAAAGGGTGAAATTTATGATCACGGTTGGAACAAATTAGGATTTATTACCAAAGAGGATATTGTGAAAAATAATGAAGGTAAGACCATCTATTTTATTGATGTAAATGGTAATGTAATTGATTCTAAAGGGAACAAGTTGGGTAGGGCAAAAAAGAATGGTTCATATTACAATATAAAAGGTGAAAACGTGCTTAATGTAGGCAAAACACAGGAAGAAAAATGTGAAATACTGGATTCAAAAGGTCATAATATGGGTAGCGTACATAAAAATTACAAACTCCATGCCTGTGCTGTCCATTGCTTATTGTTGGAACAAAAGATGAATAACGAGAAATCAAAAAAATAATTTTTTAACAAATGGTTCGTGGCGAAACGAATCATTTGTTTTTATAGAACACTTGACTATTAATTGTGTGAAGGGGAAATATTTGAAATTATAATGCAGCAAATATTAGCTATAATCCTGCTTAAATTGCTTGAAAAGTTCCTGACTAAGTTTCTTAAATTGAGTATTTAAGGAGAATTCTTTGTGATAAGAATGAAGAGGTGAAAAAAAACTCCTGAGCATCGAAAATAAGTAAACTCTTTAAAAATCACTTAAAAACTTTTAAATGGTTTGGTGCGAATTACACAAACCAGAAAAATAATAGTGTAACAATTTGCAAAACAGTAAATTATATATTTATATGACAGAAAGTAATCTGTAAATTAAAACTAGATAAAATGAAAAAAATACTCTTTTCGGCCCTAATAATGGCGTTCATATTGGCTTCTTGTAACCAAAAAAACAAAGAAGCAACATCAGACAATCCCCATATGATGGATAATGACAGTACTATGATGGATAATGATGGTACTATAACGAGTAATGATAGCACAGTGATGAATGATAAAACTAAAATGATGAACAATCAAGCAAAAATGTACGCCTGTCCAATGCATCCAGAAGTACAAGGGAAACTGAATGACAAATGCCCTAAATGCGGGATGAAACTAACAGAGCCTGTCCCTGAGAAAAAAGCAAATAACAAATAACAAAATATAATTTACTTAGGCTACCTTAATTAATCTTTTTATGAATTTAGCAAGGTTAATTTAGGTTATTTATTACTTATGTCTTTAAAATAATTTAAGATGATACATAGTTACAACATTACTGGAATGACATGTGATGGATGTCGAACAAAAGTCGAAAAAACATTGAATGCTATTGATGGTATTGTAGCAACAGTTTTGTTAAATCCACCCACAGCTACCATTACTATGGAAAAACACATTTCAACAGCACAACTGCAAGAAGCATTAACAGCCGTTGGAAAATACACCATAGAAACAAGTAATGCTGAAAACTCAAAACATACTACAACAAATGTGCCTGTTGCAAAATCTTGTTGTTCCGAGCATTCCCATAGTGATAAAAAGGAAGCCATAATACCAAGTAATACCAAAGGAAAATATTATTGTCCAATGCATTGCGAAGGAGATAAAATATATGATAAAGCTGGTGATTGCCCAGTTTGTGGAATGCATCTTGAAAAAATACAGGAACTCAATACCAGTCCTATTAAGTTTACTTGTCCGATGCATCCCGAAGTTATTAAAGATACTCCTGGTTCGTGTCCTATTTGCGGAATGGATTTGGTGCCAATGGAGCCGAGCGATGGTGAAGACCAAAAAACCTATAAAAATTTAGTCAAGAAAATGAAAGTGGCAGTAATTTTTACCGTTCCTGTTTTTGCCATCGCAATGATAGAAATGATGCCAAACAATCCGTTACTTAAAATAATGGATGCGACAAAATGGAATTGGGTACAATTTACACTTTCACTTCCTGTTGTTTTTTATGCGTGTTGGATGTTCTTTGTTCGTGCCTTCAAATCTATTATTACTTGGAATTTGAATATGTTTACCCTTATCGGTATAGGAACTGGAGTTGCTTTTTTGTTCAGTTTAGTTGGAATGTTTTTTCCTAGTATTTTCCCAAACGAATTCAAAACTGAAACGGGAGCAGTTTTATTATATTTTGAAGCTACAACAGTAATTCTAACATTGGTTTTATTAGGACAATTATTGGAAGCCAAAGCCCACAGTCAAACTAGCGGAGCCATCAAAGAATTATTAAAACTTGCTCCAACCGAAGCAACTTTGGTTATTGACGGAAGCGATAAAGTAATTTCAATTCACGACATCAAGAAAGGAGATTTATTACGAGTAAAACCTGGAGACAAAATACCAGTTGATGGAAAAATAAGTGATGGCGAAAGTAGCATTGATGAAGCAATGATTACAGGAGAACCTATTCCGGTCGACAAAAAGAAAGATGACAATGTTATTGCAGGAACTATAAACGGTAACAAATCCTTTGTAATGATTGCAGAAAAAGTAGGTTCAGAAACCTTGCTTTCGCAAATTGTGAAAATGGTAAATGATGCCAGTCGCTCTAAAGCACCAATCCAAAAATTAGCAGATAGTATTGCTAAATATTTTGTGCCAATTGTTGTAACCATTTCAGTTATTACCTTTTTTGTTTGGGCAAAATTTGGTCCAGAACCCGCGTTGGTTTATGGTTTTATAAATGCGATTGCGGTTTTAATTATTGCATGTCCTTGTGCATTGGGTTTGGCTACGCCAATGTCAGTAATGGTTGGAGTTGGAAAAGGTGCACAATTGGGAGTTTTGATAAAAAATGCCGAAGCATTAGAAAATATGAATAAAGTAAATGTTTTAATAACCGATAAAACAGGAACAATAACAGAAGGAAAACCATCAGTAGAAAAGGTTTTTGCATCAAACAATAATGAGAATGATTTGCTGCAAAACATCGCTTCTTTAAATCAATACAGTGAGCATCCATTAGCCCAAGCGGTTGTAAATTATGCCAAAGCAAAAAACATTTCATTAATAGAAATCAAAGATTTTGAAGCCGTTGCAGGAAAAGGAGTTACAGGAACAGTTACCAATAAAAAAGTAGCATTGGGCAATAAAAAACTAATGGAACAAGTCAAAGCCACAGTTTCTGATGATTTAGAAAACAAAATTATTGCCGAACAGAAACTAGGAAAAACTGTTTCCTATATTGCTGTTGATGGCATTGCAGTGGGTTTTGTATCAATTACCGATGCAATTAAAATTTCAAGTAAAGAAGCCATAAAAGAACTAATGCGACAAGGTGTTGAAGTAATTATGCTTACCGGCGATAATGTAAATACAGCCAAAGCGGTTGCCGATGAATTAAACTTATCATCCTACAAAGCGAGTTGTTTACCCGAAGACAAATTAAACGAAATTAAGCGTTTACAATCCGAAGGAAAAATTGTAGCAATGGCTGGAGACGGTATAAATGATGCACCAGCATTAGCACAAGCCGATATTGGCATAGCAATGGGAACCGGAACTGATGTGGCTATTGAAAGTGCTAAAATCACATTAGTAAAAGGCGATTTACAAGGTATTGTAAAAGCTAAAAATTTAAGCCACGCTGTAATGCGAAACATCAAGCAAAACTTATTCTTTGCCTTCTTCTACAATGTTCTTGGAGTTCCAATTGCAGCAGGTGTTTTATATCCATTTTTTGGAATTCTATTATCGCCGATGATTGCAGCTTTGGCAATGAGTTTTAGCTCGGTTTCTGTAATTGTAAATGCGTTGCGATTAAGAAGTTTGAAATTGTAATAAGAAATAAGTTATAACTATATTAAAAATGAACAACTTTACTCAAATAATCCAACAATATAAAACCGATACCGAAAGTGTTTATACGACTTGGTTTGTAGATAATAATCAACGATTAAAAGCTTTTCGGACTATTCGCCGTGGTGTTTTGCAAGTGATAGACGATATTAAAAATAAAACATTTCCAAACGATTTTAAAGGCAGTAGTTTAGAATTTGTATTGAGTTGTATAGCAGAACAAAAACAAATATTTGTAGGCGTAGCGCATCCTTTTTATTGGAAACCAAAATTGAGAATTCCAGATATTTACGAAAACCAAAACAATAAAATTGCTTTTGGTCAATTTCTTGAAAACTGCATCAATGCTAAATCAGAAGAGCAAGCAGTAAGAGAAATTGTAAAACTTGACGAGCTCAAAATAAAAGGCCTTGGTCCAGCCGTGGCAAGTATTTTATATTTCTTGCACCCAACTTGGTTTCCACCATTTAATACAGCTATCCTTAACGGATTCAACTTTTTGTTCAAAGACAAAAAGAAACTAGGGAGTTGGACAGAATATTTAAAAATAAGAGAAACTTTAATCGAAACCAACAGTAAACACAAAGCAGAATTATCCAATGATTTAGGAGCAATTGCAGGTTTGTGTTTTGAAATTGGAACACAAAAAATGCTTATTGGTAACGATGAATATTTAAGTGAAGAGGAACGAGCAAAATTTGAAAAGAATATACTAAAACGACAAAAAGAAATTCAGGAAGAAGAATTAGCCGAAAATCTGCATGATGAAATGCAATATCATTTATTAAAAATTGGAGTTTCATTAGGTTATGATGTTACACCAGCAAGTAACGATAAGAGCAAATCGTTTGGCGGACAAAGTTTTTCATTTATATCAATCAATAAATTTCCAGAACTTCCAACAGATAAAGACACACAAAATACTATAAAACTAATCGATGTGTTATGGTTTCAAAAAGGAACAAACAATATCATTGGAGCATTTGAAGTAGAAAAAAGCACCAGTATTTATTCGGGAATACTCCGATTATCTGATTTATATTTTAGTATTTCTAACGGAGAAGAAGTTTTTTATATCATCATTCCGGACAGTCGAGAGAAAGACGTTATTCAACAACTCAACCGACCAGTCATAAAAAATTCAAAAATGAATATCAAATACATTTTGTTTTCGGAATTAAGAATCAATTGTGATGCCATTTGCAAATTTGGAACAGACCATTCTATTATGGAAAAAATAGCAAAAAAAGTGTAAGTGCTTATTTATTAAACAATTTTTAAGTTATTGAAGATAACTTCTTCAAATTCTACATAAAATTGTTCGTAAACAGGTTCATAAAGACCACTACCAATTATAAACTTCCGAATTCATTTGTTTTTGGAGCTTTTTGGTTTTTATATTTGAGTGCCGTTTATTAAAAATTTTCTAAGATTCCCTAGCGTAAATTTTACAGTTGATTGTGCTGAACCAAACATACAAATAATCTTAATTAGATATTATGGTTTTCGATATTTTAAAAATAATCTCATAAAAAAGATGCCTAAGTATCTTCCTATTTCCTTTTCTTCCAATTATTATTATGTCTACCTCTCAATTGCTCGTAAAATCAATAAATTCATCATTGATAGACAAATAAATAAAATTAAAAATCAAACTATTAATCACACCCAACGTTTTTTTAGTAACCTGTAGTATATTTATCTACTGGCTACAGTTTTATTCAAACGAACATTTTAAATTGGTACAATATGACATCAAAAACAATCGAAACTGCCATGAATTATTTTCTTCTTATAAAAAAGCGGTTTCTGACAACAAAATTTTAAATGTTCTTTCCAAAAAAGTACTATAAGGTTTACTATTGGATATTATATAGAATAAAATAAGTTAGCAGCAAATAATAGTTATAAATTTGCAGTGTGAAAACATTTGCAACAATAGTATCGTTTATTGTACTGTTTCTTTCGACAGTGCCATGCTCTGCATTTGCTAATCATTCAGTATGCAATATAGAAAAGAATTGTGAGGATAACTCTCATGATTGCGGCAACGATTGTAACGGAAAGTGCTCCCCGTTTTATTCATGTGGCACCTGCGTTGGGTTCACAATAAATTTAACTTCTGCCCATTTTAGTAAAAATTTAGATTTTGCAACAGATGATATAGAACAGCCAAGATCGTATGATAAATTTATAAATTCTTCTTTCATTTGTAAAATTTGGCAGCCTCCTAAAATTTCTTAATATAAAAAGAATATTTTGCATGATTTTGATATCAGGCAGATTGTTATGTTTATTAATATAAAGAAATTACAAATGTTTAAATATATTTTTTTAATAGTCGCAATAGCAGCTATTGGTACTGTGCAAGCACAAAATAAAATCAAATTCCATATAAAAGATGCTGCTACCAATGAGCCGATAAATGGAGCAACAGCTAAAATTGAAGAAACTAATTTGATTTTAACATCTAATAATAATGGAATTGTCATTTTTGAAAATCTAAAGGATGGAGATTATACATTGTCTGTTTTTATAGAAGGTTATGGCTCGCATAAAACACTTTTTAAAGTGCCTTTTGCTGCTGAATTTTTAGAGATTGCTTTAGAGATCGAAGCCGAAGAAATGAATGAAATTATTGTCACTTCAACCAGAGGAACAAGAACCATCAGTAACATTCCAACTAGAGTTGAGTTTATTGCAGGAGAAGAACTGGAAGAAAAAGCCAATATGAAACCAGGTGACATTCGTATGATGCTTAACGAAAGTACCGGAATACAAACCCAGCAGACATCTGCAACTTCTGGAAACTCCTCTATTAGAATTCAAGGATTGGACGGAAGATATACCCAAATTTTAAAGGATGGTTTTCCTCTTTATTCCGGGGCTTCCAGTGGACTGGGATTATTACAGACACCACCTTTAGATTTAAAACAAGTTGAAATAATCAAAGGTTCTGCTTCTACACTTTATGGAGGAGGAGCAATTGCTGGTTTGGTTAACCTGGTTTCTAAAATTCCGACTAAAGAAAGAGAATTACGATTTTTAATTAATGGAACGTCAGCTCTTGGACTGGATATCAATGGGTTTTATTCTCAACAATTTAGTAAAATTGGATTGACAGTTTTTGCTTCACATGACCGAAATGCTCCTTATGATCCTGCTGACATTCAACTTACTGCTATTCCGAAATTTAAACGTTTCAATTTTAATCCAAAATTATTTGTCAATTTTAATGAAAACACAAAACTTAATTTTGGCGTAAATGCGGTTTTTGAAAATCGTATCGGCGGAAATATCGATTATATCAAAGACGAAAGCCAATATCCTGACAGTTACTTCGAAAAGAATAAAACGCAGAGAATAAGCACTCAATTTGCCCTTACGCATAAATTCGGCGAGAAAGAATCTTTGATAATTAAAAACAGTTTTAATAATTTTAGCCGTGTCATAACAATACCTGATTATATTTTTGACGGTTTACAAAACAGCACTTTTTCTGAAATTAGCTATTCTAAAAATGGCGATATTGCGGAATGGGTTACAGGCGTAAATTTATATACTGATAATTTTACTGAAAACAACAAAACAGTTTTTCCTCTGAGAAATTATAACCAGATTACTTATGGTGCTTTCATTCAAAATACAGTGAAGACCAAAGAATGGCTGGATATAGAAACAGGTCTGCGAGGCGATTATGTTGATGATTATGGATTTTCTTTTTTGCCAAGAACTTCAGCTTTATTTAAAATCAATTCTAAGCTTACTTCCAGACTTGGCGGTGGGTTAGGCTACAAAACGCCTACTATTTTCACAGAAGAAAGCGAGCGCATACAATACCGAAATGTACTGCCTATTAATAATGATTTCAATACACTTGAAAAAAGTTACGGACTTAACTTTGATGTGAATTATAGAACTAAAATTACCGAAGATATATCTTTATCATTGAATCAATTATTCTTTTATACGAATGTTGATAATCCGCTTATCTTAACTTCGCTTCCTAATGACGTCTATCAGTTTGTAAATGTTGATGGATATTTGAAAACAAAAGGAACCGAAACAAATGTCAAATTAGGATATAAAGATTTTAAATTATTTTTAGGTTATACCTATACTGATGCATCAATAGATAATAATGGGATAAAATCTGAAAATCCTTTAACTGCGAAACACAGATTGAATAATGTTTTGATGTATGAAGTGGAAGACAAATGGAAAGCCGGTTTAGAGGCTTATTATTACAGCCCGCAAAAACTTAATGATGGCACTACTGGGAAAGAGTATTGGATTTTCGGCTTTATGATTGAAAAGCTTTGGGAAAATTTTTCAGTTTATGCCAATTTCGAAAATTTTGCCGATACCAGACAAACAAAATTTGGAAGTATTTATACTGGAACAATTTCGAATCCTGTATTTAAAGACATCTATGCTCCTTTAGACGGATTTGTTGTTAACGCGGGTATAAAAATAAAAATTTAAAATCTCATCAGGAATCAAAGCCTGCAGGATTAAATCCAGATTCCGCAGGCTTTTTTATTCCGCGGATTTAAGATTATTTTTCAATAAAAGAACTGATGCTGAATTTAGGACTGAACCCGCCATTTTGCGAACTGCCGTTTGTTCGTTCTTATTTTCTATCGTGTCTGTTGTCATGTTAGTGTCAGTAAATAGCCAATTAATGAACCTCCTAAAACTACAAAAGCACTATTTAATTTCTTGTATCCAAATGTGATCATTATGCTTAAAACTGCGATCAAAATTGTCCGCCAGTCTGTTATGGTGTCTTTGCCCATATCAAAACAAACTGCTGCAATTATAGCGACTGATGCCACATTTACAGCGTCAAGAAAGGTAGAAAACAGTTTTGAGTTCCGTATTTTCTTTACGATTGGATTGAGTAGCGCCACAAATACAAATGAAGGTAAAAATATGGCGATTGTCGAAACGATTGCTCCTGTCAAACCGTTGATTTGATAACCAATAAAAGTTACCGAAGAAAAAACGGGACCGGGTGTGAATTGTCCAACAGCAATTGCATCAATCAGCTGCTGTCTTGTCAAAAGTCCTGTTGAAACTAAATCTGTATCGAGAAATGCAAACAAAACATAACCGCTTCCGTAAAGTATTGCACCAATTTTTAGGAAAATCCAAAACAGATTAACATTGGATACAGAAAGTATTGTCGTGTTTGTAATTTGCAATAAAGTTAATGGCAGAAAACTGTTGCAGTTTTTTTGTTTTTTGTTTCGTACATAAGCCAAAAACAAAGCCAAAAAACCTGCTCCAAACATCAAATATATTTCGTTAATGTTGAGTAATGAACAAATCAAAACAAGAAGTCCGATGATTATTAGTTCTGTCGATTTCAAAGATTTCTTTGCCAAAGGAAAAATTGCACCAAGAATTATGGCAATAACAGCAGGTTTTATTCCATAAACAAAAGGCTGCACTTCTGGTAGTTGTCCGTATTGTTTGTAGAGATAAGCAAAAAATCCTGTAATGAAAACGGCTGGTAAAATGAAACAAAACCCCGCAATGATTAAACCTTTCCAGCCGCCTTTTTCGTGTCCGATATGAATCGCCATTTCGGTGCTGTTAGGTCCAGGAATTAAGTTAGTTGCACCAATTAAATCCAAAAAATGCTGTTCGGTCAGCCATTTTCTTTTCGTAACAACTTCGTCCTGCATCATTGCAATATGGGAGGCAGGACCACCAAAACCAATAATTCCAAGTTTTAGAAAAAGTTTGGCAATGTCCTTTAAATCAGTTTTATCTTCCATTTTTAGTCAAAATTTTATCCACCGGCCAATATCCGCCACCTTGTTATTAGTAGAAAAATACTTTCCAAAAGCATTGCCCAATCTGTTCTGCTTTTGTGCATCATTTCTCCAAAAACCTTTTCAGCTAAAATTTCCGATTTAGTTGCCCCAATGGCAGTAAGCATAATGATGAAGAGTGGAATACTTGCAAATTTTGTCAAAAGTCCAAAAAGAATTAGCGTTCAGCAAATAATTTTAAAACTCTCTAAAAATTCGGGCGATGGCAAACCAATTTTCTCAAATTGCCCTGCACCAAGTGTGTCAGCAAACAAAAAATTTCTGAATTCCTTCCGACAGAAACATAACTCCAACTATCAGTCTGATCAGGATTGTTGTTTTTGAATTGTCTGTATTTAATATTTGTTTTTTCATTTTTATATGTCTGCACACAGTTAATCTATGTAAAAATGTAATATGACTGACTGTCCGCAAAGAGTACCATGTATATTTTTTTGCCACTGATTACACTGATTCTCACAGATTTCATTACACTTTTTGAAAAAATCTGTGTAAATTTTTTTAATCTGTGGCTAATTCTATCTGTTTGGTATTAGTTAGGATAGTCATAAAATGTAATATGAATTACAAATTGGCATAAACCTTAATTTCTCTTTGATGATTCTCTAATTATTACTTCTGTATTTAAATATGTGACCTCTTTGATGTTATCTTTTTTTGGTGATTGCAGGTGATTTAATATTTTTTCTGCAGAAATCTGCCCCATTTTAAATGCAGGATGTGATATTGTGGATAGACCAGGATCAATAATTGATGAAATAGGGTCATCATTGAATCCTATTATTGCCAGTTCTTCTGGTATTTTGACGCCTCTTTTTTTTGCACATTGGATTGCGCTTATTGCGGTAATGTCAACTGAAGAAAAAATCCCATCTGGTGGGTTTTTCATGTCTAGTAATTTATTGGTTGCCTTAATTCCTTCGGTAAATACTAGCTGTTCTAATTTAATTATTAAGTCTTCTTCAATAGGGAGATTATGGGCTCTTAAGGCATCCAGATACCCTCTTTTTCTTTCGCTAAACAATGTGCCAAATTCCATACCGGCATAAAAATGCGCAATGCGTCTGCAGCCTTGATCAATGAGGTGCTTTGTGGCTTTGTATCCCGCTGCGTAATTATCAATTATAACTCTGTAAGTATCTATATCGTTTGGCACCCTGTCTACAAACACCAACGGAATTTTGGCATCTATAAATGGCATAAAATGTGAAGTATCTCTTGTTTCCATTCCTAATGAACAAATTATACCGCTGATTCGGCTGGCATAAAGTGCTTGAGTCATATTGATTTCTTCTTGGTATGAATCTCCCGATTGTGTAATAAGAATATTATATCCGGATTTTTTTGCAGTGGTTTCAATTCCGCTAATTAAGGAAGATAGAAATGGCTGGTCAATTGTAGGCACTAATACCCCTATAGTTTGGGTTTTGTTACTGCGTAATCCAGCCGCAAGGCTATTTGGGCGATATCCTAATTCTGCACAAGCCTCTTTAACCTTTTTAATTGTTTTTGCGCTGATGGTATGATGGTCTTTCAGAGCTCTGGAAATTGTAGAAGTTGCAAGGTTTAATTTTTTGGCTATGTCATAAATCGTAATATCTTTATTATCTTCCATTTGGTATTCGTTTATTGCAAATATACTTTTTTTGAATATCCAATCTAACAAAAAAGTATAGGTTGTATATATTCTTAGGAGTATTTTTTTGTTTCACTAATATATGAATTTATAATGTATTTTTTATAAGTTTGTAAAAACAATCGGTTGCGTGTTTTTAAGTTTCACTGATTTTGAACTTGGGATTCTATTTTAAAGGTTTTTAATCAGATATTCAGTAACAGATTGCTGAAAGATTTTTAGACATTTATGACTTGAACTCGATAATTAACTTTTGGAGCAGAAAGATTAGGCATTTTCAGCAATCATCGTCCCGCTTTCCATTGCAATCTTATGTCCCTCTCGTCTTTTGGGACGAGACGGACCATAAGGATTTTCATTTCAATCGGGGCTGAAAGGAGATATTTTGCTTTTTGCAATCATTCAAAAAAAAACCGAGCTCAGGCTTATAAAAACCTGAAGATTTCCTGATTTACAAAAAAAAATTAACACCATATATTATGAACCAAAAAATTGACAATTTAGCCGCAGACAACATAAGAGCGCTGGCTATATCTATGGTAGAAAAAGCAAATTCAGGACACCCGGGCGGTGCTATGGGAGGCGCTGATTTTATGCATATTTTATACACTGAATACTTAGATTTTGACCCAACCCAGATGGACTGGCCATTCAGAGACCGTTTCTTTATGGATGCGGGACACTTATCGGCTTTGATGTATGCACAATACTATTTATTAGGCAACTACAAGAAAGAAGACGTACAGCAGTTCAGACAATGGGGTTCGGTAACGCCGGGACATCCTGAAGTTGATGTTTTAAGAGGAATCGAAAACACCTCGGGACCATTGGGACAAGGGCATGCAATGGGTGTTGGAGCTGCCATCGCTGCTAAATTTCTTGATGCCAGATTCAAAGGACTTTTTGAACATAAAATATACGGTTTTATCACTGACGGAGGGGTTCAGGAAGAGATTTCGCAGGGAGCAGGAAGAATCGCGGGACATTTGGGATTGAACAATTTTATCATGTTTTATGATTCAAATGATGTGCAGCTTTCTTCTATGACCGATGAAGTGACTTCAGAAGATACTGCCATGAAATACAGAGCTTGGGGATGGAACGTAATCGCGATAGACGGACACGATCATTCGGAAATCCGAAAAGCATTGGATGCAGCCAACCAAGAAACCGAAAGACCAACCCTGATTATTGGTAAAACGATTATGGGCAAAGGCTGTGTTACTGCTGACGGCTCTATGTATGAAGGCGAATGCGAACTGCACGGAAAACCTATTGGTGACACTAAAGCTGATTACATCAAAACATTGCTGAACCTCAAAGCCAATCCAGAAGATCCTTTTGCCATTTTTGAAGAAGTAGCTTCACATTATGCTGCTATTTTGTCCCAAAAAGCAGAAAAAGCTTCTGTCAAAAAACAGCAGATAGCCCAATGGAAGAATGAAAATCCGGCATTGGCACAAAAAATGGAATTGTTTTTATCCGGAAAATTACCCGAATTGGATTTAAGCAGTGTGGCTCAAAAACCAAATGCAGCGACTAGAGATGCTTCGTCTGCAGTGCTGGCTTATTTGGCTGAAAATGTTGAAAACATTATCGTTTCTTCGGCAGATTTATCCAACAGCGACAAAACGGACGGTTTCCTGAAAAAATCATCTGTTTTGCAAAAAAATAATTTCAGCGGCGCCTTTCTGCAGGCTGGAGTTGCCGAATTAACCATGACATCAATTGCCAACGGTATAGCTTTGCATGGCGGTGTAGTTCCAGTAGTGGCGACATTTTTTGTGTTTTCAGATTATATGAAACCGGCTATCCGATTGGCTGCCATTCAGGAACTTCCAGTAAAATATGTCCTGACGCACGACTCGTTCCGAGTGGGAGAAGACGGGCCAACGCACCAGCCTATTGAGCAGGAAGCGCAAATGCGTTTATTGGAAAAAGTAAAAAACCATTCGGGACACCAAAGTCTGCTTGCTCTGCGCCCTGCCGATGCTATTGAAACTTCTGTAGCTTGGGATATGGCTTTGAAAAACACCAAAACGCCAACGGCTTTAATCCTTTCCAGACAAGGGATAAAGGATATTCCAGCTGCTAAAACTTCAAGATATGATGAAGCAGCGGGAGCTAAAAAAGGCGGTTATTTGGTGAAAGAAACTGCAAATCCAGACATCACCTTAATTGCAAACGGATCGGAAGTTTCAACGCTTATCGATGCTGCCGTGATTTTGGAAAAAGAACAAGGTCTAAAAATAAACATCGCTTCCATTATTTCCAAAGGCTTATTTAAATCACAGTCTAAATCATATCAAGAAAGCATTATCCCGAAAGGAAAACTGGTTTTCGGACTTACCGCAGGACTTCCTGTAAACCTTGAAGGACTTATTGGCGACAGCGGAAAAATAATAGGACTGGACCATTTTGGCTATTCGGCGCCAGCGGGCGTTTTGGACGAGAAATTCGGATTTACAAGCCTAAGCGTTTGTGCTGAAATAGTAAAATATATTGAGGAAAGTGAAATAAGAAACTAAGTTTTGAAACCTTAAATATTAAATAGAGCCAAAACGACACCGATATGATTACGGGATTATTAAGTGTAATTTAGGTTTTCTTAAATACCTGCATATTGGTAGAGGATTAAAAACTTCTCAGTTTGGTTATTAAAGGAAACAATTGTTAGTTTATAAATAATTGTCATAAAGATGGACTGGGTGTGATCTATGATTGTTAGGTTTTATAGACATTTAGAAGTTATTTATGGCAATTGAATAAGGGAGCTAAATTTGGCTCCCTTTTTTTGTTTTTTATTGTGATAGAAGTTAACAGATACCATTATTTAATTTGAAATTAAAATTAAATTGGGCTTAAGGATTTAATTAGAAATTTAATATCAATTGTATGTTTTTTTGTAGAATATTTCTTATTTAAACAATCGATTGTTTTGATTTTTGATTTTTTTACCGAATTGATTTACTTTATTTTATTCTGTATATGAGATAGTTAGTATTGTTTTTTATTTACTATTTTGATATAAAAGGTGATGTATCATCAAATTTTTATGCAATAACTATTTTAATTTGTGATTTATTCAATTTTATAATAAAATTTATGGTGATACAATTTTTATAGTATGTTATTTTTTTAAATTCATAAAAAAAAATATACACAACCGATTGTGTGCTTAACTTTTATTTATATATTTGTGCTAATCACACTTATTCAAAGAATGTGATTAAAATTAAAACCCTAACTAATTTTAATTAATTCAATTTTTATGACTAACTATTTTGTTACAAGCAAATCAAAGCATTTTAAATGTTTTGCTTTTTTGATTTTGATGTTTGTGATATCACTCCAATCGAGTGCACAGACAACAGTTAAGGGAATGATATCAGATAAAAATGGTCCTATTCCTGGTGCGAATGTAAATTTAAAAGGTTCTGCCAACGGAGCCAGCTCTGATTTTGATGGTAAATATTCAATTAAAGATGTTCCTTCAAATGGTGTACTTGTTTTTAGTTTTGTTGGTTATAAAACTAAAGAAATTTCTGTTAGCGGAAGAAGTTCTATCGATGTTGTTCTTGAAGATGAATCAAATACGCTGAAAGAAATTGTAGTAATTGGATATGGTGCTGTTCGTAAGGAAGCAGTTACGGGATCTGTAGCTACAATTGGTGGTAAAGAATTGAGTGAATTTGCATCTGGAAATGTAACTCAAGCACTGCAGGCAAGACTGCCAGGTGTTGAATTAACTCAAACCTCTACCAAACCTGGTGCTTCCATGCAGATTCGTATTCGTGGTACCAGATCGCTTACGGCAAGTAATGATCCTTTGATTGTACTTGATGGAGTTCCTTTTGCAGGATCTATAGGTGATATTAATCCTGTTGATATAAAATCCCTTGACATTTTGAAGGATGCTTCTGCTACTGCAATTTATGGATCCCGCGGTGCAAATGGAGTTGTGTTGATTACAACTAATAAAGGACGCAAAGGTCAAAAAGCTAAATTTACTTATAATGGATTTGGTGGGATAAAAAATGTTTTTGGAGAATATCCCATGATGAACGGTAATCAGTTTGCCGCACTCCGCGATGTTACCAAGTTATATTCAGATGGTAGAGATGAGGTAAGAGGCGTTAATACTGATTGGCAAGGTTTATTGTATGATTCAGGGCAAATAATAAGTCATGATGTTAGTGTTTCAGGAGGAAGTGAAGGCGGTTCTTATACAGGAGGACTTGGGTATTACAAAGAAGAATCCGTTTTACCTGGACAGTCTTATGAGCGTTTTAGTCTTAGAGCATCACTAGATCAAGAAATTGGGACTGCATTCCGCATTGGATTTACTACTAATAATAACTATGCAATTACGAATGGTGATAATATAGGACCCGGAGCAGCCTTAGGCATGTCGCCTTTGGTCAATCCGTATGATGCTAATGGCAATTTGAAAAGAACTGTAAATATGGGATTAATAGATGATAAATGGGTTTATACAAGAGAATCTATTAATGCTTTAGGTGAGAAATATATCAATCTAAACAGAGCATTTAGTTCTTATAACAATATTTTTGCCGAGCTAAAAATTCCAGGTATAGATGGGTTGAAATACAGATTGAATTCTGGATTAAATTTCCGCGCAACTAATAATGGGTATTATGAAGGCCAAGGTGTTTTTGATGTAAACGCGGCAACTTTATCTAATGCATCAATTAGTAATTTTATGTCAACGCAATGGCTGCTTGAGAATTTAATTACTTATGATAAGACTTTTGCTGAAAAACATACGATTAATTTTGTTGGATTATATTCTAATGAAAGCTATACGGGTAATAATTCTAGAATAGCAAGAAATGGAATTACTTCCGATGCATTTCAATTTTATAATATTGGACAAAGTGAGGAACCTATCACTATAACACCATCTGAGCAGGATTATACAAAATGGGGATTGCGTTCTTATATGGCAAGGCTAATGTATTCCTATGATAATCGCTATTTTATTTCAGGCACAATACGTTCTGATGGTTCTTCCAGATTAGCAGAAGGAGAAAAATGGGTTACTTATCCAGCAGTTTCTGCAGGCTGGACCATTTCTAATGAATCTTTCATGAAGAATATCACTTGGCTTAATTCTTTGAAATTGCGTGCAGGTTATGGTGAAACTTCGAATCAGTCAGTTGATCCGTATGCTACTTTAGGAACTTTAAGTACAAGACCTTATAATTTTGGAACTACCAATTCTACAGGAGTTTATGTAACCGAATTACCTAACCCGGCTTTAGGTTGGGAATATTCTAAGACTATGAATTATGGTGTAGATTTTGGATTTTTCAACAGCCGCTTGACAGGTACTGTTGAATATTATAATACACAAACGGAAAATTTATTGCAAAGAGTAGCGCTGCCAACAACATCAGGTGTTAGCGGTTATACAGCAAATGTTGGCGCAACAGAAAATAAAGGGTATGAAATTTCATTAAACGGAGTGATATTGGATAATCCTAATGGTCTGACCTGGACAGTTGGTTTCAACTTGTATGCCAATCAAAATCAAATTACTTCTCTTGCTTCTGGAAAGGATAGAGATGAAAGTAACTTATGGTTTGTCGGTCATAATATCGCTTCTATTTATGATTATGAAAAAGTAGGGCTTTGGCAAGAGGGCGACGCTTTTATGAGTAACTATGAAGCAGGACCAACGGGTGTTAATCAAGCAGGAACTGTAGTAGGATCTATAAAAGTAAAATATACGGGAGAATATAATGCAGATGGTTCACCTACTCGTAGAATTGATGCAACCGATAGACAAATTATTGATACCGATCCTGACTTTCAAGGAGGTTTCAATACTAACTTAACGTATAAAGGTTTTGATTTTAATGCTGTTGGAGCATTTAAAAGCGGTGGGGTTTTAGTAAGTACACTTTATGGAAGTGCCAGTTATTTGAATTTGCTTAATGGGCGAAGCAGTAATGTGGATGTAGATTATTGGACACCAACGAATACAGGAGCAGATTTTCCTAATCCAAATGGTGTTAGAAGCGGTGATAATCCAAAATACATGTCGACTATGGGGTATTTTGATGCTTCTTATTTAAAAATCAGATCAATAACTCTGGGTTATACCCTTCAGCAGGATTTCATGAAAACAGTTGGTATTGATAAATTAAGAGTATATGCTTCTGTTCAGAATCCATTTGTTTTCTTTTCTCCTTATCATGATATGTCTGGTATGGATCCAGAAACAAATTCAGTGGGTGACCAAAATCAGGCCGTAAATTCTTACCCTAGCAGAATTTTAGTTATTGGTACTAATACACCATCAACTCGTAACTTTTTAATGGGTCTTAACTTAACATTTTAATAAATAGAATAATATGAAACGATATATATTTAAAAATATAATTATAGGATCCGTAGCTTTGTTTAGCTTGGCAGGTTGTTCTGACCTATTAGAGGAGACACCACATGATTTTTATGAGCCTGGCTACTTTAAAACGGAGCAAGGTGTACTTCAAGGACTAACATCTCATTATGCTCATTTACGCTGGCTGTATGGGAATGCTTATTTTTATAATTCATTAGAAACCGGTACAGATGAGATTACCTATGCGCAAAGTGCTGATGGTAACTTTAAAGACCATGATTTATCAGGTGTTGGAACAATTACTCCAAGTTCCAGCCGTTCAGATGTATTGTGGAATAATTCATTTTCTGATATTAATACGGCCAATGGAATTATTGAGAATGCAGCGGCAGTTGGAGTTGCTCCTAGTCTTGTTGCTGAATCTAAATTTTTCAGAGGATTTGATTATTTCTTATTGGTGCAGACTTTTGGAGGAGTACCTCTAGATTTAGGAGCTGGTGAGTTAAAATTTAACAGCAAGCCTTCAAGATTTTCAGTACGTAACAGCGTACCACAAGTTTATACTAAAGGAATTTTTCCTGATTTAAAAGAGGCTGTTGCTGAGTTGCCGGATGCATCTAGACTGACTGGTACTGCAACTAAAACATTGGCTCGTTTGTATTTAGCAAAAGCTTATTTGACGTATGCTTGGTGGCTGCAAAACCCAAATAGCATTCCAACCTATCCAGATACCCCAAGAACTGATCCAGACGGGCATAATGCACAATGGTATTTTCAAGAAGCATATAATGTTGCTTTAGAAGGGATTAATAATGCTGGAACAAATTTTGCTTTGCAGGCAAGTTTCTACGATGTTAATTTGGGTTCTAACGACCGTAATAAAGAAATGCTGCTTTATGCTGATCATACTGAAGCTAATGAGTATTATAATGGATCCAGCCTTACTTATGCTAATGGAGGCGGTGCAGATAATTTTGCAGGATGGATGGCTACTTGGAATTATACAGCTATCAAAAGTAAAAATGCAGCTGGCGGTTTAGTATCTCCTGTTCAGCGTGAAGCGGCTCAAGCCCTTGGGCGCCCTTGGACTCGTATGGCACCTCCAATTGATGTTTTTACAAACACATTTGCTGATAAAACAAATGATTCACGTTATGATGGTACTTTTACAACTGTATATCGCGGGAACTGGAATTTAAAAGGAACTGGGTTAACAGATGTAGCAACATTGTATAATGCAAATTCATTGCCTATAACCCCAAAAGATGCCGTACTATCGTTCCTAAATGACGAACCGGCTACTCCTATAACATATCCTTCTGGAGGAGGCGACAGTGGGATTGGCGCTGGAGTTTTACCAGGCAGAGCTGATTATGTAGTCTCTCCAAGTGGATTCAGCAGAATTGTGTATCCAGGATTCTGGAAATTAGGTCCATACCGTACAGACAATGCTGGTACTTTAGGACAGCCTAATGCGGCGAGTACAAGACCATTTCCAATTGCTAAATTTTCAGAACTTTATTTTGTAGCTGCAGAAGCTGCTGTAAAAGGAGCAACTGGATCTATGACAGCCAGAAACCTAATAAATGTTATCCGTGCACGTGCAGGGAAATGGCGTTGGGATAATAATGGTAATGCAGCAAAAGTTGCAGATAATAGTGTGGCACTTACTGCAGCAACTCCATCTGTCATTGATATTAACTATATTTTAGCAGAGCGTTCACGTGAATATTTTGGTGAAGGATACCGCTGGTATGATTTAGTACGTACTCAAAAATGGAATGAGTTAGCAGGAACTTATCGAATCTGCGGAGCTAGTTATGGTAATCATACTCCTGCAACAGTAACAAGAACTATCCAGCCATTTCATTATTTAAGACCAATTCCAACTGGACAGCTTGATGGAATGGAAATGACAGTAGCTGAAAAATTAGCTTATCAGAACCCTGGATACTAAATTTTATAAACAAGTTTAGATTTAAAATTTTGGCTTATTAACATTGAAGTGTAGTTTTTACAGGATACCTTCATCTGTTGGTTTTTAAATTTGTTTAGTTAGAAGCCGAGGGTTAATTCACTCGGCTTTTTAACTTGATTATTAAAAATAAGGTTTAACTGCGGTATGTTTTACAAATGAATGACTGAAAAAGAATAATAAGATTGTATCTTTAATTATGTAAATTTTAAAAAAATATAAGTAAAGGTTTCTGAGTTTTTTAGAAGAAGTCTTTTTAAAAATAAGCTGCATGAGGTTTTTTTTAACTTTTTTTTAAAAGTGTAATACTGATACTTAAGGTTTTGTTTTGTGTTATCAATTTCCTCAAGAAGAGGATAAATGCAGGTTATGAAAAAATATTTATTCAATATTGTATTGTTTTTTTGTGTTCCATTATTTGCCCAATATCCAAATGATTTAAAAATTTGGTATGATACGCCATCTGGAAAGGTCTGGGAAAATGCATTGCCTATCGGGAATGGTTTTCAGGCTGCAATGGTATATGGAAATGTAGAGAAAGAGATTCTTCAATTAAATGAAGGTACTGTTTGGAGTGGGAGTCCTAATAGAAATGATAATCCCAGTGCAAAAAGTGCATTGAATGAAATTAGGGAACTTCTTTTTCAAGGTGAATATAAAAATGCAGAAAAATTAATAAATGAAAATATAATTACTAAAAAATCGCACGGACAAATGTTTCAGCCTGTGGGGAACTTAGAATTAATTTTTCCTAATCAGCAAAATTATACCAGTTTTTATCGTGAACTGGACATAGAAAACGCTATTGCAAAAACAGTTTATAAAGTAAATGGAGTTACCTATACCCGTGAGGTATTTGCATCTTTTCCTGACAGGGTGATAGTTATTAAGCTTTCTGCTGATAAATCCGGACAATTGTCTTTTACCGCAGGTTTTACATCGGAACATACGAAGCAAAAAATTACGATTAATAACAATGACGAACTTTCGCTTTGGGGAACAGCCAGTGATCATGAAGGAGTAGAAGGAAAGGTTAGATTTAATGCACTTGCCAAATTTAAAGCGGAAGGAGGAAACGTAAAATCTGTTGATAATTTAATAAAAATTGATAAAGCAAATTCGGTATTGATATATGTTTCTATTGCATCAAATTTTATTAACTATAAAGACATAAGCGGTGATGAAAATAAACTCGCAAAATCTTTTTTGGATAAAGCATTTGATAAGAATTTTGATAAGATGAAAAAAGCTCATATTGCTGATTATCAAAAATATTTTAAAAGAGTTAAGCTTGATTTAGGTTCTTCAGAAGAAGAAAAATTACCAACAGACCAGAGGCTGGCTAATTTCAGGAATGTCATTGATCCTTCTTTTGTGGCTTTATATTATCAGTACGGCAGGTATTTGTTAATTTCGTCTTCGCAGCCAGGAGGTCAGCCAGCTAATCTTCAGGGAATTTGGAATCACAGTATGAAACCTGCTTGGGACAGTAAATACACCATCAATATTAATACCGAGATGAATTATTGGCCGGCTGAGAAAACAAATCTGTCTGAAATGCATGAGCCTCTTTTAAAAATGGTTCAGGAATTAGCCGAAACTGGTAAAGAAACGGCAAAAGTAATGTATGGAGCTAGAGGCTGGATGGCGCATCATAATACTGATATATGGAGAATTAACGGGGCGGTTGACGGTGCAACTTGGGGAGTGTGGAATGCTGGAGGTGGTTGGTTAAGTCAGCATATATGGGAACATTATTTATATTCTGGAGATAAAGCTTATCTTCAATCAGTATATGAAGTGCTAAAAGGCGCTGCAGTTTTTTATTCCGACTTTTTAGTAAAAGATCCTGCAAGTGGCTGGTTAGTTGTAGCTCCAGGAAACTCGCCTGAAAACTCGCCTAAAGCACATCAAGGTTCTGCTATGACTGTCGGTTCTACGATGGATAATCAAATTGTGTTCGATGTGCTTAGTACTGCTATAAAGGCATCAGAAATACTGGGAAAAGATAAAGAATTTGCCGACAGTCTTAGAGTTATGAGAAAAATGCTTCCACCGATGCAGATTGGCAAATACAATCAATTACAGGAATGGCTGGATGATGCAGATGATCCAAAAGATAATCACCGTCATATTTCCCATTTGTATGGTCTTTATCCTTCGAACCAGATTTCACCTTATAGAACTCCCGAACTTTTTGCTGCCGCAAAAAATACCCTGTTGCAAAGGGGCGATGTTTCTACAGGATGGAGTATGGGCTGGAAAGTAAACTGGTGGGCAAAAATGCAGGATGGGAATCATGCTTATGCACTCATTCAGAATCAGCTGACACCGCTTGGCGTTAATGCAGGCGGAGGCGGAACTTATAATAATCTATTTGATGCACATCCGCCATTTCAGATTGACGGGAATTTTGGCTGTACTTCAGGAATTACCGAAATGCTGGTTCAAAGTTCCGATGGAGCGATTTATTTACTTCCTGCATTACCTGATGCTTGGCAGGAAGGCAGTATTGAAGGAATACGTGCCAGAGGTGGTTTCGAAATTGTTGAAATGAAATGGAAAGATTCTAAGCTAACAAAATTAATTATAAAATCAACATTAGGAGGAAATCTCAGGCTGCGTCTGCCAAATAGCATTAAACTAAAATCTGGTGCTGCATTAGCAATTGCAAATGGGGAGAACTCTAATCCTTTTTATTTTGTTGATCAAACACCAGCTGCTATAATAGCAGCAGAATCAAAAATAAAACCATTAGATATAAAACCAACTTTTCTTGTTGATATACCTACGAATAAAGGAAATGTTATTTCGTTCGTTAGTGACTAAACCACTCTGCATTGAAATTACATGGGTTTGTTTGGCGAGGGACTCAAAGTAATTCCATTTTAAAAACTGATTTCAATCAATTGTAAAATTGTTTGGTTTTATATTTTTCATATTACTAAAGTACTGCAATAAATTGCAGGTTATATGGTGTAAATTTCAGGAAATCACAATCAATATTAGTGATTATGAAATTTAATTTTCATGTAACGTAGCGTAAAGTATTTGTAACAAATTATTGATTATTATCTGGTATGAACAAATATATTTGAACTATTATTTTTTGAGGATATAAAAAAAGAGTCGTTTAAATTCTTGAAAGTTATTTAATTGTTATCAGCATGAATGAAATTATTACCTCAATCAAATAAAATACAAATTCTTATGTGATTTCTTCAAACGGATGTCCTGATACCAAAGATTTCTTTATTTTATGATGATTGGATATGAAAAGAGACTCCAGAGCTTTCAGCCATGGGAAAAATTTCCACAAATGGGAATTGAACCTGTACATTATGCCAATGGGATGTTTTATATAAATGAGCTTACATGGACAGAACAGAGAGTATATCTGTTAAATAGTTTTTTTAACTAAAGAGGTAATAATCAGAAAAACAAAATTAAACAGATGAGAATTTTTTTAAAGTCTTTATTTTTAAGTCTAATGCTGGCAGTTTCTGTTTCGGCTCAAAACAGCAAAGCTCAAAATCCAGTGATTTATGCTGATGTACCTGATATGTCTATTATTAGAGTTGGCGGTACATACTATATGAGCAGTACTACAATGCACATGAATCCGGGTGTGCCGATCATGAAATCCACCGACTTAGTCAATTGGAAACTTATTAATTATGCTTATGAAACACTGGAGGATAATGATGATAAGCTAAATTTAGATAATGGCAAAAATGATTATGGAAGAGGTTCATGGGCGAGCAGTCTGCGCTATCATAATGGTACTTATTATGTTAGTACCTTTTCTGGGACAACAGGCAGAACTTATATTTTTTCTACAAAGAATTTAGAAAAAGGACCTTGGAAAAAAAATGTCTTAAATGCTTCTTACCACGATCATTCGATTTTTTTTGATGATGACGGCAAAGTGTACATGGTTTGGGGAGCAGGAAAATTGGAGATTATAGAATTGAATAATGACCTTTCAGCAGTAAAGGAAGAAACTAAAAAGGTTTTAATAGAAAATGCAAGCACTCCTGCAGGAAGCAATATTATGCTGAATTCCGAAGGTTCCCAGCTTTTTAAGGTAAAAGGAAAATATTATTTATTTAATATTTGCTGGCCAAAAGGAGGGATGCGTACTGAAGTTATACACAGAGCCAATAACATTTCAGGGCCTTGGGAAGGAAAAATCGGTTTGCAGGATTTAGGTGTTGCACAAGGCGGACTTATTGATACACCAGATGGAAAATGGTTTTCTTATTTATTTAGAGATGCAGGAGGTGTTGGGCGTATTCCTTATTTAGTACCTGTAAAATGGGAAGATGGCTGGCCAATATTAGGTGAAAACGGCAAAGTGCCGGAAAATCTTGATCTGCCAGCTAGTAAAGGCTTTATCCCCAATATTGTTAATTCGGATGATTTTACCCGCCAAAGCGGAGAAAAAGAATTGCCATTAGTGTGGCAATGGAATCATAATCCAGATAACTCCCTTTGGTCTCTCAAAGAAAGAAAAGGATATTTAAGATTAAAAACGTCCAGAATAGACAGCAGTTTTGTTCAGGCTAAAAATACATTAACGCAAAGAACTTTTGGCCCGGAAAGTTCGGGAGAAACATTAATTGAAGTTTCTAATATGAAAGAGGGTGACTTAGCAGGACTTTCTTTGCTTCAAAAGGAATATGGATTGATAGCTGTAAAAATTGAAAACGGTTCTAAAAAAATCGTAATGATTGATGCTGTAAAAGGAATTCCAAAAGAAATTGCAAGTGTAGCTGTAAATCAAGATAAAGTGTATTTGAAAACCGAATGTGATTTTAAAGACAAAGCAGATACAGGCAGATTTTATTACAGTCTGGACGGAAAAAAATGGATCAGTATTGGGAACACAATAAAACTGCCCTATACAATTCCTCATTTTATGGGATACCGATTTGGATTGTTTAATTATGCTACTAAAAATTTGGGCGGTTTTGCAGATTTTGATTATTTCCATGTTGATGACAAAATTTCAAAAGCGAATTAGTTTATCGTTTCATTTTTACTGCAAAAACTTTAATTATTAAATTCAATTCTAATATAAAAATCATGAAAATTAAATACCTGTTTATTATAAGTTTATTTTCAGTATTTAGCATAAATGCGCAACAGTATCCTTTTCAGAATCCTTCTCTCAGCTCAGCAGAGCGTGCAAAGGATTTAATTTCAAGATTGACACTTGAAGAAAAAGCAGCATTAATGTGCGATCAGTCAGATGCTGTACCAAGACTCGGAATTAAAAAATTTAATTGGTGGAGCGAAGCATTGCATGGCTATGCAAATAATGATAATGTAACAGTTTTTCCAGAACCTATTGGTATGGCAGCCTCATTTGACGATCAGTTTGTTTATCGTGTATTTGATGCGGTATCTGATGAAGCCAGAGCAAAATACAACCAGTGGATTAAAAACGGAAATGAAAATAAGCGTTTTTTGAGCCTTTCGGTTTGGACTCCCAACGTAAATATTTTTAGAGATCCCCGCTGGGGCCGCGGTCAGGAAACCTATGGCGAGGATCCTTATCTTACTTCTCGAATGGGTATTTCTGTCGTCAAAGGTTTGCAAGGCCCAGCCGATGCTAAATACCGTAAGCTTTTAGCCTGTGCAAAACATTTTGCTGTTCATTCCGGACCAGAATGGAGCAGACATGAATTAAATCTAAATAATGTAAATCCAAGAGAATTATATGAAACATATTTGCCGGCATTTAAAGCATTAGTGCAAGAAGCCGATGTAAGAGAGGTTATGTGTGCCTATCAGCGTCTGGATGATGAGCCTTGCTGCAGTAATACCCGACTTTTGCAGCGTATTCTTCGTGATGAGTGGGGATATAAATACATGGTCGTTTCAGATTGCGGAGCAGTAACTGATTTTTATACAACCCATAAAGTTTCATCAGATGCAGTGCATGCCGCTTCGAAAGCTGTTCTTGCAGGAACTGATGTAGAATGTGTTTGGGAGAAATATCCCTTTAAAAATTTGCCCGAAGCTGTTGCAAAAGATTTAATCAAAGAAGCTGATATTAATAAAAGTCTGCTTCGTGTTTTAGAGGGTCGATTCGAGTTAGGTGAGATGGATGATGACGCGATAGTGCCTTGGACAAAAATTCCGGCCTCGGTTCTTAATAATAAAGAACATCAGCAGTTAGCACTTGAAATGGCTCAAAAAACAATGACGCTGCTGCAAAATAAAAACAATGTTCTTCCTTTGAATAAAACAGCAGGCAAGATTGCAGTTATTGGGCCAAACGCTGATAATGAACCTGTGTTATGGGGAAATTATAATGGAACACCCGTTAGAACGATTACGATAAAAGACGGAATAGAATCAAAAATCAATGCAAATAAAATCTTTTATGATAAAGCCTGCGATTTAGTTGAAGATAAAGTAACTCAGACTTATTTTGACCAAATTTCATTTGAAGGGAAAAAAGGGATGAAAGCAACTTATTGGAATAACCGAAACAGGGAAGGTAAGAGCGTAATATCCCTTCAGATTGTAAATCCAATTAAAATGACTACTGCGGGTCAGCATGAGTTTGCTTCGGGGGTTAAGCTGGAAGGCTTTTCTGCAAAGTATGAAACGGAATTTTCAGCTAAACAAAACGATACTCTTGTTTTTAAAACAGGTATTACTGGTACTTTTGAATTAATAATTAATGGTAAAACGATTTCAAAATCGAATAATTGGCGCACTGTTCCGTCAAATATTCCATTTGTTGTTGAAGCTGGAAAAAAATATAAAATCGAAGTTCTTTATGCGCAATCAAACAATTGGCAAGCCAATCTTGAATTCGATTTTGGAAAAGGATTTGATGTAGATTTTAGTAGATTAATTCAAAAATTGAAAGGCATTGACACAGTAATTTTTGTAGGCGGACTTTCTACTTTACTTGAAGGTGAAGAAATGCCGGTTTCCTACCCTGGTTTTAAAGATGGTGACCGTACCAATATTGAGCTTCCGGCTGTTCAAAGAAAATGTTTAAAAGAGCTGAAAGAGGCAGGCAAAAAAGTAATTTTTGTAAACTGTTCGGGATCTGCTATTGCTTTAACACCTGAGACAGCTAGCTGTGACGCTATTTTGCAGGCATGGTATCCGGGAGAATCCGGAGGTCAGGCTGTTGCCGATGTACTTTTTGGAGATTATAATCCCAGCGGAAAACTGCCTGTTTCATTTTATAAAAATTCAGAGATATTAGGTGATTTTGAAGATTATTCAATGAAAGGACGTACCTATAGATACACAACAGATGTTTTATTTCCTTTTGGTTTTGGTTTAAGCTACTCTAAGTTTACTATTGGATTAGGTGAATTGAGCAAGACAAACATAAAATCAGATGAAAATACGCAATTAAGTTTTACCGTAGATAACGTCAGTAAACGAGACGGAACCGAGATTGTACAGGTATATGTTCGAAAATTAAATGATTCTGATGGTCCTTTAAAGACATTGAAAGCTTTTAATAGAATCAATTTAAAAGCAGGAGAAAAACAAAATATTACCATCGATTTACCAGCTTCTTCATTCGAATTTTATGATTCTACTACTAAAAGAATGAATGTAGCTTCGGGTGAATATGAGGTTTATTATGGTAACAGTTCAGATGCCAAAGATTTAAAAATGACTAAAGTTTTCATTAAATAAAATTGAGGAAGATTATACCTTTTTTTAGAATAAAAGAAATATTTATGGCTATGCTAATTAACAATCAATTCACTATGAGATTCAGATATATTTTATGCTTTTATCTGTTCAGTTTTTTTGCTTTAAAAGCACAATCGATTGTGGAAAGCCCTGACGGAAAACTTAAAGTATCAGTTTCTTTAAACGATGGGAAACCTTTTTATAGTATTGCTTACAATGGAAAACAGTTTTTAGAAAATTCCCCGCTGGGTTTAAAAACGAATGTCGGTGATTTTACATCGGGATTGGTTTTAGAAGTTAATGTGAATCAAAATAAAATTGATGAAACTTATGAGTTGTCTAATATAAAACAGAGCAAGGTGCATTATACAGCTAACGAGACTGTATTTTCTTTTACCAAAGAAGGAAAAAATGCTATTGATGTAATTTTTAGAGTAAGCAATAATAATGCTGCTTTTAAGTATAAAGTGTATCCGCAAAAAGAAGCCCGTTCCTGTGTAGTGCAGGAAGAAGCTTCTGGTTTTTTATTGCCGGAAGGAACGACAACATTCTTGTGTCCTCAGAGTAAATCAATGGTAGGATATGCCAGAACAATGCCAAGTTATGAAATTCCCTATACCGTTGATGCTTCAATGGGGAAAAATGGTTCGGGTGACGGATATACTTTCCCCTGTCTTTTTAAGGTAAATAACAATGGGTGGGTATTGATTTCT
Source organism: Flavobacterium sp. 1 (assembly GCF_002797935.1). Taxonomy (NCBI): domain Bacteria; kingdom Pseudomonadati; phylum Bacteroidota; class Flavobacteriia; order Flavobacteriales; family Flavobacteriaceae; genus Flavobacterium; species Flavobacterium sp. 1. Next base: position 897,028 of record NZ_PGER01000001.1, read on the forward strand.
GAAACAGGTGTTGACAGCGGTTATTGCGGGAGCAGGCTTATTGGCAATGATAATGGTTTATATACAATAGGATTTCCAATGGCAGGTGAAAATAATGGCAATGGAACTGCCGCTCCAGGTATTGCTTTACCAGGAGAAACACCTTGGAGAACAATCACGGTAGGCGAAACATTGGCTTCAATTGTAGAAACTACTATTCCGTTTGATTTGGTTAAACCAAAATATGAAGCTTCTAAACAATATCAATATACAAAAGGCACCTGGAGCTGGATTATGAAAATGGATAACAACACCACTTTTCCAGTGCAAAAACAGTATATCGATTTTAGTAATGCCATGGGATATGAAACCATATTAGTCGATGCGCTTTGGGATACACAAATTGGTAAAGATAAAATAGTCGAACTGGCTAAATATGGTGCTGACAAAGGAGTAGGACTTTATTTATGGTACAATTCTAATGGGTATTGGAACGATGCTCCCCAAGGTCCCAGAGGAATTATGGACAATACCATTATCCGCCGTAAAGAAATGGCTTGGATGAAAAGCATTGGCGTTAAAGGAATCAAAGTTGACTTTTTTGGAGGAGACAAACAAGTGACTATGAAGCTGTATGAAGACATTTTAGCAGATGCAAATGATTTTGGCATCATGGTTATTTTTCACGGCTGTACGCTGCCTAGAGGCTGGGAGCGAATGTATCCAAATTATGCAGCAAGCGAAGCCGTTTTGGCTAGCGAAAATTTACATTTTGGTCAGGGAAGCTGTGATAATGAAGCAGCGAATGCCTCTATACATACTTTTATTCGAAATGTGGTTGGAAGCATGGATTTTGGAGGAAGCGCCTTAAATAAATTTTATAACAGTGACAATACGCCTAATAAAGGTTCAAAACGAATGACTTCGGATGTATTTGCTTTGGCAACAGCCGTATTATTTCAAAGCGGGGTTCAGCATTTTGCTTTGGCACCAAACAATTTGACTGATGCTCCGGATTGGGCTATTAACTTTATGAAAGAAGTGCCGACAACTTGGGATGAAGTCCGTTTTTTAGAAGGCTACCCGGGTAAATATGTAGTGCTTGCACGCCGAAAAGGTACAAAATGGTATATAGCCGGTGTGAATGCACAAAAAGAAACACTGAAAATTAATTTAAAATTGCCAATGATTACCGCAGGTACTGAATTAAAACAGTACAGTGATGATATAAAATTAAATGGAAAAGTGAGTACTGTAAAAATTAATAAAAACCAGCTCGTTCAATTGACAATACCTTGTAATGGAGGTGTACTGATGGTCAATTAAGAGTCGGTTTTAATTTTACTTAATTAAAATATAATGGGGAATCTAACCTGTGTTTTTAAAATCGAAATGGCGTTAATTTTTATAATTAGCACGGTTTCGTTTGCTCAAAATCCGCTTATTAGAAATCAGTTTACAGCCGATCCTTCTGCTAGGGTATTTGGAGATAAAGTCTATATTTTTCCGTCTCATGATATACTTGCGGCAGAAGGAAAAGGGCGTAAAGATTGGTTTTGTATGGAGGATTATCATGTGTTTTCTTCGGCTGACTTAACCGATTGGACAGATCACGGAATGATTGTCGAACAAAATAAAGTGCCTTGGGTTAAGCCTAACAGCTATAGTATGTGGGCTCCAGACTGTATCGAAAGAAACGGTAAGTACTATTTCTATTTTCCGAGTATTTCAAAAGATACGATTAACTACAAGAAAGGCTTTACTATAGGCGTAGCCATTGCCAGCAAACCGGAAGGACCTTATGTGCCAGAGCCTAATCCGATAAAAGGAATCAGCGGTATTGATCCCAATGTTTTTATTGACAAAGACGGACAAGCCTATTTGTATTGGTCTGGAGGAAATATTTATGTTGCTAAATTAAAAGAGAACATGATCGAGTTAGATTCTGAGGTAAAAATACTCGAGAATCTGCCTGCGAAAGGACTAAAAGAAGGGCCGTATGTGTTTGAGAGAAACGGAATTTATTACTTGACTTATCCTCATGTCGAAAACAAAATTGAACGTTTAGAATATGCAACTTCCGATAATCCGTTAGGGCCGTTTAAGGTGGCGGGTGTTATTATGGATGAATCGACTTCTGGCTGCTGGACAAATCATCATTCGATTATAGAATTTAAAAAGCAATGGTATTTATTTTATCATCACAACGATTTATCGCCTCAGTTTGATAAAGCAAGATCAATCAGAGCTGATTATTTGTTTTTCAATCCAGACGGAAGCATTCAGAAAGTCATTCCTACATTGAGAGGAGTAGGAAATACCAAAGCGACAGATCAAATTCAAATTGATCGATATTCTGAAATAAGTGACAAAGGAGTTTCGATTTCATTTTTGGACAGTCAAAATTCTTTTAATGGCTGGAAAACAGTCTTTAATCAATCTGGAGGCTGGATACAGTACAATAATGTTGATTTTGGACAAAAAAAATTAAAATCAGTAACTGTAAAAGTTTTTTCTGAAAAAGGCGGCGTTCTGCAAATAGCTTCGAAAGGGAAAAAACAAACCATTATTGCTGAGGTGATTATTCCTAAAGGCAGTAACTGGATAGAAATAAAATCGCCATTATTGAAAATGGAATCAGGTATTCAAAATTTGATTGTTTCATCAAAAGATGATAATCAGATTGAGATCGATTGGATAAAATTTGAATAATAAATTATAATAAAATCAATCAATAATAAATAATAGCAAAAAATGAAAAAGATACAGATAGTTTTATTTTCGTCATTAATAATGGGTTTGTTCTCCTTTACATACATAGGAGATAAAGATAAGTCCAAAGCAAAAACAGCAAAAAATCCGCCTGTGTTCTCCAAGGTTGTTTATCAGGGAGATGATCAGTTGTATAAAAAAAATCCGTTAAAAGCAGGGGAGTTTTATAACCCGGTTCTGCAGGGATGTTATCCGGATCCGGCTATTACGCGAAAAGGAGACGATTTCTATATGGTGTGTTCTTCGTTTGCGATGTTTCCCGGAGTGCCTATTTTTCATTCTAAAGATTTAGTGAACTGGACTGACTTAGGCGGGGTTTTAAATAATGTTAACGAATTCAATCCGCATGATACTGGTATCAGTCAAGGAGTTTATGCTCCAGGGATTACTTACAATCCGCATAACGATACTTTTTATATGATTGTAACAGCATTTTCAGGAGGTCTTGGAAATATTATAGTGAAAACGAAAGACCCGATAAAAGGCTGGGGAAGCCCGATTAAATTAGGTTTTGGAGGAATTGATCCTTGTATTTTCTTTGATGATAACGGTCAAGGATACATCGTTCACAATGATGCTCCAGATAAAGGGAAAGAACTGTATAACGGTCACCGTGTAATTAAAGTTTGGGAATATGATGTTGCCACTGATAAAGTTATTCCGGACACTGATAAAATTATTGTTGATGGAGGAGTAGATCTTTCGAAAAAACCTATTTGGATTGAAGCGCCTCATTTGTATAAAAAAGATGGCCGTTATTATTTAATGTGTGCCGAAGGTGGTACTGGAGGCAATCATAGTGAAGTTATTTTTGTTAGCGACAGCCCAAAAGGACCTTTCAAACCATCATCAAATAATCCAATTCTGACTCAAAGACATTTTCCAAAAGACAGAGCCGACAAAGTTGACTGGGCAGGACATGCTGATTTGGTATTAGGGCCAGATAATAAGTACTACGGAGTGTTTTTAGGAGTGCGTCCTAATGATAAAGACAGAGTAAATACAGGACGCGAAACCTTTATGTTACCTGTAGACTGGTCTGGAATGTTTCCTGTTTTTGAAAACGGATTAGTTCCTATGGAGCCAAAATTGAAAATGCCAAACGGAGCTGAAAACAAGACAGGCAAGGATGGATTTTTTCCAAATGGTAATTTTACTTTTGAAGAAAATTTCACTTCCAATAAATTAGATTACAGATGGATTGGATTAAGAGGACCTCGTGAAAATTTTATCTCAGTGACTAAAAAAGGGTTACAGATTAATCCGTTTGCAGTGAATATCAAAGAGGTTAAGCCTACTTCCACACTTTTCTACAGACAGCAGCACAATAGTTTTTCTTTTGCAGCAACAGTTGATTATAAACCAGCCTCTGAAAAAGATTTGGCAGGTATTACATGTCTGCAAAACGAGCGTTTTAATTATGTTTTTGGTCTTACAAAAAAAGGAAATGACACTTATATTTTGTTGGAAAGAACAGAAAAAGGAAAGTCAACTATTATTGCAAGCTCTAAAATAGACATCAAAAATCCATTGCGTCTGCAGGTAAAAGCAACTGGGGATAGTTATGAATTCAGCTATTCTGTTAATGGTACTGATTTTCAAAATTTAGGAGGAGCAGTCTCTGGAGATATTCTTTCAACTAATGCGGCTGGAGGATTTACAGGAGCATTGGTAGGATTATATGCAACAGCTGCTAATGATGCTCAGCCTGAGTAAAGAAAAATGAGATAGTTCTAACTTAGTTTTTAAGTTACAGACCCTGAAATAATTTTGCTTTTGGGGTCTTTACACTGTAATTATTTGTACTTAATTATCAGTAGCTGTTTTAAATATTATTAAATTATGATTCAATCCAAAATGAAATTTTATACGCTGTCACTGATACTGCTTGTCACGGTAAATATATTTGGTCAGTCAACTAAAAAAAGTGCCCAGCAGACACCTTCTGAATATGTTTTACATCAGATGGAAGGGCAGGCTTTTAAAATTGCGGCTAATGGTAAATCAGTTTCAATTTATGCTGATCCCAATGATTGGAAAGGTGTTATTCGAGCAGCAAAAGATTTAGGAGATGATGTACGAAAAGTAACTGGGACAGCTTCTCCAGTTTTTGAAAGTGCTAAACCCGAAAAGAATACTATTGTGGTAGGAACAATCGGTAAAAGCAGTATTATTGATAAATTAATTGCTGCTAAAAAAATCGATGTTTCTGCAATAAAAGGACAATGGGAATCATTTTTAATTCAGACAGTAGATGGGCAGTTAGTAGTAGCGGGCAGTGATAAAAGGGGAACTATATACGGAATCTATGATATTTCGGAAAAAATAGGAGTATCTCCTTGGTATTTTTGGGCTGATGTTCCAATTAAAAAGGCAAAGGAACTTTATATAAAACATGGGACATACATTCAAAATTCACCAAAAGTAAAATACCGCGGAATATTCATAAATGATGAAGAGCCTTCATTTGCACAATGGGCGAGAGGTGCTTACGGCGGAATCAATTCTAAAATGTATGCCACTATTTTTGAACTGCTCCTGCGTTTAAAAGCTAATTATTTGTGGCCGGCAATGTGGGGCAAATCGTTTAATGAAGACGACCCTCTTAATCCGGTGATTGCTGATGAATACGGAATAGTGATGGGAACTTCACATCATGAGCCGATGATGCGTTCACAAAAAGAATATACCGATAGAAAAAAAGAAATTGGTGAATGGAATTATGCGTCCAATAAAAGAAACATAGAGCAGTTTTTTTATGAAGGACTGGAACGTAATAAAAATTTTGATAACCTAATCACTGTTGGTATGCGTGGCGAAGGTGATGTGGCAATGGGCGAAGGTGATGATCTGGAAAATATAAAAACACTGCAGAATGTTATTAAATCACAGAGAGAAATCATTCAAAAAGTATATAATGATAAGCCGGAAAATCATCCTCAGGTTTGGGCTATATTTACGGAGGTACAGCGTTATTATGATGCTGGATTAACTGTTCCGGATGATGTAATTCTTTTATTTTGTGATAATAATTGGGGAAACATACGCCGCACTTATCCAGAGAAAGAAAAGAACAGAAAAGGAGGAGGCGGACTGTATTATCATATTGATATGAACGGGGGGCCTTGGAACGACCGCTGGATTAACACCACCACCATTCCCAAACTGCAGGAACAGTTTAATTTAGCCTACCAGTCAGGTATTGATAAATTATGGATTGTAAATGTTGGAGACCTCAAGCCTAGAGAGCTTCCTGTTGATTTTATTATGCGTTTTGCCTGGAATCCAGACGCAATTCCAGCCGATAAAGTACAGAATTATACTGTTGATTGGGTCCGCAGAATATTTGGAAATGAGCATGAAGAAGAAATTGCTGACATAGTATCGAAATATACTAAATACAATCTTTGGCGTAAACCAGAAGCACAGGTTCCTAATATTTTTAGTAGTATTAATTATCACGAGTCGGATAGAGTATTAAAACTATGGAAAGAGGTAGTCGAAAAAGCCGAAAAACTACAATCTAAAATACCTGCTGAGGCACAGGATACTTATTATCAGTTAGTATTATATCCAGCAAAAGCTTCGGCTGTAGTGGCTGAAATTTATCTTGCATCCGATAAAAATATGCTTTATGCCAAGCAGGGCAGAATCACTGCCAATGATTTTTACAAACGTGTTCAAGATCTTTTTGAAGAAGACAAAAAAATGAGTGATTATTATAATGATACCATGGCAAATGGGAAGTGGAAAAATATGATGAGCGATGTTCATATGGGGTATAAAATGTGGTCGATGCCTAAAGAAAATAGCCTGCCTGAAATAAAACAAGTCACACCTCTCAATGAACCAACTATTGGAGTAGCAATAGAAGGAAATGAATTGTCATGGCCTAACACAGCTGAAAAGGCAGTATTGCCATTATTTGACGGACTGACCAAATCAAGCTATTATATTGATGTTTTTAATCGTGGTACAGGAACTTTTGAATTTACTGCCAAAGCTGATAAACCTTGGATTAAACTCAGCCAGTCTGAGGGTATTGTTGAAAAAGAAATTCGTATTCAGGTAGAGATAGACAGGAATGCTTTATCGTATGGAACATTTGACGGGAGTATTGAAATTAGTCAGGGGACAAAAACAATACTGGTAAAGGTGAGCGCTGTCAATGCACCTTCCCCAAAAATTAATGAGCCTTATTTTGGAAGTTTGACGGGCGAATTTGCTATACCTTCAAATAAGTATAATGCAAATATACCGGGCGAGCATGCAAAGTGGACTGTTTTACCTGATTTAGGAAGATCTGATGCCTGTATGGGAATTTATCCGGTAACCGCTCCGAGCGCAAATCCTGGATCAGCACCTCGATTAGAATATAAAGTGTTTCTTTCGAAAAAAGGAAAAACCAAAGTCTGTTTGGGAATTCTCCCAACGCAGGATATTAATCCAGCGAGGGGATTGAGAATCGCTGCAGCTTTAGACAATCAGACTCCTCAGATTATTGATGCTCGCAAAGGGCTGGTGGATACTTTCAGCGAATATACGCCATCAAATTTAGCGCATTCAAAAGTATTAAAACCGCTCCCAGCTTTAAATAAGGATATTGAATTTATTGGCAACGGGAAACTGCGCCGTAATGAAATTTTTGATAATATGAGATGGCTTGATATTGAATTTGAAGCTGAGGAATCAGGGATTCATACATTAAAGATTTTTATGATTGACCCGGAAATTGTACTTGAGAAAATTATTGTCAATCCTGATAACAAGTATCCAAGTTATTTTGGAGCAGTTCCAATGCAGTATAATGTTAAATAGTTGATGTGTGTACAAAGGAAAAAATAAAATAGTTTTCAGTATTTTAAAAAATTAAATATGAAAAAGGAATTTTTAAAAGTGTTATTTTTTTTGAATCTTTTCATTTTGGTTTTGGGATGTAAATCAAATCAAATAGCTAGAACAGAGTCAAGTGATAGAGCAATTGCTCAAAATTGGATAGGGACTTGGGCAACGGCTCAGCAGTTAGTAGAACCTAATAATATGCCTCCTGCTCCCGGCCTTACAGATAATACGCTGAGGCAGATTATCAGGGTTTCAATAGGAGGAGAGAAGCTGAGGTTACGTTTTTCAAATATATTCAGTGACCAGTCTACAGTTTTAAAATCTGTGAGTATTGCAAATGTTGCTGATGCTCCGAGTATTGACGCTTCAACTCAAAAGACATTAACCTTCAAAGGAAATGAAGGTATAACAATGAGTCCTCAAGAAGAAGTGTTCTCAGATGCTTTTGATTATAATTTGCAGGCTGGCCAGCTTTTAGCTATTACTATTCATTACGGGGCGACTTCACAAAAAACATCCGGGCATCCAGGTTCCCGCACGACTTCTTATATTTTGGAGGGCGATAACTTTAATAATGCCGCTTTTTCGGGAGCAGTAAAAACAGATCACTGGTATTCAATCATGGGAGTAGATGTGATTGCTCCTAAAAAATCTGCAAGCATTGTCTGTTTAGGAAATTCCATCACAGATGGACGCAGTTCTGGTACAAACAAGCAGAACAGATGGACTGACATATTATCTGCCCGTTTATTGGCTAATAAAAATACGGAGCATATTGGAGTTTTGAATTTAGGAATTGGAGGAAATTGTGTTGTCAGAGGGGGATTAGGACCAACGGCATTAAACCGATTTGACAGAGATGTATTATCTCAAGCAGGCACAAAATGGTTAATTCTTCTGGAAGGAGTAAATGATATTGGAGGAATTAAAACTGCGGAAGACGCACCTGTTAGAGCACAAGAACTTATTGATGCCTACAAAGTGATGATAGATAAAGCACATGCAAAGGGAATAAAAGTATACGGCTGTACTATTCTGCCGTTTGAAAAATCATTTTATGACGCACCCTACCGTCAGGATGCAAGAGATATTGTAAATGCTTGGATTCGGACTAACAGCGGTTTTGACGCTGTAATCGATTTTGATAAAGCAATGGCTTCAGAGCCTGGTTCTAGAACTATTTTGTCCAATATGCATGATGGAGATTTTCTGCATCCGAATGAATTGGGTTATAAAAGAATGGGAGAAACGATAGATTTAGGTTTGTTCAAATAACACATAAGCAGGTTTTTAGAAACTAAAAAAGAATCTCAATGTTAGAAAGGTTTTTTGCATAATTAGAGAAGAAGATTTTAATTAAAAATAATTACTTATGAGAAGAAATATTTTTTTTACTGTTGCCATATTAACATGCTTTGCTTTTGCAGATAAAATCCTTGAACCTCTTACTACAGAAGTTCAAGTAAAGCAAGGTAAGTTGGTAGGAACTGCCGAGGATGGTTTGTTAGTTTTTAAAGGTATTCCATTTGCAAAACCGCCAATTGGAAATCTCAGATGGCGTGCGCCTCAACCTGTAAAAAAATGGGAAGGCGTGCTGAAGGCAGATAAATTTGCTCCCGGTCCAATACAAGGAGGTAATCCTCCATCTGGAAAAAGTGAAGACTGCCTGTACTTGAACGTATGGACACCTGCTAAATCTGCAAAAGAAAAAGTTCCAGTATTGGTATGGATTTATGGCGGCGGATTTGGAGCAGGAGCAACTTCTGAAGCATCTTATAATGGCAAAAATTTAGCCAAAAAAGGTGTTGTATTGGTAAGCATAGCATATCGTGTTGGCCAGTTAGGCTTTATGGCACACCCCGAATTAAGTGCTGAAAATTCAAAAAATACTTCAGGAAACTATGGATTACTGGATATGATTGCAGGTTTGCAATGGGTAAAAGATAATATTGCCACTTTTGGAGGCGATCCAAATAAAGTAACCATTTTTGGAGAATCTGCAGGAGGGATTGCTGTAAGCATGCTATGCGCTTCGCCTCTGGCAAAAGGTCTTTTTAACGGTGCTATATCACAAAGTGGAGGTTCATTTGGACCTTCAAGGGCTACTACTTACCCTGGTGAAAATATGAAAACACTTAAAACAGCCGAGAATGAAGGATTAGATTACATGAAAACTGCCGGAGTAACTTCAATTGAAAAACTGCGGTCTATTGAGGCTGATAAATTGCCCGCAGGACGCGGATGGCCTATTGTTGATGGATGGGTAATTCCCGATGATCAATACAAATTATATGAAGCGGGTAAATATAATGATACTCCCATTCTTGTAGGTTATAATTCAGATGAAGGAGCCAGTTTTACCAGAACCAAAGAACCAAAGGAATTTATTAGCAGTGTCGAAACACGTTACGGTAAATTTGCTGAAAGTCTTTTAAAAGCTTATCCTGTAAGTGATTCTTCGGTTCCTAAAACGGCTCGTGATTTATCCAGAGATGCTGCTTTTGGCTGGCAAACCTGGTCTTGGGCTAGGCTTCAAGCAAAGACAGGAAAGTCAAAAGTGTTTTTTTATTATTTTGATCAGCATACTGACCACCCTAAAGACTCGCCTTATTATGGTTTTGGTTCTTATCATGGTCAAGAAGTGGCATATGTTTTTGAAAATTTGGATAAATCAAATCCACAAACAAGCAAGTCAGATTTTGAAATCTCAAATTTAATGGGAACTTATTGGACAAACTTTGCTAAATATGGTGACCCAAACGGAAAAGATATTCCTAATTGGCCTGCCTTCAGCGATTCAAATCCTAAGTTAATGTACTTCAATAATACTGCCTACACGGGTCCGGTTCCAAGTATAAAATCACTGGAAGTTTTAGATTCCTATTTTTCTTGGAGGCGTACACCAGAAGGAGAAGCTTGGGCAAAGTAAATTCTTGTTACTAAATTATAATCAATAACTGCTAATTGACCTTTAAACTATGAAAAGAATATTTAACCTAATGATATTTAGTATTTTATTATTTACAGCTAACACAACCTATTCTCAACATGACCCTAATTTTTATATTTATTTGAGTTTTGGTCAATCCAATATGGAAGGAAACGCTAAAATTGAACCGCAGGATACAGTAAGTGTAGATAATCGTTTTCAGGTTTTGGAAGCGGTAAACTGTCCAGAACTTAAACGTGAAAAAGGCAAATGGTACACAGCGGTTCCGCCGTTATGCCGATGTAAAACAGGTTTGACGCTGACGGATTATTTTGGAAGAACAATGGTCGCTCATCTTCCTAAAAATGTAAAAGTAGGAATCATTAATGTGGCAGTTGGGGGCTGTAAAATTGAACTTTTTGATAAAGATAAATATGAGGCATATATGACAACTGCTCCCGACTGGATGAAAGGAATGGTAAAAGAATATGATGGAAATCCATATGGGAGGCTGGTTGAAATGGCAAAAATTGCTCAGAAAGACGGAGTGATAAAAGGGATTTTACTGCATCAGGGGGAATCAAATACAGGAGATACACTTTGGACAAAAAAGGTCAAAATTGTTTATGACAATCTGATGAAAGATCTTAATCTGAATCCGAAGAATGTTCCTTTGCTTGCTGGAGAAACTGTCAATGCAGATCAAGGCGGGATCTGTGCCAGTATGAATACTATCATTGCAACTCTCCCAAAAACGGTGCCTAATTCCTATGTGATTTCATCCAGCGGCTGTACGGTTGCTAAAGATAACCTCCATTTTGATGCAGCAGGTTATAGAGAATTAGGGAAAAGATATGCGGAGAAAATGCTTTCGCTAAAGGAAAATAAAGGTTCTAAATGAGGTAGATTTTTTATCATGAGTTAGTAACAAAGGATAAAGCTACAGCCAATCAAATACATTTTATTCAATGAAAAAAGCAACTAAGGATTTTCGTGATATTTTTAAAGGAAGGCTGTTTCTGAAAATGGAATTGCAGCATTTCTACTTAAATACCGATTGTCAAAGGAGTATTTAGAATAAGCTCAAAACATATTGCAAATAATTATTTATTAATCAATAAAAAATCACAAGATTATGAGACAGTATTCTATTGTTTTAGTGTTATCAATGGCTTTAATTAGTTCGATAGGACTGGCACAGACAGCTTCAACAAAAGTTATTGAAGATTTTAAGCCTTCATCTGTAAACCAGCCAGGAAAAGATTTTCCCCAGGTAAACTCTCAAGGTTATGCCCGTTTTCGTATTGAAGCACCCGCTGCAGACAGTGTTAGGGTAAGTCTCGGATTAGGAGGTAAAGGAGGGACAAAACTGATGAAATCAGCAGATGGATTTTGGACAGGAACTACAGAAGGGCCTATGGATGAGGGTTTTCATTATTATCACGTCAATGTTGACGGGGGAACATTTAACGATCCGGGTGCATTAAATTTTTATGGTTCTGTCCGTTGGGAAAGCGGTATCGAAATACCTGCACACGACCAAGATTTTTATGCTCTAAAAGCAGTGCCTCACGGAAATGTACAGCAAATACTTTTCCCTTCAAAAAATACTAATACCTCACGCCGGGCATTTGTTTATACGCCTCCTGGTTATGAAAAAGAGCAGTCAAAACGATATTCGGTATTATACTTACAGCACGGCTGGGGTGAAGATGAAACAGCATGGAGCAATCAGGGTCACGCCAATTTGATCATGGACAATCTTATCGCCGAAGGGAAAATTAAACCTTTTATTATTGTGATGACTTATGGAATGACAAACGAAATTAAGTTTGGCGGATTAAGAAATTTTGATATCACTCCTTTTCAAACCGTTTTGGTCGATGAACTAATTCCTTTTATAGATAATAATTTTCGCACTATTGCTAAACAGTCGCATCGTGCCATGGGCGGACTTTCTATGGGAGGAATGGAAACACGCATGATTACACTTAACAAAACAGATGTTTTCTCTCAGTATGCTCTACTTAGCGGAGGACTTTATAAGCCAGAAGATATTAAAGATAAATCCAAAGTAAAACTTGTCTTTTTGAGCTGTGGAAGTAAAGAAAATCCAGACGGAGTCAAAAATGCAGCGACTGCACTTAAAAATGCTGGCTTCAATGCTGTTTCGTATGTATCGAAAGGGACAGGACATGAATTTCAAACTTGGAGACGCAGTTTAAAAGAACTGGCACCGCTGTTATTTAAAGAGTAGTATAAAACCAATAAATCAATATATCATGAACAGATTCAGTATGGTTTTATTCGTCTATTTAAATTTCAACAGCACTTTTTTGAAAAAAATAATGTTGCTTCTTTGTTTTTGCAGTATTTCAAATATTGCTTTGGCACAAAAATTACAACTAAATGAAAAGGAGTATTTTGAAACGCAGGGTTTAAATGTTTTGGTTTTTAGTAATGAATACAATGGGATGTTTTTTGACGAAAAAACGGCAGGTATAGAATTCATACATCATGGCGTTCGAACAGTAACTGGTGGAGCAGTCAGACTCCATAATACGCCGGAACAGTGGGATTTAATTCCGAAAATGACGAGTCGGAAAGTAGATAAGGCAAACAATACAATTGAAGTTTCCCTGCGATACGAAGAATTTGATTTTGATTCCCGACTCACAGTTACTCCTAAGGGGAATGGATTTGTAATCACAGTCTTTTTGGATAAACCTGTTCCTAAGGAGCTGGAAGGAAAGGCAGGATTTAATTTGGAATTCATACCAACCTCTTATTTTGAAAGCAATTATTTAGTTGACGGAAGGGCAGGAACATTTCCAAGATATCCTGCCAGCAATACCGAAATTCGGTCTTCAGCTCAAAAGATTCCGCAGTTTGCGGGGCATACTACATTTGATGACCGCGGAAAAAAAGAATATATAGTAACTCAGCCATTAGAGTCTGGTAAACAACTAATTTTTGCTCCTGAAAATCCAGAACATCGTGTAAAAATTGAGTCTGATCAGGATGTTATGCTTTTTGACGGAAGAAATCTGGGGCAGAACGGATGGTTTATTGCCAGAAGTGTTTTTTCAGCAAATAAAACGGGTAAAGTGCTAAGCTGGTATGTAGAACCCAATGCTATTCCAGATTGGATAAGAGAGCCAGTGATAGGGTTTTCCCAGGTTGGCTATATGCCAAGCCAAAAAAAAGTTGCAGTTATTGAACTTGATAAGAACGATAAACCATTGGCCACTGCATCAATTTTTAAGCTTGATGAGAACGGAAAATTTGCCGAAAAACTAAAAGCAGATGTTAAGGTTTGGGGGAAATATCTAAGATACAATTATGCTCAAGTTGATTTTAGCTCAGTTAAAGAAAAAGGCATTTATTATATCCAATATGGAAAACAAAAAACAAACACTTTTCAGATTGCGGATGATATATATTCAAAAGTATGGCATCCAACTATGGACGTGTGGTTTCCTGTCCAGATGGATCACATGGAAGTTAATGAAGCGTATCGGGTTTGGCATGGAAAACCATTTTTAGATGATTGTCTGCAAGCGCCATTGAATCACGAGCATTTTGACGGATACAAACAAGGACCTACTACGGAAACTAAATACAAACCTTTAGAACGTATTCCAAATATGGCGGTGGGAGGCTGGTTTGACGCAGGTGATTTTGATATACAGACTTTTTCACATGTCAGCGTAATCAATAGTTTTGTAGAATCATGGGAGGCATTCAAGGTAAACAGAGACGAAACATATATTGACCAAAAAACGCAATTTGTGGATATTCATCGTCCTGACGGAAAGCCTGATTTATTGCAGCAGATTGAGCATGGAGTTTTGAACCTCGTTGCACAAGTTGAAAACATTGGACATCCTGTAAGAGGGATTGTTGTGCCAAATCTGCACCAATACCATCATTTGGGTGACGCTTCTACTGAAACGGATAACCTTCCGTATAATCCTTTGCTTAAGCCATACGAATCCAATGGAGTTTCTAGCGGCACACTGGATGACCGATGGGCTTTTACAAACCGAAGTTCATTTCTTGATTACAGAACCGCAGGAGCATTAGCGGCAGCAAGCAGAGTTTTAAAAGGTTATAATGATGAACTTTCCAGTAAATGTTTATCTGATGCTATAAAGCTGTTCAATGAAGCAAATGAAATTGCAAAAAAAGCTAAGCCTGATGATAGCCCAATGTCCAAATGGGGAAGAGGAAGTGATATGATTGCAATGCTGCAGCTATACCTAAGCACGAAAGATGATCAATACAAAACTGGTTTCCTGAGTAAAATTTGGAATCAATTGGATGAAAATCTGGAATTTAATATTAATTCTGCGCTATTGGCTTTGCCAGCAATGGACAATGATTACAAAGTAAAATTACGTAGTTATGTAATTAAGTATAAAGAAAAAATTGACAAAGATAATGCTGATAATCCTTATGGTGTTCCTTTAGCAAAGCGAGGTTGGGGAGGTACTTCTCAAGTGATTAATTGGGCTAGTACGAATTATTACATTCATAAAATTTATCCTGATATTATCGATAAAGAATATGTTTACCAAGGACTGAACTATATTTTTGGATGCCATCCATATTCCAATTTGTCTTTTGTGAATGCTGTAGGAAATAAATCCAAAAAGGTTGCTTATGGAGGCAATCGTGCTGACTTTACAACAATTGCAGGCGGAGTAGTTCCAGGACTAATTTTTCTTAAGCCTGATTATTTAGAAAATAAAGACGACTGGCCGTTTTTTTGGGGAGAAAATGAGTGTATTATTGATGGCGGAGCTTGGTATGTTTTTCTGGCAAATGCTGTAAATGAATTGGCAGAGAATGAACAAAAATAATAATCATTAAACTTTAAAATATGAAACGATTTTTAATTGCCGTTATTTTAATTTCTAATTTACATTACCACTCCAGTTGGGGTCAGGAAGCACACGGTGTTGAAGATTTTAAGCCTTCATCAGTAAATCAGCCCGGAAAGCAGTTCCCACAGGTTAATTCGCAAGGTCGTGTTCGAGCCAGTATTCTGGCTCTAAATGCAAGTAAAGTCCAGCCTGATATTGGAGGTACAAAATAGGATATGGTAAAAGATAACAATGGTGTTTGGACAGGAGAATCGGCTCCGTAAGACGAAGGATTTCATTATTATCAATTGAATATTGACGGAGCTTCAGTTTCAGACCCAGGAACATTATATTTTATGGTGCTGGCCGGTTGGGAAGTGGCATAGAAATTCCGGCATCAGACAAAGATTTTTATGCTTTGAAAGATGTACGCACGGTTTAGTTAGCGAAAATATCTATTTTTCTAAATTAACCAATTCCTTTAGACGTTGTTTTTATTTATACTCCTGCTGGTTATAACGAGAATACAAAAACTCGTTATCCCGTACTTTATCTGTAGTATGGAAGTTTTGAGGATGAAACAGGGTGATCGGTTCAGGGTAAAGCCAATCTTATACTTGATAATCTTATTGCAGGTAAAGAAGCTGTGTCAATGATTGTTGTTATGGACAATGGCTATGCTTATAAAAAACAAGAAACTACAGAAAACAAACCAGCACAGCCTGTATCCGTTTTTGAAGAAGTAATGATAAATGAAATTATTTCAATGATTGATATAAAGTTTAGAACCATTTGAGATCGGGAGCATAGAGCAATTGCAGGACTTTCTATAGGAGCTAATCAAACGATGAGAATTGCGATGAATCATCTGGATAAGTTTGCTTATTATGGAGGATTCAGCGGTACTTCAAATTATCCAAGTTCAGACGAAATTGATCCAAAAGTATTTCTAGGAGGAAAATTTAATGATGCAAAAGCAATAAATAAACAGCTTAAAGTTTTATGGCTCGGACTTGGAACAAAAGAATCAAATTCTTTTCCTGGTTCTGTAGGTGTTTTTAGAGCAATGCTGGATAAACAGGGAATTAAGCATGTGTTTTATGAGTCCAAAGGTACTGCTCATGAGTGGCTGGCTTGGAGAAGATTTTTGCATCAATATGCCAGTTTATTATTTAAGTAAATAAAATTTAAAAAGATATTTAATATGAAAAAAAATCTCTTGCCAATTCTTGCTATGGTTGTTATGACCAGCAGTTTATTGGCACAAAATATAGAAAAAGAAGGACCGAAAGGCTTTGACCAAGTTCGAACAGGAATTCCCAACGGGAAAGTTGAGAGTTTAGAATACAGCTCTAAAACCGTTGGCAGTATCAGAAAAGTGACTGTATATACTCCGCCAGGTTTTAGTAAAAATAAAAAATACCCGGTTTTATATTTATTGCACGGAATAGGCGGTGACGAAAAAGAATGGTTAAACGGAGGCAGCCCGCAGGTGATATTAGACAATCTGTACTCAGAAGGCAAGGTAGAACCTATGATTGTTGTAATGCCAAACGGCAGAGCGATGAAAGATGACAGTGCCACGGGAAATATAATGACGCCTGATAAAGTGCAGGCTTTTTCCACTTTCGAAAAGGATTTATTAAATGATCTGATTCCTTTTATCGAAAAGAAATACCCAATTCTTAAAGACAGAGAACACCGCGCTATTGCAGGTTTGTCTATGGGCGGAGGTCAGTCTTTAAATTTCGGATTAGGGAATTTAGATAAGTTTGCTTGGGTCGGCGGATTTTCATCTGCTCCTAATACCAAGATGCCACAAGAGCTGATTCCTAATCTTGAAGAAGCAAAAAAGAAATTAAAACTGCTTTGGATTTCTTGCGGAGATAATGATGGGCTTATCTATAATAGCAAGCGCACTCACGATTATTTGTATAAAAATGATGTGCCTCATATCTATTATATTGAACCGGGAGTTCATGATTTTAAGGTGTGGAAAAACGGCTTGTATATGTTCTCACAGTTTTTGTTTAAGCCGGTAGATCCGACAGGTTTTACAAAATATACCATTTTGGGAACTCCAGCAGAAACTAATATTCGCAATGCTAAATATCCTCAAATACTTCCGGATAACCGGGTTGTTTTTAAAGTAAAAGCGCCAGAAGCTGCAAAGGTGCAGATTGATTTAGGCAAAAAGTATGACATGATAAAAGACGGAGAGGGAACTTGGAACGTAACAACGGATGTTATAAATAAAGGATTTAATTATTATTCATTGCTTATTGACGGTGTGGCTGTTGCTGATCCAGCAAGCGAAAGTTTCTACGGTATGGGACGTATGGCTAGCGGTATAGAAATTCCAAATAGAGAAGGAGATTTTTATGATTTAAACGATGTGCCGCATGGTGACATCCGAATTAAAAAATATTTTTCAAAAGCAACTAATTCTTGGCGCGAAATGTATGTTTACACACCGCCAGGCTATGAAAACGCCACCGAAAAATATCCGGTTTTATATCTGCTTCACGGTGGAGGCGAAGATCAGAGAGGGTGGGCTGCACAAGGCAAGGCAAATTTAATTTTGGACAATTTAATTGCTGAAAATAAAGCAAAACCAATGGTGATCGCAATGCTGGACGGCAATATGGGAAATACAGGAGGAATTGCAGGTTTCAATGAAAATGCGCTTAAAGCTTTTGAAAATGAATTAAAAACGGGAGCAATACCATTTGTAGAAAGTAATTTTAAAGTAGCAACAGATGCTAAAAATAGAGCTTTAGCCGGTTTGTCAATGGGAGGAATGCAGACGCTGCATGCAGGCATTAAAAATTCAGATATGTTTTCCAGTATTGGCGTATTTAGCTCCGGCTGGTGGGCAAATAATCCAGATTTATCTGAACTTCAATATGTGTTTATGAAAAATAATACCGCAGTTATTAATTCAAATATTAAAGAATTTTGGATTTCAATGGGAGGCAAGGAAGATATTGCTTTTGAGAATTGTAAAATAATGATGAGCAGGTTCGATCAGATGGGAATTAAGTACAAGTATAGTGAATATTCAGGAGGGCACAGCTGGCCTGTTTGGAGACATGATTTATTTATGTATGCCCCATTATTATTTAGGTAAAAGGCAAAAAAACTGCAAAACAAATAGATAATTAAAAATAAGTTGACTTTTTTTTCGCTGGCATGTTTTTTTTAATACATTTACACAACCGATTGTTTTGATTAAATAAAAAGTCAGGAAGAATCCATTTCGGCATTAACCCATCAATAAACCATTACAAATAATGAGTACCATTTCACAAAAATTATCCGTTAAGGAAAAAATCGGATACAGCCTGGGCGATTTAGCGGCAAATTTAGTTTTTCAGACCCTGATGACGTATCTGGCCTATTTCTATACCGATATTTATGGACTGTCTCCCACCCATTCGTCGATAATTATGCTATCGGTCGGCTTAATAGCAGCTTTTGTTTTCAATCCGATAATAGGTGTCTTGGCCGACAGAACCTCTACAAAATGGGGAAAGTTCCGGCCTTGGATCCTGATAACGGCACTGCCTTTGGGATGTGTTGCTTTGGCTGCATTTACCACACCTGATTTTTCGTACAGCGGGAAAGTAATTTATGCGGCAGTGACTTATACGCTGTTGCTGCTGTTTTACGCCAGTAACAATCTGCCTTATTCGGCTTTAAGCGGCGTGATTACGGGAGATATGTCAGACAGGAACAGTTTATCGTCCTATCGTTTTGTGGCAGTAATGTTTGCACAGTTTTTTGTCCAGGTTTTTATGCTGGGGATTATCAAAAGCGCCGGCAACGGGGACAAGGCAGTGGGTATTGAAAAAGTGATGACGGTATTGGCCATCATTGGCACTATCATGCTTTTGATCACCTTTTTGACCACCAAAGAACGTATCATTCCAAAACCGGAACAAA
The DNA here is from genome assembly GCF_002797935.1 of Flavobacterium sp. 1. Classification (NCBI taxonomy): domain Bacteria; kingdom Pseudomonadati; phylum Bacteroidota; class Flavobacteriia; order Flavobacteriales; family Flavobacteriaceae; genus Flavobacterium; species Flavobacterium sp. 1. The sequence continues at coordinate 916,363 of NZ_PGER01000001.1, forward strand.
AGTCAAGCGTTAAGGAAGATTTAGCCGATTTGGTAAAAAACAAGCCTTGGGTAATCATGCTGTCGCTGACGACTTTGGTGTTTATCACTCTGGCCCTGAAAGGCGGTTCCTATGTGTACTATTTCGAAAACTATGTGGATAAGGCACAATTGGCTCTGTTTATTCAGCCGATATTGGATTCATTGTCGAGCGTTGGGTTAAACCATTTTGGGAATGATCCCGTTGCGGCAGGATTTGGACTGTTTAATGCGGGCGGAATCATTTTTATGATTGTCGGAATCACGCTGTCTAAAGGTTTGGCTGATAAATACGGGAAACGAAACATCTTCGGACTATTTTTGTTTATTTCAACAATCTTTATTCTGGCTTTTTATTTCTTTCCGCCAGAGAATATCGGGCTTATCTTTCTGTCCCAGATTCTGCATGGATTTTTCTACGGAATCACCATTCCGCTGCTGTGGGCGATGATAGCCGATGTTGCCGATTATTCGGAATGGCTCAATAACCGCCGTGCGACCGCCATTATATTTTCGGCGATGATGGTCGGGCTAAAAGCAGGACTGAGCATCGGAGGAGCCTTAACGACCTTATTCTTAGGCTATTTTCAGTATGTTCCCAATTCCCTGACTCAGTCCGACGTAACGATAAACGGCATCAAACTATTGGTGAGCGTTTTTCCTGCGGTTCCCTTTTTAATAGGATGCGGTCTGCTGTTTTTCTATAAGATAGACAAGAAAATGGAGGTTCAGATAGAGAGTGAGCTAAAAGAAAGAAGAAATTAATTATAAAACGTAAAAAAGAGTATGCCTGAAGATAATATTGAACAGATTAATTTTGAGCAGATTAATAAAACCGCCATTTCAAAGCCTTTAGTGTCGCACATGTACACCGCTGACCCTTCAGCCCATGTATTTAACGGCAAGATATACATTTATCCCTCGCATGATATTGATGCGGGAATTCCGTTCAATGACAACGGAGATCATTTTGGGATGGAAGACTACCATGTATTTTCTATGGAAAGCATAACATCTGAAGCAGTTGACAACGGCGTTGCCCTGCATGTAGCTGATGTAGCGTGGGCAGAAAAGCAGATGTGGGCTCCTGATGCAGCTTATAAAAACGGAAAGTACTATTTGTATTTTCCGGCCAAACGTCCCGACGGCATTTTTCAGATCGGGGTTGCAGTGGGTGATTCTCCCGAAGGGCCTTTTACTGCCGAAAAAGAAGCCATTAAGGGAAGCTACAGCATAGACCCAGCCGTTTTTGAGGATGAAGACGGGAAGCATTATATTTATTTTGGCGGTATCTGGGGCGGTCAGCTTCAGAAATATCGAAACAATAAATACGATTCCATAAACGAAGAACCTTTAGATAACGAACCGGCACTGGGACCAATTATTGCTCAGCTTACTGATAACATGCTGGAGTTTGCCCAAGAGCCGAAAGAAATCCAGATTCTGGACGAAAACGGAAAGGCACTGCTGGCAGGAGACAATGACCGCCGTTTTTTTGAAGCTCCATGGGTTCATAAATACAATGATAAATATTATTTCTCGTACTCCACAGGCGATACCCATTTTATCTGTTACGCAATCGGGGAGAGCCCTTATGGTCCGTTTGTGTATCAGGGACGAATTCTAAATCCCGTTGTGGGCTGGACGACGCATCATTCGATATGTAAAGTTGATAATGACTGGTATCTGTTTTACCATGATTCGAGCCTGTCCAAAGGGGTAACGCATCTGCGGAGCATGAAAGCGGCCAAAATTGAGTATTTAGCCGATGGTTCAATTGTTACAATAGAACCTTATGATAGAATAAATTAGCGTGTCTGTGTATAGATACACCGCAGTCAAGCACCACATGATGCCAAAAAATAAAAAAAATATAGTTATCCACTTTTTTCTAGATTTAAAATTGAATATTCATAACAGTTCACATTTGTTTTGAGCATCTTTAGAGAGAATCGCTTATTCGTTTGTGATGTCATGTAACAACTGAAAAAATAAAGAGCCTAATATTTAGGTATTAGTAATTTGATGTTTTGTATGAAAAATTGTCGTATTTTTCATTTTTGTGAGTTAATGTTTTTATATTTTTATATATTTAAAAAAAATCTTACTTATTAAATAATTTACAAAATGCTAAAAATAGAAAAAAATATATTTCTTATATGCTGTTTATTTTTTGTGATGATCTCTTACTCACAAAGCGACTTTGAAAATTTTCAATTTCGCTCTATAAAAGAAGGTATTTCTAAACGGGGAGTTTGGTCTATTGTTCAAGACAAAAAAGGATATATCTGGATAGGGACAAACGGTGCGGGGCTTTATAAATATGATGGGATAAATTATGTAGTTTATGAATCCAATTGGAATACTCCGAAATCCATAAACAGTAACCTTATTTACACCACCTATGTCGATTCTCAAAACAGATTATGGGTGGGTACAGAGGAGGGTTTGTGTTTGTATGATAGAGATCTAAATAGATTTGATACTATTGATTTAAAAAAAGCTCTTAAAATCAATAGAGATGATATAGTTACTGTCAGGAGTTTAATTGAAAATAATGAAGGGTGTTTATTAATTGGTACAGAACAATACGGTCTTTTGAAACTAGACCTGAAGACATTTCAATTAACAACAGTTAAATCCAATATTCCTTTAAATATTGATTTGTTTATTCGAGGTCTTGCAAAAAATAAACAAGGAAAAGTATTTGCTGCAACAAATTTTGGATTGAAGTATTTTGACAGCAAAAAGAATTTTATAGAGCAGGTACAATTTGTTGAAAGTGATAATTCTAAATCCGAAATTACGGATTCATTAGAATCTTTATTTTTTGAAAGTAATGATAATTTATGGATTGGTACTACAAATAACGGCTTAATTAAAGTTGTCCAAAACAAGAGTGGTTATCAACAAAAAAAGATCTCAATTACAAATAAAAGAATCTTTTCTATTATTGCTGTAGATGCAAAAAATATTCTTTGCGCTACTGAAAATGACGGGCTCTTTTTGCTGAATAATTCAGGAACAATAATAAAAAAATATTTACCGAATAAGTTTGAAAAAAACGGATTGAAATCAAATTCTATATGGTCTTTGTTGAAGGATAATGACAATAGAATTTGGCTGGGATATTACAATAAAGGTGTTTGTATTTTTGATAAATTATCAGGGCAGTTTAATTCAATCGAAAGTTTATTGAATAATGTAAATTCTTTGCAGACAAGTTCGGTTACATCAATTGCTAAGGATTTTTCAGGAAAGCTCTGGATAAGCATGGAAGGCGGGGGGGTTGATGTTTTTGATCCTAAGACTAAAAAAATTATACATATCAATAGTCACGACAGTTCTTTCATTTCGGGTTTGAAAAGCAATAATGTGCAGGAAGTTTTTTTTGACAGCAAGCAAAATGTATGGTTGGCTGTTTGGAATGAGGGAATTTTTTTCTTAAAAAAAGGAACCAGAAACTTTATTAATTATAATACTCAAAATACTAAAGGGCTTAGCTCTGATAGGGTTTTGAGTTTTGCAGAGGATTCAAAAGGAAATATTTGGATAGGAACATTTGAACGAGGGCTAAGTTATTTTGATCCTTCAAAAAAGACCTTTTTTCAATGCAATTCTAAGCCATTTCAGGATCATTTACTGACTTCTTCCCTTGTACGCAAAGTATTTGTTGATTCAGATGATATTATTTGGGTGGGAACCACAAGAGGGCTTTATAGTGTAAATAAAAAAGAGAACACATTCACTGTATTTTCTGTTAAGGATAAAATGTCCAAAATTTTAAATAATATCAGAACACATACAATATTGTCTATTTTTGAATCCAAAAACAAATTAATTTGGATTGGAACAGATGGTTCAGGGCTTTTTAATTATAATAAAAAATCAAAAAAAATATCTTGGTATAATGGTATTCAATCTGCTAAAGAAAAATCAGTATGTTCAATAACTGAGGATTGTTATGGTTCAATTTGGGTAAGCGGCAGATCTGGAATCACAAAACTGGATTTAAAAAACAATAAATTTTATAATTTTAATACAGAAGACGGATTGTTAGTCAATGACTTTAACAATAATTCGGTTTTAAAAGATGAAAAGGGAATTATTTATTTTGGAAGCTATGAAGGGATAAATTACTTTGATCCTAAACAAATGTCCAAAAGCACCAAACAGCCTCTGCTGTACTTTAAAGATTTTAAGCTGTTTAATACTTCGGTTATACCTGCCACAGCCGATTCTCCATTACAAAAAGTCATTTCCGAAACAAAAAGCATTACTTTAAATCATAACCAGTCAGTTTTTACAATAGAATATGTTGGCATTAATTATTCCTATCCTGGTAAAAATGAATATGCCTATTATCTGGAAGGATTTGAAAAAAAATGGAATTATGTAGGGAATAAACGTATAGCAACCTACACCAATCTTGCTTCAGGCGATTATGTTTTTAAAGTGAAATCTGCAAATCGGGGCGGCTCTTGGAGTCAAAGACCATTGGAATTGAAAATCACAATTCTGGCTCCATGGTGGAGAACATATTGGGCATATTTTGTGTATTTAGTAATTGCTGTTTTGGGAGCTTATTATATAATTATTTACTATCAGAATAAATTTAAGGCAAAACAGGCGATTAGTTTTGAAAGAGACAAGCGGATTCAAATCGAAAAATTGAACAATAAAAAACTCCAGTTTTTTACCAATATCTCTCACGAATTCAGAACTCCTTTGACTTTGATAATGAATCCTTTGGATGATTTACTAAAAAATAATGCATATAATTTAAATACTGAAGTTTTAAACAAATTGAAGGTGATTCATAAAAGTTCAGATTTATTATCAAGACTGATTAATGAGCTGATGGATTTTAGAAAACTGCAGTTTAATCAGGTACAGCTGCAGGTTCAGGAGATAGAAGTAATCAGTTTTGTAAAAGATATTTTGAGCCATTTTGAAGAGGAAGCTAATTTTCGCAAAATTGAATTATCGTTTTCTTCTTCGCTTAAAAAATTAAATGATTGGATTGATCCAAAAATGCTGGAAAAAATAATTTTTAATATTGTTTCTAATGCCTTCAAGGTTACGCCAGATTACGGAAGTATAAAAGTAAGAATCAAAGAAAATAATAAACTTATTTATTTTCCTTTGATAAATGGCGACAAGGAAGTTAAAAGTTATGAAATTACGATTGAAGACACAGGATCCGGATTGGACAAAAAAGAAATCAAAAGAATATTCGAAAGGTTTTATCAGGTAAATAATCTAAATAAGACTTATTATGGAAGTACTGGCATAGGTTTGGAAGTTGTTAAAGAATTTATCGAGTTAAACAAAGGAAAAATTGAAGTAGACAGTGTTTTAGGCGAAAAAACCTGCTTTAAAATTATTTTTCCTTTGGGGAAAGATTTTTTTGAGGCAGCTGAATTTGCCAAAGAAGAGTACAAACCAGATTTGGAAGGCAAAAATAGTTTAAAAGATCAGGTATCATTGGAGGATAATTTGAAATTGCACAATAGTGAGCTAAATTCAGATAAAACGCATACTGTACTGATTGTAGAAGACAATTCGGATTTAAGAAGTTATTTAAAAGAAGAGCTTAAAAAAGAATATAAGGTCATTGTAGCCGAAAATGGGCAAAAAGGATATGATTTGGCAGTACAAAAGTTGCCTGATTTGATTCTTACAGATGTCATTATGCCTGTAACAGATGGTTTGGAAATGTGTAAAAAAATAAAAGGTAACATTAAAACATCTCATATTCCTTTGCTAATGCTGTCTGCAAAAGCATTAGTAAAAGATCGATTGGAAGGTATAGATTCGGGGGCAGATTTGTATTTGAGCAAGCCGTTTAATATGGACATTCTAAAATCAAGCCTCGCTCAATTAATAAACAGCAGGCAAATTATTTTTAATAAGTTTTATGATGGCATAACTAAAAAAGCACAGCAGAAAACTACAACGATTGATAATGATTTTATGCAAAAGACATTAAATTATATTCATGAGAACATTAGCGAGCCAGAACTTAGCGTTGAGCGGTTAGCGTCAATTGTTTTCTTGAGCCGAAGCCAATTGTACCGAAAAATAAAAACGCTGACCGGTTTATCAGTAAATGAATTCATTAGAAATATCAGGTTAGAAAAAGCCAGACAGTTAATTGAACAAGGTACTGACAATATTAATGAAATAAGCTATAAGGTTGGGTTTTCGTCTCCTTCTTATTTTACTAAATGCTTTAAATCAAAATATGGTTACGTGCCTACAGATGGTAAAAAAATAAGCTGTTAAGTTTCTATAAAAATCTAATATGTTCGTATAGAATTTGCTTTAAACTATAAAGATATAAAAGGATTAGGTATTAAAATGGATAAGCATATAATAGATTTTATTCTTAATAGCATATATTATAGGGTTTTAAAAATAATTTAATTCCTCTTTCCGTTGCTCTCATGGACAAGAAATCCTGTTTCATGCCATTTTTTTATTCAAGTCTTTACTTCTGCTGTAATTTTAATTTGTAAATAAAAGAATGCCAGCAAAATTTATTTTGAACATTCGTTTCTAATTAATTTTATTAATAATATGTGTGTGTTTACTAACCTTTGAAAAGGGAGGCACATATTACCAGAATATAGACCTTATAACATTTTAGCTTAAGGTTCATACTTTAAGTTTAATTCTAAGCTTTTATTATAAATAGCATATAAAGAGTCCAGAAATCACTTTGAAAACAAGACGGAACCCGAAAAGTCTTTTGAATAGTGAAAACGATTAAATAATTCAAATGATTTTCTAAACATTCTTTAAAATACCATAGCATATTTTTAAGTAATAATTATAAATCTATTTTACTTAAATAAATTTGGTCTGTTTTTTTTATTTCACAAAAATTATCTTAATATTTTATTAAATAATCATATTTACCTGAAGATCAGGTATTTATACGCTGTTTTGTTGTTTTGTAATGTTATAAGTTTGTTGAGTAATATTACTAAAGTTGAAATGGAGTCCAGAAACCATTTTAAAAACGGGGCGAAAACCGAAAAGCCTTATGAGTAGGTAAGAATAATTAAATTTAAAAATTATGTCAACAGCTACAGCAACAGCAAATCCAACAATCTCTAAAACGGGTTCTGCTATTATCTCAGGAGGAATGAATTGTACATGGAAAACATCAAGCGGAACTAGTTCCACTCTTACAATTACTAACCAAAGTACTGCAAATACATTAAATTTTGCAATTACTGGTGCTCCAGCGTCTGGAATTCTTGTTCAGTGCAACGGAGTTGTTTATCCCGTTTTAAATGGATTCTTTCAGTTACCTCCTAATTCACCATCGGCTAGTCTTCAAGCTCAAGGAGATATGTTAGGTACAATTGTTACCATTACTAACAATACCAATACACAAAATAATGCAAATGCCTCAATTGTGGCTAATACTGCAAGTTAAATACCTTAAAAAAAGAGGGCTTTTGCTTTGCTTAGCCCTCTAATTATTTTTTTTATTTGCTTAATATAAGGCTTTTGGGAAGTTTAGGAAAGACATCATCAAGCTTTTTAGATTTGATGATTATTCTATTTTGAAAGCGAATCTACAAAAACAACAATTCATAATAATTTCGAAAAAGGGTTCTAAACTTAGCTCAGGTGCTATTAAGGGGTGTCCCAATTTATTACTTGCTAAGTTCTGTTAACAAATTAATTTGCAATTGTTAGTGCTTCAGGGACTCAAATTCTAGATTGGTATGGTAGATCGTTTATTACTCTTTGAGTGATATTCCATTTGTTACCAACGAATTATCATCATTAATTGTTTATGATAAAAGATACCTTGTTGATACAATAGTCATTATTTGCAATATTGTCAATACAAGGAATAATGGGAAAGCTCAAATTTCAGCTAATACTACAGATTAAAATTTTTATAAAAAAATTGACATACCCAACATGTAGTTCCTTATTACTATTATTACTATTTAACTCAGTTTATGGTCAAGACTTCAATAAGCATAAGGGAGATACTATAATGCTTTCAAGGTTTAGCTATGCCGTTTTGAAAACCAATAATGGATCTCAATGTATTTGCTATATAAGTAATTCCAGCCGTTCTCAAAACGCAACTGTAGTAAATACTGGTGCAACAACTACAGTCACATTTAACGACGGTACTGCATTTAACGGCATCCATACTCTAACTATACAGCAACAGATTATTGCTATTGCAGATTTTGCAGGCAGCAATCTGATTATTTCAAACCTTTCTCCTTATGAGATACAAGTTATTGTAATGATCTTGTGTCCTAAAGATTATAAATAGTTTATTGCATAACTTCTTTATAAAAATACGATTAAGATACGTTTTGTCAGTGATCCTCTTTTTAAAGAACATATCTCGTTCATGGCTTCAAAACGTTTTTACAAAATCATAGGATGTTCTGCTCCGCCTTTTGAAATTACATTCATTCTCTTTAAATCTATTTTCCACTATATTTTTGTCGACCGAATAGATCGAAAATATTCATTTCTTTTTGGCTGGTTTTAATCCTAATTTTTCAACATTACTCTTCTGTATAAAGTGAATTTGATTAAGTTTTTCTTCAAGAAAAATTAATCAAACAATTCTCCAAAAATCAATGAGGTACTTCACAGCGTAATCTTTCAAGTATAATTATTAATCTGTTTTACTTCATAGGGAAGATTTTGCTTTGATGTGCCATTTGTAAATCCGTCCTCTATTTCATCAGCACAAAATAGCTCGCTTTATTTTTTCTATTTTATAAAACTCACCTGAATATTTTTAATTAAACGGTTAAACTTATTAAAAATCAAGTGTTTATACTCTTTTTTGTTATTGTGTAATGCTATAGATTTGAGGAGTAATATTGCAAAAATAAAAAGTAGAAACTAGAACTACTATAAAAAACGAGACGGAACTGAAAAGCCTTATGAGCAGAATTAACAATTAAATTTTAAAATTATGACGAATTTATTAAGTACAATTTCAATAAGCGGAAAAGCCTTTGTTTATGGTACAGAAAATACTCGATTTATGGTTCGTGGTATTGCCTTGTCGGCAACAAGCACTCTTAACAACAATTTAAATATCAAAGATATTCTGGCAAATGATCATAATAACTTGATGGTAAATACAATTATTCCTCAATTGCAATTATTGAATGCTAATTGTATTCGCGTGTATCAGGTAGATCCTAATAATCAGCATAACCTGAGTATGGCTAGTCTTGCAAGCGCAGGAATATATGTGATGGTTGGTTTAGCAACATCAGAAAATTCAATAAAACAGATGACCGGCGAATACAGTCAAGAAACTTTCAATCATGCGGCTAGGGTTGTCGATGAATTTCAAGCATACGATAACACTTTTTGTTTCTCTGTAGGAAATGAAGTAGAATTCCCTGGTCAGCAAGCATCGAACCTAAACACTGCTAATCCAAATACACTGCCTTCTCAAATTGTTTTGGATACAGTCAATTTGGAACTTACAGTTGCTCAAGCCATGAAATCTTTTGCACGAGATATTAAATTTCATATAGCAGCTAATAATTACCGTATTATTCCAGTTGGTGCTGCTATGCAGGATGGACCGCAAAGCTCATGGGGAAGTTCAAACCCTATTCTATATCAACGAGGTTTAATCGGAACGGATATCATAGCCCAATATTATACCGCAGGTGGTGAAACTGACAGGATGGATTATATTGGCATAAATAGTTATAGGTACGTTACGGGAAGTACGCCACCAGATAGTGCTTACTTGGGTCTTGGAACGGAAGTCCAACCATTAGCTGTACCTGTTTTCTTGACTGAAACAGGCGGGCTTGGCTCAGTTGCTCGTGACTGGAAGGATGTCAATTCCATGTATACTGTATCTTCTCTCTATCAACAATTATCGGGACAGGTAGCTTTTCAAATGTTGGAAGAAGGTGCTGGATATGGTCTTTACACTGTTGGTGATAATAATGCATTAACGACAACTGAATTAGGTGGTGCTGCCGATCTGTTACAAGCATTTTCAACTGTATCAACTGAACCATTAAACCCAGTAAACAGCATGCCAGTAGCACCAACAACAGCACCAGCATCAGCAGGTTCTCCTCCCTTTACTATAACTTGGCCAACAGATCTATTGCCATTAAAAATTTACTCAGCACCGAATGCGGCAATCACTGTCAATAACTACGCTACTTGCAATATTCAAATTGTTCAGCAAGGTGTAGTAATGGGTACGGTTTCTGCAGCTACTGATGGCGATAATCCAGTTTCGGCATCTATACAAGTTAATTCTGGTGTTGCAATATCAATACAAGGTTATGTAAATTCGAATTGGGATGCCGTATGTGGTGTTCCAGCTTCCAACGTAGTTGACGGAATTACTGTTTCCAATGATGTTGATTGGGGAACAAATGTTCAATGTAACCTAATGATGACCCCAGTGGCTTCATTTATTCAAGCCTAATTGGCATGGTAAAATTTTGGAATTTTCTATGTAGGCGATATTTTTTATTGTGTATATTAGTTTAGCAGATAATTCATTGAAGAGTGTTACTGTTAAAAAAATAATTTCTCAGGTTCTCCTTATTAACTCGAAGTAGAACTCTGCATTATTTTTGTGACTGGCGTTTTATTTAAAATTTAGAAAGCAACTTGTAATGAGTTGCTTTTTAAATTTTAAACTTCTCATTTGTGATTTCAAACGATCAATCATGAATAATCACTTCAAAGTTTGTAAATCAACATTTCCTTTTTTGAGCATTTTTTAAAAATGAGCCCTTTTGGTTTCTTACCCAAAATTTTCATCAAAATTTCGTTTAATTAATATGTTTAAAATTTTAACATTTATTTTTTTGATAACAAAAAATAAATAAAATTATTTTATTGATAGTGTATTTTTTGATTATGTAACAAATTAACTCAATAGCCTGTAATTATTGGCTTTTTTTATATTTTTTGCAACATTTGTATTGTATTATGCTTCATTTGTTATATTAAAACGACAGGTAAACAGAATAACTTTGTTAAAATTTTTATAAATATTTTGATTTCGTGAAATTTGAATCAGTGAGTAAATTCTGAAGCTTAACGATATTCAAAACTTTCATTTCTGAACAATAAATTTTGACATAAACTAAATAATTAAATACCGAAGAAAAGCACTATAAAATCATTACTAAACAATTATTAACCAAATTAACTTAAATGAAAAACAAAGATTTTACATAATTACCATTTAATATTTGAAGAATGTCAAATAATAAAAGAACCAATTTTAAAATTAAACCAATCAACTATGAAATTAAAAATGAAATTCGCAATTCTTGCACTGCTGTTTTTTTGTGGGCAGGCTGTCTTTTCTCAAACTAAAACAATACAGGGTGTTGTTTCAGACAAATCTGGTCTTCCTTTAAGTGGAGTAAGCGTTAAAGTGCAGGGTGAGTCTGGAGAAGCAGTTACAGATTTTGATGGAAAATATTCAATTAATGCCGCGTCCAATAATAAATTAGTATTTACATTTATAGGTATGACCTCTCAAGTTATTGCCGTTGGAAGCAATACTTCAATTAATATAACTTTAAAAGATGCTTCTGAGGATTTGAAAGAAGTTGTTGTTGTTGCTTATGGTGTTCAAAAAAGAGGAAATGTAACAGGAGCAATTTCTACAGTAAGTGCCAAAGATATTGCTGCCTTGCCTATCACAAATGCTGAATCTGCGTTACAGGGTAGAGCTGCTGGGGTTACGGTTATTAATAATGGATCTCCAGGATCCACTCCAGAAGTAAGTATTAGAGGTTTAGGCAGTCCAAATAATAATAGTCCATTGTATGTAGTTGATGGAGTTATTGTTGGAAATTTAACAAGTATCAGCCCAAACGATATTGAAAGTGTATCTGTCCTTAAAGATGCTTCTACAGCTGCTCTTTATGGATCTCGCGGATCAAATGGAGTTGTTATTGTGACTACTAAAAAAGGTAAAAGTGGTGTTGGTCAATTATCTTTTAATACATACACAGGTTTTCAGAAAGTTGGTAAAACGTATGATTTACTTAATTCACAGCAATACCAGCAATATGCTAAAGATTGGGGGGTTACTATAAATAGACCTGCAGATTTCTTAAATAATAATGTAAATTATTTAGATGAAATTTTTACAACTGGAATTATGCAGGATTATAATTTAAATTACTCCAGTGGTACGGATCATTCTACGAACCGTTTTTCTGCTGAATATTTGAATCAAGATGGTGTTATTGTTAATTCGGGTTATGAGCGCTATACTTTTAGAGCGAATAACACCCAAAAAATCGAAAAATTAAGATTGACAGTAGGCAGCAATATGGGGATTTCTTTTGGAAAGCAAAATCCAGAACGCATATCTGGAGGACGTACCTTAATTGAGCATGCTATAAAAGCGGCTCCTTATTTACCGGTATATAATTCTACTAATTTGGGAGGTTATCAAGGACCAAGTAATGCAGCTGATGGTCAAGATGCTGAAAATCCTGTAAGAGTACAGAGTTTAGGTTATACAATTAATAAAACGTTAGGAATAACAGGGAATATTTTTGCGGAATTTGAAATAATCAAAGACTTGAAATTCAGATCACAAGTTTCTTTAGATTATTATGATCTTGATAATAGAAATTTTATTCCATCTTATGATGATGATAATATTCCTAATGGTTCAACTCATTCTGCTGCTTATTCTTCCACTACAAGATTATATGGAAGCGGGCAGACTATCATGTTCAATAATAGTTTAAGCTATAAGAAAACAATAGCCGAAAAACACAATTTTGATGCAGTAATATTAATTGAAAATAATAAATCCAAAGGAGAACAAGTAAATGCAGGGAGCCGTTACTCAATATCTGATGAAATTGATCAGTTAAACAGTTCTACAGTTACGGCTTTAAACAGTTCTACATTTGAAGATTATAGAGTTGGATATGTTGGAAGGCTAAATTATAATTATGACGAAAAATACCTTTTTGCCATTTCCGGCAGAAGAGATGCTTCGTCTCGTTTTGGCAGCAATTACAGATGGGCCAATTTTTATTCTGTTGCAGGAGGCTGGAATATTGCCAAAGAAAACTTTCTTCAAAATACTCAAGTAAGCACTTTGAAATTAAGAGCCTCTTATGGTACAACGGGTAATGACGAAATTGGCCGCTATGGATACAGCGGTTCTTTGGTAGGGAATTTAATTTATCCTATAGGCGGTAATGCTGCTGTTGGTACTACAGCTGGGGCATTGGCAAGTCCAGATCTGCATTGGGAATCCAAAACAATGAAAAATATAGGTTTAGACTTTGGCTTTTTCAATAATAAAATTACAGGCAGTTTTGAAATATATGATAACAGAAGTAATGATTTATTATTAAACTTACCAGTTTCGCCTTCAATTGGTTCTTTTTCAGGGAGTCAGCCTAAAAATGTTGGATCAGTTAGTACCAAAGGGTATGAAATTGTATTAGGCTATAATGATAATGAGGGGGATTTTAGATGGTCTGCCAACTTTAATTTAGGGACTAGCAAAAACGAAGTGTTAGATTTAGGGGGAATTGATAAAATTGCTGGAGGAACTGCATTTAGAGCTGGAGGTGATGCAATTTCACAAACAACAGTTGGTGATCCGTTATTCTACTTTTATGGTTTACAAGCAGACGGTATTTATAAAAATCAGGCTGAGGTTGATGCAGTTTTTACAGCCACACCAGGGCAAACAACTGTTAAACCAGGTGATATCAGATTTAAAGATTTGAATGGTGACGGGAATATAACATCTGCAGATAGAACTAAAATTGGAAATCCTCTTCCAGATTTTACCTATGGTATGAATTTTAGCGCAACCTATAAGCAATTTGATTTTAATTTCTTTATAACAGGTGTTCAGGGGAATGATATTTTCAACACCAATCGTTATGATTTAGAAGGTATGGCAAAATTATTTAATGCAGGCACAGCGGTATTAGATAGATCAGTAGTTGTAAACGGAGTGGTAACAAATCCAAATTCTTCAATTCCTAGACTTAATGGAGCAGGACAAAATACAGCTGTGAGCAGCCGTTTTGTTGAAGACGGATCATATACCAGATTAAAAAATATAAGTATTGGCTATACATTGCCAAGTGATCTTAGTAAATATTTTTCTAAACTTAGGATATATGCTAGTGGCCAAAATCTCATTACAATAACTGATTATTCTGGATTAGATCCTGAAATTGGGAATGGAAATGCTGGTATTATTGGAGGTACCAATTATGACAAAGGTATTGATAGAGGTAACTATCCACAGCCAAAATCAGTATTAATAGGGCTTGAAGTTTCATTTTAATAAAATAGAGAAAAATATGAAAAATATAAAAAACATAAAATTTATTTTGGGGATATTCACATTAATTTGTATGACAAATTCTTGTTCTGATAAAGATTTAGAATTGACAAATCCTACTACTTTATCTCCTGAAACTTATTTCCAAACTAAGGATCAAGTGGAGTCATCTGTCAATGCGGCATATGCTAATCTGCAGACAACTGCACTTTATACACGCTTGTATTTCTTTGAATTGGATAATATGTCCCACGAGAATGCTGGAAATCCACAGTTAGAAGCTGACAAAAAAGAGTTTTTAGAGTTTTCTTTTGATTCGGGCTCTGCCGATATTTCGGACTATTGGACAGTTTGTTATTTGGGAATTAACAAATCAAATTTTGTAATTTCTAACTCAGACAAAATAAACGCAATCGATAATTCTATTTTGCCACAAGTTTCAAAAGATAAATACATCGGTGAAGCAAAATTTATGAGAGCATTTTATTATTTTCTTTTGGTTAAGCGTTTTGGCGGCGTGCCTTTGTATGATGCACTTCCTAAAGGAGCAGATGATGTTAGGGCTAGAGCTACAGTAGCTGAAGTTTATGATTTAATCGTTTCGGATTTAAAAACTGCAATAACTACTTTATTAAGCAGAACTACCGAACAAAAAGGGAGAGCTACTAAAGAAGCTGCACAGGCTTTATTAGGGAAAGTTTTGTTATATCAAAAAAAGTATGATGAATCTTTAACTGCACTTAATGCGGTTACTGGATTTTCGCTTGAACCTGATTTCTATGATAATTTTATTGAAGAAAAAGAACATGGCGTTGAATCTATATTTGAGGTTGAATTTGATGCTAAGTTGGGAACAGGAAATCTATGGGGAGCAGGAAATGGAGCTCAAGGGGGTAATGAATCTACTTTAAGAGGTCAGGAATATGGTAATTTGAATTGGTATAACGTGTATCCATCAGATAATATTTTAGATGAATTTGAAGCTAATGATAAAAGATTTGCAGCAACATTTTATGTTGTAGGCGATAAGTACAATGGTGGCAGTAATACAATGGTAGCCGCCAATTTTGGATCTGGTGGCGGAACAAGAAGAGCTGGCTGGAAAAAATATTCAAACTACTATAAGAAAATTGATGAGGCAATCGATTCTGGGATTAATTTTAAAATCATCAGATATTCTGATATTTTGCTAATGAAAGCGGAGTGTGAAAATCAAAGACCTGGTGGAGTTCAAGCAACAGCTATTGGTTACATTAATCAAGTGCGTCTTAGAGCAGGATTATTGCCATTAGTGACAACACTTACAAAAGATCAAGTTTTTAAAGCGATTATACACGAACGCAAAGTTGAATTTGCAGGTGAACAAAGCCGTTTTGATGATATAATCAGATGGGGTAATGCAGCCACGGAATTAGCAGGAACAAAGTTTAAAATAGGTAAAAATGAACTTTGGCCAATTCCTAATAATGAAACTGGTAAAAATCCTTTGATTACTGGAAACAATCCTGGTTGGTAATTTTTAGTTTTGTTAAAATTGAGTTAGGTTAAGTTAGTTTTGTAATTGAACAGCGTATGCAAATACGCTGTTTTTTACTGATAAATTAGAAAGTAAGTTATTTTAATTTCTTAAAGCGGTTTATAGTTTATGAATTTAAAAATAGGCTTTACAATTCTTTCTAATCTTCCTTCTCTAATATTTACTTACTGCAAAGATTTAAAGTTATAGTTAAGCAGTCTTTTTGCTTACCGTTAAATAATGCATTATTCCTTTTAATTCAAAAATAAAATCATAGTCAAAAAAAACTTGAAACACCTAAAAAAAATAGCAGTCTTTTTTTTACTCCTGACATTCTTCTACAATGTTTTGGGGGTATATGTGCTGTTTAATGCTCAGAAAGAGCAAACATGGGTAGCATCTATGGAAAATGCTGATGATTCAAGATTTCAAATAATAAAACTGGATATTAATCCATACGCATATATTGTAGATTCTGGCTTTGAAGAAGTCAATGAAAACATAATAATCAATCACACTGTATATCATGTTTTTAAAAACAGAATACAAAATAATGTTTTAAAGTTATACTGTTTAAAAAACACTCATCAGGCTGCAGTAAATAAAAAATTAAGAGACCTTGTGGATAATCAGTTAATTGATACGAATTCAAATAAAGAAAATCCAACAAAAAAACTTTTAAAATCATTTGAAAAAGATTACATCTCAAATGATACAGCTGTTTATGAATTCAACTCTGAATTTATTCCTGATTCAATATCATTTTCGTTTGTTCTTAAAGACGATTTATTAGATGGGTTTTTTACAACTCATTACCCTCCTCCAAATGTGGCTTAGATATTTTTTATGTTTCTGAAAATTATTATGATTAAACCATCATAATGTGCATTAAAAGGCTTTTGCATTTGCAATTGCATGACTTTTTCTGTACACGATTTCCTAAAACTTTTTTCAATTATGAACTGTAATTGAAAACTAAATCATCTATTAATAAACCATATTTAAAATTATCAAAATGAAGAATTCTTTTTCTTACTATATAATTGTCCTGCTAATTGTATTCTCTTCTAATTTATACTCTTTTAATGTAGGAAAAAATCCAAAGATAGCCCCAGAACCATTGGGAAAAGATAATATAGCCTATAAATGGAGCCAAATGGCACTACAGGCAACTGCAAATGATACCGATAAATTCAGACCAAGACCCACGGTAACTTCACGTCTTTTAGGTCTTACTTTTGTTGCCATTTTTGATGCATGGAGCCGTTATGATCAGGCTGCTATTCCAGTATATTTAAATGACACAGCAAGAAGGCCAGATAACGAACAAACCCTCAAAAATAAAGAAATAGCAATAAGTTATGCTGCCTATAATGCATTGTGTGAGTATTTTTATTCAGACAAAGAACTGTTTGCGTCCTTTATGGTCGAATTAGGAATGGATCCAAACAATAAGTCATTAGACCCAAAAACACCAGCCGGAATTGGAAATTTAGCGGCAAAAGCAGTAATTGAAGCCAGAAGGCATGATGGATCAAATCAATATGGTGACGAAAATGGTTCAAATGGAACTCCCTATTTTAATTATGTTAATTACAAACCAGTCAACTCTCCAGATGAAATGGTGGATATTAACCGCTGGCAGCCAAAATACTTTTCTGATGGCAAAGGAGGGAAATTTTCGCCAAACTGTCTGACTCCTTTTTGGAACAAAGTAAAGCCAGTGGGAATGCTGTCAGGAGATCAATTTCGTCCAGTTCCGCCGCCTTTAGTTGGCTCAGAACAGCTTAAAAATGAAGTGAAAGAAGTTATTGACCTGCAAAATAATCTTACCAATGAACAAAAGGCATTAGTAGAATTTATGCGCGATGGACCAAAATCAGTACAACAGGCAGGACACTGGTTAAAATTTGCCCAAGTTGTTTCAATACGTGATAATCATTCTTTGGATCAAGATGTAAAAATGTATTTTTTGAATCAGGTAACGGCTATGGATTGTTTTATAGCTTGCTGGGATGCAAAAATGTTTTATGACTATGCCCGTCCCTATGCTCTGGTTCATTATTATTTTAAAGACCAGACTATAAAAGCTTGGGGAGGTCCTGATGCTGGATACAAGGAAATGAAGGGACAGGAATGGAGACCTTATTCACCAGATACTTTTTTATGTCCGCCTTTTCCAGGGTATGTTTCCGGACACAGCACCATAAGCGGCGGTTGTGCCGAGGCATTAAAATTATGGACTGGCAGTGATACTTTTGGAGATTCTGCAACTTGTATTCCAGGAGCAATGACGGAGCCAAACAACATTGGATCCCCAGTTGTTCTAAAATTCCCCACATTTACCGAAACAGCTGAGATGGCAGGAATTTCAAG
Organism: Flavobacterium sp. 1; assembly: GCF_002797935.1. NCBI lineage: Bacteria > Pseudomonadati > Bacteroidota > Flavobacteriia > Flavobacteriales > Flavobacteriaceae > Flavobacterium > Flavobacterium sp. 1. The sequence continues at coordinate 934,622 of NZ_PGER01000001.1, forward strand.
AGTAATGGGAGGCTATCATATTCAGGCTGATAATCTCGAAGGTCTAAAACTTGGCAGAAATGTGGCTCATGAGGTTTGGAAGTTTTATAATATGCATATTGGAAATAAAATAATTGATTAAAAGGAAGCCTTTATTTTAAGAAAAAAAGAAATTTCGTTTTAAGCTAAAAAATTGAAAATATGAAAATAAAACAGTTATTGCTATTGCCCATAGCTTCCTTTTTGATGCAGTCTTGTGACTATTTTTCTAATCCAAATGACAAAATGGTTAAGGTATTAGAAACCAGAAGCAAAATGTATGATGTAAAAGACAATGTTTTTTCTCCAAAAGCAGAAATTGTTTTTTATGATTCAATTATTTCAAACTCAGCATACGGACATTTTAAATTGCTGTATGAACTTAAGAAAGGAGAAAGTCTGCTGAAATTAGGAAATGAATATGATGCCGTAAAAATATTTGAGGCGATGTCAAATTCACCAATAGTAAACGGATCTGAAAAATTTGAGATTTCCAAAAAATTAGCAATAGCCTATATGCGGCTTGGGGAACGTCAAAACTGCCTGAAATCACATACGGCAGAATCGTGTATTATGCCTATAATCAAAGAGGGGATTCATGAAAAACAATTGGGTTCACAAAAGGCTATAGCAGTTTATGAAATGTTATTGACCAATGATCCTTCAGATTATGAATCACGATGGCTGCTCAATATCGCTTACATGACTTTGGGAGGTTATCCGTCAAAGGTGCCAAGCCAATGGCTGATACCAAATCTGGATAAAGATAATTCAGGATACTCCATAAAACCATTTGTTGATATAGCTTCAAATTTGGGAATAGTGAAAAAAAACATGGCCGGAGGTGTTATTCTGGATGATTTCAATAATGATGATTATTTAGATATTATGACTTCTGACTGGAGTTTGGACGGGGTTATGCACTATTATCAAAATAATAAAAAAGGAGGATTTACAGATTTATCTAAACAATCAGAGATAGGCCGATTCAAAGGAGGACTAAATATGATTCAGGCTGATTATGATAATGACGGAGATATAGATTTATTTGTTTTGAGAGGTGCATGGATGAATGTATACGGAATACAGCCCAATTCATTACTGAGAAACAATGGAGACGGCACTTTTACCGATGTAACTGTAAAAAGCGGTTTGTACTCAGAGTTACCAACCCAAGCTGGGACTTGGAATGATTTTAATAATGATGGTTATTTGGATTTGTTTATAGGAAATGAATCGAGACCGCAGGATAATTTTCCCTGCGAATTATATTTAAACAATCAGGACGGAACATTTACAAATGTAGCCAAAAAAGCAAATTGTGAAATAGTCACTTTTGTAAAAGGAGTAACTTCTAGTGATTATGACAATGACGGGAGAATTGATTTGTTTTTGTCCGGTATGAATAACCGAAAAACATTATTAAAGAATATGGGATCCAAAAACGGCATTCCTCAATTTGTGGATGTAACTGAAAAAGCAGGGTTGTCAAAACTTAATGTCATGACTTTTCCAACATGGTTCTGGGATTATGATAATGATGGCTGGCAGGATCTTTTTGTCTGCGGTTATCAGTTTGAAGGATCAATTGCCGGGACAGTTGCGAGAGAAGCATTAAATATTCCGAACGAAGGCAGTAAAATGTATTTGTATCATAATAATCACAATGGGACTTTTTCGGATGTTTCAAAAGCTGCAGGACTTGATAAGAGTGTGTTTGCAATGGGTTCAAATTTTGGAGATATTGATAATGACGGTTTTTTGGATATGTATCTTGGTACAGGAAATCCCGACTATAAATCGCTTATTCCTAATAAATTATATCGGAATATGGGAAATGGAAAATTTGCCGATGTTACAGTTTCCGGCAGAGTAGGAAATCTGCAGAAAGGTCATGCTGTTGGTTTTAGTGATATGGACAATGATGGAGATTCCGATATTTTCATAGAAGTCGGCGGTGCTTACATTGGTGATTCTTATACGAACTCCTTTTATCTTAATCCTGGTCAAAACACAAACCGCTGGATCAGTATTCAATTGGAAGGCACTGATACTAACAGATCGGCAATAGGCACAAGAATTAAGCTAAGTTTCAAAGAAAAAGGCGTTTTCAGAAATGTTTATCTTGAAGTAAACTCGGGAGGAAGCTTTGGTTCATCGGCTTTGAGAAAAGAAATAGGGGTTGGGCAGGCAGCGATGATTGACCAAATTGAAATCACTTGGGCGAAAAGCCATAAAAAACAATTTTTTAAAAATGTAAAACCCAATCAGTTCATAAAAATAAAAGAAGGGGACGAAGAATTTTTGAAAACGGATATTAAAAAGATTGTTTTCCCGACTGCGAAAATGAAATCTGCAATTTGTATTTAAAGAAATTTATTAAAATCTTAAAAATGAAAATTAGAAAAATAAAGACTGTTTTTTTTAGCATTGCATGCTTATTATTGCTTGTTAAATGCTCCACAAAAGAATCAGAAAAAAAGATATTTACTGCCTTAGAACCTTCAGACACTGGAATTGATTTTAGCAACAATCTGAAAGAAAACGATTCTCTGAATTATTTTACCTATTCCTACATTTATATGGGCGGGGGCGTTGCTGCCGGAGATATTAATAATGATGGATTGACAGACATTTTTTTTACAGGAAACCAAGTATCTAATAAACTGTATTTAAACAAAGGAAATCTTAAGTTTGAAGATGTTACTAAAAAAGCAAAAGTGGGAGGTGATTCCAGATGGTACACCGGAGTTACGATGGCCGATGTTAACGGGGATGGTTTTCTAGATATTTATTGCAGTGTGGGAGGAAAATTTGGACCTCGAAACAATGAATTGTACATCAATAATGGTAATGGCACTTTTACTGAAAGAGCCAAAGAATACGGTATAGATGATGCAGGAAACAGTGTACAAGGCACTTTTTTTGATTATGATAAGGATGGAGATTTAGATTTATTCGTAGCCAATTATCCGCCTACTAAATTTAATATCCCAACATTTGTTTATGTACAGCTGATGCGGAATGTGAAAGATGATGAATCTGGGCATTTGTACAGAAATGACGGAAATCATTTTACCAATGTGACCAATGAAGCTGGAGTAAGAGCATACGGTTTGTCATTAAGCGCCACCATCGGGGATTTAAATAATGATGCCTGGCCAGATATTTATGTGTCCAATGATTTCAATTCTCCTGATTTTATGTACATAAATAATCATGACGGCACTTTTAAAGAAGTAATAAAAAATGCTACCAATCATACTTCTTTTTATGGAATGGGTGTGGATATCTCCGACTTTAACAACGACGGTTATTTAGATATTTTTCAGGTGGATATGGATGCCAAAGACAACCGCCGTAAAAAAGCAAATATGTCGAGTATGAATCCGCAGTTATATTGGGATATAGCCGATGCTGGTTTTCAATTTCAGTACATGCACAATTGTATGCAGATGAACACAGGAATTGTTGAAAACGGTATTCCGCAATTTGAAAATGTTTCGCGCATTACCGGAACTTCTTCAACAGACTGGAGCTGGGGACCTTTGTTTGCTGATTTTGACAATGACGGCAAAAAGGATTTGTTCGTTACCAATGGAACTAGAAGAGAAATAAATAATAACGATTTCTTTCACAGCATCGAAAGACAAAATTTGAAACCCAAAGATTTGCTCAGAGTCGCATTAGAAATACCCAGCGAAAAAATCGACAATTTTATGTTTCAAAATAAAGGGAACTTTAAATTTGAACAGGTAAATAAAAAATGGGGAATTGAGTTCAAAGGGTTTTCAAATGGAGTAGCTTATGCCGATTTGGACAATGACGGAGATTTAGAAATTATCACAAATAATATAGATGATTATGCCTCTGTTTTTGAAAATACCAGTTCCGAAACCAATAATTATTTGACGGTAAAATTCAAAGGAAGTTCAAAAAACAGTCAGGGATTAGGAAATCGTGTGTATATAAAAACAAAAGGCGATGTTCAAATGCAGGAACTTACTTTGACACGCGGATTTCAATCATCGGTAGCTCCAGAACTGCATTTTGGAGTGAACAAATTAAAAACAATTGATGAAGTAAAAGTGGTTTGGACGAATGGAAAAATTCAGAAATTGTTTAATGTAAAAGCAAATCAAACACTAACATTCAAAGATCAGGATGCTAAAGAAGAAATAGAAAAAATAGCTGTTTCAAAACCAATATTTACTATAGTAACATCCGTTTTTCCAGTTTTTAAACACGAAGAAAATAAATATGATGATTTTAAAGATCAAGTTTTATTACCGCACAAAATGTCCACTTTTGGTCCGCCGATTGCTGTCGGCGATGTCAACAAAGACGGATTAGAGGATTACTTTATTGGCGGATCATCCACTTTTGCTGGAAAATTGTTTTTGCAGACAGCTAATGGATTCGTAGAGAAAAAAACGGAAGCTTTTGAGGCTGATAAAAAATGCGAGGATGCCGGTGCAGTAATTTTTGACGCTGATAATGACGGAGACAACGATTTATATGTTGTAAGCGGCGGATATGAATTTTTATTAAATGATTCCGCATTGCAAGACAGGCTGTATCTCAATAATGGTAAAGGTGATTTTACAAAAGCACCTAAAGAAGCGCTTCCTGTAATGCTAACCAGCGGTTCCAAAGCATATCCTGTTGATTATGACAAAGACGGCAAACAAGATATTTTAGTACTTGGCAGGCAAGTACCAGGACAATATCCTTCGCCTGCAAACACTTATCTATTGCATAATACAAGTACGTCTGGTCACGCGCAATTTGAATTTTCAAAAAATGCTCCTAAAGAATTTAAAAATCTTGGAATGGCAACCAGTGCCGTTATAACAGATTATAATAATGATACTTTTCCCGATATTATTATTGTAGGGGAGTGGATGCCAATCCATGTTTTCGAGAATGTAAAAAATGGATTCAAAGAAGTGTCTAATAATTTAGGCTTGACAATTGATACTACAGGCTGGTGGTGGAGTATTCAGCAGGGTGATTTTGATAAGGATGGCGACATGGATTATATCGTTGGAAATAATGGACTTAATTATAAATACAAAGCCACACCAGATGAGACTTTTGATATTTTTGTTAAAGATTTTGACAATGATAAACATAAAGATATTGTATTGAGCTATTACAATGACGGCAAACAATATCCTGTACGCGGCCGTGGCTGTTCTTCACAGCAAATTCCAAGCATAAAGAAAAAATTCAAAAATTATGAGAGTTTTTCTGAAGCAACATTAGTCGATGTATATACCGAGAAATCACTAAAGGAGGCTTTGCATTATAAAGTGAAATCATTCGCGAGTGTATATTTAGAAAATAAAAACGGAAAATTTATTATACACCAGCTTCCAGTTGAAGCACAATTATCCTGTATTAACCAAATTTTGGTCGATGACTATGATAAAGACGGTAATCTGGATGCTTTAATTACGGGCAACATGTTTAATTCTGAAGTGGAAACGCCAAGAAATGATGCTGGACATGGCTTGTTTTTAAAAGGGAACGGCAAAGGTAAATTCAAGCCAGTTTCAATGGTGAAAAGCGGATTCTTTACTCCTGGTGATGTTAAAAATATGGAAAAAATAAAAGTAAAGGACAAATACTATTTTCTGATAACTAAAAATAATTCGTATCTGCAAAGCATCAGAATTAACTAATAACCTGAACTCGATTATTAATTTTTTGAGAGCAGAAAGATTAGGCATTTTTAGGATATATAGTCCCGCTTTTTGTTACAATCTTTTGTGCCTCTCGTCTTTTGGGACGAGACGGGACAAAAGGATTTCTACTGCAAACGAAGTTCACTGAACTCCTATGAAAATAAAAGAGTTGTGAAGTAATCGGGGCTAGAGGGAAATATTTTGCTTTTTTGCCATCATTCAAAAAAACAATCCAAAGTTTAACTACGGCCAACGGTTTTAACCGTTGGAGATAATAATCGAGTTCAGGTTAATACCATTTAGGAATACAAAATAACTGAATTTCATCTCCATCTCCTTTTGTTTCGCCTGTCCGTTGCTGTTCGAGGTGAGACAGTTGTAATGACTTTCTATAAAATAAAAGATGCATTACTGTTTATGCTCATTGAAATAAAACAAAATCATGAAAAAAACACCTTCATTATATACCGCATTCATTTTTATACTATTCATTTTAATCGCTTTTCAAACAGAAAAAACTACCGCTCAAGGTTGTGTGGCTGTCCGCCAAATGGGTGGGCTTTATATGAATTCTGCCAGTTCTTATAATTTGAACAAAGGCGAATTTCAAGTAGGGGCAAATTACCGCTATTTCCATTCTTGGAGACATTTTGTTGGTAAAGAAGAACAATTGGAACGTCAGACTAAAGGTGGCGGACATGACGAAAACGGCGTAGAACAAGGTAATGCCGTAAACATTTATTCGCATGCGGTTGATTTTAATTTTTCTTACGGAATCACCAATAGAGTCCAGATAAACGCCACTTTACCTTATGTTCACAATGAGCGTTCACAGGTTCTAAGGCAAACAAGTCCTGAAAAAGATACCCTTAGATACAGTGTTTATGCACAAGGTTTTGCAGATGCAAGACTAAGCGTAAATTATTGGTTTTTTGACCCAAAAACGGCTCACAAAGGTAATTTGATGTTAGGATTGGGATTAAAATTAAATACAGGAAGCCATGATGAGATGGATGATACGCCACAAGCCGACGGAACAACAAAAAGCGTGATAATGGATCAAGCTATTCAGCCGGGTGATGGCGGTGTTGGAATTTCGGCAGAGGTACAAGTATTCAGACAATTAACGGGGCGTCTCTACGGATTTGCAAATGGATATTATTTATTCAATCCAAAAGAATCAAATGGTACATTTAAATCAGCACCAAAAGCAGGTTTAGAAGGGTATGAAATTTATGCATGTCCAGACCAATATTTTGCAAGAGCAGGTTTATCTGCAGCAATAGACAAAAAAGAAAATTTTAATGTTTCGCTTGCTGGAAGAGTTGAAGGGATTCCTGCTTATGACGCTTTTGGAGGGCAGGCAGCTTATCGCCGCCCTGGATATGTTATAGCGGTGGAGTATGGTTTCTCTTATCATATTGGAAAACATACTTTAAGCTTATTTATCCCATATAATATCGTAAAAAACCGTATTCAGAGTGCTGCAGATATTGCCAGTCAAGATATGCAGAATTCTGTAATCACTGATCCTGCGAAATATGTTCATGTCCAAGGAGATGCTGCTTTCGCAGATTATTCTATTAATCTAGGATATTCATACAGATTTGCGTTAGGTAAAAAAATGACACTGACAATGCCTAATTAGGTGCCATATTTTAGTAAATAATGTTAGTATTCAAAACTTCTGAACTGATGAAAACTACTTTTAATTCTTTCTATTTCTTATTGAGCAAGAAAATGGAAAAACACGGCGTAAACCTGATGCGCATTGCCCTTGCAATAGTCTACATCTGGTTTGGCGCTTTGAAAATCTTCGGATTGAGTCCAGCTGGTGATTTAGTAGAGAAAACCGTTTTTTGGTTTAGACCAGAAATTTTTATTCCGGTTCTTGGAATATGTGAAGTCTTGATCGGACTCGGATTATTAATAAAAAGACTGATTCCTATAACTATATTTTTTTTATTAATGCACATGTCAGCAACACTCTTTCCTTTTTTTATTTTAAAATCCAGTTGTTTTGACGGCTTCCCTTATGAACCAACTTTAGTAGGCCAGTACATCATCAAAAATATAGTGTTGGTATCAGGAGCACTTGTTATCTCTGGTAAATACAATGAAGCTTATTATCTCGAAAGGAGTTTAAAAAAAAAGTAAAATTAACAACAAAAGTTCAAACAGATAAACCACAAATTAGTAATAAATGAGAAAATTATATTTGAGTTGTTTCTTCCTAATGCAGCTCTTGATGAGCGCACAAACTGATATTGATGCCATTATGATGAGCAAAAATAATTTTTGTGTTGGGGCTGTTTATCAGTATAGCAGCTGGGATGAGTATTGGGAAGGTACTTTCAAAAGAGAGAATCTTAATCTAGGCACTGTTTCGGCTCAAGGAGCTGCTGTCATGGGAAATTATGGCATAACAGACAAGCTGAATGTTCTTTTTAGCGTTCCGTATGTTCAAACCAAAGCTTCAGCAGGAACCATGCAAGGGCAAAAAGGGATGCAGGATTTAGCATTAACTGTAAAATACATGCCTCTGGAGAAAACCGTTGACAACGTTACCTATTCCATATATGCTTTAGGAAGTTATTCGATGCCTACAACTGACTATACTGCCGATTATTTGCCGTTAAGTATTGGTCTTCAAAGTAAAACTGCATATTTACGACTGATGGGTGATGTACAGGTTGATGAGTTTTTTACCACTTTATCTTTTGCTTATATCAAAAGAGCAAATATCACCATTGACAGAAATTCTTATTTGGCAGATGAGGTTCATTATACAAATGAAGTTGATATGCCGGATGCTATAAACTTTAATTTAAGATTGGGATACCGTTCTGACAGGTTAATTGCCGAAGCCGTTATTGACAATTGGACAACACAATCTGGAGGGTTTGACATTACAAAAAATAACATGCCTTTTCCCAGCAATACTATGAATGCTTGGAAAATTGGGTTTAATGCTAAATATACTTTAAAACAAATCCCTGAATTAGCAATTGTTGGAGGTTATAATGTAGTGACTGAAGGCAGAAATGTGGGAAAAGCAGCTTCCTTGTATGGAGGAATATTCTATGTGATTAAATTTAAATAAATAAGGATGAAAAATAACATTCAAAAAATTGTATTTAAAAGCCTTTTGCTTTTATTAGCGGTTCTTACATATTCGTGTAATGATGACATTACAGAACGTAATGAACAGTTTCCAAAATTGAACCCAATAAATACCGATGCTTCTGCTGGGACTTGGAAAACTTACCTTTTAACTGTTCCTGACGAATTTTCAATTGACGTTCCAGTTGCAGTAAATACAGCTGCATATACTAGAGAGATTAACGAAATCAAGAGTTTTCAAGCTAATATTACCGATGACCAAAAAAACATTATAAATTATTGGAGCGTTGGCAGTGTATTGCGTTGGAACGAAATTATGCGGACATTGGTAGCAAGACATAATCGTCCGCCTTATCAAAATGAAGACGGAACTTATCCAGCTCCTTCTGGTGCGAATCCTTTTGCATATCCTCAATTTCCATTTTCTAATCCTCCTTATGCAGCAAGAGCGTATGCTTATGTAAGTGCTGCCCAGTACGATGCTTTGATTGCAGCATGGCATTATAAAAAGCTGTATAACAGAACAGCTCCATATAACGTTGATGCTACGCTGCAGGTTTTGATACCCAAAAGCACTCTGCCGTCATATCCTTCAGAGGATGCGGTTGTAGTGGGAGTTACTGTTGAGTTATTAAAATTATTATTCCCAACTGAAATTGCCTATATTGACCAAAAAGCTGAAGAAGAAAAGCTATACAGAATCATTAGCGGCGTGAATGTCCGCTCAGATGTTGATGCAGGAATAAGTTTGGGCAGAAAAGTTGCTTCGAAATTTATAGCTCGTGCTTCAACTGATGGCGCTGGTGTTGCTATTGGGACACCGGCAATTTGGGCATTGCTAGAATCACAAACTGCCGCAACAGGAGAAACTCCTTGGAAATCATTAGAAGTGCCTGCCAGACCGCCTATGCTGCCTTTATTTGGAAAAGTAAAATCCTTTTTGATGACAGAAGCAAATATTGTGGCAAATCGTCCTCCTGCGCCTCCTTCTACGAAATCTGATGCTTTTGCAAAAGAGCTGGCTGAGATAAAAAAATACAGTCAGGAGAATTCAAGATCACTTTTGAAAATTGTCAGTTTTTGGGCTGACGGAGTTGATACTTATACGCCTCCTGGACATTGGAATGCCATCGCTTCCGAATCTTTTGTACAACAAAGTTTTAGTGAAGTTCGTTGGGCAAGAAATATGGCGTTATTAAATATTGCCATGATGGATGCAGCTATAAGCTGCTGGGACGCTAAATACGCCTATTTCAACCCGCGCCCGAGCCAAATGGATTCTTCGATTAAAACAACAACGGGAGTTCCTAATTTCCCAGCTTATGTTTCTGGACATTCTACCTTTAGTGCAGCTGCTTGTGCCGTTTTATCACACATTATTCCCGCTAAAAAAAGCGAATATGAAGCGATGGCAATAGAAGCATCAAATTCCAGGATGTATGGGGCTATCCATTACAGAAGCGACTGCGAAAAAGGATTGGAATTAGGCAAAAAAGTTGCAGGTTTTGCTGTTGCAAGAGCTGTTATTGACGGAGCCGAATAATATTATAAACCTGAACTCGATTATTAATTTTGGAGCAGAAATATTTGGTCTTTTCAGCAAGTATTGTTCCGCTATCCGCTATAATCTTGTGAGCCGAACCCCGGCTCACAAGGATTTTTGCTTCTATCGGGGCTAAAAGTAAATATTTTGCCTTTTTGCAATCATTCAAAAAAATAAGGCTTAACTATATGTCAACGGTTGAAACCACTGGAGATAATAATAATCGAGTTCAGGTTTTTAGTTCAGTAATTTCGAAACTGCTTTTACGACATCAGTTTCAGGGAGTTTACAAGCTCCTTCAACACAGATATAGATGTAGGTTTCATTTGGTATGAATCGATTTTCCATTATTGGCAGACTGCTTTCTTTTGTTGACCCGGCAATCAAAATATTTGGCAAATAATAGGTCTGCAAAGTATTAATTCTTGATAGCACTTCTTTTCCTGATACGGCTACTTCATAATAATTGCCAGTATAATTTAACATTAAGTGGAGCCAATTGTAGTATTCCGTTGGGTATTTTACGGCATCTGCAGTTACATTATGAAGCATTTGTCTGGCTATTTTAGAATAAGCTGCATTAGAATAATAATGTCCTAAAAGAAATAGATTTTGTGCAAAAACCGAATTAGATCCAGGGATGACATCATCTCTTATTTCCATTTTTCGGGTAATCAGATTTTTAGAGCTGTTGGAGGTAAAATAAAGCATGCTGGTTTTTTTATCCAGAAAATGGCTCAATGAATAATCAGTAAGTTCTTTGGCTTTTGTCAGCCATTTTTCGTCCAAAGTAATTTGGTACACCGCAATAAATGCGTCAACAACACTGGCGTAATCTTCGGAAAAACCTGTAATACTGCTTTTTCCGTTTTTATAGCTATGGTATAAACTGCCGTCTTTTTGAATTTGATTATTCAGTAAGAAAGAAGCACTTTTTATTGCTATTTCTTTATAATGAGGGTTTTTAAAACTGCGATACGCATTTGTATATCCTTTTATCATTAAGGCATTCCAAGAAGTTAGGGTTTTATCATCGAGATGCGGACGAGCTCTTTTTTCTCTTGCCTGCAAAAGAGTTTGTTTCCAGTTTTTGAGTTTAGCATTAAGCTCGGTTATTGAGATATTGTTTTCTTTTGCAAAATCAATATTTGATTGCGTTTTAAATAAAATGTATTTATTGTTTTCCCATAATCCTGTTGCATTGATATTGTAATATTTTTGAAAAAGCGCAAAATCTGATTTTAATACTTTTTGCAATTCTTCTTTTTCCCAAGTATAATAGGCGCCTTCCTCTAATTTACCCGATTTATTTTTGCTGTCAGCATCGATAGAAGAGTAAAAGGCTCCGTTTGAAGCCATGAGTTCACGTTCTACAAATGTGAGTGTTTCTGCTACCTTTTTTTTATATAATTCATTTTTGGTAATAAGATGGGCGTCAGAGTATAAACTAACAAGTTGTGCATTATCATAAAGCATTTTTTCAAAATGCGGGATATGCCATTTTGAATCTACAGTATATCTGTAAAAACCCCCTCCTATGGGGTCATTAATACCTCCATTTGCCATATTTACTAATGTTTTATCGACATATTTTTGCAAAGGCTTGTCCTTGTTTTGAATGCTATAACGCAATAAAAAATGAAGTGCTTTTGGCATTGGAAATTTAGAATCGCCAATTAAGCCACCATTTTGAAAATCCAATACTTCTTTCCAATTTTTTATAGCTGTATTTACATCAGAAGATTTAAAATCAACTGCATTAGTGTTCAATTGAATCAAATCTGATTTTTTAATTCCTTCGATCAATTTGTCGGCATAGGATATTACTTTTTGAGGATCATTTTTGTACAATGCGGCAATTTCAGTCAGCATTTTAATCCATTCCTGTTTGGTAAAATAAGTGCCTCCAAAAATAGGACGCCCATCTGGAAGTGCGATGCAGTTTAGTGGCCAGCCTCCTTTACCAGTCATCAGTTGTACGGCATTCATATATATTTGGTCTATATCTGGACGCTCTTCTCTATCAACTTTAATACTGATGAAATTGTCATTCATTAATTTGGCCACCGAATCATTTTCGAAACTTTCTTTTTCCATAACATGACACCAATGACAGGCTGAATATCCTACAGAGATGATAATTAGCTTATTTTCGGCTTTAGCCTTGGCTAAATTTTCTGTATTCCAAGCTTTCCAATCAACGGGATTGTGTGCATGCTGTAAAAGATAGGGACTTGATTCATTTATTAATTCATTTGTATGTTTAAATTGCTGTTCTTTAGTTTTTTTTTGATTACAGCTAATAAAAAAAAGTACTATAAATAAAAGTAAAAGTTGACGATGCATAGTATGTTTGAAATGAATTTTAATATTAGGACAGTATAAAAAGCAATTGTATAATCTTCTGATTGAAAGCAGGCTATTAGGCAAAACTAATATAAAGTATTTTCAAGTGCCATATTAATTTGTTTCAAAATATTTTCTATTGAAGTACAAAAAAAAACGCACTCAGTAAAAATAGAGTGCGTTTTTGATATGCTTGTAAATTATTCTATTTGTCAATAGATGCCAATACTCTTTTCATGAAAGTGTTAAGAGCTTCTTTTTTGTCGGTTCCCTGCTGTGTCATTTTGTAAACTTCAATAGCACCGTACATGTTTGAAATCAATTCGCCTATAACATCTAATTCTTCGTCTTTCAATGAAGGAATTTCGGTCATAGCTTCCAGTACTTCGATGGTTTCGATGAGGTAATCCTGATCGTTTTCTTCGATGAATTGGGTCAGGTGTTTTATAACGGGTAATTTCATTTTTTAGATTTTTAGATTGTTGGATTTTTAGATAAAAGATTCGAAAAATCTAACGTTCTAAAATTCCAATAATCGATTTAAACAATTTCATTAACCAATTCAATTAAAACTTCCTGTTTATTGGTTTGGGTTTCATTTACCAATTTTCCGTTTACGAAAGTGGCAAATGTAGGCAGGTTACTTACGTTAGCCAGTTTTCTTGATTCCGGAAAATTTTCGGCATCTACCAAAACAAAAGAGATTCCTTCGTTTTCTGAAGCCAATTTTTTGAATTTTGGTTTCATGATTCTGCAGTTACCGCACCATGAAGCCGAAAATTGAACAACCACTTTCTCATTCTGAGCCACTAAGGTTCCTAATGTATCTTCGTTTAATTCTATTAACATAGATTTTTCAATTTCAATGTCAATTTCAATGTCAAAAATCAATTTTTAAATGAATATCAATTACAATGTTAAAATTTTATTTACAGAGAAAACCCGTTTATTTTTATTGCCATTGTAATTGATATTGCTATTGATTTTTAATATTGCTATTGATATTAGTTAAGACTTAAATATTCAGCAGTACTTTTTCTGTCAGCGCTCATTGCTTCTTTACCAGCTTCCCAGTTTGCTGGACAAACTTCACCTTTTTCTTGAATGTGAGTATAAGCGTCAACCATACGTAAATATTCGTTTACGTTACGTCCTAATGGCATATCGTTTACGCTTTCGTGGAAGATTTTTCCAGTTTCGTCAATTAAATAAGTCGCTCTGAAAGTAACATTAGAACCTTCAATGATTACTGAATCGGTTTCTTCGCTATACTCAGTTGAATCAATATCAAGAATTCCTAAGATGTTAGATAAGTTTCTGTTAGTATCAGCAAGGATTGGATACGTTACGCCTTCAATTCCACCATTGTTTTTTGGAGTGTTTAACCAAGCAAAGTGAACTTCGTTGGTATCGCAGGAAGCTCCAATTACGATTGTATTTCTTTTTTCAAATTCTGGTAAAGCAGCTTGAAAAGCGTGTAATTCAGTTGGACATACAAAAGTGAAATCTTTTGGATACCAAAACAAAAGTACTTTTTTGTTGTTGTTTACCGCTTCTTCGAAGATGTTGATTTTTAAATTATCACCCATTTCTGAGATAGCGTCTACTGCAATACTTGGAAATTTTTTACCTACTAATGACATATAAATTAATTTTAGTTATTTAATACTTTTAATGCTGCAAATATAGGGCATATAAAAAGCGGTATTAAATAAATTTTTATTATTAATATTTATTAAGCAATAGTATGTGATTATAATAGTTTCTAAATACCTGCAATAGAAACTGGTAAGCTTCCTTTTCCTTTTTTGTCTTCCAATAATTGTTCGGCGGCACTTTCCTGAAACTCCACAAAATCCTGATACATTTCGACAATTCCGATAGTTTTTTCCAGATTTGGAATTACCTGCAATGCATACGGATTCCCAAAAACATAAAGAATGCACTTTTTGGTTTGGAACAATTCTCCTAAAAACTCCAAAACAGAATCTTCTAAATCAAATTTATTCAGAGGTTTGGCTTTTGGGACAAATAAAGAAATGAGTATGGTGTCAAATGGCATAAGGTCTTTTTTTATCGTTGTATCCATTAAATCGGCGGCGCTTTCAACAGCATATTCAGGAGACGGTAAAGTGGAAGCCAATGTTTTGAAAAAAGGATTGTCAACCGTTTTATAAATACTCAACTTTGCTAAGCGTTCTCTGTTTTTGGCGTCAAAAACAATTACGGAACTGTTTTTGTCCTTGATATCGGTAATGCAATAATCGGCTATTTTTCGGTTCAGTTTCGAAGTGATTTTAAAGTCAAAATCAGCAACAGGCGTTGGATTTTTATCAAATAGTCCTGCTTTTTGTTTACATTTTATTATGCGGTCTAGGCTTGCTTCGATGCGTTCTGGATTAGCATTTTTTAGGATTTCCTGAATGCCTTCGGCTACGTTTTCGGCAAAGCAGAGGACATCGTTTCCTGCATTGAAGGCTTCCCATTCCAGCTGGCCTTTCACATCATATAATTTGGAAACACTGTGCATATTCAAAGCATCCGATATAATCAAACCGTTATACCCTAAACGTTCTCGTAAAAGAGATTCGATAATGTTTTTGGATAAAGTGGCTGAAGTTTCTTTTCCGTCATTCAATGCTGGAACGGCCAGATGGCCAATCATAATAGAATCTACTTGGTTTTCGATTCCTTTTATAAACGGAACCAATTCATTTTCCAGTAATTCCTCTAGGTTTTCCTGTAAAACAGGCAATCCCAAATGTGAATCGACGCTCGTATTCCCATGCCCAGGGAAGTGTTTCAAACAGCCCAAAATCCCAACATCGGACATGCCACGAAGGTATTCCAATGCATATTGAGTCACTTTTTCTTTATTAGACCCAAAAGAACGATATCCAATTACAGGATTATTAGGGTTGTTGTTAATATCCGCCAGTGGCGCTAAATTATAATGGATTCCAGCCGATTTTAAGTCCAATCCAATTTGTTTTCCTACTTCATATACCAAATCGATTTTCCTTTCGGGCAAAGCGCCAAGAGTGATGGCATAAGGATATTGGGGTGTTTTTTCGACACGCATCGCCAAGCCCCATTCGGCATCGATGCTCATTAATAGGGGAGTAGCGGCACATTTTTGATAGCGCACAATCAGGTCTTTCAAACGCTGAAAACTATCGTCGTTGAATTCTACTTTTTTCTTGCTCTCATAGTTGGTTGCCGCACTGGCTCTGCTATGAAAAAAAGTCAATCCGCCGATGTTGTATTCTTTTATTAAACGTTCTGTTTCCTGAATATTCTCTTCCGTATCGTTGATAAAAACGGCTGGAAAAAAGAATTGCCCTATTTTTTGTTCTAGTGTCATTTTGTAATGAATATGATGTTAACTTTAAACATATAAGTCATATAAGTAAAGAATATAAAATATAGATTAGAATTAAAGCTAATGTGTTTATTTCTCTTCCGCTTTCTTCCCAAAATCAGCAGGATATTTTAGTAATTGCGATAAAATTAATCCTGGAATAGTGGCAAGAAATACCCAAATAAAGAAATTACTGTATCCTAAATATTCCTGTATATAGCCACTAGCCATACCAGGAAGCATCATGCCCAAGGCCATAAAGCCAGTTGCAATGGAGTAGTGGGCTGTTTTGGATTCGCCTTCGGCTACATAAATCAAGTACATCATAAAGGCTGTAAAACCAAAACCGTAACCAAACTGTTCTGCAATAACTGTTGCATAAACGTAATGAACAGAAGCGGGATGAAAATGAGATAAGTAAACAAATCCCAAAATTGGCAGGTGCATTGCTAAGAACATCGGCAACATCCATTTTCGTAATCCTCCTTTTGAGATGGCTATTCCACCGAGAATTCCACCTACCACAAGTGCTGCAACTCCAAACGTACCATATATTATCCCAACATCTTCGGTCGTAAGTCCCATGCCGCCTTTTGCTTTTTCATCGATTAAAAAAGGAGTCAGCATTTTTAATAATTGAGATTCCCCCAATCTGAAAAGCAAAATGAAAGCCAATATAATACCAATTTGTTTCTTTTGGAAAAAAGTAGTAAACACTTTGCCAAAACTCACTTTATGAGTACTTTCAGTTTCTTTAGTTTCTTCAACTTTTGGAGTGGTGAAAAAGTTGTAAACCGTCAAGAATGCCATAATCAGCGCCACAACTATCATGGTGTAAGACCAAGCTTTGCTTTTGTCTCCGAATTTTTGTTCTAAAAAACCGCCCAAAATCACAATCAGCCCGTTTGCGGTTAGCATCGAAAGCCTGTAGAACGTGCTTCTGATTCCTAAGAAAAAAGACTGCTGTTCTTTGGCTAAAGCCAACATATAAAAACCGTCACTAGCCACATCATTAGAGGCTGAGGCAAATGCTGCAACCCAAAACAATGCCAAACTTAACATAAAAAAATGATTCATCGGAATGGTCAATCCAACAATTAAAAACGCAACTGCAATCACTAACTGCATTGCCAAAAACCATTTTCTTTTGGTGGCATATAAATCAATAAACGGGCTCCAAAGCGGTTTGATTACCCAAGGCAAATACAATAAACTGGTGTACACCCCGATATCTTCATTGGCAATGCCTAAATTTTTGTACATAATCACCGAAACCGAAATAATAATGGCATACGGAAATCCCGAAGCAAAATTTAAAAATGGAATCCAATACCAAGGTTTGCTGTCTTTCATTATTTAAGGAGGTTTAATAATTGTTTAAAGATTTAAGGTTTAAAAGTTCAATGTTGTTTAAAGTTTTAAGAGTTTAAAGTTAGACCATCTTAAACTTATTTTAAACAATATTAAACCTTTACTTCATTTGTGTTTCTATTTCCAAATCAATTACAGTTTCTGGACTTTCGTTAGCATAATAATCGACGAAAGTAAAAGCAAAAGCGGCTTTACCAATCATTTTGTATGCCGGAACTTCTATATTGAATTCGTTGTTTTTTTCGGTAACAGCAATTTTATCCATAATTTGACTTGGATCATTAGTGTTTATTTTGGCTGAATTTTTAGCAGCATATACAATGATATAGCGAACTTGTGATGGAAGATTTGGCTTCTGGAAAGAAATATAATAGCTTGATGTATCTTTAGTAACCGAATTGATAAGCAATCTATCGGATATTTGTTTTTTTAAGTTGGGAACAGGCAATGGCAAAGCAGGATATTTGTATTGGTTCTCTTTCAGGATTTTAACCACATCCTGATTTTTGTTTATAAACCATTTGGCACTAAAAAAACCATTTCCCTGCACATTCGGATAGTTACGTGTCAGGTCAATCTGATTTGCTATTTCATAAGTATTATTCCAATGTTTATCTGAATCGGCTCTAATTTTGTAGGAACTGTTTCCTATGTATAAAGCAGTATTAGCGGGAACATTTTCAGACCACCATTTAATCAGTTTTGCATACGAAGCCGTTCTGTGGTCAATGCTCCAATACAATTGAGGGATGATATAATCGATCCAGTTGTTGTTCATCCAATCTATGGGATCCGCAAATAAATCATCATAATTGGTTTGTCCCGATTGAGTGTCGGATCCTTTTAGATCAACCGATTTGTTGCGCCAAACACCAAACGGGCTGATGCCAAACTGTACCCAAGGCTTTAATTTTTTTATATCAAATGAAATATTTTTGACAAAAGCGGCTACATTAGAACGTCTCCAATCTTCAACTGAAAGCCCGTTGCCATATTTTTGATACGATAGAGTATCATTAAAGTCAAGTCCTTTTATTTTATATGGATAAAAATAATCATCAAAGTGTATGGCATCAATATCATATTTTATAACCACTTCTTCCACGATTGCGGTTAAGTGTTTTTGAACTTCAGGCAGAGCTGGATTGTAGTAATATTTGCCACCATATTCAATCATCCACTCGCGGTGTTTATTGTAATCATGATCTATACTTAAGGTTTCGGTCTTTAAATCAAAAGTGGCGCGATACGGATTGAGCCACGCGTGAAATTCAAAACCGCGCTGATGACTTTCTTCGATCATCCATGCGAGCGGATCAAAATTAGGATTGGGCGCTTTTCCTTCAATTCCTGTTAAATATCGGGACCAAGGAGCTAATATCGTTGGATATAATGCATCGCCAACAGAGCGAATTTGTACCACTACAGCATTGTAATTGAGTTTTTGATAGGTATCTAAAATTTGAATGAAGTCAGCTTTTTGTTTTTCAACTGAATCCGAACTGTTTTTTGGCCAGTCAATATTGACAACGGTTGCAATCCAGACCGCTCGAAATTCGTTTTTGGGATGCATATCTCTTCTTTGGGCAAATCCAATAATAGCAGAAAACAACAAATATATAGTCGGGTATAATAAGGACTTCTTTATATACATTATTAATTCTTTTTTATAAAGGAATCAAAAGTAGTTTTTTTAGCTAAGTTTATTCAATTAATTGCCAATAAAATTCGGATTGCCGCTTTAGATCTGGATTATTGTTTAAAAGGATAATGTGCCTAATCCAGCTATCCGCTATAGCCCTCGATTGGAACTCTTTTTTTACTAGCCGTTCTAGGAACTTCCGCTGGTCGCTCTGTACCGACTGTAAAAATTAGAGTTCCAATTCTCGGGGCTGTCGCTTTTATCTGGAGCAAAATTTTGTGTATCGAAGGAGTTTTAGAATTATTTAGGAGCTGTTTGACTCTAAGATTTTTAATCAAAAAAAAGGCGGTAAGTTTTGCATGAAAATTAGCTTCTAGAAAATATTACTCGAAATTTTTCCTCAAATCTATTATGGTTTGATTTGGTAAATCCAAATTCACAAAACCTCTTCTGGGTCTGTCCAAATCTAGCGTAAACAAAACAACCAAAGAAACCAAAAGACAAAATCCAATTTGAACCAGCCAGTCAATCCGTCCTTTTCGTCCTTCTGAATAACCACTGTAAAAGGCACTTATCAAAGCTAGAAAAAACAGCATGATTAAAATACTTTGAGGGACTTTTGTTTTTTCGCCCGCAAGACGGGACGTTGTTATATCAATCATAGTGTTTAAAGCGGGAATCATCTGCTGCGTAGCCACCAAGTTTGCAGGATCTTTAGCCAGAATGCAGGCGCGTTTCCATAATCTAGCCGAAATTACCTGAGATAAACTGTCAGCTTTTAAAATCCCATCCACATCGGCTCCCACTTGGTAAAAGGATATTCTTGCTTCTATATATTCCTTAAAATCATTACGGAATACAGTTCGTGTGGAGTCTGGATATAAATCGCTGCGCAGTAGGGCAGTGCCAATGTCATTTGCTTCTTCTATTACAATTTTTCTACGCGAATCATAGCGGTCACCGCTCATCCCAAATGTAAATGCCAGTAAGAAAAAAAGCAATGCAACAAGCCCAGAAGTTTCAGTAGTTTTATCTGTTGCATGTTTTTTATTCCGAATATAATTACCAGTGAGTTTACCAATATAGCATGCCGTAATCATCAATATAAACAGCAAAATAGCTATTACCCAAGCTTCAGTCTGATTTAGTGTACTTACATCCATAAATTATTTCTTTTTTAGAATGGTGCTTTAAATATAATATACCAATTTAGTCAAAAAAACATCGCAAAGTATTTATATTGAATGTTTTGATTTTTTGAGCTTGCGCTTGTTCGGTATAAAATTAGGGATAGTAGACTATTGATTTGAAAAGGCATTCCATTTTTAATTTCAATAATTTTGTTTTTTTTGCAAAAAATAAGCTTTATTTTATTTGCGTATAATTTTGAGTGTGTATTTGACTTTATTTTGATTTAAAAAGAGAAATATTGTTTTTGTATCCTAATGTTATAAAAAATCAAAATCGTAACTTTAAAGATTGAATTTGTTTTATATATTTGAGCATTACTATTTTTTTTATTGAAAATAGTATTGAAAAGAACACTAAATAATGGTTATTTAATAAAATTAGCAACATGGCATTAAAAGGACTTTTTAGAAAAAAAACAGTTCAAGATATTTTAAGACAAGTCGAAAAAAACAATTTAGAGGGACATGAGGCGTTAGGAAAACATTTGACAACTAAGGATTTAACCGCTTTTGGGATTGCAGCAATTGTTGGAGCCGGTATTTTTAGCACTATCGGGAAAGCTAGTTTTGACGGAGGTCCTGCCGTAATTTTTCTTTTTTTATTTACCGCTATTGCCTGCAGTTTTGCCGCTTTTGCTTATGCTGAATTTGCATCGATGGTTCCGGTTTCCGGAAGTGCTTATACCTATTCGTATGTTGCTTTTGGGGAGTTAATAGCTTGGATTATTGGCTGGGCCTTGATTATGGAATATTCAGTTGGGAATATAACGGTCGCGATTTCATGGAGCGATTACTTTACAGGACTGCTCTCCAGCGGAGGAATAGATTTACCGCAATGGGTGCAAATGGATTATTTGACGGCTTCTAATGGTTTTAAAGATGCCACAGCCTTGATGGAAGGCGGGAAAACTTTTGAAAATTTAAGTGCAGGAATGCAGGATGCCTATACTGCTTGGACAACATCACCAGTGATAGGATCGTTTCATTTTGTTGCCGATTTACCTGCCTTATTGATTATTGTCCTGATTACAGCTTTGATATACAGAGGCATGAAAGAGTCCCGAAACGCCAGTAATATAATGGTGGTTGTAAAAGTCTGTATTGTACTTTTGGTAATAGCTGTTGGTATATTTTATGTAGATACTGCAAACTGGCATCCGTTTGCTCCAAATGGAGTTTCGGGAGTTTTAAAAGGAGTTTCGGCGGTGTTTTTTGCTTATATTGGTTTTGATGCTATTTCGACAACTGCCGAAGAATGTAAAAATCCGCAACGTGATTTGCCTCGAGGGATGATGTGGGCGATTATTATTTGTACGATTCTTTATATAGCCATTGCATTAGTACTGACAGGAATGGTAAGCTACAATAAATTGAATGTTGGAGACCCATTGGCTTTTGTATTTGATCAATTGCATTTAAAATGGATGTCGGGAATTATTGCAGTAAGTGCTGTAGTTGCTATGGCGAGTGTATTGCTGGTTTTTCAAATGGGTCAGCCCCGCATCTGGATGAGTATGAGCCGTGACGGTTTACTTCCAAAGAAATTCTCTACTGTGCATCCAAAGTTCAAAACACCTTCTTTTGCCACAATAGTTGTTGGTTTTGTAGTGGCGGTTCCTGCCTTGTTCATGAATCTGACTATGGTTACCGATTTATGCAGTATTGGTACTTTGTTTGCTTTTGTTTTGGTTTGCGCCGGAGTTTTGGCACTGCAAAACCGAACTGATATTCCAAGAGGGAAATTCAAAACACCTTATATTAATTCAAAATATATTTTTCCATTATTGATTATTATTGCTCTGGTTTTGGCTTTTACTTACAATAAAAAAGCCACTATGGGCTTCATCACAAATGAAACTAAAATCAATGATTCTGAGTTTATAATTACTTCATTAAACAAGGAGGAAACTCAAAAAGTATATGATTATTTGGTAAGCATTGATAGAAAAACCAGTGCTACAGAAAAACTGGATGTAGAGCATTTACTGAGCCAATATCAGGAAGATGATGTGAAATATGCCAGTGTAGTTGCAGGATTGCCAATTTCGGACTCTACTAAATATGAAAGCGGTTTTGACTTGTTCAAACATAAAATACCAATGTGGATTTTCGTGATTGTTATGGTCGGATTAGTATTTTGGTCTTTCAAAGAGAATTTGTCTTTGATTCCGCTTTTGGGCTTAATATGCTGTTTGTACATGATGGCAGAGTTAAGCGTTTGGAATTGGATTTATTTCGGAATCTGGCTACTTATTGGATTGGTCATTTATTTTAGTTTCAGCCGCCATAACAGTAAGTTGAATTTTAAAACGGAATAGTTTTAATTTTGAGCAGTAATTTGTTTTAGAAGCAGAAAGATTTGGCATTTTTGGCAAGATGAGTCCTGCTCTCCGTTTTATCTTTGCTTTTTTTAAAGAAAAAAAAGCAAAGGATATCACTTCGATCAGGGCTAAAAGGGAGGTATAGCGCTTTTTTGTTTACACTTACAATTGGCGTAGATTATAAATAAAAATGAATGTCTTGAATTATTTGATTCAAGACATTTTTTTTGAAAATTTCTTATGAAATACTAAAGCTGTAAAATAGCCCCGATGGAAGGGAAAATCCTTGTATGTCCTTTTTTTAAGGGGACAGACAAGATTGGAATGACAGCGGGAGAAATGCTGTTTTGAAAACTGCTTTTATGCTCCTAAATTCGTATACTGATAAAAAAGTAATTTGCTTGAGTTATTTAAAGGGTTTATCGGTTATTGTTGATGAAATCGTTATAATTGGAACAAAAAACCTCTAAAATTAAACTTTAAACAAAACTTTATTCCTTAATTTTGCATCACTAAAAATAAAAATCACATACTATGAGTTCATTTGACGTAGTCATTATAGGTTCTGGGCCAGGCGGATATGTTTCAGCTATTCGTTGTGCGCAATTAGGTTTCAAAACAGCAATTATAGAAAAATATTCAACTTTGGGAGGAACTTGCTTAAATGTAGGCTGTATTCCATCGAAAGCATTGTTGTCGTCTTCGCATCATTATGCTGAAATTAAGCATTTTGCTGATCATGGAATTGAAGTTTCAGGTGAGGTAAAAGTGAATTTGGAAAAAATGATTGCACGCAAACAAGCAGTTGTAGATCAAACATCAGGAGGAGTAAATTTCTTGATGGAAAAAAATAAAATCACTGTTTTTAATGGTTTAGGATCTTTTGTAGATGCGACTCACGTTGCAATTGCAAAAGCTGACGGAACATCGGAAACGATTGAAGCCAAAAATATTATTATTGCTACGGGTTCAAAACCATCTTCTTTGCCTTTTATCAAAATCGACAAAGAAAGAATCGTTACTTCAACAGAAGCATTGGCTCTTAAAGAAGTGCCTAAACACCTTGTTATTATTGGCGGTGGCGTGATTGGTATTGAATTAGGTCAAGTATATTTACGATTAGGAGCTCAGGTTTCGGTTGTGGAATTTATGGACAGAATTATTCCAGGAATGGATGGTGCTTTGTCTAAAGAATTGACTAAAGTGTTGAAAAAACAAGGAATGAAATTCTATACTTCTCATAAAGTTCAATCAGTTGAGAGAAATGGAGATGCTGTAATTGTTCAAGCTGAAAATGCTAAAGGAGAAACAATTACTTTGGAAGGAGATTATTCATTAGTATCTGTTGGTCGTCGTCCTTACACAGATGGATTGAATGCGGATAAAGCTGGAGTAAAAATTTCGGATAGAGGACAAGTGGAAGTGAATGACCATCTGCAGACTTCGATTTCAAATATTTATGCTATTGGAGATGTGGTTCGCGGAGCTATGCTTGCTCACAAAGCGGAAGAAGAAGGAACGATGGTTGCCGAAATCTTAGCTGGACAAAAACCGCATATTGATTATAACCTGATTCCAGGTGTAGTGTACACTTGGCCAGAGGTTGCTGCTGTTGGACAAACAGAAGAGCAATTGAAAGCATCTGGAACTGAATATAAAGTGGGAAGTTTTCCATTCAAAGCTTTGGGCCGTGCTCGTGCGAGCGGAGATCTTGACGGATTTGTAAAAATCCTTGCTGATGCTAAAACTGATGAAGTTCTTGGAGTGCACATGATTGGCGCAAGAACTGCAGATTTGATTGCTGAAGCAGTTACAGCTATGGAATACAAAGCTTCTGCTGAAGATATTTCAAGAATGTCACACGCGCATCCAACATTTGCGGAAGCAGTAAAAGAAGCTGCATTGGCAGCTACTGATAATAGAGCGTTGCACGTATAATACAGATACACCGTAGAGATGCACTGCAGTGCATCTCTACGGTGTATGTATAAAATAAAAAAAACCGATAGAGAAATCTATCGGTTTTTTTTGTGGGTTTTAGTTAGCTGTAAATAATCCTTTATAACTACTCCATTTAGTATAGATTAAGAATATATTACCAACTAATAAAAAGACAGCTAAAGGAATGCCTTCGGGAGCCAGACAGATATGAGTAAAAAAAATATTAACTGTAATTGGCATCAAAATAATATTAGCAATCTTATTGAACTTACCTGTTATATAAGCTATTCCGCATAGAAGTTCGATAGTTTTTATCAGCGGGAGCAAGTAGCCAGACGCTTTGATTCCATCGTTGAAGATTTTCATATCTCCTTTTAAAACTGGTTCTGGAAATAAATGAAAAAAGAAGCTTATAGAAGCAAAAAGCAATAATAATCCAATTAGAGAACGAATGATAATAGTAGCAATTTTCATATTTAGTAGATTTTTGTTTTGATGCTGTTTTTTTAATTGATTAAGTTTTTTTAATCAAAATGCGTAACTGATTTTCGGGTAAATAGGTTTTTGTAGCTTTTTCTATGGGCGTAGATTAAAAATAAATTTCCTAAAAAAATAAATATAGCAAGAGGCAGTCCATTTGGATTCAAAAAGAAATCGATGAATAATATATTTGTGGTAACCGGTAAAATAATGATATTGGTTAAGACAACGTATTGACCAAGGAGGTATGAAATCCCGCATAATAATATAGTTATTTCAATTAATGGCATTAGATAAACAGAAGAAATCAACCCAACATGGAATGCTTTGAAGTTTTCTGTGCTCTCAAGCTCGGGCATTAAATTAAAAAAATAGGCGAGAGATACTAAAATTAGCAATAAGCCAATTACAGTGCGGATAAAAAAAGTAGCAGTTTTCATATTTTTTAATTTTTTGGTTAAATGTTTAAGTGATAACTCAAGGACAGCCAGAGTTGCTGTTATAATACCTTATTCATCCATTTACCATTGATAGTTTTCTGAGGCCGAAAACTAAGTCCTTTGTCTAGTGTACACAAATTTAGTTAATTTTTTTCTTATTATTTGTTTTTAAATTATTTTTATTGTGAATAATATTTTAAAATTGAAATTATTTCTTTTTTTCTGGTTGAAATTATTTATAATGAAAACGGGTAAAATCTAAACCAAAAAGATTTGAGATTTTACCCGTTTTACTAAATGATTTTTAGGTTAAAAATCTTAAGCTATAAGAGTATTTTATTACTTTTTGATATATTTCTTATAAAGGAAATATGCGCCAATGGCTACTAAAAGCAACCACCAGATTTCAAATAATAAAACTATGATATTAAGAAGAACATACCAGCCCGATTTTAGAGAATCGAGTATGCGGATGCCGATATTTGGCTTGTAATAATTAGAGTCTTTTGTGCTGGCAATAATCTCTTGTTTTACAGATTCGTTTTGATATATCTTGATCGTCAGCGTGCTAAAATTGACTTGATCTTCGATGGATAAATTTTCTAATTTAGCGTTGTCGTTTTGTTCTTTTTTGTTAGCCAAAGTATTTTCGGCTTCCATGATGTCGTTAATTTTTTTGCCTTTTGTGTCAATTGCCTTTTCTATTCTCTTTTCATTGCTGGTGCTTCTTGTTTGTGAAAGCTGATTAGAAAGCATTTTTAGGGAAACATCGTCAGCCTTTATGATTCGGTAATCGAGAAAATCAATTTGCTTTGCGATCGATTTTATGACTGTATCAAGCCGTTTATTAGGAACCCGAATGGTAATGTCATTTTCTACATTGTATCGAATTGTTTGGAGTGTGCTGTCTAGGCTTATTTTGGTTTCAAATTCATCAATAATTGTGCTTTGCAGATTGGTATAAGTAACAAATCCATCAAATTTATTGGTGATGTTTTCAATAGTGTAGGTAGATTTGGTTACGTTTTTTACTTTGAATTTTATGTCGGCTGTACGAATGAATTTTCTTGCGCTGCCTTCTTTTTCGACCGCTGCAGAGGAGGAAATGGTATCTGCGGCTATTTTTGCATCAGCAGTTTCTTCTTCGTAGGCACTACTTTTTTTACAGCTAATAATTAAAGAAATAACGGCTAATAGGATTAAGCCGCGTTTCACAATTTTGTTCATAGAATTTGTTTTAAGGGTGAAAAATAGATTTTTTTTGATTGATTGTTTTTGAATTTTCAAGCTTGAATTCCGTATCAAATATATAATGTTTTAACAAGTAAAAACTTTTTTAATATTTATTTAACTAAGGTGCAGTTTTGTGAAACTTCTTCTTGAGAACCCATATTTTTTATTGTAATTTTGAAGTCCATAAATAGATTGATTTTTGAGAACTTCCATTTACAAATTTATTGAAGACCCAATAGCTTTCAAGCAGCAGCTTGTGGAGTGGGGACAGCAATTTCGTGAAATAACTTTTCTAGACAGCAATTCATTTTCAGATGAATATTCTAGCTTCGACTGCGTGTTGGCAGCTGATGCTTTTACATCGATAAAAACAGATTATCACAATGCTTTTGAAGATTTAAAACAATACCAACAGACGACTAAAGATTGGTTATTTGGTTATTTGGCGTATGATTTAAAAAATAATGTAGAGCATTTAGAGTCGAATAATTTTGATGGTCTGGATTTTGCTGATTTGTTCTTTTTTCAGCCTAAAAAGTTGTTTTTGCTAAAGGGGAATCAGCTCGAAATCCAATATCTAAATATGTGTGATGATGAAGTTGAAGAAGATTTTAATGAGATAGTAAAAAGTCAAAAATCGAAAGTCGAAAGCGAGGATAAAATAATAATTAACCAAAGGATTTCAAAAGACAGCTATATTTATAAGGTTGCCAAATTATTAGAGCATATTCACCAAGGAGATGTTTATGAAGCTAATTTTTGCATGGAGTTTTTTGCAGAAAATGCTAAAATCAATCCTTTGGAAAAATTCCTGAAACTCAATGAAATTTCACAAGCGCCTTTTACTGTTTTTTTTAAGAACAATAAACAGTTTCTGCTTTCTGCTTCGCCAGAAAGATATCTTAAAAAAGAAGGAGAAAGTCTTATTTCGCAACCTATAAAAGGAACTTCTAAACGATTTGCTGATCCAATTGAAGATGAAATATCTAAAAATAATTTGGCACACGATCCTAAAGAAAGAGCCGAAAATATCATGATAACCGACTTAGTTCGAAATGATTTGTCACACACAGCTCAAAAAGCTACGGTTGAAGTTAAAGAGCTTTGTGGAATTTATTCGTTTCTGCAAGTACATCAAATGATTTCGACAATTACTTCCAAAATGGATCCAAAATACGCAACAGTAGATGCACTTAGAACTACATTTCCCATGGGAAGTATGACCGGAGCTCCCAAATATGCGGCAATGAAAATCATTGAAGAGCTAGAGGAAACCAAACGCGGATTGTATAGTGGTGCTGTTGGGTATTTTTCGCCCAATGGAGACTTCGATTTTAATGTAGTCATTCGCAGTATTTTATATAATGAGGAGCGTGAGTACGTGTCGTTTTCTGTTGGCAGTGCGATAACTTCGCTGTCTATTCCAGAAAAAGAATATGAGGAATGTTTGCTCAAAGCAAAAGCAATGCTTGAAGTTTTGCAGGAAGAGAGGTTATAATTGGTTAAACAATAATCAGTATTTTTGAATTAAAATAAAATTGCATCCCGCAAAATTATGAGAAACAAATAGCAGAGATGAAAAATATACTTCAAAATCATATCGAAAATGAGATTCCTTTTTTGAGCCAAAAAAAACTGCTGCTTGCAGTAAGCGGTGGCTTGGATAGTATGGTTTTATTGCATTTGTTTCAAGAATTGAAATTTGATATCGCCATAGCTCATTGTAATTTTCAGCTTCGCGGAATGGAAAGTTTTGGCGATCAAAAATTTGTTCAGGATTATGCCGAGGCTAATGAAATACCTGTTTTTGTAACACAATTTGATACTGAGGCTTTCGCCAAAGATTATAAATTATCTACTCAAGTTGCGGCTAGAGAGCTGCGGTACAATTGGTTTTATGAGCTGTTGGAAGAAGAAAAATTCGATTACATACTCACGGCACATCATGCTGATGACAATCTGGAAACTTTTTTAATCAATTTCACAAGAGGAACAGGATTGGAAGGATTGACTGGCATTCCGGTTGAGAATGACAAAATAATAAGGCCTTTACTTTTTTTGACCCGCAGTGAAATTGATGATTATGCCAAAGAACATGAAATTCAATGGAGAGAAGACAGCAGTAACGTATCAGACAAGTATGTGAGAAACAAAATACGTCATCATCTGGTTCCTATTTTGAAAGAATTGAATCCTAATTTTATGGCTTCATTTTTGAAAACCGAAAATTATCTGCAGCAATCACAATCCATGGTTGAAGACGCGGCTTCGATGGTGTATCAGCAGGTAGCTCATGAGGAAGGTGATCAGATTCATTTTGATCTAAGCAAGCTGTTGAAATTATCAAATTATCAGTCTTATTTGTATCAATGGCTGAAAGAATTTGGGTTTACCGCTTGGGGTGATATTTATGATTTGGTAAATGGTCAGTCTGGAAAACAGGTGTTTGCATCCGGATACCGATTATTGAAAGACAGAGATTCATTAATTGTATGTCCTATTAATGAGGAGAAAAGTACAGCTGAATTTCATATTGCCGAAAATCAGACGGAAGTTAATATTCCCTTAAAATTGAGCTTATGTAAAGTGTCTGACATTTCGATTGAATCAAATAAAACTATCTTTGTGGACGCTGATCGGCTAGCTTATCCTTTAGTGGTGCGAAAATGGAAAACAGGTGATATTTTTATGCCTTTTGGCATGAACGGGAAGTCGAAGAAAGTGAGCAAGCTTTTTAAAGATGAAAAATTATCATTGATTGAAAAGGAAAATACGTGGATTTTGTGTTCAGGAGATCAGATAGTCTGGGTAATTGGAATACGTGCAGATCACCGATTCAGAACAATTGACACAACAAAAAACATACTTAAAATAGAATTAATTTAGATATAAATAATGAAGAAACTACTTTTTATACTGTTTGCTTTTTTAGCTTTTACCAAAGTAAATGCTCAGGTCTTGGATCCCGCAAAATGGACAACAGCAATCGAAAAAAAATCGGAAACAAATTATATTTTAACTTTTAATGCAGTAATAGAAAAGGATTGGCATATTTATTCTCAATTCACTCCCGATGGAGGACCGTTGCCTTTGGAGATTACTTTTAAAGATCAAAAAGGGAATTTTGAGTTAGTAGGCAAAGCCAAAGAAAGCAAAACAACTACAGCTTTCAATGATGTTTTTGGAGTGAATGAAATATTTTTTCATGATAAAGCTCAAATTCAGCAAGAAATAAAGCTGGTAAATCCTAAAGTTACTGCTATTCAAGCTGAATTGAATTATCAAATATGTAAAGAGGTTTGTATCAATCTGGAAAAGAAATTTACTTTTAAAATTCCAGGAACGACAACAAATACTGCTGTTGAAATAGTTCCGGTTGCAGTTACAGCGCAGAACGCTACTCAAATTGACACTGCAAGTATTGTTCCAGTGGCTGTAGAAAAGAGTGTTCCAGCTGTAAAAGCTAATACAGTAGAACAACCAAAATCAGATCCTGCTTCACAAAGAGGATTATGGTCTATTTTCTTTATTGCTTTTTTCTCGGGGTTTGCAGCTTTGCTGACGCCTTGCGTGTTTCCTATGATTCCAATGACAGTGAGTTTTTTTACCAAACAAAGCAAAACTAAAGCTGCGGGAATTAAAAACGCTATTATTTATGGGGTTTCAATTATTTTGATTTATGTGCTATTAGGGTTTGTTGTTACTTGGATTTTTGGTGCTGATGCATTGAATGCCTTATCTACCAATGTTTATTTCAATATTATATTCTTTATTTTACTGGTTGTTTTTGCAACTTCATTCTTGGGTGCTTTTGAGATTATGCTGCCTAATTCGTGGGCAAATAAAGTTGACAGTCAAGCTGACAGAGGCGGAATTATTGGGATTTTATTCATGGCATTAGCTTTGGCTATTGTTTCCTTTTCTTGTACTGGGCCTATTGTTGGTACGCTTTTAGTCGATGCAGCTTCCAAAGGCGGTATCGCGCCTATAGTTGGGATGTTTGGATTTTCATTAGCATTAGCCCTGCCTTTTATGCTTTTTGCTATGTTTCCGGGATGGCTGAATTCTTTGCCTAAATCAGGCGGATGGCTGAATACAGTAAAAGTTGTTTTAGGGTTTCTGGAGTTGGCTTTGGCTTTCAAATTTTTATCCAATGCTGATTTAGTATTGCAATTGCATTTGCTGGAAAGAGAAGTGTTTCTAGTGATTTGGATTGCTATTTTTGGAGTTTTGGCTTTTTATTTATTCGGAAAAATAACAATGCCGCATGATAGTCCGTTATCTCATATTTCTGTGGGCAGGCTGTGTTTAGGATTGTTGGTTTTGTCTTTCACGATTTATTTAATACCTGGCCTTTGGGGAGCTCCTCTTAAATTGATAAGTGCATTTCCTCCACCAATGGAATATAGTGAAAGCCCTTACGGCGTTGGTGGTTCTAACGCTGGGAATACTGCCTTGCCTGAAGGAGCAAAATTGGGACCTCACCAAATTGTTGTTTTCGATGATTATGATAAAGGCCTGGCGTATGCCAAAACAGTGAACAAACCTATAATGCTTGATTTTACAGGTCACGCCTGTGTGAACTGCAGAAAAATGGAAAATAATGTTTGGTCGGATAAGAGTATACTTCCAATCCTTAAAAATGAAGTTGTTTTGATTTCTTTATATGTAGATGATCAAAGACCACTGTCAAAAAGCGAACAGTTTACCTCTAAAACTACAGGCGCAGAAATTGAAACGATAGGGGATAAATGGACTGATTTTATGATCTCAAAATACAATACCAATACACAGCCTCTATATGTTTTGACTGATTTGCAAGGCAATAATTTAAATGAAAAACAACCAACTATAAGTTATGTGAGTGTGGAAGAATATGAATCTTGGCTGAAAGCCGGTATTTCGAAGTTTAGGAAATAAATATATTAATTCACTGTTTTATTAAAACCTGTTCATTTAAACGAACAGGTTTTTTTTGTTAATTTTTTGAATTTTTAATATTTTTTTAAGCTTTTAATTTGAATTTGGAATTTAAAGAATGGAATTTTTATTTTGAAAGAACTAAATGATGTAGTTGGCGGTTTTTATTATTCATTTAATCGAAAATATATTAAAAAGTAGATTAATGAATTCTTAACTCTATAAATTTGCACTTAAGTATTTGAATGGCAAGTGTTTATATGTGTATTTTTCTTATAAAAAATATTTGCCTTCTAAAAACAGCTTTATTTAAATTTTTAAGTAAATCAGAAAATAGAAACTCATTCTATTGATTTAC
Source organism: Flavobacterium sp. 1 (assembly GCF_002797935.1). Classification (NCBI taxonomy): domain Bacteria; kingdom Pseudomonadati; phylum Bacteroidota; class Flavobacteriia; order Flavobacteriales; family Flavobacteriaceae; genus Flavobacterium; species Flavobacterium sp. 1. The sequence goes on from NZ_PGER01000001.1 coordinate 966,599, forward strand.
ATTTTACCGTTAGGCATAGTGTATTCTTTATTTTAATATTTTAAACTTGATAGATATGAAAATATTTCTACCTAAATCCGCAATTTTTACATTTGCTTTTTTAATTGCAAATTTGTTTTTTGCAAATGTATGTTTTGGGCAGGCGACTGTCATGACAGATAAAGCCGATTATCAGCCAGGTGATGCCGTTATAGTTACTGGCACTGGATGGCAACCGGGGGAAACGGTGTCGTTACATTTTATTGAAACACCACAGGTATGTACCAGTAATCATGATCGTTTAACGGTAGCAGATTCAAATGGGAATATTTATTATAATCAGTTTTTGATTAATATAAAGCATCTCGGAGTATCTTTTGTTTTAACCGCTATTGGACAAAGTTCTAATCTTTCAGCTGAAGTTTTGTTTACTGATGCTGGATATCAATTTGATGCTGTTGGGCTGCCATCAAGTACAAGCGTTGTTGTAAATTATACAATTTCTGGCACTGGAAGTGGTAATGGAACGTTTAATACTACCAGTTTTATTCCACCAGCAACAGCGGGGAACAATAACAATAATAAAACTATAACTGTTAATAGCTACACTCCAACTTATAGTCCAGCGCCATCCATAAAATATTCAATTTTAAATTATAGTTTGCGTGTAGGACCTAGTGGTTCTCCAATAACTCAACAAACTTCAAATGTTTTTGCTGTTGGGGGTAATAGTCCATCTGAAGCGGTGTTGTTTACTGCTAATTATGGTGCTTTAGTCGCAGCAAGTAATGTTGTTGGTATTTATGGAAGCTCTGTTTTATTGACTTCTACATTTTATTCAAATTATCAAACATCTGCCCCTATATCAGGAAAGACTATCACTTTTTATATAAATGGGACTTCAGTTGGTACAGGCACTACTAATGCAAGTGGGGTTGCAACTCTAAATTTAGATTTGACCAATGTTCCTTCACTTGGAAAATTAAATTCAGGGACTTATACAATTACGAGTTCTTTTGCAGGGGATGTAAGCTATTTAGCGATATCTAGTGCTAATAGTACTTCTGGATTATTGACAGTAAATAAAAAATCAATTACGATTACAGCAGCAAACCAAACTGTAGTATATGGCACATCTGTAGCTACAGTAACTGGGGCGGGCACTTATACTGCTGCGGGTTTTGTAGCTCCAGATACTTCGGCAGTGATTGGTGGTACTGCTGCTTACACAACTAATTATACAGCAACTACTCCAGCAGCTACGCCAGGAATAAATATTGTTCCTGGCGTATCGGGTTTGATAGCTGCTAATTATAGTTTTACGCCTGTAAATGGAACTGTTACTGTTGGTAAGGCAAACTCAACAATTACAGCCACGGGAGCAAATTTATTTACTTATAATGGCTTGCCTCAAGGACCAGGAACATCAACAGTAACTGGTTCAACCGGTGCTGTTAGTTATAAGTATTCAGGTGTGTTGCCAACTGTTTATAGTCAAAGTGCTACACGGCCAGTCAATGCAGGAACCTACCAAGTAATTGCTACTGTTGCTGCCGATAGCAATTATAATGGTAAAGATTCAGATCCTTTTGGCTTTACCATCGGCAAAGCCTCCAGCACCACCGTTGTTACCATCAACGGCGGTCCGTTCACCTATACGGGCGCTGCAATCGAGCCTGCGACAGTGAGCGTAACGGGCGCGGGAGGACTGAATTTAGCGCCAACGGCTTCTTACGGCAGTAATACCGATGCGGGAACAGCTTCGGCGAGCTACACTTTTGCGGGCGATGCGAACCATGACGGCAGCAGCGACAGCAAGGACTTTACCATCGGCAAAGCATCGAGCACCACCGTGGTTACCATCAACGGCGGTCCGTTCGCCTATACAGGCGCGGCAATCGAGCCTGCGACAGTGAGCGTAACGGGCGCGGGAGGACTGAATTTAGCGCCAACGGCTTCTTACAACAGCAACACCGATGCGGGAACAGCTTCGGCGGGCTATACTTTTGCGGGCGACGCAAACCATGACGGCAGCAGCGATAGCAAGGACTTTACCATCGGCAAAGCCTCCAGCACCACCGTGGTTACGATCAACGGCGGTCCGTTCACCTATACAGGCGCGGCAATCGAGCCTGCGACAGTGAGCGTAACGGGCGCGGGAGGACTGAATTTAGCGCCAACGGCTTCTTACAACAGCAACACCGATGCGGGAACAGCTTCGGCGGGCTATACTTTTGCGGGCGACGCAAACCATGACGGCAGCAGCGATAGCAAGGACTTTACCATCGGCAAAGCCTCCAGCACCACCGTGGTTACCATCAACGGCGGTCCGTTCACCTATACAGGCGCGGCAATCGAGCCTGCGACAGTGAGCGTAACGGGTGCGGGAGGACTGAATTTAGCGCCAACGGCTTCTTACAACAGCAACACCAATGCGGGAACAGCTTCGGCGGGCTACACTTTTGCGGGCGACGCGAACCATGACGGCAGCAGCGACAGCAAGACTTTTGAAATCGGCAAAGCCTCCAGCACCACTGTTGTTACGATCAACGGCGGTCCGTTCACCTATACGGGCGCTGCAATCGAGCCTGCGACAGTGAGCGTAACGGGCGCGGGAGGACTGAATTTAGCGCCAACGGCTTCTTACGGCAGTAATACCGATGCGGGAACAGCTTCCGCCAGCTATACTTTTGCGGGCGACGCAAACCATGACGGCAGCAGCGACAGCAAGGACTTTACCATCGGCAAAGCCTCCAGCACCACCGTGGTTACCATCAACGGCGGTCCGTTCACCTATACAGGTGCGGCAATCGAGCCGGCAACCGTGAGCGTAACGGGCGCGGGAAGTTTGAATATGTCACCAACGGCCTCCTACGGAAACAACACCAATGCGGGAACAGCTTCGGCGGGCTACACTTTTGCGGGCGATGCGAACCATGACGGCAGCAGCGACAGCAAGGACTTTACCATCGGCAAAGCCTCCAGCACCACTGTTGTTACGATCAGCGGCGGTCCGTTCACCTATACAGGCGCGGCAATCGAGCCTGCGACAGTGAGCGTAACGGGCGCGGGAGGACTGAATATGTCACCAACAGCATCCTACAACAGCAACACCAATGCGGGAACAGCTTCGGCGGGCTACACTTTTGCGGGCGATGCGAACCATGACGGCAGCAGCGACAGCAAGAACTTTACCATCGGCAAAGCATCGAGCACCACCGTGGTTACCATCAACGGCGGTCCGTTCACCTATACAGGCGCGGCAATCGAGCCGGCAACCGTGAGCGTAACGGGCGCGGGAGGACTGAATTTAGCGCCAACGGCTTCTTACGGAAACAACACCAATGCGGGAACAGCTTCCGCCAGCTATGCTTTTGCGGGCGATGCGAACCATGACGGCAGCAGCGACAGCAAGAACTTTACCATCGGCAAAGCCTCCAGCACCACCGTGGTTACCATCAACGGCGGTCCGTTCACCTATACAGGGGCTGCAATCGAGCCGGCGACCGTGAGCGTAACGGGCGCGGGAGGACTGAATTTAGCGCCAACAGCATCCTACGGAAACAACACCGATGCGGGAACAGCTTCGGCGGGCTATACTTTTGCGGGCGACGCAAACCATGACGGCAGCAGCGACAGCAAGGACTTTACCATCGGCAAAGCCTCCAGCACCACTGTTGTGACTATCAACGGCGGTCCGTTCACCTATACAGGCGCGGCAATCGAGCCTGCGACAGTGAGCGTAACGGGCGCAGGAAGTTTGAATATGTCACCAACGGCATCCTACGGAAACAACACCAATGCGGGAACAGCTTCGGCGAGCTATACTTTTGCGGGCGATGCGAACCATGACGGCAGCAGCGACAGCAAAGACTTTACCATCGGCAAAGCCTCCAGCACAACCGTGGTTACTATCAACGGCGGTCCGTTCACCTATACAGGCGCGGCAATCGAGCCAGCGACAGTGAGCGTAACGGGCGCTGGAGGGCTGAACTTGACACCAATAGCCTCTTATGGAAACAACACCAATGCGGGAACAGTTTCGGCGGGCTATACTTTTGCGGGCGACGCAAACCATGAAGCCAGCAGCGACAGCAAGACTTTTGAAATCGGCAAAGCATCGAGTACCACCGTGGTTACTATCAACGGCGGTCCGTTCGCCTATACAGGCTCTGCAATCGAGCCGGCGACAGTGAGCGTAACGGGCGCGGGAGGACTGAATATGTCTCCAGCGGCATCCTACGGAAACAACACCAATGCGGGAACAGCTTCCGCCAGCTACACTTTTGCGGGCGATGCGAACCATGACGGCAGCAGCGACAGCAAGGACTTTACCATCGGCAAAGCCTCCAGCACCACTGTTGTTACGATCAACGGCGATCCGTTCACCTATACGGGCGCTGCAATCGAGCCTGCGACAGTGAGCGTAACGGGCGCAGGAAGTTTGAATATGTCACCAACGGCCTCTTACGGAAATAATATCAATGCGGGAACAGCTTCGGCGAGCTATGCTTATGCGGGCGATGCGAACCATGACGGCAGCAGCGACAGCAAGGACTTTACCATCGGCAAAGCCTCCAGCACCACCGTGGTTACCATCAGCGGCGGTCCGTTCACCTATACAGGCGCGGCAATCGAGCCTGCGACAGTGAGCGTAACGGGCGCGGGAGGACTGAATATGTCACCAACAGCATCCTACAACAGCAACACCAATGCGGGAACAGCTTCGGCGGGCTACACTTTTGCGGGCGACGCGAACCATGACGGCAGCAGCGACAGCAAGGACTTTACCATCGGCAAAGCATCGAGCACCACCGTGGTTACCATCAACGGCGGTCCGTTCACCTATACAGGCGCGGCAATCGAGCCTGCGACAGTGAGCGTAACGGGCGCGGGAGGACTGAATTTAGCGCCAACGGCTTCTTACGGCAGTAATACCGATGCGGGAACAGCTTCCGCCAGCTATGCTTTTGCGGGCGATGCGAACCATGGCGGCAGCAGCGACAGCAAGGACTTTACCATCGGCAAAGCATCGAGCACCACCGTGGTTACCATCAACGGCGGTCCGTTCACCTATACAGGCGCGGCAATCGAGCCGGCAACCGTGAGCGTAACGGGCGCGGGAGGACTGAATTTAGCGCCAACGGCCTCCTACGGAAACAACACCAATGCGGGAACAGCTTCGGCGGGCTACACTTTTGCGGGCGACGCGAACCATGACGGCAGCAGCGACAGCAAGGACTTTACCATCGGCAAAGCATCGAGCACCACCGTGGTTACCATCAACGGCGGTCCGTTCACCTATACAGGCGCGGCAATCGAGCCTGCGACAGTGAGCGTAACGGGCGCGGGAGGACTGAATTTAGCGCCAACGGCTTCTTACGGAAACAACACCAATGCGGGAACAGCTTCGGCGGGCTACACTTTTGCGGGCGATGCGAACCATGACGGCAGCAGCGACAGCAAGGACTTTACCATCGGCAAAGCATCGAGCACCACCGTGGTTACCATCAACGGCGGTCCGTTCACCTATACAGGCGCGGCAATCGAGCCGGCAACCGTGAGCGTAACGGGCGCGGGAGGACTGAATTTAGCGCCAACGGCTTCTTACGGAAACAACACCAATGCGGGAACAGCTTCGGCGGGCTACACTTTTGCGGGCGATGCGAACCATGACGGCAGCAGCGACAGCAAGGACTTTACCATCGGCAAAGCATCGAGCACCACCGTGGTTACCATCAACGGCGGTCCGTTCACCTATACAGGCGCGGCAATCGAGCCGGCAACCGTGAGCGTAACGGGCGCGGGAGGACTGAATATGTCACCAACAGCATCCTACAACAGCAACACCAATGCGGGAACAGCTTCGGCGGGCTATACTTTTGCGGGCGACGCAAACCATGACGGCAGCAGCGACAGCAAGGACTTTACCATCGGCAAAGCCTCCAGCACCACCGTTGTTACGATCAACGGCGGTCCGTTCACCTATACGGGCGCTGCAATCGAGCCTGCGACAGTGAGCGTAACGGGCGCAGGAAGTTTGAATATGTCACCAACGGCCTCTTACGGAAATAATATCAATGCGGGAACAGCTTCGGCGGGCTATGCTTATGCGGGCGATGCGAACCATGACGGCAGCAGCGACAGCAAGACTTTTGAAATCGGCAAAGCCTCCAGCACCACCGTGGTTACCATCAACGGCGGTCCGTTCACCTATACAGGCGCCGCAATCGAGCCTGCGACTGTGAGCGTAACGGGCGCAGGAGGCCTGAATTTAGCGCCAACAGCCTCTTACGGAAACAACACCAATGCGGGAACAGCTTCGGCGAGCTATGCTTATACAGGCGATGCGAACCATGACGGCAGCAGCGACAGCAAAGACTTTACCATCGGCAAAGCCTCCAGCACAACCGTGGTTACTATCAACGGCGGTCCGTTCACCTATACGGGCGCTGCAATCGAGCCTGCGACAGTGAGCGTAACGGGCGCAGGAAGTTTGAATATGTCACCAACAGCCTCTTACGGAAATAATATCAATGCGGGAACAGCTTCGGCGAGCTATGCTTATGCGGGCGATGCGAACCATGACGGCAGCAGCGACAGCAAGACTTTTGAAATCGGCAAAGCCTCCAGCACCACCGCGGTTACCATCAACGGCGGTCCGTTCACCTATACAGGGGCTGCAATCGAGCCGGCGACCGTGAGCGTAACGGGCGCGGGAGGACTGAATTTAGCGCCAACAGCATCCTACGGAAACAACACCGATGCGGGAACAGCTTCGGCGGGCTATACTTTTGCGGGCGACGCAAACCATGACGGCAGCAGCGACAGCAAGGACTTTACCATCGGCAAAGCCTCCAGCACCACTGTTGTGACTATCAACGGCGGTCCGTTCACCTATACAGGCGCGGCAATCGAGCCTGCGACAGTGAGCGTAACGGGTGCGGGAGGACTGAATTTAGCGCCAACGGCTTCTTACAACAGCAACACCAATGCGGGAACAGCTTCGGCGGGCTACACTTTTGCGGGCGACGCGAACCATGACGGCAGCAGCGACAGCAAGACTTTTGAAATCGGCAAAGCCTCCAGCACCACTGTTGTTACGATCAACGGCGGTCCGTTCACCTATACGGGCGCTGCAATCGAGCCTGCGACAGTGAGCGTAACGGGCGCGGGAGGACTGAATTTAGCGCCAACGGCTTCTTACGGCAGTAATACCGATGCGGGAACAGCTTCGGCGGGCTACACTTTTGCGGGCGACGCGAACCATGACGGCAGCAGCGACAGCAAGGACTTTACCATCGGCAAAGCATCGAGCACCACCGTGGTTACCATCAACGGCGGTCCGTTCACCTATACAGGCGCGGCAATCGAGCCTGCGACAGTGAGCGTAACGGGCGCGGGAGGACTGAATTTAGCGCCAACGGCTTCTTACGGCAGTAATACCGATGCGGGAACAGCTTCCGCCAGCTATGCTTTTGCGGGCGATGCGAACCATGGCGGCAGCAGCGACAGCAAGGACTTTACCATCGGCAAAGCATCGAGCACCACCGTGGTTACCATCAACGGCGGTCCGTTCACCTATACAGGCGCGGCAATCGAGCCGGCAACCGTGAGCGTAACGGGCGCGGGAGGACTGAATTTAGCGCCAACGGCCTCCTACGGAAACAACACCAATGCGGGAACAGCTTCGGCGGGCTACACTTTTGCGGGCGACGCGAACCATGACGGCAGCAGCGACAGCAAGGACTTTACCATCGGCAAAGCATCGAGCACCACCGTGGTTACCATCAACGGCGGTCCGTTCACCTATACAGGCGCGGCAATCGAGCCTGCGACAGTGAGCGTAACGGGCGCGGGAGGACTGAATTTAGCGCCAACGGCTTCTTACGGAAACAACACCAATGCGGGAACAGCTTCGGCGGGCTACACTTTTGCGGGCGATGCGAACCATGACGGCAGCAGCGACAGCAAGGACTTTACCATCGGCAAAGCATCGAGCACCACCGTGGTTACCATCAACGGCGGTCCGTTCACCTATACAGGCGCGGCAATCGAGCCGGCAACCGTGAGCGTAACGGGCGCGGGAGGACTGAATTTAGCGCCAACGGCTTCTTACGGAAACAACACCAATGCGGGAACAGCTTCGGCGGGCTACACTTTTGCGGGCGACGCAAACCATGACGGCAGCAGCGACAGCAAGGACTTTACCATCGGCAAAGCATCGAGCACCACCGTGGTTACCATCAACGGCGGTCCGTTCACCTATACAGGCGCGGCAATCGAGCCGGCAACCGTGAGCGTAACGGGCGCGGGAGGACTGAATATGTCACCAACAGCATCCTACAACAGCAACACCAATGCGGGAACAGCTTCCGCCAGCTACACTTTTGCGGGCGATGCGAACCATGACGGCAGCAGCGACAGCAAGGACTTTACCATCGGCAAAGCCTCCAGCACCACTGTTGTTACGATCAACGGCGGTCCGTTCACCTATACGGGCGCTGCAATCGAGCCTGCGACAGTGAGCGTAACGGGCGCAGGAAGTTTGAATATGTCACCAACGGCCTCTTACGGAAATAATATCAATGCGGGAACAGCTTCGGCGAGCTATGCTTATGCGGGCGATGCGAACCATGACGGCAGCAGCGACAGCAAGGACTTTACCATCGGCAAAGCCTCCAGCACCACCGTGGTTACCATCAGCGGCGGTCCGTTCACCTATACAGGCGCGGCAATCGAGCCTGCGACAGTGAGCGTAACGGGCGCGGGAGGACTGAATATGTCACCAACAGCATCCTACAACAGCAACACCAATGCGGGAACAGCTTCGGCGGGCTACACTTTTGCGGGCGACGCGAACCATGACGGCAGCAGCGACAGCAAGGACTTTACCATCGGCAAAGCCTCCAGCACCACCGTTGTTACGATCAACGGCGGTCCGTTCACCTATACGGGCGCTGCAATCGAGCCTGCGACAGTGAGCGTAACGGGCGCAGGAAGTTTGAATATGTCACCAACGGCCTCTTACGGAAATAATATCAATGCGGGAACAGCTTCGGCGGGCTATGCTTATGCGGGCGATGCGAACCATGACGGCAGCAGCGACAGCAAGACTTTTGAAATCGGCAAAGCCTCCAGCACCACCGTGGTTACCATCAACGGCGGTCCGTTCACCTATACAGGCGCCGCAATCGAGCCTGCGACTGTGAGCGTAACGGGCGCAGGAGGCCTGAATTTAGCGCCAACAGCCTCTTACGGAAACAACACCAATGCGGGAACAGCTTCGGCGAGCTATGCTTATACAGGCGATGCGAACCATGACGGCAGCAGCGACAGCAAAGACTTTACCATCGGCAAAGCCTCCAGCACAACCGTGGTTACTATCAACGGCGGTCCGTTCACCTATACGGGCGCTGCAATCGAGCCTGCGACAGTGAGCGTAACGGGCGCAGGAAGTTTGAATATGTCACCAACAGCCTCTTACGGAAATAATATCAATGCGGGAACAGCTTCGGCGAGCTATGCTTATGCGGGCGATGCGAACCATGACGGCAGCAGCGACAGCAAGACTTTTGAAATCGGCAAAGCCTCCAGCACCACCGCGGTTACCATCAACGGCGGTCCGTTCACCTATACAGGGGCTGCAATCGAGCCGGCGACCGTGAGCGTAACGGGCGCGGGAGGACTGAATTTAGCGCCAACAGCATCCTACGGAAACAACACCGATGCGGGAACAGCTTCGGCGGGCTATACTTTTGCGGGCGACGCGAACCATGACGGCAGCAGCGACAGCAAGGACTTTACCATCGGCAAAGCATCGAGCACCACCGTGGTTACCATCAACGGCGGTCCGTTCACCTATACAGGCGCGGCAATCGAGCCTGCGACAGTGAGCGTAACGGGCGCGGGAGGACTGAATTTAGCGCCAACGGCTTCTTACGGAAACAACACCAATGCGGGAACAGCTTCGGCGGGCTACACTTTTGCGGGCGATGCGAACCATGACGGCAGCAGCGACAGCAAGGACTTTACCATCGGCAAAGCATCGAGCACCACCGTGGTTACCATCAACGGCGGTCCGTTCACCTATACAGGCGCGGCAATCGAGCCGGCAACCGTGAGCGTAACGGGCGCGGGAGGACTGAATTTAGCGCCAACGGCTTCTTACGGAAACAACACCAATGCGGGAACAGCTTCGGCGGGCTACACTTTTGCGGGCGATGCGAACCATGACGGCAGCAGCGACAGCAAGGACTTTACCATCGGCAAAGCATCGAGCACCACCGTGGTTACCATCAACGGCGGTCCGTTCACCTATACAGGCGCGGCAATCGAGCCGGCAACCGTGAGCGTAACGGGCGCGGGAGGACTGAATATGTCACCAACAGCATCCTACAACAGCAACACCAATGCGGGAACAGCTTCGGCGGGCTATACTTTTGCGGGCGACGCAAACCATGACGGCAGCAGCGACAGCAAGGACTTTACCATCGGCAAAGCCTCCAGCACCACCGTTGTTACGATCAACGGCGGTCCGTTCACCTATACGGGCGCTGCAATCGAGCCTGCGACAGTGAGCGTAACGGGCGCAGGAAGTTTGAATATGTCACCAACGGCCTCTTACGGAAATAATATCAATGCGGGAACAGCTTCGGCGAGCTATGCTTATGCGGGCGATGCGAACCATGACGGCAGCAGCGACAGCAAAGACTTTACCATCGGCAAAGCCTCAAGCACCACCGCGGTTACCATCAACGGCGGTCCGTTCACCTTTACAGGTTCGGCAATCGAGCCGGCGACAGTTAGCGTAACGGGCGCGGGAGGCCTGAATATGTCACCAACGGCTTCCTATAACAGCAACACCAATGCGGGAACAGCTTCGGCGAGCTATACTTTTTCGGGCGATGCGAACCATGAGGGCAGCAGCGACAGCAAGACTTTTGAAATCGGCAAGGCAAATCCAACAATTGTAGTTACACCATACAGTGTTACCTATGATACTGTGGCACATACAGCAACAGGAACTGCCAAAGGAGTTCAAGGAGCAGCTTTAGCAGGATTGAATTTAGGTGAAACCATTCATACCAATGCAGGAACATATACTAGTGATGCTTGGGTATTTACCGATGTCACTGGAAACTACAATAATGCTAATGGAACTGTAAACAATACCATAAGCAAAGCCAATACTAGCGTAAGTGCGACAGGAGGTATGTTTAATTTTGATGATAATGCTCATGCAGTGACTGCTCATGCTATTGGTATTGGAGGTATTAATATTACCACTCCGTTTACTTTTAGTTATGTTGGAACAAATTGTGCAGGAACTTATAATTCTGGATCTGCACCTTCTGCTCCTGGGACTTATACTGCAATGGCAGCATTCGGGGGCAATTCCAATTATAATGGTTCTTCAGCAACTGCCAATATTAGCATTACGTCTATAATGACAGCAAGCGCTACAGGTACTAACAATGTTTGTAATGCTGGTAATACAGGTACTGCAACAGTTATACCAACCCTTGGTAAGAGTCCATATTCCTATTTGTGGAGTAATGGTGCTTTAACACAAACGATAACTGGTTTGGTTGCGGGTGCTTATAATGTAACAGTAACGGACGCTAATAATTGTACAAAAACTGCTTCTTATACTGTTACGCAGCCATTAGCTTTGTCTGCGACTATTACAACCAATAATCCTAATCTTTACTTTGGCTATTCTGGTGATCAGGCAGCAACTATTACAGTAAAACCAATAGGAGGAAAAGCACCTTACCGAGTAGAAATAATGATGGTAGATCCTTTGCCTGCTTCACCATCCCGTCCAATTGAACGTGTGGGAGGTAAGCTCATCTGTGATTATATTAACACTACTGGTGATGAAACTTGGACAAGCGTAGGGACAACATATCAAACCATTAATTCGTGTATGGTACAACCAAAATCTATTTCAAGTAATCCAGCCAGTACAAGTTTTAATAATATTCCTTTAAATGGAAGTTATTCTGTAAATGTTACTTTGCTTGCTGATGCCCGATTTATTGCTACGGTAGTTGATGCTAATGGATGCTCTTATACCATACCATACAATCAGTCAGTTGGGGTTGATGCTGAAGATGCACGTTGTTTTGCTGGGAATAGTGGTGTTGTAAAAGTGGCGATATGTCATCAAACGGGAAGTGCTAAGAATCCATGTACGGCTATTTGCGTTGATCAGTCGGCAGTGCAGGAACATCTTAATCACGGAGACTTTTTGGGTAAATGCACGAATGACTGTAAGCCTCAAGGGTCTAATGCAAAAAACATTCATTCTGAAAAAATGCTTATTGAAGCAACAGCTACAGATATAGAACCTGCTGAATTTGCCGTAAAAGTTTTCCCTAATCCAAGCGACAGTCAGTTTACTTTAGTGACGGAAGGGGGTAATAATGAAAAAGTGGAGGTATTAGTATATGATATGTTTGCACGCAGAGTAAAACGTATCGAAAAAAATGATAATCAACCAATTGTTTTTGGAGAAGAATTTTCTTCAGGAGAATATATTGTATTGATAAGACAGGGAGAAAATGCAAAAACTTTGAATCTGATAAAAAAATAAATTATTAAAAGAGTTTTTAAATTAAAGCCTTCCAGATTGTTTTTGGAAGGCTTCGTTTTTTATAAAAATTAGAGTGATTTTGTATAGTTTGAAATGGCAAGTAATGTCATTACTTTTCGAAAATTACTGTACTTGCCGTTGCGCCAAGATCCAGTAGGCTTTTAGTGATGTTTTTTACAAAATCAGTAGGGCCACAAACATAAAAGTTCTGACTGAAGTCGGCTATGGTTTCAATTAAGAAATTGCGATCTATTCTTTTTTCTTGAAATCCTATCACATTTTCCCGTGTGTATATTTTTAAAAAATCTTTCTTTAGCATTTTTTGTAATTCTTCGACCATAATTACATCCTCTACAGTTTTGTTGCTGTAAATGAGTTTGTTGCCTGAGAGTAGTTGTTGTTTGTATAAATCACGAAAAATGGAAATAAATGGGGTGATGCCAGCTCCTCCAGCAATAAATGTCCCTTTTCCTTTGTATTGAATGGCTCCGAAAACATCGTGAAGTATCAATTCGGCTCCGGCATTGATACTGCCAAGCTTATTGGTCACACCCTCATGATCTTTGTAAATCTTGATCATAAATTCGAGATAGTTTTGTTCGTTTAAATTGGTAAAGGTGAAAGGGCGTAATTTGTCTTCCCATTCAGGAAGGTTTATGGAAACATCGGTAGCTTGCCCCGGAATAAAATTATATCCAGCGGGTTTTTCTGTCACAAAGCATTTTACGTCATGGGTGATGTAAAATGCTTTAAGAACTTTTACAATTGGTGTTTCCATAGTGGTTATTGTTGATTCAAATTACTTTCATTACTCAGTTTTGACAAACTTTTTGCGGCGTTTGTGAAGTCTGATGGTATGAGGATTACGGTGGTGGTATTGTTGTCTATCCCTATTTCAGCCAGCATTTGCATACGTCTTAATTCTAATGCAATTGGGCTTTCTTCCATTCTTTTTGCTCCCTGTGTTAGTTTTATGGATGCTTCCAATTCGGCTTCCGCTTTTACAATTCGAGCTCTTTTTTCTCTTATTGCTTCCGCTTCGCGTGCCATGGCTCTTTGCATTGCTTCTGGAATTTCAACATCTTTCATTTCGACCATTTCAATTTTTATTCCCCATGGTTCGGTTGCCGAATCTACAATTTTTTGAAGCGTTCCATTGATTTGTTCTCTTTCTCTTAATACTTCATCTAGAGAATGCTGTCCGATAATGTTTCGTAATGCAGTAACCGAAAATTGATAAACTGCCTTATTGTAGTCTGCCACTTTGATAATTGCATTTTCAGGATTCGTTATTTTGAACCACAGTACAGCATTTACTTTAATCGTTACGCTGTCTTTTGTAATGGTTTCCTGCTGTTCCAAATCAACAGTTTTTGTTCGAATGTCTACCCGTTGCTGTCTTTCGATGAAAGGGATGATCCAATAAATCCCAGGACCCATTATGTTTCTGTAACGACCAAGTCTAAATATCACTCCACGCTGATATTCTTGTGCGATACGAATACCTCCTATAAGGAACATAGCGAATATGGTTAAGGTAATTTGCAAAGGTGTCATAGTTTGTTTTTTAAGCGTCCTTTTGTTTGTAATTTTAAGAGTTATTTAATTTTTTGGAACTCTATAATAGGGTGTTATTTCTCACTATAGATTACAAGAGCACTAGAATCAATAATGACATTGTTGTCAGGATATTTTTGATTCACTAGTGAATACACTTCTTCTTTTATTTTTTGTCTCATTGCGTCGTCTGTTTTACTGAGGGCGGCGACTACAGGAGCGGCAACATCATTCATTAGATCCCAATAAACATCCGTTGTTTTGCAGTTTAATTTTCCTGTAACTTCATTTTCCGAAATGTTTTTGAGACCCGCTTGCAAAAATAAATCAGACATAAATCCCGCTTTTGAACAACGAAACATTCCAGGTGCTCCGGGAGCTGGAGGAGCTATTTCTACGTTTTTGCTGATGGTTCCCATAGTGGCGGTTATCCAGAAATTTTTTTCTGGAATGTTCCAAACTGCGGTAGCAATTTTACCTCCGGGCTTAAGGACTCGTGCCATTTCTTTTATGGCCAATAGCATATCTGGGAAAAACATAAATCCAAAGCGGCAACTAATGGCATCAAAAGTGTTATCTTCAAAAGGGAGTTCACTGACATCACACACTATGGTTTCAAAATTTCTGATTCCTCTCTTTTTTGCATTTTCTTGAGCTACTTCGAGCATTCCTTCGGCTAAGTCTGTAGAAATTACTTTTCCGCCGTTTAAATGAGATGCAATGGTCAGTCCTGGTTCTCCAGTTCCTGCGGCGACATCCAGAACGATAGCGTCGCTTTTTAGATTGAGTAATTTAATAATTTCGTCTCCCATGGGTTTTAGAAAATCCATTGTGAGTTCATCCCATTTTTTCCAACCAGAAGAGAATTTATTCCATGTCTCTTTCTGTTGGTCCCTGATTTGTTCAATTTCTAATTCCATGACAGTATAATTTGTTGTTTATAATTATATTCTGGACACAACTTTGTAAGGAAAGAAATACTATAGATTTATGGGGATATTTATTATTACGAAATAGGGTAATAAATTTAAGAATATAATAGGTCTGCTTATGTTAAAGCCATCATATATTTTTGATAAAGCGGAGTAATAAATAAAAAAAACACTCTAAAATAAATTCTAGAGTGTTTTATGGATATTTAGAAATTGAATGTTACAAGAATTCTCCGTGTTGAGAGATGTCTAATCCTAGTTCTTCTTTTTCTTCGGTTACCCTTAAAGGCGTAATTTTGTTAACAATAAAGAATAAAGCATAAGAAACACAAAAAGCAAATATAGAAACAAGAACTAATGCTTTCAATTGTGCGAAAAACAATGCTGTTTCTCCAAAAATTAAACCATTTCCAAGTTGTCCCTTAGCAGTTACCAAAGGATTAACTGCCCCAGAAGCAAATACTCCTGTTAAAACCATTCCTACCATACCTCCAACACCATGACAGGCAAATACGTCTAAGGCATCGTCGATTTTTCCTTTAGGGAATTTACTAACAACAAGGTTACTTATCACACTCGCTATAATACCAATTGCCATTGCGTGAGGAATGCTTACGAATCCTGCGGCAGGAGTAATTGCAACCAATCCAACTACTGCTCCGATAGAAGCACCCATTGCAGAAAGTTTATGCCCCATAATTTTGTCAAGGAATACCCATGCCATTGCAGCAGCAGCAGCAGCTACAGTTGTAGTTCCTAATGCTTGTGCAGCAAGGCTGCTAGCCCCTACAGCTGATCCTGCGTTAAAACCAAACCAACCAAACCATAATAAACCAGTTCCTAATAATACATAAGTAATACGAGCAGGATTTGCTTTTTGTACTTTTCTTTTTCCTAAGAAGATAGCTCCTGCAAGAGCTGCCCAACCTGCACTCATGTGTACTACTGTTCCTCCAGCAAAATCTAAAACTCCCATTTTGAAGAACATTCCATCAGGATGCCAAGTCATGTGGCATAATGGAGCATATACAAATAATATAAATAATACCATAAACAATAGGTAAGCCCAGAAACGTACTCTTTCAGCAAAAGCTCCAGTAATTAAGGCAGGAGTAATGATCGCAAATTTTGCTTGAAATAATGCAAACAAGATGAAGGGGATAGTTGGAGCTAATTCCCAAGCGGTATTGGCACTTACACCATTGAAAAATAAATTTGAAGAAGGATTACCGATAAAACCTCCAATTGAAGGACCAAAACATAATCCAAATCCGATTACGACCCATAAAAGGGTTACTATAACCATTGCCATGTAGCTTTGTAACATGGTACTGATGACATTTTTTTTACCTACCATTCCGCCATAAAAGAATCCGAGCCCCGGCGTCATTAATAATACAAATGCTGTGGCTACAATCATCCAAGCTGTGTCTCCCGTGTCTAATTTTAGCGGTATAACATGTGTTCCTAATGTTGGTGATTCAACAAGGAAATGAATTGAAAAAATGGACAATACCAGAATTGTGATTAGAATCACACTTAAAATAATTTTTCGCATAGTTTTTTGGTTTTAAGTTTAGATAAAAGTATAAAAAATATTTCATGCCTTTATGGAAATCTTTTTTGTGTTTTTGTTATTTAGTTTTTTAGAATAATTACAATTTTTAAACATAAATTAAATTTAAGCAGAATAATCTTGTAAATATTTTATAGCTAACCTTTTTAAAGGTTAGCTATAATTTAATTTTTTTATTTTGACAATGGAGTTTCAGCATTTTTATCCATTTTTATTCCTGAGTAACCATCAATTCCCATTTCAGGAAGGTCTAGCCCGTAAAGTTCTACATCAGGAGCAACTCTGTTTCCAAAAAAGATCCCTAGTAATTTAAACATTACCCAACCCGCTATACCAACGTAGATGATGTTAATTGCAACTCCTATCAACTCTGCAAAAAACTGTCCTGAATCACCATAAAATAAGCCGGTTACAGCTCCTTTTACTCCATTTAATCCATCGCCATAAGTTCCATCAGCAAATAATCCAAGAGCTAAACAACCCCAAATTCCATTGGCACCGTGTACAGCAATTGCACCAACTGGATCGTCAATTTTAAGTTTTCTTTCAACCAAAAAGGTTACTTCAACAACAATTATCCCTGAAATCAATCCGATTAGTAATCCGCCAAGAGGATTTACAAAGGCACAAGGTGCAGTAATAGCAACTAGACCAGCAAGTAATCCATTACACATCATACTTACATCTGGTTTTGATCCTCTAACAGACCAAATCCATACTGTGGCAGCTAAAGCTCCACCACATGATGCCATCATAGTGTTAAATGCAACTACTGTAAAACGTAAATCTGTTCCTGAAAGAGTTGATCCTGCATTAAAACCAAACCATCCAAAGGCGAGTATTAAAGTACCCAATACTGCCATTGGGATATTATGTCCTGGAATTGCATTTGGAGAGCCATCTTTATTAAATTTGCCTAATCTGGGTCCAATCATTTTTGCACCAACAAAGGCCAATACACCACCTGTTAGGTGAACGACAGAGGAACCGGCAAAATCAACATGTCCATGACCTAAACCAAAGTTTGCACCAAGTTGGGCTAGCCATCCGCCTCCCCAAACCCAGTTACCATATAATGGGTATATTAAACCACCAATAATAACTCCCGATACCGCAAAAGAAAGAAATTTCCATCTTTCTGCCATTGCACCCGTAGGTATAGTACAGGCAGCATCCATGAATACAACTTGAAATACAAAAAAGCCTAATACTCCAACATCATAAATGCCGTTCATGAAAAAGCCTTTGGCTCCAAATAATCCAAAAACATGTCCAAAAAGAGTTATAGATACTTCATGATCCAATCCGTTATAACCTCCTAATGTTCCCAATGCTCCGACACCGCCAAACATTATAGCAAAGCCGCATATGAAAAAACCTATAGCACCAGCTGGATATACAAACAAGTTCATTGCCATGGTATGTGCAACATTTTTTGCACGGGTTAGTCCTGTTTCGACTAATGCAAAACCAGCCTGCATAAAGAATACAAGGAAACCAGCCATTAAAAGCCAAACAAGATTTATTCCTACTTTGTTTTTACCTACTTGATCTGAAACTTCGGTAGGTGTTGGTGCGCCAGGTTTGGCTGCAGTTACATCAGCTGTTGATCCAGTGGTGACTCCACTAGGGTCGGGACTTTTGGTGGTTGCTGTTTGCGCTTCTGATGTAAAAGCCGTTAAACTAAGCGTAAGTATAAAAACTAAATATATTATTTTTCGTATCATATTAGATTGCTTTAAAAATTGTTTATTAGATTTGATCTCCAGGTCCTGCAGTAGATGCTTCGCCTCTTGCACCATTACTAATTCGTACAGATTCTTCGATGTTATAAGTAAAAATCATTCCATCTCCTACTTGTCCAGTAAAAGCAGCTTTTTCGATACAGTTTATTGTTTTGGCAAGATTACTGTCTTTTAATACAATAGAAAGAAAAATACGAGGAATAAACTGGGTGTCATAAATTGTTCCTCTATAACTGTGGTGCATTTGTAAATGTTCGCTTCCAACACCTGATGCTTCCCAATAAGAGAAAAAATCAATACCACAATTTTTTAGTTCTGTTTTAACATCTTCAAATTTTGATGTTCTAACAATTGCTTCAATTTTTTTCATAGAAAAGTTATTTTTTTTAATCGATTAATAAATTTTTTAAACTTCTAAAATATTTTACAGTTTAAAATTTAAAACATTTTCAATGGTATTTTTTTGTTTTAATTTTTCATAAAAGTATTAAATGATTTAAAATACTCCAAAAAAATAGGGGTTGATGTCTTATTTTTATTAAAATATTACTTTACCTCCCTAATAATTTAAGGGGTGATTGATATATGTGCCTAAAACAAAGAATATGTTAATGAGATTTTAAGTTTTTTTTAAGTTTTATTCTTGAATTGTTAATTTTTTTAGGAAATTATCGCTTGTTTTAGCAGTTGGACGATGTTTTTGTTAATGATTACTTAAAATATTCTGAAAAAAGATATTGTTTGGCAAGTGTTTTGTTTTTGCTATTCAGGGAGACATATAAGCCGAAAATAGGTTTTCTCGTTCTTTGCTGTTTGTCTCGTTATGGATAATTTTATTAAATAGCTTTAGAAATAATAGATATATGCTTTAAGTGATTTAATTATAGGATTTTAGCTATTTTATTGAGGTAATGCTGCGTAAGTCTTGTGAGGAGCTTTGTTAATTTGGTTCGATTGAGAGGTCTGTAATATCAGATATTTCTGCTTTTAAAATAAATAATGAAGCTGGGTTTCTATGGTTTGTAATTGTTTTGAAAATTTAAAAATGTGATAAAAAAAAACACCCCAAGTAATTTAGAGTGTTTTGATTTTTTTGTTAAAAAGAAGCTATAAATATTCTCCGTGCTGTGTAATGTCTAAACCAAGTTCTTCTTTTTCTTGGGATACCCGCAAAGGAGTAATTTTGTTTACTATATAGAAAAGGAAATAAGATATTGTAAAAGCGAATATAGATACGCCGACTAAAGCAATTATTTGGTGAGTAAATAATTTGGTCTCCCCAAAAGCAAGACCTTGGTCGATAACTGCAGGATTGATGTCTTTGGAAGCAAATACACCGGTTAATACCATTCCAACCATTCCTCCGACACCATGGCAGGCGAATACATCTAAAGCATCATCTATTTTAAATTTATGGAATTTGCTAACTGTGATATTACTGATGATACTTCCAATAATTCCTATAGTGATTGCATGCGGCATGCTTACAAATCCTGCGGCTGGAGTGATGGTTACCAGTCCGACTACTGCGCCAATACAAGCACCCATAGCTGAAAGTTTGTGGCCCATAATTTTATCAAGAAATACCCAAGTCATAGAGGCGACTGCAGCCGCAACAGTTGTTGTTCCGAGTGCTTGTGCAGCAAGACCATTGGCTCCCATGGCCGATCCTGCGTTGAAACCAAACCATCCAAACCATAATAATCCAGTTCCTAATAGTACATAAGTAATACGTGCCGGGGTTGGTTTTGGTGATTTGCGTTTTCCTAGAAAGATAGCTCCGGCAAGCGCGGCCCATCCTGCACTCATGTGTACGACTGTACCTCCTGCAAAATCTAATACTCCAAAATTATACAGTAATCCATCCGGATGCCATGTCATGTGTGCTAATGGAGCGTAAATAAAAAGTATGAATAGCACCATAAACAATAGGTAAGCCCAAAAACGGATACGCTCAGCAAAAGCTCCCGTTACTATGGCTGGTGTTATAATAGCAAATTTAGCTTGGAATAATGCAAATAATAAAAAAGGAATTGTTGGAGCTAATTTCCATGAGGTACCAATTCCGACTCCTTGAAAAAAGATATATGGTATTGGGTTTCCAATGATGCCTCCAATTGAAGGTCCAAACGATAATCCGAAAGCAATCAGTACCCATAAAACGGTTACAATAATCATGGCCATGAAACTTTGAAGCATGGTGCTGATCACATTTTTTTTGCCTACCATACCACCATAGAAGAAACCTAATCCAGGAGTCATTAGTAATACCAATGCAGAAGCTACCAGCATCCATGCGATATCACCAGTGTCAAATTTTGAAATTTCGGAAAGATTTGTTTTGTGGCTTGTTAAAAAGTAATTAGAGAAATAGGATAGTACCAAAATTGTGACAAGTATCACACTTAAAACTATTTTTCGCATTTTATATTAATTTTATTTTTTTTATGCAAAAATAAAAAATCATTTCAAACACCCTGTTAAAAAGGGCGTGAGCTTGTTATTTTTATCATTTGTGCATTTTACCTCCCATAAATTAGGGGTAGGTAATGTAAAAATCACTTAAAAATAATAATAATTTAATTTAAAGCATTTTTTAATTCATTTGAACGCGAGCTGTTTTTTAAAATTGTAGCTAATAACTTCATTATTGAGAAATCAACAGTAAAGAGTTATAAATTTAATAATTATATTGTTTACTGTTATAAATAAAAAAGCTTTCATTAATTGCAGATGAAATTTGTTTCTGTATCCAATTATGATTTATCCATATTAAAGCACAAATCGGATATCACCTTCAAAATCTGTCGCCATTTGTGAAAAAATATTCAGCTGCTGTATCATTTTATCTAAATCTGCTTTAGTATGGTGACCACTAATTACAATCCGGCTCAATTTTCCTGAAGCTGTCGGATAAGGAAAAGATGTTGGAATAATATTGTTTTCCAAAAGCAATTGCAGTAACTCGTCCTGGTCGAAATAAATAACAGGATAATTTTTCGTAAAAGTTAAAGCAGTATTGGGTAATAAATGACTGGTAACATAATTTAGATTATCTTTTAACAGCTGTCTTTGTAATTGGTAAAGTTCTTGTGCATTTACAAAAGTTTCCAAAAAAGCAGGATTCATACCCGAAGCACCAATAAAATTCTGCCGTTTTTTTATTTCATTTATAAAATGAGAATCACCAGCAATAAAACCTCCTGAAAGTCCTATGGCTTTCCCCAGCGATGCAATAGCTATTTTTTGATGTATGTTCGGAAGCTGATATTGTTTTAAAACTCCCTGCCCTTGATCCCCTAGTAGCCCAAAACTGTGGGATTCGTCGAGTAATAAAGTGATGATTTTTGAGCTTGGAATATCTTTCAGAATACTTAAATCAATAGGAGTAACTTCCAGCGACGGAATAGCATCGGCAACAATTCCAATTCTTGAAACTGTTGGGTCAAAAAGAAAAGGATTCAGCTTCCCGTTTTGAATCAAGGGCAGTGAAAAAGGATGCATTAAAGCAGGATGTGTGTTAGGAAAATGAAAAAGCAAATCGGTAGTATGCTGTAATTGCTCCAAAGCCAGTTTTCCAGCCAGCATTCCGGAAGAAATTGTAACAACGGTTTCGGTTTCAATCTGTTTTGCTAATAAATCTTCGGCAGTTTTGTAAATATCCAATTGAATGTTGGCAGAGCGCGAACTGCCGTAACTCGTTCCCCATTTTTGGAAACTTGCCCATAGAATTTTTTGAAACTCGGGTAGGGTAGTAACACCCAAATAATTGGTGCCGCCAAAGTACAGAAACTCTTCGCCGTTTTTGTAAAATACTCTATTTGGGATTTCGTTTACCTGCATTGGTTTTTATAGTTTTTTTGACACAGATTACACAAATTAGCATTGACTTTATGGTACTGTTAATGTTCTCGAGCCTCAAATCATCGCAACTTATGATAAGTTTTTCGACTAAACGAAAAAACGATTAAGATTGATAATTATAATTAATTTGGAAAGTACAAGAGAAGTATGTTGGTTGATTTTAAAACTTACTTTACATACAATTCATTTAGTTAATTCTTCTATCAAACGGTTTAGAATTTCATTAAATTCAGTTGGTTTTTCAAGCATGGGATAATGACCAGTTTTGGTTATTATTTTACAATCATAATCTTTTAAATAGATTCTATTATTATCACTATTTGTGGGCGATGCATCAGAATTTATTGCTCTAACAGGAACAGTAACTAATTGTGCTATTTTATTAATATCCATTAAGTACAATGGTTTAAGCGCATTAATGGCAAAATCGGATTCATTTTGAAGGAACTCATTTTGAAGTTTTTCTTTTACTGAATCTGGCGTGTCTTCAACAAATAGATACTGTGGAAGAATGTTTTTAACGGCTAATTCAAAATTATTTCTATAATGGGTAAATTGAAATTCCTCAGCTTGTTCATAAGTGAAATTTTGCCCTAAGTCTTTTAAGGTATCAACTAAGATTATTGATTTTACTTTTTGAGATTCTATTGAAGCTTCAAGTACATACGCTCCCGACATGGAATGTCCAATTAATATAATTTCGTTAGAGTCGATTTCTTGTAGAACAGCATTAATATCATCGGCATATTGTTTGCTATTCCAATTAGTTCTCGATTTTCCGGATTTTCCGTGTCCACCTAAGTCAATTTGTACAATTTTATATTTGTCTTTGAAATAAGTTTGTTGGTCACTCCACCAATCACCATTTCCAAGCCAACCGTGAACAAAAACTAGAGTAATCTCTCCTTTTCCAGTTTCATGAAAGTGAATTTTAACACCATCTGTTGATATTACATGTTTTTCCATTTTATTCGATGATTTTATTATTCATTTTTTTAGTAATTATATCCGCGGTTTTAATTTTTTTAATGATTCAAAACAGCCCCAATCCCATTAGAATCGGCATAATGAACAATACCGTCCGTGATGGTAACGCCAGTAGCAATATCTTCAGAGAGCAATAAAGCACCATCCATATCCACATAATCCAACTCTGGCAATAAATGTGCAATAGCCGAAATACCAACCGTAGATTCCGTCATACAGCCCACCATAGTTTTCATGCCATATTGCTTAGCCTCGGCAATCATTCTTCGTGCAGGTGTGAGACCGCCGCATTTCACCAGTTTTACATTTACGCCGTGAAAATGATTGTGGCATTTAGCAACATCTTCTTCAATAATACAGCTTTCATCGGCAATAATAGGCAGAACGGAGTGTTTAAAAACCTCTTTGTGCGCCGCCCATTGATCGGCTTTCATGGGCTGTTCTAAGAATTCTACTCCCAGTTTTTTCAGGGCGATTGCGTTATTGATTGTTTCAGAAACAGTCCAGCCACAATTGGCATCGATTCTAAAACGGGCATCGGTATGTTTACGCAATTCGGTAACAATCGCAATATCGTCTTTAGTTCCCAATTTAATTTTATAAATAGGCCATGGCATTTCTTTCAGTTTCATGACCATTTTATCGATTTTGTCAATCCCAATAGTGTAATCGGTTTTAGGATTGTGCAAAGGAGAATTTCCCCAAAGCTCATATAACTTTTTGCCTTTTTTCTTGGCATATAAATCATTGTAAGCCATATCCAAAGCACATAATGCAAACATATCATTCTTCAATAAAGCCGATGCGCTGTCCCAAAATTCCTCTGGAGTTTCGTCATTATGCGCTTCTATAAAAGGAATAATAGCTTCCAAGTTAGCTCTCATGCTGTCTACCGTAATATTGTAATACGGATTCGAAGTTGCTTCTCCAAATCCCGATAAACCGTCACTTTGCAGTTCCACAATCAGTGTAGGCTGTACATCGTGCGACTCCCTCGAAATCGTAAAGGTGTGCTTTAATTGGAGTTTAAAAGTGCGGATGATTATTTTCATGGTGTTGTAGGTTGTTATGCTGTATTAAGAATTGAGTATTAAGTATTAAGAAATCAATAATGCATATTTTATGGCTTAATCTTAATCTTAATACTTAATTCTCCATACTTAATACTTAAAATAATTACTTCAGAATATGCTGACTCAATATTTGGTACACTTCGTTAATATTGTTCCCGCCTTTACCAAATTGTTTTGAAATTGGGGCGTCTTCACCAGCCAGCCAAATCTTCAATTCGGCGTCCATATCAAGTATTCCGGCACTTTCTTTGGAGAATTTTTTAATAGAAGAATATGGAATCGAAAGATAATCTACTTTACTGCCCACTAATTGTTTTTCGACTAAAATCAGCCTTTTATTGGTGAAAACAAACATATCTTTAATCACTTTATACCCTTTCTCGATTCTTTCGCCTTCAATCAATAAAGGCTCAAATTCCTTCGAAAGATTTTCCGTATTTACTTCCGATGCGTTACCAAGTATGGCATTAAATAGTCCCATGATTTCCTCTTTAAATTGTGAAAACCAAATTTAAAGAATTTACTGGTCTCAGCATTATAATTTATTGCAAAATCATAAAAATCATTTAGTTCATCAATCCTAAAAAGATCGTTTGGGTGTAACCCCATTCCAATAAAAGGGCAGATTCTCTTTTCGGTTATATGCCTTTTTACTGGAATGCGGTCGGGCTATTCGCTCCGCAGCGGCGGATTGCTGCTATCCCTTACACGAGTTTACAAGATCTTTAAGGAAATTCAGAAGCAGGATAATGAATCTTGTACGGCGTTCACTAAAACTAGGTTGTGTATGTACGTTCAGGTCTGAATGAAATAATTTTAAATTTAATTCGTATTTTCGTTTGATGCAAAAATCAGTGTTGCTGTTTTTTCAATAAAAAAACTCTTTTCAAAAAAATGAACCCTACTAAGATCAGTAAATTTTCAGCAGAAATTCAAATAATAGGAGTGAATCCATTTGTTTTTCTGCCAGATGCAGTTTTGAATTCCATTTTTAGGGAAGCCAATAAAGACAAAGGGAAAATTCCAGTCAAAATCAAAATTGAAGGCTACGAATTTATCCAAACTTTAATCAAATACAGCGGTTATTGGCGATTGTACCTGAACACGCCCATGCGAAAAATTGCTAAAAAAGAAGTGGGTGATACCGCCAATTTTGAAATAGCCTTTGACCCGGAAGAAAGAGTGATTCCTATGCATCCCAAATTAATTCAAGCTTTAAAGAAAAATCCTGATGCTCACAAAATATTCGACAGTTTGAGACCTTCGCTTCAGTTGGAAATCGTTCGATATATATCTTTTTTAAAAACAGAAGAATCCATTGATAAAAATGTTTTGAGAGCCGTAGACTTTTTACTCGGAAAAGAAAGATTCATAGGAAGGGATAAACCTTAACAATAATTTTTTTTACCGGAAGGTTCTCAAAGCTTTGCGAACCTTGCATTTCTTTCGCGGTTAATTTTATGGTTATAATATCAAATACAGTTTGGTTTTTCTTCAAAACACTTATATTTACGTATTAAAAAAGAAAAACTCCAATGGAAAACAACATAAAAATAAAATGGGGAATTGTTGGTTTGGGAAATATTGCCCAGCAATTTGCTAGTGAATTACAATTGATTGAATCTGCCGAACTTTGTGCTGTAGCTTCCAGAAATATCAGCAAAGCCCAAGATTTTGCTAATCAGTTTCAATGTCCAAAGGCTTATGGTTCGTATGATGAACTCTTTCATGACGAAAATATCGACATTCTTTATATCGCAACACCGCATGATTCTCACGCTGAGCTGACCATTAAAGCTTTGCAGAATAATAAACATGTGTTGTGTGAAAAACCGCTGGCCCTGCATTATAATGATGTTTTGCAGATGATTAATACCGCCAAAAAGCACAATAAATTTTTCATGGAAGCCTTTTGGACTCGTTTCAATCCTTCGATACGAGAAACTTTGGAGCATATTCAAAATGGTTCGATTGGTGAAGTGAAATACGTCAATGCCGATTTTGCAATTACATTCGAAAACCCGGATAATACCAGAATGACTGATATTAAACTGGGAGGCGGAGCACTGATGGATATTGGCGTTTATCCATTGTTTTTGGCCTATTTAATATTAGGAAAACCTCAAGAAATTTTAGCAAAATCCAATTTTCATGCCACAGGTGCCGATACGCAGACTTCCATCATTTTGCAATATGAAAAAGCACAAGCCGTACTTCATGCCAGTTTTTTATATACTTCGAATGTGGAAGCAACAATAAGCGGTACTAAAGGCCGAATCAATCTGGATCCGCTTTGGTTTATGACCGAATCGTACAGCTTGACTCAAGGCGATCAAAAAACTAAATTTGATAGACCAACATTAGGTAAAGGCTACACTTACGAAATCGAGGAATGCCATGCCTGTCTTAGAGCCAATAAAATGGAAAGCGAACTTTGGTCCCATCAAAACAGCTTAGAGCTTTCCGCGATAGTGGAGGAGGTCAAAAATCAGATTGGCTTAGTGTATTCATAATTTGCGTTTCAAATTGTATAAAAACAGCATCATTTGTGATATAAACGGCGGTAAGTAAGAATTTAATTAAATGTTTTTGGTTTGAAGTAAAATAGTATTTATATTTAGAAAAACTATTTTATATGTTAGTCAAAGTTTACGGAAGTGCTGTTTTTGGTGTAGATGCAACAACCATCACTGTGGAGGTGAATATTGATAAAGGGGTGGGCTACCACTTGGTAGGTTTGCCGGATAATGCCATCAAAGAGAGCAGTTACCGCATTGCAGCCGCCTTAAAAAATAATGGTTACAGTCTTCCGGTAAAAAAAATAACTATCAATATGGCTCCTGCCGATTTACGGAAGGAAGGTTCTGCCTATGATTTGACACTTGCCATAGGAATTCTTGCCGCATCGGGACAAATCAAATCCGATGAGGTGGATAAATATATCATAATGGGAGAACTTTCGCTCGATGGAAGTTTACAGCCTATAAAAGGTGGGCTTCCTATTGCCATTAAGGCTAAAGAAGAAGGTTTTAAAGGTTTTTTTCTGCCAAAACAGAATGTAAAAGAAGCGGCTATTGTTGCCGGTCTTGACGTTTATGGTGTGGAGAATGTATTGGAAGTGATTGATTTTTTTGAAGGCAAAGGAACATTAGAACCCACCACTATCGACACTAGAGCCGAGTTTTATAAAACCTTAGATTTCCCGGAATTTGATTTTGCCGAAGTACGAGGGCAAGAATCCATAAAACGCTGTATGGAAATTGCAGCTGCCGGCGGACATAATATTATTTTGATAGGTCCTCCAGGCTCCGGAAAAACGATGATTGCCAAACGATTACCGAGTATTTTGCCTCCAATGACTTTGAAAGAAGCTTTGGAAACTACAAAAATTCACAGTGTAGCGGGAAAAGTAAAAGATGCGGGATTAATGAATCAGCGCCCGTTTCGCAGTCCGCATCATACAGCTTCGAGCGTGGCGCTTGTGGGCGGTGGCAGTTATCCGCAGCCAGGCGAAATTTCGCTGGCACACAACGGCGTTTTGTTTTTGGATGAATTACCTGAATTTAAGCGCGAAGTGCTGGAAGTAATGCGGCAGCCATTGGAAGATAGGGAAGTAACTATTTCGAGGGCAAAATTTACGATAACCTATCCCTCGTCATTTATGCTGGTGGCAAGCATGAATCCGAGTCCGAGCGGATTTTTCAATGATCCGGATTCTCCCAATACGTCGTCACCTCATGAAATGACCCGTTATTTGAGCAAAATTTCAGGGCCTTTATTGGATAGAATTGATATACATATTGAAGTAACGCCTGTTCCTTTTGATAAATTAACCGAAAAAAGAAATGGGGAAAGCAGCGTAGAAATAAGAAAACGAGTGACTTCGGCTCGTGAAATTCAAACTAAAAGATTCGAAGAAATCGATCATATTCATTATAATGCACAAATGAGTTCGAAACAAATTCGGGAGCATTGCGCACTTGATGACGCTTCACTGCAATTGTTGAAAACCGCTATGGAAAGACTGAATCTTTCTGCCCGTGCTTTTGACAGAATTCTCAAAGTATCGAGAACCATAGCCGATTTAGAAGGGGCAGATGTGGTTGGTTCAGCTCATATTGCCGAAGCTATTCAATACAGAAGTTTGGATCGAGATGGGTGGTTGGGGTAAAGTCTATTGCTATTTAAATTGGGATGGACACGGGTTGCAAATCCGCTCTATCGGGTAAATCAATTTATAGTTATGTTTTTAATTTGACCGAAATTGCTTCTGTAAAACCTGTAAGAATGAGTATTACTTTTTATAATAAGTCTGGAACTCCATCAATAATTTATCATTATTTTAATGAGGGTAGTAATTCTGAACAATCTGAAACTGTAACAAAAGCAAGTATTGATAATATTTCAAATAATCTAGCACTAGAAATTGCTGGAGATTTAAAATATGCTTGGCAATTTGTCTTGTAATAAAAAAGGATAAAACCGAAAGAGATTAAAGTTATTAAAGAATCGATATTTAATTTTTTCCCCGAGATATCAAAATTGAAAATCATATTATTTAATTATTGTTGCTATATTTATATTTTTATTTGAGAAATAAACAAAATAAAACAATATGGGTTTAGAAGAAATTTTTAAAGGAATATTTGATATTAAAAAAATACCAACCAAAATCTTTTTTGTAATATTTCTAGTAGGTACATTTATATTTTATGCACCAGCTAATCTTGTTCATATTCATTTGGATGAAAAAAGTAATATCAAAATATATGGTTATGTTATTTATTTAATTTGCACAGGTATTTTTGCAATCAATTGTATTACGGGTTTATATAACTTAATTAATAATTTTTTTCAAAACCGAAAAATTAATAAAGAAAATAAAAGAGTGTTAACTAATCTTGATAAGTATGAAAGGGCTGTATTAAGAGAATTTTATTTATACAATAAAAACACATTAGATTTTCCTTATGATGATAGTATAATAAAAGGTTTAATAGATAAAAAGGTTCTGCTATTTCCAAAACAATTTGGTTCAAGTATAATTATAAGTGGAAGGAAAACCACATTTAAAATTAATAGTATTCTAAAGGAAATAATTGATGCTGAAAAAGATTTGGGAATGACACAAAATCCAAATAAAGAAGAACAAATTTTTATAATGAATAGTAGACCAAATTGGACTCA
Organism: Flavobacterium sp. 1; assembly: GCF_002797935.1. Taxonomy (NCBI): domain Bacteria; kingdom Pseudomonadati; phylum Bacteroidota; class Flavobacteriia; order Flavobacteriales; family Flavobacteriaceae; genus Flavobacterium; species Flavobacterium sp. 1. The sequence continues at coordinate 996,100 of NZ_PGER01000001.1, forward strand.
AAACGATTTACGATATATTGAGTAATCATATTTCAATACCTTTATAAAATATATGTTACTGACCATTAATATAAGGTATTTCTTTACTATATTTTATTTTGATAGAACCTCCAAGATCAGGAAAAAGTATGATTGCTAAGCGATTGCAAAATATTTTGCCTCCAATGACTTTGAAAGAAGTGTTGGAAACTACAAAAATTCACAGTGTAATTTTTTTTGGAAAATTTGAAAGAAGTAAAAAATAGTCTGTTTTAGCCCCGATTGCAACGAAAATCCTTGTGGGGGCTGGTATTTTGCCCCCATAAGATTGTAGTGTAAAGCGGGACTTATCTTCAAAAGAAACGAAAATTGGCTGCTCCTAAAAAATAATAAAACTCAAACTTCTTAGATAAAAATTATCGATTAGAACGCCTGTCATTATTTTGACTTGGACGTCTTGGACCAAAACTATTATTCCCGCTTCTGCTAGAAGTTGTAGTGGTTGGTTTTTTAGGAGTTGAGTTGCGCTGTTGTCTGCCTTGACCTTGTTTGATAGGTTCAGTTGATGCGTTAGGATCTGGTTCAAAACCTTTGATGTTTTCTTTAGGTAATTTCAGGCCAACCAATTTTTCTATATCGCGTAAAAAAGTCGTTTCGTCTGGACTAACCAGCGAAATCGCTTCTCCGCTTGCTCCAGCTCTTCCTGTACGGCCAATTCGGTGAACATAATCTTCGGGAATATTTGGCAATTCAAAATTAATAACATGCGGTAACAACGGGATATCCAAACCTCGAGCGGCAATATCTGTAGCAACCAAAGCGGTTAGGCTTCCGTTTTTAAAACCGGCTAGGGCTTTCGTTCGTGCGCCCTGCCCTTTATTGCCATGAATAGCTGCTGCTTTAATGCCGGAACTAATCATGCTTTCTGTCAGTTTGTTAGCACCCTGTTTGGTACGTGTGAATACCAAAATCTGTTTCCAGTTGCCTTCAGTGATAAGTTTAATTATTAATTCTGTTTTTTTCTCTTTGGCAACAGGATATATTTTTTGAGCAATAGCATCAACTGTTGTGTTTTCGGGTGTAGCTTCAACCTGAACCGGATGGTGCAGAATGCCCATTGCCAATTTCTTTATGTCTTTTGAAAAAGTTGCCGAAAATAGTAAGTTTTGTCTTTTTGGAGGCAATACTTTCATAACGCGCTCAATGTCTCGTAAAAAGCCCATGTCAAGCATACGGTCTGCTTCGTCCAAAACCAGTATTTCTACTTTTGAAAGCGAAATTAAGCCTTGATTCTGCAGATCAATTAATCTACCGGGAGTTGCAACAAGAATATCAACCCCTTGGCGTAATTGACTAACCTGCGGATTTTGGTTTACGCCGCCAAAAATAACTGTGCTGCGTAAATCTAAAAATTCACTGTATTCTTTTATATTGACCAATATTTGTGCAGCTAATTCTCGTGTTGGAGTTAATATTAAGGCACGAACGGGTCTTTGTCTTAAGTGCTGTCCCTGTGATAATAATTGTAATATTGGAAGTGTAAAACCTGCTGTTTTTCCTGTTCCTGTCTGTGCCGATGCTAATACATCTTTACCTTCTAAAATTGGCGGAATTGCTTTTTGCTGTATTGGGGAAGGAGTTGTATATCCTTTTTTGCTGATGGCTTTTAATAAAGCATCAGATAAGCCTAATGAGTTGAATGACATAAAAAGTGTTTATGAAGTAAACACTATATATTTAGTTTACTCCTTTAATTTGGCGCAAAGGTACTGCTAATTTTTCCGATGTGCCTTTGATTGCTTTACTTTTGTTTACTCAAAGATAAATGGAATGTTGTTTAATCCTCAAAAAACACATAAATTAGAGGTTAATAATTATAGAATTACGATTGATATGCTTCAATTTAATTAGACTCCGAAAAAGTATCTCCTTTTTTGAAATCTCCGCTTTCAAAGCCACGATTGAACCAATACATTCTTTGTTGAGAGGTGCCATGAGTAAAGGAATCGGGTACAACCTGTCCCTGCATTTTTTTCTGAATCGCATCATCGCCTACAGCATTTGCAGCGCTCAGCGCTTCTTCAATATCGCCTGCTTCCAGTATTTTGTTTTGTTTTTCGTTGTAATGCGTCCAAAGACCTGCATAAAAATCGGCTTGCAGTTCTAAAGCTACAGATAATTTATTGCCTTCGGTTTCATTTCGGTTTTCTTGTAATAGCCGTATTTTTCCAGAAGTTCCCAACAGGGTTTGAATATGATGTCCAAATTCGTGTGCCATTACATAAGCAACTGCAAAATCTCCGCCTTCAGCTCCAAATTTGGTTCTCAGTTCATCAAAAAAGGTCATATCCATATAAATGGTTTTGTCGCTAGGGCAATAAAAAGGTCCAGAAGCTGAACTGGCTCCTCCACAGGCTGTTTCTACTTGACCGCTAAACAGAATAAGTTTTGGAGCTTCAAAAGTCAGACCGTTTTCTTCAAATATTTTTGTCCAAACATCTTCATTGTCAGCCATAAGTGTTTTGACAAATTCACCTTCCGTTTTTTCGGCTTCGGTTAAAGGTCTTGATTCAGTTTGTGTAGTCTGCTGTTGGTTGAATTGTTCTAATATTGGGGTTATCATCTGAGCATTTTCACCTCCAAAAGTATTTAAAAGCAAAATAATAATACCAATTATTCCTCCGCCTACAATAGTTTTGCCTCCAGAAGACATTCCTCTTCGGTCTTCTACATTATCGCTTTGTCTTCTTCCAATCCATTTCATAGGCTGTACAATTTATTGGTTAGTCTTTAAATATGGTATTTTAAATAAAGATAAGTTTATAAAGAGATATTTTTTGGTTTTAGCCATTTTTCTAAAATATCTTCAAGAGTTTTCTTTATGATAGGTTTTGAAACATAATCATTCATGCCTGCTTCTATGCACTTTTCTTTTTCTCCCATTATAGTTCCTGCTGTAAGGGCAATAATGATGGTGTTTTGTAATTTTTCTATTTTTCGGATTGCTTTTGTGGCTTCATATCCGTTAATTAATGGCATCTGAATGTCCATAAAAATGATGTCTGGATTGATTTCTAACACTTTATCAAGTGCTTTTTCTCCGTCGCTGGATTCATAAATGATGCATTTTGGAACAATTTGCTTGACTAAAGTTTTAGTCAAAAGCATATTGATTTTATTATCTTCTACAATTAGGATTTTTGGTTCTTCATTTTCAAATTGAAGTATGCGGTTTTCTGAAATTACTTTCAAAGAATTTATTACTTTGTTTTGTTTTAATTTATTACTGCTTTTTAATTTTATGTCAAAGAAAAAGGTACTTCCTATATTATACTGACTTTTTATCTGCAGCTTACTGTTCATCAGACTTAACAATTGATTTGAAATTGTTAATCCTAATCCTGTTCCGCCAAATTTTTTGGTAGTCGAGCTGTCTTCTTGGGAAAAGGCCTGAAAAATAATTTTTTGATTGCTTTTTCGAATACCAATTCCTGTATCTTTTACTGAAAATCTCAAAGAAGTTGAATTTTTATGAACATCTAATACTGATATCGTAAGATCTATTCCTCCAACATGGGTAAACTTAATTGCATTAGTTAATAGATTGATAAGTACTTGTTTTAGTCGGATATAATCAACCCAAACGTATTTTGGAACATCTTCATCAATTATATAATTTATTTGTAAATTTTTGGAGAGGGCTTGATAATTGACCAATTCTTTTATTTGAAGGATAATATCTTCAATACAGTATTTCTCAATATTAAGCTCAAGTTTACCCGACTCAATTTTGGAAAAATCGAGTATGTCATTAACCACTTCCAATAAAATATTAGCCGATTGGTTAATGGTTTTCATGTATTGTTTTTGAGTGGTTTCGAGCTTGGAATTCATCAGCAGATCGGTGTAGCCTATGATTCCGTTTAAAGGGGTTCGTATCTCATGGCTCATATTGGCAAGAAATTCTGATTTGGCTTTATTTGCAGCTTCTGCTAATTCTTTTTCTTTGACAATGGATTCATTTTTTTTCTTTTCGGTAATATCAATAAATATTCCTTCCATGAAAGCAATTTCACCATTCTTTAAAATCGAATCACCAAATTCTTCAACCCATACTATTGAGCCATTTTTATGAGTAATTCGGTATACAATATGTAATGCTTTTTTTTCTTCCAGAGCAATTTTGTTTTTTAATAAAACACCTTCTATATCTTCATGAAAAATTAGGTCTATGAAAAATATTTTATTCTCTAAAAAATCAGATTTAGGATATCCAGTCAGTTTTTCAATTTCATCATTGAGAAAAATTTTTGTGTAATTTTCATCATAATTCGATAAATATACGGTACCAGGGATATTATTAGCTAATAAACGAAATCGCTCTTCGCTTTCTTCAATCATAGATTCATTGATGTTTCGCTCAATAGAAGAGGAGATATTTTTAACTAATAATTGCAAAATCGAAATTTCATCCGGACTCCAAATCCGTTCGCTGGCTGAGTTATCAAATGCAAAAAAACCGTCAAATTCATTTTTTATAAAAACAGGAAAAAACAGCATTGAACTGGCATTTAAATGACTCAAGGCAGATTTTACCTTTTCATTTTTAAGATTATTTTTAATGCTTTCAAAGAATTCTGCTGGAGATAAATCTTTTAGATTACTGTCAAATTCAGTAAATTCAAGATTTTGAAGAATAGGATGAACAGTATCAAAACCTTGTAACTCATTTGTCCACATACATTTTTGGTCAAAAAAATTGGTTTTTCTATCCCTTTTAAAGAATGAAATGCGTTCAGATTTTGTTACTTTGCCTAGCTCATTAATGATTCCCGTTATAAGCTTTTCGGTGCTTTTTTCTAATAAAAACTGATTAGTATTTTTATTTATAACTAAAAGCAATTCACTTTTATAAGCCAGTTTCCTTTCGATTTCTAACCGCATCTGAGAGGCCAAAGCGATTATAATTAAATCGGAGATTGATTTAGCAAAATTAATATCCTCATTGTCCCAGTTTTTAACTTGATGTGTTGATTCGAAAGAAAGAATGCCTTTTAATTCACCGTCAAAAAAGACAGGAGTATCAAGTGTCGAAAATATGTTATTGGTATAAACATAATCGCTTTTTATTTTATTGTTGGTAGAATAAGATCTAATGTCTGATTGAACAACTTGAAGTTTATTTTCAATTTTTTCGAAATAAGCTGGATTTTCATGTTTGTAAAACTCAATTTTGTTTTCCAGCACATCTGTTTGTGCTTCATAGAGCTTACAGCAAATAATTTTATCGGTGTCATAAATCCAATAACCAGCTCGGTTTACACCCAATGCTGCAGAGGTGATTTGAAGAATATTAATAATAGTTTGTTTAAAATCATTACTATTCGAATGGTTTAATACTGCTAAATCTTTTAGGGTTTTGCTGTATTTTTCGATTTTAAACTGCCGTTTTGCTTTTTCGTCTTCAATGTTTTTTAAGTGCGTAATGTCACGTGCAATTCCTGAGTATCCATCTATTTCTCCAAAACTGTTTCTTCTGACAAAAACGTTTTGAGATATCCATATTTCATCTCCGTCTTTTTTGATAATAGGAAATTCAAGTGTGGTGAAATTTTCTTCAATATCAAGAATGTTTTGGTAAAAACTCATGGTATTGGTAATGTAATCTTTTCTGATTATCGAAGAGAAGTCTTTGGAAAAGAGTTCTTCTTTGGAGTATCCCAATGCTTTTATTCCATAATCATTGATAAAAATAAAGTTACCTTTTGAATCTGCTTCAAAAATTATATCAACTGCAGTTTGAATCAAGGTTTCGTATTGTTTTCTTATTTTTATTTCATTGGTTATGTCTTGTCCTATTCCAATGATACAGTTTTCATTGAATTTTTTATCAATCCATTGAATGAATTTATATTCTCCGTTTTTACATTTTAATTTTCTAATATATAAGCGATTGTCTACGAGGTTTTTATAGTAATCGATTCCAATAAATTCCGGATCTTCGGTAAGTGTCCAAAAGCCATATCCCATTACTTCCTCAGGAGTATATCCTAAAATGGATGTTATAGTATCACTGCAAAAGGTTATTTCTCCCATTTTGTTTGTGGCAATGGTAAGTGAATTTCCTCTATTTACAATTTCATTTGTAAAATTGACTTTTTCCTGAATTTTATATATAGCGATGTGTTTTATATGATTTATTATAAATATCATTATAGAATAGTTGATAAGTATAATAGCCTTGGCAACAGGAACTATGCTGAAAGCAAGTAATATAATTAAATAAGCAAAAACGCATCCGCAGAAAATCCAATACTTTTTTATGGGTTTTATAATAATGTACGAAAAGAAAAATGCTAAAATGAATGTGTAAGTTGGTATGTTATCCTTTGGTAAGAAAACTATATTGTAGGCAGTTAATATAAAATGAATATAAAATAAGCCTGTAAATATTGTTTGAATTCTATTGAATAAATATTTTGATTTTTCACTCAATATAAAAAATAATAAAAAAATGATTCCAACGGAAAAGTAATAATTTAATAAGCTTTTGGGTCTAACCTTAAATAATTCAAATAATATTTCTATAAAAGGAAGAGCTAATCCGAGAAATAATAAATAAAGTAGATATTCTCTTTTGTCTAATTCTTTTGATGTAAGATTATCTATATTTTTTAATATAGAATTTATTTTGTGATTGGAATATATAATAGCCAGTAATATGATAAAAAACAATGCTATCAAAATGCTGTTTCGATTCGTAATATCTATCAATAAATTTTGCGCCAGGCTTAATGCCACAGGAGTGCAAACTGAACTTGATAAAGAAAAGTTGAAGTTGAAAAACAGTAAATTTTCACAACATAATAGCATAGTCGTTGGGGGTAACTATTTAATTTAAGATTTAATCGTCTGCAATTTAATATTTATAGTTAAAATATTATTAATTTTCTGCGGTATTATCTATTCCTACAATAGCACTGTAAATAGCATAATTCATGGAATAAATAAATGGTATTGTAAAAAATAGACCGACACAGCATGCCATTAGACCTATTAATGAGCCAATAATTGCTACAATTATTAATCCTAATAAAACAACTGGCTGTTTGAGAACAATTTGAATACTGAATTTTATAGCATCAATCGCTTGTAAATCGCCAAATATAATCAGAGGAATGGTAAGAAGTGTTGTAAATGATATGAAATAGTTAATTATGATGCCTAGAAATTCAAGTTTTACATATCTCAATAAAGTAGCTTGAGCAAAGATGATTACTGTAATGATCAAAGTAGAAATTATAATTTCTTTTAAATAAGGCAATTTATAGAATGAAAATAGTGAAGAAACTGGGAAATTCTCGTCTCTGTCTCCATGGTCTGCCATTTTTAAGAAAGCCGCTTGAAACGGGCTAAGCAAACAAGAAATAATTATGGAAATGATTCCCATGGCTAATAGATTAGTCTGAAGAAGGTTTTCTATTTTAAGCTGTCCCGAAGAAAGTTCTTTTGTCATTTCAGTTACACCAATAAATGATACTAGAGAAAAAGCACCAAAAACCACAAACAATATGCTGAAGATGACTATTACTGATCCCGCATATAAAGCAATTTTTTTATAATTCTCAAAGGCATGATTGAATACATTTCCAAAATCTATTTGGTATCCGTTTTTTTCAATTTCCTGTAATCTTTTTAGAGTTTGATTCATTTATATTGTTAGGTTAGTTAGTTATTTGTTAGATTTATTATTAAAAAAAAACAGACTTTTCAAATGATATTTGGTAAGAATTATGCGACATCCTCAATCTCGTATCAGTTATTATAAAGGTCTGCATCAGTGTGTAAATTTACTGTTTTTTTATTTTTAATAAACGAAGAAATTTTTTCGGTGCTATTTTTTAAGTTTAGTTAATTTTTGTTTGTTATAACCAGTTTAATAATTTTTTTAGAGTACTAATTTTATTATTTGTATAAGGAGCGTATCTTAAATTTAAATCCAGCCAATTTGCTTTTTTTACAATTCCTTTGTGATGAGAGAAAGTATCAAAACTCAATTGACCATGATATGCACCAATACCGCTGTGGCCTACACCGCCAAAAGGAAGCTTTTTATTTGCAAAATGAATTACCGTATCGTTTATACATCCTCCGCCAAATGAATGCTTTAAAATTGTTTTTCGCGCAAATTTTGTATCATCAGTAAAGACATACAAGGCAAGCGGTTTTTCATATTTTGAAATTATTTTATCGATTTCTTTTTCATCTTTATAAGTGATTATTGGGAGTAAAGGACCAAAAATTTCCTCCCGCATGAGTAAACTGTCAAGATTATTTTCCTCTATTAATGTGGGTGAAATATAGCAGTCTTCAACATCAGTTTTGCCTCCCGTAATTATCTTTTCAGGTTCAATCATGCTCACTAATCGATGCCAGTTTTTCTCGTTTATGATTCGGGCAAAATCAGGAGAATCTTTCGGGTTTTCTCCATAAGCATTTGTGATTTCATTTTTCATGAAATCTATAAAATGGCTTTTCATTTTTTCTTGAATTAAAATATAATCTGGAGCAATACAGGTTTGGCCGGCATTCAAAAATTTCCCCCAGACTATTCTCTTGGCAGCGAGTTTTAAATTGGCTGTTTCATCAATAATACAAGGATTTTTTCCGCCTAATTCAAGAGTTATGGGTGTGAGATGTTTTGCAGCTGCTTTGGCAATAATTTTGCCTACAGCTACACTTCCTGTAAAGAAAATGTAATCCCATCGCTGTGCTAATAATTTTTGAGTAGCTTCAACACCGCCCTCAATTACTTTGGCATGCTGATGCTGGAAAACTTTTTCTATAATTCTAAAAATTATAGCCGATGTTTTTGGAGTTAGCTCTGAAGGTTTTAGCGTAACCTGATTGCCAGCGGCTACAGCAGCTATCAATGGACTTATAGCTAATTGAAATGGATAATTCCAAGGTGCTATAATCAAAACTTTTCCGTAAGGTTCTTTAACGATATAATCTGTTGAAGGAAAATTAAATATAGAAGGGGTTACATTTTTAATTTTGGCCCATTTTTCAATATTCTTTATGGTACTTTTTAATTCCGAAATGATGTAGCTGGTTTCGGTTGCAATCGATTCAAAGACTGGTTTTTTGAAATCCTCATATAATGCCTGGATGATCTCATTTTCATGCTTGACAATTTCATCCATTAATTTTATTAAAGCTTCTTTTCTGGCACTAATATTCAGTTTGTAACTCATAGCAAAAAAGATTTAAATCATTATGTAAGTGCAAGTTAAATTTAAATTTCAAAATATAATCCTTTTCAGACTGAAATTTAAATAGCTTTCCAAATAATTTCTTCTGGAGTAGGAGCAATTATAGTGATATCTTCTTTAGAAACGGGATGGACAAAAACCAGCTTCCTGGCATGTAAATGAATGCCTCCATCAGGATTGCTTCGGTCAAAACCATATTTCAAATCTCCTTTTATTGGCGAACCGACTGCTGATAATTGTGCTCTAATTTGGTGGTGTCTTCCGGTGTGCAGTTGAATTTCAAGTCCGTAATAATTATCGAGCTCTTTGATGATTTTATATTCTAAACTCGCCATTTTACTGTCAGGAACTTCTTTAAGATAGGCTTTTGAAGTGTTGTTTTTTTCGTTTCTTTTAATATAATGAACGAGTGTATCTTGGTTTTTGGGCGGTTTATTTTTGACTACTGCCCAATATGTTTTTTTGGTTTCTCTGTTGCTGAACAGCTCATTCATACGGGTTAAAGCTTTGCTGGTACGGGCAAAAACTACAATTCCAGTAGTAGGTCTGTCCAGTCGATGAACCACTCCTAAGAAAACTTCGCCAGGCTTATTGTATTTATCTTTGATATATTCTTTTACAACATCGCTTAACGGTTTGTCACCTGTCTTGTCACCCTGCACAATATCACCCACACGCTTGTTTATCACGATAAGGTGGTTGTCTTCGTGCAGGATTTGGAGATTGGATTTTGTTGATATTATTTTATTGGACATCTTAGATTTTTTGACTTTTTAGATTTTTTAGAACAGTGAGACGTCTAAAAAAATATAAGTTTTTATTGGTTTTGTATTAAGTTTGATCTGAATTTTGATGTCATTTTTACAATTTCATCAAGTATATTTATTAATTCATCGGTTTTGTCTAGGTTGATAAATCCTAAATCAGATGCGATTAATAGTTGTGTTTCAATTTCATAAGCTGAACCAATAGCGATTTCTAAAAATCTTGCAAAATCTTTGTTTGATTGCCTGGAGGAACCTTCTGCTATATTAGAAGGAATCGACACAGCCGCTCTTCTTAATTGATTTGTGAGTCCAAATCTTTCTTCACTTGGAAAAGTGGATGTAACTGAATATATTTTAACACAAAAGGTTCTGCTTTTTTTCCAGATTTCTAATTCTTTAAATCGATGCATTTTTATTTATTTGAAAGGTTGTATAGTTAGTTTTATCAAAAATTTGTTTCGATATACAAAACTAAATACAATTTAAAATAAAATATAAAAAGACTGAAAGAAAAATTCTCTAAAAATCAAAGAAGTTTAAAATTCTAAGAATTCTAACAATCTAAGAAGTCTAAAAATCTAAGTGGTCTAATTTAATATTGTTCCTTTTCGTTTGGAAAATCTTTGGATTTCACATCTTCAACATATTGACTGATCGCTGAGGTCATTCCTTCGTATAAATTCATGTAACGTCTTAAGAAACGGGGGCTAAATTCGTTGTTCATTCCCAACATATCATGGATTACCAATACTTGACCATCTACACCGCCACCAGCACCTATTCCAATTACTGGAATCGAAATGCTTTTTGCCACTTTTTCAGCCAAATGAGCTGGAATTTTTTCAAGTACCAAAGCAAAACAGCCTAATTTTTCGAGTAATTTGGCATCTTCCATCAATTTTTCAGCTTCTTCTTCTTCTTTGGCACGAACGGTATAAGTGCCGAATTTATAAATAGACTGCGGAGTTAATCCCAAATGTCCCATAACAGGAATTCCGGCATTCAAGATTTTTTTGATAGAATCTTTTATTTCTTTTCCACCTTCTAATTTTACAGCGTGACCGCCGCTTTCTTTCATGATTCTGATGGAAGAACGCAATGCTTCTTTCGAATCAGATTGGTAGCTTCCAAAAGGCAAATCAACAACAACCAAAGCTCTTTCTACAGCTCTAACTACTGATGAAGCATGATAAATCATCTGGTCCAAAGTGATGGGTAAAGTGGTTTCATGACCAGCCATAACATTTGAAGCAGAATCTCCAACCAGAATTACATCTATTCCGGCAGTATCCACAATCTTAGCCATTGTATAATCATAAGCCGTTAACATAGAGATTTTTTCACCATTGGATTTCATCTCGATTAATGACTTAGTGGTAATTCTTTTGTAATCTTTTTTTATTGCAGACATCTAAATAATTATTTTATTTCCGAAATGCTCGGTATTGATTTTGTTTTGAGAGCGTAAAAGTACTAAATAGAAATTTTCTAAATTGAATTTTTAAGAAGAATGTCACAAAAGGGACTGCGTAAATTACGGTATTACGATTTAAACATCCTATTTTGAAGAATTCTTGTAAAAATATTGAATCGGTTAAACTTTAACCCTTATTTTGTTTTCATCCGGGTAAATCAAATCTTTATAAAATCTTTATATCCAGCCTTGTTATATTATAAAATACTTATGGGATATGATTTAACTTTGTCTTATCAAATAAATACGGGGATTATGAATAGTATTTTGAATCAAATAAAGATTAAAAATCAATATTTAATAAGCGTTTTATCGGTTGGGACAGTCGCATCATTGTGTTTGTTTATCAGAGACTATTTAGACTATAAAATTGTTGGTTATATTTTGTTGGTGGTTGTTTCGGTGCTGTCTATGTTTTTGGCAATTTTACCATTACTGCTCAGTGCTATTTTAAGTGCACTGATTTTGAATTTTTTCTTTATTCAGCCATACTATACTTTGCACATCAGCAATGCCGAAGATTCATTACTGTTGTTTTTATTTTTCATAATTGCTCTTGTAAATGCTGTTCTGACCCACAAAATAAGAAGAGCAGAAAAGATACTGCAGGTAAAAGAAGTCAGGATCAATACCATGAAACTGTACAATGCTTTATTGGATTCTTTATCTCATGAATTAAGAACACCAATTTCGACTATTATGGGGGCTATCGATACAATTCAAAGCAAATCGGTGCATATTTCCGAAGAAAATAAAGAAAATTTATATTCAGAAATTGAAAAAGCATCTTTGAGACTGAATCATCAAGTGGAAAATTTATTGAATATGTCCCGATTGGAATCGGGTGTTATTGAACCAAAAATGGATTGGTGTGATTTAGAAGAATTGGTTTATAATGTTTTGGATCATTTAAAGGACGATCTGCAGTTTCATAAAGTAGTCGTGAAAACAGACGAAAACTTGCCTCTTTTTAAATTGGACTACGGGCTGATGCAGCAGATTATTTTTAATTTGGTTTTTAATGCTTCGCAATACACACCCAAAGGAGCTAAAATAGAAATCAGGGTTTCTTATAATGCTGATGTCGATTTTGAATATAATCCCGATAAATTAGCTCCCTGCGTGATTACGATTGCCGATGACGGCATCGGTTTTCCTGATAATGAAATTGGTAAAGTGTTTGATAAATTTTATCGTCTGCAAAATTCAAAAACAGGCGGAACAGGATTGGGTTTATCAATTGTAAAAGGATTTGTTGAGGCACAACACGGAAAAGTGACACTTGAAAACAGGGAAGAAGGAGGTTCAATTTTTACGCTTAGCTTTCACACCTTAACAATGAATACTAAAGAAATTTCAAATGAATAATAGTGCTCAAATTTTGGTTATTGATGATGAAATTCAAATTAGGAAACTGCTTGAAATTACATTGGAGTCAAATGATTACAGAACAATTTTTGCCGTAAATGCAAAAGAAGGTCTGTCTATGGTGGCTAATCATCAGCCTGATTTGGTTATTCTTGATTTGGGTTTGCCAGATGAAGACGGACAAGTTGTTTTGAAACGATTGCGGGAATGGTATAATAATCCAATTATAATTTTAACGGTAAAAAGCGCCGAAGAAGAGATTGTTAAAGCACTTGATAACGGAGCAAATGATTATTTGACCAAACCGTTTCGCACACAGGAATTACTAGCTAGAATTCGAACTGCTTTGCGAAATATAGTTTCCAATGAAAAAGAACCGATAATTGAGTTTGGTGCTGTTTCAATTGATTTGGCTTCCAGAATTGTGAGGCTGAATAATGAAATTTTGAAACTTACAACAACTGAATACAACTTGCTTTCTATTTTTGTAAAAAATGAGGGACGAGTATTAACACATCAATATTTACTGAAACAGGTTTGGGGAAACAGCTATGCAGACCAGACACAATACCTGCGTGTTTTTGTCGCACAGCTTCGAAAAAAAATTGAAGAAGACCCCAACCGCCCTAAGTTCATCATCACTGAATCTGGTGTAGGATACCGATTTAACACCAGTTAGAATTAATTTAGTTTTTAGTGCTTAGTAATTAGTGATTAGCCTTTTATTATACTAATAAAAAGAATTAGCAGAGCCTATCATAAAGCTTTTTGGTTTAGTTTTTTATAAATTATAAATGTTAGATTCTGCAATGGAAAGCTAATCACTGAATTTAAAAGAATGTAATATGGAGTGTTGTATTCACCTCATATAGGACTTTCTATATCCAAAAAATAATGAATTATAATGAATAAAAATTAAAATAAAATGAATAAATCAACGGTTCAAAAAGTAACAGCAGCCTCACTTTTGGTGGCGCTTGGAATTATTTACGGAGATATAGGAACCAGTCCGTTATATGTTATGAAAGCCATTATTGGGCATAGGGAAATATCAAAATTATTGGTTTATGGAGGAATTTCGTGCATATTTTGGACGCTTACTTTTCAAACCACCTTCAAGTATATTTTATTGACGCTTTCGGCAGATAATCATGGTGAAGGCGGCGTTTTTTCGCTTTATGCTTTGGTTAAACGTTTTGGAAAAGGAAAGCTAGTGATTCCAACTATTTTGGGAGCTACAACACTTTTGGCAGACGGGATTATTACGCCTCCCATTTCAGTGGCTTCGGCAGTTGAAGGATTAGGGGATGTCGTTCCTGGTATTCCAACACTTCCTATTGTGATTGTGATTTTGTCAGGATTGTTCTTTTTTCAACGATTTGGAACCCAAAAGGTAGGTTTCTTTTTTGGACCCGCCATGGTAGTTTGGTTCACCATGCTTTTAGTATTGGGATTTGTGCAAATATTAGGACATCCTGCTATTTTGACCGCATTAAATCCAATTTATGCTTATGAATTGTTAGTTGAATATCCCCATGGATTTTGGCTATTGGGCGCCGTTTTTCTTTGTACCACTGGAGCGGAAGCCTTGTATTCGGATCTTGGACATTGTGGAAAAAAGAACATTAGATTCACTTGGATTTTTGTAAAAATTGCATTGATTGTCAATTATTTGGGTCAAGCTGCTTGGCTTATGAATCAAGGAAAACCATTGCTTGAGGGAAGAAATCCTTTTTATACCATTATGCCGCAATGGTTTCTTTTTTCGGGTGTTATCATCGCTACTTTTGCCGCAATCATTGCTTCTCAGGCTTTAATAAGCGGATCTTATACGCTAATAAATGAAGCGATGTCTCTTAATTTTTGGCCTCGAGTTTCTATGCGAAATCCGACGAATTTGAAAGGACAAATCTATATTCCGTCAGTAAACACGATTCTTTGGATTGGTTGTATTTTGATGATTTTATATTTTAAAAATTCCTCAAATATGGAGGCAGCTTATGGTTTTTCCATTACCATTGCCATGCTTATGACAACCGTTCTTTTAAATTATTATCTGATTTATATAAAGAAAATGAACAGGATTTTGATAACCATAATTATAACGGTTTTTGGGATTATCGAAATTGCATTTTTTGTTGCCAATATTATAAAAATCAAAGAACGTTGGATGTTTTTGTTCTTTGAACTATTCATTTTCATGACCATGTATACTTGGTTTTTTGCTAGAAAAATCAATAATAAATTTCTAAAATTCACCAATTTAGCGGAGCATACACAACAACTTCAGGAATTGAGTAATGATCTTAGTATTCCAAAGTATTCCACCCACTTGATTTATTTGTCCAAAGCTGACAGAAATTATGAAGTGGAAGAAAAAATATTAAAATCAATTTTTTCAAAAAAGCCAAAAAGAGCGGATGTTTATTGGTTTTTTCATATCAATAGAACTAGTGAACCCTTTACTTTAAATTATGAAGTAATCGAATTATTGGACGATAAAGTAATCAAAATTGTGTTAAACATTGGTTTCAGAATTCAACCCAAAGTAGAGTTATATTTCAAAAAAATTGTTCAAAATTTGGTTAAAAATAAAGAATTGAATTTACATATTCGTCCAGATGGTTCTACAAAATACAATGCCGAACCTGATTTTAAATTCATTATTATAGAAAAATTTCTTTCTGTCGAAAATGAATTTGCGGTGAAAGATGCGATGCTGTTGAATTCCTATTATATGCTAAAAAACTGGTCAATGTCAGATATTAGAGCATTTGGATTGGATAAAAGTGATGTTGAAATTGAAGAGGTACCTTTTGTGTACCAACCTATTTCAAAATTAGAATTGGAAAGAAAAAAGGCTTAGGAAAAGTTGGCAGATTTCAGATTAAGAATGTTAAACATCTTATCTGAAATCTGTTTTTTTTGCTGCCTAAAAATTACAAACTGCAAAGTGAAATCTGAATTGCTCCTTAACAGTCCGCCAAGTTTACGGCAATTGCCAGTCCGCCTTCGGAGGTTTCCTTGTATTTGGAGTTCATGTCTTTAGCTGTTTGCCACATAGTATCTATAACTTTATCCAGAGATACTTTTGCATTTTTGGCATCGGTTTCCAAAGCGAGTTCTGCTGCATTAATCGCTTTTATGGCACCCATGGTATTTCTTTCGATACAAGGTATCTGCACTAAACCGCCAATAGGATCACAGGTCAGACCCAAGTGATGTTCCATGGCAATTTCGGCAGCCATCAATACCTGATCAGGTGTTCCTCCCATCAATTCGCATAAAGCTCCAGCAGCCATAGCGCTTGAAACGCCAATTTCGGCTTGACAGCCCCCCATTGCAGCAGAGATTGTTGACCCTTTTTTGAAAATGCTTCCTATTTCGCCGGCAACCATCAAAAACTGCTTGATTTCTTTCTCGTTTGCCTGATGGTTTTCAATAACCAAATAATACATCAAAACAGCTGGAATTACCCCAGCACTTCCATTAGTTGGAGCCGTTACTACACGGCCTAGCGCAGCATTTACTTCATTAACAGCCAATGCAAAACAGCTAACCCATTTTAGAATCTGCCTAAATTTAACTTCAGTTTTTCTGATTTCTTCCAGCCATTCCTGCGGAGTAGAATAATTGGATAAACCAATCAGATTTTGGTGCATATCAAAAGCGCGTCTCCGTACATGCAGCCCTCCGGGAAGTATGCCTTCAGAATGACAGCCGATATACATGCATTCCAGCATAGTATTCCAAATACGCATTAATTCCTTATGAATTTCTGCTTCAGGGCGCATGGATTTTTCGTTTTCATAAACGATTTCCGAAATGGATTTATTTTGTTTTATGCAATACGCCAAAAGTTGGCTGGCTTTGTCAATAGGGAATGGGAAAGCACATTTTAGGGCTAATTTGTTTTGGGCATTTTCCCGTTCTTCTTTAACTACAAATCCGCCTCCTATAGAGTAAAATGTAGAACTGTATTCGGTTTCATTGTTAAAATAGGCAGTAAACGTTAATCCATTAGCGTGAAAAGGAAGAAAGTTTTTGTTGAAAACAATGTCCTTCAGCATAAAAAAAGGAATATGGATTTGGTTTCCCAAATGGATTTCTTTTTTAGCTTCAATCGATTTGATGATGCCGTCTATATTTTGAACAGGAATATATTCAGGATCTTGTCCGCTAAGCCCAAGCATTATGGCTAAGTCAGTTGCATGTCCTTTTCCTGTTAATGAAAGAGAGCCGTACAAATCGACTTTAACTCGGGTTATTGTATTAATGTCATAATCGATTCTTAGTTCAGCTAAGAAGCGTTCGGCAGCACGCCATGGTCCTAGAGTATGGGAACTTGACGGACCAACACCAATTTTTAGCATATCAAAAACTGAGATACATTCTTCCATAAATTTTATTTTGATGAACAAATATAACTATTATTTGAAGTATGATTACTGGTTTTTGTTTAAAAAAAATGACAATTTGGTAATTTTAGTAAAAAAAAAGGTTGTTGTGTTAAAGGATTGATAATGTAAGAGATGATTAAAAATCTTCTTTTTTATACTATCCTTGATGGTAAACAACATTGTATTTAAAAAGAGGAGAAGCTAATATTTTTAAATTCATATTTTTCTAAAGTATTGTCACTCATTTCAGATTTTAGGCATAAAAAATAATTTTACTGCAAATTCATAGTTTTTATTGATTTTATTGGCTTTAAAAGATTAAAAACTTATATTTGTCGCTACATTCAAAAATTCCGGAAAACATGTTTGAATTTCAGCAGTATTTAGGCTTTCTACTTTTCTTAACCATCCTTACAATGGGATTTTGGTTAATGTTTTTCTTAGTTGGTTTCGTATCTTATTGGGTAGGAGGAGCAACTTGGGAAGCTTACAAAGAAAAGAGAGCAAAACAAAAAGAAGGATTAGAAGCTTAGTCTTTTATTTACTTTACAAACAAGAGGCTGTCCGAAAAGTATTTTTCGGGCAGTTTTTTTTGTTTATAATATTGGCATTTATATATTCAAGTACTAATATCAATATTAATGCAACCCGCTTTTAAACAACATCCAGTTCATCAATAAGAACTTTTTCCATTAAATTTAATTATTAAATTTCAGAAAATTATTCCACTAGATTAATAGATTCAGTGGTTGAAAAATTGGAAATATTTTAGATCATTTCGCAGTGCAAATGAGGTGGAACATCTAGTTCCCTCCTAAAATGTTATTTAAAATAGCCTTTTATGGGTATTTAAGTAATGTCTATTTTTGCAGAATGTGGTTTACTTTTAAAATAGAGGCTAGTTCTGTTTTACTTAATGAACGTTCACTTTTCTTAAGAATTAACAATATTTGAATGCGATTTTTTTTGTGAATAGGTTGCTGTCTTATTAATCTCTTAAGTTCCAATTCACTTTCTGTTACAATTATGTTTTTTGAATTTGCCACATATAAATATATAAAATTATATAACAGTCCAATATGTACAAAAAATAGCCCGAAATAATTCAGGCTATTTTATAATGCTAATAGTATAACTGCTATAAATAGAATTTTTCAAAATTCTAAAACCTAATTTCAGCACAGCACAGGACAGTTGCTTTCCTTAAAATACTTTAATTTAGAATCTTAAAATAAATTAGAATGGAAAGAGTTTTTGCAGAATATCTTATAGAAACCCCTTATGATGTAGAACAGGCTTCGGCAGTTTTGGCAGGCGAGCAGTCATCGGGAACGTTTGTTTCTGTTCCGGGTGAAACCGAAGAATTGAAAAAACGTTTTTCCGCAAGGGTAGAGGATATTCAGTTATTGGGTTTGGCCGACGAACCATCGATTCCGGGCGGAAGTGTTCCCGGGAAAAAATACCAGAAAGCAAGAGTAAAAGTAAGCTGGTCGATTGAGAATTTTGGCTATAATCTGCCGGTTTTGATTAGCACTTTACAAGGAAATTTATATGAAATCACACAGTTTACCGGTTTAAAGCTGATAGATTTTGAAGTGCCGGATTCTTTTCAAAATCATTTCAAAGGACCAAAATTCGGAATCAAAGGTTCTAAATTATCCTGTGGCGTAACTGACAGACCGATGATTGGAACCATTATAAAACCAAGCATCGGAATGAGTGTGGAGGAAACCGCTACTTTGGTCAAATCACTGATAGATGCCGGAATCGATTTTATCAAAGACGATGAATTGATGGGATCAGCTTCCAATTCGCCTTTTGATGAAAGGGTAAAAGCGATTATGAAAGTCATTCGGGATAACGAACAAAAAACAGGTAAAAAAGTAATGTATGCCTTCAATATCAGTGATGAAATTGACGAAATGCAGCGAAAATACGATCTGATAAAAAAAGAAGAAGGAAGCTGTGCGATGATCAGCATCAACAGTGTTGGGCTTTCGGGAACAAAGAAAATTTGTGATCAGGGCGAACTCGTTATTCACGGTCACAGAAACGGCTGGGGAATGCTGAACCGGCATCCGTTGTTGGGAATTGAATTTCCTGCTTATCAAAAAATTCAGCGTCTGGCAGGAGTCGATCAACTGCATGTTAACGGAATCCAGAATAAATTTTGGGAATCGGATGACTCGGTGGTAACGTCGATAAAATCCTGTTTGAAACCCTTTTTGAGCGGATACGAAATTTTGCCTGTAGTATCTTCAGGACAATGGGGCGGACAAGCCGTAGAAACCTACCGAAGAACCCAAACCACGGATTTGCTGTATATGGCAGGCGGCGGAATTTTGGCACATCCAATGGGACCGAAAGCGGGAGTGAATGCATTACAGCAAGCCTGGACTGGAGCCGTTGCCGGTTTGTCTGTGGAAGAAACTGCCTTGAAATACCCAGAATTTGCCGAATCGGTAAAGAAATTTTCTAAATAATGAAGAAAGATAAATTGCTCTTGGCCTATTATGGCGACGATTTCACGGGCTCTACGGATGCCTTGGAATTCCTAACCCTGGCCGGAGTGAAAACCGTTCTTTTTCTTCGAAAGCCAGAACAAAAAGACCTGGATCGTTTTCCGGGAATTCAGGCGATTGGTCTGGCGGGGAAAAGCAGATCGATGTCACCTTCGGAAATGGAAACAGAACTTTATACTGCTTTTGAGAATCTGAAAAGTTTTGCCCCAAATCATTTTCATTATAAAGTCTGTTCCACTTTCGATTCCGCGCCACATGTAGGGAACATCGGGAAAGCAATCGAAATCGGAAGCGAAGTTTTCAATCAAAAGACCATTTTGGTTTCTCCATCAGCACCGCATTTGGGACGATTTTGTGTTTTCGGAAACCTGTTTGCCCGAATGGGAACGATTGGAAATGGCGAAATTTACCGTATCGACCGACATCCGTCCATGAGCAAACATCCCGTAACACCGGCTTTAGAAGGAGATTTGACTCTTCATCTGGCTAAACAAACGGAGAAATCCATCAATCTTATCAACCTAACCACAATCGAAAAAGGCATATCAGCAGTTCTTGAAGCGGTTAATAATAACAAAGCAGAGATTCTGTTTTTTGACGGTTTCAATTCGGAGCATCTCAAAACCATTGGAAGTGTTTTTAACCAATTGGCAACCGAAAAAACATTGTTTTCTGTAGGTTCATCCGGAATCGAAATGGCTTTGGGATTAGATTGGAAGGATAAAAAAATCATCGGAACCGAAATAGCATTTGAATCAGCAGGAGAAGTTTCACCCATACTCGTTTTATCGGGAAGCTGTTCTCCGGTGACGTCTAGCCAAATTGAATTTGCTCTCGAAAATGGATTTCTGGAAATTGCATTAGAAAGCAAAGCTGTCGATATTCAAAATCATGAAGCAATTATAAAAAATACCGTTGCTCAGGTTATCGAGAATTTTAATCAGGGAAAAAGCACAATTCTACATACAAGCATTGGTTCAAACGACCTGCGGATTGCAGAAACCGAAGCGTATTTTACAACAAAAGGTTTTTCGGAAAACGAGATTCAAAAACAATGCAGTTCGATTTACGGAAGTGTTCTGGGACAAATAACCAAAGAAGTATTAAAGGCTGTCAAAATAAAAAGAATCCTTTTTGCGGGTGGCGACACTTCCAGTTACTCCGCATCTGAATTGGATATTCTGGCACTGGAAATGATTGCGCCAATAGCTCCGGGAGCTCCGCTTTGCAAAGCAATTTCGGACAATGAATGGGTAAATGGAATAGAAATGAATTTTAAAGGCGGACAAGTTGGTACCGCCGATTATTTTATAAAAGTATTAAAAGGAGAAAAATTATGAGCGCAAAAGTTTTAGGTTTCGTACATACATCGGCAACATTGGTTCCGTTGTTTCAGCAATTGAGCAACGAGTTTTTACAGGGAATTGAAACATTCAACATAGTCGATGACAGTCTGATAAAAGACGTAATCAAAAAAGGAAAATTAATGCCGAATACGGCTGCGAGAGTAGTGAGCCACGTTCAGGCTGCCGAAGCCGCAGGAGCCGATGTAATTTTGGTAACCTGTTCATCTATTGGAGTGGCGATTGAAACGGCTGCAACATTAGCAACAGTTCCGGTTATTCGTGTGGATCAGGCGATGGCTGACGAAGCGGTGCAGATCAGCAACAAAATTGGTGTTATCGCCACTTTGCCAACCACTTTGGAACCCACCAGTGATTTGGTTAGAAGAAGAGCAGAATTGGCAGGCAAAAACGCAACGATTACTTCCAAATTATGCGAAGGCGCTTTCGAAGCTTTAATGAGTGGAGACGCTGCGAAACACGATGAAATGGTAGCCAAAGCACTAAAAGAATTAATGAAAGAAGTTGATGTGATTGTTTTGGCGCAGGCTTCAATGGCAAGAGTTGTTGATGGCTTAAGTGCTGAAGAAAAACTAGTGCCGATTTTAGCAAGCCCGGCTATTGCCATGAAAAAATTGGCGGAGCTTTATTTTTAAAGAGTTCAATTATTGATTTTGGAGCAGAAAGATCAGGCATTTTTGGCAATATAGTCCCGCTTTCCGTTACAAACGAAGTTCACTGAACTCTTATGAAAATAAAAGCATAGTGAAGTAATCTTTTGTGCCGAACACCTGCACAAAAGGATTCCCACTGCAATTGGGGCTAGGAGTTAAGATTCGGTTTTTTTGCCATCATCTAAAGACCTAACAGGTTTTGAAAACCTGTTAGGTCTGCATTGAATCACGAAAAGGAACAAATCTAATTAGGCTCACATAATTAACATTTAAAAAACAAATTGTATGCGTAAATATTTTCTTTGGGCTGCCCCACTATTTTTCATCGTTGTCGGTTTGGGCTGGTTACAGCAAATAGACATATTGTGGAAATTGGGATTAATCTTTGGTTTTTCAAGTACTGCCATTGGGGCAGGACATCTGAAAGTATTAAGCGGTTATCAATATACTTTTTGGATTATTACTGCGGTTTGCGCCGGACTGCTCTATCCAGAATTTTTTCTGCACGTGGGCAGTTTCGATATGCGCAACAAATGGCTCATTCTGATTATCATTCAAATGGTAATGTTCGGAATGGGAACTCAAATGAGCATTGAGGATTTTACAGGTATTCGAAAATCGGGAAGAGGAGTATTGATTGGTCTACTGGGACATTTTACCATTATGCCAATTATGGGTTTTATCATTGCCAAGACTTTTGGTTTTGAACCTGAAATCGCAGCAGGAATTATCCTGATTGGATCTTGCAGCAGCGGATTGGCTTCTAATGTGATGACGTATATCGCCAAAGGAAATCTGGTTTTGTCGGTTACCGTAACGGCAATGTCTACATTGGCAGCACCAATTATGACGCCATTTTTGATGAAAATATTCGCGGGAACCATGGTCGAAGTTCATTTTTTCAATATGATGATGGAAATTATTAAAATCGTCCTTGTTCCTTTGGCAGCAGCAATGATTCACGATATTCTAAAAAATTATGGAACTCTGGCAAAAAAGAGAATTTATGTTTTGACAGCACTGTCAATGATTTGGCTGGCTGTTTTTATTTTCTTCGACCATTCATTCGCGGTTGCCGAAGGTAGTGCAGCAGCACACATTTTAGAAATTATTAATTTCTCCTGTGGTGCTTTTATCGTGGGAACATTATATCATTTGCTGTATAAAGTATATCCAAAAATCGATGCGATTATGCCTTATTTCTCCATGTTTGGAATCATCTATTTTACTTTGGTGACCACAGCTGCCGGAAGAGATAATTTAATTCAGATCGGTTTTTTGCTTTTCTTAGCCTCGGTACTGCACAACGGAGCGGGCTACTTTTTTGGTTATTGGCTCAGCAGATTAAGCGGTCTCGACAAAAAAAGCAGTCAGACCATCGCTTTCGAAGTCGGTCTCCAAAACGGCGGAATGGCTTCTGGATTGGCAGGCTCTATGGGTAAATTAGCAACATTAGGTTTAGCCTCAGCGGTATTTAGTCCCTGGATGAATGTTTCTGGTTCTTTATTGGCTAATTATTGGCGTAAAAAAGGAAATAGGGAAGAAGCAACAGAAATCGTTCCCGTTACTAATTAAAAATGACGTTGAATTTCTATTTACAGAAAATGTTCTCATTTTGCCTGAACCTAAAAGACCGTGTTGTTTGCTGCAGGCTGTTATTGCTATCACGATTAACAGCTATGAGTAAAACAATTTGGCTGTTTTCTGATTTGGATTAAATTTTTAATTGAAATTCTCAGTAGATCCAACAGTTAAATGTAAATTTCTTTTTTTCTGATTTTCATAACAGGATGCTACAGGATAACAATTGTAATTCATTATTTTATTTTTATACAGATTTTGCATTCAATATAATTCAGTAAAACTTGTCTGTTTTGATACTATATTGGATTACTATTTGACTATCTGTAAAATACAGACGGTTTACTTGCTATAAAACTATAAAATGATAAAAAAATACAGTTATATCAGCCTGCTGTTAGTGGTTTTGTTTTCCTTAAGCAGTTTCAAAAATGAAGAAATTAAGCTGAACGGCACTTGGCATTTTCAAATTGACCGAAAAGAAGAAGGCATCACTGAAAAATGGTACAATAAAAATCTTTCAGATGCCATAAAGCTTCCTGGTTCGATGGCACAATTCTTAAAAGGGGATGAAATAACTTTAAAAACAAAATGGACAGGTTCTATTTATGACAGTTCTTATTATTTTGTTCCAAGATTAAAAAAGTACCGTGAACCTGGAAACATACATATTCCTTTTTGGTTAACGCCCGCAAAACATTATGTTGGTGCAGCTTGGTATCAGAAAGAAGTTAATATTCCAGCCAATTGGAAAGGCAAACGAATATTGCTCCATTTAGAAAGAACTCATATAGAAACCAGAGTTTGGATAAACGATAAAGAAGTGGGGATGCAAAACTCCTTGGTAGCGCCTCATGTTTATGATTTGAGCCAATATCTAACAACGGGCAAACAGCGCATTTCTATTCGGATAGATAATCGGATTAAAGAAATTAATGTGGGACCCGATTCGAACAGCATTACCGATCATACACAAGGAAACTGGAATGGCATCATTGGCAAAATTGCATTGGAGTCCGGTTCGCCAGTTTATATCGATGATGTTCAAATTTATCCAGATGTAAAAAACAGAAAAGCCCGCGTGAAAATCACGATTAGTAACAGCACTCAAAATCAGTTTAGCGGAGTGCTTTCTATAGCTGCAAAAAGTTTTAATTCTCAAGAATCCGACAAAACCGAAGTGATTACAAGCAGTTTTTCCGCAGCCAAGCTGGGAGACCAAACAATCGAACTTGAACTGCCTTTCGGAAAAGGAATGCTGACTTGGAATGAATTTGATCCTGCTTTGTATCATCTGGAAACAAAACTTTCTTCGAATGAGATAAGCGACATAAAAATAGTCCAGTTTGGAATGCGTGAATTCAAAATCAAAGGAAACCAATTTTTAATAAATGATGTTCCCATATTTCTTAGAGGAACGGTTCATAATTGTGAATTTCCGCTAACTGGTTATCCTGCAACAACAGTGGAAGCTTGGATGAAAATTTTTAAAACCATCAAAAATTATGGATTAAACCACGTCCGTTTTCACTCGTGGTGTCCGCCCGAAGCGGCTTTTATTGTAGCAGACAAACTGGGACTCTATCTGCAGCCCGAAGGTCCCAGCTGGCCTAATCACGGTCCTAAAATTGGATTGGGCCAGCCGGTAGATCAGTATTTATACGACGAAACCACTCGAATGGCAAAAGAATACGGGAATTATGCGTCGTTTACAATGTTGTCTGCCGGAAATGAGCCTGCGGGAAATCAAGTGAAATACCTTAACCAATTTGTGGATTTTTGGAAAGCAAAAGACAGCAGAAGGGTTTATACCGGCATGACTGTGGGAGGAAGCTGGCCTGTGGTTCCGAATGCGGAATATCAGGCTCGTGGAGGCGTGAGAGGTTTGAAATGGGAAAAAATGCCCGAAACGGAATCTGATTTCAGTGCCGGAATTGCTCCTTTTAAAGTTCCTTTCGTAGCTCATGAAATAGGTCAGTATTGTGTTTTTCCCAATTTTGAAGAAATCAAGAAATATAAAGGAGTCTATAGAGCCAAGAATTTTGAAATGTTTCGTGAGGATCTTAAAGATCATAACATGGAAAATCAGGCAAAAGATTTTTTGAATGCCTCTGGAAAGCTACAGGTTTTGTGTTATAAAAATGAAATTGAAAAAATATTGAGAACGCCAGGTTATGCCGGTTTTCAAATGTTAGGATTACAGGATTTTCCTGGACAGGGAACTGCTTTAGTGGGAGTTTTAGATGCTTTTTTTCAGGAAAAAGGATATGTGTCCGCTCAAGAATATGCCCGATTTTGTAACGAAACTGTTCCTTTGGCAAAAATTCCAAAATTTGTTTATACGAATGGAGAAACTTTCAAAGCGGCAATTGCTCTTTTTCACTCTGGAAAAGCACCTTTAAAAAATGCAGTAATTAGCTGGACAATCGAAGATGAAAAGGGAAATATATTTACTGCTGGAAGCTTCGATCCTAAAACATTCGAAAACGGGAATGGTCTTTTCGCTGGAAATATAGAATTTTCTTTGGGCGGAATTAATGATGCTTCCAAATTAAATCTTGAAGTAAAAGTCAATAATACAATCTTTGCCAACGACTGGAATTTTTGGGTATATCCCGATAAAAAAAGTGAAATATCTCCTTCCGTTTATTATACGACCGTATTAGACGATAAAGCAAAAGAAATACTGCAAAATGGAGGAAAAGTGTTTTTGAATGCTTCGGGCAAAGTAGTGAAAGGGAAAGAAGTTGAAATGCATTTTCTTCCTGTTTTTTGGAATACTTCTTGGTTCAAAATGCGTCCGCCACATGTTACCGGAATGCTAATTCAGGATAAAAGTCCTGCTTTTAATGATTTTCCAACTAGTTTTTATAGTGATCTGCAGTGGTGGGAAATTCAAAATCGTTCGCAGGTAATGAATCTTGAAGATTTTCCAGCCGATTTTCGTCCGTTAGTTCAGCCAATTGACACTTGGTTTATGAACCGCAGACTGGCTTTAGTATTTGAAGCCCAAATAGGAAAAGGAAAAATCATAGTAAGCAGTGCTGATATTGGCCCGGATATGGAGAATAAGCCTGCATCCAAACAATTATTTTTCTCGCTTCAAAAATATATGGATTCGGATAAATTCAATCCGAAAAGCATACTGGATTTTGAGGTGATAAAAGATGTTTTTGTAAGTCCGTCCCGCGAAGCGTTTAATACCTATACAAAAGACAGTCCTGACGAATTGAAACCTAATTCAAACCAGAATAAAGTGAAATAGTCAATTATAAAATCGGCTTTAATTTAAAGTCTTATGATAATCCATTTTTTCGCTCCATTCCAATTCATTTGGCAGGTTTTTATTGCTGAATTCGATATGAATTACTCTCCGTCTTTTGTTATTTGTGGTTTTGTTAGAAGCGTGAAAAAGCAAGGGTTTCATAATCATTATTCCTCCTTTATCAACTTCGCAGATAGTTTCGACTTCGTTCTCGATGTCAACTTTATCGGTTCTGTAAATTCCTTTTTTATGCGATTTATTTAAGACTTTCAAAGCTCCATTTTCTTTAGTTGTTTTATCCAGATGAATTCTAATTGTAAAAATGTTTTCCAGAATTTCTTTTGGAGGCTGAACAGCAAATTGATTTTGCTTATTTGTCCAATTTTCAAAATTTTCTATCTTCATTTTTTTGTCAACTGAAATTGTCAAATCTTGGTGATAAGAAACAAACCAATTCGATTTTTCAGGTTTGTCAAAATAAATTGATTTTGTTATGAAATAATCTTCTCCAAAGTTTGATTTTATAATATCAATCAGGTTTTGGTTGAAAATAAAGTGCAGCGATTCTGGAATTTCTTTGTGGAATTGTCTAATTGCAAATAAATCGTCCGATTTTCGAAATGTTGATTTTTCAGTTTTATTTTCAGTTACGTTTTCTATTATTGCTGTCAGTTTTTCAATTTCATTTTGATCGTAAACATTTTTTATAATTGTAAAACCTTCAGTTTCTATTTCTTTTAAATTTTGCATTTTTTGACTAAAATTCGTTTAGTTATTGTTTCACAAGTTTAAAAATCCCAAATACAAAACCATCTTTCCATTAAGCCTAATGCCCAAATCCGTTGTAGCTGTTATAGGTGGTTTTTCTTTTTCAGCGGTCAAATGTCTTATAATTTTGTAGCCAATATTTTTCAATAAAGTCCCGTTTGTCGGCAATTTTCGGAATATGTTTTAGATATGCTAAAGACGCAATTAATTTCATACTATTATTTTCTGAATTAGTTACTTTATAGATCTCTATTACTTGGGGATTTTCTTTAATCTCAAAGTCGCAACCTTTTCCATTTATAAAACCATAACCAACCAATTTGTAATTCTCAATTTTACTTAAATGACTTTCCCAATCCATATCTGCACAACCTGCGCGGTTATATGAATAATAAAAATCAGTTCCTTTTATTTTTTTAATATCAAGGTCACAATTTTCAATTTGTTTGAATGTCTTAAGATTTTTGTCAAATAGGTAATTCTCACACTCGTTAGGAGTATTACTGAAAGTAAAAACCCGAATATCTTTATATCCGTCCTCGTTGATATCTAAAAACTTCGCTTGAAAATAATAATCTTCAGCTTTTATTATTGTGTCTCCTTTTATTGTTACTAAACAATTGAATTTATCATCTTTTATAGTCTGAATAAACTGAAAGCCATTAATTTGCAAAGTATCAATGTCAATAATTGTAGTTTCCTTTTGGCGAATATTCGTTTTATTTGACGAACTGTCTGTTTGAGTTTTGTTAATAGGCTCATTGTTTGACTTTGAGTTACAAGATGTCAAAATAATGAGAAGTATTATGTTGGTTAGTTTCTTCATAAAATCACCTATAACGTCAGTCTGTGAAAAAACTAAAATCTGCTTCCTGAGAATCTCATATTTGAGTTTTTTCTTTGGTAGCCCTCCGAATACTTTCTAAATTTGAAGTAGTTTTTTTACAGCCTGACGTTCTGGTACTCAGCGGGTTTGGGACTAAATTAAGCTCTATTTTCGGATTTGCCAAAATCATCACAAATACAAACCAATTTTTCCATTAAGCCAAATGCCTAAATTGCTTGTAGCGTGTGTTGGCGGTTCGTTGTTTCTTCTTTTTACTGATTCCTCCAAATTACTTCAATAGCAAGATAGTTCCAAATTAATATTCTAACAATCTCAACTCCAGATGAAACAGAAACCATATATTGATAAGTTCCTTCTTGAACTATTGTCCAATGTGATAGTATTTCTTGATTATGTCCAATAAGCAAATTTTGTAATCCTCTACTTCCAACTTCTGGTGCTTTATCAAATACTGTTGGTGTAAAAAAAGCTTCTTCTTCATTTTCATCCATATCAAAGATAGATTTAAAAGCTATACTTGTCGGATTTTCAAATTGAGGTTCACTATTTTCAAATTTCAAATGTCCTTTCGCTAATTTAGTTATAGCATTTTCAAAACGAGGTAAGTCAATTTTGAAATATTTATTTTCATTTTCTACTACAAAAGAACTTTCAATACGTTTCTTTAAATTTTCTTTTTTCGATAGAATTGATTTAATTTTTTGTCTATTTAAAAATTCGATTTCTGTTGTTCCTTGAATAATACATTCTATAGCACAAGCAAAATATTCTTCGTCCAACGAAAAACCTTGGTTACATTTATCACAACAAGGTACAACAGGCAAATTTTCAGGAAATGGTTCATCAAGTAATATTCTAGAAGGTACGTGGTCTCTTGTGTCAGGAAAATCTCCACAATAGGAACACATATTGTCAAGTCGTTTATCACTAAATGTGTTTATTTGTCTCAATTTATTTGTCTTAATTTTTAGTTTTCGTCTTCTTTTTTTTCACAATGACCGCCAACTTTCTCGCGCTACAAGCAGTTTGGGATTAAGTAAGTCTAATCTTCGGATAAACACAAATTTATCTGATACAAGATCACCTTTCCATAAGCCTAAAACCCAAATTGCTTGTAGCGTGTGTTAGCGGTATGTGGCTTATTTATCAAGTTTCTTTTTATTCACAAGTTCAGTAAAACTTTTTGCAGCGTTTGTAAAGTCAGACGGCATAAGAATTACAGTTGTTGTGTTGTTGTCAATGCCAATTTCAGATAGCATTTGCATACGTCTAAGTTCAAGTGCAATTGGACTGCCTTCCATTTCTTTTGCTCCTTGTGTCAGTTTAATTGACGCTTCTAATTCTGCTTCTGCTTTTACAATTCTTGCTCTTTTTTCTCTGATTGCTTCGGCTTCTCTTGCCATAGCTCGTTGCATTGCTTCTGGAATTTCAACATCTTTCATTTCTACCATTTCAATTTTAATTCCCCAAGGTTCTGTTGTTGTGTCAACTATTTTTTGAAGTGTTCCGTTTATCTGTTCTCTTTCTCTTAAAACTTCGTCAAGTGTATGCTGTCCGATAATGTTTCTTAGGGCTGTCACTGAAAATTGATAAACCGCTTTGTTGTAGTCAGCAATCTTGATAATTGCGTCTTCAGCATTTGTTATTTTAAACCACAATACTGCGTTAACTTTAATCGTTACGCTGTCCTTAGTGATTGTTTCTTGTTGTTCAAGGTCAACCGTTTTTGTTCTAATGTCAACACGCTGTTGTCGGTCAATTAGAGGTATAATCCAATAAAGTCCAGGACCTTTTATTGATTGAAAACGTCCGAGTCTGAAAACAACTGCACGTTGGTATTCTTGTGCAATACGAAGTCCTGATAAGAGTATTGCGATGATGATTCCTAAAATTGGGAGTAGTGTCATATTATTTTGATTTTATGTTTAATTATAAATGTTCTTGTTTGGTTGTCGTCCTGCCATTACCGCCAACGTCAGTCTGTGAAAAAACTTCCGTTTGCTTAGGAACAAATATAACAAAAAACTTGTGTTAAAACAGGAATTTTCGTATTTTTAGGAATGCAGCATATCATAGGAATTTCCCGCCACCAGATGCGTATTTCCAGTTTAGAAGACGCCATAGCTCCCGATAATCAAGTGCGATTTATAGATGCATTTGTGACGTTTACAGACCTTGCTAAGCTGGGTTTTGCAGTGCAAACCATCAAAACCGAAGGCCGCCCGAGCTACGATACCAAAGTGTTTCTTAAAATCTATTTATACGGTTATCTGGGCGGAATAAGAAGCTCGCGAAAATTAGAGAAGGAATGTTTTAGAAACATTGAAATGCAATGGCTATTGGAAGATATTCGTCCCAATTACCACAGCATCTCAGATTTCAGAAAAAACAATCCCGCTGCCTTGAAGAAACTCTTCAAGCTTTTTGTCTCATTCTTGAAAGATGCGGACTTGATAGGCGGTGAAACCATTGCCATTGACGGCACCAAAAGCCGGGCTCACAACAGCAAAAAAGCCAATTTTAACCAAAAGAAAATTGACAAGCACCTGGAATACATTGAGACCAAAACCCAAGAATATCTTGATGCTCTGGAAGCAAATGATGCAAAAGAAAACTCTCCAAAAATCAAAAATGTCCAACAAAAAATAGAGTGTCTCAAACAAAACAAAATCCGCTACGAATTGCTGGAAGAAAAACTAAAAGCAAGCGGAGAACCCCAAATAAGCACCACCGACAGCGATGCCAGAGCATTATTGGTTCAGGGACAGGTGGTTGAAATCTCATTTAATATGCAGGCAGCCGTCGATGCCAAACACAATCTTGTAGTAGCCACGCACACCATCAATCGTAATGACCGCAACGCCTTGTCGGCTATTGCCATAGAAGCCAAAGAGAATTTAGAAATAGAAACCTACACGGCTTTGGTGGACAAAGGCTATCATAACGGGCGAGAAATAGAAGCCTGTAGGCAAGCCAATATCACTACAATTGTAGCGCAACCCGAACAAGGAAAAAATAAGGAAAACGGAACAACCAAGGATTATTTTGTTTCTAAGTTCCAATACAATAAAACCACCGACACCTACACTTGCCCACAGGGCGAAACGCTTAAAACTACAGGCCACTGGCACAAGAAAACCACGGACAGAGACAGTTATGAGTTCAAGAGATACCGAACACCCAAATGCAGAGAATGTCCTGTAAAACATTTATGCACCAGTAGGATGGCCGGTCGAGATATAGACCGCAGCCAATATGCCGATGCCGTAGAAGAAAACAACAAACGCTACCACGCAAATGCACAGCTCTACCGCAAGCGGCAGGAAATCAACGAACACATTTTTGGCACTATCAAACGGCAATGGGGCTACAATCACACCAATTTAACAGGATTGGAAAAAGTAAATGGAGAACACAGCCTGATTATGCTGGTCTATAACATCAAACGCAGCATCAATATACTCGGAGTTCCCGAGCTCATTGCCAAACTCAAGAAATGGAACTCACCCTACAAGGCAAAAGTCTTGTTTTTGTTAAAAATGAGTTATTTAAAACCGAAATTAGACTTCTTTTTCTTTGAAACTAAATTAGCCTCCTAAAAAAGAGGCTTCGTTAAAAGCCCTTATTTGAATTTTGTGAGGGCAAAATAAAGAGGTTGGAATGAAAAAAAGAGGTTTTTTCACAGCCTGACGTTCTCGCGCTACAAGCAGTTTGGGATTAAATCAGCGTTATCTTTCGGATTTGCCAAATCTTCCAAATACAAACCAATTTTTCCCTTAAGCCAAATCCCCAAATTGCTTGTAGCGTGTGTTAGCGGTTCGGGCTTATTTCGGGCTCGGTTTTTGCCCTGTCATTGTTATTTTGAATAAACGTTTTTATTATGAAGTTCCATCCATTTGGTTGGGTCTGCAATGTCTATCCACCCAAATTTACGATATAGCTCGTGTGCGTCTCCTGTGAGTAAAATCCAACGTCTTAAACCTTGTAGACTCGGATAGTCCATAACCGTTTCCATTAACCATTTAGAAAGCCCCAATCCCCTGTATTCTTCTAAAATATATACGTCGCCCAAATAGGCAATCGTTGAAAAATCGGTAATGATTCTTGCAAGGCCAATTTGTTTTTCGTCTTGGTAAACACCAAAGCAGAATGAATTTTCAATAGCAGTTTGCACCTTGTCTTTCGGAATGTTTATGCACCAATACGCTTTGGTTGATAAAAATTCGTGAATGGCGTCAATGTCTAATTTTACCTTGTCGGTTGAAATGCAAAACTCGCCTTTGTATATGTTTACGTCTGTCATAGTTTCTGTTTACTGTGCGGTGTCGTTTTAGCCTGACCGCTAACGTCAGTCTGTGAAAAAACTTCCGTTTGCTTAGGAACAAATATAACAAAAAACTTGTGTTAAAACAGGAATTTTCGTATTTTTAGGGATGCAGCATATCATAGGAATTTCCCGCCACCAGATGCGTATTTCCAGTTTAGAAGACGCCATAGCTCCCGATAATCAAGTGCGATTTATAGATGCATTTGTGACGTTTACAGACCTTGCTAAGCTGGGTTTTGCAGTGCAAACCATCAAAACCGAAGGCCGCCCGAGCTACGATACCAAAGTGTTTCTTAAAATCTATTTATACGGTTATCTGGGCGGAATAAGAAGCTCGCGAAAATTAGAGAAGGAATGTTTTAGAAACATTGAAATGCAATGGCTATTGGAAGATATTCGTCCCAATTACCACAGCATCTCAGATTTCAGAAAAAACAATCCCGCTGCCTTGAAGAAACTCTTCAAGCTTTTTGTCTCATTCTTGAAAGATGCGGACTTGATAGGCGGTGAAACCATTGCCATTGACGGCACCAAAAGCCGGGCTCACAACAGCAAAAAAGCCAATTTTAACCAAAAGAAAATTGACAAGCACCTGGAATACATTGAGACCAAAACCCAAGAATATCTTGATGCTCTGGAAGCAAATGATGCAAAAGAAAACTCTCCAAAAATCAAAAATGTCCAACAAAAAATAGAGTGTCTCAAACAAAACAAAATCCGCTACGAATTGCTGGAAGAAAAACTAAAAGCAAGCGGAGAACCCCAAATAAGCACCACCGACAGCGATGCCAGAGCATTATTGGTTCAGGGACAGGTGGTTGAAATCTCATTTAATATGCAGGCAGCCGTCGATGCCAAACACAATCTTGTAGTAGCCACGCACACCATCAATCGTAATGACCGCAACGCCTTATCGGCTATTGCCATAGAAGCCAAAGAGAATTTAGAAATAGAAACCTACACGGCTTTGGTGGACAAAGGCTATCATAACGGGCGAGAAATAGAAGCCTGTAGGCAAGCCAATATCACTACAATTGTAGCGCAACCCGAACAAGGAAAAAATAAGGAAAACGGAACAACCAAGGATTATTTTGTTTCTAAGTTCCAATACAATAAAACCACCGACACCTACACTTGCCCACAGGGCGAAACGCTTAAAACTACAGGCCACTGGCACAAGAAAACCACGGACAGAGACAGTTATGAGTTCAAGAGATACCGAACACCCAAATGCAGAGAATGTCCTGTAAAACATTTATGCACCAGTAGGATGGCCGGTCGAGATATAGACCGCAGCCAATATGCCGATGCCGTAGAAGAAAACAACAAACGCTACCACGCAAATGCACAGCTCTACCGCAAGCGGCAGGAAATCAACGAACACATTTTTGGCACTATCAAACGGCAATGGGGCTACAATCACACCAATTTAACAGGATTGGAAAAAGTAAATGGAGAACACAGCCTGATTATGCTGGTCTATAACATCAAACGCAGCATCAATATACTCGGAGTTCCCGAGCTCATTGCCAAACTCAAGAAATGGAACTCACCCTACAAGGCAAAAGTCTTGTTTTTGTTAAAAATGAGTTATTTAAAACCGAAATTAGACTTCTTTTTCTTTGAAACTAAATTAGCCTCCTAAAAAAGAGGCTTCGTTAAAAGCCCTTATTTGAATTTTGTGAGGGCAAAATAAAGAGGTTGGAATGAAAAAAAGAGGTTTTTTCACAGCCTGACGTTCTCGCGCTACAAGCAGTTTGGGATTAAATTAAGCCCTATTTTCGGATTTGCCAAATCTTCCAAATACAAACCAATTTTTCCCTTAAGCCAAATCCCCAAATTGCTTGTAGAGTGTGTTGTGCGTCGTTTTTTTATTTATAATCAGTTGAAATAGAAGTTTCGCTTAGATTTAGAATTCTAATAATATCAAATTTTTCACCTTCAAACATCGCATTTAGAACATTGTCTTTTAGATATTCTTTTGTTTGTGAGTCCCAAGACAGATTTTCAACTTGATTTTTATCCCAATTTAAAATATAGCTTTTTGATTTTCTTAAAAATTTATGAGTTTCTATAGTGCCTTTTGTTGGATTTACAGGTCTTGCATAAATAACTTCTTTTGCTTCTTTTTCAATGAAAATAGGTTTTTTATTTTGTAAATAAATTTTTATTGATTCATAACTTTCCAAATTATTGCCTGTAGAATAATATTCAATTTTAACTATCTTGTTATTAATCTTTTTTACAATAATATTTTCATTTGTATTATATTTTTTTACCTTGATAATTTCTGAAGGGGGAACTTCATAAGTTTTTAAATTTGAATTTTGATTTATTTTAAAAATTGTTTTTTCAATTTTTAAAATAGAATCATTCTTGCTTTGAGCATACAGATTTGTGACACAAAATAAAATAATTAAAAATACAGATAATATTTTTTTCATTGATTGTTGTTTTGGTTTTCTGTTGTTTCTTAAAATGACGCACAACGTTCCCGCGCTACAAGCAGTTTGGGACTAAATTAAGCCCTATTTTCGGATTTGCCAAATCATCCCAAATACAAAACCATCTTTCCATTAAGCCTAATACCCAAATTGCTTGTAGCGTGTGTTGAACTAAACCTTCGGTAGCTGTATTACGTGAATACAACGTCTCAAAAAATAGCTCTAAATCAAATTTCAAAAACAATAGTGCAACATAAATATATTTCTTATTTTTGAGCTGTAAAAAACTAATCAACAAAATTTTAATTCATTTAAAATTAGATATTTGTCGATAAATCCATAATAAGCTTAGTAAGCTTTCTTAAATATTCCTTTTCACACTTTTCGATAACTCCATAGGGATGGATGTACAGCGGTTCCGTTCAACACGGGTTTCATTGTTGGTGCTACGCACCCAACGAAACCCTTGCTGTTAGCTGTAGGGTTTATTTGCTATATTTCCTTTTATAATACTCCACTTTTTCGGTTTGATATGAATATCTATTGGCGTTTAGAAATGGCATCCATTTGCTTTCAATGATATCTCTTTTTATGGAATTATTATGGTTTAATATTTCAAAACTATTTTGTGTTAACATTGATGTTTTACTTTCAAACCCTTCAATACCAGCTTGTCCAAAAATAGGACTCATTCCTATATATTTTTTCAATTCTGATGAAGGCATATATTTAACAAACTCATCATTAGGTGCAATGGTATTATAGACACTTCCTACACTATATCCTCTATATTTTTCCCATTCAAAATTTTTATTCAAAATCGATCCTGTTAGTATAATACTATTAAAAGCCACAGGAGAAAACTCTTCATTAATAAAACCTTCTAGATATGCTCCAATTATGTATGTTCCAAAAGAATGTGCAATGATTGAAATTTCTCCTTCAAACCGACTTTGTAGGTCGTATATCCACTCTCGAAAATCATCCACTACTTTAGATCTTTTTCCTGGTTTAAAAAGCAAATCAGGTTTATTAGTTTCGTAGGTGTAGGGTGCAAAAATCCAATCTTGGCTACTTGCGATAGGTGCAATTTCCTGATTCCATTCAGCTTCACTTAATAAACCGTGAATACTTACCAATATTCCTCGTTTCTCTTTTAAATCAATTAAACTTCGGTCATTATAGACTCTTTTTATAATTTCAAAATCTTCATCATTCGGGTAATGCCTTATTTCCCATATTTTATTTTTAGCATAAAGATCGATTTGAATAACCCCAACATCTTTGCTACCATATCTGCAAGTTGAGAATAGTTTTATGTAAGAGTCAATTAAATTTGGACTTTCTAATGAAGCAAATAGAATATCAAATTTTAATCCTTTAATAGAAACTTCTTCCGTATTGTTAGGAATATATCTATCTTCATTAAACACTATAACACAATCTAAATCTTTTGGGTTTTTATTTGCAGTAATAAAAGAACCTCCAATGAAAACTTCTACAGCTCCCCGTTCTTGTGCATAGTCTAAAATATCACTTATTGGTTTTACGAAATTTTTACGAATTTCACTTAAGCAAAATCTATTGAGAAACTCCTCGCCTGAACAAATATGTATTCCTATTGGTAGTTTTCCTTGGGTTGTAAATTCAGGTATTGTCATAAATATAATATTATCTCTGGTTATTTGTTAACCTTACAGCTAACTAGTATATATGTGTGACTCCGTCACACATATCCGCCCAAAATCGGGTGTATAAGTGTGATAAAATACGCACTTTTCTCAAAACCAAATATACATATTAATCCTTACAAATCATCAAAGGGACTTTTTATTTGGCTTCTGCAATCAGTCTATTTTATGAATCTTTTTGAACACCTCAAGCTGTGTCAGCAAGGTCTCTATTTATTTTGCTTTTTCGGGCAATATTTTGAGTAAAGCAAGTTTTTGATTAAAATATAATCAGAAGGAGATGAACTATTTTTTCTGTTTTATTTCATGGATATCTCTTTTCAGTTCCAGAAACATCTCTTTGACAGTATCGGATTCTGTGGTCAGGAGTTTAGCGTCGTCTCTTCCAATATGGCATACATATTCCCAAATCTCCAAAATATCAGAAAGCTTGATTTCGTATGGGCTGTAAATGATATTGTCTGAAACTACAGTTACCGAATCATCATTTTTATTCCCAAGCCGTTTATAGGTAATCCCTTCGCTGGAGGTAATGAGTATGTAGGTTTTGTTCTGTTTTATTTCTCCCAGATTGTCTACATATTTTCCGACCACAAAGGATTTATTGGTGTGCGGCGGCATAGAATCGCCGTTAATCGGGAAAGCCCTCATTTTGCCCAAACCTAAAAACGGAAGTGCTATCTGCTGCAGGTTTTCTATGTATTCGGCATCGGCATAACCGCTCAGATAGCCGGCTTGTGCTTTGTGCGGGATAATTTCGATAAGGTTGTTTCCATCAGTATCAACTGTTATGGGCAAAACTATTCGGTTGTCTTCTAACAGCATTAAATTATCAATAGAAATTTTTCGCAGATCAACCGTCAAAAGCAAATCGATACTGATATGGTAATACCGTGAAATAATCACCAGCGTTTCGGCAGGCGGCGTGTTTTTTCCGTATTCATATTTCTTGTAGCGGTCAAGGGGCAGCGCCATTCCGTCTGAGACTTCCTGCTGCGAGAGATTTCGCTTGCTTCTCAGCCATTTAAGATTGTCAGAAATATATAACATATGTTAAAGGGATTTTAAGTCACTACAAATATAGGTTTTAAAGTGATTTAACGTCCTAATTTTGTAAAATATTTTGATGTAAGCCGTTGGGCGCAATTTTTTTTCAACACATAGGAACATAGATTTTCTAAATTTAAAATTAGGCGTTTCACTTATTTAAAAAACACATAGTGCTATGTGAAAGAAATGTATTTCTTTTTTTGCGATCTTTTTATGCCTATAGATTCTATGTTTCTATGTGTTAAATAATTTTTTTATGAATTAGACCAACATGTTATTGATTAAAGTTAATAGAGGAGTTGCAGGAATAATATTCACGTTAGATACTATATGAAAAAGAAGGAATACGCCATTGTAGATATAGAAACGACTGGAGGCAATGCCGTAGGAAGCCGTATTACAGAGATAGCCATAGTTATCCATGACGGAACTAAGGTTATCGACCGCTGGGAAACCCTTGTGAATCCGCAGCAGGAAATACCGCTCCCTATTTTTGCGCTGACAGGAATTGATAATAATTTGGTTCGTAATGCTCCAATTTTTGACGAGGTTTCCGAAAAAATTCTGGAGATGCTTACCGACCGTATTTTTGTAGCGCATAATGTCAATTTCGATTATTCTTTTGTCCGCCATCAATTGGAAAAATCAGGTTTTAAATGGACTGCCAGAAAATTATGTACCGTTCGTGCTGCAAGAAAGATTAGACCTGGATTAGGTTCTTACAGTTTAGGAAACCTCTGCAGTTCATTAGACATAAATATAGAAAACCGTCACCGTGCCGGCGGTGATGCAGATGCGACCGCTATATTGTTTTCCAAATTACTGGAGTGGGACACGGAAGGCGAGATGGATAAAATGATTAAAAAAACGGCACAGGATCAGCGTTTGCCTCCCAATCTGCCTTCTCAGGATTTTGAGCAGCTGCCTGAAAAAATAGGGGTGTATTATTTTTACAATCAAATGAAAGAAGTAATCTATGTTGGTAAAGCCGTTAATTTAAAAAAGCGTGTTGCTTCTCATTTTAGCGGTCATAATGTGAATGCGCAAAGGCAGCATTTTTTAAAGGATATTTACGGAATTTCCTTTGAAGTCTGCGCTACCGAACTTATGGCGCTGCTGTTAGAATGTGATGAGATTAAGAGGTTGTGGCCAATGCATAACAGAGCATTAAAACGTTTTGAATCTAAATACGGATTGTATGAATATGAAGCCCGAAACGGATATAAATATCTGGCGGTTGGAAAACTGACTAAATTTCAAAAGTGTATTCAGGAATTCAACAGCCAATTTAGCGGAATAACTGTATTGCAGAATCTTGCTCAGCAGTTTAAAATTGATTACCGATTCTGTCAATACGGCATTTCGGCTACAGGAGATTTTTTTCAAAAAAAAGATGCAGCAAATCTGCCTGATGTAACAGATCACAATAAGAAAATTGAAAAAGCCATTGACTTTTTGTTAGGCAATAGGACAAGTTTTGCAATCATAGACAAAGGAAATTCTATAGAAGAACAGAGCTGTATTTGGGTTGAGAATGGACACTTTTATGGAATGGGCTATATTCCGTCAGATGTTGGATTTAACGAACCTTCTGAGATAAAGGATTGCGTTACGCCTTACAGGAGCAATCAATACATGATGCATTTAATCCATGCTTATGCAGAGAAATATCCGGGAAAAGTAAAACGTTTCTAACTTGAATCCGATTAGTATTTTTTGGAGCAGAAAGATTGGGCATTTTCAGGAAGTATCGTCCCGCTATCCGTTGCAATCTTGTTTGCCGAACCCCGGCAAACAAGGATTTTCACTACAAACAAAGTTCACTGAACTCCTATAAAAATAAAAGTATAGTGAAGTAATCGGGGCTAAAAGGAGATATTTTGCTTTTTTGAACACATTACAAAAAAAACAACATTTATGATTCTCTTTGACGACACCGAAATCTTTACATCAGGTACAGCCGGCAAAAAAATATTTGACGTTCCTGATGCTGACTTAATGCTGATTGATAGTTTTTTTACAAAAGAAGAATCAGACAGTTATTATAACATTTTATTAAACAATACATCGTGGCGGGAGTACGACATGCCCATGTATGATAAAATAGTTACAGCTCCACGGATGGTTGCTTGGTATGATGATAGTGATGCCTCTACGGGTAAATTTGATTGGCCAAAGGAATTAAAGACTATTAAAACCAGAGTCGAAAATGAAACCAAAATAAACTTCAATGCTGTTTTACTGAATTTATACAGAAACGGAAAGGACGGAGTTTCTTGGCATAGCGATAAAACCAGTAGCGAGAATAAAGATATGAATATTGCATCGGTGACATTTGGAGAAACCCGTATGTTCCGGCTGCGCCATAAACTTTTGAAACATCTTCCGCAGCTAGAGATTCCTTTGCATCATGGTACATTCTTATTAATGGCAGGAAAAACGAATAGCTTCTGGGAACATCAAGTGCCAAAAACCGCAAGAGATGTGCTCCCGCGGATTAATCTCACTTTTAGGCAGGTGAGAATATAAAGCAGGTAAATACTAATATCATGCCTTTGCAAATTTTGCAGTTTTTTTAATGCTGAAAGATTAAAAAGATTCAACTAGAGACTTATTACTTTCTAGAGATACCGAAGCTTTTCTTCTTCAATATCTAAATAATGCATCTGCCGTCGTATTATTGATTCGTCAAGATTTTGATCTTCTCTGTTTTTATTGATGAGCCAATGCCTTTGCTGATGCAATAAATCCAGATAAATAACTTTTAAATCCTCTCCAATTGATTCGTCATCGATTCCATTACGGTGCTGTTCCCATTTCAGAATAAGATGCTGTAATGAAGCATTACTTTCTACTTGATCGCTATAATTCGTTTTTAAGTAATGTGTTGCAAATTCGGCTAATTCCTGTCGTATGTTATTATACATTTCAGTACGTGACAAAGTATCGTCATCATTATTAGTTAGAATTTTTTTGATAAAATAAGGCAGCGTTAATCCTTGAATTAATAATGTCAAAAGAATAACAATGAAAGTGATAAACAGGATGAGATTACGCTGCGGAAATCCGTTGCCATTATTGAGATAAACCGGTATAGATAATGCAGCTGCCAATGAGACAACACCGCGCATTCCGGTCCAGCCAAGTATAAAGGAGACTTTGTATCCGGGATTTCTACTGTCTGCTACTTTGATGAAATTACGGGCAATGAGCGTAACAATTACAGCACCATAAGAAGACAGAATCCGGCTGACAATCAAAACAAACGTAATCAGCACGCCGTATCCAACTGCAGCTGTAACACTAATATTTGCTTCTTCGAGTCCTTTAGTAATTTGAGGCAGATCTAACCCAATCAGCATAAAAACAAATCCGTTTAGTATAAAGCAAAAGCTTTCCCAGACGTTTACTCCCCGAAGACGGGATCTGCTGTTAAGAAAACGATGTCTGTTATTAGACAGAAGCAAACCGCCGCTCACAACTGCCAATACACCGGAACAGTGAACCTCTTCGGCAGTGAGATAGATAATGTATGGAGTCAGTAATGTCAGCACACTGTCTGCATTCACATCAGTCGGCAGGTATTTATGGGCTTTCATAAAAATCCATCCAATGAGTAAACCAATTGACACACCGCCAATAATCATCCAGCTGAAACTCGTCGCAGCTTTGTAAAATATAAACTGCTCGGTTGCCACGGCGATCATCGCAAATCTAAAAGTAATTAAAGATGAAGCATCGTTCAATAGACTTTCTCCTTCTAAAATGGACGAAATGGTTTTGGGTACTTTAACGAATTTCAAAATCGCTCCGGCACTTACAGCATCTGGCGGTGATACAATGCCGCCTAACACAAATCCTAATGCCAATGAAAAACCAGGAATAACATAATTAGCAACTATTGCTACAGAAAGTGCAGATACAAAAACGACTACAAAGGCAAAACTTGTTATAATCCTCCGCCAGCGCCATAATTCTTTCCACGAAACCGTCCATGCGGCTTCATAGAGCAGCGGAGGAAGGAAAATAAAAAATATTAGATCGGGTTCAATGTTTATAACCGGTATGCCGGGAATAAAGCTTATGACCAAACCTGCTAGAACTAATAGTATTGGGTAAGCAACTTTTATTTTATTAGCCAGCATAATCAGCAATAAAATAACGAGCAATATACCAAGATAAAAAGGGAAATTTTCAAGCATTTGTTTGGTTTTTAAGAACAGTTTCTAGTTTAGGCTTCGGTATTTGATTAAAGTGCTGCAGCTATTTAAAGACCAGTTCAATGCTATTTCTTTAATTCAAAATTCTATATTCATTAGGTGTACTGCCAACATGCTGTTTGAAAAAACGAGTGAAATGCTGCGGATATTTAAACCCTAATTCATAAGCTACTTCATTAATAGTTTTTGAAGAATCAAATATTTTGTTTTTGGCTGCATCAATAATTTTATTTTGAATGTATTCCTGAGCCGATTTTCCCGTTTCTTTTTTAATTAAGTCCCCAAAATAATTTGGAGATAAATTAAGTTCTCCAGCATAATAGGCAACAGAAGGCAGTCCTATGATATTAGGCTTGTCAGAAGAAAAATAACTGTTTAGCAATTCCTCAAATTTTTCAACAATTCCTTTGTTGGTAGTATCTCTGGTAATAAATTGGCGGTCATAAAATCTTTCGCAATAATTCAAAAACAGCTCAATATTTGAAGTAATAAGTTTTTTGCTATGCTTATCAATAGATTGCTTTAATTCAGTTTCAATTTTAGAAAAGCAGTCGAAAACAAGCTGTTTTTCTTTTTCTGACAAATGCAGTGCTTCACTGGTGTTATAACTGAAAAAATTGTATTCATTAATATTTTTTGCTAGCGATGTACCGCGAATTAAATCAGGGTGAAAGATCAATCCATGTCCTGCTGGCTGATAGTAGTCGGTTTTGTTTTCAACATCAATTGTCTGACCAGGTGAAATAAACACTAATGTTCCTTCCTGATAATCGTAATAATTACGGCCGTATTTTAAATCACCGCAATTCACTTGCTTTAAAAATATACAGTAAAGTCCAAAGTTCATTTTACAACCGGTTCTTTCCTTTGCTTTTGAAAAATCAATAACACTAACTAATGGGTGTAATGTTTCATGATTGTTGAAAGTATTGTATTCACTAATGGTTTCAAAGTTAAATACCTTATCCATGTCTTTATTGTTTGTTAAACAAATTTAGGTATTTAAGTATAGGTATAACAGTAATTTGTTATTAATCAGTAATCTTGGTAGGAGATTCAGTAATCCGTATACCAATGCCGTCGTATTTTGTTTGGAAATTTGTATTAACCAGTTGGGTGTAATTCATAAAATTTTCATTTAACACATAGAAACATAGATTTTACTTTAAAAAAGAGTGCAAAAAAGAAATACATTTCTTTCACATAGTGAGCTATGTGTCTTTTAAAAAAGTGAAACGCCTATTTTTGAGCTTATAAAATCTATGTTTCTATGTGTTGAAAATAATTACGCCAACGGGTTTGTATTAATAAAATATGACTATCCGCAACTTGTACCTTTTGTTTAATTACCTTATATTCGTGGCAGAATAAAAACTAAACAGTTATGAATTTGCGTAAATTCTTTGAAAAATATCCTGATGAAGCTTCTTGTATTGAAGGCTTCAAGAAAAAACGTCTTGAAATGGGTATTGTCTGCAAAAAATGCCAACACACAGAGCATTCTTTTCGTAAAACTGATTTAAAATTTCAATGTAAAAAGTGTGGTAGCCGAATTAGTCTTCGCTCA
Source organism: Flavobacterium sp. 1 (assembly GCF_002797935.1). NCBI lineage: Bacteria > Pseudomonadati > Bacteroidota > Flavobacteriia > Flavobacteriales > Flavobacteriaceae > Flavobacterium > Flavobacterium sp. 1. Next base: position 1,039,662 of record NZ_PGER01000001.1, read on the forward strand.
GGAACGGTAATGGAAAATTCGAATTTACCTTTCCAATATTGGATGCTTTGCATTGAACTTATGACGCTCTCAAAAAAGAGTTTTTCAGCATTAGAAATGCAACGTATCTTGGGGCACAAGCGTTATGAACCAATTTGGTTAATGATGCACAAAATACGCAGAGTAATGAGTAAACGTGATGAGAAATATAAATTGGAGGGTTGCATTGAATTTGACGAAGGATTCTTTGAAAGAGTTGACAACAAAGATGTTATAGACGACAAAGATGATAACAATGGTGACAATCCTAAACAAGGCAAAAGAGGTCGTGGGAGTGAAAGACAAGCAAAAGTGCTAGTGATGGTAGAATCTGAACCTAGTATTTCTGCGCCAAAAAAAGGAAAACCAAACAGGAAAGTAGGCTACTTGAAAATGGTTGTCATGGAGGATTTGAAGTCCGAAACAATTAATAAAGAGGTTCAGAAGTCAGTAGAAAAAACAGCTTCTGTACTCTCCGATGGCTATACAGGATATTCTAAACTAAAAGAAGTAATAGCAAAACATCAGGTTGTTGTAGAGCCTGACAAGAAGAAATCTGCAAAAGTTTTTCCTTGGGTAAATAGAACAATCAGTAATGCAAAGAAAGTGATTTTAGGAATCCACCACAATTGTATAAATCAACAATATGTACAAAATTATCTCGACGAGTTCTGTTACAAATTTAACAGAAGATATTTTGGAGATAGACTATCTCAGAGGCTTATGATTGCTGCCTTAGAAACAACTTGGTATTAGTTACGGATAGTCATGTAATAAAATTATTAGAAACTTTAATTACAAAATTACTATGTACAATGTAAAATTAAATAACGGTGTTGAAATGCCTATTTTAGGTTTTGGCGTATTCCAAATGCAGGACATGGCTGAATGTGAACAAGCTGTAACAGATGCAATTGAAACAGGATATAGATTAATTGATACTGCAGCTTCTTATATGAATGAACAGGCTGTTGGGAATGCTGTTAAAAGAAGCGGTATTGCAAGAGAAGAACTTTTTATAACTACAAAACTCTGGGTAAGTGATGCAGGTTATGAAAACACAAAAGAAGCTTTTCAAAAATCTTTAGAATTACTGCAGTTGGATTATCTGGATTTATATTTAATACATCAGCCTTATGGTGATATTTATGGTTCTTGGCGAGCCATGCAGGAGTTGTATCATGAAGGAAAAGTTAAGGCGATTGGTGTTTCTAATTTTCATCCCGACAGAGTGATGGATCTAGTAGTCAATACTGGTTTCATTCCTGCAGTAAACCAAATTGAAACACACCCTTTTCACCAGCAGAATGAAACACAAAAATTTCTTAAGGAAAACAACATACAAATTGAATCTTGGGGGCCTTTTGCAGAAGGAAAGAATGGTATTTTTAAAAATGAAATTCTAACTGCAATTGCCCAAAAACATGATAAATCAACAGCACAGGTCATCCTGAGATGGTTAACCCAAAGAGGAGTAGCAGCTATTCCAAAATCAGTTCGTAAAGAAAGAATGGCAGAGAACTTCAACATTTTTGATTTTGAATTATCTCAAGAAGATATGAGTGCTATTCAAACTTTAGATACTAATGCAAGCCTGTTTTTTGATCACAGAGATCCTAATATGGTAAAAAGGCTCAGCGAACATAAATTGAGCAGATAAATCATAAAATAAAAATATTCCAAAATGAATAGACGATCAATATTAAAAACAGCAGGTTTAGCATTAGCTGGAAGCGCATTGCTGCCATTTCGCTCTCTTGCTCAATCTGGCATTCAGGAAAACTCAGAAGAAAAAAATAAATTTCCATTACTTGCATCTGATAAACGAAAACTGGGTAACTTAGAAGTTTCCAGCATCGGCATCGGTGTGCAGAATATGAGCCGTACCTATCAGACCACAATTCCTTCACGTTCTGAAATGCACCGAATCATCCGCACAGCTTTTGATAATGGCGTTACTTTTTTTGATGCAGCAGAAGCCTATGGACCTCTAGAGGTTGAAAAAATTCTTGGCGAGGGTGTTCAATCTTTTCGTGATAAGATTGTCATCGCTACAAAATTTGGATGGAATATCGATCAGGAAACAGGAAAGCGGTTACCGGGTTTAAACAGCCGTCCTGAACATATTAAAGTAGTGGTTGAAGGAATGCTGAAACGCCTTCGCACTGACCGAATTGATCTGTTGTATCAGCATCGCGTAGATCCAAATGTACCGATTGAAGATGTTGCTGGTGCAATCCAGGATTTGATAAAAGAAGGTAAGCTGCTTCATTACGGACTCAGTGAGCCTGGTCTGCAGACTGTAAGGCGTGCACACGCTATTCATCCAATAACTGCCATTCAAAATGAATATTCATTATTGTGGCGCGGTCTTGAAAAAGGAATTCTTCCTTTATGCGAAGAACTCGGCATTGGTTTTGTGCCATGGAGTCCGCTTGGTGTTGGTTTTTTAACAGGATCTATTGACAGCAATACACGATTTGCATCTGGTGATATTCGTGGTATGGAATCAAGATTTTCACCTGAAAACCTTCCTGTCAATATGGCTCTGGTTGATTTGATCAAGAAATGGAGTGAGCTGAAGAAAGCTGCACCTGCCCAAATTTCTTTGGCTTGGCTTCTTGCACAAAAACCTTGGATTGTACCAATTCCTGGGACGACCCAAATGGCACACATGCTGGAAAATACAGGAGCATCTCAAATAAAATTTTCCTCAAAAGAAATGCAGGAATTCAATGCAGCATTAAATGGTATTAAGATTGTTGGGGAAAGATTACCTGCTGGAGTACTGGCTTTCTCTGATGTTGAAGCTCCGGAAAAAAAGAAGTAATTTTAATGATTAAAAATTAATAAAATGGAAAAAAGAATTTTAGGGAATAAAGGACTTGAAGTGTCTGCAATAGGATTGGGCTGTATGGGATTGAGCTTTGCTTATGGTCCCGCAATGGACAAAGCGGAAGCGATAAAATTAATCAGAGAAGCCTACGAACAGGGAATTACTTTTTTTGATACCGCAGAAGCTTATGGTATTGCTAATGAAGAATTGGTGGGAGAAGCACTTAATCCGTTTCGGAAAGAAGTTGTAATTGCTACTAAATTTGGCTTTAAAGACGGAATTGCTTTTAACGGACAAGACAGCCGGCCAGAAAACATTAGAGCTGTCGCTGAAGAATCTTTAAGACGGCTAAAAACAGATGTTATTGATTTATTTTATCAGCATCGAGTTGACCCAAATGTTCCTATGGAAGATGTTGCAGGAACCGTTAAAGAGCTTATTAAAGAGGGAAAAGTAAAACACTTCGGACTATCAGAAGCAGGTGTAGAGTCTATTCGGAAAGCACATGCAGTACAGCCTGTTACGGCTTTACAAAGTGAATATTCTATTTGGTGGCGGGAACCAGAATTGGAAATATTACCAGCACTTGAAGAATTAGGAATTGGTTTTGTTCCGTTTAGTCCATTAGGCAGAGGATTTTTAACTGGTGCAATCACTGAAAACACAAAATTTGACAGTACAGATTTTAGAAATACTTTACCTCGTTTTAGTGAAGAAAACAGAACGGCAAATCAAAAACTGATTGATTTACTTGGTGGAATAGCTTCTCAAAAAGAGGCAACACCTGCGCAGATTGCCTTGGGCTGGCTGTTGGCACAGAAACCATGGATAGCACCAATTCCCGGCACAACAAAATCACACCGTTTGACAGAAAATATTGGAGGAGCATCCATTCATTTAACCGCTTCTGATATTAAAAAAATTGACGATGCTTTTGCTCAAACTGCCATACAAGGTGACCGCTATCCTGCTCATTTACAAAAAGCGGTAGGGAAATAAAAAAGAGAGGAATCATAAAAAATTGTTTTTATGATTCCTCTCTTTTTAAATTTTTTGCAATCTGCTTAAAATTTTAGCTGATTGAGATTGATGCAGTACATCGGATTTATTTATTTGATGATGTTTTGATTGTTATACTGGATCCAGTTAGACCGGATGAGCTGGCTTTTAGGGTAATGGCACCTGTTTTATGAGTGCTTTTAATAACAACCTGTGCACGTCCATTCCATGCTTTACAAGTATTCCCAGCATATTGATCGATATCTTTTATGTTTGCATTTCCCACACCGGCAATAGTTCCTTCGCCCTGTATATCAAACTGCAGTTTATTTGCAGCATTGGGTACAGTATTTCCGTTTTTATCAATTACTTCAACGGTTAAATAGGATAAATCCTGACCATTTGCCATTATGGTTTTACGGTCAGCAGTAAGTTTAATTGTAACTGGATTATCAGCTGTTTTCAGTGTTTTGAATTCCACTTCCTTATCATTAATTACACCGGCAGCTCTCAATACCCCTGAGGAGTAAGGCACTGCAAATTTAGCCTTAAACTGCTGTTCTTGGCTTGTTTTTTCTTGACCAATGAGTTTGTCATTTAAATACAGTCTGACTTCAGGATATTTGGAATACACTTCTACTTCAATGTTTTTATGTTCAAAACCAGACCAGTTCCAGCTTTCCCATGTGGGCCAGACTGACCACATTGTCTCTTTGATCTCCAAATTTTCTACATTCGGTTCACGAACTGCCATGTACAATTTTTCATTTTCGTTGTACAGCATGCTTCTATAATGTGATATCGGTTTTCTCCATCCGGTTAAATCAACATCACCGCAATAAGCACCATGCCAAGGGAACAATTCACCTTCCCAGTGTTCGCCTGTTTTTTCACCATTATAAAACCAGCGCCCAATGCCGGACTCGCCTAAATAATCCAAAGCTGTCCATACAAAATCGCCAATGATATAATTGTTTTGCTGTACCAGTTTCCAGTTCTCGAAGGCGTCTCTTGGATAGGATTCTGTTTGTACAATAACTCGCGAAGGAACTCTGGCATGATCCGATGGAGCACGCTGCAGCTGATAATTATAACCGCCAATATCCTGAGCAGCAAATAAAGGGTCGAATATTTCCCAATCCTTATCCCAAGTGGTCATAGCAGAAGTTATAGGGCGGGTAGTATCTATTTTTCGGATACATGCTGCCATCATCTTAGCAGTCAGGACTGCATCTGGACTTTTTCTTTCAATTATTTCATTTCCTATGCTCCACATAATAATGGAGGGATGGTTACGGTCTCTTAGTATCATTGATTCCAGATCACGCTGCCACCAGTCATTAAAAATTGATGCATAGTCATGTGTTGTTTTGCTTTCTTTCCATCCGTCAAATGACTCATCTATTATTAATATGCCTAATCTGTCGCAGGCATTCAAAAAAGCTTCAGAAGGAGGGTTATGAGAAGTTCTTATTGCATTGAATCCTGCCGATTTCATCATTTCTGCTTTTCTTTCTTCGGCTCTGTCATAAGCGACAGCACCTAAGATTCCATTATCGTGATGTACGCAGCCTCCGTTAAGTTTCATAGTTTTGCCATTGAGCTGAAAACCATTCTCAACAGTAAATTTTATTGAGCGTATTCCAAAGGTTGCAGCTGTCTGGTCAATTATTTTATTTTCTTTCAGAATTTGTATCTGAGCCTGATATAAATGCGGTTTGTGTAAATCCCAAAGCTGCGGTTTTGAAACCACAATCATTTGTTCAACTTCTTTTTCACCTCCGGCTGCAAGATCAATTTTTAATTCAGCATTTCCAGATTTTCGGGTTTTATCATCAAATAACTGTGTGTTAAGTGTTAACTGCTGTGCGGTATTGGATTCATTCTTAATTTTTACTTTTACTGCTACTGTTGCTTTTTCGGCAGTTATTTCTGGAGTGCTGATTCCAATTCCTTGATGTGCAATGTGCAGTTCATCTGTAACTGTCAGCCAGACATGGCGGTAGATTCCTGAGCCGCTATACCATCGGCAATTTTGCTGCTGCGAATTATCAACTTTGACCGAAATAATATTTTCTTTAGAAAAATCCAAATAGGGAGTAAGGTCATAAAGGAAAGAGGAGTAACCATAAGGATATATGCCAAGTGATTTTCCATTGATAAAAACCTCCGAATTCATATACACACCTTCAAAGTATATCGAAACCTGTTTTCCTTTTAACGAAGAAGGAATGTTGAATGTCTTGCGGTACCAGCCAATTCCCGCCGGAAAGTAACCACCGGCACCGCGGGTTGGATTGTCGCTGCTTATTTTTCCCTCAATGCTCCAATCATGAGGCAAATCCAGTGAACGCCAAGTTTTATCATCAAAATTCAGGTTTTTTGCCTGTGGCATATCGCCTAATGAAAATTTCCAATTGTCATCAAAAAGTAATTTTCGCTGCTTGTTTTCCTGTGCTGTAAGATTGAAAGAAAAATAAAGAAGCAGGATTGATAAGAATTTTAAAGTAGTCGGCATTTGACAAAGTTAGGATTGTTGAACTAAGTTTTTTATCTCAAAATATTAAGTGTCAAATATACACTTTTAAAATAAAACAAGATAATTTTTTAAAGACAATCTTAATTTAACTGTTCAGTGCTTTTCATTCTTAAACATTGTTCAGTTCCTAAGTAGAGTGGGTTTCCATGTTTTTCGGACCAAAAACCATCCAAAAAGTCTTTGGTTATGCATCGATAAACAGCGACTCCTTTATACGTTTTGTTGTCTTCTCCCTTATAACTGAAATTGATTACCAGAATGTTGTTTTTAAAGAAACCGCAGCCTTTTTGTTCGTCTGTGTTGTTAATAACCCATTTAGCTATAATTCGGTTGTTTTTATCTAAGGATAAATTCAAAATACCTTTGTAGGTTATTTCATGGCAGTCATCTTGATTTTTTCCAGAAATTGAATAATCACCTATTAAATCTTGTATAATCATTTTTTTCGATACAAAAATTAGCATCCAGTGTTTACTGGTATTAACAGATTATGGCGTACCAATAAAGTACAAATCTGAAAAAATAATAGCACAAAGTAAAAAATAAACTTTTATCTATTATTTTAATTGAAGGATATTATTTTGTTAGTCTGTGGTACTATATTTTTTAAAGAACACATTAAATCTGTAGTTGAAACAAAGGTATAAAATTCATTTGATAGAGAAAGGCAGTGTATTTATATTTCGAGGTGATCCTGAGATACAAATTTCAAGCCATTTTCTCCATGATTTGAAGAAACTAGCACATTATAAAGTTAATTCTATAAGATAGATTTTGAAAATATTCAAAAAGGCGGTTTGATGTACTGTTGAGGTTAAAACGTTAAAAAGTCTCAACTCTGTAAAATATTTTATGGTTCGAATTCCTTATCGTCGACCAAAATTTAGAAACCTTTAATGTCATTTATAGTATTCTTAAATAATCCGCATCCTAAATATAATATGGTTATATTTTTAATAATATACTCACTCAGTTTTTACGATGCCAACTGGTTTTGGCATTAGTAAATTATTTTACATTTTGTTACCGTTTGGTAATGGCTTGAGTTCCATATTTCTTAAACTTTGTTCTGGATTCTAATGTGAAATAGAAGCTGCTCATCAAATAATTTTTTCAACGGAAATGAAATTGTCTTCATAAATCGGATAGTTTTTAAACTGTCATTTAAATCCTGTTATTTATAAAAACAGCATTGTTTTACCGGCTCAGCACATTTTTTATTCTTTATGTAACGTAGTGTAAAGTATCTGTAACGTAGAGATAGCTGATATCTGTTTTTAACAAATACTTTTGAATCATCTAATTTTTTTATTGATATGATAATAATTCAGTATTTATTTTTTGATACCATAATTATATTGTTAAATCCTAAATACTAAATAATGAACACTATTCTTATTCTTTCTAAAGACTGATTTTATTAGAATAAATCTTTTTAAAATGAAAAACAGAATCAAATGTTTAAATTTTAAATAAGTGCTGCAGTGAAAAAATTGCATTAAGGAATTAAAAAAATAACCAAAACAATTAACCAAGACTTTATTAACCATTATGATCAAAATTTTACTTTTTCGGAAAACTTTTTTAAGAGAAGGTTTTTTTAGACAGTCTTTAGCCCTCAAATCTTATGAGGAATACAAAAGCAATAAGGCACAAAAAACATTCAGGAATCTTTTACTTAACAACTGGTGTCTGGCCGTAGGCAGCTTTGTCAAGACAATTTATCATTCACGAATTCAAATGATTTTACTTAAGCAGTTACAGGTTTGAATATGGCAATATAAATAGCAGCCTGAATTAAAGTAAATGCATTATCAATTTCCGGCTGGAAAAAATATAAAATTAGTTTAATCAAGTCTGTATCTGTTTATCGGCAGTATTGATAACAGTATAAAGTATAGATCAAGTTCAAAATATTTAAATAACATGAAAATAAAATTATCTAAAATTCTAAACGGAGCTATGTATCTGCCTTTAGGAATTTTGTTTCAATTTTTGTTTACGGGTGAGCTGTCAGCTGCTGAGAAAAATATCCCAGTTTCTGTGACAGATGTAAGCGTTAAAATTAAACAGCAAATTAAAATTTCTGGAAGGGTAACATCGTCAGAAGACGGCAATGGAGTGCCGGGAACTACAGTTTCAGTCAAAGGGGTAGCTAATTCAAGTGTTTCCACTGATTTCGATGGAAGATATACCATTAATGTGCCTTCGGATGCTGTTTTGGTATTCACCTTTGTTGGGTTTAAAACTGTTGAAAAGCAAGTTGGCGGTAACAAAGAGATTAACGTGGTGCTGACACCTGAGAAAACATCATTAGATGAGGTTATTGTAGTTGGATATGGCAAGCAGAAAAAAGCAAGTTTAGTAGCAGCAATTACCCAAGTTTCCGGAAAAATTCTGGAACGTGCCGGCGGTGTTCAAAGTATAGGTTCCGCATTGACTGGTAATGTGCCAGGTTTGATAACATCGGCTAGTTCAGGTATGCCTGGTGAGGAAGATCCTCAGCTTTTTATACGCGGTGCAAGTACCTGGAATAATGCACAGCCACTTATTCTTGTTGACGGTGTAGAGCGGCCAATAAACAGTGTTGAGATTACTTCTGTTGAATCTGTTTCGGTATTAAAAGATGCATCAGCGACTGCAGTTTATGGAGTTAGAGGTGCAAATGGAGTAATCCTTATTACTACTAAACGAGGCCAATCTGGTAAAGCACTAATAAGGACTACTTTTAATACGACTGTGAAAACTCTTTCTAAACTGCCTGCTAAGCTAGATTCTTATGACGGGTTAATGGTTAAAAACAGTGTCATCGAAAACGAGCTGGCATTAAGTCCATCGAGCTGGGCTGATTATGTTCCTCAGGCTATTATTGATAAGTACAGATATCCAGCAAATGTACAAGAATCTGAGCGCTATCCTAATGTAGACTGGCAGAAGGCTTTATTTAATGACTATGCAATGTCTTATAATGCGAGTTTAAATGTAAGCGGCGGCACTAAATCTGTAAAATATTTTGCAAGTGCTGATTTTTTAAGTGAAGGCGATATGTTTAAAAAATATAACAATAATAGAGGATATGATCCTGGATATGGTTATAACCGTCTGAATGTTAGAAGTAATTTAGATTTCCAAGTTACCTCTAGTACAGTGTTTAAAGTAGGTCTTGCTGGTTCCCGTGGCGTGAAAAAAAGCCCTTGGGGTGCTTCAGGAGGCGAATATACTATATGGGATGCAGCATATTCAACAGCTCCAGATGTTTTCCTGCCTTATTATGAGGATGGTTCTTGGGGGTATTATGCTCCAAATCAAGGAAAAGCATCAAATTCTGTAAGGAATCTTGCGATAAGCGGTGTTCAATTTGTAACAACAACAAGACTAAACACCGATTTTACACTCGAACAAAATTTTGACAAATGGCTGAAAGGGCTAAGTTTTAAAGGAATGGTTGCCTTAGACAACTCATTTGTAGAAGGAGACAGAGGAATAAGTGATTTATTTAATGATGTGCAGGAAAAGTATATTGATCCCGTTACTGGCGTAGTCCTTTTCAAAAAAGCTTATGATTCTAATAACAGGTTTGATTTTCAAGAAGGCGTAAAGTGGAGTACTACAGGAGGATCTGTGCGGGATTGGAATACTTACCGTAAACTTTTTTATCAATTACAGTTAAATTATCAAACAAAAATTGCTGATAATCATCATGTAACCGCTTTGGGACTTTTTAGCAGAGATCAGCAGGCTATGGGAAGCGAGATTCCTCATTATAGAGAAGACTGGGTATTCCGTACTACTTATAATTATGCCGATAAATATTTTATAGAATATAATGGGGCATACAATGGATCTGAAAAGTTTAGCGCGGCCAATCGTTTTGCATTTTTCTCTTCTGGTGGTCTAAGCTGGATTGTTTCCAAAGAAAATTTTATGAAGAGTACTGAATCGTTCCTTGATTTATTAAAGATTAGAGCTACTTATGGCGAGATTGGTGATGATAATATTAACGGGAGATTTCTTTATCAATCCCAATGGGCATACGGCGGTAATTCTGTTTTAGGAACAACTGGAGAGGCAGCAGAGGGAAGCCCTTATACTTGGTATAAGCAGGCAACCGTTGGTAATGAGGATGTGCACTGGGAAAAAGCAAAGAAAAGCGACATAGGTGTTGATTTTGCTTTCTTTAAAGGATTTGTCACTGGCACTTTTGATTATTATAAAGAAGACCGAACAGATATTTTATTAGCTGGCGGCAGCAGGGCAATTCCTTCTTATTATGGAGCTGTGGCACCGGTTGCAAATTTAGGTCAAGTTCAAAATAAAGGTTATGAATTAGAATTAAAGTTCAATCATACTTTTGGGAATGACTTGAATTTATGGTGGACAACTAATTTCACTCATTCAAAAAATAAAATTATAAGCGCTGATAATCCTGAATTACTGCCAGATTATCAAAAAAGTGAAGGATATTCTATTGGTCAGGCTCATTCGTATGTAAGTCAAGGTTATTACAATACTTGGGATGAGTTATATGCCAGTACAGTTCATAGTACAAATGATGCTGCAAAGCTTCCTGGTAATTATAATATACTAGATTATAATGGTGACGGTGTCATTGATTCTAAAGATAATATCCCTTTTGGCTATACAGGAACACCACAAAATACTTACAATAATACTGTTGGTATTAATTGGAAAGGTTTCAGTGCGTTTGTGCAGTTTTATGGTGTAAATAATGTTACCAGACAAGTTGTTCTTACAAGTTTATCAGGACAAAATCATGTTGTATATGATCAAGGTTCATACTGGTCACAAGATAACACGAACGCAGATCAGCCAATGCCTCGCTGGCTTGCTACAGCTAGTGAATATAACAACGGGAGCAGGTATATGTATGACGGATCCTACCTTCGTTTGAAAAATGCCGAGATTGCTTATACTTTCGACGGAAAAACAAATTGGATAAAATCGTCAGGGCTACAAAGCATTCGATTTTATTTAAATGGAAATAATTTGTTTTTATGGTCTAATATGCCCGATGATAGAGAAGCAAATTATGCTGGAACGGGCTGGGCATCACAAGGTGCTTATCCAACTGTAAAAAGGTTCAATTTGGGGGCTAACATTATATTCTAAAAATTTAACTATGAAGAATTATATTAAAATAATATCAAAGTACAGCTTAATTATAGGCTTGCTTTTACTTTCAGGATCCTGCAATGAATATCTTGAAAAATCTCCTGATTCAGATATATCTCCTGAAGAGGCTTTCAAAAATTTTGAAAATTTTCAAGGATTCACTGAGGAATTGTACCAAAGCATTCCAGATTTTACCAATGGATATTGGACAAATTCATGGAATTGGGGAGAAGATGAAATTCAGTCTACAGCCCGTGATTTTCACTTTATATGTAAGATAGATAAAGGGGATTTTTGGGGCTGGCAAAGAGAGTATGACGGATGGCAGGCTGGCTGGATGAACAGAAACAATGTCAGCACCGATAATGACCGTATGCATAAGGATTTGTGGACATTAGGCTGGGCTGGTATTCGTAAGGCAAATATTGGTCTTGCCAATATTGATAAAATGACCGAGTATACCCAAGAAGAAAAGGATTTAATCAAAGGGCAATTGCTGTTTTTTAGAGGATGGTTTCATTTTGAGTTTATGCAGTATTTCGGCGGGCTTCCTTACATTGATGAAGTGCTTCCAAGTGATCAGCCGCTTAAATTGCCAAGACTTAGCTATCAAGTATGTGCTGATAAAGCCGCTGCTGATTTTAGAGCCGCTGCAGACTTGCTTCCTGTTAATTGGGATAATACTGTTATCGGAAAAAGAACATTAGGGAAGAATGAGCTTCGTATTAATAAAATAATGGCTCTTGGGTATTTAGGTAAAAATTATTTATGGGCAGGAAGTCCGCTTATGAATAAAGTGTCTACAGGAAATGCTTCTTATAATGCTGAATACTGTAAAAAAGCAGCTGCAGCTTTTGCAGAATTATTAAATATTACTGAAAGCGGTACTTCACAATATAAATTAATGCCGTTTGCAAAATACAGTGATAATTTTTATACAACAGGAAGTAACTGGAAAATGCCAGGCGGAACTGAAGCTATTTTTAGAGGTCCTTACTGGGGAGCAAACGGATCTAACTGGGGTACTTCTAAGCAGTATCAGCCTGCACCTCAAATATGCGATGGGGATGTGAAATTCCTGCCTACAGCTAATTATGTTGATAATTATGGAATGGCGAATGGAAAACCTATTAAAGATATAACTAAAGCAGATGCAGATTCAGGATATGATCCAAGATATCCTTGGAAAGGCCGTGATCCCCGTTTTTACAATGATATTGTATATGATGGTGTAAAATGCGTTACAGGTTCTATTCCGGCTGCTGAAGAAAGTAATCGTTATGCAAATCTTTATACTAACGGTAGCTACCGAAATATAAGCACAGGAAGCCGAACTGGTTATTTGCTTTATAAGTTTATTCCGAGAAGTGCAAATAAGTTTGATGATGGTTTTGGTTATGGCAACAATTTAAATATTCATCTTCCTTGGATGCGTTTGTCTGATATCTACATTATGTATGCTGAAGCTGCCGCGCAGGGTTACGGTACTGCAACAGGAAAAGATCCAAAATATACAGGAACTGCTGTCGATGCTATAAATATTATTCGTGATAGAGCCGGAGTTGGACACGTCGCAGCGGAGTACTTGGGTTCATTAGATTCTTTCATGAACGAGGTTAGACGTGAACGTGCTGTTGAGTTGAGCTTTGAGGGACACCGCTTTAATGATTTACGCCGCTGGTTATTATTGATTCAAAGTCCATATACGATTAAAAAATCTATAGAATTTGACCGTGCTTCTACATTTGATGCAACAAAACCAAGCGAAAATAGAGTTATTAATATTCGTGAGGAAGTAATTTTGGTGAGAAATTTTAGCGAAAAGCATTATTGGCTTCCGTTAAAAAATGCAGATGTAAATATGTATTTAGAATTTTCACAAAATCCTGGATGGTAATTAAAATGATTATTTTAAAAAATTTAAAAATAAAATTATAGAATAATGAGATATATACAACTTAAAATAGTGTTATGTTTTGTGCTATTTGCTTTCTTACCTGCCAAGATTTTCGCTCAAATTGATCAGAAATTAAATTTAGCTGGAATTGTTATTGGAGCAGGCGGGAAGCCACTTGAGAATGTAACTGTTGTCAGTAAAAAAGATAATATTACAACTGCTACCGATAATAAAGGAAGCTACTCAATAAGCGTAACAGCAAACACAGACATCGAGTTTAGCGTTGCTGGCTATACTACATTGGTAGTAAAAGCAACAGCTGCTGTAAGTGACGTAAATTTAAATAAAGAAAATTCAAATTTAGTTCAGGTTGCTTTCAAGAAAGAAGAAAGCAGGGATTTAATGGGAGGTATTTCTTTTGTAAACCTGCCAGAAATTTTAGAAAAAAACTATACAACGTATAGTTTAGATGGAGTACAGGCTTTAATCGGTGGACTTAATGGTAACATCTGGGGAATGAACGGCATTTTAGTGCTAGTAGATGGAGTTCCCCGCGATATTAATTCGGTATTGTCTACCGAGGTTGAGCAAATCACTTTTCTAAAAGGGGTTTCTGCGGTAGCACTTTACGGTAGCCGTGCTGCAAAAGGAGTAGTTTATATTACAACAAAAAAAGGTAAAGTACAAAAACAGCAAATTACAACAAGATTTGATAATGGAGTATTCGTGCCTAAGAGCCTTCCAAAATATTTAGGTTCTGCAGAATACATGCATTATTATAACCAAGCTCGTGTTAATGATGGTTTGGATCCAACATATTCTGATGAAACCATTTATAATTATGCAGCTGGCAAAAATCCATATAGATATGCTGATGTTAATTATTATGCACCAAAATACGTGAAGGAGTTTTATTTTAATTATGATGCAAATGTTGAGATAACAGGAGGAAATAAATCGGCAAAATACTATACAGTAGTTAATTTTTCGTCTCAGCAGGATCCTCTGCAAAGTTTTGGAGAGGCGGCAAATAACAACAGTAATAGATTTAATGTTAGAGGAAATGTAGATCTTCAGATTAATGACCGCTTTTCAGCAACAATTGGTGCAAATGCTATTTATAGTACTTCCAGAGGAGTAAATACAGATTACTGGGGCAGCGCTGCTACATTGAGACCATATTTATTTAGTCCATTAGTGCCAATCAGTATGATTGAATCTAGTGATGATGCATCAATGGCTCTTGTAAATAACAGTAATTATATAGTTGACGGACAGTATTTATTAGGTGGTACACAGCTTAATCCTACTAATCCTTTTGCAGCTATATATGCTGGAGGACATAACACTTATTCAAGCCGTCAGTTTCAGTTTAATACGGGGATTAATGTAGAGTTAGGCGACGTCATTGACGGGCTGACATTTCGTACTGATTTTGCGGTTGATTATTCTAATGCGTACAGTCAATCCTATAATAACAGTTATGCGACTTATGAGGCATCTTGGAATAACTATGCAGGCATTGACCAGATTACTTCTTTAACGAAGTATGGAAAAGATTCAAAAACAGGTATTGAGAATTTAAGCGGAAGCTCTCTTTTTCAGACGGTTGCTTTTTCCGGGCAATTTAATTATGTAAAAAAAATAAAAGAACAGCATAATTTATCGGCAATGCTTATTGGTTCAGGATATCAGCAAAGTCAGTCTGCTGTTTATCATAAAACAAGCAATGCTAATTTAGGTCTAAATTTATCTTATAATTTTGATCAAAAATACTACGCAGAATTTAATGGAGCATATGTACATTCTGCCAAATTTGCAGAAGGTAACCGTGAAGGATTTTCTCCTACAATGTCTATTGGATGGAAATTATCTGAAGAAGATTTTATGAAGGATGTGACAGCTGTCAATAATTTAAAATTAAGTATTTCAGGAGGTATCTTAAATACAGATTTAGATGTTTCAAATTATTATTTATATGAAAGTATATATACTCAAACTGACGGACAATGGTTCAGCTGGAGAGACGGTGCTCTTAACAGAAGTACTGACGTTAGAAGAGGTGAGAATTTAGATTTAAGCTTTGCAAAAAGAAATGAGCTGAATGTTGGATTAGAAGGAGCATTCTTTAAAAACCTGATTACCTTAAATACTAACTTTTTTGTTAATGAAATTACAGGAAATGTTATTCAGGCTTCAAGTTTATATCCAAATTATTTTGTTACGGGCTTTCCTAACACTTCATTCCTACCTTATATTAATTATAATAATGATAAACGTATTGGATTTGATTATGATGTAAGATTCAATAAAAAAATTGGAAATGTTGATTTAGCTCTTGGATTAACAGGGACTTATGTGGATTCAGAAGCAACTAAAAGAGCTGAATTATTTGATGACAGTTATCAAAACAGACAAGGCAGACCTTTAGATGCACTTTGGGGTCTAAGAAGCAATGGCTTTTTTATGGATGCGCTTGATATTACGAATTCACCTTCACAGACTTTTGGACAGGTTAAACCAGGAGATATAAAATACATTGATCAGAATGGTGATGGCATTATCGACAATAAAGACGAAGTTTATTTAGGTAAAGCAGGCTGGTATGGAGCTCCATTTACATTTGGTATTAATTTTACTTCAAAATGGAATAATTTCACATTTTTCACAATTTTCACAGGACAAACAGGTGCTAATGCAATGAAAAACAACACCTATTTTCAAATGGATGGAGAAGATAAATATTCTATTAACGTAAGAGACAGCTGGACAGAAGAAACTAAAGAAACAGCAATTTATCCAAGGGTATCTTCATTGAGCAGTGATAATAATTTCCGTTCGTCAGATTTCTGGATGTATAGTACTAACAGAGTAAATCTTTCGAAAGTGCAGCTTACTTATGATTTTCCTAAAAAGATGCTTCAAAAAACTTTTTTTACTGAGCTTAGTGTTTATGCACTTGGATCTAATCTGTTGACTATTTCTGAAAACAGAGATGTTATGGAATTAAACATCGGAGGCGAACCACTAACCAGATATTATAATCTGGGTGTTAAAGCATTATTTTAAATTTAAAACACACACTTAATTTAATTATTATGAAACTAAAAATAGTATTATTTCTATCCGTTCTGTTTGTTTTTTACAGCTGTGATGATTTGATTGATCCGGCAATAGAAAACAATAGAGGGCTTGAAGATATGTATGCAGAGGCTGAATACGCACAAGGAATTCTTCTTAATGCTTATACAAGACTGCCTGGGAATAGCTGGTCATTTAATGATGTAGCAACGGATGATGCTGTAACAAATAATATATCCAGCAATTATCTTAAGGTAGCAACAGGTCAATGGACTTCAAACTTTAACCCGTTAGATCAATGGTCAAATTCAAGAGCAGCCATTCAGTATTTGAATATTTTTCTTTCTGAAGCTGGTAAAGTGCAATGGGCAAAAGATGAAAAAGTAAGTCTTTTGTTTAGAGACCGTTTGATGGGAGAGGCTTATGGGCTAAGAGCTTTATACATGTATTATCTGCTGCAGGCTCATGCAGGTACAGCTACTAATGACCAGCTATTGGGAGTGCCAATCCTTTTGGAGCCGGAAACGGCTAGTTCAAACTATAATGTTGGACGTTCCTCTTTTGAAGATTGTATGAAACAATTGTACAGTGATGTAAAAAAAGCTACGGAATTGCTTCCATTAGATTTTGAAGATGCTTCAACGTTACCTCCTGGATACGATAATTTAAGTGATTATAACCGTGTGTTTGGTCAATATGCCAGACAAAGAATGTCTTCTAGAATTGCACAAGTGGTAAGAGCACAAGCGGCCTTATTAGCAGCTAGTCCAGCTTTTAGTGCAGGAAACACAACAACTTGGGAAGTTGCGGCTAAATATGCCGGCGAATTGCTGAACCTGAATGGTGGAGTTTCTGGTATTGCTTCTAATGGATTGAACTGGTACAGCGATGTCGAAGAGTTAAAAGCAATGGGCGCTGGGATCAATCCGCCGGAGATTCTTTGGAGAGGCGATATAGCTGATAGTAATACTTTAGAAAGCGATAATTTTCCTCCAACTCTTTTTGGAAAAGGACGTGTCAATCCAACACAGAATTTAGTGGATTCTTTCCCAATGGCAAATGGTTATCCTATTACTGCTGCGGGCAGTAATTATGATGCTGCAAAGCCTTATGATAACCGTGATCCTCGTTTGAAAAAATTTATTTTAGTAAACCAGTCAACTGCCGGAGTGAGTAATACTGTAATTACTACAGCTAGTGATGGTACTACAAATGACGCATTAAACAAGGTTGGTACATCGACTCGTACGGGTTATTATATGAGAAAATTATTGAGACAGGATGTGAATTTGAATCCAACGTCTATTAATAATCAGAGACATTATAAACCAAGAATGAGATATACTGAATTGTATCTTATTTATGCAGAAGCTGCAAATGAAGCATGGGGACCAACAGCTACAGGATCTATAGGATTCTCTGCCTATGATGTTGTTAAAGCGTTAAGAAAAAGAGCTGGAATAGTACAGCCTGATCCTTACTTGGAGTCAATTAAAGCAGACAAAACGGAAATGCGCAACTTAATTAGAAACGAGCGTCGTTTGGAACTATGTTTTGAAGGATTTAGATTTTGGGATTTACGCAGATGGAATTCAAATTTAAATGTTTCAGCTGATGGGGATAAGATCCAAGGAGGTATTCATCAAAAAATCACTGTTGAAAGCAGACTTTATAAAGACTATATGAAATTTGGACCAATTCCATATTCAGAAGCCCTTAAGTTTAACGCTTTACTGCAGAACAAGGGATGGTAGAACATTAAGATTCTACTTAATGTATTAGGAAATTTAATAATTAAAGAAAATGAAAAACAAAATATTTTTAATGCTAACAGCTGTACTTGTCTCTATGGTTTCATGTACTAATCAAGATGCTGAGTTTGATAATTTTGATCATCAGTCGGTTTATTTTGCTTATCAATACCCTGTCAGAACTATAACATTGGGAGAAGACATATTTGATACTACTTTGGATAATCAGCACAAGTGTAAAATAATGGGGACTTTAGGCGGTGTTTATAGTAATGATAAAGATGTAACCATTGATATCGCAGTTGCAAATTCGCTGCCTGCCGGTTTCTTATTTAATGCTGGCGAAAATGAAATTGTTGCTATGCCAAGCAGCTATTATACACTTTCAAGCAATCAGATTGTTATTCCAAAAGGCCAGATTACTGGAGGTGTAGAGGTACAATTGTCTGATGCTTTTTTTGCAGATCCTCTTTCAATAAAAAAGACCTATGTTATTCCTATTGAAATGAAAAAAGTAGTTAATGCTGATACTATTCTTTCTGGAAAGGCTCTAGTGTCTAATCCATTAAAACTATTAAGTACAGACTGGAGTGTTGCACCAAAAGATTATGTTTTATATGCTGTAAAGTATGTAAATCCTTGGGATGGCAATTATTTAAGAAGAGGTAAAGATGTCATTGTTGGAAATAATGGAAATACGGCTCTTAATAAAACACTTGTAAGACATACAACTTATGTAGAAACTGATCAAGTTTCTAAAATTAATACTCGATCATTAAATACTATTGATTTTCCAGTTACTGTAAAAGATGCTTTTGGGGTTAATATCAATTTTAATCTGACACTAACATTTGATAACGAAAATAAATGCATAGTCTCCGGAAGCAGTGCATTGTTTACAGCAAGCGGAACAGGTAAATTTGTGAAAAAAGGAGAAAAAAATAGTTGGGGAAGTAAGGACAGAGATGCCCTTTATCTTGATTATAAAGTAAATTTCCAAGATTTTAATGTAGCTACAAAAGACACATTAGTATTGCGTGATAGAGGAGTAACTGCAGCTGTTTACAGCCCGGTTAAAAAATAATTGAAAATTTTATTAAAAATTAAAGATTTAAAGAAGATGAATAAATTATATAAAATATCGCTATTGTCTTCAGTTTTGATGATGGCTGCATCCTGTACAAACGATAATGCTTTAAAGTACGATTATGAAAAACCCGCCAGCATTGCCAATCAGGAAGGAATTGATGTCTATTCTGATTTAAAAACCTATGTAGACAGAACGGCTAATCCTAATTTTAAATTAGGTGCTGGTATTTCATTGAATGATTATACAAGTAAAAGCTTGATGTATAGATTAGTTAACAAGAATTTTGATGAGATTACTTTGGGCTATGAAATGAAACATGGCGCAATAGTACAGGCAGATGGGAGTCTTGCTCTTGACAATGTCAATAAATTGCTAACCACAGCCAAAGAAGCTAATGTTTCTGTTTTTGGTCATACACTCTGCTGGCATGCGAATCAAAATGCAGCATATCTTAAAAAACTAATTGCTCCAGATGTTCTGTCATCAACAGGTCCAGGCTGGGATGTGATAACTGCAAATGATTTTGAGACTGCTGATGCATCAAATTATCAGTTCAATGGAAATGTAACATCATCGTTTACAGCAGCAGGGCAGGGTGCTAAGGGAGTGGGAAGAGCACTTAAATTAACAAATGCCAGTGTGCGTGCTAATGAATGGGATGCACAGTTTTACGTTAAGTTTTCTCCAGGGGTACAAATAGGCGAAAAATATAGGCTTACTATGGATATTCGTGCTGATGCTCCAGCAACTTCTCCGACACAGGCACAATTAAATGTAGGAGGTTATAAGCATTGGGATTTCTTTGGTAACCTTTCTTATACTACCGCATGGACAACTTATATTAAAGAGATTACCGTTTCTACAGAAATGGCAACTTGTAATACAATCGCCTTTAATCTTGGGAAAACTGCCACTAGTTTTTACTATGATAATCTCAAAATAGAAAAGTATAGCGCAACCGGCAGTATTCAGACAAAAGATAAAACACCGGAACAGAAGAAAACTATCATTGGTGATGCACTGGATAAGTGGATAACGGGTATGGTTAAAAATTGTGCTCCGTATGTCAATGCATGGGATGTTGTCAATGAGCCAATGGATGACGGAAAACCGTATGAATTAAAAACAGGTGTGGGTAGAACAAATATGGCCGCCGATGAATTCTACTGGCAGGATTATCTAGGGAAGGATTATGCAGTTGAGGCATTTAGACTTGCCAGAAAGAGTGGCAATCCAACCGATAAATTATTCATCAATGACTACAACCTTGAGTATAGTATGGATAAATGTAAAGGCCTTATTCAGTTTGTAAATTATATTGAAAGCAAAGGACAAAAAGTGGATGGAATAGGTACGCAGATGCATATTACGATCAATTCAGATAAAGCCAAAATTGAAACAATGTTTCAATTACTTGCCGCTACTGGCAAACTTATAAAAGTTTCTGAACTGGATGTGGCAGCAGGTCTTAAACCTACAAAACTGGATCTTCAATTGCAGTCGGATATGTATAAATATGTTGTGGATATGTACATGAAATACATTCCGGCAAATCAGAGATATGGTATTACTGTTTGGGGATTAACAGATAGTAAAGCTGATTCTTCATGGCTGCCTGGTCAAAATCAAGGTTTATGGGATCTTAAGTTTACTCGTAAAGCATCTTACGCTGGTTTTGCTAATGGTCTTAAAGGGAGTAAATAGTAGTATATGAAATTCAATTTAATAATTACAGGAATAATTTTACTTGTATTTTTAAGTTGCGGAAAGGACGATGTTCCTGCAAAAGAAACATCTCCAACTGAGGCTGCGGTATCGTGGCCTCAAAAAACGCCGCGGCTAAAAGTAGAAGGCAGGTTTTTGAAAGATCCTTGCGGCAATAAAGTTATATTGCATGGAGTAGCAATTACGCCCAGCCCTTGGTTTAATGGTGGTGCTGTAGGTGAATGGCGCTGGAATAATTATGATGTTGCAGGCTGCTTGCAATATAATAATGCAATAATGGATAAATTATCTGATGCAAAACAAGGTTGGTATCTTAATTATGTAAGATTGCATATAGATCCTTATTGGACAAACAATTTAGGAGTTTCTGGAATATCTGAAAATGATATTTCTCAATTTAATTTTGATAGATTTAAGCAAGCTGTTGATAAAGTTATTCTGCCGCTTATTGCACATGCAAAAACAAGAGGAATGTATGTTATTTTACGTCCGCCCGGTGTTTGTCCAGAACAGATTGCGGTTGGCGGAGCGTATCAGGATTATCTAAAATTAGTTTGGGATTATGTATCGAAACACCCATCGCTGAAAAATGCTGAAAATGTAATGTTCGAACTAGCTAATGAACCAATAAAGATTAAGTTGACCGATGGTTCAGTTGGTGCAAATACTCAGGCTCATTTTGATCAATTAAAATTGTTTTTCCAGCCAATTGTTAATATGATTAGGACTAATGGAGCCAATAATATTCTTTGGATCCCAGGTTCAGGCTGGCAGTCTCAGTATAAAGGTTATGCAGTTAATCCTATTGAAGGGACAAATATTGGTTATGCAGTACATATCTATCCGGGATACTGGGGCAGAGACAATAATGATCCTATGGTTTTTAGAGCAAATTGGAACGAAAATATTAAGCCAGTTGAAAACTTCGCCCCTATAGCAGTTACAGAAATTGATTGGGCTCCTGAGCAATATGCAGTATGGGGCAAAGGCGGGGTTACTGGAAAAGCCGGACAAAGGGGATTTGGTGCTAATTTTAAAGTTTTAGTCGATGAGTCAGGAAATGTAAGCTGGAATTTATTGTCTCCAGAAAATCTTATCGATAAAGGATCTTTGAATGGCGGTATTGCTTACAATAGTGATCCTGAAGCTTGTGCATTTCCAGTTCATAATTGGTTTAAAGAATATGCAAAGAGCTTAGCCATTTGTAATTCAGGCAAATAATAATTCTATTTGCTTTTCCAATTGTATTCAGAAATAATGATTTAGAGATTCCATATTAAATCCAATTATTGAATTTGAATACTAGTAGAATCAAAAAAGAACTGCGTTTTTATTTTTTTAACGCAGTTCTTTTTAATTTAGAACTAACATTTTTTCTCTATTTTTTTTACCACTATAACTCACAACTTTTTTCAAACTGGTTGGCAGTACAATAGTAAACTTTCGGTTCAGTAACATCCTTTAATATATCACTCCTTTCTATTTGAAAGAATTAATTTCTTTGATGCATCTTTCTTTCCATAGAAAATCATTTATGGATAGAAAGCTTTTTCATTGCTGTAGGTAGGTATTAAACTCATTTTCATAAAGGGTAAAAGACCTGTTTGCACCAAGGCATATTTTTATCTCTAGATTTTCCAGTTTTTTTAGTAGCAAATTGTACTTGGTAGTCAATAGCAATAATTGTTCCTGATAGATGAACAATGCTCTCATAAATCTGTGCAATAAATAGATAGTAAATTGTTTTCGTTTATTAGATATTTGATGAGGATGAAAAAACAGACTTGTTTTAGAAAATAAAATTAAGTAAAGAATTCAGACAGATAGTTGGTTCCGATACCCACTGAAACTGAGATTACCATGGCTGCTATTAAATACCATCATCTTCAGCATCATCTTGATTATCTTCATTTTTTTTAAGATTTTTTACCATGTATGATTTTGGAGACAGACCATAAAATTGCTTAAAACATGTCGAAAATTTTGAGATACTCGAAAAACCAACAAGGTAAGCCACTTCAGAAATATTAGTCTGTTTCGAAGCCAATAATTCACCTGCTTGTTTTAATCTTATATTGCGAATAAGATCCCGTGATGATTGATTCGTCAGTTCTTTTAATTTTCTATGTAGATGGACACGGCTAATACCAATTTCAGCAGCAATCATTTCTACATTCAGACTGGAATTATTTAGGTTATTATTGATAAAATGCATTATTTTATGGATAAGCTTTTCATCGACTGATTCCATTGTTATTTTTTTTATTTTGTCTTCCTGTGCCTGATTGCCACTATAATTGTTTTTTAATAATTCTCTTGTTCGGATAAGATTAAGAGCAGTCTTTTTCAAAATTTCCATATTAAATGGTTTAGTGATATAAGCATCTGCACCAATATTAAGACCTTCCAATTGATCGTGTTCGTGCGATTTTGCAGTTAACAAAATAACGGGAATATGATTCAGATTAATGTTTTTCTTTACTTTTCGGCAAAATGTGACCCCATCCATTTTTGGCATTTTGACATCACTGATAATTAAGTCCAAAGGTTCTTTTAGAACTATATCCAGAGCATCTTTTCCATTGGAGCTGGTAAGTACCCTGTAGTGAGTTGATAATTCTTTATAGATATACTCTCTGATTTCTTCATTGTCATCAACAATCAATACTTTTCGTTTACTGGTTGTATTATTGACAAGCAGTTTATTTTCCTCTTCTAGTGTAATAGTCTCTATACCAGACTCGAAAGAATTGTCGTTAATTTCTTGACTATCTGTTATTATTTCTTCTTTTATATGTTCTTTTTGCACTGGTATGCTAATGATAAAACGGCATCCCGGGGCTTCAGTATTGTTTTCGGCTGTGATGCTTCCGTTATGAAGCTCAACTATGGATCTCGTTAAGTGTAAACCAATACCAGTACCTTCTGAGTATTGAGGTTTATTGTGTTTAACCTGATAAAACCTGTCGAATATTTTGGATATTTCTTTCTCAGCGATGCCTATTCCATTATCGGCAATGGTAATGACAAAATTAGACACATGATCATCTATGAAAATATCAATCTTTCCGCCATTATGAACAAACTTAATGGCATTGGAGAGTACATTTTGTATTATACGATCAAAATATTTCGGATCTACGCAAGCATATAAATTTGGCTTTAGATAATGTAATTCTAATTGGATGCTTTTTGCTTGAACCTGATCTTCAAATAATAAGCAGAGTTCTTCAATGGAACCAATAATATCTGTTCTTTCAAAGTGTAAAGAAATTTGTCCCTGATCAATTTTACGAACATCCATAGCTTGATTTACAAGTTGAAGAATTTTCTCTGAATTTCGGCGCATTACTTGATAATATTTTTGCCTTGCAGTATCCTGATCTGAATTTATTAATTTAATCAAGGGGTTAATAACCAGTGATATTGGAGATTTTATATCATGTGAAATGTTTGTTAAGAATTGAAGCTTAGCTTCATTTATCTGCTTATTTTGTAAATGCTCCTGTATTTTCTTTTTAGTTTTTTCCCTTTGTCTGGCTTGATGGACTACTGCATATATGACAGCTAGAAGCAGAATCCAATAGATGCATTTTGCCCAAAACGAAAAATACCAAACTGGATGTATTGTGATGACAAGCTGACGCACATCTGAATATTTACCGTAGATTTCTGCTTTGACCTGAAAATTATAGGTTCCTGGTTCAAGATTATCGAATGTTACATTATTAACACCTTGTTGTAATTTGTTCCATTTGTTATGTTCCAAAGAATAAAAATAGGTGATGTGCTGCTGCGTATTAAAATCCATGGTTGAAAACTCAATACTAAAAGAATTGTCGTCATAACCCAGATCTACTGTTTTAGCATCAATAAGAGCGCTGTTGACAATATTAAACTGATCCGATTTCATTCCTTTCTTTACAGACTTGTCTTGAATATAAAATCCTGTAATATAAACAGTAGTACATTTAGCGTTGTCTTTTATTTTAGCGGGATAAAAAGAAGTAACGCCTTTCATTCCGCCAAATATAATTTGGTCCTCTTTATCTATAAATGAAGCATTTTTACTGAACTCATTCCCCTGAAGTCCGTCATCAAAATAAAAATTAAAAAATTTCTTGCTGTGCAGATTGAATTTCGAGATACCGTGGTTAGTGCTAATCCATAAATTATCACTTTTATCTTTTTCTATTGCACAAATTATGTTGCTGGGTAAATTATTTTCTGTCGTATAGAGAGTGGCAGGCGACCCTCCCTTTGGCTGATATATTAAGCCTTCAGATGAACCGATCCATAAATTACCCTGATCATCTTCCTCTAAAGCATAAATAACTTTGTTTTCTAAAGTATGATTTAATCCGTTTTTTTTAATATAACTTTTGGTTTTAAGATCTAGGCAATAAAGTCCGTCATAGGTTCCAACATATAATGTATTGTTTTTAGCAAATAAGAGACAGTTGACATACCAATTTGTTAGTACGTTGTCATTATTTTTTGGCTTTGAATCATTATTAATCACCTGATGTGTTTTCAAATCCATTGTATAGAGACCTGAGCCTAATGTCCCAATCCATAAATGCTTGTCACGGTCTTCGGTAATGCTGTATATACTCTCTACAGGTTTGTTTTCTTTGTCCAATATATTGTGGATAAAATCAAACTTATTAGTGCTTCGATTGAGTTTTGCCATTCCATGCAAATAAGTTCCGATCCACAGGTCATTATTAGAATCCTCAAAAATGCACATAATAGTCAATCGTCCGAAACCGTTTTTTTCAATATTATAATGATATTCTTTTTTGTTTTTTGATGAAATGCCATACAAACCATCACCATCCGTTCCTACCCATAAAATGCCTTTTTTATCCTTGTAAACTGACATAACACAGCTGGAACCAATAATATTATTGGCCACGGATTGGAATCCTAAATAATTAAAATTATTCTCTTTGGGAGGTAATAACAATACTCCTTTTTGAAATAAACCCATCCAAAGATTCCCAGCTCTATCTTCCAAAATTGTATGTACTTTGGACATTGAGAAATCAAAATTTGGAACATTATAATTCACAAAGGAGAGTTTCTTCTTTATCGGATCATAAGAATACAGCCCCATTCCGTCTGTACCAACTAATATTTTATTATTTTTATCCAGAAACAATTTTTTTATAGGAAGGGGAATTGAAGGATTAAAAGAATCAAATTTTTGTTCAGACTTGCTGTAAATAAAAAGCCCGGAGTTTAGTGTGCCAACAAAAAGATTCCCTGCTTTATCTTCACAAATGCTGGTAACATTCGTCAAGTGTTCTTTTGAAAGGAAAAACTGTTTTACATTATTGTTGATATCAATTCTCCACAGTCCTTTATCTTGTGTCAAAATCCAAAGATTCTGATCTCTATCCTCATAAAGTTCATAAATAAGCGTACTTGATATACCGACAGATAATGGTTTAGCGATGGGTTTAGCTTTTTTTAAATCAGCTTTGAAAATTCCAAAACCAGAAGTACCTATTAAAATATCTCCATTTCTTTTCTGAAGCATGCAGCTTACATGAGGATTAAATTTTCTGTTTATAGAGCCTGTTATCGGGACATCACTGAAGGAATCCGTTGCATGATTATAGATTTGTAATCCATTAATGAAACCAAAAAATAAATTTTTGTCTTTATCTTCAAAGATTGATTTTATGTAATTGTTGAGGGGAGAACCGGGCGTGTTTTTTTTGCTTTTGTAAATAACAAATTTTGCTCCGTCATATCTGTTTAATCCATCCTCTGTAGCAACCCAAATATATCCTTTACTATCCTGAAATATAGAGTTAATTAAACTGCTTGACAGCTGTAAATCAGATGTGTATAACTTACCTGATTGAGATCTTGCAGTATAAGATATCAAAAGGAGGATAGCTGTTATTATTTTTAAGTTTTTCAAAATGAAACACAATTAATTAAAATAATTTTGATCTAAAAAAGCAACTAACAGCGATTTTAAAAATGATATTTGGAGTATTTTTAAATATAGTGCAGTTGACTACAAGTTTAAGAGATATATTTTATTCCAACAAATTTTTTCTAAAAAAAATAGTTACATATTTTATATTTCATTCATTATTTTGACATTTAAATTTTATTTTAAATAGTAAAATAGTAAAAACTTTAAATTTTATTCAAATTTAATTATTAAATGTGTAAAGCACATTTAATTTATGCGATAACTTTATTAATTTATTAAAAATTGTGTAATTCTCTACAAAATATCTTTTTTGTAAGGTAGATTATGTTTAAAATTGTCTTTATGACTATAATGAAGTTCTTTGTAATAGCAGACTAAATTTTAGAGGCGGGTAATATTGTGAAATCAAAAATTTTGAAGTAAAATTTGTTAATGGGATTTAGTATAAACACTTGAAAGTGCAGGATCATGTATTATCAAATGACAATATGATCTCCTGTGGTGTCAATACTGCGCTGGTATCTTTTGATAAATCTTATTTTGGTAAACGTGTGAAGAGGGGGTGTATGGAGAAAGCTCAATTCTTAAATTTAATTTTTATTATTGTCATGATGACTATAATATATTGGTTAGCATGTTAAAATTCGAAACTGAATCCTTTTTTAGTCAGCTTTTGATAAATCTCAGGGTCAAATTCATAAAGCTGGGCAGCTCTGTATTTAACATTTTGCTGTTTTTCAGACAGAGGCTTTAGCAGTTTCATGTTAAGAAATTTACGCCTGAAATTAGGTTTGTCCATTTCGTATCCTAAAATTTCTTCATATAAACGCATAAGTTCAAGCAAAGTGAATTTTTTTGGAAGCAATGAAAAACCTATAGGTGTTTTTTTAACTTTTTTCCGAAGTCTTTTGAGGGCATATTTCAATATTTTACTGTGATCGAAAGCTAGTTCAGGCACATCATTAATACTATACCATTGCGCGTCAGAGGCGCTGCCACCTGCTGTGATGCTGTAGTCAGTGCGTTTGATTATGGCATAGTAGCCTAT
The DNA here is from genome assembly GCF_002797935.1 of Flavobacterium sp. 1. Taxonomy (NCBI): domain Bacteria; kingdom Pseudomonadati; phylum Bacteroidota; class Flavobacteriia; order Flavobacteriales; family Flavobacteriaceae; genus Flavobacterium; species Flavobacterium sp. 1. The sequence goes on from NZ_PGER01000001.1 coordinate 1,067,735, forward strand.
TGTGACAATTCGGGCTGCGGGATAACGATCAGGAGCACCGAAAGCTTTTAGCTGCTTGAGATAAATGTTATCAAGTCCTGTGACTTTTTTTAGCAGTCTGTAAGCGGCTCCTTTTATATGTTCTTTCTCCGTAATCCAACCTCCAGGAAGCCCCCATTGGTTCATTGATACTCCTTCGCCATGCTGGACTAAGAGTATTTTAAGGCTTCCATTGTCATATCCAAATACTGCACAGTCAATGGTTATGTCTCTCATTACCCATGTAGTATCATTGCTCACAAACTTGTTTTTAATTTTATTTTCTGCCACAATATGCTTTTTTAAAGATATAATCGGTATTTTCTCTCAATTTATTTCGCAAAAATATTAAAAATGATACATGTATTGTCATAATGACTATTTTATTATTCAAATTCGTTTTTTTTCTGCTGAGAATATAGTAATTGTAAAAAAATACACTTAATTTTTTTATTTTTATAGAAAATACGATGTTTTTACACAAACGATTGTGTGAAGAATATTTTTTTTGAAATATTTTATACAGAGTTTTTTATTGATTTGTCTACTGAATGTTTTAAGTCAAGAAAATTTTGTTAGTGAATTGTAAGAAAATTAATTAAATAAAATTTATGAAATCAAAAATTATTTTAGTTCTAGTTGTTATATTTTGTTCTGGTTTTTCTTGGTCACAAAAAGCAGTACTGCAATCCCCCAATCAAAAAATTGTGGCAGCATTGTATGCTATCAATACTAATAATAATGGGGAATGGTATTTGAAAGTGTCATATCATGCAGATAAAAACACATCCGAGATTCTTCCCAAAGTAAAACTTGGGCTTTCTCGAAGCGATCAAGATTTTTCGAAAGAACTCATTTTTTTAAAAGCCAGTAAGCCAAAAATAATAAAGGAACATTATATGCTTCCTTTTGGTAAAAAGTCATTACGGGACAATACAGCAAATGAAATAACGATTTCATTTGAAAATCCAAATAAAGCAAAATTGAACCTTATTATTAGAGCCTATAACGACGGGCTTACTTTTCGATATGAATTTCCAGAAAAACAAGGCTCGTTTAGTATAATAGATGAATTTACTGCTTATCAAATACCAAAAGGAAGCGAGCGATGGCTGGAAAAATGGAATACTGCAAATGAAGGTTTATATGCTGCTTCCAGCGACGATAAAATACTTCAGCAAGAATGGTGTTATCCTGCACTATTCAACTCTGCCGACAAAGCATGCTGGTATTTGCTTCATGAGGCAGATTTAAGCCGAACGTATTGCGGAACAAAGTTAAGTAATACTCAAGATATAAATACTTATAAGCTTACTTTTCCAGACCCTAAAGATGGTAGAGGCACTGGAGAATCAAATCCAAGTATTTCGCTTCCATGGCAATCGCCTTGGAGGGTAATCAGCATTGGCAGTTTAGCCGATATTGTGGAAAGCACTTTGGTTGAAGATGTGTCAGCTCCCACTAGTTTCAAAAGCGTTGATTGGATAAAACCTGGTAAAGTGTCTTGGAATTATTGGTCAAGTAATCACGGAACCAAAGATTATAAAACCGTATGCGAATTTACCGATTTGGCTGTAAAAATGAATTGGCCTTATACTCTTTTAGATTGGGAATGGGATGCTATGGCAAATGGCGGAAATCTTGAAGATGCTTTAAAATACATACATTCCAAAGGAATAAAACCTCTGATGTGGTACAACTCTGGAGGTAATCACACCTGGGTTTCATCTACTCCAAAAGATCGTATGCTTACTCATGAAAACAGGGTTGAAGAATTTACCAAACTCAAAAAAATGGGAGTTGCTGGGGTCAAAATTGATTTTTTTGAAAGCGAAAAACAGGATATGATTAAATATTATCTTGACATTTTAGAAGATGCAGCACAATTCGAAATGATGGTATATTTTCATGGCTGTATTGTACCGCGCGGATGGTCACGCACTTATCCTAATTTAATGACTTATGAAGCAGTGCGAGGAGCAGAATGGTATAATAACGGTCCGGAATTTTCGATTACAGCACCAGAGCATAATACAGTTTTGCCTTTTACAAGAAATGCAGTTGGAGCAATGGATTATACTCCAGTTACCTTTACCAATTCTCAATTTCCACATCATACCTCTTATGGACATGAGCTGGCTCTTTCCGTGATTTTCGAGTCTCCTTTACAGCATTTGGCAGACAGACCGGAAGGTTATTATGAACTGCCAGATGAAGCTAAAACTTTTTTGAAAGAAGTACCGACAGCTTGGGATAATACAAAACTTATTGATGGTTATCCAGGACTGGAAGTTACTATGGCACGCCAAAAAGGTGATTCATGGTTTGTTGGAGGCATTAATGCCTCAGAGCGCCAAGAAAAGACAAAAAAAATCAAGCTAGATTTTTTGAAAGAAGGGGTTAACTATCGTGCAGTGATCATTGCCGATGGTAATCATGATAAGGATTTTAATTCACAAGTAATGGCAGTAAATAAAAATAGCACTATTGAGGTAAAACTGCTTCGCAGAGGAGGTTTTGTCATTTCTTTAAACCCAATATATAAATAGCTCATAATTTTTAAAAACAATTTATATGCGGAGATTCATATACATTTTATTCTTAGGATTGCTGTCTGCATCCATTAGTGCACAGCAATATAAAAATTATGTTTTAATGAAAGATAGATTATCTATAGATTTATCAGAAGAAGTGCTAAGTATAATTCCTCTTACCAACAAATCAATAGGGGTACAATATCAAATTGGAGATGTAAAAGAAGTAAGAGTTTGTCTTAATAAACAAACCTAATGCCCCCAGTTTTACATTGAAAGAAAGCGCAGCAAATTTACAGCTTATCACAATAATCCACATCCTGCTGGATAGTAACGCTTTTTTGCTTATTATATTTATGTTTCTAAGACAGTTGTTTCATTTATTCTTTAAAAACTCACAAAATATTCAATTTAAGATAATATAGTATTTGGTTAGGATAAAATATGGTTGTCCAAATTATAATAATTGCCTTTAAATTTACATATATTAATAATGTAAAAAACACACTCATTGAATATTAGGTGACAAGTATTAATTTATGAGGTTTTAAAAATAAAAAACAAAGACTGCAAGGTTTTATAAATATTGAAAATTAATTAATTATGAAATTACACAAGCTTTTTATATGTGCAATGTTAGGTTTTGGTTCTCTGAATACAGCATCCGTTTGGGCACAAGATGGTGACCAGATTTTAGATGGTATTGGCGAAACTGGATTAATTGCCCGTTATGTGTTTGATGGAGATGCAAAGGATTGGTCACGAAATAATTTACACGGCAAATCGGAATCGAAATTAAATTTTATAAATGACGATCTGTTTGGTAAAGTACTTTCCTTAACACCAGATAATAAAACTTTTGTTGCAATTCCGGGAGAGGCGTTTGCTGGTGAAGAATCACTTAGTATCTCAGGATGGATATATTTGCGTTCGGTGCAGCGCAATCAGCATTTTTTTGATTTTGGAAAAAATGCTAAATCACATTTTTTTGTTGTACCAGCGGGAATCAATAATGATGCTGGCTTTCATTCTGAAATTATCACAGGTTCAGGAGGAAAATATAAAACGGATTCACCAATTTTAGAAGCTAATAAGTGGAATCATGTAGCAATTGTTATTGATATTCCTTCACAATCATTAAATGCTTATGTAAATGGTGTCCTTGTAAGTACAACTAAGAATGTAAATCTCAAATTAGAACAATTATTCGATAGTAATGCGGGTAAAAATAATATGCTTTATATAGGGAAATCGTTTTTATCTGAGGGTTCTTATCTAAATGCAAAATTGCATGATTTCAGATTGTATAGAGTTCCTTTAAATGAAAAACAAATTGGAAAAATTTACCATAATTCCTTGAAAGAAGAAGGGGAAGAGGAAGAAGAAACAGAAGAGGCTGTAGGCGATTTACCAAAGTTCTCCAAAACTACTCCTCAATTATATAATCAATATCTCACTAGTGTGTCCGACGTTAAAATAGAGACAGTAGTTGGCAGTCTTCCAAGATTACCGCGATATGTTAAGGGGGTTTATCGAAATGGAATTGAGGGACCAGAAGTACGGGTTATTTGGCCAGCTCCAACAGATAACAATTCAGTGCTTAATGCTGGGCAATATACGGTAATAGGGAGTGTAGCAGGTACTGATTTAAAGCCGAAAGCCGTTGTTACAGTAAAAGTTGCCAAAGAATCTGCCACACCAGAACTTAAGCTGAAAGCTTTCCATTTGGATGAAGTATCATTGGACTCAGATCTCCATGGGCACAATACAAAATTTATTGAAAATCGTAATAAGTTCATAAAAAATCTCGCTAAGACAAATCCGGATTCTTTTCTCTATATGTTTCGAAATGCCTTTGGACAAAAACAGCCCGAAGGAGCAGATGCATTAGGAGTATGGGATACTCAAGATACCAAATTACGTGGACATGCCACAGGACATTACTTGACAGCAATTGCTCAGGCCTATGCCAGTACTGGATATGACAAGGAATTACATGCTAATTTTGCTAATAAGATGGAGTATATGGTCAATACGCTTTATCAATTGGCACAGATGTCTGGACAACCGCAAACCGCTGGAGGAACTTATGTATCTGACCCTACCGCAGTTCCTAAAGGACCAGGCAAAGCAGATTATGATTCGGATTTGAGTAATGAGGGTATTCGTACTGATTACTGGAATTGGGGAAAAGGTTTCATTAGTGCCTACCCGCCAGATCAGTTTATAATGCTGGAAAAAGGCGCAACTTATGGTGGTCAGAAAATACAAATTTGGGCACCTTACTATACTTTGCATAAAATTCTTGCGGGTCTAATGGATATTTATGAGGTGAGTGGCAATAAAAAAGCCCTTGAAACGGCCAAAGGCATGGGAGATTGGGTTCACGCAAGAATGAAACAGTTGCCAAATGAAACGCTTATCAGTATGTGGAATCGATACATTGCGGGAGAGTTTGGAGGAATGAATGAAGCTATGGCACGTCTTTACAGAATAACAAATGAACATCGCTATCTGGAAGTAGCCCAATTATTTGACAATATTAAAGTGTTTTATGGAGATGCTAAGCATTCCCACGGGTTGGCCAAAAATGTTGACACTTTCCGTGGATTGCATGCTAATCAGCATATACCCCAAATTATGGGAGCACTGGAAATGTATCAGGATTCTAATGCTCCTGATTATTACCGCATAGCTGACAATTTTTGGTACAAAACCACAAATGATTATATGTACAGCATTGGGGGAGTTGCCGGAGCAAGCAATCCCGCAAATGCCGAATGCTTTATCAGTCAGCCTGCTACAATTTATGAAAACGGTTTTTCGGCAGGGGGGCAAAATGAAACTTGTGCAACGTATAACATGCTGAAATTGACCAGTAACTTGTTTCTTTATGAACAGCGCGGGGAATTAATGGATTACTATGAGCGCGGGCTGTATAATGACATTCTTGCTTCTGTAGCAGAAAATACGGCTGCAAATACGTATCATATACCATTGCGTCCAGGTTCGATAAAACAGTTTGGTAATGCAAAAATGAATGGTTTTACGTGCTGTAATGGAACGGCTTTAGAAAGCAACACGAAATTCCAGAATTCAATTTATTTTAAAAGCATTGATAACCAGGTTCTCTATGTTAATCTGTATGTACCCTCAACACTAAAATGGACTGAAAGGAATGTGACAATTGTGCAAAAGACAGATTTTCCAAATGAAGACCATACACTTTTAACAATAAAAGGCGAAGGAAAATTTGATGTTAATGTGCGTGTCCCAAATTGGGCCACTAAAGGTTTTTTCGTAAAAATAAATGGTAAGGAAGAAAAAGTAAAAGCTGTTCCGGGAAGCTACCTTACATTAAGCCGTAAATGGAAAGATGGGGATACAATTGAGCTGCGTATGCCATTTCAATTTCATTTGGATCCAGTAATGGATCAGCAAAATATTGCCAGTTTATTTTACGGACCTATTTTGCTGGCGGCTCAAGAATCAGAACCATTAAAAGAATGGAGAAAAGTAACATTAGATGCTAAAGACATAAGTAAATCGATAAATGGTGATCCAGAGAAATTACAATTTGTTATTGATGGAGTTATTTTTAAGCCTTTTTATAACACCTATGGACGTCATTCGGTTTATTTGGATGTTACGCTAAAATAATTAGCGATAAAACTTCTAAGAAGTTATTACGATATTAACCAAAAACTAAAAAGTATATAAACACAATGAAAATGCAAATCACAAAAAAGTTTAGTTTATTATTGATTTTGATAGGAACCATGAGTGTTCAAGCTCAAGATTACTGGAGCAGAATTGAAAAAAAAGAACCCACTTTGGGTATTGCCGAGGTGTATCAAAAATTCAGCACACCCACTTTTCAATTAAAATTAGTGAAAGCATCACAAACGGTCGCAGGTTTAAGATCTAATAAAAACCTGAATTTTGATTTTACGCCTAGTGACAGACTTGAAATTAGAGACAAAGATGGTTTGTATCATTTAGGTGATATAAATTTAAGAATTAAAGAAACTAACAGTGATTGGAAAAGTTATTCAACGGCTGCAAAACGTGGAGTAATTACACCTTTAGAAACTTCTCAAAAAATTTTAGCGGCTGCTGATCTAGCCAATACATTGCCTGCAGATATTCCGGTTACGATTAAAAGATATTATGAAACCAATGGAAATGATTTAATATTAAGATTTGTAATTACTAATAAAACTGCTAATAATATTGAGATAGGAGCTTTAGGTATTCCTATGATATTCAATAATATTTTAGAAGGGAGATCACTTAATGAAACGCATGCTCAAAATGTGTTTTTCGATCCATACATTGGAATGGATGCTGGGTATTTAGAGGTTAAAAGATTAAGCGGAGAAGGACCAGCATTAGTTGTTATGCCTGAAGAAAATATGGCTTTTGAAGCGTATCGTCCCCTAAATGATGATCCAACACCAAGAAGCATCGTTTTTGAAGGATTTCATGAATGGATGGTGTATAGCAAAGCCTATGCTGATAATGAATGGAAAGGTGCGGAGCAATGGAACAAGCCGACATCATTAATTTTGAAACCTAACGAATCCAAAAGTTTTGCTTTAAAAATGGCATTGTCAGAAGGGATTGAGGATATCCAAAATACGCTTGTAAAAGAAGAAATTCCTGTAGCGACAAGTATACCTGGATATGTTCTTCCTCAAGATATCAAATCGCAGTTATTTTTAAATTACAAAAGCGATGTAAGCTCATTTGAAATTGAACCTAAAGGCACACTTCAAATAAAAGAAGATGGAAAAACGGCTAAAGGTCTAAAAAAATATACAGTTAGTGGTGTAAAATGGGGAAGAGTTAGATTAACTGTCAATTATAAAAATGGAGTAAAACAAACCATAAATTATAAAGTTATCAAGCCTGAAACCGAAGTTATTAAAGATTTTGGACATTTCTTGACAACGGCACAATGGTTTGACCAGCCCGATCCAATTTTTAAAAGAAATCCTTCGGTAATCAGTTACGATTACGAAACCAAAAAACAATTAACTCAAGACAGCCGAGCTTGGGTTGCAGGTTTAAGTGACGAAGGCGGAGCAGGAGGCTGGTTAGCGGCTATAATGAAACAGCTTATCCAACCAGATAAAGAAGAAATTAAAAAGTTAGAGCAATTTGTAGATAAAACGCTTTGGGGTAATATTCAATACAGCGAAGGCAAAAATAAATACGGAGTTAAGAAAAGCGTATTTTATTATGAGCCAGATTCATTGCCAAAAGGTACTTACAGCAAAGATATAGATTATTCTACTTGGGCGGCTTGGAAGCATAAAGATGCAAATGATCCGGGAAGATCGTATAATTATCCCCACGTCGCTGCTGCCTATTGGACATTGTATCGTTTAGCACGATATAATACAGGTTTAGTCAATAGTAAATCTTGGGATTGGTATTTAAAGCAAGCGTATTATACATCGATAGCAATGACTGAGCAAGCTCCATATTATGCTCAGTTTGGTCAAATGGAAGGTTCTGTGTTTTTATTGATTTTAGAGGATTTGAAAAATGAAAACCTTACTGATATGTCATCCAGCTTAGAATCAAAGATGAAAGAAAGAGCGAATCACTGGAGAGCACTCGAATATCCTTTTGGCAGTGAGATGCCATGGGACTCAACAGGTCAGGAAGAAGTATATATGTGGTCTGATTATTTTGGTTATGAAGAAAAGGCAGATGTAACTTTAAACGCAATTTTGGCTTATATGCCTACAATGCCGCACTGGGCTTATAATGGCAATGCCCGCAGATATTGGGATTTTTTATATGGAGGAAAATTATCAAGAGTAGAACGCCAGATTCATCATTACGGGTCTTCATTAAATGCTATTCCAGTGTTGAAACAATACAGAAAAAAACCGGAAGATTTGTATCTGTTAAAAGTGGGTTACGGAGGTCTTTTGGGCGGTATTTCAAACATTACCGAAGATGGATTTGGTCCAGCAGCATTTCACTCTTATCCTTCAGAGTTAAGAATTGACTATATATCTGGAGATTATGGTTCTGGTTTTTATGGCTATGCAGTCAATACAGCTACCTATATTACAAAAGAAGATGATTTAGGATGGTTGGCTTTTGGCGGTAATATCACTGCAAAAGGAGATATAGTGGAAGTAAAATTAACAACTGCGGCAAAATCTAAAGTATTTATTGGTCCAAAACAGTTGTGGTTAACATTGGATGCAGGAACTTTTGAAAAAGTAACTTATAATACTAAAACAGATGAGGTAGAGATTACCTTAAATAGTGAAAATGAATTTACTCCAAATGCCTATTTGAGAATTAACAAAGATATCACGTTGCCTTATGCTAAAGTGCGAGGTGCATACGAAATACCTTTGCAAAAGAAAAGTATTCAAATAAAATTACAGCAAAAATAATTCTTAGTGGTTTGAGAGTTATACTGAAGCAAAGGCAATTTTAATATTAATTGCCTTTGTTATTTTTAAGAATAAAAATTGACCAAATGGCTAGGGCTTTAAAAATTAATAATAAAATGATTAAAAAGAACACGTTATTCATCTGCTTTTTACTCTTTTTTATAGTAAGCAGTTATGCTCAAGAAAAAGTAAATGTTAACTTAGTTAATGCTGGAAATCCAATTTTACCAGGCTATTTTGCTGATCCCACTATTAAAAAATTTGGTGATATTTATTATATCTATGCTACTACCGATAATGAAATGCTGGCTTCTGGAACTCCAACGGTTTGGTACAGCAAAGATTTAAAAAACTGGTATAATTATACGATGGAAATTCCTCCGTTTACATCAAAGCCAATTACTAATTTTTGGGCTCCGGATATTTTAGTAGGCAATGACGGTAAATATTATTTGTATTTTGGCAACTGCGAAATTGGCTGTAATATATATGGTTACGTATCTGATACGCCGATTGGGCCATGGAAAAAATTAGACGAAAATGATAAGCCAGTAATTTCTAATGGATACCCAAGAGAAGGTTTTCCATCATTAGACGCACAGTTTTTTACAGATACCGATGGTAAAATATATGGCTATTGGGGGACTTGGGTGCACTATAATGGAGGATATGCTGTGGGCGAGCTAAATGGTGCTACGATGAAAGACATGGTGAATTCAAAAAATATTCCTTTGAGCCAGACTCCTAAGCCTTTTGAAGCGGCTTATATGATGAAAAAGGGCAGTAAGTATATCCTAATGTATTCTGGTGATTCCTGCCACGATGAAACCTATAATGTGAGATATTCTTATGCAGATACACCTTACGGGCCTTTTACAGAAGGCGCTAATAACCCAATTTTAAGTACAACCGAAGATAAAACCACGCATGGTCCCGGACATCATTCGGTTTTACAAGATGGTAATGATTATTATATTGTTTACCATAAACACGATTACCCGATGACTCGTGGCGGTCTTGCAAGGCAGGTTTGTATTGATAAAATGATTTTTGAAAATGACTCTACTATAAAAGCGGTAGTTCCTACTTCTAAGGGGATTGACAATATTGTAAAATCAAATGTGCCTGAAAACATTGCTTTAAACGCAAGTGCAGCCGCATCATCTTATTATCATTTGCAATCTTTACAATACGATTATAAGTACGAACCCAACTTTGCTGTTGATAATAATAATGCAACAATGTGGAAAGCAGGTAATAATACATTTCCACAAGATTTAACGATAGATTTAGGCAGTGCAAAAGAAATAAAAAGGGTAATGACCCAATTTGAGTTTGCAAGCTATTACTATCAATATAAATTGGAATATTCGGCAGATGGCAAAAACTGGAAAGTATATGCTGACAAGTCCCAAAATCATACGTCTGGCAGTCCTATGATCGATGATAATGCTATTTCGGCACGTTATTTAAAGCTAACAGTATTAGGTACGGAAAAAACAGGGCTTTATGCTGCAGTTTGGAATATTAAAGTATATAGTTCTTTGTTTGAGATTCCTTTGCAATTAGAAAATAAAAAATCAAATAGAGAACCTGCTGCTGTAAGTTCTCATAAAATGCTGATTGACCTTGATATTATTGGAGAAAAACAAACAAACTCTTTGGTTAAATTACCTAATAAAGGTTCTATTGGAGGCACTTTTGCAAAAGAGGGAAAAGTAACTTTAGAAACAGATGATGAAGGTATAAAAGCAATCAAGTTTACCAATGGCACTTTAGTATTAGACAAACCTGTTCCAAAAAGTTTAGCTTGGAATGGATCGTATACTGTTGCAACTTGGGTAAAGAATCCGGAAGTTGACAAAGAGGGAGAAATTTTAGCATCATGGTGTGACAGAAATCAATACAATCTGGCAAATTCATACAATGCATTAGCTTACAATAGTGGTCATTATGGTGCTGCGCCACATTTGGACGGGCATTTTGATATGAAATACAATCAAGTTCCTGAACAAAATAAATGGCATCATATTGTATTGACTTTTGATGGAGTTGTAGAGAAAATTTATGTTGATGGCGTACTGGATAATTCGCAGAACATGATGCTGTCATCTGCAATTGATAAAGCTAAAATTATAATTGGTGCTTCAGATGTTGGAGAAAATTACACTGGTTATATGGTTTCATTAAAGATGTATGATTATGCACTCGGCAAAGAGGAAATAACTAATCTGATGAAAATATCGATGCCAAAAAAGGATAAAGATTCAAAGAAATAAAATAATGTTTAAGTAACAGATTCAAAATAATGAAAAAAAGACTATTCGTTTTATGTGGTTTATTATTAGCTATATATCAAGTTTCCTCTCAAACGTATGAGATTAAATCTCCGGACGGACGCATTCAGATTAAAATAAATAATTCGGGCAAAATTTCATGGACTGCTTCATTAAATGGAAATCTGATTATTGAGAATTCTGAAGCTGGAATGGATTTTTCAGTCAATACTGATTTTGGTTCTAATCCAAAGGTAAAAAAGCATACTATTAAGAGTGTGTCTGAAAATATTCATGCTATCGTATCACACAAGGATGCACAAATAAAAGATGAATATACAGAGCTTTCGATTACGTATCAAGGGAATTACAAACTTAATTTTCGTGCTTATAATGATGGTGTGGCCTATCAGTTTATAGATGAAGCCAAAGTGAAACGCGAGGTGATTTCAGAAAAAGTATCTTTTACATTTCCAAAGGGATCACGTTCTTTATTTCCTCAGGAAGAATCAATGTATTCGCATAACGAGCGTCTGTATTTAGATAAATCTTTACCTGAAATTGCTTCTCAGGATTTTTGCAGTTTGCCAGTTTTATTTACGACTGATAAAGCAAAGGTTTTATTTACTGAAACTGCACTTCACGATTATCCAGGCTTGTTCTTAAAAGGTAATGGCAATACAACTCTGGACGCTATTTTTCCAAAATATGTTTTAGAAGCGGTGGATAAAAACGGAAATTCAGACCGTGTGCAGACCATTACAAAAGAAGCTGATTATATAGCTAAAACAGCTGGAGATAGAGCTTATCCTTGGCGTGTATTTATGATAAGTGATGATGACCGCACATTTGTAGAAAGTAACCTGACGTACCAATTGGCAAAACCAAATGTGATAAAAAATACAGATTGGATAAAACCTGGAAAAGTTGCATGGGATTGGTATAATGCTAACAATATTTTTGGTATTGACTTTAAAGCGGGTCTAAACACAGAAACCTACAAGTATTTTATTGATTTTGCTTCAAAAAATAAAATAGAATATGTTATTCTGGATGAAGGCTGGACAAAATCGACTACTCAAATTCTTGACTTTAACCCATCCATGGATGTCAAAGAACTGATTCAATACGGTAAAGAGAAAGGCGTTGGAATAATACTTTGGGTACTTTGGAAACCCTTAGATGCAAACTTGCTTCAGATTTTAGAGACATATAAAAGCTGGGGAGCAAAAGGAATTAAAATTGATTATATGCAGCGAAATGATCAGTATATGGTAAATTCTTATGAGCAAATTGCCAGAGAATGTGCTAAACTTGAGCTGTTGGTTGATTTTCATGGTGCATTTAAGCCTTCAGGTTTAGAGCGTATGTATCCCAATGTTTTGAACTACGAAGGAGTAAGAGGAAATGAAAATAATAAATGGAGTGATGAAATTACGCCAGAGCATACAGTAACTATTCCATTTATCCGTATGGCTGCAGGTCCAATGGATTTTACGCCAGGTTCGATGGTTAATAAAGAGCCTAATAATTTTGCCATTAGTTTTGAACGCCCCATGAGTTTAGGTACGCGTGCGCATCAGGTAGCGATGTATGTAGTGTATGAAGCACCATTGCAGATGATGTGTGAATCGCCTTCGATTTATTATAAAGAACAGGAAACAGTTGATTTTATTGCACAAATACCAACTGTTTGGGACGAGACAAAAGTACTTCATGGTTCTGTTGGGAATTATATTGTAGTTGCTAGGAAAAAGGCAGATAAATGGTTTATCGGAGGTATGACTGATGCCGATGCAAGAGAGTTACCGATAGATCTTTCTTTCCTTGGCGACGGGTCTTTTTCGATGGAACTATTTGCAGATGGCATTAATGTTGACACATTTGCACAGGATTATAAAAAGGAAATTTTGGAGGTGAATAAAAACTCTAAAGTGACAGCTAAAATGGCTTCAGGAGGAGGCTGGTCTGCAATTATTACCCAAAAGCAATAACGAATGAACAACTTTATAAAAAGCATCGTTTTTCTTTTTTTATCATTTATTAGTTTTGTGAATGCTCAAGAAAATGCTTTAGTTAAAAAATTATACATTCCTGCTAAAGTTTGGTCTGTTCCGGATAATAACAATTATGATTCTCCAGACAGCGATTACAGTTATAGCCGAATGATAGAATCGGATAATATTGCTATTTTTTGGCACAAAGAATACGGCAATGATCCCATGCTAAACGCAGATGTCACAAAACGTTTTGACCCTAAAACAGCGATAGCTGAATGTGAGCGCTTTTATAGTTTTTATGTAAATGACTTAAAATTAGTTCAAAAAGGACAATCAGTAAGCGATAAATTCAAATTGCTGATCTATGTTTTTGGTGGTGATGAAAATACTGCTTTTGGCGGTGGAGAAGAGGAAGTAGGGATTTTGTGGACACCAGCAGCACGAATAAATAAAACTCCTTACGGGGCTTTGGCACATGAAATTGGACATTCCTTTCAATACATAAGTCAAATTGATACTAAAACCGGATTCGATGGGACAATTATGGAAATGTCTGCACAATACATGCTTTGGCAAGTATATCCAGAGTGGATGACATTTGAAAATTATCATCTAAAAGATTTCTTGAAAGGTACTCATTACGCATTTCTGCATCCTGCAAATATGTACCATTCTCCTTATGTGCTTGAATATTGGTCTAACAAATATGGTATAGAATTTTGGGGTAAATTAAACAGATCAACCCAAGCAGGAGAAGATTTAGTTATGACCTATAAAAGAATTAATGATTTATCACAAGAGCAATTCAATGATGAGATGTTTGATGCATCTCGAAAGTTCATTACTTGGGACATGAAAAGGGTAGAGGATGTGGCAAAACCATATCGGAATTTGCATACAACAAAATTGAACCAAACGGAAGATGGATGGTACCAAATAGATGCCTCTAATTGTCCGCAGGATTATGGTTACAATGGCATAAAACTTAGTGTGCCGGTAACAGGAACAAAAATAAAATTAAACTTTAAAGGTTTGGCTGGAGCCAAAGGATATAATGCTGTTTTAAAAGATAAAGCGGGCTGGCGCTATGGTTTTGTTGCATCACTAAAAGACGGAAATCGAATTTATGGCGAAGCTTTTAAGAACAATGAGGGTAAAGCTGAATTTGTAGTTCCAGAAAATACAGAATATTTATGGTTAGTAGTTAGTGGCTCTCCAAATGGGCATGAAAAACATTCTTGGGATAATGAAAAAGAAGTGTATAGAGATTTTCCTTATAAGGTGAAATTCGTAAATACAAAGCCTCTTTAGAACTATAAGATTACAAAAAAATGGAGCTCTAAAGCTCCATTTTTGTATAAACTAATTTAATAATCTTTTCCAAACTCCGTTTAATAGTTTCTTAATGACTCAATATCTTCTGCTTTTTTGGCAAGAGGCTTACCTAATAACCTATAGCTATCTTTTGTAATTAAGAAATCTTCTTCAATGCGAATACCCCCAAAATTTCTGTATGCCTGCACTTTATCGTAATTAATAAACTCGCTGAATTTCTTTTCAGCCTGCCACTGGTCTATCAATTCTGGGATGAAGTAAATACCGGGTTCTACTGTTAGGACAAATCCTTCTTCAAGTTCTTTTCCAAGACGCAATGATTTTAGCCCAAATTCGGTGCTCTTTTTTAATGTATCGGTATAGCCTATGTATTCTTCGCCAATATTTTCCATATCATGTACATCCATTCCCATCATGTGTCCTAAACCGCATTGAAAGAACAGCGTGTGAGCACCTGTGGCAACGGCTTCGTCTAAATCTCCTTTTACTAAACCAAGTGATTTCAATCCAATTAAAATTTCTTTGCAGGCAACGAGATGCGAATCTCTAAATAAAGTTCCCGGTTTAAGAGTTGTTATTGCAGTTTTTTCAGCCTGTAGAACAATGTTGTATATTTCTTTTTGCTGTGCTGTAAAAGTATTGGAAACAGGGAAAGTTCTTGTCATGTCTCCTGCATAGTGCATGTTGTTTTCGGCACCGCAATCACACAAAACCATTTGACCATGCTGTAAAATGTTACCGCCTGCATGATTATGTAAATATTGTCCATTTACAGTTAAAATAGTTGGAAACGCAAGATGACCGCCAAGGCCAGTTGCAGTGCTTTCTACTTGTGCAGCAACTTCGTATTCAGCCATTCCTGGGCGGGCTGTTTGTATTGCTTTCAAATGCATTGCTGCTGTTATATCAATTGCTTTTTCAATTTCAGCAAGTTCTTCATTTGTTTTATAAGAGCGCTGCGCAACTATAGCTTTTGATAGTTTTACAGAAGCTTTTTCTGCCAATGACAACGGAGAAATTTCAAGCCAATTGCTTAGTTTTAAGGTTAGAGCCGAACGGTATGGAGGCAGAAAATGTATAGCCTTTTTTTGCTGTACTCCTTTTTTAATTATCGCTTCCGCAAAAGATAATGGCTGAACCGCACTAATACCTGATTTTTCGGCAGCAATATTCAATGATTCCTGAGGTCCTGTCCAAACGGTTTGCTCGATTGTCAAATCATTTCCAAACAATATCTCAATATTTGCATCGACATCTATTAATAAAAATAGGGAAGGACGGTCGATTCCTGAATAATACAAAAAACTGCTGTCCTGCCTAAAGTGGTAGATATTGTCTCGGTAATTCATGCCAACCTCTTCATTCCCGGGAAATATAATTAGGCCGCTTCCAACTGCTTTTTTTAGGACTTGCCTTCTATGGATATAAGTTTCTTTGCTAAACATTTTTTTTGTGCTATTTGTGTGTGTGAACTAGATTTATCTGCCTCCGCCAGGGCAGTGTTCTCTTAAATATTGAGTGAATAATTGCGCTAGATGTTCAGAGGTTCCTTCTCCTTCATTGATGCTGTGCGTGCGATTTGGATAACTCATCATTTGAAAATATTTACCGTTTTTTACTAATTCGTTGATAAGCATTTCAGCTCCTTGATAATGTACATTATCATCGCCGGTGCCATGAACAAGCAATAGGTTGCCTTGAAGATTTTTAGCATAAGTAATCGGAGAACCTTTTATAAAAGGTGCTGCGTTTTCCTGCGGTAAACCCATGTAGCGTTCCTGATAGATGTTATCATACAATAATTGGTTGGGTACAGATGCAATGGCTATTCCGGTCTTATAAATCTCAGGATATTGAAACAAAAGATTTAAGGTGGTCGATCCGCCGCCGCTCCATCCCCAAACGGCAATTCGGTCGGAATCCACAAATGACCATTTTAATATTTCTTTGGCCGCCATTGCCTGATCCCTAATGTTTAAAATCCCTATTTTTTGATATATAGATTTTCTCCATTCTGCACCTTTTGGAACTGGAGTTCCTCGGCCATCTAAACTTATTTGAATATATCCGTCTGCTGCAATATCTCCATTGTATAAAAAGGTGCTTGCATAACCAGCGGCATCTTTTACGGTTGCTCCTGCGGGTTCGGTATAAACATAAAATACAACAGGATATTTTTTTGTTTCGTCAAATGGAGTTGGTTTAATCATCCATCCGTCAAGAGTTATGTTGTCACTTGTCGTAATCTGAATCATTTCTACATTGCCGCTAGGAGTCTTGTTACTGCTTATTTCCTTAATCGTTTTGTGGTAAGAAAGATTTACCCATTCTGATACTTGCTGGTTTTTATGATTAGAAAAATTATGCATTCCATATTTTGCATCAGCCGATAAATTATAATCATGCGTGCCAATCTCATCGCTAGGAGATACTTTTATTAATTCTCCTTTTCCGTTTAGCAATGTTTTATATAAGTACTGTTGTGTCGCATTTTCAGGCGAAGCTAAAAAATAAGCAAAACCATTCTTTTCATCTATTGCTTCAAGACTTATTATGTCATATTTTCCATTAGTAATTAAAACTTCTTTGCCAGCTTTGTCAATACGGTACAACTGGCGCCATCCACCTTTCTCTGATAGAAAGAGGAAATCTTTTCCGTTATTGATCCATTTCCAGCCTTCATTTTCAGTTGGTAATACATCAATCCATGAATTATTTTGTTCGGAGTAAATTTGTTTTGCTTCACCATTTTTAGGATTACATAAAAAAAGTTTAGCTTCATTTTGTTTTCGGTTTAGCTGTTCAACCAGTATAGAAGAACCATCCGGCACCCATTGCATAAGCGGGATATAATGTTGCTTTGAATCACCGGGAATAGCCATCCAAGTTGTTTGCAGTGTAGGTATATTTGCTACCCCTATTTTGCAGGCAGAAGGGTCTTCACCCACTTTTGGATATTCAACAGGAATTGTGTACGAGTATATAGAATCGGTATTATTGATTAACAGGAAGTTTTTAATTTTAGTAGCATCAATCTGCCAAAACGCAATATTTTTTCCGTCAGGGCTCCAGCGAAAACCATCTCTGCAGTCGAATTCTTCTTCATAAGCCCAGTCAAAAGTTCCATTAATTAAACGGTCAGTCCCATCTGTGGTCAAAGGAGTTATTTTTCCCGAAGCAATATCTTCAACATATAAATTATGCTTGCTCACATAAGCGACAGAATTGTTGTCTGGAGATAGTTTAGCAAACATCAGGGAAGATTCTGGTTTGCCTTTCCCTATCTGATGCAGCTCATTTGTTTCTTTATTGAAAAGCCAGTAATCGCCTCTGGTTTCTCGCCTCCATACTTTTTTTGAATTGGTATAGATTAAAACCAATTTTTCATTTTGACTGAACTCAAAATCTTTAATAGCTAATGATTTTCCGTTTCCTTTTGGAACAAGCTGTGATGCATCAATTATTTTTGTTTGAGTGAAATTTGGTAATTGATACTTGATGATTTCTCCTTTTTCTACAGAATAATAACTGCTGTTGTCATTGCTCCATTTTATTTTTTGTGCATTGGCTGTAATAAAAAACAGATTAAGCAGTAAACAGAAAAATAGATGAGTTAATTTTTTCATTATTTAGGACATTGTAAATTATTAATAGTTATCAAATGATTGGTTTCTATTTTACGACTGTTTTCAAAATTGGATTTATATAATACATTTTGGTAATTGCTTCTGCATTGAATAATGTTTGTTGTTCTTTACTTGCAGAAATATTTTGCCAATCATCAGAAGGTATTATCTTTATTTTTACAGCGTCATTTTTTAAAGTTAAAGGCAGATTAAATCCCTTTACGCAGTTAGTGTAACGATAGAAAATTTTAGTCTTGTCGGCATTAAAATAAAACTCAAAATTTGGAATTTGCGTAGTTCTAAGATATTGGTCGAATACCTTACTATAATCGAAATTAAGGTGTTTTGAAACGTAATTTTCTACCTGTTTAGAAGTAACAGTCTGATGATAAAAATCTTTTCCCAGACTTCTTATTATATTTCGAAACAAGCTGTCGTTATCAATTCCATGGCGTATTGAATGCAGCATATTGCCAGCCTTAGGGTACATATCACCACTTCCTTGAGCATTAACATTGTAGCTAGGGGTGATGGGTCTGTCATTTTTTATTCCTTGTCGAGTCCCAGCATTGTATTCATTTCCAGCTTGTTCTCCAAAAATGTAATCTACAAATAAAGTTTCACTATAATTTGTAAATCCTTCGTGAACCCACATATCTGCCAAGTCATTTGTTGTTATATTATTTCCAAACCATTCATGCCCGCTTTCGTGGATGATGATAAAGTCCCATTTCATTCCCCATCCAGTTCCTGAGAGATCTCTATCTCTATATCCAGGTTTATAATGGTTGCCATAAGAAACAGCACTTTGATGTTCCATTCCAGTATGCGATGTTTCAATGAGCTGATAGCCGTCTTCATAAAAAGGATAAGGTCCCATCCAGTATTCAAATGCATTTAGCATATTATGAACTTCCGTTGGCATATAGTTTTTAGCCTTTTCTAAGTTGTAGTCCAGTACCCAATAGGTCAAGTCTAAATTTCCTTTTACCCCTTTATAGTTTTCCTTAAAGTTTACATACTTGCCTATATAAGGAATAATGCAATAATTGCTGATAGGATTTACAACAGCCCATTTGTATGTTGCAGTTCCATCGTTATTGTCTTTCTTGAATTCTAATCTTCCGTTGGCAATAGCTACTAATGTATCAGGAACGATCATCGTAAGGCTGGCGCCTTGATTAGGTTCGTCGCTTTGATGGTCTTTACAAGGATACCATACTGATGCTCCAAGTCCCTGACAAGCCACTGTCATCCAGGGACGGCCTAATGCATCTTTGGTCCATATCCATCCGCCATCCCAAGGGGCATTAATAGCTTCATGAACCTTTCCGTGATAAAAAATGTCTATTTTATGAGTTATTGCTGTTTTAGATTTAGGCGTTTCAATATACCAGACACTGCCTTCTTTTTTGAAACTTAATTTTTTTCCAGATTGGATTACGCTGTCTATAACCAAAGGATTCTGCAGGTCGATCTGCATTTTGGTGTTGTTTTTTCCATTAGTTACTTTATAGGTTATGGAGTTGCTTCCTTGAATTATTTTGTTGCTGTAATCCGGTTTTACAGTGATGTCATAGCGCAAAACATCCCACCATTGTCTTTCTTTAGTAATGCTTCCTCTTAGTGTATCAGCAAGAGTATACACTTTTGAATTTTGCCCAAAAGAGAGTAGATTTAAACTGAGAAAAATAAAAACCAATATGTGCTTTCTATCCATGCTGTTTTAATTTTGATATGTTTTTATTAAGTTGGCTGCTTTCAAAAGTATGTGGTTTTTTATAGAGTGGATTAGATTTTATTATCAATATCGAATACTATATTACTTGTTTAAGTTTTAAAATTAGAAATTTTGGATATTTTTTATAATGCAGATCTGGCGTCAATTACTTCTATGGATTGGAAAGTGAATTTTTAAATTCAAAAGGCGTTTTCTTTTTTATTTCCTTAAATTTTCTGTTGAAATTTGAAATGTTATTGAATCCGCAGAGTTCTGCTATTTCAATCACGGAGAGTTCCTTGTTTTTTATTAATAGTTTGGCAGCCCGCTCTATTCTTATTTCGATCAGAAACTGAAAAAAGGTTTTGTTTGTTCGGACTTTAAAATATTTGCAGAAAGCATTTTTGGTCATGTTTGCAATTTCGGAGATTTCCTGCAGCGTAATGTTTTTCTGGTAATTTGTCATTACAAAATCAAAAACCATCTGCATTCTTTTACCTTCAGCATCTGTAAATGGTTTGTCGTATACTGAATTAGATAAAGGCTGTTTATCTGCTTGGTCAAATAATTTTAAAAGGTTGAAAAAAATAATAAAGCGGTCAAAGCTATTCGCATTTTTAAATTTATCAAACTTCCTTTTAATAGAAGAAGGGGCGTTTTTAATAAGGATTCCATTTTTTATATCTTTAAAGAAACCATTTGTTTTTTTTAATTCAGGAAGATCAAAAAAATCTTTGCCAAATGCATTTTTCGAAAAAAATATGGTAAGCATAACGGAGAGTGACTGATTTTCTGTTTCTTCAGACCGAAAGACATGAGGCAGATTAATTCCCATTATAAGGATGTCGCCTTTTTCATATTCGGTAATCGTATCACCAACCAAAACTGTTCCTTCTCCTTTTTTTATTAAGCTGATCTGAATTTCTTCATGCTGATGGTATTTGTCATAAAAAACAAATTCTCTGTCTTCTTGATATAAGAATGCTTCTTCGTTAGATTTTGGTATTTTAAACGGAAATACTTTCATACAGATTTATATTTATTTGCGACTAAGTTATAATTAAAAAGTTAGGTAAGGGATAAAGTTAGCCTATTTTTAATTTAATTTGATATAAAATGATAATATAGTATCAAATGTAGATAACAAACCTAATAAAAATATTTGCAGTAACCCTTTACCTTTGGAATAAATATTTAAAAAAAAAGATATGAGTATTCAATGGAAAGGGGTAATGCCAGCCGTTACCACTAACTTCACATCAGAAGATTGTTTAGATTTCAAAATGTTTGAAATCAACCTAAAAGCACAATTAAATGCAGGTGTTGAAGGGATTATTTTAGGTGGTACTTTAGGAGAAGCCAGTACACTTTTAGAAGAAGAAAAAAAAGAATTAGTGCTTGAAACTGTTCGGATTGTTGATGGAAAAGTTCCTGTTATAATGAATATAGCGGAGCAAACCACAAGAGGAGCAATTGATGCAGCGCAAAAAGCAGAATCGTTTGGAGCAAAAGGACTGATGATGTTGCCGCCAATGCGCTACAAAGCTACAGATCATGAAACAATTGTTTACTTTTCGGAAGTAGCAAAAAGTACTTCACTGCCGATAATGATTTATAATAACCCAGTTGATTATAAAATAGAGGTTACTTTGGATATGTTCGAAGAGCTTTTAAAACTGGATAATATTCAAGCGGTAAAAGAATCAACAAGAGATATTTCGAACGTTACGAGAATAATCAATCGTTTTGGAAGCAGACTGAAAATACTTACTGGTGTAGATACATTAGGACTGGAAAGTTTATTGATGGGAGCTGACGGATGGGTTGGAGGTCTTGTAGATGCGTTCCCAGAAGAAACTGTTGCAGTATACAAATTGGCTAAAGCCGGCCGAATTCAGGAAGCGCTTACTATTTACAGATGGTTTCTGCCTTTATTAGAATTGGATATTAATGCACAGCTTGTTCAGAATATAAAATTAGCAGAGGTTGGAGCAGGTTTAGGAACAGAATATGTAAGAGCACCTAGAATTCCTTTGATTGGAAAAGAAAGAGAAAGAGTTCTTGCTATTATTGACGAAGGTTTAAGAACAAGACCAACTCTTCCTGATTATAAAAGCTTGTAATAAATAAAATTTAGAATTTGAACTTTAAAAATTTAAAGTGAATAATAAATTTATTATATATTGAAGCTGTATTCAATTTAATCAAATAATAATTAAAAAAATGATTACTGGAAAAAATTATATAGGGAGTCAGCTGCTAGCGAGTGGAGATAAAGTTTTTAAAACGTTTAATCCACAGCTTAATGTCGAAAACCCTTGGCAGTTTATCGAAGCAACTGCAGATGAAATTAAATTGGCTACAACAATTGCTGATAAAGCTTTTTTATCGTTTCAGAAGTGTTCGGGTCAGGAAAAAGCACTCTTTTTAAAAACCATTGCCGATGAAATATTGGCTTTGGGAGATGCCTTGTTGGACGTATATTGTCAGGAATCGGGTTTGCCAAGAGGAAGAGCAGAGGGAGAGCGAGGCAGAACTATAGGCCAGCTAAATGCTTTTGCAGAATTAGTTGCCGATGGTTCTTGGGTAGAAGCTACAATTGATACAGCCATTCCTGACAGAATTCCATTGCCTAAAGTTGATATTCGTAAAATGATGCGGCCATTAGGAACTGTAGTTGTGTTTGGTTCCAGTAATTTCCCTTTTGCTTATTCTACAGCAGGAGGGGATACAGCATCAGCATTAGCGGCAGGCTGTCCAGTGATTGTAAAAAGCCACCCGATGCATGCGGGTACTAGTGAAATGGTTACTTCGGCAGTTATTAAAGCGGCGCAAAAAGCAAACATGCCCGAAGGTATTTTTTCTAATTTGAACAGCAGCGGTATTGAAGTTGGGGTTCAGCTAGTACAAGATCCTTTGGTAAAAGCAGTTGGATTTACAGGAAGCATAAAAGGAGGCCGTGCATTGTATGATTTAGCAGCAAAGCGCCCAGAACCAATTCCTGTATTTGCCGAAATGGGAAGCATAAATCCTGTTATAATATTACCACAAGCGCTAAAACAAAATGCAGAAAAATGGGCGAATGCCTGTGCAGGTTCTGTAACTCTTGGTGCGGGACAGTTTTGTACTAATCCAGGGTTAATACTTGCAGTGAAAAATGAATATTTAAAAGTATTTACTGACCAACTTGCAAGTGAAATTTTAAAAATTGCACCTACATGTATGCTGAATCCATCAATTCATCTAAATTATAAGATAAACAATCAGGAATTAAGTTCTCAAATTGGAGTACAAGTTATTGCTGCTTATGATGAAAGTGAGAATCCGAATTTTGCATTGCAAAAAATACTTACGGTATCTGGTAAGGACTTTTTAGAAAACCCTGTTTTGCACAAAGAAGTTTTTGGACCTTTTTCAATTGTAGTGCAGTGTGAAAATGAAGCCGAGTTAGTTGCTATAATAAATAAATTAGAAGGGCAGCTGACAGGTACAATCATAGCTGAAGATAATGAAATTAATAATTTTGATGCCGTTGTTGATGCTTTAGGAAATCGTGTTGGACGGATAATTTTTAACGGAATGCCTACAGGTGTTGAAGTGTGTCCGTCAATGGTGCATGGAGGACCTTATCCATCTTCGTCTGATTCTCGATTTACTGCCGTTGGAATTAATTCCATCAAACGATGGGTTAGACCTTTTAGTTACCAAAATTGGCCTGATGCAAATTTGCCGGCAGCACTTCAAAATGAAAATCCTCTGGGGATTTTACGATTAGTAAACAACAAACAAACAAATCTCCCTGTAGTATAATATGGCTAGAAAAACATTTTTTTGTGTAGATGCACACACTTGTGGCAATCCAGTTCGTGTTGTTGCTGGTGGAGGCCCTAATTTGATAGGAGCAAACATGAGCGAGAAAAGGCAGCACTTTTTGAAGGAATACGATTGGATTCGAAAAGGATTAATGTTCGAGCCTAGAGGACATGACATGATGAGCGGGAGTATATTATTTCCGCCGAGTAATCCTGATAATGATTTTGGTATTTTATTTATTGAAACTTCTGGATGTCTGCCAATGTGCGGCCACGGAACTATAGGCACTATAACTATTGCAATCGAAGAAGGCTTGGTTACGCCAAAAACACCTGGCAAAATAAACATGGAAGCGCCTGCTGGTTTGGTAAAAATTGAATACAAGCAGGTAGATAAAAAAGTGGAATGGGTTAAGCTGACCAATGTAAAATCATATTTGGCAGCCGAAGGATTAACCATAGACTGCCCAGAATTAGGCGAATTAGTTTTTGATGTTGCCTACGGCGGGAATTACTATGCCATTGTAGATCCACAAAAAAACTTCTCTGGAGTTCAGAATTTTACAGCGAGCAAGATTGTTCAGTACAGTCAGGAAGTTAGAAAAAGGATTAATGAAAAATATCCCGATCTGTTCATTCATCCAGAAAATGACACCATTCGTGATGTGAGCCATTTATTGTGGACAGGAAGTCCTTTAGATCCTACTTCTTCAGGACGAAATGCTGTTTTTTATGGTGATAAAGCCATAGACCGTTCGCCATGCGGTACTGGAACTTCGGCAAGAATAGCGCAATTGCATGCCAAAGGACTTTTAAAAATGGGCGAAGAATTTATTCACGAAAGTTATATTGGAAGTAAGTTTATTGGCCGTATCGAAGAAGAAACAAATATTGGCGACATTAAGGCAATTGTCCCAAGCATTCAAGGCTGGGCAAAAGTGTATGGTTACAATACAATCATAATCGATGATGAGGATGATCCTTATGCACATGGATTTCAAGTATTGTAGTTTGCAGAAGATTGATAAATATTCCAGCCTTTTTATCTAATAATTATGAAAAATAATTTACCCATTGTTACTTTTTTGATGTTATTTCTAAGTTGTAATTTTTATGCACAAAACAAAGAAATGACAGCTTATCAGCCTTCAAAAGCTGAAATTTTGGAGCGGTACAAACAAGCATTAAAATTGGATGATGCGGTTAAAAATAAAGTTTTTAAAACAAGAGTAAATGCACATTGGCAAAAGGATGGAAGTACATTTTGGTATTGCAATATTCTAAAGGACAGCGTCAGAGAATATATCTTGATTGACGCTTCAAAAGGTGTAAAAAAGAGGTTATTTGATGAGGTTAAACTAAAAAAAGCTTTAAGTGAAATTACAGGAAAATCAGTTCCTTCAAAAAGTTTGCTTATTGATAGTTTAAATTATGATTCTAAGGCGTACTCAATAGCTTTAAAGTATGACAAAAGCTATTTTGAAGTGTCGTTATCAGATTATGGTATTAAAAAAGTTAGCTCATTAGCAAAAGATCTTAAAAAATATCCAAGTTTAAATAATCAATGGGCGAGATGGGAATCTTTTAAAACAGACAGTATTTCGCCCAATAAAAAGTGGCTGGGTTTTATCAAAGAGAATAATGTTTTTGTTAAACCGGTTAATGGAGGAGAAGCAATTCAATTCACAAAGGATGGCACTAAAGAGAAACCTTATGGTTCTTTGGCGTGGTCTCCCGACAGTAAATATATTGTTGGGTATCATATAACTCCTGTTGTTGATTTACCGGTTCATTACGTTTTGTCTTCGACAGCAAATACTGCCCGCGGGCAACTGCATTCACAACCCTATAAACAGCCAGGCGATCCTTTTACAACTTATGAGATGTTTTTGTTTCAAATTGAAAATCAAAAAGTATTAAAAGTAAATACACCTATAATTGATTTTTTTGACGCGCCCGAATTGCATTGGAGGCAGGGTGATGCAGATTATTTTATGTATGAAAAAGTAGATCGTGGACATCAGCGGTTTCGAATAATTGAAGTTAATGCTCAAACTGCCGAAACCCGTTCAATCGTAGATGAAAGCACTAAAACTTTTATTTATGAATCCCGATTATTTACACATTATCTGAAAAAAAATAATGAAGTTGTTATGTCTTCAGAGAAAGATGGTTGGAGACATCTCTATTTGGTTGATGCTTTGAATGGTAAAGAAAATCAAATTACTAAAGGAGAATGGGTTGTAAGAAGTGTTGATAGTATTGATGAAAACAAAAGAGAAATATGGTTTTC
Organism: Flavobacterium sp. 1; assembly: GCF_002797935.1. Classification (NCBI taxonomy): domain Bacteria; kingdom Pseudomonadati; phylum Bacteroidota; class Flavobacteriia; order Flavobacteriales; family Flavobacteriaceae; genus Flavobacterium; species Flavobacterium sp. 1. The sequence continues at coordinate 1,093,774 of NZ_PGER01000001.1, forward strand.
AGCAAGCGGGGTGAATACAAACGAAGATCCATATTATGTGCATAGCTACCGCATTGGTTTTGATGGAAAAAAACTAATCAATCTTACTTTGCCAAAAGGAAATCATAATGTTGCTTTTTCGCCAAATAAACAATATTACTTAGATTCTTATTCAGAGCCTAATGTTCCAACAATTATTGAGCTTCATCGCACTTCTGATGGAAAAAAAATATTAGATATTGAAAAATCAGATGCTGCAGCATATTTAGCAACCGGGATGTCGCTTCCGGAACCATTTCATGCAAAAGGCAGAGATGGAGTTACTGATATTTGGGGGATAATATGCCGCCCGGCTAATTTTGATCCCAATAAAAAATATCCTGTAATTGAGAGTATTTATGCCGGTCCGCAGGATTCTTTTGTTCCCAAAAATTTCATGGACCGATATACTACCGAAATGCAGAGTATGGCTCAGTTAGGATTTATTGTTGTGCAGATTGACGGTATGGGAACTGCTAATCGTTCTAAAGCATTTCATGATGTTTGCTGGAAAAATTTGAAAGATGCAGGTTTTGAAGATAGAATCCTTTGGATAAAAGCTTTGGCAAAAAAATACAGTTATGTTGATGATTCCAGAGTAGGATTGTATGGAACTTCGGCTGGAGGACAAAATGCTTTGGGCGGATTGTTGTTTCATCCTGAGTTTTACAAAGCAGGAGTTTCTGCTTGCGGATGTCATGATAATAGAGTTGATAAACAATGGTGGAATGAACAATGGATGGGATATCCGCTTGACAAACATTATGAAGAGCAGTCTAATGTTACCAATGCAGGCAAATTATCGGGTGATTTATTACTGATTGTTGGCGAAGCCGATGAAAATGTACCGCCAGAATCTACCTATCGTGTTGCTGATGCATTAATTAAATGCGGTAAAACTTTTGAATTTCTGCCTTTGCCAGGTGTTGGACATAGTGATGGAGGACCTTATGGAAGAATGAGAAAGCGTGATTTCTTTGTGAAGCATTTATTAGGGGTTGATCCTCCGCAGCGCAACAGCAATGAGCTAAATCAATAATAGCATTAATGAGTATGTAATTATAATTCAAAAATCATTTATGATAAAATTATTTAAAAGTAAAATCGCTTTATTCTTCACGATGCTGTTTCTAATGGTATGGGCATCTGCACCTGTTTTTGCTCAGAATTTCAAAAATGACTTATATCTGCAGACAAGTGAAGTAAATAATACAATGGTGCACTATGAAGCGGATAAAGGAAGCATCATGCGTTTTTATTCGACTAATAGTACAGCGTATACTTTTGGAATTAATAATGACGAGAATAATTACAATACCCCAGAGCGAAGAACACGCCTCCTGCAGCTAATAAGTGATTATAAAAAAGAACTTAAAAGTTTAGATTTTGATGCCATGAGTAACAATGGCAAAGTGGATTATATTTTATTCAATCGAAATTTAAAAAATGAGGAATATGAGTTGCAGCAACAGCAGAAAACTTATGAAAGTATAAAGAAATATTTTCCTTTTGAAGAAAGAATATATGCGCTGGAAAAACCTCGCCGCAGAGGAATTAAAGTAAATGCCGAGGGTGTCGCCAAAGAAATGGATGATTTACGCAAAGTAATTACAGAACAGATAAAAATTGCAGATAAGGCAGAAGGTCTTGATAAAAGAGCTTCAGAATTTGCTGTCTCACACGCAAAAGGACTACAGAATATTTTAAAAAATTATTTTGATTTTTATAATGGTTATGATCCTTTATTTTCTTGGTGGGTACCAAAAACCTATGCTGAAGTTGATGCAGTATTACAAGAATATGGAACTTTATTAAAGTCAAAAAGAAAAGAAACCAGTACCCAAAAAGATGATGGCAGCGGTATTATAGGAAATCCTATTGGGAGAGAGGAAATAATCCGTCAATTGGAGACAGAATTTATTGCTTACTCACCAGAAGAGCTAGTTGCTATCGCCAATAAAGAATTTGCGTGGTGTGATGCTGAATTATTGAAAGCTTCTCGTGAAATGGGTTATGGAGATAATTGGAAGACAGCACAAGAGAAAGTAAAAAATTCATTTGTTGCTCCTGGTGATCAACCACAGGCAATGTTGGATTTATACAATCAGTCAGTAGATTTTTTAAAAAAGAACGATCTTTTAACGATTCCTCCAATTGCTGAAGAAACTTGGAGAATGTACATGATGTCTCCAGAGGCGCAAAAAATAAATCCATTTTTTCTGGGAGGTGAATCGCTTATCATATCTTATCCTACGAGCAGTATGTCGTATAGTGATAAAATGATGAGCATGAGAGGCAATAATCCCAACTTTTCTAGAGCAACAATTCATCATGAGCTAATAGCAGGTCATCATCTGCAGCAGTTTATGAGAGACAGATACAAAGCATATCGTCATTTTGATACTCCGTTTTGGGTAGAAGGGAACTCATTGTATTGGGAAATGCTGTTATGGGATTTAAAATTCCCTCAAACTCCTCAAGACAAAATAGGAATGCTGTTTTGGCGCATGCATCGCTGCGCCCGAATTATTTTTTCTTTAAATTATCATTTGGGGAAATGGACTCCGCAGCAGTGTATTGATTTTTTAGTGGACAGAGTGGGACACGAACGAGCCAATGCTGAAGGAGAAGTGCGCCGCTCATTTGTGGGTGGATACAGCCCATTATATCAAATTGCCTATATGATTGGAGGATTACAATTTACAGCATTAGAAAATGAATTGGTTGTAAATGGGAAAATGAGTTATAAGGAATATCATGATGCAATTTTACGCGAAAATGCCATGCCAATTGAGTTATTAAGGGCATTATTGACCAATCAGCCTTTGCAGAGAGATTTTAAAACCAATTGGAAATTTTATAAATTTTAATAAACTAAATAAGAATAATTATGAAACATGTTGTAGTTATTGGTGGAGGAATCATTGGGCTTAGTTCTGCATTTTATTTGCAGCAAAGCGGTTGTAAAGTCACCGTTATCGATAAAGATAATTTTGAAGATAACTGTTCTTACGGTAATGCTGGATATGTATGTCCAAGCCATTTTATACCATTGGCAGCTCCTGGTATTATTTGGCAGGGTTTCAAATGGATGTTTAATCCAAAAAGCCCATTTTATGTAAAGCCATCATTGAATAAGGCTTTAATAGATTGGGGATTTAATTTTGCAAAAAGTGCTACTCAAAAAAATGTAATTAAGTCTGCCATACCGCTTTGTGATATTTCTTTATTAAGTCAGCATGAATTTGAGCAATGGGCAAAAATTCCAGGTTTTGAATTTGGTTATGAACACAAAGGAATGCTTGAAGTTTTTCAGACAGAAGCCGTAGCCAAACATGCACATCATACGATTGAAAAAGCTCATGAATTAGGGCTGGATGTAAGTTTACTGAATTATGATGATCTGCAGTTATTAGAGCCTCAGACAAAAATCAATGCTATTGGTGCTTTACAGTTTAAATGTGACGCTCATGTTTATCCTGATAAGCTGATGAAAGTTTTGAAAGAACATTTATTGGCTCAAGGCGTTACTTTTCAATACGGAGAGACAGTTGTTTCTTTTGAAAAAGAAAATGGGGCAGTTACAAAAGTAATTACTGATAAACAATCCTATTTAGCAGACGAGCTTGTTATTGCGGCTGGAGCATGGAGTAAAGAAATGGCTGAATTGGTAGATGCTAAAATATCATTAATGCCGGGAAGAGGCTATTCTTTAACATTGGAAGATTCTATTTATAAAGTAAATCATCCCATGATTCTCGCCGAAGGCAGAGTAGCAATTACGCCTATGGACGGTAATAAAATTAGATTTGGAGGCACAATGGAAGTTGTTCCTACAACCGCAAAGCCACAGTATCACCGTATTGAAGGCGTACTGAGAGCGGTGAAAGACTTTTTACCGGAATTTGATATTCAAAAACCATTGGAAGAAAATATTTGGTACGGTTACAGACCTTGTTCTGCAGACGGGCTGCCTTACATTGGTAAAATAAAAAAATACAATAATGTTGTTGTTGCTACAGGACATTCAATGATGGGGCTTAGTCTTGGTCCTGGTACGGGAAAATTAGTTTCACAATTAATTAATAGAGAACCGACCAGTATCGATATTAAAGCATTTGAGGTAGAAAGATTTAATTAAAAAGGGTGGTTCCTTTCATACTGATTTCCTTTCTGGTTTAAATTAATTATAAATATTAACCATCATCGTTGTTCCATAGTAAAGGATTTAGGGATCTTTAAATCTAATTTAAAAAATAATTCTATCCCTTTTTAGAAATATAATAACTAATCAAAACTAATCAACCTACGAATGAAATCTTCAACAAAGAAAAATAATTTTAAACGATCGCTAGGTTTATTAGATGCCACTATGATTGTTGCCGGTTCCATGATTGGGTCGGGAATTTTTATTGTGAGTGCAGATATTGTCCGTAATGTTGGATCGGCAGGCGCTTTATTGCTTATTTGGCTGCTAACCGGTTTTTTAACAATTGCGGCTGCATTAAGTTATGGAGAATTAAGCAGTATGTTCCCTAAAGCTGGAGGGCAGTATGTTTATTTGAGAGAATCTTTTAATTCGCTTACTGGGTTTTTATACGGCTGGAGTTTTTTCGCAGTGATACAAACAGGTTCTATTGCTGCAGTAGGTGTCGCTTTCAGTAAATTTGCAGCCTATGTTTTTCCTTCGTTGAGTGAAAATAATATCATTCTGAATTTAGGACTTTTGCAGATATCGGCAGCACAATTGACGTCTATAATTCTTGTTGTTTTTCTGACTTACATAAATACAAGAGGAGTGAAAGAAGGAAAAACGATTCAGACAGTTTTTACATTGGTAAAACTAATTGCATTGTTTGGGCTTATTATTTTTGGTTTTGTTTTAGCTGCAAAGGCAGATATTTGGAAAGCCAACTGGAGTACTGGTTTTTCAATAAATAAATTAGAAGGGAATACACTTATTCCTTATTCAGGATTTGCGATAATGGGAGCTGTAGCAGCGAGTCTTGTGGGCAGTTTGTTTAGCAGCGACTCATGGAACAATGTAACTTTTATTGCGGGTGAAATTAAAAACCCATCAAAAAATATTGGCAGAAGTCTTTTTCTTGGGACACTGATTGTAACAATTATTTATATCGCTGCTAATATGATGTACCTATCGGTACTTTCTTTAAATGAAATTGCGAATGCCGAAAATGACCGCGTTGGTGTTGTGGCTTCGCAGCATATTTTTGGAGATTCAGGAACTTATATTATTGCTGTATTATTGATGATTTCTACTTTTGGCTGTAATAACGGGCTAATACTTTCTGGAGCTCGTGTTTATCATACTATGGCAACGGATGGGCTTTTTTTTAAGAAATTAGGACAGTTAAATAAAAACGGAGTACCGGAAAAAGCGTTATGGATGCAATGTGTTTGGGCTTCTGTACTTTGTTTAAGCGGAAAATATAATGAACTGCTGGATTATGTAATATTTGTTGTTCTGATCTTTTACATCTTAACAATTGCTGGTATTTTTAGGCTTCGAAGAACAAAACCAGATTTAGACAGACCTTACAAGGCAATAGGCTATCCAGTGCTGCCATTTATTTATATTGTTGCAGCATCCAGTATCTGCATTATGCTTTTGGTATATAAATGCAGCTCTTCTTTACCAGGATTAGCAATAGTGTTATTAGGAATTCCGCTTTATTATTATTTTGTAAATAAAGAGAAATAATTTTATGAGAGATTTGTCATTCTTAGGTGAAAAGTACTGCCGTATTTTCCTTTTTGTTTTTCTATTGAATATAATGGCTGTAAAGAATAATTCTGTACAGGCACAATCCGTAAATTCTGTACTGCAATATACTGTTTCAATGCCAAACCCTGATAGTCATTATTTTCATGTTGAACTTAATTGCTCTGGATGGAAAGATGACACTATTGATTTTAAAATGCCAAATTGGATGCCAGGTTATTACCAAATAATGAATCACAGTAAAATGGTTGAAAATTTTGCTGCAAAAAGCAATAACAAAATTCTAGCTGTAAAAAAAGTAAATGAAAATACTTGGCAGATAAAAGCGGCTAAGAACAAACCACTCACATTGAGTTATGATGTAAAAGCCGATAAGCAGTTTGTAGCCAACAGCTATTTAGATGCTTCACATGCTTATATCATTCCAAATAGTTTGTTTTTATATATAGACAAACATATAAATATTCCCGTTACTGTAAAAATTTCAGGACTTAAAGCAGGATTTAAAATAGCGACCGGTTTAGAATCTGCTGCGGGAAAAAGTAATGAATTTACAACTCCAAATTTTGATATTTTATACGATTGTCCAATACTGATCGGGGATTTAGAAGAATTGCCTTCTTTTAAAGTAAATGGAATCCAACACCGTTTTATAGGTTATAAAATGGGTAATTTCGATAGGATAACATTTATGAATAATTTAAAAAAAGTGGTCGAATCGGCAGTAGCGATTATTGGTGATATTCCTTATAAACAATATACATTTATAGGAATTGGTCCGGGGCAGGGAGGTATTGAACACTTGAATAATACAACGGTAAGTTTTGATGGAACTGGATTAGATAATCCCGAAGGGATGAATACGATGATGAGTTTTTTGGCTCATGAATATTTTCATCATTACAATGTAAAACGGATTAGGCCTTTTGAATTAGGACCTTTTGATTATGACAAAGGAAATAAGACAAACCTTTTGTGGGTAAGTGAAGGACTGTCAGTTTATTACGAATATCTGATTGTCAAAAGAGCGGGGCTTGTGAGTCAGCAGACTTTGTTTAATAATTTTGAGAGCAGCATCAACGCTTTTGAAAACAGTCCTGGCCGATTCTATCAGTCATTAGTTCAGTCAAGTTTTGAAACATGGAACGACGGACCTTTTGGAAAACAAGGGGAGAATGCTAATAAATCTATTTCGTATTATGACAAAGGACCAGCTGTAGGGCTTATTCTTGATTTTGCCATTCGTCAGGCAGCACAAAATAGAAAATCCTTAGATGATGTGATGCGGTTTTTATATTGGGAGTATTATAAAAAACTACAGCGCGGATTTACCGATGCTGAATTTCAGAATGCCTGCGAAACTGTAGCAGGAATCTCATTAGCAAATGTGTTTGAATATGTTTATACAACAAAAGAGATTGATTATAATTCGTATCTGTCTTATGCTGGTTTAAGGATGAATACAGAATTGGATTCAAATTCTAAAGCCAAAAAATATTCATTCAAACTTTTGGAATTAATAAATCAAACACAGCAAAAAACACTGGATTTATGGCTGGATAAATAATTTGCCTTAAAATAGATGAAAAAGCATTGATTTTTTTAAATTTTCGAGTAGCATAAAACTAAAAAATCAAATTAAAATAAGATATTGGCCACCACTGATTATTTCCTGATATGATGTGTTGGCCTATGTTTTTTGTGTTGATCTTTTTTTGAGTTAAACTGTTTTAATTCAGTATTTTATGGCAGGTTTATGGCGTTGTATGTGATGTGATGCCGACTAGTTATTTTTCCAGGTGCAACTGTGTTATTATAGTTTAAAAGTTGATTATGGTGTAGTATTTCTACAGAATTAACATTATTTTTTTTGTTAGTGCTAAATTTAATCAATTTTGCGTTAAAAAATACAATAAATGGATAATATACTATTGGTTTCGGATAAATTGTTGTCTGCCGTTATTTTGATTATGATTTAATTTTACAAATGTTAAAAGCACACATTTTAATCTGTGTATTAACTAAAAGTAATTTTTAACCAAACCAAAACTAAAGCTATGAATTTAATCAACCTTTCAGTAATGCAAATTTTTGAAGGTAAATTTTTGAAGAGAAAAATGGGATTTGCCACTTTTTTACTTTTAACTTTTTTTACCTCCTTTGCGCAAAAAAAGATCCAAGGTTCTATTAAAGATATTAATGGAATACCTCTTTCCGGGGTAACGATAATGGAAAAGAATGCATCAGCTGGTGGTGTATTGTCTGATTTTGATGGAAAATTCCAGATTCTTGTTAAAGACCAGAATTCTAAATTGGTTTTTACTTACTTAGGATTTAAAACTCAAGAAGTCGCTATTTCAGGCAGTGATAATATAGAGGTTGTTCTTAAAGAGGATACCCAAGAATTGACCGAAGTAGTTGTTGTGGGCTATGGGACACAAAAAAAATCAAGAGTTACCAGTGCCATTGCCAGTATAAAAGAAGTAAATTTTACTAAAGGGGCAATTCGTGACGCTTCTGATCTTATTAGGGGTAAAGTGGCAGGTTTGACGATTAGTAATGGCTCAGGTGATCCTTCTGCATCACCTAATATATCATTGCGTGGAATTTCTACTTTAAAGGGAGGGACTGGTCCTCTGATATTAATTAATGGTGTACCAGGAAGTATTGATACCGTTGCTCCAAATGAAATTGCTTCTATAGATGTATTGAAAGATGCATCGGCAGCGGCGATCTATGGGACAAGAGGAGCGAATGGTGTTATTCTCATTACTACAAAAACGGTGAATAAAGAGATGGCGCCAACAATCACTTATTCTACTTTTGCATCAATATCAAATTTTGCTAATAAGGCAAAATTTTTGGATGCTAGTCAACAAAGGAGTTTACGTTCTCAAGGAGTTAAAATTCCCTTTGCTGAGGGAGGGGCTGATACAGATTGGCTGGATGAAATTTCTGGAAGCGGATTTGCTCAAAATCATAATTTAGCTTTTAAAGGTGGAACCGCTAAAACTAATTATGTAGCAAATCTTAACTATGTAGATCAATCGGGCGTTTTTAATCATACATTTAATAAAGAATTTCGATTTTCATTTGATGTGAATCATAGTATGTTTAATGATAAGTTAAAAATCAACTTGAATTTATTAAATGGAACGCAAAAAATGGGCCTGTCCGAAGGCACTGCTGCTTATGCTTATAGACAAGCGATGATACGAAACCCTACGGCTCCTGTATATAATCCAAATGGAACTTATAATGAGGATATGAATAAACTTCAGTACTATAATCCAGTTGCTATTATGAACGAAACAAAAGAAGACAGAGAAAATACATGGCAAAGATTTACGGCTAATTTGACTCTAGATTTATTGCCTGGTTGGGATGTAGGTACACAACTTACGAAAAATAAAAACACTGGGTTAAATGGCTATTCTGAAACCAAAAAACACTATTCAAATACCATAAATAAGCGAAATGGTGTTGCTTCAAGAAGTACAGGAACTACTGATAACGATTATGTAGAAATAACGTCTAAGTATAATAAAAAATTGGAAAAGCAGGAATTTACAATATTGGGAGGTTATAGTTATCAGTACACTCTTAATCAAGGTTTTTCAGCTAGTAATTATGATTTTCCAACAGATGCTTTTTCGTATAATAATTTAGAATCAGGTAATGCTTTAACTGATGGAAAAGCTGGAATGGGAAGCTATAAAAATGATAGTAAATTAATCGGATTTTTTGGTAGAGCTAACTATAATTTTAATAGTAAATATGATCTTTTATTTAGTATCAGAAGAGAAGGTTCTTCCAAGTTTGGTGCTAATTATAAATGGGGGAATTTCCCAGCAGCTTCTGCAGGATGGAGTATAAACAAGGAGTCTTTTCTAGATGATGTTTCGTCTGTTAATAGCTTAAAATTAAGAGCTGGTTATGGTATAACAGGAGTAATTCCAGGTGCATCTTATCTGTCTAAAACATTGTATGTATATGATGGATACTTTTTTGATAATGGAAAATGGGTGAAAGGTTTACAGCCAGATAGTAATCCTAATCCTGATTTGCGTTGGGAAAAAACGGCTGAGGTAAATATTGGTCTTGATTTTGGATTTTTAGATAATAGAATTAGCGGAAGTTTTGATGTTTATAGTAAAAAAACGAGTGATATGCTTTGGGATTATAACGTTCCAACTCCTCCATATTTGAAAAATGTTATTACTGCGAATGTTGGTAAAATGGAAAATAAAGGATTTGAAATTCTTCTTAATGTAGTTCCTATTAAAACGGAAAATTTTGTTTGGAACTCTTCAATGACTTTTTCACACAATGAAAATAAGCTAACTAGTCTTTCAAATGATTTATACAAAATTGAGGGAGATTATTTAAATACGGGAAACACAGGGGATCCGGTATCATTTGAGACGCATAGATTAGAAGTTGGGCAGTCAATAGGTAATTTTTGGGGATTAAAATCGGTTGATATTACTGATGAGGGGAAATGGATTGTTGAATTACCCGATGGTACAAGAAAAACGCTAACAACTGATTTGTATAACGATGCTAGTAAGCAATATTTAGGGAATGGTATTCCGCAATATTATGCGGGTTGGACAAATACTTTTACCTACAAAAAATTTGATTTGAGTATGGTATTGACAGGGGCTTTCGATTTCCAAATACTAAATACGCAACGCATGTTTTATGACAATCCTACGATTGCTTATAATATGTTAGACAGTGCTTTCGATAAAGTGTATGGTAAGTCAGTATTAAGTTATAATCAAACCTATGTAAGTTATTATATTGAAGAGGGAGATTATGTAAAGGTTGATAACATAACGTTATCTTATAATTTTGATGTTAAGCCATTTAAATTTATAAATGCAATGCGATTGTATGTATCTGGAAATAATTTAGCCACATTTACAAAATACAAAGGCTTAGATCCAGAGATAAAAAGAGAGGATCCTTTGTCGCAAGGAATGGATAATAGAGATAAATATCCATCTACTACAGCTTTTACTTTAGGACTAAATGTAACTTTTTAAATTAAATCAAAATGAAAAATAAAAATATAATATATAAAGTTCTTGCTTTGGGTTTATTTCTTTTAGCAACAGGATGCACAGACTTGGATGAAACAGTGTATGATAAAGTAGTTGCTGAGGATACTAAATTTACAGCTGAAGATTTGAATAGTATTATTGCCCCTGCATATACTTCATTTAGAGAAATTTATTGGGGCTGGGATGCTGCATTTTGTTTGTATGAAGAATCATCGGATTTGATGGTAACACCGCAAAGAAATGGTATTGGCTGGGGAGATTACTATATAACAATGCATCTGCATACTTGGGGAGCCTCACTGCCACATGCGGATGGAAACTGGACTTATTTGTTTAATGGTGTAAATAACGTAAATAAAGCAATTTATCAAATAGAACAAATACCTGAAATTGAGAATAAAGAAGCGATTTTTCAAGAATTAAGAGCTTTAAGAGCGATTTACTATTATTTATTATTGGATAATTTTAGAAATGTGCCAATCATGACTAAATATGATTTTCCTAAAGGATATTTGCCTCCACAAAATACAGGAAAAGAAGTATATGATTTTGTTGAGAGTGAATTAAAAACAGCTTTACCCTATTTAAGTGATGAGAATAATAGCAAAACATATGGCAAGATTACAAAATGGGCTGTCAAAATGACTTTGGCAAAATTATATTTGAATGCCGGCGTATATGTTGGTACTCCTAAATGGAATGAAGCTTTGGTACAGGTTAATGATGTTATTGACAGCGGGAAATTTAGCTTAACAAGTAATTATTTAGATAATTTTAAGATTGAGAATGAAGGTTCTCCGGAAGAAATATTATCTATTCCTTTTGATCAAAAAAAAGCAGGGGGTAATTATTGGCCGTTCAAAACATTGGCAGGTCCAAGTCAGGCAACTTATGACTTGGCTGGAGGGCCTTGGAATGGAACAGGAGGTATTCCTCAATTTATTGATACTTATGATCCAGATGATCAAAGATTAAAAGATTCTTGGTTAGGAGGAAAACAGTTTACTAGTAAAGGGGAACCAATAATCGTAGACGGTAAACAATTTGAATATATTAATTATTTGACTAATGTAAATGGATGTGAGCCTAACGAAGGATTTAGAATGGTTAAATATGAAATTGGCACAGGTGAAATAGGACAAACAAGTAATGATGTTCCATTCTATAGATATACTGATGCTTTGATGATTAAAGCTGAATGTTTGTTAAGAACTGGTGATGCTGATGGAGCCGCTGTAATTGTATCACAAATTAGACAAAGAGATTTTAAAAATACCAATCCTAGTAAAGCAACAGTTACCGGAGCAAAACTTTTAGGAGGAAGTGTTTATAAATACGGTACTTATGAGGCAGGAGTAATTACGAATTACGAGGGTGGAGCAGATATTCAGTATGGTGGTTTCTTGGATGAATTGGCTTGGGAATTTGTTGGTGAAGCACATAGAAAACAAGATTTAATCCGATTTGGAGTGTATACAACAAAATCTTGGTTTTCTCATAAACCTAATGGTGCTTTTAGATCAATTTTTCCGATACCACAGGCTCAAATGGAGACAAATAGTAATTTAAAGCAAAATCCTGGATATTAATAAAATATTGGAAATAAAGTGTTTTGAGTTAGTTTAGTTTTTTAAGGAGGCAATCATTTTGCCTCCTTTTTTTGTATGTCGGATATGTTCATATACTAGCAGAGAGCAGATAATTGTCTGCATACTACATGGCTATAGGAGTGTTCATCAGAGCAGTTTTTTAAGGGTTATGCCATTTTTCAAAAGCGATTTTATTGGGAACTGTTTTAGGCTATTGTTTTTTTTAACACTGTGTACTAAAAATGTATACACATAGAAAATTACATGTAAAGTTTATTATTCTGATGGCGATATTCTCCTGGAGTCAGACTCACTATTTGTTTGAATATTTTAGAAAAGTGAGGCAAATTAGAAAAACCAGTATCTAAGGCAATTTCTAGAAAACTTTTATTTGTTGTTGCAATAAGGTATTGTGCTCTTTCTATCTTTTTTTCATGAATATAGTTTAAGGGTCTTTGACCGGTATGAATCAAAAATTGTTTCGAAAAATAATCTTGATTTTGATTGACTCTTTGGGCTAATTGTGCAACAGTAAGATTCTCACTTAAGTTAAGCTGCACATAACTCATTGTATCCAAAATTTTGGAAGGTACTGATTGTGAATTGTTTATTTTGAAACCTTTTGAATTCAAAAATCTGGAAATCAACTGAAGAAGAATTCCTTGATTTTCAAATTTAAGATGCGTTTTTATTTCATTATTAAGTGACTGATATTCCTTATAATAAGCTTCCTTTTCATAAATTTTGGGATTATTGGATCTGTTAATTCCTCTTCTGGGATTGCCTTGTAGCATTTGTTTGATAAGAATAATGTCGATTTCAGTAGCGGGCAATTTCATTACATTTCTATTCTGGTTAAACAACGAAATTCCATCAGGTGATTCCTCAAAAAACTGAATGAAATATTGACTCAAATATTTTTCACAATTCAAATTGCAAATGGTAAAACTCGGAATAAGATATAAGTAACCGGGTTCTAAAATTAATTTATCCGAACTATTTGAAATAGATCCCATTCCTTCATCAATGTAATACAGTCGATAATAAGGACTAATTACATTGTTAAAATTCCATTCGCTGTTAAGTTTTACATAATCAATGTGTAACAGCGAAAACGAATATTTGAAAGTATTTTTTGACATAATAATTTAAAAGGATGAAAAAAAAACGTTTTTGAGTAATAAAAAATCGTTTTTGAATAAAAAAGATAAGCTACGGCTAAGCTACATTTGTTTTTATTTATTCAAAAATAAGCGATTAAAAAAACTAATAATAAAATTTATATATAAAATAGATATCATAAAAAAGGTTACAGGCTTATTTTAGTATAAAATAGAACTGTGAAACAAATCGATAAAATCGGAAATGTATAAATTAGTATCCAAATCATAAAAATATGGACAGAAGAAATGCTTTAAAACTGGGTGTGTCGGCTCTAGCGGGACTTTATTTATCTCCTTTGTTAGGACAATCTCATATACTTAATATTCCTGCTTTCAAAGGACCTTTCGAACCTACATGGGATTCGCTTGAAAAATACCAAGTTCCTGATTGGTTTCGTGATGCCAAATTTGGAATGTGGGCACATTGGGGACCTCAATGTGAACCAGAAGCCGGCGATTGGTATGCAAGAGGAATGTATCAGGAAGATTCTTGGCAATATAAATATCATGTTGAAAAATATGGTCATCCTTCAAAATTTGGTTTTAAAGATGTAATCAATGTTTGGAAAGCCGACAACTGGAATCCAGAAGAGCTGGTCAATTTATATAAAGATTCCGGAGCCAAATATTTTATGGCCATGGCAAACCATCATGATAATTTGGATCTGTATGACAGTAAGTATCAGCCTAATTGGAATTCGACAAAAATGGGTCCAAAAAAAGATATTATTGGAGGTTGGGAAAAAGCAGCCCGTAAAGCAGGATTGCCTTTTGCGGTAAGTGTTCATGCGGCTCATGCCTGGAATTGGTTTGATACTTCTCAGGGCACTGATAAAAACGGATCTTTAGCTGGAGTGCCTTATGATGGAAAATTGACTAAGGCAGATGGTGCAGGGACTTGGTGGGAAGGTTTAGACCCTCAGGAATTGTATGCACAAAATCATTCATTAAGTACAAAACCTTCAGATAAGTCATCTGTACACAGTCAATGGGATTGGGCAGACGGTGCTTCCATACCATCTTCAGCTTATTCTGAAAAATTTCATGACAGAACAATTGATCTGATAGATAAATACAATCCGGATTTGATTTATTTTGACGATACTGCATTACCACTTTGGCCAATTAGCGATGCCGGTTTGCGTATAGCGGCACATTTGTATAATAAAAGTCTCGAAAAAAACAAAACAGTCCAGACAGTAATTACCGGTAAAATATTAGATGAGCAGCAACGAAAAGCCATAGTTTGGGATATCGAAAAAGGACAGAGTAACAGCATAGAGCCTTTGCCATGGCAAACCGATACCTGTATCGGCAACTGGCACTATGACCGTGGCGTTTACAATGATAAGCGTTACAAATCGGCCAAAACAGTTATTCATACCCTGATAGATGCAGTAAGTAAAAATGGGAATTTAATGTTGAACATTCCGGTAAGAGGGGATGGAAGTATTGATGAATTAGAGCGTCAAATTGTAAAAGAAATTGGCGTTTGGATGAAATTAAACAGCAAAAGTATTTATGGTACTCGCCCTTGGAAAATATTTGGCGAAGGGCCTCAATTAGGAAGTGCTGGAGCTTTAACCGCTCAGGGTTTTAACGAAGGAAAAGGAAAGCCTTTTACATCAGAAGATATTCGTTTTGTGCAAAAAGACAAAATACTTTATGCAACGGTAATGGCCTGGCCGGAAAATGGTACTGCAATTATTAAAAGTTTAGGGAAATCATCTCCACATCATACAGAGAAAATAAGACAAATTAGATTAGTCAGTACAGGTGAAAAACTGAAATTCAAACAGAATTCAGATGCTCTTGAAGTATATTTTCCAAATCAAAAACAGGAAGCTTCTTATGCGAATGCCTTGGAAATCATCTAAAATTTTAAGTTAATTATACTTAACGGCTATATTAAATAAAACCCGTTGGGTGTAATACATAAAAATTTAATTAAACACATAGAAACATAGATTTTATGTTTTTGAAAAAAGTAAATCAAAAAGAAACTCGTTTCTTACACATAGCTATGTGTGTTAATGCAAGTGAAACGCCTTTTTTCAGTTCAATAATTCTATGTTTCTATGTGTTAAAAAATAATTACACCCAACGGGCTAAATAAATAAAAAATTAATGAAACGAATAAAGATTTTATTTATTCTTCTTATGCCAATGCTTTGTATTGGACAGGTAGTAAAAGACTATAAAAAGTACATTGATAAAGTAATTATAACCCTTGATAAAGGTCAACTTTATTTGAGTCCTTTAACTGAAAATAGCGTAAGAGTTCAGTATGGTTTGGAAATGAAAAGTAATTTGCCCGAGTTGGTTTTTACTTCAAAAGTTAAAGTGCCTGATTTTAAGGTTTCAGAGTCCAGTTCACTCATTGAAATTACTATGTCAAAAATGACTGTTGTAGTAGATAAAAAAAGTGGAGCATTGTCTTATCGCAATTATAAGGACAAGGTTTTTTTAAGCGAAAAACCTGATGGTCGTATTTTTAAACAAAGTTCAGTACAAGGAGAACCATGTTATATTGCTGAACAAGGTTTTAGTACTTTACCCGACGAATATCTTTTTGGTACAGGTCAGTTTCAGGACGGATATTTGAATATTAAAGGATTACCCAGGAGATTAACCCAAGTAAATACACAAATCTCTATTCCATTTGTTATGTCAAGCAAAGGATATGGTTTGCTATGGCACAATTATGGACTTACTGATTTTAACCCTGCTGATTCTATTGTAAATTTAAAGGCTACAGGTACAAGTGGAGAAACCGTTACTGTTGATGTCACTACTACCAACGGAAATCAAAAGGAAACTCGCCAAGACGGTGTATTTGTTGGAGATTTTACAATTAAAGATAATGCTGAATATGCTATCCTGCTCGATGTGGGTCAAAAAATGGCCAGAAAATGGCAATTGACAATTGATGGTAACGAGGTTCTTAATTTTAAAAACCATTGGTTACCGCCAACAACCAGCACATTGGTTAAATTGACAGCAGGAAAACACGAGATTATGGTTACCGGAGAAAAAAATGATCTCCCAGTAGTATATTATCGCAAAGTAACGAATGAAACTGTCTTTAGATCTCCGGTTGCTGACAAGCTGGATTATGTTGTTTTTGCCGGAAATTCAGATGAGGTTATTTCAAGCTATCGCAATCTGACAGGAAAGGCTCCGCTTATGCCAATATGGTCATTAGGTTATATTCATTGCCGTGAGCGCTTTAAAACCCAAGATGAACTACTTGAGAATGCCAGAGCATTCAGAATCAAAAAAATGCCAATGGATTTAATTGTTCAGGATTGGCAATATTGGGGGAAATACGGTTGGAATTCGATGAAATTTGATGAAGAGCTGTTTCCTGATCCGTCTGTAATGGTAAAAGAATTACATCAAATGAATATGCGGTTGATGCTTTCCGTTTGGTCCAAAATTGATAAAGGAAGTGAACTTGGTAAAGAATTTGATAAAAAAAAGTACTATATCCCAAATACCGAATGGGTTGACTTTTTTAATCCTGATGCTGCAAATTATTATTGGAAGAATTTTAGCGAAAAGCTCTTAAAGCCTTATGATATTGATGCCTGGTGGCAGGATGCTACTGAACCGGAAAATGATGATTTGGTAAATAGAAAAATAAATAAAGGAACAATTCCCGGAGAGCAAATGCGAAATGTTTATCCGATGTACGTAACAAAAACGGTATACGAGGGTTCCCGCAAGGATGCTCCGGACAAAAGAGTTTTTATTCTTACCCGAAGTGGATTCTCAGGCCAGCAGCGTTACGCAGCAGCAGTTTGGACTGGAGATATAGGTAACGACTGGGAAACTCTACGTCGACAACTAACAGCTGGATTAAATTATTCCATAACAGGATTGCCTTGGTGGACTTTTGATGCAGGAGGTTTTTTCCGTCCTGGAGAAAGTCAATACACAGATACTAAATTTCACGAACGTTTTTTAAGATGGTTTCAGTTTGCCACATTCTGCCCTTTGCAAAGAGTGCACGGATATCAAACGAATACCGAATTCTGGAGATACGGTGAAAATGTAGAAGCGGAATCTTTAAAATATTTAAACTTCCGTTATCGTCTAATGCCATATATTTATTCACAAGCAGCGGACATAACATTTAAAAACGGCACCTTGATGCGTCCACTGATAATGGATTTTGCAAATGATACAAAAGCACTTCAGCAAAAGTATCAGTATATGTTTGGATCTGCCTTTCTTGTTGCTCCTGTTGTTTCAGAAGGCGTGGAGAACTGGGATGTTTACTTGCCGGAAAATCAATCGGGATGGTTTAATTTTTGGACAGGAAAACAATATAAAGGCGGGCAAACAGTAAAAACAGCTGCGTCTCTTTCAACCATTCCGCTATATGTAAAATCGGGCTCTATAATTCCAATGGATGAGAAAATACAGTACACAAACGAAAAACCTGCTGAAAATCTTGAGATTAGAGTATATACAGGTGCTGATGGCAAGTTTGAACTTTATGAAGATGAAGGCGTAAATTACAACTATGAGAAAGGAGCTTTTTCTATCATACCTTTTGAATGGAATGAACAAAAACAAACGCTTACAATAGGAAAGCGAAAAGGTGGAGTTTTTAATGGATTAATTGAAAACCGAGTATTTAATGTTGTTTGGGTTGACGAATCAAACGGTGTTGGTATCGAAAACGGAAAAACAAATATTTCGGTAAAATATAATGGAAATAGTATTGCTATTGGAAGAAAATAAAAATAACAAACCTAAGTAAAATAATATCGTATATAATTTAGTTTATGAACTCTAAAAAAATATGTTACGCCTGCGATTTAGTTGATAATCCAGAGCTAATAGAACTATACAAACAGTATCATTCTCAGGGAAGCGCTTGGCCTGAAATCACTAAAAGTATCAAAGATTCAGGTATTATAGATATGGAAATTTACATTCTAGCCAACAGATTGTTTATGATTATGGAAGTAGACGAAAGTTATAGTCCTGAACGCAAGCAGATGATGGATGTTGCCAATCCAAAAGTTCAGGAATGGGAAAAATTAATGTGGCAATTTCAACAAGCGCCTCCAGGGGCAAAAGAAGACGAAAAATGGATACTAATGGAACGGATTTATAAACTGCAATAACGGACAATCCATGTTTATTGCAGTTCTTCCCTCAGTAATTTTTAAAAACTAAAAAAAGGTCAGGAATCTAAATTTTATATTATATTTCTTATATTTTTTTAATATCGCTTTGGATTTCTAAATAAATTTTTACCCGACCGGACTTAATCCATTTCATCAACTCATGCCTGTAAAAATAAATGCGTTTGCCTAGTTTATTAACTGGAATTTTTCTTTTGCTTACTTTACGATAGATTGTTGATACCGATTTTTTATGGTTCAAAAGTAAAAGAATAAATATCGTTTAATTTCCAATTGTGGCGTAAACAATTTATCGGATTCCTGAATTACAAAAAATGTTTTTCAGAATATTTTTTGTCCATCAATATGCATCAAAAAATAAATATTTGAATTCTTAAGTGTCGAAATGCGTGTTTGAATGCATTTTCAGATTCCCTTTGATTTTGGAAGTTTTCTTTTGTGATGAATATTTTCTCTCCCTAACCTTTTTTTTTGCACTATTAAGTTCAAGTAATTTTAGCCGGAACAGCCTAAATATCATAATTGCAACAAATGAGGTAGTTTCTTGATACAAAAGAATACCATGGCATAACGATGTTTTAATGAGATTTGCATATACATTTTTTTTTATTAGATGACATGCTGGAATAAGAATATGTTGGTCAGATATACTTTGAGTATGAAAATTTAAAAAATTTGAATGGTTAAATTTTAAGTTAGTTTACATTAGGACTAGGGAGTGTTTGGTCTCCCTAGTTCTATTTTTATTGTAATTTCTAAATTTAGAGAGAAATAACAATTTTGGTTTAGAATCAAAATATTGAGGGATATTAAAAGCAAGAAAATTTAAAAATATTTAGAATACCAATAAAAATGCAATTTGAACTTGAAAAAGATCATGTTGACAGAATGCTGTGGATTACTGGATAACTTATATTACCAAAAAGTCATTAGATAATGGGATCGTGCCATTTTTTTGGGACATAGGTGGTGTTATAGACAGAAGTAATAATAAAGTGCTTGATCAGCGTACAATTGACGCTATTACTGCAGGAGCAAATTAAAATTGTCTCACTGACAAATCATGTCTTACTCCTTAGATTTAAAAAAAATAATAAACACTAACAATAATTTCATATATGAAAAAGCTCTTTTTATTGGTCTTTATTTCTGTTATTTTTCAAAATGTTTTCTCGCAAAATAATGTTACAGAGATAACAATTGTCAAAACAGAAAATAAAACCATCATTAATAAACATATTTATGGTCATTTTGCAGAACATCTGGGAAAATGTATTTACGGAGGACTTTTTGTTGGAGAAGACAGTAATATTTCAAATACAAAAGGTGTTCGCAACGATATAATTAAGGCATTGAAAGAGTTAAAAGTCCCTAATCTTCGTTGGCCCGGAGGATGTTTTGCCGATACTTATCATTGGAAAGACGGAGTTGGACCTAAAAAAGGCAGACCAGGTATTGTAAATCGTTGGTGGGGAGGAGTTGAAGACAATAGTTTTGGAACACACGAATTTTTAGATATGTGTGAAGCTCTTGGAACAGAGCCCTATTTGGCAGGAAATGTAGGAAGCGGATCTCCGCGTGAATTAGAAGAATGGGTTCAGTATGTAAATTATGGATCAGGCACTCCAATGTCTGATTTAAGAAAGAAAAATGATAAAGAAAAATCTTGGAAAGTTGCTTTTTGGGGAGTAGGGAATGAAATGTGGGGATGTGGAGGAAATATGACTCCGGAATATTATTCTAATTTATATAAGCAATATGCAACTTTTATGCCAAATGGAAATGGTGGCGAAAAGCTATTTAGGGTTGCCTCGGGTGCAAATGGAGAGGATTATCATTGGACAGAAGTTTTAATGCGGGATATTCCTAAAGGATTAATGGAAGCTGTTGCCTTACACTGGTATTCAGTTATGAATTGGGAAAAAAAAGGATCATCTACAAAATTTGATGAAAGTCAGTATTTTGGAACAATGAATTCGGCTCTTAAAATGGAAGAGTTAGTTCAAAAGCATAGTGAAATCATGGATAAATATGATCAGGAAAAGAAAATTGCTTTGGTAGTTGATGAGTGGGGAGGATGGTATGATACCGATGAAGGAGCTAATGGTGCTTTATTTCAACAAAATACGATGAGGGACGCCATGATTGCAGGAGTGACATTGAATGTGTTTAATAATCATGCGGACAGAGTGAGGGGAGCAAATTTGGCTCAAATAGTTAACGTTTTACAAGCAGTAATTTTGACTGATAAAGAAAAAATGGTACTTACTCCCACTTATCACGTAATGAAAATGTATAATGTACATCAGGACGCTGTACTTATCCCTTTAAAAATCGAATCTCCAAAATATATTTTTGATAAAAAAGAATTACCGGCGATTTCTGTTTCAGCTTCAAAAGATAAAGCAAATTTAACTCATATTTCACTTGTGAATATTGATTTAAAAAAAGAAAATAAAATTAAAATCGATTTAAAAGAGCTAGGAATCAAAAATATTAAAGGATACATATTGTCTTCATCGAAAGTTCAGGACTATAATACTTTTGAAAATCCAAACAAGATATCTCCTGTTGTTTTTAATAAATTTTCGATAAAAAATGATAAATTAGAAGTAACAATTCCACCCTTTTCTGTAGTGGTTTTGGAAGGGAATTAAAAGTGTCGATTGATAAACTTAATTGGTATTATGAAATAACTATGATTCTAAATGATAAACTGGAACGAAGCAATCTTACATTAACTGGCTATTTAAATTTCTATGTCGGTTTACCTGCTGATGGAAGTTTGTTTATCCTTTGTTGGATGAGCTTATGGACGAATTGGGAATTAAGAAGGAGCCTGATGTACCTTTGGGTGTAATGGCAAGACAAATAGGTCAAAAACATTTGTTATATTTGAATGTTATAGGTAATTGCAAAAAACAACAACACTTAAAAATATGGAAAACCAACTTGATGAACTTGCGAAAAGTATCGGAAAAGAAATTAGAAAACTCTTAATAGAAAAAGGAATTTTTGATAATAACATAGATGTCGATTTTAAAATTGGAAAATATACCGTTTTATACGGACGTACAAGTTCATCTGTAAAAAAACTTGAACCGTTTGTTAATCTTCCAATTGATTTTTTTGATATACTTAAAAATTGTGTTTTGGAAATGGAAATTTTATGGAAAGAACACGAAGAAGAAGGAGTATTTGGAGAAGATACAACTTCTGAGTATTACGTAGAATGCATTATTGATGATACTATTGATTTAACAGGAACTGTGGAAGAATTAAGGACGAGGATTCAAACACTTCGAACTTCTATCGAAATGCATGTTAGGTATGAAGAATATGAAGAAGCAGGAAAACTGCAAAAAATTATTGAAAATATTCAAGTAAGGATTAACAATGAAGAATAGCAACTACCTATAACAGCCACTACAACGGAATGAACCTGAATTTATTGAAATAAAGCAGGATGCAAAGCATACCTGATGAGAAAAATTACAAAACATATCAGATATTATTGATTTCAAATTTTAGAAAATAAAATCCTTTTAAATAAATACAGAAAAAATTCAGCTTACATATTTGCCCATCTACTCTAATTTTCTATTGGCCATTTTAGTATGAAAAAAAATATAAGACAAATCTGCATACATACACTCGTAATATTTTGGATCGTTTCTTTTCAAAATATTATAGGGCAGTCGTCCTATGTTTTTCATCATTTAGAAACTAATGAAGGTCTTTCAAATAATAATGTGAGGACATTTCTAAGGGATAGTTACGGATTTCTTTGGATAGGTACAGAGTCCGGATTAAATAGATATGATGGATATGGATTTAAGGTTTATACGATGCATTCCGGTGTATCTAATGCTCTGTCTTCAAATAATATAGTTGATTTGCAGGAAGATGGCCTGGGTAATATCTGGATAGACTTAGGATACTCTTACATGGTATATAAAAGAGATAAAGATTCTTTTTCAGATACAAAACTATTGTTGCTCAATCTGGGGATAGAGGCGGATTTTAATGCTAAAATTTTTGTCGATAAAAATCGTAATCTCTGGGTGCTAAACAAAAAGAAGGTGTTTTTTTATAATATTAAGAAAAAAAAGACATCTGTATTCCAATTAAAGACTCCTTTAAAAGAGGAGATTTCTATTGCTGATAATGGTAAATTTCTGTATGCTATTCAATATGATTCAGGGGGTTTCTGGAAACTGGATAAAAATTCCGGGGTTTTAACCTTTATTGAATTACCTGACTTTATAAAACAGAATGCTATTAATGCCGCCAATATAGTTTATATAGATGGCAATAACGGGCTGTGGATTTGTTCGGATAAAAGTGAACAGGTTTTTTACAAAAAGAACTCAATTGAAGAGTGGAAAAGATTTGAATTGCCTTCAAAATTAAAAACTGAAGCCAATCATATAACAAGTATTATAGAAAATCAGCCGGGACAAATCTGGATAGGAACAGACCATAAAGGATTGTTTATCTACGACAAAGGAAAAGATTTATTTAAAAATGTTGCATCTGATCCATGGGTTGAGACAGGTCCATCATCGAACAGTGTGAAGTGTCTGTACAAAGACAACAATGAGACTGTCTGGATTGGATACGATAAAAAAGGACTTTCGTTTTATCATGAAAGCTTCCGGAATTTTATCAATTTCCGACACCCTGAATGTTCCGATATCATGGCTATAATGGAAGACCATCATGGAAATATTTGGTTGGGTACAGATGGGAACGGATTATATGTAAAAGAAAAAAACACAGAGACCATCAGGAAACTCCCAGTTCCAAACATTGCGATAATATCCATACTGGAAGACAGGAAGAATCGTATTTGGATTGGGACCTATCAAAAAGGACTTTTTTGTTATGAAAATGGCAAAATGATCCAGTATACTACAAAGAACAGCAAAATAACCAGTAATAGTATTTGGAATTTAAAAGAAGACAGGTATGGAAATCTGTGGATAGGATCATTAGGTGGAAAAATTCAGGTATTACAATCAGACTCGGATAATTTTAATGCTGTGATTACCCCATTTGATGATACTGTTTATGCGTTGGATATGTTTTATGATGGTGGTGATAGAATGTATGTTGGTACTGTATCTGGCCTTTTGGTAGTAGATATTACGAATTACAAGAAAAAGTTATATCATGGCAATAAGAAAGGAAATCAAACTTTTGCCCAAGATCAAATTTCAAATGTTTATAAAGATAAACGTGGTATTATATGGTTAGGCAGTAATGATGGACTAATCATCTGGAATCAAAAAAAAGACACTATTTATTATTTTAATAAGGAAAATGGATTATGCGATAATTCAATTAAAGGTATAACAGAAGATAATCTCAATAATATTTGGGTAACAACAAGCAATGGACTTTCAATACTTACTGTTAGGCCGGCATCAAACGGAGGATTTACTTTTTCAAGTAAAAATTACTCGGTCAAAGATGGCCTTATGAATAATTATTTTAATGATCGCGCTGTTTGCAAACTACAAAATAGTGATATTCTGCTTGGTAATGTGGAAGGATATACTATTTTGAATCCGAATAAAATGTCTGAAAAAGACCAATCTAGACCAAAAGTTATATTTACTGAATTGACAGTGGGTAATAATACTATTCAGGTGGACTCCTATTATGATGGACGCAAGCTGCTCGACCACCCAATGCAATTAACTTCCGAGTTAAATTTCAGGCATGATGATAAACTTATCTCATTACAGTTTACAACAGGAGATTTATTGAATGCTGATAAAGTGAAATATGTTTATCAAATAGAAGGCTTTGATACCCATTGGATACCAACTCAAAAAAATAAAATAGTAATATCCTCGCTTCCTACGGGTAATTACAGACTTTTAATAAAAGCATGTAATAGTGATGGTGTTTGGAACAATGTCCCTACAGAATTATTTATTAATGTAATGCCTCCTTTTTATTTTACAATTTGGGCTTTTATCATATATGCGATTTTAATTATTAGTGCGCTGACATTTTTTGTTCTTAAAACAAAAGAAAAGCATCTTATAGAACTGGAGCAGCATCGCATTCAGATTGATCATGAGAAGGAAATACATATTAATGAGATAAAATTAAGGTTTTTTACCAATATCAGCCACGATTTGCGTACACCGCTTACGCTCATTATTACTCCTTTGCAGATTTTATTGAATGATGCGACGAATGAAAGCATGAGAAAAAAGTTGAGTGTTATGTATAAAAATGCACAACAGCTAATGGCATTAATAAACTCACTGCTTGATTTTCATAAACTGGATGTTGGTGTAGAAAGGCTGAATTTAAAGTCCGGTGATTTTGTTAGTTTTATTAATGAAATTTACACTTCATTTTGTGTTTATGCAGAGGAACGTAAGATTAATTTATTGTTGTTCACTGATATAGAAAGTTTAACAATGTCATTTGATCGGGACAAAATACAGAAAATACTTTCAAATTTACTTTCAAATGCATTCAAGTATACTCTGGATGGCGGTACTATCCGTATCCATATAAAAAGAGCAAATGATACTGTTTCTGTAAGTGTTTCTGACACAGGATCTGGTATTAGCAATAAAGAAAAAGAACATATTTTTGAACGGTTTTATCAGGCTCAGCAGGAACAGGAAAAAACAGGAGCAGGTTTAGGATTACATATTGTACATGAATATGTCAATCTTCACGGAGGAACAATAAATGTTACAGATAATGTGCCGCATGGCAGTATTTTTACCTTTCAGATTCCAATCACAATGGCTGATTTAGGTACAGTAGAAGAATATTCAGCAGAAAATCTTTCAGATGAATTTGCTTTTGAGGAAGAGGAAGGAACAAATATCATTACAAATAAAAAAATATTATTATTTGTAGATGACAATAATGATTTTTGTGAATTTATTAAAGATAATCTTGAGGATGAATATTATGTAATAACTGCCAATAACGGAGAGGAGGCCCTGCAATTGCTGGATAAGTTTAACGTAACCATTATTGTAAGTGATGTAATGATGCCTGTTATGAACGGAATAGAACTTTGCAGACAAATAAAAACTAATATTTATTGGTCTCATATTCCGGTTATCCTATTGACGGCACGTACCGCTGAAGAACATGTAATGGAAGGTTTGGAACTTGGTGCTGATGATTATATAACTAAACCATTTAATTTTAACCTGTTAAAGCTACGTATTCAAAAATTTGTAGAATGGACTGAGAAGAGTCATGTCTCATTTAGTCAAAAGTTAGATGTTTCTCCTGCAGAAATTACCATAACATCTTTGGATGAAGCCCTGATAGCCAAAGCTATTAAGGTTGTAGAAGAACATATAAGCGACATTGAGTTTTCTGTTGAAGCTCTTAGTATAGCTTTAGGCCTAAGCCGTGGTCATTTATACAAAAAGTTAATTGCCATTACTGGTAAAGGACCAATCGAATTTATTCGAACCATACGATTAAAACGCGGACGTCAGCTCCTTGAAAAAAGCCAAATGCAAATTGCCGAAATAGCATATGAAGTAGGGTTTAATTCCCCGAAAAGATTTGCCAAGTACTTTCGGGAAGAATTTGGTTCCTTACCTTCTGAATATTTGCGCATATATAAACAGCAATAATATCTGTTGAGAGGAATAAAAAAATGATACAGGATTAAATAACAAATACAAGTACAATTTTAGAGAGTAGTAAGCTTAGGTTTACTACTTTTTTTTGATACTACTTATTTTTAATTTAGTCAATGAATTATACTATTTTCAAATCTTATTGAGATAAATCCATAAAATTTCAGATTGATTTATAAATGTTGATATAGGCTTTTCATTTAATACAATTGGTCCACTTTTTCGATACAAAAGGAAACGTTGTAAAGCCTTGTTTTCTTGTTATTTTGTTTACTGAAACCATTTATATACTATTGACTAATTTTTAAATTATGAAAAAAAATAATAAGCTTATTTTAGGCTTCTTAGTTTTGCTTGTTCAGACCTTTGGTTTGGCGCAAGCCAAAAATCCGGTAATTTTTGCTGATGTGCCTGATATGTCTATGATCAGGGTTGGTAAAAATTATTATATGAGCAGTACCACGATGCACATGAACCCAGGTGTACCCATTATGAAATCTACAGATCTTGTCAATTGGAAAATCATCAATTATGCCTATGATACTTTGGCAGATCTGCCGGCGTTAAATCTGACAGAAGGAAAAAACATCTATAGCAGGGGTTCATGGGCAAGTAGTCTGCGCTACCACAAGGGTATGTATTATGTAACCACTTTTGCACATGACATACCAGGTGAAACCTATATTTTTAAAACAAAAGATATAGAAAAAGGAAACTGGCAAAGAGTTTCTTTTAAGCCATCCCTCCATGACCATTCCTTGTTTTTTGATGATGATGGCAAGGTATATTTAATTTATAACGCGGAAAGACTAAAAATTGTTGAATTAAATGACGATTTAACAGGAATTAAACAAGGCGTTCCGGAGAGAGTACTCATCGAAAACGCCAGCGCACCAACAGGAAAAGAAGTAGGCCTTGGAGCTGAAGGATCTCAATTATTTAAAGTAAAAGGGAAATATTATCTATTTAATATTTGCGCGCCACGCGGTGAAATGCGAACTGTAATTATACATAGGGCAGATAATATCAACGGTCCCTGGGAAGGAAAAGTTGCTTTTCAGGATAGAGGAATTGCTCAGGGAGGATTGATAGACACTCCCGATGGACGTTGGTTCTCTTATCTTTTCCGAGATTATGCTGCTGTTGGCCGCGTTCCTTATCTCGTTCCTGTTAAGTGGGAAAATGGTTGGCCTGTATTAGGAGAAAATGGTAAAGCCCCAGAAATATTAGACCTGCCAGCTAGTAAAGGTTTGATTCCGAATTTGGTTGCTTCTGATGAATTCAACCGTAAAAAAGGAGAAGCAGTACTTCCTTTAGTATGGCAATGGAATCATAATCCAGATAACAAACTTTGGTCAATAAAAGAAAGAAAAGGATTCTTGCGCCTTAAAACAGGAAGAATCGACACTGATTTTTTTCAGGACAGAAACACACTTACGCAACGTACAATTGGTCCAACATGTACTGGTTCAACGTTATTAGATGTTTCCAAAATGAAGGAAGGTGATTTCGCAGGATTATGTGCCTTTCAAAAAAAATATGGACAGGTTGGAGTAAAGGTTGAAAATGGTCAAAAGTCGATAGTAATGGTAAGTGCAGGTTCAGATAAACCTGTAGAAGTACAGCAAATTCCTTTGACACAAAAGTGCGTTTATTTAAAGATTGATTGCGATTTTACCGGCATGAACGATGAAGCTAAAAACCTTTACGCTCTTAATGGGAAAGATGAAGCTAAATTTTCGTACAGCTTAGATGGAAAAGTGTGGAATCCTATTGGAAATATATTGAAAATGAAATATGACATCCCGCATTTTATGGGGTATCGTTTTGGCTTGTTTAATTATGCAACAAAAGAAACAGGCGGTTATGCTGATTTTGATTGGTTCAGAATTAAATAGTAAGATAAATTATGTATAACTATCCGACCGAACGGAGGATTTTTATTAACTAAATAACTAAAATGAAACATACCTATAAATTTATAGCGACACTTATAGCTATCATAAATTGTTCTATTGGAGAAGCACAAAATCCTATTGTGCAAACCAAATATTCGGCAGATCCTGCACCAATGGTACATAACGGGACAGTGTATCTGTATACAAGCCATGATGAAGATGATGCCAATGCTGACGGCAAGGGTTTTAAAATGCTTAATTGGTCACTTTATACATCAACCGACATGGTCAATTGGACAGACCATGGAATAGTTGCTTCCCTAAAAGATTTTAGTTGGGCAAAGCAGGATAATGGTGCCTGGGCAGTTCAGTGTATTGAACGAAATGGTAAATTTTATTTATACTGTCCAATGCATGGCGGAAATATAGGAGTTTTGGTTTCAGATAGTCCTTATGGCCCATTTAAAGACCCTATTGGCAAGAAACTTATCAATCATCATATTTGGAACGATATCGATCCTACTCCATTTATTGATGAGGATGGTCAGGCGTATTTGTTTTGGGGAAATCCCGGCTTGTATTACGTAAAACTGAATAAGGACATGACATCCTATTCGGGTGAAGTTAAACAAATCCCCAATACTATAGAATCTTTTGGTAAACGCGAAGGAGAAAAAAATGACATAAGACCTACCACCTATGAGGAAGGACCATGGCTGTATAAACGTAATAGTCTGTATTATTTATTATTTGCCGCAGGGCCAATATCGGAACATATTGGTTATTCAACCAGTAAAAGTATAACAGGACCCTGGAAATATCAAGGTGTCGTCATGCCTACACAAGGAAATTCTTTTACCAATCATCCCGGTGTAATTGATTTTAAGGGAAAGAGTTATTTTTTCTATCACAATGCAGCATTGCCCGGAGGTGGCGGTTTTACCCGTTCAGTTTGTGTAGAAGAAGCTAGGTTTAATAAAGATGGTTCGATCGTGCAAATGAACATGACAGAAGGTATTAAACAGAGTTTAAAACCATTAAATCCTTATGTGAGAACTGAAGCTGAAACCATTTCCTGGTCTGAAGGAGTGAAGTCAATGGAAGATAATGTGACTGGCAATTATATTACGGCAAAATACAATGACGCTTTTATCAAAGTAAAACAGGTGGATTTCCGCAAAGGCGCTTCGAAATTCACGGCAAGAATTGGCACAACGCACAACGGAAATGTTTCAATGGAGATACGATTAGACACTAAAGACGGAGAGTTACTTGGAACCGTAAATGTACCAATGGCGGGAGGCAATGACAAATGGGCATTGCAAACAATTGATGTTAAAAAAGTTTCAGGAATTCACGATTTGTATTTTGTTTTTAAAGGAGAAGCCAAGACCGACATACTGTATTTTGATTATTGGAAATTCTTAAAATAATTTTTACAAAAAAAAAGCAATCTGTTGTTTAAATGATCCCGCTGCCACACGAATCCTTTCGTGTGGCAGCTTTGCTTATATAATTTTCTTATTGAATAATAAAAGGAAAAAATAATATAACAAAAACTAATAGGAGAGCAATTACAAATAATTATCACAATAATATTATCGTTTTTATCAAATGATAAAATACAAGCCCAAGATTGAATCCCCGAAAAGATTTACCAAGTATTTTAGAGAAGAATTTGGTTTCTTGCCTTTTGAGTATATATAAACAGCAATGATAATAATACAATAACGCGTTGGGTATAATTGATTAGAAGCTCTTATTTTGAGTAAAATCTTTATGCTTTCAGAAATGATTGTCATCCTGAGCCCTTCGATAAAAGCTCAGGACAGGCTAAAGTCGAAGGCTTTTTACTTCGAAAGTGATTCTACTAAGATTATCCTTAGTGAAGCCAAATAGACTTAACCTGACACCTGTTTTTGAATTATGTCGAACACGTTACAACATAATTATCCTTGCAATAATTCAATAGCCAAATATATCTCCATTTATTCGAAATGCACCAAACTATTGGTAAACTCAGATATGTTTACACGTATAAATCGGTTTTGCTTCTACAGCACTTCGGTGTATTTAAATTATAATCTTCCAGCTAAAGCTTTAAGTTAACTCAAAACCTTCTTTTTAATAGTCGAACCCAGATTAAAAACAAGTATTTATCAGAAGAATACCGAAGGCCTTTTCTAAAATTATTTTAAAGCTCACTTAACAGTTTCTATTTCCATTCTGTCTTTTTTAGCAGGACTTTAATTTGTGATGTCAGCAGCTTTCATACAATTCTATTTTTCAGCAAAATTGATTTTAAAAGAACAGTAAATAAAGCAGCCTTCCGGCAGATAGAATACTCCTCCAAAACCTATCGGGTTATATTAAAAAATTCATCCAAAATGCAACCTTAATGTTAAAAAAATTAGCTTTTATATGTTGAATTTATTTCGAATTAGGGTCAATTTTAAATTATTGAAATAACAATTTTTTATGACATTAAATGTGATAATGAAATATTTATAGGTTTTTTTTTATTGTAATTCTATAATTGCAACAATTGATACAGTCTTCTGATACAAAAAGTGCCATTGTTTGATGTTCCTTTATTGTTAATTTGTTCCCAATGATACATGAAAAATGGAGTAGATAATGAAATAATACGTATGAGAATATTTCATGACAAAGGACATCTTTTTATGCAAAATTAAACCACTTAACTAATTAACTAATTAAAAACTAATTTAATTATGAATGAAAAACATGTAATTCAACGCTTTGTAAAAGCAAAAAATCTCCTTAGTAAGTATGCCTTTCTGCTAATGCTTTGTTCATTTAGCTTGGCCTCAGCTCAAAATCCTGATGAAAAAATTACAGGAACTGTATTAGAAGATTCAAATGGTCTGCCGCTTTTTGGGGTTACCGTTTCTCTTAAAGGCACTAGCCAAGTTATATCTACTGACGCTAGCGGTTCATTTTCTATTAAAGCTAAAATTGGAGAAACACTTGTTCTAAGTTATATAGGCTTTATAAAGCAGGAAATAAAGATTACTACTAAAAATCAATTAACTATTCGCTTGAAAGATGATGTAAAAGCATTAGACGAAGTAGTGGTAATTGGGTATGGTAGTGCAAAGAGAAAAGATCTTACGGGGTCAATATCTTCCATATCGGGTAATGAACTTCGTAAAACAGCACCAGTAACTTTTGATCAAGCGCTGCAAGGAAAAGTAGCAGGTGTAGTGGCGATGCAAACATCTGGACAGCCAGGAGGTGGTGTTAATATACAAATACGCGGTTTGTCTTCTTTTGGTAATAGTTCTCCATTATATGTAATTGATGGAGTTATAATTGGTCAAAGTTATGGTGGACCTAATGGTACAAATCCATTAGCTGCTATTAATCCTGCTGATATAGAGTCTCTTGATGTTTTAAAAGATGCATCAGCAACAGCTATTTATGGCTCGCAAGCTACTAATGGTGTAATTGTGGTAACTACTAAGAGGGGTAAAGAAGGCGCTCCAAAAATTTCTTATGAATTTTCAACTGGATACCAAGAGTTGATCAAGCAATATTCTACTATGAATTTAAGAGAATATGCTCAGTTTATTAATGACAGAAATACTGGTTATGGTTGGGGTTTTGATGAAAGACCGGAATTTGCCAATCCTCAGTATTTAGGTCTGGGCACAAACTGGCAAAATGAATTGTTTAGAAGAGCTCCGGTACAAAACCATGTGCTTACTTTAAGTGGCGGGAATGATAAAACGCAATATTTATTATCAGGTGCTTATTTCAATCAGGATGGTATAGCTTTGGGTTCTGAGTTTGCCAGAGCTTCGCTAAGGTTAAATTTAGACAATCAAACTACAAAGTGGTTAAAAATTGGAACTAGCTTACAGTTAACCCATATTGATGAGAATGTAAATTCAACAGGTTCAAATGTTATTGGAGCAGCATTAAGTCAAACACCAGATATTCTTGTAAAAAATCCTGATGGTAGCTATGCTGGAGAAGAAAGTAGCGAAGGATGGATTACAAAACGTGTAAACCCAGTTGCTTTTGCTCTTATTAATAAAAATCAACCTAAAAGAAATCAGGTATTTGGTAATTTTTATGCAGATATAACATTTAGCAAGAATTTGTCATTTAGAAATGAGGTATCAGGTAATTTTTCATTTAGAACAACTGATGAATATTATCCTAAATATAAGTTTGGGTTAGCTGAGAGATTAGTGAATGAAGCAAAATATGGCTATGAACAAAACTATTTCACTACTTTTAGGAGTTATCTTACTTATGCTAAGATCTTTAAAAATAAATACAACGTCAATGTGTTAGCAGGACATGAGTCACAGCTGTATCAGTATGAAAATGTTTCAGCAGGAAGGAGAAATTTCATTTCTGACAGTGTTACCAATATAGGTAGTGGTGATGTAGCAACAGCGACCAATGGTGGAACGAGAGGAGATAATGCGCAAGAATCTTATTTTGGGCGTGTGAATTTTATGTACGATGACAGATACTTGCTGACAGTTAATTTACGCTCAGATGGTTCTTCAAAATTTGCACCAGATACCCGTTGGGTGTCTACTTATTCAGGAGCACTCGCCTGGAAATTAAATAATGAGAAATTTTTAAAAGGATCAAAAATAGTCAATGAATTAAAGTTAAGGATTGGTTATGGTTTGACTAATAATCAAAATGTTAGAGACAATGCTTATTTATCAATGCTACAATCAGTTTCAACTGCATTATCAGGGAATTCGCAACTTACTGCTAGTTTAGGAAACCCTGACGTTAAATGGGAAAAAACAGAATCTAGTAATGCTGGAATTGATGCAAGACTTTTTAATTCGAAGCTTAATTTTTCAGTTGATGTATATAATCGTTTGACAGATGGATTGTTAATGCAAATCCCATTAGGGGGGTATTCTGGAACAACTACTAGTGGTTCTGCAGGAGCATTAGGTGCTCCATATATAAATATTGGATCGGTTGGAAATAGAGGTATAGACCTTCATGTGAATTCTACCAATATAACTACTAAAGATTTTTCATGGAGTACTGATTTTACGCTATCTCATAATAAAAACAAGGTATTAAAATTAAATACTGGTGGGGCTTCCTTGCCTGGATATTTTAATAATGAAGTAATTGCTCAAACAGTAGTTGGTGGATCTATAGGTGATTTTTATGGTTACCAAGTAGATGGAGGTGTATTTGCAACTGCAGATGATTTTAAAACACATGCTTTACCTACTTCAACAGATGGTGCTCCATTGCCAATTACGCCAAATTCTGGGGGAGTATGGTATGGAGATCTTAAGTTTAAAGATTTAAATGGTGATGGTGTAATTACTGAAAAAGATAGAACCTATTTAGGCTCTCCTATTCCAGTTGTTCAACTAGGTCTTGGTAATAACTTTACTTATAAAGGTTTTGACCTGAATATTTTCTTTAGTGCTAATGTTGGTAATAAAGTAATAAATGCAATGAGAATTAATGGAGAGGATCCTTCAACTAACTATGGTTTCTTAACATCATTAAAAGATCATGCAGTTTTGGCTTTAATAGATCCAAATAAACCAGCTACAGAAGTAGACGAGGCAGGCATTCCTATAAACGTATATGTTACCAACCCAAACACTACAGTTGTTGGACTTAAAAATAATAATAGTAATTTGAATCATCGTTTCTCTGACAAATATGTTGAAGATGGATCTTTTATCAGATGTAAAAATATTACTCTAGGATATAGATTTCCCGAAAAGTTGATTCAAAAAATACATTTGAGCTCTTTCCGTGTGTATGCTAATGTTAGCAATGCCTTTCTTATTACAAAATACAAAGGGATGGATCCAGAAGTGGGTTCATGGAATCCATTACAGGCTGGAATTGATTACGGTTATTATCCACAATCCCGAACATTAACTTTAGGACTTAACTTGGGACTTTAATTTTAAATAAATAAACTAACGTATTATGAAATATATAAATTTAAAAATGATTTGTGTTTTGTTTGCTGTGTTTTTTGCAGTAAGCTGTCAGGATGATTTTCTCGACCGACCTTCTCAGTCAGAGACAAGCACTGAAAATTTTTATAACACAAAAGAAGAACTTAGGTTAGCTACAGCGGCACTTTATGGTAGTAAAACATGGGCGCAATGGAATAACCTCGCATACCTTCCATTAGGGGATATATTAAGTGGAAACCTGATCCTGCCGTATCAAGGTATAGATCTTGTACAACTTAATACTTTTACGCTTTCAGGAGCTAACGGACGTTTAACAACTGGCTGGAATGCGCTATATATTATAGTGGCTCAATGTAATACCACAATTAAGGCTATTGAAAGAGCGCCTGCAACAATTTCTGAAGCAGATAAAAACGCTGCAATAGCCGAAGCAAGATTTATTCGAGCCATGGCATACTATCATCTTGTTATGTTATGGGGAGAAGTGCCTATCATTGAAGATAATTTGAAGTTAATAGAAACTCCTTTAGTAAACAAAAATAAAGTAGCAGATGGGTATCGATTTATTACTGAAGATTTAACTTTTGCTGTCAAAAATCTTCCTACAACTGATGTGAAAGGCAGGGTAACTAGCTGGTCAGCAAAGGGAATGTTAAGTAAAGTGTACTTAACTATGGCAGGACTAGGTCAAACAGGTGGTAGTACACGTAATCAGGAATATTTGGATTTGGCAAAAAAATATGCAAAAGATGTAATTGAAAACAGCGGCTTAACTTTACTTCCGAGTTATAAAGATCTTTTTAGAACGCAATTCAATGATAATCCAGAATCATTATTTGCACTGCAATGGTCTGCGACTACAGGATGGATGGAAGGAAATCTATTGTTGACATATTCGCCAAGCAATGAAATTAACCCTCAAAAAACGAATGCTTGGGGAGCTCCATCACCTAGTTATGATTTGTATTTATCATATACTAGGCAGGATTCCATAAGACGTAAAGTGACTATTATGCTCACTGGAGACCATTATGCCGAGTTAAATGCTGCTGGTGGTGGCTATACTGCTACTGGACCATGGATGAAAAAACATATTATAGGTAATGAAGCAGACAACAATGTACCTGCAATGTCAGCTATAGGTTCTATAGAGCATAATGCATTATTGAGATTAGCAGATGTTTATTTAATATATGCAGAGGCTGTCTTAGGTAATAATGCCTCTACAAGTAATGCTGATGCGTTATTGTATTTTAATAAGGTAAGAGAGCGTGCAGGGGTAGATCCGGTAACAGTACTTAATACAGATGTAATTTTAAATGAAAGAAGGGTTGAATTTGCTTGTGAAGGACAATATTGGTATGATTTGGTAAGACTTTCTTATTATAATCCTATAAAAGCCATTGATCTTCTTAATAATCAAAAAAGAGTAGTATTTGACTATAATAAAGATACTGAAATAGCTACACCTAAAGATCCTATAGCTATTATTAATCCTGCAACTGTTGCCACTTTTACTTTACAATTGCCTGCAACAGAAATAATTGCTAATCCAAAATTGAATCAACCTTCAGTTCCTTATTATGAATAATAAATATATAAATATGAAAAAATTATTAAATAACCGTATTAGTCATTTGCTGTTTTTAAGCATGATGTTGATTGTTACAATGTTAACTTCTTGTAATAACGATGATGATTTAAATGGTGCTCCTGTTATTACAACAGTAAGGAATTATGCAGCCGCTCCTAATGATACATTAGTGACAAAAATTGTCCCTGGGCAATGGATTGTAATCCATGGAAAGAATCTAAAACAAGCCATTAAGATAAGTTTTAATGGCAGTTCTGCTGAGTTCGATGGTGGATTGTTTTCAGACGACACAGCTGTTTTACAAGTTCCATGGTCTTTGCCTTTTAATAACATTGATCCTGATGTTGTTAATACTATACAATATGTTACCAATACCGGAACAACTACTTTTAAATTTGATGTAATTCCACCGCCAGCTACCATCACAGGCAATTCGATGACTGCTGCTACTAAGGTTGGTGATTCAATTTATATTTACGGTACCAATTTATATTTGATTAAAAAATTGACTTTAGCCGATATGGATGTTTCTTCATTTAAAACAGCAGATGACGGTAGTTCTGTAGGATTTGTACTTCCGGTAATTAATAAGCCAATGCCTTGGGCAGGAGTGCTTGTTGCTGCATCTGGTACCTATGAATTTGATGTTTTAATCGTTCCGGAAATTTATGCTGTTTCTAATGCAAATCCTTCGCAAGGTGATTTGGTACGGGTGTATGGTAAAAATTTGAATGGTATTTCAAGTTTTAGTTTTGGAAGTAAGGCTATTACAGCTTTTACCGAAGATCCGGATGGTTCTTATGTAGAGTTTACAGCTCCTGATATGTGGAGCTACACTAATGGAAAAGTGACTATTGTTAATAGTTATGGAACGGTTTCTACTCCTTATGATATAAATACTCAAAATAACAAATGGTTAGGTCTTTTAGCAAATTTTGAATGGGGTGATTATTTTGGTTATGCATGGTGGGGAGATATTTCTTTAGCTTTTGGCCCCGTAGCCGATTTTAATGGTTCGATGGGAACAAATAATTCTATGTACGTGTATTTTAATACTCCTGTTTTAGATGGCGGTGCCAGTAAGTACGCCCCATTAGGTAATTCTAATACTGGTAATAAATGGATACCTGTGGAGAATATTTCAGATCCTGTTGAAAACTGGGGGCTTCAATTTGAAATAAGTGTGGCTCACCCATGGGATGGTGGTACTCTTTATATTAGAACTGAATTTGCAGGCGATAATTTTGTAGCGCGTTATGAGCCTTGGAAAATCCCTGGTTCTAATAAGACTCTTGCTTATAAAACGAATGGTTGGCAAACTGTAACTATTCCTTTATCTGAATTCAGATCAAAAGTTGTCACATTAGGAGATGGTGAATCAGCTTCTCGTTTAAACCAATTATTAGGGTCTACTGGTGCGAGTAGTTATAATATGACACTTAAAAATTTCGCTTCTTTTAAAACAACAACAGGTTTTTATGCCGCTATTGACAATATTAGGGTTGTGAAAATTAAATAACAAAAATCTTTTAATTTAATAATAGATTAATAGTTTGAGTAAAGACCTGCAGATATTTCATGAAAGTTAAATTTTCTGCAGGTCTTAAATAAAAATTTACTAATTATAAAAAAACAAAAAATGAAAGTAAAACATTTTTATAAAATTGTACTACTGCTGATCGTTACCGGATTTTCGGTCTCTTGTTCCAATAATGAGGATGAAGCTCCAGAATTATCGGTTTCAGAGAAAACTGTTTCTTTTGAAGCCGAAGGAGGTACATCTGGAGAAATTACCATTAAAGCAAACAGTAAATGGAGTATTAGCAATTCAGCATCCTGGTTGCAATTAACAGAAACAAGCGGCAATGGTGAGGCTGCTGTAATGACTTTAACAGCCTTAAGTAATGGAACTAAATTATCTCGTTCTGTTATACTAACTGTTGAGGCAGATAATGGTCAGGCTCGAAGAATTACGGTTAAACAATTAGGTAGTTTATACCCATCATACAATTTATCGCCTAAAGCTCCTGACGAAACAGGAATGAGCAGTACAGCGATGCAATTGTCGGGAAAAATGCTTATGGGAATAAATATTGGCAATACCATGGAATCACCAAACGAAGCTGAGTGGGTGAATAGTAAAATTACCGAATCGTATGTAAAATTTTTAAAACAAAAAGGTTTCAATGCCGTACGGCTTCCAACTGGCTGGGTTTGGACTCATTTAAGTGATCCGGATAATGCTAAAATTGACCCAGTATGGCTTAACCGAGTGAAAGAAGTAGTTGGATGGTGTGTGGCTAATGATATGTATGTGGTACTGAATACTCACGGGGATGCTGGCTGGCTTGAAAATAATGTCAATGCGGCAAATCAAGAGCGTATTAATGCGAAGCTAAAGGCGGTTTGGGAGCAGATTGCTACAACCATGCGTGATTTTGATGAGCACCTTATTTTTGCCGGTACGAATGAACCTGCGGTTGAGAGTGCTGAGCAGATGGCCATACTTAATGGTTATCACGAAACATTCATCAAGGCGGTTCGCGCTACCGGAGGCAAGAACAGTTACAGGGTGCTGGTTGTTCAGGGGCCTAGCACTGACCCTAATAAAACTTATACTTTAATGAATACAATGCCAACAGACAAGATTCCTAACAAGTTGATGGTAGAGGTACATGACTACACGCCTTCTACATTTACAATATTAACGGATGGAGATGCAAGTTGGGGCAACATGGTTTACTACTGGGGGGCTGGGAATCATTCTACTATTGAGCCGGAACGCAACGCCACCGGTGTTGAAGAGGGTGCGATCGATGCTGAATTCCAAAAGATAAAAGAGAAGTTTGTTAATAAAGGTATCCCTGTGATACTGGGTGAATATGCAGCCTGGAGGAGGAATGCCATTAACAACGCGAATTATCTTCCTAAGGATTTGACTAAGCACAACCAGTCTGTGGATTACTGGACAACTTATGTGACCAAGCAGGCTAAAGCGAATGGTATTGTGCCATTCTATTGGGAGATAGGTTTTATGTTAGACAGAAAGAATAATGTGGTAAAGGACCAACCTATGTATGATGCAATTGTTGCAGGATATAAGTAAAAAGTAAGACGCTATAACTAAATAGAAATACAGTTTTGCAGGGTATCATGTATTGGTACCATTAAGCAAGGACTGAATTTAAAAAATCTGTGACTCTTAGGAGTCACAGATTTACTTATAAAGAATTCTCAACGAAACAATGGGTTTAAAATTTATTGATTCTGAAAAAAAACAAAAAATGATACTTAAACATTTTTATAAAATTATTTTACTGCTGATCGTTAGCGGTACTCTTTCCGCACAAACTGTTTGGTTAGATGAACTGGATCTCAGCCCAACTACACAGGGATGGGGCATACCTAAAAAAAACAAGACTGTTGATGGCAACATCATGACCATCGCAGGCAAAACCTTTGAGCGTGGCTTCGGCACACACGCAGAAAGCTCTCTTTTTATTCAGCTCGATGGTAAGGCAAATTCGTTTACCGCGCAGGTTGGCATTGATGATGAAGTGAAACAACATCAGCCCGCCGTTGAGTTTATTGTATACGGCGATGGAGCGAAGCTTTGGTCGAGCGGTGTAATGCATGCAGGCGATACTGCCCAGCTATGTAATGTGAAACTTTCTGGTGTGAAAAAACTTGAGCTGCGGGTAACAGAGATAGGACACAACAATCATGTCGAATGGGCAGATGCAAAATTTGAGGCGGTCGGCGTATCAACTTTTGCTACTTTTTATCCTGTCCCGAGTGAGCCCTACATTCTTACCCCTAAGCCATCGGCAAAACCGAAGATCAATAGCGCAAGCGTTTTCGGTGTCCGCCCGGGCTCGCCGTTTCAGTTCAGGATACCTGCCACTGGAGACCGGCCAATGACCTTTCTGGTTACCGGCTTGCCTCAGGGACTAAAGCTGGATCAAAAAACAGGACTTATCAGCGGTAAGCTTGAAAAAGCCGGTACTTACGTTGTTCAATTGAAGGCAAGGAATGCGAAAGGCATAGCCGAAAAAAGTTTACGCATTATCTGTGGTGATAAAATTGCACTTACCCCGCCAATGGGTTGGAATAGCTGGAATTGTTTCGCTCATGAAGTTTCTGCTGAAAAAGTTAAGCGGGCTGCGGAAGTAATGGTGAAAAGCGGACTTATAAATTACGGATGGAATTATGTAAATATTGACGACTATTGGCAAAATAACCGCGATTCGACAGATCCTTCCCTGCAAGGTAAGCTGCGGGACGAGGCTGGTAATATAGTTCCTAATAAAAAGTTTGGAGATATGAAAGCGCTGACAGACTATGTGCATGGCCTGGGTTTGAAGATCGGCATCTATTCCAGTCCCGGTCCATGGACTTGTGGTGGCTGTGCCGGCAGTTATGGTCATGAGAGGCAAGATGCCGAAACTTATGCCAAATGGGGCTTTGATTACCTGAAATACGATTGGTGCAGCTATGGAGGAGCGCTAAATGGAATACCTGATAACGACCCAAACAAAGTAGTCTCCATATCTTACAATGGAGGTTATCAATTGGCTACCGCCGTCAAACCATACAAATTAATGGGAGAGTATATCCGTCAGCAACCCCGCGACATTGTTTTCAGCTTGTGTCAGTACGGAATGTCGGATGTTTGGAAATGGGGCGATTCGGTAGGCGGAAATACCTGGCGTACAACGAATGATATAACGGACAACTGGTCCAACGTTAAAAGCATTGCATTAGCTCAGGATCAGTCTGCAGCCTGGGCCAAACCCGGTAACTGGAACGATGCGGACATGCTGGTTGTAGGAACAGTAGGCTGGGGCAGCCTGCATCCGAGCATGCTTAAACCGGATGAGCAGTATCTTCACGTCAGCCTTTGGAGCCTTTTCTCTGCGCCTCTGCTGATTGGTTGCGATATGGAAAAGCTGGATGCTTTTACCCTGAATTTATTGACAAACAATGAAGTGATTGCCGTTAATCAGGATGCTCTTGGCAAACAGGCTACCTGTATTCAGATCATTGGAGATCTGCGCATTTATGCAAAAGAATTGGAGGATGGCAGTCGTGCAGTAGGCTTTTGCAATTTTGGTCTGGAGAAAGTGGATATCTCTTACAAGGATCTGAATAAGCTTGGTATTTCAGGAAAGCAAAAGGTGCGTGATCTTTGGCGTCAGAAAGATATTGCAATAATCCATGCGGACCAAGAGGCTCTTTCGGTGAAGGTTCCGATGCATGGAGTGGCTCTGTACAAATTTACGCCGGTTAAATAGTCCACCGTGCTTTTTGTGGAGCAAAAATTTGATGCATTATAAAAGAAAAATTATAAAAGATAAATACATGAACTTAAATTTTTGAATCTATTATTTGTGCTTAGTTACTGCTTTTAGAGGCTGGAATGTGGAAGCGGGTGAATTTGTTTTACACATAGGGAATTCATCAAAACATACCGGAAAAAATAAAAATATCAGTTCAATAAATTATATATGGAAAATAAATCAAAATTTTTACCAATAATATTTTTACCAGCAATTACAACTGGTATTTTAATTACTTTATTTCTATCCGGAAAAATAATTGATATTCCCCTGGGAACAGCAAAGGGAGGTATAATTGGCGG
Source organism: Flavobacterium sp. 1 (assembly GCF_002797935.1). NCBI lineage: Bacteria > Pseudomonadati > Bacteroidota > Flavobacteriia > Flavobacteriales > Flavobacteriaceae > Flavobacterium > Flavobacterium sp. 1. The sequence goes on from NZ_PGER01000001.1 coordinate 1,135,257, forward strand.
GGTTGGTGTTTTAGTAATTATGATATCAGTAGTCGCCTTTTATTATTTGATATTTCGGCTTTTGGGATATAAAAAAAGAAAGTAACACAAATACAGATGAAAACTTAGTACGAGATTTTCGTATGATACACAGACACACATGAAAAATTTTTTGTTATTCGCTATCCTGCTTTCTTCTGTTTCAGGACAACTAATTGCTCAGGCTTCAAAGCAGAATCAAATTTCAAAACAGAATAGGTCTTCCATCCGGGAACGGATCATAACAGGGCAGAAAATTAATAAGACCAGTATTCCTTTCGATTTTGACTGGAGGTTTGCGCTAAACGACCATCCCGGCGCTGAACGGCCTGAATTTAATGATTCCAAATGGCGCTTATTGGATGTTCCTCACGATTTCAGTATTGAACATCCTTTCGATTCTTCCAACACTACCGGATCCGGAGGTGGCTATACTTATAGTGGCATTGGCTGGTACAGGAAACACTTCAAAACAGGAAAGGATTTTTTTAATAAGAAGGTTGTGGTTTTGTTCGACGGTGTTTATCGCAACAGCGAAGTATGGATTAACGGGCATTACCTGGGCATTCGCCCCTATGGTTATTCTTCTTTTTATTACGACCTCACGCAATATCTGAATCCGGTGGGCAACGAAAATGTTATTGCTGTAAAGGTTAATACTACCGAGCAACCCAATTCGAGATGGTACACGGGTTCGGGAATTTACCGGCATGTATGGCTGGTTGCAAAAAACAAACTGCATATTGATCAATGGGGTGTTTTTGCCCGTACAGTTGAAGCAAGCAATGACAACGCCAGCGTTGATATTTCTGTAGAATTGAACAACGAAAAAAATGTTGGTGAGTCCTGTACGGTAATTACAAAATTGATTGATGCAGCAGGCAAGGAAGCAGGGAGAGCCGAATCGAAAGTGGATGCCAGACCTGGCCCGGCAATGAAAATCGAACAAAATATTAGGGTTAGCAAACCTAATCTATGGTCTATTGAAAAACCCAACTTATACAGGTTGCTGATAGAAGTGAGATCAGGCGGAAAGGTGGTTGATAAGTATGTTTCGCCTTTTGGCATAAGAACATCTAGTTTCGATCCCAACAAAGGTTTTTTCTTAAACGGAAAACATGTAAAACTGAAAGGGGTAAACAACCATCACGATAACGGACCATTGGGTGCCGCAGTTTTTGATGGTGCGGATAAACGCCGGTTGAAAATTTTAAAAACTATGGGTTGCAATGCAATCAGGATGAGCCATAACCCTCCATCACCGGAATTGCTCGACTATGCAGACAGCCTGGGTTTTGTAGTGATTGATGAAATATTTGACGAATGGATGGATGGAAAAAACCCGGCTGGATATGCTCCTCATTTTATGAAATGGTACGAAAGGGATGTTGAAAATTGGATAAGGCGTGACCGAAACCACCCTTCTGTTATCGCCTGGAGTATTGGCAACGAAGTAAGAGAACAGTATAACAAAGAAAGCGCATTGAAAATAACCAAAATGCTGACAGATGCTTCGGGTAAATACGACAATACCCGTCCCTTTACGGCAGCATGTAACGAAATCCTCAATGTCAATTCGTTTGGAATGGGTGATTTGCTGGACATAGTTGGTTATAACTATCAGGAGGCTTATTATAAAACCGATCATGAAAAATATCCTAATCGGGTAATCTTCGGGTCTGAAACAGTCATCTATCCATACCATCCAGGCACTTGCAATCAATTGCGCTCCTATGATCAATGGCTGGATGGCCAGTTGAAAGATTATGTAGCAGGTGAATTTCTTTGGACGGGATTTGATTATATCGGTGAAGCAGGTATTGGAGATGTGGGTATCGGTTGTGATTTCTGGAAAACCTGGCCAAGCTGGCCATGGCGTGGAGCCTCTTGCGGTGTGATTGATATGTGCGGTTTTCCCAAACCGGCGTATTGGTTTAGGAAGGCGCTTTGGAATAATGAACCCATGGTACATATTGCCGTGCAAACCGATACATCTGCAAGGAATAAGGAAGTGTGCTCTTTTTGGAACTGGCCAAAGGTAGAAACGCATTGGAACCATAATAAGATAGGCGATACACTGGCGGTGCATGTGTACACCAATGTACCTGAAGTAGAACTGAAATTGAATGGAAAGTCATTGGGAACCCGCAAATGGGATTTGAAAAATGAAGCTTTTCTTTTTTGGGAAGTGCCTTATGAACCTGGTAAACTGGAAGCCATAGGAAAAACAGCAGATGGGAAAACTGTCTCCTTTGCTGTTCAAACAGCAGGTGAACCGGCTAAAATAAAGCTATCCTCGGATAAGAAAGTGTTGAAGGCAAACCGGCAGGACTTAAGTTATGTTTCTGTGCAAATTGTTGATGCAAATGGCATACCTGTACCTTTTGCCAGCAACATGATCAGTTTTGAAGTGACCGGTGCAGGCAAACTGGTGGGAGTAGGCAACGGCAATCAGCAAAGTCATACATATTTAAAAGGAAACCAGATGGAAGCCTGGCAGGGAAAATGTCTTGCCATTATACAGTCAACAAACAAGAAGGGAGAAATAAAAGTTACCGCCAAAAGCGGATCGTTGCCTGTAGTAACAGCTACATTGAAAGCGGAATAAATTCAAACCCGATAAATAAACAGTAACGGAATTGTTGTTGTCTGAAAAATTAATCGAAGACAAAGACATTGATAAAAAAAAAGCATGTTTAGAAAAAAAGTATTATTAAGTACAGTCATTGTTATCGCTTTTCTGGGAGGCAGAGAATTCGCAGAAGCTCAGACTAACGCAGTTAAACCGATAGAGGTTAAAGAAAATCTGGAAGAAAAATTCGCAAATGTTTCGCCGAAACTTACCTCCAGTGATGCAAATCCTTTATTAGATTTTATGTTTACAGCCGATCCAACAGCGGTAGAATACAATGGAAGAATTTATGTGTATGCCACGAATGATCATCAACAGTATGAAAAGGTAGGAAAGGAAGGAAAAAATTCATACGAGCATATCCATACACTGGTTATGATGTCTACCGATGATATGGTCAACTGGACGTATCATGGCCTCATAAATACAGCAAAGCTGGCACCATGGAGCCAGAATTCCTGGGCACCTTCCATTACATCCAGACTGGAGGCAGACGGTAAGACGCACTTCTATTTGTATTATTCCAATAGCGGTGTTGGCTCAGCCGTGCTTACCTCCACTTCTCCCGTTGGTCCGTGGAGCGACCCATTAGGAAAGAACATAGTCGACCGTTCTGTTCCCGGAGTGGATTGCGATGCTCCATTCGATCCCGGAGTTGTGATTGACGGCCAGGGTACAGGCTGGCTGGCTTTTGGAGGGGGAACGCCTAAAACAGATTATATGCCAGGTATTTCCCATATCGTCAAGTTAGGAACAGATATGATCAGTTTGGCGAGCAATGTTGCCAAGATTCCCGCTCCTTATTTTTTTGAGGCCAGCGACCTTAACTTTATTAATGGAACCTGGGTTTACACTTATAATACGAATTGGAAAGACCGTACCGAATGGCCTTATAGCAATATTGATAAACCAACCAAATGCAACATGTCTTATATGACGAGTAAAACACCCCTAAATCCGGATAGTTGGAAGTATCGCGATAATTACTTTAAGAATACAGGCGACGTTAACGTGGGACCTTTGACAAACAATCACACTCACCTGTTCAAGTTTAAAGAGAAATATTATATTGCTTACCATGCCATGTATTTACAGGATTATTTCGGCACTAAGGGTGGTTTTCGTAATGTGGGTATCGAAGAAATGCAGGTGGATGAAGAGAATGTCAATATCCCCATGGGCAAAGCAACTTTCAAAGGCCCGTCACAACTTAACCCATTAAATCCATTCGTTCTTCAGCAGGCAGAAACCACTGCAGGCACTTCGGGGCAAGTTCAGTTCGAAGCTGTTGGTAATGTGGGTAATATGGTTGCCAAAGGAAAAGCAGACAAACAATGTCTCATGATCCGAGGAGCCGATTTCAGCAAACAGATTCCTGCCAAATTCGAAGCCAGGGTGAAAGGAAAAGGTAAAATTGATGTGTATGTAAATAACCTTAAAGATACTCCTCTTGTTTCCCTTATATGTGATGGAAAGGAATGGACTACATTCTCAAAGGAAATAGGACAGAAAATGGATAAAGGAGTAGGGAATATCTATTTTGTATTTAATGGAGAGGGTTTTTTGTTTGATGAATGGAAATTCATTTATTAATTCCGTTGAATATTAATTAGATTATAAGGAATTCTCACTGAAACAATGACCTTTATAAACTAAGTAAACAAGTTTTTCATATATACCAAATAAAATAAACAGAGGTAGGTATCAATGTCAATGTAGCTACATCTCTTAATCATTAAAAAATGAACTTAAAAATTTCAATAAAAAGTGGTTTGTCTATAGTGTCATGTATGCTATTTTCATCTTTTCTGCTGGCGCAGGAAAAATATGCTTCGCCGATAAGGGAAGGTAATGAACCGGTTGCTGCCGGAAAGTTTGCACCAACCTGGCAATCGCTAGAGCAATATAAAACTCCCGAATGGTTTCGAAATGCCAAATTTGGAATTTGGGCGCATTGGGGTCCGCAATGTCAGGCAGAGCAGGGAGACTGGTATGCACGTGGTTTGTATGAAGAAGGTTCTGACTATTACAAATGGCATGTCGCTCATTACGGTCATCCCTCCAAAGCAGGCTTTAAGGAAGTAATCCATGATTGGAAAGCCCAGAATTGGGATCCTGAAAAATTGGTGAAATTATATAAACGTGCGGGTGCCCAGTATTTCTTTGCGATGGCCAATCACCACGACAATCTGGATTTATGGGATAGTAAGTATCAGGAATGGAATTCCGTACGTGTTGGCCCCCAAAAAGATATTGTAGCGGGCTGGGCCAGGGCGGCGAAAAAATATGGACTTCCGTTCGGATTGAGTGTTCATGCTTCTCGTCCCTGGACTTGGTATGAATTTGCTCAGGGAGCCGATAAAAAAGGAGAATTGACAGGAGTTCCTTATGATGGAAAACTCACAAAAGCTGAAGGTAAGGGAACTTGGTGGGAAGGGCTTGACCCGCAGGAACTTTACGCCCAGAATCATGAACGTAGTAAGAGCGGAGACTTTAATAAACAATGGAGTTGGGGAGATGGTGCATCAGTACCCTCACAAGCATACTGCGACAAATTTTATAATCGCACTATCGATCTCATCAATAAATTTAACCCCGATTTACTATATTTTGATGATACCGCATTGCCGCTTTATCCTATAAGCGATGCAGGCTTAAAAATAGCAGCCCACTACTACAACCATAATATGGCAAGCCACAAAGGCAAGCTCGAAGCTGTTATGTTTGGTAAAATACTGACCGAAGACCAGAAAAAATGTATGGTGTGGGATGTGGAGCGTGGTGCACCTGATAAGATACAACCCGATGCCTGGCAAACCTGCACCTGTATTGGAAGCTGGCATTACAGCAGGTCGCTTTATGAAAACGGTTGGTATAAATCGGCAACATCAGTGATACATATGCTGGTTGATATTATTAGCAAAAATGGTAACTTATTGCTTAATATTCCCGTTCGGGGAGATGGTACTATTGATGACAAGGAAGTGGCAGTCCTTGAAAATATCGCCGCCTGGATGGATATAAACAAAGAGAGCATCTTCGATACCCGCCCCTGGAAACTGTACGGTGAAGGGCCTACCGCTGATGTATCGAACCCTATTAATGGTCAGGGATTTAATGAAGGAAAGATACAATACTCAGCAAAAGATATTCGCTACAATCAGAAAGGAAATGTGCTGTATGCTACTGCATTAGGAGTCCCTGAAGATAAGATATGTTTGAAGTCCCTTGGCAAGAAGAAAGATAATGCCGCAATCAGGAGTGTCAAAGTGCTTGGCAGTAAGGAAAAGTTATCATGGAAACAATATCCGGATTCGCTGGTGATCCAAAAACCTAAGATTATCCCCAATAATATTGCAGTAGTTTTTAAGATACAAAAGTAGTTTTTGGAAGGGAAGAAGAAAGTATTGTAATGCCTGAACTGTTTGTTAATACCGGACAAAAATGAAAGAGATTATTAAATCACACATACATAAAAAATGAAAAGTAAATTACTCATAGCATCCTGTATACTGTTCTCATTCCCTGTGCTGGCGCAGGAAAAATATGCTTCGCCGATAAGGGAAGGTAATGAACCGGTTGCTGCCGGAAAGTTTGCACCAACCTGGCAATCGCTGCAGCAATATAAAACCCCGAAGTGGTTCCAAAATGCCAAGTTCGGGATATGGGCTCATTGGGGACCTCAATGCCAGCCGGAACAAGGAGACTGGTTTGGGAGATTTATGTATAACGAAGGCGGTGACCAATATAAATGGTTTGTTGAACATTACGGGCATCCATTCAAAGTTGGGTTTAAAGAAGTCATTAATGACTGGAAAGCCCAAAATTGGGATCCTGAAAAACTTGTAGCGCTGTACAAACGGGCTGGGGCCCAATATTTCTTTGCCATGGCAAATCATCATGACAATCTTGATTTATGGGATAGCAAATATCAGGAATGGAACTCCGTACGTGTGGGACCTAAAAAAGATATTATCAGTGGTTGGTCAAAAGCAGCTAAAAAATATAATCTTCCATTCGGACTTAGTGTACACGCTTCACATACATGGACGTGGTTTGAAACATCCCAGCGATCAGATAAAAACGGAGCGCTGGCAGATGTTCCGTACGACGGAAAGCTTACCAAAGCCGATGGTAAAGGAACATGGTGGGAAGGGCTTGATCCGAAGGAGCTTTATGCCCAAAATCATCCTTTGAGCGAAAAAAGCGATAAAGATATATTTGCTCTTTGGAATCAGTGGGATTGGGGCAATGGTGCCTCAATACCTTCGCAGGCTTATTGTGAAAAATTCTATAATCGTACCATTGACCTTATCAATAAGTATAATCCCGATTTGATTTATTTTGATGATAGCGTACTGCCGCTTTACCCGGTAAGCGATGCGGGATTAAAAATTGCGGCTGATTTTTATAACCATAATATGGCAACCCACAATAACAAGCTGGAGGCTGTCCTGTTCGGGAAAATGCTGAACGATGAACAAAAAAAATGCATGGTATGGGATGTAGAAAGAGGTGCACCGGATAAAGCCCAGGATCTTCCATGGCAAACATGTACCTGTATTGGCGACTGGCACTACAGTAAGTCAATTTATGAAAATAATGGATACAAATCCGCGGCTACAGTAATCCACATGTTGATCGATATTGTCAGTAAAAATGGAAACCTGCTGCTTAATATTCCTGTTAAAGGAGACGGCACGATCGATGATAAGGAGGTTGCAATTCTTGAAAAAATAGCGGCCTGGATGGACGTGAACAAAGAAAGTATTTTTGATACACGCCCGTGGAAACGCTATGGTGAGGGGCCTGCTTCTGAAGCAATAAAACAAGTTAATAACCAAAGCTTCAATGAAGGAAAAGTAAAGTTGTCTGCCAATGACATTCGCTATAATCAAAATGGGAAAATTCTTTATGCAACTCTTTTAGGTGTGCCCTCAGATAACATTAGCTTGAAATTGCTTGGTAGGAATAAATATAATGGTAAAATTAAGAGTATTGAAATCCTTGGAAGCAAAGAGAAACTTTCATGGAAACAATCGGGCTATTCATTGGTAATTACAAAACCAAAAGTTATACCGAACGATATCGCCATAGTATTAAAAATAAAACAGTAATAGATAAATTGAGCTATTGCCAGTAAAGGCTAAAAATAGCAAAAGTATTATTATTTAATAACAGATTAATAATAAAAAAAATGCAAATCTTATTTAAACGTTATTGTAAAACCATGGAATTGCTTGATGATTCTGCATTAATCGAAGCATATAAAAAAGCACATGCAAAAGGAGCGGCATGGCCGGAAATAACCCAAGGAATGAAAGAAGTGGGAATTCTAGATATGGAAATCTATCTTATTGGAACAAGACTTTTCATGATTATGGATACCACAGCAGATTTTGATCACGACAAGGCAATGGCCAAATTAGCACTAAAGCCGCGTCAAAGCGAATGGGAAGTGCATATGGCACAATTTCAGGATAGCTCTGCCACGGCAACAGCAAACCAAAAATGGCAATTGATGGATCGAATTTACGAAATGGACAAATAAGCTGCCTACTTAAAAAAATTTATAGTAGTAAATAAATAAATTAGATATGAATTTGAAATCTTTGTTCTTAAAAAAATGTTTTTTTGTAGTAAGCTTTTGTTGTCTTATCGGTACTGCAACGTTTGCTCAGGCTGTTCAGATTGCGGTAAATGCTGCCGTAAACAAAAAAAAGATATCACCAAATATCTATGGGAAAAATGACTTCTTTGACCACCCCGATCAATTTTATAGAGATGCAGGTTTGCGGTTTGCTCGTCTGAATGGTGGTAATAATGCATCAGCCTATAACTGGCAGGCAAAACTTACTGTTCATCCCGACTGGTATAATAATGTTTATGCTACTGATTGGAGTGTCTCGGCACAAAAAATCAATACCAGCTTTCCTGATATGCAAGGCATGTATGCCTTTCAGTTACTGGGCAGGGTTGCATCCAACACCAATAACAACTTCAATGACTGGGGGTACAATCAAGCAAAGTATTGGTCTGGTGTTGGTCAGAATTTAGCCGGTGGAGGAAAGCCCGATCCAAACGGAGGGAGCAAGGCCCTGGTTGATGGAAACCCTGATTTATTCAGTATGCCATGGCCGGCAGACTCTTCGGTGGGAATTCTAAATGATTGGTTTGGAGCCGGTGGTAAAGGACTTAACAAAGACCAGTTTGTATACTGGAATATGGACAACGAAGTAGATATATGGAATGGCACGCATGATTGGGCTATGCCAACGCTGTTATCGGCTTCTGACTTTATGGATCGCTACATCGAATTAGCGAAGAAAGCAAAAGCTATATACCCAGGCATTAAGCTTTGCGGACCTGTTGCAACCTCCGAATGGCAATGGTACAAATGGTCAAATGAAGATATACACATCAATGGCCGTTATTATTCCTGGATGGAGTATTTCATAAAACGTCTTGGCGATGAGTATAAAGCAACCGGTATCAAATTGGTTGATGTAGTAGATATTCACAACTACCCTTGGTATAATGGTGATGATCCTGCGGCACTGCAGGGACACCGAATTTATTATGATACAAATTATGATTATCCGGCTTCAAACGGTATTAAAACAATTACTGGTGGTTGGGAGAACACACCTAAAAAGCAATATATTTTCAAGCGCATCGACGACTGGTTAACCGAACATTTTGGCGCCAACCATGGCATAACAACCGGTGTAAGCGAATGGGGAACCCAGTCAAACAGCAACCCAAGCCTGGAATCGGTTATATATGCTTCACATCTTGGTACGTTTGCCAACAATGGTGTTGAATTGTTTAGCCCATGGAACTGGTCTATCGGGATGTGGGAAACTTTACATCTTTTCAGCCGTTATGCCAAAGATTATAGTGTTTCCAGCACTTCCTCACTTGAAGACACAGTTTCGGCATACACCACTGTTAGCCAAACTGCAGATGCAATGACTGTAATGATTGTGAACAAAGATATGAACGCATCACGCACTGTAACGGTAAACCTTAATGGTTTTTCTGCCGAAAATGGAAATTCAGAAACCCTACAGCTTGCTTCACTGCCAGCAACGGAAACATTTGTATCTCATACTAATAATGCCTTAAAAAAGAGTTCTGTAAACGTTAATTCAAATGCATTTACGATTACTGTGCCTGCTTTGTCAACAACTGCAGTTTTGCTTAAGGCAACAGCCCCATTGTCGGTTGGTGATATAAACACACTGTCGGCTAGTGAAACAGTAATGATTTATCCTAATCCGGTAAACGATAAGCTCCAGATAAAATTTGATTTGGCAATTGGAGAACCAACCGAAATAGCAGTATATAATCTTGCAGGTCAAAGGCTAAAAGCTTTTACTGTAAACAGTGACCGACAAATGGTAAAAACCCTGGACGTGAGTGCATTTTCTGCCGGTTCGTATTTCTTATCAGTTAAAAACAGCAGGTATAAAAAAAGCATACCTTTTATAATTGCCCGATAGAACAGCTTAAAAAGTATTATTTGAACAGGCAGTTCCACAAGCGGCATAGCTATAAGAGTCAGATAAAGCCAGACAGACAGAAACTACAAATAATCTGGTAGCGGTTAGTAATTGCCACTTTCGTTACAGTTAGCTACAAATGAAAAAAAATTAAAGAACTAATGAAAAAAGACATAAATAAAAAGCTTATTGCGGGTTTATTACTTTGCGGATTGAGCACTGTTCTAAACGCTCAGACGAACAAAGCGGATAAGACTAAAATTACGGTTGATGTAAATAATCTGGGGCATGTAATTTCACCTACCTTGTTTGGTATTTTCTTCGAAGATATTAACCTTTCTGCCGATGGAGGATTGTATCCCGAAATGGTAATAAACCGTTCGTTTGAAGATGTTGATATCCCTCAGGATTGGAAGTTTACAAGTGCCGATGGCAAAAGTTCGGCTTCGATCAGCAATGCCGACCTTTTCGCGAAACAAGCGATACTGCCATTAAACTCCTTCAATCGCAAAGGATTGTTAATTGATGCTTCTGGTTCTTTTAAACTGGAAAATTCAGGCTACTGGGGCATGAATATGGTGCAGGGCGAAAGTTATACGCTGAAGTTTGCCGCACGTGCTATTGAAGGTTTTTCTTCTCCTTTAAAAATAAAAATTCTTGATGCGAAAGGTAATGAAATAGCAGCTGCTGAAATAAAAGGAATTACTGGAGACTGGGCATATTATACTGCAAATCTGAAAATTAGCACAGGCGATCCTAAAGCAAGCCTGCAAATTTCAGGCGAAGGCAACGGGAAACTATTTCTGGATATGGTTTCGCTGCTCCCAGATAAAACATGGAAAAATCATGGCTTGCGCACCGATCTTTCCGAAGCGCTTGATGCTCTTCACCCCAAATTTCTGCGCTTCCCAGGAGGTTGCTGGGTGGAAGGTGACGATCTCATGCACATGAACCACTGGAAAAATACAATCGGAAACATTGATGTACGTACAGCACTCTGGAATATATGGGGTTACAATGCCACTAACGGACTTGGGTTTCACGAATATCTTCAACTTGCCGAAGATTTGGGCGCTGAACCACTTTATTGCATAAACATTGGAATGTCACACAAAGAAGTAATTCCGCTCGACCAAATGGGACAATGGGTGCAAGATGCGCTTGATGCAATCGAATATGCCAATGGACCGGAATCTTCGGTTTGGGGAAGTCTTCGGGCAAAAAACGGACATCCAGAACCATTTAATCTGAAATACATGGAAATAGGGAACGAAAATGGCGGAATTCCTTATAACGAACGCTGGCCATTGTTTGTAAAAGCAATTCTGGCAAAATACCCGTACATGAAACTCATTGCCAACGAGTGGGCTGGTGGGCACCCTAAAGAGCCAAAGCCGGAATTAATTGATGAGCATTATTACAACAATCCCGATTGGTTTATCTGGAATTCAAATAAATATGACAGCTACGACCGCAATGGCTTCAAAGTTTTTATTGGCGAATATGCGGTAACTTCAGGCACAGGAAACGGTAACCTGCGCGGTGCAATAGGCGAAGCTGCCTGGATGACAGGTATGGAACGAAACTCGGATGTAGTTGTCCTAGGAGCTTATGCACCCTTGTTGTGCAATGCAAACCACAAAGCATGGCCGGTAAACCTAATTAATTTCGACAGTCACCAGTGGTTTGGCTTGCCAAGCTATTATGTTCAGGAAATGTTTTCAAACAACCAGGGAACGAATGTATTGCCTTTCTCTGTAGAGAATAATCCGGTCATTGAAATGCCCGTAGGAATGGGCTGCATTGGTTTTGGCACCTGGATGAATTCGGCCGAATTTAAAGATGTTGTGGTTACAGCTCCTAACGGGGAAATTCTGTTTAAACCCGATTTTGCGGAACTCGGTAAGGATTGGAGACAAACCGGAAAAGGCCAATGGAGTGTAAAAGACGGAGTTCTCAAACAATCGGCAATAGAACAAGAAGTGAGCATTTTTATGGGAGATTCTACGTGGAAAGACTACACAATCACTCTGAAAGCTCGCAGGATTTCGGGCGAAAACGGATTTCAGATATTGTTCCATAATAGGAATAATGATGAACGTAACCGTTTCGAAGTAGGTGGTTGGAACAATTCTGTTACGCATCTGGAAATAGGCATGGCTATTGCAGAAATGAAAGGAGAAGCCAAAGCGGAACAATGGTATGATGTGAAAATTGAAATCAAAGGAGGCAACGTAAGAGCCTATCTTGACGGAAAGTTAATACAGGAAATCTCAGAAAAAAACCTTACTGTTAAAGGGATGATTATGAGTGCTGTGAAAGACGATAAATCAGGCGATGTGATTCTTAAAGTTGTAAATGCTTCAGCCAAATCAATAAAAACGGAAATTGATTTGAAAGATGCAAAAGTTTTTACTGGGAAAGGAAAAGCCATTGTGCTTACATCTGCCAGTCCGCTCGATGAGAATACATTGGAAAATCCAAAGAAAGTGTATCCGATAACAGAAAATGTAAAATTAAATGGGGCTGGTTTTAAGCGAACTTTTCCGGGAAATTCACTAACAGTAATTAGGCTGAATACAAAGTGATAACTTTTTCTAATATTCAATATTCAATATTCAATATTCAATTTTCAATATGAAAAATAAAATAAAATATATTGGATTGTTTTTGTTTGTTTGTCAGACGGTTTTGGGACAATCATTCCTTGACAAGGCGAAGCAGCCTATTGCATTTTTAAATAAAGATGTTGTTTTGTCCGAGTCATGGATAAAGCAGCGGGAGACTGCCAATACAAAGTATATTTATCAGTTTGATACAGATAGGCTGCTACACAATTTTAGGATAAATGCCGGAATTGAATCGAAAGCAAAACCGCTTGAAGGCTGGGAGTCGCCTAATGTGGGATTGCGCGGACATTTTGTGGGTCATTATTTGTCGGCTTGTGCTTCTTTGATTGAAAAAACGGGCGATACTTTGCTTCAAAAACGGGTAAAATATATGGTTGATGTGCTTGAAGAGTGTCAGCAAAAACTTGGTGGCAAATACCTGAGCGCATTCCCCGAAAAAGATTTTACTGTATTGGAAACACAATTTAGCGGAGTTTGGGCCCCCTACTATACCTATCATAAAATGATGCAGGGAATGCTCGATGTTTATAAGCTTACGGGAAATAAAAAAGCCTATGCAATAGTGGTTAATATGGCTGCTTATGTAAAAGACCGTATGGATAAACTTTCGCCTGAAACTATTGAAAAAATGCTATATACTCCTCAGGCAAATCCCGCAAATGAAGCGGGTGGGATGAATGATGTATTACAGAATTTATTTGAAATTTCCAAAGATTCGACCCATTACAGACTGGCTTGTCTTTTTGACCGTAAATGGTTCAGCCAGCCCTTGTATGAGGGAAAAGATATTTTGTCAGGATTGCATTCCAATACTCATTTGCCTTTGATAATTGGGTTTGCCAAACGGTATGAAAATACCGGAGACAGCTATTATCGTGATGTTGTTTCCCATTTTTGGGATATGCTGGAACATCATCATTGTTATGTGAATGGTTCCAGTAGTGGTCCAAGGCCTATTGCTGCAACTTCAACTGCCCAAACTTCAGAACATTGGGGAAAACCGGATTGTTTAAGTACAACCCTTACTGACAAAACATCTGAATCATGCGTTTCACATAACACTCAAAAAATCACCAGTACTTTGTTTCGTTGGACTGCCCAACCCGAATATGCCGATGTATATATGAATACGCTTTATAATTCCATTTTTGCACTACAAAATGCCGAAACCGGATGGAATGTTTATTCTTTGCCATTGGGTTCTCCGAATAAGAAGAACTTTGCCAGCCCCAGTGAGTTTTTTTGTTGTAACGGAACAACAATTGAAGCGTTTACGAACTTAAATGCTAATATTTATTTTCATAACAATGATAACCTTTGGGTAAATTTATATGTTCCTTCTACTGTGAAATGGAAATCTAAAGGGATTACTTTGTCACAGTCTTCCGATTTTCCGGATAATTCTATTGTGAAATTTAACATAACGGCTAATAAAACTACGTCATTTGCATTGAAATTATTTATCCCATCCTGGGCTGATGAACAAACTCAGGTTTTGGTAAACGGAGAACCAATTACAGCTAATGTAACTCCGATGTCTTATTTTATAATTGACAGAAAGTGGAAAAACGGGGATAAGATAGAAATACGTTTTAATTATCATTTTAATTTAAAAAAAATGCCTGATAATCCAAATGTGGTTGCACTGTTTTATGGGCCGGTTTTATTAGCTTTTCAGGTTAATGAAGAGACAATATTAAAAGGAAATGAGGCAGATATTTTGAAAAACATCACTAAACGAGAGAATTCCATGTCATTTACATTAAAAAATAATGGAAAAGAATATACGCTTCTGCCTTTTTATAAAGTAACTAATGAGTCCTACGGAGTGTATGCCACTATACTAAATGAGTATTAGGGATTAGCTTGTATCCCTAACACCCAATAATTAAAACTAAAAATTAGAAAACTATACTATTAAACCTAATTAAAATAAGAATGAAACATAAGCTTACCCTGGTTTTGGCACTTGTCTTTAGCGCTGTAAATGCACAAACAACCCAAAAATACCATCAATGGGCGTCCACACCGCCTCTTGGATGGAACAGCTGGGATTGTTTTGGAACAACCGTTACCGAACAGCAAATAAAAGAACAGGCAGATGCGATGGCAAAATACCTTTTACCAAGCGGATACAACTATCTCACAGTGGATATTCAATGGTATGAGCCTGAATCAAAAGGACATGCCTACGACCCGAAGGCGATGCTTACCATGGATGGATATGGCCGTTTAACACCAGGTTTGAAAAAATTTCCTTCGGCTGCAGATGGAAAAGGTTTCAAACACCTTGCTGACTATGTGCACTCCAAAGGACTGAAATTCGGCATTCATATTATGCGCGGAATTCCTCGTCAGGCTGTCGAAAAAAATACACCGGTACTTGGTACAAACGTAAAAGCTCAGGATATTGCCATTAAAAGCTCTACCTGTGGTTGGAATCCTGATATGTACGGCGTTAATGCCAATAGCCCTGAAGGCCAGGCTTACTATAATTCCATTGTGCAGATGTATGCCGACTGGGGAGTGGATTTTATCAAGTGCGACGATATTTCACGCCCTTATGATGATGTGCAAAAGGCCGAAATTGAGGCTCTTCGCAAAGCAATAGACAAAACCGGGCGGCCTATTCTGTTAAGTTTGTCTCCGGGAGCAACGCCAGTTAAAATGGGCGAACATGTTATGAATCATGCCAATATGTGGCGTATCACCGATGATTTTTGGGATCGCTGGGGATTGTTACAAGGCATGTTTGAGCGAATGGATGTATGGACCCCTTTTCGTGGACCCGGACATTTCCCTGATGCCGATATGCTGCCTATTGGAATTGTTGAATTCAAACGCCCAACCAATTTCACCAAAAACGAACAATATACGCTGATGAGTCTTTGGGCTATTGGTCGTTCGCCACTTATTTTTGGTGGAGATATGACCAAGCTCGACGATTTTACCAAGGAAATGCTCACCAATCCCGAAATGCTCAAAGTAAATCAACACAGCATAAATAACCGTCAGGTGTCGCGCGAAAAGAATCTGATTGTGTGGACGGCCGATGTGCCTAATAGTAAAGACAAGTATGTAGCTCTTTTCAACGCGCAAACCAAGGGAGAAAATCTTGATTTAAACAATGCCGATTATGTAAGTCCAATAATTGCCGGCAAAGGAAGTTCGCAAAAGATAGAAGTATCGGTAAAAGAGGGCAAAAAACTTGTTCTCTTTGTGAAAGATGGAGGAAACACTAATGATTGGGATCATATCGTTTGGGTCGATCCGGTACTTCACGGCCCCAAAGGCGATTTAAAACTGACTAGCCTCAAATGGCTGGGTGCAACTTCGGGCTGGGGAGAAGCGAATGTCAATCGTACCTGCGACAATAACCCAATTATTATAAATGATGAAACACGAGAGGGAATTGGTGCTCATGCAGAGTCTGTGATCGTTTATCAATTGCCTGAAGGATATGATTCTTTTACAGCAACCGGCTACGTAACAACAGAAAT
Organism: Flavobacterium sp. 1; assembly: GCF_002797935.1. Taxonomy (NCBI): domain Bacteria; kingdom Pseudomonadati; phylum Bacteroidota; class Flavobacteriia; order Flavobacteriales; family Flavobacteriaceae; genus Flavobacterium; species Flavobacterium sp. 1. The sequence goes on from NZ_PGER01000001.1 coordinate 1,151,542, forward strand.
AGGCTCAGTGAATTTTGGCGTTTTGGTTGATAAAGGAACATTAAATTTCCCCGACAAGGCCAATGTAAAAGTAAACTTTGAAGCTATTAATATAAAAGGCAAAGTAAAAGTGCGCGATTTGTGGAATCACAAAGATCTCGGAACTTTTGATGGGAACTTTGAGCAAGAATTGCCACAACATGGGGCAGGACTGTATCGGATAACTCCTTTGCGATAAGATAATAGTTCTCTGCAAGTGTTCGCTGTTAAGCCTTTGTTATAATTACACAATAACATACCGATAAACGAATATTCATATTCAATAATACAAATTAGAAATATAAACACAACAAAATGAATAGCTTAAATTCATACAGAAGACAATATTTTGCAAAACAAATAGTATTCATATTTATACTATTTATAAGCTTTTTTTCAGGATATGCGCAAAATAGCATGGAAAGAAAACAGTTATTTGATTATGACTGGAAATTCTTTTTAGGTGATGTCTCTGAAGCCAAAGCAAATGATTTCAATGATTCAGGCTGGCGTAAACTTGATTTGCCCCACGATTGGAGTATTGAAGGAAAGATTCACCCTAAAAATACTACCGGTGGAGGTGGAGGATATTTCCCGTCAGGAATTGGCTGGTATCGCAAAAGCTTTCAGGTACCTGATAGCTGGAAAGCAAAAAAAACAGCTATTTATTTTGAAGGTATTTATATGAACTCTGAAGTTTTTATCAACGGAAAATCGCTTGGTGTTTATCCTTATGGTTACACATCGTTCAGTTATGACCTTACACCTTATCTGAATTTCGGAAAAGAAAACGTTATTGCCGTGCGTGTCGACAATTCACAACAGATGAACAGCCGCTGGTACAGTGGTTCCGGAATCTATCGTCATGTCTGGATGATTACTTCCGATCCTGTACATGTTGCGCATTGGGGTGTTGACATTTCAACTCCCGAGGTATCTTCAAAAAAGGCGACTGTGCTAGTAAAAACCAAGGTTAAAAATGAAACAGCATCTGCCCAGAGCGTTGTTGTAAAAGTCCTTCTTTGGAATAAAAACTTAAAAAATGCGGGAAATGGTCAGGTGAAGGTTGAGGTTCCTGCCAATAGCGAGAAGGAAATAACTCAAACCATACAAGTGGCAAATCCCATGCTTTGGACACCGGAAACGCCGCATTTATTTCAGGCCCAGATTCAGGTAGTAAAAGATAAAAAAGTACTGGAAGATACAAAAATCAATTTCGGTATCCGTTCCATAAAATTTACTGCCGAAAATGGATTTCAGCTTAATGGAAAAACAGTGAAGATAAATGGCGGCTGCGTACATCACGATAATGGCTGCTTAGGCGCTGCTGCTTTTGACCGTGCCGAGGAACGTAAAATTGAATTGCTCAAAGCCGGCGGATTCAATGCCGTGAGGACTTCCCACAACCCGCCTTCCGAGGGATTTCTTGATGCCTGCGACAGATTGGGCTTACTGGTAATGGACGAATCTTTCGATTGCTGGAAAATTGGAAAAAACAGTAACGATTATTCTAAGTATTTCAACCAGTGGTGGCAACGTGATTTAGAAGCTATGGTATTGCGCGATCGCAACCACCCTTCGGTTTTTATGTGGAGCATAGGTAATGAAATACCTGAGAGAGCCGATCCTGACGCTGTAAAAACAGCCCAGATGCTTATTGAAGCATTAAAGAGAATAGATAAAACCCGACCTGTTACATCTGCAATTGTAAACAGCGGCAAGAATTGGGATATGTTCGATCCGCTGATGGCGGCACACGATGTTGCCGGTTACAATTACAACCTGCATACTGCTGCGGAGGATCATAAAAGAGTGCCCTCACGTATCATCGTTCAAACCGAATCCTATCCTAAAGATGCTTTTAACAATTGGAAATTGGTGCAGGAAAACAATTATGTAATCGGGGATTTCGTTTGGACAGCCATGGATTATTTGGGCGAATCAGGAATTGGCCGTTATTATTATTCGGGCGAAACACCAGGCGAACATTGGGAGAATAATTTTTTCCCATGGCATGGTGCTTACTGTGGTGATATAGATTTGATTGGCTGGAGAAAACCCATTTCCCATTACAGAAGCATGTTGTATAATACTAACGAGAAACTCTATATGGCAGTTCGTGAACCAGCTCCGGAACCGTTAGAAATCAAAGAAACCTGGTGGTCGGTTTATCCAACATGGGAAAGCTGGACATGGCCTGGTTTTGAAAACAAAACTCTTCAGGTTGAAGTATATTCAAAATATCCAAAAGTAAGGCTATACCTGAATGATAAACTCATTGGTGAACAGGCAACAACCCGCGAACAACAATTCAAGGCTACTTTCGCGATTCCATATTCTCCGGGTTTGCTAAAAGCTGTTGGAGTAGAAAATGATAAAGAAATGGAATCAACCATTCTGCAGACTGCCGGCGATGCTTCAAAAATAAAACTGACAGCCGACCGAAAAGAAATACTGGCCAACGGACAGGATTTATCCTTCATCACTATTGAAATAACAGACAAGGACGGAATATTCCAACCGAACGCCACCAACCGTCTGGATTTTAAAATAGAAGGACCGGGTGTCATTGCCGGAGTAGATAATGCTGATATGAAAGACTTCGAACAATACGTGGGCAATACACGCAAAGCATGGAAAGGTAAGGCATTGGTAGTGATAAAAAGCAACCATCAGGCTGGTGAAATTAAATTATTGGTATCATCCAATGGACTGGAAGGGAAAAGTATAGTTATTAAATCAACACAAAATTAATATATGAGAGTATCAATAAAGCATAGTATTTCTTTACTATTTGTTATTTTAAGTTTAAGTATAAATGCGCAGGAAATAATTTCTCCTAATGGGAAAGTAAAAGTTGTTTTGAATTTGTCTGAAAAGAATACTGTAAACAATCTACTTTATAAGGTATTGTATAAGGTTGAAAACAAGTTTACAGAAGTATTACCAGATTCTAAGTTGGGTATTAATCGTGCAGATGAGCAGTTTGTAGAGAACTTGCATTTGATTGCAACATCAAAACTTGTTTCAGTACACGATAAATATAAAATGGTTTGTGGCAAACGCCAGTTGTGCGAGAATTTAGGTACTGAAAAAACATTCAGTTTTCAAAATTCCAATCATCAGCCATTGGATATTGTTTTCAGGGTTTATAATGATGGTATTGCGTTTCGTTATACTTTTCCAAATCAATCAGATTCAAAAGTTAATGTCATAAGTGAAGCTACAACGTATGTTTTGCCTGACAGCACATCCTGTTGGATGCAGCCTTTCAATCTTGCATATGAAACTTTTTATCCATTGAGAAAAACGGGTTCGAACATTAATAATTACCAGGAATGGGGTTTTCCGGCTTTATACAAAGTCAATAATCAGCCAGTTTGGGGATTAATTTCTGAGGCGGATATAACAGAAAATAATTGTGGAGCTAAGCTAAGTAATTTAAAAAACTCTAACGAGTATAAGGTTACATACCCCTACGCTCGTGATAATTTTAAGCAGGAAGGAGTCAAGACCACATTACCCTGGAATTCTCAGTGGCACACACTTATCGTTGGTAAATTATCAGATATTGTTGAATCAACTTTGATTACCGATGTTAGCGAACCAAGCCAATTAAAAGATACTGATTGGATTAAGCCAGGTGCGGTTTCGTGGATCTATTGGGCAAACAATCACGGTTCCAAGGATTACAAAACGATAGTTGAATATGTTGATCTTGCCGTGGAAATGAATTGGCCTTATGTGCTAATTGATTGGGAATGGGATGTAATGGGCAATGGAGGGAATATAACCGATGCGGTAAACTATGCAAAAAGTAAAGGAATAAAACCATTGATGTGGTATAATTCCGGTTCAATCTGGCTCGACTCGACACCGTATGATCGTTTGCTTACTGCAGAAAAACGTGCCAAAGAATTTGCGTGGCTCAATAAAATTGGCGTGTATGGAATCAAGGTCGATTTTTTTGCCGGTGATCACCAGGATATGATGAAGTATTACATTGATATTTTAAAAGAAGCTGCAAAATATCATTTAATGGTAAACTTTCATGGAGCAACAATTCCCCGTGGCTGGGCGCGCACGTATCCCAACCTGATGACAACAGAAGGGGTTTATGGTGCAGAATGGTACAATAATGATCAGGTATTGACTAATAAAGCAGCAGGTCATAATACTACGCTTCCGTTTACACGAAATGTAATCGGATCAATGGATTACACTCCTGTTACCTTTTCAAATTCACAGCATCCACATACAACATCTTATGCTCATGAGCTGGCTTTGTCTGTTGTATTTGAATCAGGGTTACAGCACTTTGCCGACAGGCCGTCAGCATATGAATCTTTGCCGGCAGAACCAAAAAACTTTTTGAGACAGGTTCCGACTGCCTGGGACGATACAAAACTAATTGACGGTTACCCGGAGGAAAAAGTCATTGTTGCCCGTAAAAAAGGAAATCAATGGTATATCGCTGGGTTGAACGGTAAAGATGTGCCTCAGGCCTTACTAGTAAAATTTGATTTTCTTGGCAAAGGAAACCATAGTTTTCTGCTTATCAAAGACGGGAAGGATGATAAATCTTTTTCTTCAGAAATAATAAAAGTCAAAAAAGGAGATACATTAAAAATTGAATGTCTTCCAAGAGGAGGCTTTGTTGGTGTGATAAGATAGAATAATTATTTGTAGTTATTTGCTTATTTTTGAATTGAAAAACAACAGTTTTTTTTAGAAGAATTAATGCAATGAGATAAATAAAAATAATCAAAAGCAGATGAACAAAAATAGGGAGAAAATAGTGTTTAAAAAAGAGATGTTGGTTGCTCTGATCATTCTTCTTTGGGGTAGTTATTTACAAGCCCAAACAGCAATGGTCAATGTCGAGTCCCGGCATTTGTCAAGTTTGAATGGGGACTGGCAGGTTATTCTTGACCCCCTCAGAGCAGGGGATTGGAAACAGGTTTGGATGGAAAAAAAACCGCAACAGAAGACTGACTTTATCGAGTATTCCTTCGATGGAGGTCCATTTTTAAAAGTCCCCGGCGATTTTAACTCGCAATTATGTGAGCTGACATATTTTGAAGGCGTTGTTTGGTATAAAAAAGTATTCCATTATAAGTCTAAAGATGAGAAAAGGTTATTTCTCCATTTTGGGGCGGTAAATTATTTGGCAGATGTCTATCTGAATGGAGAAAAAATAGGCAGTCATGAAGGTGGATTTACTCCTTTTCAGTTCGAAATTACCGGCAAAGTAAAAAATGGTGATAATGCTCTAATCGTTAAAGTAAATAACCAGCGTTTGCAGAACGGTTTGCCTGGTGCAGGATATGATTGGTTCAATTATGGTGGTATAACCCGCGATGTTAATTTGATTGAAACCAGCAAAACGTTTATCGAAGATTATGCTGTTCAATTAAAAAAAGGAAGCCTGAATAAAGTATTGGGATGGATACAGCTAAATGGAATAAATGCAAAGCAAAAGATCAAAATAAAAATTCCGGAACTCAATAAAACTTACAAAACGGAATCAAATAGTAACGGTTATGCCAGTGTTGAATTTGATTCCAATTTCAAGCTTTGGTCTCCCGAAAATCCTAAACTTTACAAAGTAATCATTGAAACCGGAACTGATACAGTTGTTGATACCATCGGATTTAGATGTATTGAAGTGCAGGGAAGTAAAGTATTGCTGAATAAAAAAGAAATTTTTCTGAAAGGCGTAAATATCCACGAAGAAAATCCATATAAAGGAGCCAGAGCTTATTCAAAAGAAGATGCCTTGATATTGTTGAATTCTGCAAAAGAGTTAGGATGTAACCTTCTTAGGCTGGCACATTATCCGCACAATGAAAACATGATTAAGGAAGCTGAAAAAATGGGACTAATGGTATGGAGTGAACTTCCCGTATATCAGCATATTCAATTTTCTGATAGTCTTGTTCCAAAAAAAATGGAGACGATGCTGAAAGAAATGATTCGCAGGGACAGAAACCGCTGTGGCGTAATTGTCTGGAGTCTGTCAAACGAAACGTATCCAGGCACACTAAACCGGAATAGTGCTCTTATTGACTTAACTCAAAAATGCGAGGCAATAGATTCAACCCGGTTGATAACCCATGTTATAAATACGCAAGGCTATACAAACAATTCATTTAATGTTTGGGATCCACTTTATAAATATTCCGACCTGATTTCCATTAACGAATACATTGGCTGGTATGTTCCGTGGCAAGGTAAACCATCAGAGGTAAAATGGCAGTTCGCTTTTCCTGATAAGCCCGTATTTATTTCAGAGTTTGGAGGAGAAGCACTATATGGAGGTAATGATCGACCAACAGATGAAGCTGCCAATTGGACTGAAGAATACCAGAAACAAATTTATGTCAATCAAATAGAGCTGTTTAAGACTATTCCAAATTTATGTGGCACTTCTCCCTGGCTGTTATTTGATTACAAATCATTGGGAAGAATGAACCAAGTTTATCAGAAAGGCTACAATAGAAAAGGATTGTTATCTGAAAAAGGAGAAAAAAAGAAAGCTTGGTATATTATGAACGAGTATTATAAAGGAAAATGAAAAAAACAACGCTATTATTTTTACTTGTATTGAGTTCGACAATTTGTTTTTGTCAAAGTTTTTCAAAGGAATGGGTATCAGATTCCCTTTTTCTTAAACCTGAATCGGCACTTTTTGACTCTTCAAAACAGGTTGTTTATATCTCGAATATTAACGGAGAATACCTTGCAAAGGATGGAAATGGGTTTATTTCCAGAATTAAAACAAATGGTGAAATAGATTCCTTAAAATGGGTTGAAGGCATGGATAATCCACAAGGTTTGGGTTTGTATAAAAACAAATTATATGTAGCAGATATTAATAGGGTTGTTCAGATTAATACGGATACTGCTAAAATTGAAAATGTGTTTGTGGTTGATAGTGCTAAATTTTTTAATGATATCGCAACTGATTCAAACGGTGATATATACATTTCTGACTGTTTTGGGAATAAGATTTATAAAATATTAGATGGAAAAATAAAAGTATGGCTTGATTCTAATATTCTTTCAAATCCGAATGGATTATTGTGTATGGAAGATGATATTTTATTGCTGAATATGAAAGATAAAACTGCTTATGCAGTAAATAAGAAGACTAAGAAGTATAGCAAAATCTTTAGTGGAATTGATAATTTGGATGGTATTGTTAGTGATGGTAGAAACGGATATTTCGTGTCCGGAGCCTGGCAGGGTCAGCTATTTCATGTCGATTCCGATGGTAATAAAAAGCTAATAATTGATTTAGGAAAAGAAAAAATCATTACGGCCGATATTGAATATATTAGTAAAGAAAAATTGTTAATAATACCAACTTTGGATAAAACAGTAATTGGATATAAATGGACGAAATAATATTCAATTGGTATGTAATTGAAAAATATTTTAAGAATTATAACAACAAAAAATTAAATTAAATGAAAAGTGTTTTGAAATTAAAAAGAATTGGAATATTAATGTTTTTTATGCTTATAGTTTTTGGGAATTCATTTTCCCAAAGCAAAGCAATTGAACTTTGGAATGGAAAGGTTCCTGGAGCAATTCACAATGATAAATTCAAGCAGACTATTGATACCGCTTCGGGCTGGGTTGATAAGCATTCCATTGTTAACCCCTACCTCGATGCGTATCCAGCTTCTAAAGAAAAGTCAAACGGTACTGCAGTTGTTATTTGCCCTGGTGGAGCTTATGCGGGGATGGCGGTCAAACATGAAGGGTCACAGGTGGCCAAATGGCTGAATGATTTGGGTATAACAGCCTTTGTGCTGAAATACCGTTTGCCTGACGACAACATCATGGAAAACAAGTCCATTGGTCCCATGCAGGATGGACAAAGGGCTATTCGCATTGTTCGCAATCGTGCAAAAGAATGGGGTATTGATCCCAATAAAATTGGAATCATGGGATTCTCAGCGGGTGGACATCTGGCATCTACTCTTTCTACCCATTTTAATGAGAAGGTATACCAACCGGAGGATTTGACCAGTGCCAGACCCGATTTCTCAATACTTATTTATCCTGTCATTTCAATGAAGGACGATATAACTCATTGGGGTTCACGAGAAAACTTGCTGGGAAAAAGTCCATCTGCGGAACAAATAGCCCATTTCTCTAATGAGTTGCAGGTAAACAGTGAAACGCCACCGGCTTTTATGGTTCATTCTTTAGACGATGATGCAGTACCGGTACAAAATAGTATAAACTATGCACTGGCCATGCATAAGTTTAAGATCCCCTGTGAACTTCATATTTATCAATCAGGAGGTCATGGATATGGACTTGGAAGGTCGAAAAATACAGAGTCTTCATGGCCTGAAGCTTGCCGTAAATGGCTTGAATCGAGAGATTTGTTAGTGAGAAAGTAATTGCTGAGAGAGTTCTATAGTAGAAAATAAGATATTTTGTAAAATAAATTAGTATTATGAATTTGCAAAAAAAAATATTTATGTTGGCTGGTGTTATAATGATGACTACCAGTATTTTTAGTCAAAGTAAAATGATTGAAGTCTGGAATGGGAAAGTGCCAGGTTCAATTAAAGATCCCAACTATAAGCAAGTAGTTGATTCTCTATATTATATAAAACTAAGAAATATTTCAAAACCCACTATTGAAGTTTATCCTGCTTCAGCAGACAATAATTCAGGGACTGCTGTGGTAGTATGTCCTGGAGGAGGTTATTATGGTGTTTCATTTTTAAGTGAAGGAGTTGAAATCGCAAAGTGGTTAAATCAACTGGGAATTACCGCTGTTGTATTACATTACCGTTTGCCTAACGATGCAATTATGGAAAACAAATCTATAGCTCCCTTGCAGGATGGGCAGGAAGCAATACGTATAATACGACGTAATGCAAAGAAGTGGGGCATTGATCCACATAAAATCGGGATAATGGGCTTTTCGGCCGGAGGTCATTTGGCTTCTACCGTTTCAACTCATTTCAATGAGAAAGTATACAACCCAATTGATTCTACAAGTGCCCGTCCGGACTTTTCTTTATTAATCTATCCTGTAATCTCCATGGATTCTGCCATTACTCATGCCGGATCTCGTGAGAACTTGCTTGGAAAGCATCCATTACCGGAGATGGTGAAACATTTTTCGAATGAATTACAGGTAAACGGAGAAACTCCACCAGCTTTTTTGGTTCATTCCATAGACGACGGAGCTGTTCCAGTACAAAACAGTATTGGCTATGCAATTGCTATGCAAAAGTATCATGTTCCTTGTGAACTTCATGTTTATCAAACAGGAGGTCATGGATATGGGCTTGGAAGGTCGAAAAACACAGAGTCTTCATGGCCGGAAGCCTGCCGTAAATGGCTTGAAGTAAGAGGTTTATTATCAGTGAAATGAAAAAAATATCATCAAAACAAAATAGAATGACAACGCAGGATTCTTCTCGAAGAGATTTTGTTAAACTCATGTCGGTAGCGGGATTAGCTGTAACAGGATCGGCTGTAACAGGATTGGCTGCTACCTGTTTAGGTACAAAAACAGCAATTGTAAAACCAAAAAAAGAGGATTTGATATTCTTGTTTCAAGGCGATTCGATAACTGATGGCAACCGGGGTAGAAGTGAAGACCCAAATCATATTTTGGGACACGGTTATTGTTTTGCTGTTTCCAGTAGAATTGGTGCCGATTTTCCGCAATATGGGTTTAAGTTTATAAACAGGGGTATTAGTGGCAATGCGGTTAAAAATCTTGAGGAAAGATGGCAAACAGATACATTAGATTTAAAACCGGATGTATTAAGTTTATTAGTTGGCATAAATGATGTGAACGTATTAATAGAAGGAAAAAAAGAGGCGCTGGATGCAAAAATGTTTGAAAGTACCTACCGTAAGCTGTTGACTTCATGTATAGAACAAAATCCAAATCTTTTGATAGTATTGGGATTACCATTCTTTTTTGCTTCCGGATGGCGTAAAGATCAGTATCAAAAGTGGCATCCATTGACAGTCGAAAGAGCTGCTATTGTAAGACGGATTGCCGTCGATTTTAATGCTATTTTGGTTGATTATCCAAAGGTTTTTGAAAATGCACAAAAGTTAGCTTCAATTGATTATTGGATTTGGGATGGTGTGCATCCAACTGTATTTGGTCATGAACTGATGGCTCGTGAGTGGATTAAGCAAGTTAGTAATCGTTTGGCTTTTTTAAAATTATATGTAGATTAAGATGAATAAACCTCAAAAAATAATTATAGTATTAGGTCTTTTATGTTCGGCAAGTTTGTTTGCCCAGACAAGTTTGTATGTTGCTCTGAAAGGAAATGATGCTGGACAGGGAACGAAAAAAAAGCCTTTTGCTCTATAGGAAAAGCTGTAGCAGAAGCGCGTAAAATTCCCGGAAATGTAGATATATGCCTAACAGGAGGTACTTATTATGTAGAGCAGCCCGTGGTATTTACATCGGAAGATTCCCGAAAAGAAAGTGAAAAACTCATTATTAAAAGTTTTGATAATCAGAAAGTGATAATCAGTGGAAGTAAAATTCTGGATTTGAATTGGAAAACGTATAAAAATAGAATTTGGCAGGCAAAAGTAACACAGGATATCATTTTTGATCAACTGTTTGTAAATGGGAAATTGCAGCGCATGGCCCGATATCCAAACTTCAATCCAACTGCTCAATATTATGGAGGAACATCAGCAGATGCTCTTTCAAAAGAACGGATAGCACTCTGGGGATTTCCAGACGGAGGCTATGTGCATGCATTACATTTCTCAATGTGGGGTGACTTTCATTATAAGATTACCGGAAAAGACGACAAGGATGAACTGATTCTTGAAAGAGGCTGGCAAAATAACCGTCGTATGCCGATGCATGACAAATACCGTTTTGTGGAAAATATTTTCGAAGAATTAGACACTATAAATGAATGGTTTTACGATAAGAAAAACAAAACGCTGTATTATTATGCGCCAAAGAGTTTAGATATCAAAAAGGAAAAATTTGAGACACCGCAAATAGCGCACTTATTTGAATTTAAAGGTTCGGAAACAAAGGCGGTAAAAAATATTATAATTGAAGGTCTTGGCTTCACACAAACTCTGCGAACCTTCATGCAAAATAAAGAACCATTGCTGCGCAGTGATTGGACTATCTACCGTGGAGGTGCAGTCTTTTATGACGGTGCGGTAAATTGTTCTCTCAAAGATTGTACACTTATCAATCTTGGTGGTAATGCTGTCTTTTTTAATAACTATAATCGCAATTGTGAAGTATCTGGATGTTTGATTTCGGAAATAGGCGCCAGCGCATTTTGTTTTGTAGGAGATCCCAATGCAGTGCGCTCTCCACATACCTGATGTTATAGCTCTCAACAATGAGGAGACCAATGAAATTATTGACTTTATGGGGGCTAAAGTTAAGAACCTGAAAACCTTGGGTGAACAGTCGGCAACTGGAATGGATGATATTCGTGGGATATTGGTAGTGGAAGTAACTGCCGGCTCGGACGCGTCCAAGTTCCTGCAGGCTAACGATGTGATTTTGAGTTACAACTATCGAAAGACCAATAATCTTAACGATTTGTCTGAAGCTCAAAAGTCGGTTATTGGAGATAAAACCGAAGTAGTTATTTTCCGAAATCAAAAAGAAGTAAAGAAGTGGATTGAATTAAAAGGTGAAAAATAATCTGCTGATTAGATAGTATAAAAAAATTACTAGTATCTATTTGTGGTGTCACTCAGTGTGCCGGAATTAACAAAAAGCACGAAAATGATACCCAATTGGATACATTAGGATATTAAACAAAATAAAGGAAACAAATACTTTTGTATGCTAGATTTAGCAAATTAGTTTGCGGTAATCTTCTGCTGTATTTGTTAGATTGAAAATATCTGTTTATAATTACAAAAAAAACCTTACAAAAATATTTTCTCCAAGAAAATTAACCGATTCAAAAAAATGAAAAAAAGTATTAAATTTTGGCTATTACTACTGATGATTTCCGGAATGACCGTGAAATCCCAAAATGCCAAATCGTATTTTCCAGACAAAGATCTGGTAACAACGGGGATCTATTATTATCCCGAACAATGGAAAGAAGACCAGTGGGAACGTGATATCAAGAAAATTGCTGCTATGGGATTTGAGTTTGTCCACCTAGCGGAGTTTGCTTGGTATAAAATGGAACCCGAAGAAGGTAAATTTGATTTTAGATGGTTGGATAAAGTGGTTGACATTTGTGTAAAAAACAATCTGAAAGTACTGATGTGTACCCCTTCGGCAACTACTCCCACATGGATGCGGGTGAATTATCCCGAAACTTTCATCATGGAAAACCACTACATCCGCGCCGAGAACGGGACACGCGGATTAGGCTCGATAACCAATCCAAAATACCGTGCGTTTGTTGAAAGAATTGTGACCGAAATGGCAAAGCGTTACGGGCAGAATAAAAATGTGGTCGGATGGCAGCTCGATAACGAGCCTCCCTCAATTTCTGATTACAGTCCTTCTTCGCAGGAAGCTTTCCGTCAATGGTTAAAAAACAAATACAAAACCGTCGATACTTTGAACGCCGCTTGGGGAACTGCTTTTTGGAGTCAATGGTTCAATAGTTTTGATCAGGTAATTATCCCCAACACCAACTTGGTGGGCTGGTGGGGTAATAATCCACACGCACTGCTTGATTTTAAACGTTACCTTGCCGATATGCAGGCTGAATTTCTCGATTTTCAAGCTGATGCTTTACGGAATTCGATTTCGAAGGCGCAATACATTACCACAAATTATACAGCCATTTGCACCGGAGCCGATCCCAGACGGACAAAGAAAATGGATTTTGCCAGCTACACGGCGTATCCCAATGGTGGCAGTAATAATATTGGCGAAATAGGCTTTCGTTTGGGCGATAGTAAAGCCGTTCTTTTTGCGTCCGAGTATTATAAATCCGTTGGAGGTGTTTCGGGTGTGATGGAAATGCAACCAGGTCCGGTTAATTGGGGCAGCTACAATCCGCTGCTCATGCCTGGTACAGTGCGTATGTGGCTGTATCATAGTTTTGCTGCAGGTGGAAAAATAGCGTGCTCCTACCGTTTTCGTCAGGTTTTGTACAGCTCTGAGCAATATCATGCCAGCGTTATTAAGACAGATGGCGTGACTCCATCGCCGGGAGGGGAAGATTATATTCAGTTCATGAAGGAAATAAAAGATCTCAGGAAACAATACAAACCGAATGCAAAAATGCCTGAAAAATTGGCTTTACGTTCAACGGCCATTCTTTGGAATCTCGAAAATTACTGGACTATCGACAGACAAAAACAGACATTCCAATGGGATGCGTGGAATTATCCGGTCAAATTTCTCGAAATGGCAAAATCCTTAGGCGCTCCTACTGATGTAATTCCAGAAACTGCAGATTTTTCTAAATATAAGTTCCTTATTGTTCCAGCTTATGAATTGGCCGATGCAACTTTGGTAAAAAAATGGAGCGACTATGCAGCAAACGGAGGTAATTTAATCATTACCTGCCGCACGGCAACCAAAGATCGAGACGGGCATTTCTGGGAAGGGGAATGGGCTGCTCCAATATCCGATCTTATCGGTGCTCATGTAAAAGCCACCGATATGCTTTCGGGTTACGCCAAAGGAGATATTTTGATGAAATCGTCCCACTACGGTTGGAATAACTGGGCCGATTTGCTCGATGCCGATAAAAATACCGAAGTGCTTGCTGCTTATGATAACCAGTTCTATAAAGGCAAGGCAGCAGTGGTAAAACGAAAGGTTGGAAAAGGTTCTGTTACTTATATTGGTGTTGACACTGATGATTCAAAACTTGAAAAAGACATTTTGCGTGAGATCTATGCTAAAGCCGGAGCTACCACTGAGGATTATCCAGAAGGAATATACGTTTACTGGCGCGATGGATTTTATACGGCAGTAAATTATACGTCAAATGATTATACAATGACTGTACCTGCAACGGCCAAAGTGCTTATTGGAGAGAAAACGCTTAAACCTGCCGGTGTGCTGGTTTGGAGTGAATAATAATGTTGAAAACCATTCAAGTTATTTTAAAAATGAACTGCTATTGCTAAATCATACTATTAACCTGAACCCGATTATTATTATCTCCAGCGGTTGAAGCTGTTGGTTATAGTTAAATCTGAGATTATTTTTTTTTGAATGATGGCAAAAAAGCAAAATGTTTCCCTCTAGCCCCGATAGAAGTAGAAATCCTTGTGGGTCGGGGTTCGGCTCACAAGATTGAAGCGGATAGCGGGACAATACTTGCTGAAAACACCTAATCTTTCTGCTCCAAAAAAATAATAATCGAGTTCAGGTTTTTATGAAAAAATATAATTAAATCCTATCTTTAGAAATATTTGACAACTCATTATTTTTATTAAAATCTGTTATTAAATGATACAAAAAAAATTACATATCCTGCTTGCAGGATTGTTATTGGCCAGCTGTTCTGCTAAACAATACCAACTGATAGATAGTGGTGTTGTTGTAAATATTAAGCAAACAAATAAAACAGATACACGCAAAGTGCGCTTACAGGTGATGCATGACGAACTTATTCATGTTACTGCCACCCCGGATAAAGAATTTCCAAAAGATTCTACTCTTATTATTGTACCCGGAATTAAAAATACTCCTTTTACGGTAGATAACAGCCATAAAGATTCTATTATGCTGGTAACATCGCGTTTAAAAGTAATGGTATCGAAATTAGATGGAGGAGTTATTTTTAAGGATAAAGACGGGAAACTAATATTAGCAGAAAAAAAGGGCGGGGGAAAAACTTTTACACCCATTGAAGTAGAAGGTACCAAAGGGTTTTCTGTTAGACAAATATTTAATTCTCCGGCAGATGAAGCTTTTCATGGCTTAGGCCAGCACCAAGCCGATGAATTTAATTATAAAGGTAAAAGCGAAGAATTATTTCAGTACAATACTAAAGTATCAGTGCCTTTTATTGTGTCAAACAAAAATTACGGTTTACTTTGGGACAGCTACTCTTTAAGCCGTTTTGGCGACAGCCGCCCTTATAAACAATTGAATAGCGTTTTTAAACTTTATGATAAAAAAGGAAATCAGGGTTCTCTAACGGGTACTTACACCTCTAAAGATAATGGTGTGGAAACTTTGGTACGCAGCGAAGAATCTATTTTCTTTGAAGATATTAAAAGCATAAAAAACCTTCCCAAAAATTTCCCTTTGAAGAACGCAAATGTGACCTACGAAGGAGAAATTGAAGCGTCTGAAAGTGGTGATTTTAAGTTTACTCTTTATTATGCAGGATACGTAAAAGTATATTTAGACAATAAGCTGGTAGTACCGGAACGCTGGAGGACAGCATGGAATCCTAACAGCTATAAATTCTCTATGCAGCTGCAAGAAGGAAAACGTGTACCGCTGCGCATTGAATGGCAGCCGAACGGAGGAACATCTTATTGTGGTCTGCGCGCTTTAACACCACAACAGGCTGACGAGAAAGACAACCAGGTTTGGTGGAGCGAAATGAGCAAAAAGCTCGACTATTATTTTGTTTATGGCAGTAATGCAGATGAGGTTATCAAAGGCTACCGTACACTTACAGGAAAATCTCAGATTATGCCTAAGTGGGCTATGGGATATTGGCAAAGCCGTGAACGTTATAAAACGCAGGATGAAATTCTGGCTAACTTAAAAGAATTCAGAAAACGTAAAATTCCGATTGATAATATTGTGTTAGACTGGAATTACTGGGAAGAAAATGAATGGGGAAGCCATGAGTTTGATAAAAAACGTTTTCCGGATCCTAAGGGAATGGTAGATTCTATACATGCCATGAATGGAAAAATGATGATCTCAGTTTGGCCTAAATTTTATAAAACTACCGAACATTTTAAAGAATTTGACAAGAAAGGCTGGATATACCAGCAGGCAATTAAAGACAGCGTTCGCGACTGGGTAGGCCCCGGTTATGTGGGTTCATTCTATGATGCTTATTCCGGCGGGGCACGTAAACTATTTTGGAAACAGATATACGATAATTTATATCCGTTAGGAATCGATGCCTGGTGGATGGATGCCAGCGAACCGAATGTACTTGACTGTACTGATATGGCTTATCGCAAAGCACTGTGTGGACCAACAGCATTAGGGACATCTACAGAATATTTTAATACGTATGCCCTAATGAATGCAGAGGCTATTTATGACGGGCAGCGCAGCGTTGCTCCAAATAAGAGAGTGTTTTTATTAACACGTTCGGGTTTTGCAGGTTTACAGCGTTACTCTACCGCTACATGGAGTGGAGATATTGCTACCCGTTGGGAAGATATGAAAGCACAAATTTCTGCAGGGCTAAATTTTGCAGTAAGCGGTATTCCTTACTGGACAATGGATATTGGAGGTTTCTGCGTAGAAGACAGATACGTGAAAGGACAGCAGCAATATGACAAAAACGGACAGGAAAATAAAGATTATAAAGAATGGAGAGAGCTAAATACACGTTGGTTCCAATTTGGTGCCTTCGCTCCATTATACAGGGCTCACGGACAGTTCCCATATCGTGAACCGTGGAATATTGCGCCTGAAGGACATCCTGCCTATGCATCCATTGTATACTATACCAATTTAAGGTACAGACTTATGCCTTACATTTATACAATGGCCGGCATGACGTATTTTAATGATTATACAATTATGCGTCCGTTATTTATGGATTTTCCGGCTGATAAAAAAGTAGAAAATATAAGTGATCAGTTTATGTTTGGTCCGGCCTTTATGGTTTGTCCGGTTTACAGCTATGAGGCACGTGAACGCAATGTATACTTTCCAGCGGGTTCTAATTGGTATGATTTTTATACAGGAAATTACATAACAGGAGGTAAGCAGGTAAGCGTTGATGCTCCTTATGAACGTATTCCGTTATTTATAAAAGAAGGATCTATAATTCCCGTAGGACCTGAAATACAGTATACTGGTGAGAAAAAAGCAGATAAAATCGTATTATATGTCTATAAAGGAAAAGATGGCAGCTTCACACTATATGAGGATGAAGACAGCAATTATAATTACGAAAGTGGTAAATATGCAAACATTAGCTTTACTTATAATAATACAAGCAATACACTGACTATTGGTGAACGTAAAGGCCAGTTTGACGGAATGCTAAAAAATCGCACGTTCACAATTGTAACGGTAAGTAAAGACAAACCTAAGGCATTTAACTATGACGCTGATGGACAAAATATAAGTTATGATGGCAATGAACAGAAAATCACTTTAAAATAATATGACAAAAAAAATTTTTTGTATCTCGTTTTCTGAGGCACAAATTTAATCAAAATATCATATTCATACATGAGAGATTTGCAAAGCGACCTATAGCTTTGCAGTAATTTTAAATTTATCTTTTGAATATGACACATAATACTTTCATAAATAAAAAACTTGTTTTCAATAAGGTTTATGAACAAAATTGGAAAGCGTTGTATGTTTTTGCTTTTAATATTCTGAGAGACAAACAATCGGCTGAAGATATTATTCAAGAGATATTTATTGATTTTTGGTTGCGTATGAATGAAACTGATATACAAAATTTTACTGCTTATTTATTTCAGGCTGTTAGAAATCAGTGTGCAAAAAAGCTTAAGTCTAAAAAATTAACGGCTTTTGAGCTAGAGATTTTTGAAGAGGCACTACAGTTAATAGAAGATGAACAAACCATTGAATTTTCGAAAGAATTTTTAATGGAGGAAGTGAAACAAAAGGCTTGTGAGATTTTACCGAAAAAATGTCTTGATATTTTTACGCTTAGATTTTATGATAATATGACCATTAAAGAAATTGCGGAACAAAAGAGTTTATCGATTAGCACTGTTGAAAATCAGATAAATAAAGCTCTTAAATTGTTGAAGGCAGGAAATAATTACTACATTAAATTATTGGGGATACTTATTGTGTGTTCTTAATTGTATTTCTTTTGTTGCTTTTTGTTAAGAATGTTAACAAATTGTAATCCTTATTATATTTTATAGGTGCTGGCTCCTTTTCGTGTACTATACTAATAAAGAACTTATTTAATATAGTGCACATGGGTAAACAATACAAGCATCTTTTCAAAAGATACAGCGAAGGCAAATCGTCTGAAAAGGAAGCAAGAGCGGTAAATACTTATTTTACCAAAATGCAAGATCATGGTATTAAGGAATCCAATATTGATACTGATGCTCTGGGACAGCGTATCCGATTAAAAATTGAAGAAAGATTAGGGCGAAAAAAGAAGACCAATTTTTACAGAATTGCGGCATCCGCTGCAGCTGTTATTCTTTTGGGAACTTTGTGGTTTACTTTCAATTCTATTTTTAATACAAACCACTATATTACTGTTGCAGCCAAATTTGGAGAACAAAAGAATTTGATACTGCCCGATTCGTCAGTCGTTTACTTAAATTCAGGAAGCAGTATTGTCTATCCTGAACACTTTGGAGAAGATTCGAGAGCAATTAGCTTGAAAGGAGAAGCTTACTTTGAGGTAGTACATAAAGAAAAACATCCCTTTATTATTTCTTCCAATCATTTTAAAACTCAGGTTTTAGGAACCCGATTTATCGTAACAAATTACGAAAAAGGGATTCCTTCGGTAACAGTAGTTTCGGGAAAGGTTCAAGTTACAGATCAACATTCTTCTAATTCAGAGATTATCACTAAAAATCAAAGGGTGATTTATGATGATAAGACCGGTTCTTTAGTTAGATGCAATACGATAGAATCTTCAGATTATTTGGCATGGAAAGACGGCAGAGTCTTTTTTGATCATGCTAATATAGATCAAGTATTACTAACACTTCAAAGAAAGTATAATGTTGTTTTAAAATTAGATTCACCTCTTTATCAGTGTAATACTATTAGTGGGAATTTCTCGGGTGATAATATAGAAAAAATCTTAAGCGCTATTCGTTTCATTAATGATATGGATTATACCAAAACTAAAAAGGACACTATAAATATAAGACTTAAACCCTGTAAAAACTGATGCCTATGAAAAGATGAAAGACTACTTAACAGCATAAGAATAAAAAACCCGAACATGGTGGCCACCAATTATCGGGTTGTATTAATTGCAAAATAATTAACATAAAACAAATATATTCAAAATTATGTATCTTGTAACAAAAAAAAATAGCAGTAAAAAGAAGGTTTTATTCTTTTTACTGGTTGCTTTATTGACACAACTGACATTTGCGGCAACAATTAAATCGCAAAGTACAGAATCTACCCCAGTATTAGTTTCAAAAAATGTTTATGAACTTAAGACATTATTTAAGGCTATTGAAAATCAAACTGATTATTCTCTTCTTTATACAGATGAAGTAGCAAAACTAAAAACGCTGACTCCTGTAAGTTCTGGGACACACACATTAGCAGTATTGCTTAAAGAGGCTGCTATTAAGTTTAAAGTTGTTTATCAAATAAATGACGGTTTAATTACTTTTAAGACAAACACTTCCACTAGAGATAAAATAATATCTGTTTTAGCAAAACAGATAAAAATTTCAGGTAAGGTTACAGATAATTCAGGCAAGCCAATTCCCGGAGCTACAATTCTTATTGAAGGAACATCATCTGGAGTTCAAACTGATTTTGATGGCAGTTATACTATTGAGGCAGAGGAAGGACAAATTCTCGTTTTTTCTTGTATAGGATTTAAAACGATTAAACAAACTATTGGACAGGAAAATAAAATTAATGTAGTTCTTACCGAAGAGGCAGAAATGCTAAAGGAATTGGTAATAACTGCATTAGGTATTAAACGAGAAGAAAAAGCACTTGGTTATGCTATGCAAAAAGTGCAGGGTTCTTCTGTTCAGACGGTTAAAGGGATTGACGTTGCGACCTCTTTAACAGGAAGAGTTGCGGGTTTATTAGTAAAAAACAGCACTGAATTTGCCGAAGCTCCAACAGTAGAGCTGCGTGGAGAAAATGCACTACTGGTTATAGACGGCGTGCCGTATGGAAATATGACACTTAGAGATATTCCTGCTGATGATATAGAAAGTTTGAATGTGCTTAAGGGGGCAACCGCATCGGCTCTATACGGTTATAGAGGAGCAAGCGGCGCAATTGTAGTAACGACAAAAAAAGGCAGGGATAAGAAGGGGCTAGCAGTTTCTGTAAATAGCAGTACAATGTTCACTGCTGGTTACTTAGCTATTCCTAAAACGCAAACTGTTTTTGGAAGGCAGATAGATGCAGTTACCAATATTTATAAAGGAACTGGTTCCTGGGGTGTACCGATGGAAGGTCAGAATGTCATCCAGTGGGATCCCATTAGTAAAGCAAATAAGCTGATGCCTTATCTGGCGACTGGAAAGGATAATTTTAAGAATTTCTTAGAACAAGGCTATATTCTTAATAATAATTTCAGCATAACGCAACAAGGCGAACATGGCAGTATACGATCTTCTGCTACTTGGGTAGCCAATAAAGGACAGTATCCTAATTCTCAATATGATAAATATACTTATACCTTGGGTGGTGATATAGATTTGGATAAGTTCAAATTATCATCATCAGTATCCATAAACAAGCAGACTTCTCCGAATATTGGATTTAATGGTTACAAAGGCTACGACCCAATGTATAGCATACTAATTTGGTCTTCTCCAGATTATGATTTAAGAGATTACAAAGATTATTGGCTTGTAAAGAATGAAACACAAAATAATAGTTATACAGGTACAAATAACAATCCTTATTTCGACAGATATGAAAGACTGCATAGTATTGATCGTCAGGTTTTCAATGGTTTTGTTTCGGGAACTTATGAGTTGGCACCAGGATTGAATGCTGTTTTAAGAACGGGTTTTGATACGTATAATAATAAACAGGTTATACGTATATCCAAAGGGTCACTTCAAGGAGCGGGTAATTCTACCGTTATTTTAAACGGCACTGAAATTTGGGGCGAATCGCTAAAAGGTTCTTACAATGAAGGTATGGGAAGTGGTTATAGCTCAAACACTGATTTTATTTTGACAGGGAATAAAAAAATTAAGGATTTTGATATTGAAAGCCTCTTTGGCGGAACTATTTATTATACCGAAGATCAAGGTATTGAAGCCAGAACTCAGGGAGGGCTCACTATACCAGGTTTTTATTCATTAAAATCATCAGTTACTAGTGCAGTCGTAAATTCGACAATATATAAGAGACAAGTTAATAGCTTGTATGGAAGGCTTGCAGGATCATGGAAAAGTATGCTGTTTCTTGAAGGTACTTTAAGAAACGACTGGAGTTCAACTTTACCAAAATCTACTCGTTCATACTTATATCCATCTATATCCAGCAGTTTTTTGGTTTCTGAAATTTTGCCAAAATACGATTGGTTGTCTCTTTGGAAATTTCGCGGTTCTTGGACATCATCAAAGACACCAGCGGGTGTTTATGATTCCAATTCAGTATACAACATAACAACAAGTGCTTGGGGTAGTTCTAATTCTGCCTCATATCCAGATACGGTAAGAGGAAATGAAGTAGCACCAGAGTCTTCAAGTACTTGGGAGGTAGGAACAGTGGCAAATTTATTCAAAAAACGAGCTTCCTTAGATTTTACCTTTTACTCCAAAAGAATGTTTGACTTTTTGAAAGCAACAAGTGTGAGCAGTGCATCTGGTTTTAGTTCTAATTATACTAACATAAATGAAGAAATTACCCGAAGAGGCTTAGAGCTTACACTAAGTGTCACACCTGTGAAAACTACTGATTGGCAATGGGATCTAACGGCCAATTGGTCTAAATATGCCCGCTATTATACAAAACTTGATAGTCAGTTTTCTGCTGACAAACCTTGGGTAAAAGTAGGTGAGAGAGCTGATGCATTTGTTTTGAATGAGTTCCTGAAAGATGGAAATGGTAATATGATTTATGAAAACGGACTGCCGGTATACTCAGCATATGAATCGGTACATGGATATGCTGATCCAGACTGGATATGGGGTTTAACATCATCGCTTCGATATAAAGATTTTACATTAAATATCTCTATGGACGGCAGAGTAGGCGGTTTAGCGCAAACAACTACCGAAATGTATATGTGGCAATCTGGGAATCATCCTGATTCGGTAAACGATATTCGATATAAGGACGCTACTACAGGTACTAGTAATTATTTGGGTGATGGAGTAAAAGTAGTTTCGGGTAATGTTATTTATAATTCTTACGGTGAGATAACCAGTGATACGCGCCAGTATGCTGCCAACGATGTATATGTAACTTATGAAAACTATGTTAAAAGAGTTCATAAAGGGAATGCTTGGGGCGGGACTCCTTCTCCATACGATACTTACAGTACGACCTTCCTGAAATTAAGAGAGCTTTCTTTGACTTATGTAGTTCCGCAGAGAGCATGCCATTTTATAAGAGCTAAGAGTGCTTCTATATCTGCTATAGGGCAAAATTTATTTCTTTGGGCCAAAGATTTCAAATATTCAGACCCTGACGGAGGTTCTGATAATTTTAGCGATCCATCTCAACGATTTGTAGGTTGTAATGTTAAACTTGAATTTTAAATTGATTAAAAAGCAACATAATTTAAAACTATAGATATGAAAAAAATTATCACCGCTATGGCAGGGATGCTTTTATTGGCAGGTTGTAGTAATTTTGATGAAATTAATACAAACCCCAATACTCCAACTCAAGTAAGCGCTTCTTTGTTATGCACAAACATTATTCTGAGCACTGCTAAATATCAAGGTGCTGATTCGAAGGAATATATTTCTGAAAATGCCTTGCCAAAATATGTTGGTTATGCAAATGAAGGGCAATTAGGAACCCAATATAATTTTATAACAAATTCAAGCTTCAATAAGATGACAATTTTGCCGGATATTGATAAGATGCTAGAATTTGCAAAAGGTGATCCTGCTGAAAATTCTTATAAAGGGGTAGCTCATTTTATACGGGCATATACTTTTTACCTGCTTACCATGAAAATGGGTGATATTCCATACAGTCAGGCTGACCAAGGGAGTCAGGGCAATTATAAACCTAAGTACGATCTGCAAAAAGATGTATTTATTGGCATTCTTAATGAATTAGAATTAGCAAATGCCAATTTTTCTGGAGGAGCCTCTTTTCAAGGAGATCCAACTGTTTTTCAAGGAGATCCAACTAAATGGAAAAGAGCCTGTAATGCATTTGAAATTAAGGTTTTAATGAGTTTAAGTGCCAAAGAAAATGATGTTGATTTAAAAATAAAACAAAGGTTTGCAGCTATTGTTAATAGCAATGTTTTATTGGAAAAAGCTTCTGATTATTTTGGTCTTGAGTACAGCAGTGTAAATTCACATCCATTATATAGTACAAACGATATGTTTACAGGAAGAACTCTTTTGAGCAAAACGGTTGTTGAGAATCTTAAAGACCTTAAAGACAAGCGTCTGTTTTATTTTGGCGAACCGTCTGCTTCTCAATTAATTGCTGGATATGCCTCTAATGATATGGAAGCATACGTAGGCGTAAAAACATCATTAGATTATGGGCTAATGAATGCCAATTATAGCAAAGGGAATTATTCTAAAATAAATTTAAGGTATCAGACAAAACAGAATAGTGAGCCAAGAAGAATGCTCACTTATGCGGAGCAAGAACTTATTTTGGCAGAAGCACGTATTAAAGGATGGATAAGTACTGGCAGTGCACAGCAGTATTACGAAAATGGAGTTAGAGCGGCTCTGACAAATGTTATGAGTACAGATGCTTCTTTTGCACACGGGAATCCAATTGTACAAAGTGATATTGATTCTTATTTTACAGGGATAGCAGCATTTGCTTCTGATCAAGATAGTCAACTCAAACAAATATGGTTACAGCGTTACCTGCTTAATTTTTTGGTTGATGCTGAAACTGCTTATTTTGAATATAGAAGAACCAAGTATCCTGACTTTGAAATTGATCCAGTTACCAATCTAAATGTTAAGAACCCTAATAATTTGCCAGTAAGATATTTATATCCATCTTCGGAGTTGAATTATAATAGTCAAAATTTGACTGAAGCTTTGAACAGGCAGTATGGCGGTTATGACGAAATTAATAAAATGATGTGGCTTTTAGCCAATTAGCTGTAAGTATGTTTTAATCAATTAGTTGTTAGTTAGTTTTTTTTTGACGCTGCTCTATTTATTTGGAGTAGCGTTTTTTTTAAATATTAAGAGGATTTTTTGATAAGCAGTTTTTTGGAAGTGCCTATCGAGATTAATTAAATTTATAAAAAAGTGATTTTTAAAATATTGAAAATCAAATAAAGTAACAATAAAATCAAGAAAATGAAAAAAATAAAATTACTGGTATTATTCATTTGGGCATTCCAGATTAATGGTCAGAACATAAAGATAATGACTTACAATATTCGTTTAGATTTAGCAAGTGACGGGGAGAATGATTGGACACACCGCAAGGATTTTTTTACTGCTCAGATTCAGTTTTATGATCCAGATATATTTGGGATTCAGGAAGCATTACCAAATCAGGTGAATGATATCGCTGCAACTCTTTCTCAATATGATTTTGCAGGTATAGGAAGAGATGGTGTGGAAAAAGGGGAATCATCGAATATTTTTTATAAACAAGAGCGTTTTAAAATGCTATTAAGCAATACTTTTTGGCTGTCGGAAACGCCCAATAAAATTTCCAAAGGCTGGGATGCCGCTTATGCAAGAGTGTGTACCTATGTTTTGTTTAAAGAATTGAAAACTAAGCAGATTTTTTGGGTCTTTAATACTCACTTAGATCATATTGGAGTTCAGGCGAAAACAAATGGGATAAAGCTTATTCTTTCTAAAATAAAAGAATTAAACGAAAAAAAATATCCGGTTGTTTTTATGGGAGATCTTAATTCTGAGCCGGCATCTGAAGTAATTGCAATTTTGAAACAGGAGATGAAAGACACTCATAATCTTTCAGAGGCAAAAGCTTTTGGACCTTCTGGCACATTTAATGGTTTTAAGCACAATGAACCAGTAACCCTTTTACTGGATTATATTTTTATATCCGGTGAAAGAAAATTAAAAGTGAAAAAATTTGCTGTTTTAAGTGATTCAAAAGATTTAAAATATCCATCAGATCACTTACCTGTTTATATTGAGCTGGACTATAAATAGTCTTATAAAAACATACTTTAGGGAATTAACTGTGGCTGACCGATCTCATGAGGCTGAATTTCTCTGTCACAGAGTTTCTTTCATAATCGGTAGTCTACTAATATAAAAAATCAGGTTTTTGAATTATGCAACTAGTGAAGAATTTAATAATCAAATTAATTACAATAGGCACCTTAACTAATAGCATCTTTTTTGTTTGCATATCCAAGTTTTAAGGTAACATTAAATTGACGATAGTATAAAGGCTTGTTAAAGATTTCTTAAAACTTAAAAGTTAACTAATAGTAAATATTATTACACTTTTGTAATATAAAAATTTACTAATAGTAATTATTTAATCAACTAATGAAAAATTTTAAAAATTTAATGATTCTATTAATGATGTTGGTGTCATCGTTAATTGTAGCCCAGACTTCTACTTTTAGAGGGAAAGTTCTTGATGAACTAAACGAACCATTGCCAGGAGCATCAGTTCTTATTAAAGGAACAACTACTGTTGTTATAACAGATTTAAATGGAGTTTTTGAAATTGAATTACCAAATGGTAATGAGCAGCTGATTGTATCTTTTTTGGGATACATAGCAGTTAATTTTTTTCCAGAAAACAAAAAAACAGCTACTATTTCTTTAAAACCAGATTCTCATAATTTGGATGAAGTTGTTGTAACAGCTCTTGGTATAAAAAAGGAAAAGAAAAAATTAAGCTATTCTGTTCAAGAGGTACAAGGTGATTTGACCAAAGGCAGAGATGCCAATATTATGAATTCCCTTTCCGGAAAAGTTTCCGGATTGGTAGTGACGGCGTCACCTGAGTTTTTTACCAGCCCTAACTTATATCTTAGAGGCAAAAAGCCTTTAATTGTGGTAGATGGTGTGCCATTGGGTACTAACTCTTGGAATATTAGCCCTGATGATATACAGAGTATAAATGTACTGAAAGGTGCAAATGCGGCGGCACTTTATGGCTCAGTTGGTGGTAACGGAGCAATTCAAATTACAACAAAAAGGGGAACACAAAATAAAAAAGATTATGTGGTTGAGTTTAATAACAATACAATATTTCAAGGCGGGTATAATGCCCTTCCAAAAACGCAAAATGCTTATGGTCCGGGTTCGTATGGAAATTATTCTTTTGTAGACGGTAAAGGTGCTGGGATCAATGATGCCGATTATGACCAATGGGGACCTCGATTTGATGGTCAGTTAATTACCCAATATGACAGCCCTATTGGCGCAGATGGAAAATTAATTGCAACTCCTTGGCTGGCAAGAGGAAAAGACAACTTTGAGAATTTTATGGAAAATGGTCTGCTAACCACTAACAATTTAGCACTTGCATCAAACTTCGATAAAGGGAATATCAGATTTTCGCTTTCAAATACGAGCCAAAAAGGAATCAATCCAAATACGAAATTAAATATTTACAATTTTAACCTTAGTGGAAGATATAATATAAGTGATAAAACGTGGGTAGATGCAAGTTCTAATTTTAACTTTCAGACTTCTCCAAACAATCCAAATGTACAATATGGACCTAACAGTTATATCTATAATATGCTGATTTGGGGTGGTGCTGATTATGATATTAGAGATTTGAGAGACTATTGGCAGGAAGGGAAGGAAGGTTTACAGCAAAAAAACTTTGAATATACACGTTATAATAATCCTTACTTCATGGCCTATGAATGGTTAAGAGGGTATTACAAAAATGATTATTCGGGACAAATAAGCCTCAACCACAAGTTCAATAGTAATTTTGATATGCTGATCAGAACGAATATGGCAGTCACCAATTTATTCGAGAATGAAAAGTTTCCGTATTCGATGACTACTTATGATAGAGAAAAAGCGCAGGGAGATTACAAAGAAAAATACAATTATGGATTCAAGAATTATTCTGATTTCATGTTAAATTACAATAAAACGATTAAGAGTTTTGAGATAAAAGCAACCCTTGGAGCCAATATCAATATTGATAAAACCCGTAAATCTTTTGCTTCTACAAATTATTTAATAATTCCGGGATTGTACAATTTAAGCAATTCACAAACTCCGGTGCAGCCTACAAACTACAACAGTCATTTTGAGACTCAAAGCTGGTATGGTTCTATGGATTTGTCTTATAAATCCTTTTTGTTTTTAGGCGCGACTGGAAGGTTTGATACTGATTCAAGACTACCAGAACAAAACAATACCTTCTTTTATCCATCAGTTGGTTTAAGTGCGGTTTTAAGCGAAGTGGTTAAAATTCCTTTAGTTGATTTCTTAAAAGTAAGAACCTCATATGCAAAAGTAGGTGGTTCCCTTGATATTTACAGTAATTTAGATACTTACAGGCTTAGAGATCCTTTTACAATTGACGGAAAAACCTATAATGCGGCTTATGTTTCTGAGGTTTTATCGAATATAAATTTAGAACCTGCTTTTAATTCATCTGTTGAATTGGGTATGGAAACCAGAATGCTCAAAAACAGATTTGGTTTTGATGTAACGTATTATGAAAATACAAATGGTCCGCAGATTTTTGATTTAAAATACTCTGAAACTTCTGGGTATTCAGGAAGTAAGCAAAACGGAATTACAACAAAAACAAAAGGTATTGAAGTTTCCTTATTTGTAAAACCAATAAAAAGCAATTCTTTCAACTGGGATTTTAATATCAACTGGTCAACTTACAAAGAATATTTAAAAGAGGTTTATGACGGGATCGAAAATAATGGAAGAATAAAAATAGGTGAAAGAGTAGATGCCTTTTATATTAATGATTTCATGAGAAGCCCTGAGGGAAAACTTATCGTGGGTAACGACGGTAAACCTCTTATCAATCCTTATCAGACAAAAGTGGGTTATAAAGCTCCAGATTGGTCAATGGGTATTACCAATAATGTGAGTTATAAAAATCTAGCCTTGAATT
Organism: Flavobacterium sp. 1; assembly: GCF_002797935.1. NCBI lineage: Bacteria > Pseudomonadati > Bacteroidota > Flavobacteriia > Flavobacteriales > Flavobacteriaceae > Flavobacterium > Flavobacterium sp. 1. Next base: position 1,179,647 of record NZ_PGER01000001.1, read on the forward strand.
TTACTTTTGATGGAAGATACGGTGGAAAAATTGAAAATTATGTAAATCAAAAAATGTGGCAGAGCGGACGACATGAAGACAGTAATACTCCAGAACGTGCCAATGATGTTATTGGTGTGAAATCTTATGTAACAGATGCAGTTGTCGTTACAGGAGGAGAGTTAATTTCTGATGGTCAAGGGAATACAATTACTGATACCAGAACTTTTGCACAAAATACGACCAAAATGTATTATCAAGATTATGCAAAAGCGTATCACGGTAATTATGCAGCCAATATTATAGATAAGACTTTCTTTAAACTAAGAGAAATTAGCTTAACATATGCTTTTCCAGCTTCTTTCTTAAAACAATCTTTTATTGAGAACGCTTCTATTTCGTTAGTAGGCAGAGATTTAATTTATTTTTCTAAAAACAAAAACATTGATTTAGATCAATTTTTAAATGAGAGCTCTTCACCGCTTCAAACTCCAACTGTCAAAAGTTATGGTATTAACTTAAACTTTAAATTTTAATACGAACAAAAATGAAAACACTACAACTATATAAGAGCATGCTGATTATTGCAATGGTTTTCGTTGCTGGATCGTGTACTAATTTTGAAGACTTAGCTGATGATCCAAACAAAGCGACAAGTGTTCCTCCGTCAATGCTGTTAACTGAGGTTCTTAGAGTAATGAATAATGTTGATGACGAAGGGCCATGGTCGGGCGCGCAAAGAGACAACCAGTTCTGGGCAATTTCATTTGATTATTATGGAGAGCAGGATTACAATTGGGGTTCAGGACCTTTGCGTTATACTACTTTATCTAATGTAAAGGCAATGGAAAAAGAAGTTTCAAAACTGGATACAAAAAATAAGTATGGCGCATTAGCGAAGTTTTTTAATGCTTATTTCTTAGATTATATGTCAAAAAGAATGGGAGACATTCCAATGTCAGAAGCCTTAAAAGGCAATAGCAGTGAACCAATTACGAAGCCTAAATACGATACGCAGAAAGACGTTTATATTGAAATTTTAAAACTTCTAAATGAAGCTAACGATCAAATTACGGCCGCAAAGGCCGAAGTTGGAACCGGTGCTGTTGAAGGCGATTTTTTATACAATGGCGATTTGAACAAATGGCAGAAAGCAATCAATGTTTTTCATTTGAGAGTATTAATAAGCCTTAGTAAAAAAACAGCTGAGATAGGGGTTGTTAATGAGTTGAAACAAATGATCGAAAATCCGTCAAAATATCCTTTAATGAGCGGAATTGAAGACAATATGACTCGTAATTTTTCTGATGAGAATGGAAACAATTATGCTTTAAATCCAGGGAATTTTGGGCGTAACAGAAATAGAGATATCATGGGAGGCACTTATTTGAATATCTTAAAGGCAAATAAGGATCCAAGGATTTATAAAGTTGCAGATCCGACCGCTTTTTATTTTAATGCTGCTGATCCATTAAACCTGAGTGCTTATATCGCTCCTAATACCGGCGATGAGCAAGGTCCGATGCAGGTAGCATCAGATCAGGGTAAATTGTCTTATCCGAACGAAAAAAGATATTATAGTTCTTATGTTGGAGAAGGATATGTTTTAATTGGTTATGCAGAACAGCAGTTTATAATTGCAGAAGCTATAAACAGAGGATGGATTAGCGGTGATGCCGCAGCTTTTTACACCAAAGGAATAAAAGCTTCCATGGATTTTTATGCCGTTAACAGTGTTGATGTTTCTACTTTCTTAGGCAGTCCAAATATTGTTTATAAAGGGAACAATGCAAATGGTTTAGAGCAAATCTTAACGCAAAAGTATGTGGCGTTTTTCCAAAATTCTGAAAGAGAATCTTATTTTAACTTTAGAAGAACCGGAATCCCAGCTTTTAATGTTGGTCCAGCCAATAAAAATAGTGGAAAAATTCCGATGAGGTGGAAATATCCGCAAGGAGAATTTGAAAACAACTCTGAGAACGTAAACGCAGCATTAGCCAGACAATATGGAGGAACAGATGACATTAATGCGGTTATGTGGCTTCTAAAATAAAAGCATAATGAAATACATCAAAAATAGAATCATAATTATAGCGATATTTTCGCTATGGTCTTGTTTTTCTCAAAATAAAAAAGACTTTTCCGGAATTAAGCATGTTGTAATCATTGGTTTTGATGGATTGAGTCCTAACGGAATTGAAAACGCAGAAACTCCAAATTTTGACAAATTAATAAAAGAAGGAGCTTCAACCATGCATGCAAGATCAGTATTGCCATCAAGTTCGAGCACCAATTGGGCATCGATGATTATGGGAGTGGGGCCGGAACAGCATGGAATCACTTCAAACGACTGGGAGAAAAATAATTTTATTCTTCCAGCTGTTGTACAAGGTGAGGATTTTCTTTTTCCAACCATTTTCAGGCTGATCCATATTCAGGTAAAAAATGCAGAAATAGGAGCCATTTACCACTGGTCTGGTTTTGGAAGACTTTTCGAAAAAAATGCTGTTACGTATGATATTAATCCGGAAACAGAAGATGAAACAGCACTCAAAGCCAGCGCTTATATCAAATCAAAACAACCTATTTTTACATTTGTACACTTTGATCACGTCGATCATGCCGGTCACGAATACGGTCATGGAAGTCCGGAATATTATAAAGCCGTAGAAAAAGCCGATGCTTTACTGGGTCAGGTAATGCAGGCGATAACAAGTTCTGCAATGGCAAATGAAACGGTAGTAATTGTAAGTGCTGATCATGGCGGTTTAGGTAAAGGTCATGGCGGAGAATCACTGCAGGAAGTAGAAATTCCGTTTATTGTTTGGGGAAAATCAGTTAAGAAAAATTATACTATTGATTATCCCGTTTATCAATATGATAATGCTGCAACTGTTGCTTTTGCTCTGGGTTTAAAAATGCCGATGGCTTGTATTGGAAGACCCGTTAAAAATGCTTTTGAAGGATATAACGACCAAGACGATTATCCGATGGCAAAAAGATTTAAAGAACCCGTAATTCTGCCAAAAGCGGTCTTAAGCAAAAGAGCAGGAGGTTTGTTTACCAATCAGGCCGAAGTGATAATCGAAAATCCAGACAAAGAAGGCGAAATTAGATACACTACTGATGGAACAATGCCTTCGGTTAAATCTCTTTTGTATAAATCTCCTTTTAAAACAGATAAAAATACAGTTGTCAAAAGTGCCCTTTTTAAAAATGGGAGTATAGCCAGTTTAGTAAGTGAAGCTTTTTTTAGAGTAATTCCTACCGGTTTTCAACCCCCGGTTTCGTATGAAATATTTTATCTGTCGAATTTAAGCGGAGTACCTTTTTTAGACAATCTGTCGCCGAATGAGAAAGGAAGTTGTTTTGAAATAAGCTCTGAAGAAATCAATCAGAAGATTAAGGATAATACTGCTGTGAGATTTAAAACTACTATTACAATTGAAAAAGAAGGAGTATATAAATTTTATACAAGATCGGATGACGGAAGTATTTTGAGGGTTAATAATCAAGTTGTGGCCAACAATGATGGTGATCATGGCATAATAGAAAAATCTGGTGAAATAAGCCTGAAAACAGGAGTTTATCCGCTGGAGGTTCTGTGGTTTAATGGCGGAGGAGGAGGCTGGTTAGATGTTTATTACGAAACAGCGGGAATTCCAAAACAAATTATGCCGCCTTCTGTTTTTAAGCCATAATCTGAAGACAAAAAGAATAAGGATAGTATCAAATTTTATTGCATGGATAATCTCAATACAAATAAAAAAACAGAAGGAGACATTAATCTAACGTCAGAGAGACTGCTTTGGAACGCATCTGAAAAGGATGAGCAGACAAAGAACCTCTTAGAAAAAGATGCACGTTATTTTTTGCATCAGTCTATGTCAACTCCATGTTTAGATGTTTTACAATCCTGTGAAGGACCTTATATCACAAATTTGAGCGGGAAGTCATATTTGGATTTTCACGGAAACAATGTACATCAAATAGGATATGCCAATCCAAAACTGATAGAAAATCTTATTGAACAATTAAAAACATTGTCCTTTTCTCCAAGGCGTTTTACCAATAAACCCGCCATTGATTTTGCAGAGAAATTAACCTCATTATGTCCTTCGAATTTAAACAGGGTTTTATTAACACCAAATGGCAGTTCTGCCATCGGAATTGCACTCAAGCTAGCCAGAGCGGTAACTAAAAAGTTCAAAGTGGTTTCTTTTTGGGATTCTTTTCATGGAGCTTCTCTGGATGCGGTTAGTGTTGGCGGAGAATCCGTTTTTAGAGAATACATGGGGCCTTTAATGCCCGGCGTAGAACGCATTCCGCCACCGGTAACGTACAGAGGTATTTTTGAAAACAACGAAAATAAATGTTTAGAATACTTAGAATATGTTTTTTCTAAAGAAAATGATATCGGAGCTTTTATTGCCGAAACCATCAGAAATACCGACGTTCAAATTCCGTCAAAAAACTTTTGGAAAGAAGCTCGAAGACTTTGTACTCAATATGGCGTTTTATTGATTTTAGATGAAATTCCAATTGCATTAGGAAGAACAGGCAAAATGTTTGCTTTTGAAGATTATGATATTGAACCTGATATTTTATGCATAGGAAAAGGTTTGGGAGGTGGAATTATACCTCAAGCCGCAATGATTACCAGAGACGATTATAATGTTTTTGGAGATATCTCCTTGGGACATTACACGCATGAAAAAAGCCCATTGGGATCTGTGGCGGGATTAACAACAATAGCATTTATTGAAGATGAAAATCTTTTAGATAAAGTAAATCAGGATGCTTTTTTTATGGAGAAATCACTGCAAAAACTCAAAAGTAGGCATGCTATTATTGGAGATGTGAGAGGAAAAGGGCTTTTATGGGCTTTAGAATTGGTAAAAGATAGGATAACTAAAGAAAAGGCTGTAGACGAGGCAGAAAAAGTAATGTATAGCTGCTTAAAAAAAGGTTTAAGCTTCAAAGTTTCTGCAGGCAATGTGCTGCAATTATCACCCGCACTTACTATTACAAGAGAAGAACTGCAGACTGCATTAAAAATAGTAGAAGAAAGTTTGGATGAACTTTCATTTAAAAAATAGGAATAAAAATGATTTAAATTTAAAAACAAATAAAATGAAAAAATCAATTGTACTAATAACGCTATGTCTTTTAACCTTTTTCGGAGCTACAGCGCAGCAAAAAAAAGCAGTGAAAAATCCAAAAATTATTGTAATTACTTTAGATGGTTTTCGCTGGCAGGAATTGTTTACAGGTGCAGACAGTAAGCTAATTTCAAATAAAAAATATGTAGAAGATACTACAGCTATGAAAGAAAAATTTTGGAGAAATACAGCTGTAGAAAGAAGGGGAGCCTTAATGCCCTTTTTCTGGAATGAAGTTGTAAAAATGGGACAATTTCACGGTAATAGAAACCAAGGAAGTAATGTGAATCTAACCAATTCAATGTGGTTTTCTTATCCGGGTTATAACGAAATCTTAACGGGTTCGGCTGATGATATTCGAATCAAAAGTAATGATAAATTCAATAATCCAAATATGACTGTTTTGGAGAAGATCAACAATCTTTCTGAATATAAAGGGAAGGTTGCCGCTTTTGGCAGTTGGGATGTTTTTCCTTTTATTATCAACGAAGAACGAGCTGGAATAACCGTAAATGCTGGTTTTGAAGTTGCAAAAGAAGGGAAGCTTTCTCCAAGGGAAATGTTCTTAAACGAATTGCAGTCTAAGGTTCCTTCGCCTTGGGATTCTGTTCGATTTGATGCTTTTACTTCTAACTACGCTTTAGAATATATGAAAAAAGAACATCCAGAATTAGTTTATATTTCTTACGGAGAAACAGATGATTTCGCACACGACGGTAATTATCAGGCTTATTTAAATTCTGCCCATGCCAGTGACGGTCTAATTCAGGAATTATGGAAATTTACTCAAAAGGACTCTTTTTATAAAGACAATACTATTTTTATTATTTCTACGGATCATGGGCGTGGTACAGAACCATTGGATGACTGGCGAAGTCATGGTTCAAAAATAAAAGGTGCGGATCAGGTTTGGTTAGTAGCATTTGGAAGCGGTATTCAAACACTTGGAGAAGTAACGACCAAAGAACAATTGTACAGCAATCAAATTGCGCCGACTGTATTACAGTTTTTTGATTCTTCAATAAAAGATGACCAGATGAAAGGCCAGCCGTTGGATATACTTAAAAAATAATTCAAATGATGCGTAAAAAATCTGCTATTCCCTTTATTGCAAATGCTTCACTGGCTTCTTTTGGTGTGTATTTTTGTATGTATGCTTTCAGAAAACCTTTTAGTGTTGCCACTTTTGAGGGAATAGAAGTATTCGGGATTGATTATAAAATTCTTCTTATCATTGCTCAGGTAATAGGTTATGTAATTTCAAAATTCATCGGAATAAAAATAATTTCAGAATTAAAAGCATCACAAAGAGTGTATTATTTATTGGGATTAATAGGCATAGCCGAGCTTGCATTGGTGTTATTTGCTATTGTCCCAAGACCATACAATATCCTTTTTATGTTTATCAATGGAGTCCCGCTCGGAATGATTTGGGGAATTGTTTTTTCGTATTTAGAAGGAAGAAAATTTACCGAAATTTTAGGAGTATCCTTAAGTACCAGTTTTATTGTTTCGAGCGGAGTTGTAAAATCGGTTGGTTTTTTTGTAATGGAGTCCCTGCATTTTTCAGAATTTTGGATGCCTGCCGTTACGGGTTTGATATTTGTTGGACCATTATTATTTTTTGCATGGTTGCTTGAAAGAATTCCCAAACCCTCTCTTGAGGATATTGCGTTGCGCTCGGAGCGAATTCCAATGACGCGAAAAGAACGAAAAAAGGCACTATTACAATTTTTATTTCCTATTTCGCTCTGGGTTGTATTTTATACGTATCTGACGGCTTTTAGAGATTTTAGAGATAATTTTGCTCGCGAATTATGGGACAGTTTGGGATTTAAAAATGATATATCAGTCTATACGAGCTCAGAAATAATGGTAGCTGTCACTGTATTAATCGTTTTGGGAACTGCTTTTTATTTTAGAGATAATATGAAAGCACTTTTTTTTTATCACATACTACTTTTATTAGGTTCGCTATCTATTGGTATTTCAACTTTTTTGTTTCATTCTGGAAATTGTAGTCCATTCGGTTGGATGGTAGTGTCAGGATTTGGATTATATATTTGCTACATACCTTTTAACTGTCTTTTTTTTGATCGTTTTATTGCCGCATTCAAAATAAAAGGAAATGCTGGTTTTTTTATTTACATAGTTGATGCTTTTGGGTATTTGGGAAGCGTAGTAGTTTTATTGTACAAAAATTTCGGTCAGCCAGATTTATCCTGGTTAGATTTTTTTATGAATGGAGCCTATTTAATTACTGCTATTGGCATCATAGTAACCATAAGTTCAATGTTATATCTCAATAGAAAGAAGAAGAAACAAAAGAAACAGAATATAACTTTTCAATTAGCTTAAATGAAAACACAATATGATTTAATTGTTGTTGGCGGAGGTGTTTTAGGAACTTTTCATGCGTATCATGCCTTAAAAATGGGACTTAAAGTTGCCGTTATTGAAAAGGACAAAATGCCAAAAAGTGCTACAATTCAAAATTTTGGACAAGTTGTGCCTTCTGGAATGGATTCAAAATGGCAGGCATATGGAAGAGAAAGTTTAGCGATATATAAAGAAATTCAGAGTCAGTTTGATATATCTGTTCGACAAAACGGCTCGGTATATTTAGCTTCAAATGATGAAGAATTACAACTTATTGAAGAACTTTCTCTGATCAATAAATCCAATAATTATAAATCCGTTTTATTGAGTACAAAAGAATGCCTAGATAAATATTCGGGTTTGCGTGCAGATTATGTAAAAGGAGGATTGTTTTTTCCCGATGAAGTAACGGTTGAGCCAAGAACGATGATTTACAGGCTTCAGGAGTACATGGTGCAGCATTTGGGACTAGAATTAATTACCAATACCGCTATTTTAAATTGTGAAAATTTACCTGAAAACGTTGTTTTGGAGAGTGCTTCAAAGAAATGTTATTTTGCTAAAAAAGTGATTATCTGCAATGGAAGCGAATTTAAAAATTTATTCCCTGAATTGTTTTTTAATAGCGATTTAGAGGTTTCAAAATTGCAAATGCTGCAAACCAAGCCTCAGAAAAATTACAAATTAGACGGTTCCATTTTGACTGGTTTATCGATCAGACGATACGAGTCTTTTTATGAATGTCCTTCTTTTAAAGAAATAAAAGCAAAAGAAAATCCTGAAGCTTTAGAGAAAAAATGGGGCGTGCATATTTTATTCAAACAGGCTGTAGACGGTTCTGTTATTTTGGGGGATTCGCACCAATATGCATTGGCAAAAAATAGTGATGATTTAGGTTTTATTCTCGATATGGATATTGATAATTTTATGATTGAAGAGGCCAAAAAAATTATAGATTTACCCACTTACGAAATTCAAAATAGATGGTTCGGCACCTATTCTCAATGCAAAACCAAAGATATTTTTGAGCATAAAATTGGTGAAAATATTCACATTATTACAGGAATAGGAGGAAAAGGAATGACAGGAAGTGCTGGTTTTTCAAAAGAAAATAGTATTAAAATTTTTAATAAATAAGAATGAAGCAAGAAATAGAACTGGTTGTATTTGATATGGCCGGAACAACTGTTGACGAAGAAAATATAGTGTATAAAACAGTACAAAAAGTAATTAATGATGAAGGTTATAATGTATCACTAAAAGAGGTTTTGAATTATGGAGCGGGTAAGGAAAAACACCAAGCTATTTTGGATGTTTTAAAAGAATGTACCAATTTAGAGATTGTTGAATTAACGGCTCATAAAGTATTTTTGAATTTTAAAGCAGCATTAGAACTCGCTTATTCTAATTTAGACATTAAAACGTTTGAAGGCACTGAAGCATTATTTAAGGATCTAAGAGATAAAAATATAAAAGTAGTTCTAAATACGGGCTATGATTTTGTTACGGCAAAAAAAATACTAATTAAACTAGGCTGGTCAATAGGAGAAACCATTGATGCTTTGGTAACTTCTGATGATGTTGAGAACGGGAGACCTGCTGGAGATATGATTCTGAAAGCGATGGAAATTACGGGTATTACCGATGCTAAAAAAGTCTTAAAAGTTGGAGATTCTGCAATTGACATTGAGGAAGGGAAAAGTGCTCAATGTGGAATGACGGCAGGAGTTTTGACTGGTGCACAGACCAGAGAGCAAATTCAAAGTGCGGATCCAACTTTTATATTGAATGACTTAACCGAATTAAGAGCGATACTCTTTTAAATTTTAGTATTTTTTTTATTCTTACTTGTTGTTATCTGATAGGGAGGAGCTTTTTTTTATAAAAGCATATTCTTTTGGTACGTTATCCTCTTTGTGTATTTAAAAAAAAATACAGCACTAACATTTTGGTGGAAACGTTGCTACGGTTTACAGGAACATGTGGAATTCTGCCATCATAAAAAATAGAGTCGCCTTCTTTTAGTAGTACTTCATCTTCTCCGATTACGTATACACATTCTCCAGAAAGCATGTATTTGTATTCGTAAGCATCGGTTTCAACTTTTTCTCTTTTAGAATTTGGCTGCACCTCTAGTAATACGGCCTCAAAACCAATCGAAGAAAGCTGTTTTGCAAAGATATATTGATATGTAAATCCTTTTGTATCGTCTTCTTTTTCAATGATATAATTGTCTTGCGCACGTGAAACTAGATAATTTTCTCCTGTAGGTTTTGGCATCCCTTCAAAGAAATCTGAAACTTCAATTTCAAGGGCATTAATAATATTCAATAAAACTGGAAGTGAAGGTATTGTCCTTCCGTTCTCAATTCTCGATATCAGACCATTACTCACCTCGGCTGTATTTGCAACTGTACTGATTGTTTTTTTATTTTTTTTTCGAATATCTTTTATTCTTTTCCCTATTCCAATTAAGTAGTCGTTCATCACACTTGGTATTTGTTACGAATATGCAAATTTAAGTTGATATAAAAAAGCGGTTTTTCTATCAAAAGGTGATAATGTAAAGTGCGCTGTAGTTTAAACTTAGACCGTGACCATATTTCAATTCCTAAATCAGGTCAATCTGCCAAACATACAAAATAGATTTAATTATATATTGAGGATTATTATATTGCACAAAAGTATTATGCACAAAGAGACTGCCTTTTCGGACAGCCTCTTAATGACTAATAAAATAAAAATGTATTTAAGTAATTATTTACCGTCTGGATTTTCGGGATTCATAATTACCTCAACGCTGCTTGAACTATCCAAAATGTGCTTACTTAACTGCTGAATAGTTTTTTGATTAATTTCAGAAATTAAATTTTTATAATCGGTATCCTGTAAAAAAGGAATCTGATTTAGACTAATACTATAAATTGTATTGCTCCAGAAAGAATTTGTCTTCATAGATTCTTCTCTGTTTTTTATGAGCGCTTTTTTTATATCCTCCAAGTCATTGCTAACAGGAGGTTTTGATTTTAGATCATTAAGTTCTTTCCAAACAATCTGCATTAATTTTTCTTGTTTCTCAGGATTGCAATCAAAAGTTAGTGCAAGGTCAAAACGTGGTTTAGGAATCGTTTGTAAATTTCCGCTAACTGTTACGCCATAACTTCCGCCTTCTTCTTCACGAATGGTCTGCAGAAAGCGTTTAGATAATAATTCTCCAATGATATACATTCCCACAGCATTCTCTTCGCTGTATTCCATTTTTTCTGTTAAACGTAAATACACTGTTGTTTTCGGAATTTCCATTGCACGCTTAAAATGAACTTCGGTTTTTCCTTTTTTAGGCTCTAAATTATGGTCAGCAAAAGATTCAGCAGTATTTACATTTCCTTTTATGTTACCAATATATTTCTGAATTAAACCAAGTGCTGAATCCGGAATATTTCCAACAAATACAAAAGTAAAATCAGCAGCATTCTGTAACCTGCCTTTATAGATTTCTTTTGCTTTTTGCAAATCAATATTCTGTAGAAATTGGTCATTAAAAATAAAGGTTCGTGCATTGTGATTAGAATTTGCTAAAGCGACACTATCCTTAAAAGTATTGCCATTATCTTTTTTGATGTTTTCTAAACGATTCTGATATTGTGTTTTTAAGATATCGTATATATTAGCGTCAAAACGAGGAGATTCAAACGAAAGATAAAGCAATTGCAACATAGTTTCGAGATCTGCCTTATTAGAACTTCCTTGAAAACCTTCGGTATTATCACCAATATATGGAGAAATTTGAACTACTTTACCGGTAAGTTTTTCCTTTAAATCGCTGCTGTCAAAATTGCCAAGTCCAGAAGATTTTGCAATAGTAGTTGCTATTTCAGCCGAAGCCAGATTTTCATTTTTTATCAAAGATTTTCCTCCTTTACTAAATGCCGAAAACAGAATCTGATCCTGCGAATAAGTAGTAGGAAGAATAATGATCCTGGCGTCGTTTTCAAGCGTGTATCCTTTTGCATCAGCTACTCCGGCAACTTCGAAAGTTTTTTTTATCGCCACTGGCTTTAATTCAGTTGAGACTAAAGGATCATTATTTTCCTTTTTAGTATAAGCTTCTAAAGGCATATTTTCTACCTTTTTCATCACATCAACGACCGCTTCTTTAGTTGGGAATTCGTTTTGATCTTTATCAGAACCCGTAACTAAAACTACCTGATTGGTTGTTTTTTGAATTGTTTTTATATAATTATTTAATTCTTGTAAAGAAAGTTTTTTGATAATACCAACAGTAAAATCGTAATCGTCCTCTGGCGAAAGGAAAGGTTTTGCCTTTAAAAAATAATTGGTTAGTTTGTCTGCCCAATTGTCGTTGTTTACCTTATCTTTATTTTTAATAAAGTCATTATACGAACTTATAAAATCTTTTTTAGTTCGGTCTAATTCTGCCTGAGTTGCGCCATATCGTTTCAGACGTTCGGCTTCTGTATACTCGTCCTGAAAAGCTTCTAAAACTTTTCCTTTTTTGGCTAAAGCCGAAATATTAAAAGTGGTATTCAATCTTGAAATAGGTTCAAAATAGCTTTTTAAGTTTAAAGAAGAACTTTGATTTTTCAGGATAAGTTCTCTAAAACGATTGTTGAGGATAGTGGTGTAAAAAGAGGTCATCACATTTTTTAGTGTAACCGAAGGATCTTTTACCATTGGCTCATCTAGTACATATTGCAGCGTAATTGCTGTCGAGGCTGCCTCTTTATCAGTTGCAGTGCCAAAGTATAATTCATCATGTTTAGGAATATCAAAATACTTTCGCTCTGCAACTTTTTTAACAAGCGGAATACCCGAAAATATGGTTTTAACCTTTTCTTCCATTACCTTAACATCAATATCACCGACAATAATTACGGCTTGCAGGTCAGGTCTATACCATTTTTTGTAATAGTTTCGAAGTTCCGGATATTTAAAGTTATTAATGATATTCAAATCACCAATAACATCTCTTTTATTGTATTTAGAATCTTTATATAAAACTTGATCTGTCTGCATTTTTAAACGAAATCCACTTGTGCGTCGGGTTCTCCATTCTTCGCGAATTACGCCTCTTTCAGCATCAATTTCTTCGTTTGTCAAAGAAAGAGAACCCGACCAATCGTGTAAAACCCACAGCGTAGAATCGATTAATTTTTCGTTCGTTGCGGGAACACTGCTAATATTATAAACGGTTTCATCTTGGGCTGTATACGCATTGATATCTTTTCCAAAACTTACCCCGTTTTTTTCTAGCATTTTAATGATTCCTTTACCTTTAAAATGTTCCGTTCCATTAAATGCCATGTGTTCCAGAAAATGCGCCAATCCGTTTTGATTGTCTTCTTCTAATATTGCGCCAACATTTTGAACAAAGTAAAAACTTGCTCGATCTTTAGGTTCTTCGTTGTGTAAAATGTAGTATGTCAATCCGTTTTTAAGCTTGCCAGTTGTGACATTTTTATTAATCGGGATTGTAGTTTTGAATTGTGAAAATGCACCCTGAAACGACAGTAGCAGAATCCCAAAGAGGATATTTTTTTTAGTCATTTTTTTATTTTTTACCCATAGGCTGTCATTAAAAAGTCAATTCAAGTGTTTTTTGAGTAGGTGCAAAAAACAGATTGAAAATCATTTTTAACGACAACAATGAGGTGATTTTATCTTCTGTTTCTTCTAATTAGAATAAAAGCTCCATTTAATATAATTAATAAAGGAAACAGCCCTATAAAGATTATTTTGCTTGTAAAAACCTGATTTGCAGTTATAGTTAACTTTTTATCAATGTTTTCAGGACGTGTAGTATCAATAGGAAATTGATAATTGCTAAACCAGCTGAAAATATCGGTTACGAACTGAAATGTTCCTGAACCGCCTCGGCTTAATTCGGCATTTCCCATAAAATCAGCATCACCAGCCACAATTATTTTTTGCGATTTTCCATTTATATTTCTAGTTAGCGCTGCCACTAAAGGAATCGTTGTTACTGAAGGCTGTTTTTTTATTTCCGGTGAAACTGATGTTATACCTGTCTGTGATTCCCAGGCTGGCTGATTGTTCGTTTTTAAAAGCGACGTTACTTTAAATCCTGCATCTTTAACGGTTTTGATACCGCTGCTTCCTAAAAACGGAATAGGATTATTATTCGGATTAAGACTGAATTTAATTACAGTCGGGTCAATATTTCTTTGAAATTCAGTTACTAAATAATCAGGAGAATTGGTTTCACTTTCCTGTACCAATGCTTGTTTTGTAAAGGCAATTCCTAATTTATCCGTAATTGCGGCCAATGTCGAATTCGTTTCTGGCTCTGCTAAAATCATTAGGTTTTTTCCCTGATCAATGTATTTTGAGATACGGTCTATAGCTCCTTGGCTTAATTGCGTTTTTGGGTCTGCAATAATTAAGATACTGGTCTGCTCCGGAATATTCTGTGCATTAATATCTACAGAAGAAACATCAAATCCCTGATTGATTAGAGAATATCTAAAGGTAATTTCGTTAAATCCTGTCTTGTAGTTTTTATCTCCAATTTTGTCAACACTGCGTTCCATGTTTCCGGTTGCAAAAATAATTTTAGGAGCAGGAACCACTAAACGTTTTAAAGCTGCAGAGATTTCTTTTTCCATCGGCACTTTAAACATGTCATCATACATTCTTAAAAATGTTTTCTTTCCATTGTATTCTACTGTTCGTACTACGCGGTTTTGCTCTGGGCCTAAGTCAATGATTTTTTTAATTTCTGCAGGCGAATATAACTTGTCGAGTTTCATACCTTGTGTCTCGATCATTTTTTCGGCAAGCTGTTTGTCGTTCAATCCCGGATTTTGGGCGTATAATGCTGTATTTGTAGAAGTGTCATAAAAGTACACATATTCCATTTGAGTTTGGGGCAAAAAACGGGTGTATTGTTCGAAGCTGGCAATATCCTGATTTTGAGAAGCTGGCATTGCCATAAAATAATATAAATCTAATAGGTTTACATAGGTAGTTATCTTTATTGGACCTTCAATTTTTTCAACGATTTCCAAACTGTTTTTGGTTAGCGTTCTGCTTTTGGTTCTGGACATGTCTTTATAAAGTGTCAGAGGAGCTCTTGAGGTAACATATCCAAGTGATAATACAATAGTGATTAGTAAAGTATATTTTAAAACTCTTTTGGAACTGGTTTGTGCATCTCTTCCTGTTTGTAATTTATAGATACTTAATACTATGAAAAGACTGCTTACCAATACAAAGTAAAATACATCTTTACTGATAATAAGACCTTCCAGCATTTCGTTGGCACGGCCGGCGATAGAAAGGAAATAGGTTATGTCTTTTACAAACGCAACATCCTGCCATAATTTTCCAATAAAATTCAACCCTGCCAAAACCACCAAAGTACTAATGGCAGCAACGACTTGATACGAAGTAAGACAAGACATAAAAAGTCCAATGGCGGCATAGGTGCAAACCAGTAAATACAACCCAATAAGACCTGATATAGCGAATTTTAAATCTAAATTATCGATAGAGAAATAAGCAATAACAACCTGTAATCCTAATATGGCCACAAACAGGAAACAGTAAGCAGCAATGGCAAGATACTTCCCTAATACGATATCTTTAATTTTTATGGGTGATGAAAGCAGCAGTTTTATAGAGCCGCTGTTGATTTCGCGGCTCACTAAACCCATGGTTAATAAGGGGACATACAGATATAAATAATTCTGCATTTCGGTATACAAACCACTGAAACCTGAAAAAACAACTTGAGACAAATTATCCATGCCATTCCCTAATTTCTGCGATTTTTCAAAACGCTCAATTAAGTCGAAGAATTTCCAGCTTGACTGGATTGAAAATATGACTAAAACGACCCAGGCAACTGGCGAATAGAACATCGTGTTGAGTTCTGTTTTAGCTATTCTATATATTGTTTTCATTTGTATATTTTTTAAGAAATAGTAGAGTTTTTAGAAGGTGCTTTTTTAGATAACTGAGCGAAAATTTCATCAAGAGATATTTTTTCGAATTGAATTTCGCGTAATTTCCAATCGTTAGAAACGCTAAGGGCTACAATTTTTTCAGCAACTTCCTGTGTGCCATTAAAAGTAATTTGTACTTTTTTAGGGGAAAGATATACTGCATGAGAGACTTCGGGAATCTCTGTTAATGCAGCAATTGCTGGTGGATTTTCAAAACTTGCAGTCAATTTATCTGCTTCGATATAATTGTTGAAAGCATCCAGTGTATCCGAAAAAACCATGTGTCCGTTCTCAATCATTCTGATTTCCTGACAAGTAGCCTGAACTTCAGACAAAATATGTGAAGAGAAAATAACCGCCTTATCTTTCGAGATTTTTTTGATTAATTTTCTAACTTCTAGAATCTGGTTAGGATCCAATCCGTTGGTAGGTTCATCTAAAACTACCAGTTTTGGTTCGTGAATAATAGCCTGTGCGATACCCACACGCTGACGATACCCGCCAGAAAGATTTCGGATCAAACGGTTGCTGAAATGAGAAATTCCACATTGTTCTTTGGCTTTCTCTAAAGCATTTTTTAAATCTTCTTTTTTAACGTGACGCAATTCTGCGCAGTGAATTAAATATTCATTTACCGTTAAATCTAAGTGTAACGGTGGTGTCTGTGGTAAAAAACCAATTAGTTTTTTTGCTTCAACAGGGTTTTCTTTCAGATTAATTCCGTCAATAAATATATTACCATGAGTCTGGTTTAAAACGCCGCAAAGAATGTTCATTGTGGTCGATTTTCCTGCTCCATTAGACCCTAAGAGACCTAAGATCCTGTTTTCTTTGATTTCAAAACTGATATTTTGTATTGCCCAATCCTTACTATATTGATGCGACAAGTCTTCAACTCTTACAATTGTTGTTGTTTCCATAGTGTTTTATAAAATTGCAAGAATGTATTTTTACTAAAAATACATTCTTGCGTAATTTATTATTTAATATCCTTGATTTTGAGTTAAAAAAGGATTTGAACGTCTAGCCGATTCTGGTATTGGAAACAGACTGTCTGTAGAAGCCCATATTTTTCCTGTGATTGCTCCCAGAACCTGATCAGCTTTACCGGTTCTTTTCAGGTCTAACCATCTGTGGCCATTTTCGGCAAATAGCTCTCTTTGTCTTTCTAAAGCAATTAAGTCCAACAATTGATTGGGATCTGTTAAAGTAGTGTTTCCTAATAAAGCTCTGTTTCGTATTACATTAATATCTTGCTGAGCTCCGGTAATATCATTTAGTTTTACCCTTGCTTCAGCTCTTATCAAGTAAAGTTCGGCTAAACGAAGAATCGTTGAACGTTCTATAGGTGTTGTAGTATAAGCATTTTTATATTTTCTTGGAATTGTATATGTTGCCCCATCAGCAGCAACGGTAGTACCTGTCCAGTTTGTTTTTCTGGCATCACCAGTTTCAAACAGTGTATTTCCATTTCTTAGCATATATGTACCTGCTGTTGTATATAATGTACCGCCTTCATAAGTATAAACAGTATTGAAATATGGTATTTGTAAAATAGCTTCTTTATTATCTGCAATGAATGGACTGTTAGTACTTGAGAGAGCAGTAATCATTTTATAGGTTTCAGTTTCGTTAATTACTGCCGTTGCATAAGATGATACTTCTGTCCATTTTCCTAAATAAAGATTAACTCTTGCTAATAGAGCCTGAGCTGCCCACTTTGTTGCTCTGATACGTAGAGTTGTATAGTTGTCATAATTTGTAGGTAGGTCAACTGATGCTTCTTCTAAGTCTTTAATAATTTGATTGTAAATTTCAGTTTGCTTATTACGCGGTGCCAAAGCGGTTATGTCTACATTAGTGCTTAAAATTAAAGGAATATCGCCCCAAATATTAGTCATATAAAAATAGTTATAGGCTCTTAAAAACTTTGCTTCAGCTATCCATTGTTTACTTTTAGTTTCAGATAACGTCTGACTTGCACTTATTCCTTCAATAACGTTATTCGCATTATAAATGGTTTTATAGAATTCTGTCCACATGGTACCGATAGTTCCATCAGTATCTAAAAGCTCATTAGTAGTATAAACATTACTAAGCTGCGTTTTTAGAATGAATTCGTCTGAAGTTTCTCCAAGAACGTAATTTAATGATCCATAATAGGTAGTCGTTACCATACTTTGATAAATTCCGTTAACGGCAGCTTCTGCAGTAGGATCAGAGGCATATACAGTTTTGGCTGATAATTGATCTATAGGAATTTCAACTTCTAATAAATCATTGCAGCTCGTTAATCCTATCAATAGAAAAAACGAAAATATATAAGTGTATTTTATAGAATTATTTTTCATGTTTTTTAGATTTAAAAGGTTAACTGAGTTCCTATAGTTACGGTACGTAACGGTGGTAAAACTAAACCTGGAGATTCAGGATCAAATCCTTTATATTTAGTAAAGGTTACTAAGTTTTGCCCTTGCAGGGATACACGTATGTTTTTAATGATTTTTTGTGTATTTTGATCTAAAGGAATGATATAAGAAGCACTTACATTTTTAAGTTTGAGGTATGATGCATCTACTATAGTAGCATTTGAACCCATGTAATTAAAATAACTAGGCAGGTAATTAGAACTTAAGGCATTTCCCTGAGCTAAATAATCATTGTATTCATCAACCTGAAAATTAGCCAAACCATACGGATATCCTGGTTGTATTCCTGTTGAAGACATTAAAGTTCTTCCGTTTTGTTTTACAAATTGGAATAGAAAATCAAGAGAAAATGTTTTGTAACTAATGGAGTTTGATATACCTCCGTAATATTTTGGATATGTAGCTCCCAAATATTGTCTGTCTCCCACTTTCGTATCAGCAAGTCCTGTACTAATTTTTCCATCGCCATTAGCATCTTCAAATTGAGGAACTCCATTTTGTACACCAGTATATTTAAATAAATACATACTGTTTAATGGTCTTCCAACAACATATTGGCTATAATAAGAAGTATATTCTATACCTGGAAATGCAAGTAACTTATTGGCGTTGGTTGAAATATTGAATGAAGTATTCCAGTTTAGTTTTTTAGTATGAACGTTGGTTGTAGAAAGCGTAAATTCCCATCCTTTATTTTCGACTTCTGCGCCTAAATTTGCTTGATAAGAGATAAATCCTGATTGTGGACTTATTGAATAAGGAACTAATTGGTTTCCAGTTACGTTTCTGTAAAAAGCAGCTGTAAATGAAATTCGATCATCTAAGAAATTTAAGTCCATTGCTGCCTCAAATTTTTTGGACACTTGCCATTGATAATTAGGATTAGCGATTCTCGTAGCTGCCATAGAAGCATTTCCATTTCCATAAGTAGAAGCTAGAAAAGTATTTGCATAGCCATAATCTTGGGCGCCATCACTGCCTACTTCTCCATAACTGCTACGAAGTTTACCAAAGCTTAACCATGAAGCTTCTTTTAAGAAATCTTCTTCAGTAAAAATCCATGCAGCAGCGACAGAACCAAAATTTCCATATTTTTTATTTTCTCCAAATCGAGAAGAACCATCTCTTCTAAAATTAGCATTAAAAATGTATTTATTGAAAATATTATAATTCAATCGGCTAAACATTGACAAATATTTATACTCAGTAGAACTATTATAAGATTTTACAGTTGCCGCACTACCGGTAATCCCAATCAGGTTATCTGCGCTATATACAGATGTATTTACATACGAAGGCATTTCTGCCTTTCTGGTTTGCCAAGAACCTCCCACCAATGCAGTTAGATTTCCTTTCCATAAAGGAGTAGAATAATTTAATTGCGGATCTATAGTGAAATTATTGGTATTGTTGTTCGAAACTGTATAAGAGCGTAAGTTATTAAGACTAATTTTGTACAAATTATAATATGCATAATTACTTGCTGTTGCTGGTAGTGTCTGTTTTGTAGTCATTTCAGCAATGCCATATCCAAAATCTGTTTTAAAAGACAATCCCTTTACTATTTCATATTTAATATTAAAACTGGTAATTAAATTATTTCCTTTGTCTTCTACTCTTTTTCCTAAAGATGCCAATGGGTTGATATCGCTAAAATAAGTAGAAGCCCAGTAAAAAGTTCCGTCTTCATTATAAATAGGGCGATTAGGAGCAGTTGTTATTGCATAATTTGTGATGTCAAAAAAAGGAAGTTTGTTTTTATCAGTAGCAAACATAACTGTAGCTCCTATTTTTAATTTTTTATTTAAAGTAGTATGATTAATATTAAAGTTGGTAGAGAATTTGTTATACCCAAAATCTCCTGGTAAAACGGTAGTTTCTTTATGATATGCACCACTTAATAGAAAATTAGTCGTTTCATTTCCTCCTTTTAGACTTGCAGAGAAATCATTAAAATTAGCCGTTCCGCCTATTAATTCATCTTGCCAGTTTGTTTGCGTATTTTTATCCCAATCTGTCAAAGCAATACCAGTACTAGAATTACTTGGATTCGCTTTACCATTTGTCAAAGCAGTTTGAAGCATATTAAGATAAGCAGGTGTATCTAATGTTTTTACTCTATTGGCTACTTCTGAAATTCCAGAATTAGTGTTGATGGTAAATTCTGTTTTACCTGCGACTCCTTTTTTGGTAGTAATAAGCACTACTCCGTTTGCACCTCTTGAACCGTAAATTGCCGTTGCATCAGCATCTTTTAGGATTTCGATACTTTCAATATCATTTGGATTAATGATATTTAAAGGGCTGGTATTTTTTTGGGCACCTTTAATAACATAATTTTTTACCTCTTGCGCTTGCCCCTTAATATCGTCTCCAATATACGGAATGCCATCAACTATATAAAGAGGCAGGTTATAGTCATCAACAGAATTTCTTCCACGGATACTAATATTGATATCACTACCAGCATAACCAGATGTCTGCGATACAAATACCCCCGGAGTTCTCCCTTGTAATGTTTGTAAAATGTTAGTAACAGGTTGTTTTTCAATGTCTTCTGAAGTTATTTTCACAACAGATCCTGTAGAAGCTCTCTTAGTGGTAGTGCCATAACCTATAATTATGACTTCATCTAATTTGGATAAATCGGATGTCATTTTAATTGTTAGCTTTGTTTGGTCTTCAATTGCAATTTCACGCGTTTTGTATCCTACATATGATACTTTTAATGTGACCTTTCCATCTGGAATTTCAAATGAAAATTGCCCGTCGTAGCCACTTATTTCTAGAAAATTAGTCCCAGGAATTGAAAGAGTAACTCCCGATAGAGGCATTCCGGCTTGATCAGTTATTATTCCTGATATTATTCGATTTACTTCCGATGGGTTACTTGTTATTTCTGTCTTATTAAGAACACTTTTATTTTCTTTTTGTAAATGACTATACTTTTATCTACTTGTTTATAGACTAAATTACTGCCCTTAAGAACAGAATTTAAAATATCACTTACTGAACGCATTCCTCCTGATGTATTAATTTTAGGGAAATTATCAATCAGTTGCGGCTGGTAAGCAAATAGTAATCCGGTTTTATTTTCTATACTTTTAAATAAGGTTTTAATGTCCTGATTATGAAGTTCAATATCAACAGATATCGATTCTAAACTTTGACCGCTCATTTTATTAGCGAAAATCAAATGGGTTCCGCAGGTCAATAAGAAAATGTGGAATAAACTGATTCGCATGATCATAAGTGTTTTTTTTGATAAACGAAATAAAGAAGCTTTCTTTTCCTTATCAAACATGGTTTTTTTACAGCGTAATTTCATAAATTTGCTTGTTTTTAATGGTTACTGGAATTAATTATTAAGAATCTTAGCCATCTGGTGTAGGAGCTGGATGGCTTTTTTATTGGTTTTAATACAATAGGCTAGTTGTTTTAGGTTACTATTTTTTTGAATTTGGTTTTATTCACAGCCATTTCCGCTAAGGGTAACAGCGCCATTTGCTGTATAATGATATTCTGTTTCAATTACACTGCAGATTACCTTTAGAATATGATCAAGATCTTCATCATTAAGGAAGCTCGCAGTTATTCTGCAGTTTTTAATTTTATCATTCGATAATGTAATCGGGACTTTATATTTTTGAGAGATAAGTGCAATAGCTTCTTCCATATTTATGTTATCAAGAATAAGGTATTTGCTTTTCCATGCAACAGCAATTTCTGCATTTACATTTTTTTGTTCATAGCCTAAAGTTGCTGTATTTACTTTAATTTGCTGATTTGGCGTAATTATACCATATACTTTTTCTAAATCTCCTACCTGCACTTTACCTCGGGTTACAGTAACTTCAATTTTGTTAGAGTTGTTGTAAGCATTTATATTAAATGCTGTTCCCAAAACTTTAGTCTGCACTTTACCGGTATGAACAATAAAAGGTTTTTTTTCATTTCTATGAATGTTAAAATAGGCTTCACCCGAAAGTGTGACTTCTCTGGTTTTATCGTCAAAACTGTTTTGATTGTATTCGATGCTGCTGTTTTCGTTTAAAAGAATGGTACTGCCATCTGGTAAATGAATAAGTTGTTTTCCGTGATAAGCCAAAATTGGATTTACTTCTTCAATCGATGTTTCTTTTGTAATTAAAGGTATAGCAGTTTTGTTATTAATGAAAACGTTTTTGAACGCAAAGAAAAGTGTAATAGTTGCCGCTATAGCAAGTGCAGCCCGCACTATTTTTCTTGAATTTCTTCTTTTATTAATTGAAACCACTTTAGCTTCAGAATGTGAAAGGATAAATTGAAGGATGTCATCTCCTTTTTGCTTATCTAATAATTCAATATTCTGATTATCGTTCAATAACAGCTGAATTTTTTCTTTTATGTAATCGTCATGAATTCCCTGTTGGATATATTCCATCAGTTTTTTTTCATCTACTTTCGACAGATTATTTTGCAAGTAGTTTTCAAATAATTCTTCAAATACTTTTTGCTGCATTTGTATTATAGTTATCAGTTAATAATTTAGGCTTTATGGCAAACTTGGGGTTTAGCTTAATTTTTATAAGAGCCGTAAAAAATAGGGGGTAAACCTGAATTAAGTAGCGCTCTTTATTATAAAGACGATTAAAAAACAGGGAGGGAGTAGTCTAAAGTAAAAAAAAAGTAAAAAAAATAATAAAAATGCCTTATTTATGAGTCTTGCTGCTAAAGTTTAAATTTGGAAAAACAAAAGCAGTGTCATAAATAGATTCATGTAAGGCGAAATTTTAAGACGAACAAATTTTAAGGCCTGAGCCATGTGTTTTTTTACAGTTTCAGTAGAAATGCCCAAGTCTTCGCCAATTTTTTGATGACTTAAGCCCCCCATTTTGGCCATTTTATATATTTTTTGTTGTTGAGGAGGTAATTGCTCTATTATTTTACTGAGAATAATATTGTACTGATCATCTTTTATTGCTGTGTCAGTATCCTCTGAAGAAATATTTTTATAATCAATATTTGTTGCTAAAGTTGTTTCTCTCGCTATTTTTTTTATCATATCAAAAATATGATTGCGAGAAATAATAAAAAGATAGTTTTCTAAATTTGAGATATTTTCTAAATTTTTGTGATTTTGCCAAATCTTTAAAAAAACATCCTGAACAACTTCTTCTGATAAGACTTTTGATTTGGTAATTTTTAGTGCTGTCGAATAAACAAGATTTTTATATCGGTTGTACAAATTTGTAAATGCCAGTTCGCTCCCCTGAGACAACTCAAGGAGTAGTTTGCTTTCGTCAAAACTGGAATTTAAAGACATGAATTTGTGGTATTTTCAGATTAGCAATATTATTTAATTTTTTTTAAAGCTGTATATTTTATCTCATATTATGCTTTAAAAATGCTATTTTAATAATTAATAGGCTTTATAATATAAAATCATTAAAATATAAGTCCGTGTTTTGCAGAAATCTTCCTTGTAGACTAAAAGCTTAATTGAGTAATTACAGGTTAACCCTCAATTTTACTAAGAATAATAGTATGATTAAACAAACAATAAAAGTTTTTTTGAATAATGTGTAAAAAAATTATAGATTTGAATTTCCTAATCATACCCTTTTAATACTTACTTTCCGCTAGCATTTTTTTAATTACAACTTTTAATATTTACACATGAAAAATAAATTGATCCTAATTTTTTTTGCCTTTAGCAGTGTTGCTTTTTCGCAAACAATAAAAAAACCTTTGGTTTCAGCAATTACAGTCAAAGACCTTAAGAGTGATCTGTATCAAATGGCTGGAGATCATTTTAACGGCCGGGAAGCAGGAACTTTAGACGAATTAAAAGTGTCAATGTGGTTAGCCGATAAAGCGAAAGAAGCAGGTATGTCACCAGCAGGAGATGACGGAACATTTTTTCAGTTTTTTGATTTATACCGACACCAGGTTACTTCCAATACTAAATTTAAAATAGGACAAAAAGAATATAAATTATGGAGCGAAGTTTTAATTGCCGAAACTACAAACAGTAGAGTAGAAGCACCATTATTATTTATAGACACTACAATAGATGCGGTTGAAAAAGCAGAAGTTAAAGGAAAAGCTGTAGTAATATTAGCCTCTAAAGAGGGGATTTCAGATGAGATTTCTCTCTTTGACAGACGTTATCCAGGACTTTTTAAACAAAAATATTATGAACTTTTAGCATCAAAAGGAGCAGCTGCACTTATTATTGTTGCAGATGAATTAGGTGAAAAAAGCTGGTCTCAAGTCGAACCTCAAATGACAAGAGGCATTTATGGAATTGAAGGTAATAGAGATAAAATACCTGTGCCAGCAAGAATGCCGGCTTTTTGGTTACACAATGATCAATTGGAGTTTTTAAAAAACACAAAAGAACATTTATTAGCTGAAGTTATTTCAGAAACGTACAAATATCCATCTGTTAATGTAGTTGGAAAAATCGAAGGTATCGATGTAAAATTAAAAAATGAATATGTTTTATTTAGTGGTCATCAGGATCATGATGGAGTAAGACAAAAATACGGTCAGGATTCAATTTACAATGGGGCAGATGATAATGCGAGTATGTGTGCAGCGATGCTGGGTATAGCAAGAGCATATAAAAAACAGCCTGGAAAAAGAACTGCTTTGTTTGTGTTTCATGGTTCAGAAGAACGTGGTTTATTAGGTTCAAGCTGGTACGCATCACATCCTACCGTTCCCGAAAAAGATATTATTGCAGTTTTAAATGGTGATATGATAGGAAGAAATGATGTCAATCAAGCTGCACTTTTAGGTTCAAGTGCACCTCACGAAAACTCATCAGATTTGGTAGCTATTGCAAAAAGAGCAAATGATGAAGGACCAAAATTTGAATTAGATAAATTGTGGGACAAACCGGAACATCCAGAATATTTTTTCTTCCGTTCAGATCATATTCCTTACGTTCGAAAAGGAATACCGGCTGTGTTTTTTACGAGTGTTCTGCATAGTCAATACCATACGCCAATGGATGAATCTGAAAATATTGATTACGTAAAATTACATAAAATGACAGAATGGATTTACCGTACCGGCTGGATGCTGTCAAATGAAACGGAACGTCCAAAAATTTTGCCTAAGGTTAAACTGGAACGATAATTTTTGATAAAAACTATTTATTTTACAATCTTCCTTGTCTGAAAAAAGCATTTTCAGACAAGGAAGATTTTTTCTTTTTATAGTATTGACAACAGTTCCAGTTTCAAATTTGGTTTCATTATCAATAGATCACAATAAAAATTAAAAAGCCAGTATTTGTTTTTATCTATTTTGCGGTTCAAATTCTTTAATTTATAGATTAGACTTTTGAAAGCTACTGAGGCTATCATATTAGTTTCCAAGAAAAAAAACAGATTAATAGCCTGTTTAAAATGTAAAATAAAAAACATTATGGGTAAAAGAAACCGATTGAAATTAGTCTTTTTGTAGCGATTAAACAATAAAAAGATGTATCCAACCGATTTAACAGAAACCCAGTGGCAATCTGCGTACGGTGGTAGATACCACCTTTCAGTTTCATGTTTTTTGTTCTTTCAGACTATTCAGTAAAATATTCTTACTTACTTTTTTATTTCCTTTTTGAGGAATTAGTGCATCTTCAGGAATACTCCAAGTTTTACCAGTTAGGAAAGCTCCTTTTAATTTCCCTGAGGCACAATAATTGCGAACCGTCCTTTCTGATAGTTCTAGATTTTTTGCAAATTCTACTACTGATAAACATAATCCAACTAAAACTTAGTTAAAAGATTTGAATTGGGGATTTTAATATTACCAAGGTAGAGCGTCTTAACTGTTTGTTACAAAAAAGATATCCACTCCAAACCTGTAATGTTTCTAAAAAGATGCCTAAACTTTTTTGCAGCTAATTAGCGATCAACCCTAATCTTGAATAATGTGATAATTTCTGAGTAGTTTCTTGATTAGTTTTATGTGTTTGTAAAACAGGTATTTATACGTTGTGTGAGGTTGTTTTGTTGGTGTAATTTTATTCTTGTTAATTGAATTGCTCGATTTTTCAATGTTGTAATTTTTAAACAAACATTTTTTAGGTTATTCCCAAATCAATATTGTGGGCAAAATATCGATACATCCATGAATTACATTTTTATTTAATAATTTAATCAATAAGCAATGGACTTAAAAGAAAAACTCAATCAAATTGGACAAAAACCGGACATGATTCTTATTATTACCGATGAGCAACGTGCAACACAGCATTTCCCTCCGGGATGGGAAGAAAAAAACCTTCCAACACTTACATTTCTAAAGCAGAATGGATTTAGTTTTGACAGAGCTTTTTGTAATACCTGTATGTGTTCTCCTAGTCGCGCAACGTTATTTACAGGAACATATCCTGCTAAACATGGAGTCAGCCAAACTTTAACCGAAGGAGGTCTTTTATCTCCACAAGAGCCAACACTCAGTAATACGCTGCCTAATATTATGAATGTACTTTGGGCAGATGGTTATGATGTGCAATACAGAGGTAAATGGCACATGAGTAAAGGAGTGGCCCCTAATGGCACTAAAACAAATTACGAAGATTTAACTGCTGCATATATTTCGTTATATGGTGCAATGGGCTGGGTTGCTCCAGATGCCGGCGAAGATGTTAATCCGCTTAATTTTGGTGGAGGATATGCAAATCATGATGCAAAATATACAGCCGAAGCCATAGAATACTTAAAGGGAGTAAAAGCTCAAAGAGCTGCAGGAAATCACAAACCTTACTGTCTTATTCTTTCACTTGTTAATCCGCATGATGTTTTAGCGTATCCAAAAACGGCCGGTACGTCGGGATACCATACAGATACTTGGTCAGGCAGGGAAATTGGGCTTCCGGCAACAGTAAATGAAAATTTGCTTGAAAATAAAAAGCCTATGGCTCAGGAACAAATTTTACTCAATATGGCATTAAGTCTGGGTGAAATAGCTACTCCGGAGGATAAACTGAACTATATTAATTTTTATGGTTATTTATTAAGTCATGTTGATAAGGAAATTGGATACCTAATTAAAGAACTATATAAGGAAGATGAGAATGGAAATAAATTGGCAGATTCTGCAATTGTTACTTTAACCTCAGATCATGGAGAAATGGGGTTAGCTCACGGCGGTTTGCGTCAGAAAACTTTTGTAGCCTATGAAGAAGCGTTAAGAGTGCCACTTGTAATTTCAAATCCAATACTATTTAAAGATCACAGTATAAGGCAATCAATGGCACTAGCGACATTGGCAGATATTATGCCCACTTTTATCGACATAGCAAATGTATCAAATCCACCTACAGGACTTGCAGGTACAAGTTTGCTTCCAATAATGGAGAATAATACTCCTGTTCAGCATAGTATCTTATTTACTTATGACGATATTAAGGCTGGTTCTAATAGTAACTGGACAATTGTAAAAGCTGCTAATCGTATTCGTTGTATCAGGACAGAAAAATGGAAATTCGATTATTATTTTGATGCATCAACAGCTTATTTCAAGCAATATGAATTATATAATTTAATTAATGATCCATTAGAAATTACAAATCTTGCTTACGATCCGGCATACAGTGAAATTAGAAGAGATTTAGAAGAGCAATTGCATCAGCTTGAGATAGAAAAACTCTGGGTCAATATGCCAAAAGATGTTTATAGTACCACAACATTCAACTAAAAAAGCATCTTTAAAAATCTAAAAAGTACCAATTCAAATAATAATAAACACACACATCATGTCACAAAATATAAATTCAGAAGTGAATACAGTAAGTTATACAGATTTTAATAATCCTGCCGGACAAACAACAATACAGGGAATAAGAGGAGTTTCAGAGTCTGAAAATGTATATATTGCAGGTAGTTTATTAAGTGAGAACAATCTTGTTCAGGGATTAATTTACGAAGGAACACTTAAAACAAATGGGAATGAAGGAAAATGGCATGTTGTTAATTTTCCGAGTACACCAACAGCAGCAGTTGTTAACACTTCTTGTTACGGACCTAATAACGGACCTCATGGCACGGTACAAATTGTTGGGTCTTATAAAATAGCTGCTTCTGCCGGTAAAGCCCCAAGTGGAAATCTCGGATTTTATTATGAAGGTTCTATTGATGGTTCCGGAACATGGGTTCAGGTATCACCAAATGGAGGAAATACCAATAATGTATTTGTTCACAGTGTAATGGGCGGTCTGGCTGTTGGAAATTATGATGTTGAAAATGATAAAAACGGATATGCATTTTTATATAATATTTCCAGTAAAGAATGTACCGAATTTAAAGTGCCGGATTCATTAACCACTACCTTATATGGTATTTGGCATAATGGTGGAGACAGTTATACAATGGCCGGAGGATATACCAGTCCTAAATTAGGAAAAATAAGCCAGGCCTTTCTGGTAGATTACAATTCTAAAACGAAACAAACCGGTAATTTAAAATCATTTAGCTACAAGAACGAAACAGCTTTATCTATAATTACTCATTTTGAAGGTATTACAGTTGCTAAAGATAATGGCTATAATATGCCATCGGATTGGATTACTTTAAACGGCGAAAAAAATGGAGCATCATTTGTTTCTGTAAACAGAAATGCTGACGGATCATTTGGAGAAGCAAATTGGACTGATATTGATTTTCCTGATTCAAGTGTTACAAGTGCTAATACAGTATATAGAAATAGTATATTAGGAATTTATGTAGTCGAAAATAGTTCTGATACCAAAATAGTATCTTCTTTCGTTGCAAAAGTAAGCATTGAAAAAAAGATGGTAATGTAAATTGAAACATTATATAAAAAAATGCGCAAGTGTCTCCGGACTTTGCGCATTTTTTTATGTTTTTGTATATCTAACTCTGTATATAGTTAGTCTTGTGACCTATAATCTCCGCTTTGTGCCATTTTTTCTAATTGATTTTTTATCTCTAGTAATTTAGACTCATGACAATGCTTATATATTGTTTTAAATACATATTCAAAATCTACTATAAAGAAAAAAACTATGAACACAGAAAACTATGATGTAATTGTTATTGGCGGTGGACCAATAGGTTTGGCTACGGCATACCATCTTGGAAAACGAAAAGCAAAAACACTGGTATTGGAGCAATTTACGTTTGTGAATCAGTTAGGAAGTTCTGCAGGAGTTTCGCGCCAGTTTAGAATTCCATATCCAGATGAATATATGGTGCAAATGGCCTTAGACGCACAACCGTACTGGGATGAACTGGAAAAAGAAACCGATACAAAATTATTGGATAAAGTAGGTACGCTTTGGTTTGGAGATCCCGAAGTACATTCTACAGAAGGAAATATAGCTGAAGCCGAAGAAGCGCTAAAAGCGTTAAACGTTCCGTATACCACTTTAACAGCAAAAGAAATTGAAGCAAAATACCATTTTAAAAATTTACCGGAAACCTATACTGGATTGTTTCAGGCCGATGGTGCCAGCATTAATTTTAAAGCAACAAATGAAACGCTTTTAGACTTGTGCAAAAAAGAAGAAACGGTTCATTTAGAAGAAAATTCACCGGTGCTTAAAATCAATCATATTGGGAAACTCTTTGAAATTATTACGCCAAACGGAACTTACATTACTAAAAAACTAGCTATCGTTCCTGGTCCGTACATTAATAGCGTAATCAACTTACTGGATTTTAAAATTGATGCTGTTTATTGGAATATGTCTTCGGCTTATTTTAAAAAAACCGATCCGGCTATACAATATCCAACCTGGTTTGTATTTCAAAATCCGATAGGCGAAAACGGCAATCAGTTTTATGGTTTTCCTGAAGTCGATTGGGACCATCCGGAATATATTCGTGTAGCACCGGATTTTGTAATAAAACCTTTAGAAGAGCCCGGCGACAGAACATTAATTCCTAACCGACAAGAACTGGGCTACACTTCTGACTGGGTAAAAGAACATATGACAGGATTAAGCGCAGAGCCTGAATATACTTCAACATGTCTTATTGCCCTGAGCACAATACCTAATAAAGAATTACTGATTGATTTTGCACCAAGTTATGTACCAAATCATGAAAATATTGTGCTATACGCTACAGGATGGGCAGCAAAATTTACTCCTTTTTTAGGAAAAATCATGTCTGACCTTGTATTGGACGGACATACCCATTTTGATATTACACCATTTCAATTAGGACACAAATTCTTTAAAGCATTTTAAAAAACGATACTATTATGAATAAAGATACTTATCTAAACACAGGAATGCAGCCTGATTTAAAAACAGAAGTAGCTATTATTGGTGCCGGAACTTCAGGATTGTACACTGCTTATCGTCTGGTAACAGATAAAAAGTTTTCAGCCAGCGAAGTGCAAATTTTTGATATGAACAGTAAACTGGGCGGAAGACTCGAATCTGTTATTATGCCCGGAATGAATTTCTGGGGTGAACTGGGAGGAATGCGTTATTTGACTTCTCAGGAAATCGTGACAACATTAATTGAAGGTTATATACCTCCGGAAAATCCGAGCATACGTATTCCTGTTTTGAAAGACAAAATGACACCTGTTCCGTTTCCTATGGGAGAATCTTCAAAACTATTAATGTATCTTAGAAAAGAGCGTTTTAAACAAGATGCTTGGACGGTTGCTCAGGGACAAAATCAAAAATTACCAACCCGATATTACCTGAATAATAATGATTTTGGTTTCAGTTCAGATCAATTGTTCAATAAAATCATTTATGATGTTTTAATGGCAGATTCGTGGGTTGCTGCGGCTTATGGGAAAAAAATTAAGCAAGGTCCTTCAATCTATGATTATGCATTTGAATTAACCAGTAGGGATTGGGATGATATAAAACCTAAATTGATATACAATTTCCCCAATTCTCCTTACAACAAGCGTAAAGTAAACGATTTGGGATTCTGGAATTTAATCAAAGATCAGGTTTCACAGGAAGGATATGAATTTTTAGCAAATGCCGGAGGATATTATTCGAATACCATCAATTGGAATTCAGCGGAAGCTTTTCCTTATATGGTGGGAGATTTTTCTGCAGGAACTATTTACAAAACCATTGAAGAAGGTTATGACAGTATCGCTTATGCAATAGCCAATTCATATATGGACCATGACGATGCCTGCATCTGGTCTGAAAACAAACTGCTTACTTTCACAAAAGAACATTCTTCAAAAGATACGCACAAATATGAACTGACTTTTCTAAATCTGAAAACCAATACCGAATGGAAAGTGTATGCAAATACCTTAGTTCTTGCTATGCCGAGAAAATCCCTGGAGCTTTTAGATCAGAACAATTTCTTTTTCAATATTAATGAAAATTCGGTTTTAAATACCAATATCCGATCCGTAATTATGGAACCGGCTTTTAAGATATTAATGGGCTTTCCATATCCTTGGTGGAAAGAATTAGGAATTGATTCAGGGCATTCCATCACTGATTTACCAATGAGACAGTGTTATTATTTTGGTACAGATGCCGAAACTGATAATTCGATGTTGCTGGGAAGTTATGGAGATATGGAAACAGAAACCTTTTGGAAAGCACTTTCTGATGATAAAGTACTTTTTGAAGTAAAAGCTGCTAAATCAGCATCATTGAAAGAACTTCATCAACTGAATGATGTTCAGACGACTAAAATGATGGTGAACGAGTTAATGAACCAGCTTCGGGAACTGCACGGACCAGATGTAACGATACCAGAACCTTATGTAACTTATTTTAAAGATTGGACGAATGAACCTTTTGGCGCAGGATATCATGCCTGGAAAGCAGGATTTTCTGTTGAAAATGTAATGCCATACATGAGAAAACCAGTAGCTGATGAGCAAATCCATATTTGCGGAGAAGCCTATTCTGATCAGCAAGGCTGGGTTGAAGGGGCTTTCTGTGAAGCAGAAAAAATGTTACAGGAATATTTTGGTCTCGATCGCCCAATCTGGCTGTCTCCAGATTATTATTTGGGATGGTAAGGCTAACTTTTATAAAAGGGGAATGTATGTTATTTTAACAGGCAAACTGTTGGAGAATGCAAGCCCCAGTCTTTGAATACACAGATTATTAATTTAAAAAAGATATAGATTATGCTACAACGTAAAAACCCTGCAGACGAGATAAATTTATCTCAGGCAGCCGAGAATTTAGATGTAAATAAAAAAGAAATATTATTTGCTACTGCTCAGGACAGCAAAGACATATTACACAATTTGATGTCGGATTATCAAAAAGTTCAAATTGAAACTCCAATGAGAGCATTTCATGAAAATGATCTTCAGAAAATTGTAAACAATGTAGATTATGGTGTTCTAAAAGTATTAGAAGGAACCTGGGTTAGCTATAATAGTAACCAAAATAAAAGTAAAATGATTGGAAGTGGCATACATACGACCATTATGCCTTCGCCGGGTACAAATGCAGGAAGTATTCCGGGAAAATATAGTTTTGAATGTGAAGAGTATATCGAAAAACTAACATTTGATTTAGTGCCGGGAGGAGTTCGTAATCGAGGCGGAGCAAACGAACAATTTTGCGGAGCTGTTAAATACGAGCAAAGTATTAAAAGTGTAAATCGGGTAACAGACCAGGAATCTTTGGTATACACTCCAATTCACGAGGAAAACGGTATGTATTTATGGCTTAGTGATATATTTAATTATGCTGCTAATGACAAAACAATTAAAGAAGATCGCGGTGTGATTCCTGTATCGCCATTAAACAAGAATAAGGATTTATATAAAAGCGGCTATCAGGATGAAACGCTGTTTTTGATTGTAAATGATGAGGGGAACAAAGAATACGTAACTCTTGAAAATTTAAATGGAAGACAATATTCTGAAATTATTGCAGCAAAAGAACTTAAAGCCGGAGCGGGTCAAACAGGACCTTATTTTATACCAGATTACTCTATTTCACGAAGCGGTGTAATTCCGCATGGAAGTACTATAACTTTATTAGGAGACCTGACCCGAGGTAAGAATGGTTATTTAATTGAAAAAGAGCCAAAATTCCCGGAAGGCAATGCTGCCTGGAAATACGATCATCTTTCAATTTCAAGAACTATGGGCGGAGCCGGTGCAAGTGAAGCCGATCCTATAAATCTTGACGAACCTGCGCCTGACTGGGTATTCCAAAAACTGGATTATCTTACTGATCCTGATGAAAATAAAATCTATACACAGCGAATATTGGCTCATCCTTTATATCCTTATTCCGTAAGACCTGATTTACGCCTTCGTGATTCCAACAAAGGAAAAGACATAAAAAATCATGTACTCATTCAGATGTCATCCAAAAATAAAACAGGAGCGCAAGGAGGAATATTAAATGTTCCGTTTGTAAATCGTTTTGTTCCTACTGTTGAAATGAATATGAGAATGTGGGTTGAAACAGTTGTAGAAGAAGGAAAAGAAATTCTTCAGCTGCAATACGAACAAATTATATTCTTCGAATTTGATTTTGGAGATGATGGAGGTACTACAAGCTGGCCGCATATTCAAGTAAATACACTTCGAAAAATTGAAGATGTTTCTGATGATCAGAGACACTTAATTGAAGAGCAGTTTTTTAGCGCTAATAAAAATGGATCTGCTTCAGGATGTCCTTATCATAAAGAGTAAAAATTTTGAAAAAATGATACTGAAGAAGCATAAAGTAAAAAACAAAAATGTTCATATCTAAAAAAAATGACAGGAAAAGGTATTTAAACAGATATGCTTAATAAAGCCCAATTTTTAAGAATTGGGCTTTATAATTAGTGTCTCGGCGAGAACTCAAATGCATTAGTAATTTGTTTAATTAATCTTGTTAAAATTTACGATTAACATTAGAAAACTGGTGTTTATACTTGGATTGTGTGTTGATTAAAAAAAATTAGCTTAGATCCTTGTAATATTGGCTAATAACCTTTAAGAGAATTGTTTTAGAGCGCTTTAAGTTCAATTAATTAAATCATTTTTTGAATTAAAAGTTTAAAAATTCATTCATGATCAGTTCCTGATAATGGAGCTGGCAGCAAGTGTAGCATATAATTAGTACCAAATATACTAATTTGTTTTAATAATTCCGAATTTAAAATTTAATAGGGTTAATAGCTGATTATTATACTAATCGAAATTTTTAAATAATTTTTAAATAATTTTTCGATAGCAGTTTTGAATGTTTTGAAATCTTCATAGTATTTGTTTTTCATTACTTTCCGATGCAGAAAATGACTTCCCTTACTTTAATAGGGTTTTAAACTTTAGTGGTACAATTATGGTACAATTTAAAGCAAACTATCGCAAAACAAAACAAAGTATCCTTATTGAGATAACATAACTCATGGGAGTTGTTTATACAAAAATAGTTATAAACTTTGAATATTGATTATAGCACTGACATAAAAAAATAAGTAATGTATGATTAGAGTATTTAGACATGAAGGTTAAAAAGCAAAAGGTCAAAAATCTAAGTATTAGATTTTTGACCTTTTTTCAATATCATTTTGGATTTATAAATAAGTTTTTATCCGACCGGACTTAATCCATTTCATTAATTCATGTCTGTAAAAATAAATGCGTTTACCTTGCTTATTAAAAGGGATTTCTCTTTTACATACTTTGCTATAGATTGTGGATACCGATAGATTTAAAAGTTTTGATGTTTCTTTAATATTTAGAAGTTCATCTTTATCCTCTCCTGTAACAGAAATTTTTAAAATGAGTTTTTCCAAATGCTCTAATTTTTTATGAAGTTTGTTCATCATTATTGGTATTTGGTCAAAAGTAAATGGCTTCATGGTGATTGGTTATTTAAATCTCATGTAAAAGTATTTATTACCAACTTTGGAGACAAAAGATTTCCTTAAAAGTGGGAGTTTGGCTTTTAATTTCTAATGATTACTGGTTACAGGACTATAAGAAATCTAATCCATAAGGAGAAATGTTGGCTCGAACTGTTCAGTCTATTAGCCCTATCCGAACAAATGTCGAACTATTTTATTGAAGATTTGGGACGCTTACTTAATATTCCTGTAAATATTTAGGATTAAATATCATAAGTATTTATGGTACTTATAACTCGCCAAGTCGTATTAGGAGTTTTAAAAGCAAATAATGATCATGGCTTTTAAAGTCTTCCGATGGAGAATTTGTTCCATGCAGGTACTTATTCCTTAAGTCTAGTCCTTTTTATTAAGGTAGAAATTTAAACATTGCTACTCTTGTTCTGTAAACAGTGTATTTTGAACAGATACTAGGCTTTCATTGATCACTTAATGAATTACTAATTCTCTTGGATAATTAAAGAAAACCATATAGGATTCTTATATTTATTCTAAAAATAATTACTTTTGTTTGAACTTCGATTTAGCTTATTAAATTACCTATTAAAAATAATTTCACAATATTATTGACTGCTTTTTTATTGAGTGAAAAATTTTAAAGAATTTTTTCATGAAAAGATGAGTCATATTTAGCGAAAATGAATTCTTATGGTAATCAAAATTGATTCTGTAAATACCACAAATTTTATGTCAAGAAAATTATATATATTATTAGTCTTAATAACATTGTGTTCCTGTGACTCAAAAGAAGATAATCAAAAAAAAATTATCATCGGATTTTCACAAAGTATCTCTGAAGAAGATAGTTGGAGAAAATCTATGGATAATACAATGATGGTCGAGGCTTCACTTCATCCAGAAATAGACTTAACTATTTCTAATGCAAATGGCAGTACAAAAAAGCAGATTAACGATATTGAAAAAATGATGGAAAATCATTTGGATGTTTTAATAGTAGCTCCATATGGTTCCGATTCTATAGTTCCAGTAATTGAAAAAGCCAGTAAAAATGGAATACCGGTAATCATAATGGATAGAAAAGTTAATACATCCAATTATACAGCATTTTTAGGGGCGGATAATGTTGAAGTTGGTCATATTGCAGGAAAATATATTGTTTCTATGTCTAATGCCCGTGCCAATATTCTTGAAATTAAGGCAACGACAGATATTTCACCTAGCGTTGAGAGAAGTTTAGGGTTTAAACAAATTATCGACCGATATCCGAACATTAAAAAAATAAGTATCAGTGCTCCTAATTTGGAAGCATTAAACAATAATTTAAGTAAGGTATTGGACAGTATGCCAAAAATAGATTTTGTTTTTGCTTTTAATGATAATATTGCACTTCAAGCATGGGAGGTAGCTAAGAAAAAAAGCAGGGAAAAAAATATAAAATTTATTGGAATAGACGGACTGAATGATCCAAATGGAGGAATACAGGCTGTTAAAGATGGTAAGCTAACGGCAACCATATTGTATCCAACAGGAGGCAGCGAGGCAATTAAGCTTGCAGTTAAGCTCGCCAATAAAGAAATAGTTTCTAAAAACAATATACTCAATACGACTTTAATTGATTCTCTGAATGCTGATATCATGAGTAATCAATTTGATAAAATTTCGGTTCAGCAATCCGATATTGAATTGCAGCAAAATAAAATTAAAGAACAAGAAAAAAAATATTCTACTCAAAGAAATCTTCTGATAGTCATTATTTTTTTTAGTTTATTAATTTTTGGGCTAGCTGTCTTTAGTTTATATTCTGGTATAAAACTGCGCAGTAAAAAGAAAGAATTAGAAAAAACGAATATTAAAATTGTAAATCAAAAAGATGAAATTGAATTATATGCTAATAAGTTAAAAATTAGTAATGAAGCTAAAATTAAGTTTTTTACGGGACTTTCTCATGA
Organism: Flavobacterium sp. 1; assembly: GCF_002797935.1. Taxonomy (NCBI): domain Bacteria; kingdom Pseudomonadati; phylum Bacteroidota; class Flavobacteriia; order Flavobacteriales; family Flavobacteriaceae; genus Flavobacterium; species Flavobacterium sp. 1. The sequence continues at coordinate 1,216,326 of NZ_PGER01000001.1, forward strand.
GTTTAAGACACCGTTAACCTTGATATTGAGTTCAATAGAATCCCTGCATGATGAGTTTAAAAATAAAAGTAATACGGTTAAAAAAGATTTAGATTTAATGTATAATAATTCTAAAAGATTGCTTCGGTTGATTAATCAGCTGCTTGATTTTAGAAAAGGTGAAAATCAAAACTTTGCTATAAAAGTTTCAAAAATAAATTTGTGGAGTTTTTCAAAAAAAATAATTAAAGAGTTTGAAAGAGAAGCCTTGAGAAGAAATATAAAATTTGATTTTACATCAAACAATAAAGGCTTAGAAGTATATATAGATCAAAATTTAATAGACAAGGTATATTATAATTTATTGTCCAATAGTTTTAAGTTTACTCCTGATAATGGTAAAATTGAGGTGACAATTGTAGAGGAGAAAGAGCTTGGGATTGTGAAAATACATTTTAAAGATTCTGGAATTGGAATACCTGAAAAGGATTTGGAAAATGTTTTTATCCCTTTTTTCAAAGGGTCAAATAATTATAAAAACGGTTCAGGTGTGGGACTAAATTTATCTAAAAGCTTTATGGATTTGCATCAAGGTTCAATTGAAGTTAAATCCAATAAAGGAACACATTTTACTTTAACCTTAAAATTAGGCCATAATCATTTTAATGGAGAAGAAATAATTGAAAATTCGAATGACCAAAATTTTGAAAATGATTATGAATATAATTACTTAGATAAAACATTAAATGAAGTAAGCTCCCCCTTGTTTGATGAAAATAAACAAACGATCTTAATCATAGAAGACAATGTAGAAGTTTTGGATTTTATTTCATCAAAGCTAAGTGAAAATTATAATATTTTTAAGTGCAATGGAATAGATTCAATTGAACTCGTATTAGCAACTATTCCAGATGTTATTATATGCGATTTAAATTTGCCTGAAAAAAATGGTTTTGAAATTTGTGAAATCATAAAAGCAAATTTTCTTACTTCGCATATTCCGACAATTATATTAACTGCTTCGGATGATTATGAAACCAATATTAAAGCTTTGGAAGTTGGGGCAGATTTATTTTTGACTAAACCTTTTAATTTACAGGTATTAAGGCAAGCAATAAAAGGTTTGTTATTTAATAGGGAAAAATTAAGATACTTTTATACGAATGTAAAAGTAGAAACTGAACTTAAAGGGTTTGATTTAATTGAAAAAAAATTTCTAGCAAAAATTAACCAGTTTATAGATAAAAATATTGATGATTCTTCATTCTCGGTTGAAGATCTTGCTGCTTTACTCAATATATCCAGGGTCCAATTGTATCGAAAAGTAAAAGCAGTATTGGGTATTGGTATTGGGGATTACATCAATAATTATAGGTTGGAGAAAGCAAAAGTAATGTTGAAAACGACATCTTTGAATATTTCTGAAATTGCTTATTCTTGTGGTTTTGCTTCTCCAAATTATTTTTCTACCAATTTTAAGAGCAAATATTCAATTTCTCCTAAGGACTTTAGGAATATTTAATAAAAATGAGGTGTTACATTTTTAGAATAAATACAATTAAGATGTTTTTTGGGGGATGATTGTATTTGTTTTTTCTTTGTTAAATCTTTGTTTTTCAGTGTTTTTCATTTTTATTTAAATAAAACTTCCAATGTAACATAACTTAACTATAACGTTATATTGCTTTTGTAGTTTTACTGAAAATAATGAAAATGAAAAAGTATATAATTGTATTGTTTGCAAGCTTAGCAGTTTTTAGCTGTAAAACACAAAAAGATCCTGCACCGGACCCTACTCCAGTACCACCACCAAATCCAAATGCAGCTAAAGAAATACTTTCTTTTGGTTTTAATGAGAGTTCGGGACAATCATTAGACGAAAGCATAACTAAATCTAGCTTTGTTATAAACGGTCCCATGAATTCTGCCGAGAGAATTGTTGGCATAGAAGGAAACGCATTAAGAGTAAATGGGTTTTATGGCTGGGCAACCGGCAATGCAAAAATTGCTTATCCCACTAGCCAAGCATGCGTGACAGGTTGGATTGCGCCTTCCGCTTTTCCTGTTCAAAGAAAAGATTTGGATCCAATTACAGAAAATACTAATGCGGCTATTTTTTCAAATGTAAATACGACTAATAGTTCTGGTGTGGCATTAGGAATCAATCATCACGGCAGAGTTATTGGCCAATTTAAAGTTGGAACTGAAGTGGTTCAAATTCTTTCGGATCAAGAGATAGAATTAAAAAAATGGAGCTTTTTGACCTTAAATATAAATGCAGGTCAAGGAATTGCAACTTTATTTCTCAATGGTGTTAAAATAAAAGACATTACATTTAAAGGAGGCAGTCTTGCTTGGGATAATAATGCCACGATATATATTGGCAAGGAGTCAAAAAATAAAACAGTAGCGGGTTTTGATACTAACGGTCTGACAGGAGCTATAGATAAAGTTTCGGTTTGGGATAAAAATCTGACCGCTGCCGAAATTTTAGCGCAATTTAACGCAATGACTCCAGCCGATCCAATTTTAAAAATACCAACAGAACGATTTGCAAATGATATCCATAGGCCAAAGTATCATTTAATGCCTTCGTCTGCTTGGACTAATGAATCTCATGGTTTGATTTATATTGATAATAAATACCATATTTTCAGTCAAAGAAATTTTAATGGACCCTATTTGGAACATATCAATTGGGGACATTATGTAAGTGATGATCTTGTGAGCTGGGATGAGAAAACTCAAGTATTATGGCCACAGCCAGGATTTGATGAAGTAGGGATTTGGTCTGGTCATGCCGTAATTAAAAATGGAGAGCCATTTATTTTTTATACAGGAGTCAATAAATCTAGAGCTGCAATCGGACTTGCTACTTCGACTGCGCCTTACGATGTTTGGAAAAAGAACGCTAGTCCAGTTATAACCAATGCACCAACTTCATTTGCAAATGCAGATTTTAGGGATCCATTTGTATTTCAAAATGGTTCAGAGTGGTATATGATGATTGGGACTGGACTTAGAAACGGTACTTCAAGAGGCGGATTGTTTTTATACAAATCAACAGGCGGAGATTTTACACAATGGTCTTTACAAGGCACTATGCTGGAAGGAAACCCTGCGGTAGACGGAACTGGGGATTTTTGGGAAATGCCTGTTTATTATAATTTTGGCTCCAAATCAATTGTGTTAATCAATAAGCTTCCAAATGCAAATGCTCTATATTGGTCTGGCAGTTTTAATGGTTCTCAATTTGTAAGAGATAATGCAGTTCCAGAGCGACTAGATGTCATAAATCAGCTGTTGTCTCCTTCTATCGGTCAAGATGCCAGCGGTAATTTAACTGCAATTGGCATTATTCCTGATGGTGTAACCTCAGCCAAGCAAAAAGCTCAAGGCTGGGCTCATGTTTTTAGTCTGCCAAGAGTATGGACCCTTGTAAACGGTAAGATTAAACAAGTACCTCATCCTAATTTGCTGAAGTTAAGAGGGGGTGTTACTAATTTTTCTAATGTAAGTTTTAGTCAGGCTACTTCAAATGTATTAAATGGAGCTTCTGGTTCACAATATGAAATTACTGCAACAATGGATCCCGGCACTGCTGCTAAAGTTGGTTTTTCACTTAATAAAAATGCTGGCACAGGCGAGCAGACATTAATCTATTATGATTATTCTACCAGCAGTTTTGTTGTAGACAGAAGCAAATCATCCATACTGACAGATGTTCCGCTTTCCAATCAATCAACAAAATTTGTTTTGCCAGCAGGGAATGTGAATTGGAGGATTTTTGTTGATGCATCTGTAATTGAGGTGTTTGTAAATGAGGAATTGGCTTTTGCAACACGTTCATTTCCATCAACAGCAAATAATACAATAGATTTATATGCACAAGGCGGCACGGCTAATGCAATTGATTTGAAAATTTATAACATAAATGGCGGTGGCACAGCATCAGTCTCGAAGGGTGTAAAAGATAAAACAGAAATTATGCATCCTATTGTTTATCCAAATCCATCTAATGCTAATTTCAATATGAAATTCAATAAAAATGGAGATGCATTAGTTTTTGCTTATGTTTTTGATATAAATGGTTTTCCTTTAAAAAAAATAGAATCAATATTGAATTCTGAAAATCTAGTTATTACTTGGGATGGTTATTCAGAAAACGGTATTAAGGCAAATGAAGGCGTCTATATAATAAAGGGGTTTTATAATGAAGAAATGTTTGATGCCAAATTGATTGTAAATTAGGCGTTGAAACATTTAATTTAAAAATTGATACGTTTCTGAAAATTATTCGGCAATGTTAAAAGGGTAATCCATTTGGATTGCCCTTTTGTCGTTTATATTCAATAGAAAGAGATTTATCTACTTCAAGGCATTTTATTGATCTCCAATACAGTTTAAAACCAGTGATTTGAAATGTTTAAGTCAATTTTTTATGACTATATGTGACTAGTATCCAGCTTAAAAAACTGACTGCAGATTAAAAAGAGTCACGCAGATTTCTTTATGACTTAATAAAAGCTGTGGCAAGAAAATACATGGTACACTTTTCGGATTGTCAGATTATTTTTAATACTTAGAAATTCTTTGGCGACAATTCATCCACTTTTCTAGAACTTAAATGTATTTAATTCTTCATAATAAATGACTGCAAAAAGGTTTAGGTTACTGATGAGGTTGTAAAACCTTTTTTTAATAAGTACTTCTGCATTGGATTGCGTACTATAATGTTTCTTACATGAAAAAAGTTTAAAATATAAATAATTTCTGTCTAAATTATATAATAGCATCATGATATTGGAACGGCTTTTTATGATAAATAAGCTCAAATATTGATATTGTTGCTTTAAATCGATAAAAAAGAATGATTTAAAAACAAGATTAATAATTAAAGTATTAAAAAAATATTGAATATTAATTTTTGTATAATATACTATGATTTCATATTGAAATTTAATGTAACATAATTGAAATAAATGAAAAACTAATGTTAGAATTTAGTTTTTAATTAGTTGTAAATCAATAAGTTGTGGTAGTGTATTTTTTTCAAACGTTATAGTAACATTTTGAAATGTTTAATTTTAGGTTAATATATAGTTTTGGAAGTATTAAAAATTTATAATGATGAATAAAAAAATAATGAGTTGGTCAATCATTGCGGCATTCGCAGGGTTCCTGTTTGGGTTCGATACAGTAGTAATTTCTGGAGCAGATAAAACGTTACAGGCGTTATGGCATTCTACAGATTTTTTTCACGGCTCGGTAGTAATGGCTATGGCTTTATGGGGTACTGTTATTGGTGCTATTTTTGGAGGAATTCCAACAAATAAATTAGGAAGAAAAAAGACTTTGTTACTTATAGGATTACTTTTTGCTACTTCTGCACTAGGGACATCATTGGCTAACAGTCCATGGGTTTTTGCATTTTTTAGATTTGTTGGAGGTTTAGGAATTGGAGCTTCAACAATTGCAGCGCCGGGTTATATCTCTGAAATTGCTCCGGCTAAAGATAGAGGGCGTTTAGTTGGTTTTTACCAATTCAATATTGTACTAGGAATTCTTTGCGCTTTTTTATCTAATTATTTATTAAGTGATATTGGAGAGAACTCTTGGAGATGGATGTTGGGGATACAAGTTTTTCCTTCACTAATTTATTCGTTTTTGGTGTTCGGTATTCCGGAAAGTCCAAGATGGTTATTATCTGAGTCAAAAATAGAAGAAGCTAAAGAAGTTCTACAGAAAGTGTTTTCAAAAGATGAAATTAATCAATTCATTGAAGAGGTAAATAATGATAACATTGCAACTCCAAGTAATGAAAATATTTTCATGAAAAAATACAGAGTGCCTCTAATGTTAGCTTTCTTAATGGCTTCATTTAACCAATTGTCAGGTATAAATGCATTTTTATATTATGCGCCAAGGATTTTTGGAGAAGCAGGTTTAGGGGCTGATGTTGCCTTGTTAAGCAGTATAGGTATTGGGTTCATAAATTTAATTTTCACAATGGTTGGAGTTTTTCTAATAGACAGACTGGGACGCAAAATCTTAATGTATATTGGTTCCATTGGATATATCATTTCGTTGAGCCTTGTTTCTATGGCTTTCTTTTTCCATTGGACAGGAATTTTTGTTCCTATATTCTTGTTTTTATTTATTGCATCGCATGCCATTGGGCAAGGAGCTGTAATCTGGGTGTTTATATCTGAAATTTTTCCAAATCATCTAAGATCATCAGGCCAATCATTTGGCAGTACCACACATTGGGTTTTAGCTGCTATTATTCCTTCTTTAATTCCTTTCCTGTTTTCTACAATTGGTGCAGGAGTTGTGTTTTTGTTTTTTGCTATAATGATGGTTTTTCAACTTGTATTTGTATTTGTCATGATGCCTGAAACCAAAGGAATTTCATTAGAAAAACTAAGTAAGATATTAATTAAAAAATAATAAGGATGAAAAATACATTAATGAAAGGAATTTTTAAAAGCATATTTTTTATCCTAATTATGATTATAATAAATAGCTGTAGTTCTACGATAGCAACTGATGAAAAAACAGTATCCAATGAAGAATTATACAGACCAAATTTTCATTTCACACCAAAAAAAGGCTGGATGAATGACCCTAACGGGATGTTTTTTTATAAAGGTTTATATCATTTATATTTTCAGCATTATCCAAATGATAATATCTGGGGACCTATGCATTGGGGCCATGCAACAAGTACCAACATGATTACTTGGAAGGAACAAAAAATTGCACTTTATCCAGATAACCTGGGTTATATTTTTTCAGGAAGTGCTGTGGTAGATGTTAATAATACTTCGGGATTTGGCAGTCTGAAGAATCCGCCAATAGTAGCCATGTTTACTTATCATGATGCTGTCAAAGAAAAAGCGGGTGCAACAGATTATCAGTCTCAGGCGATTGCATATTCGTTAGATGAAGGAATGACTTGGACAAAGATTAAAGGGAATCCCGTAATAAAAAACCCTGGTATTAAAGATTTTAGGGACCCAAAAATGATGTGGGATGCTATTCATAATCAATGGATCATGATTCTAGCGGCCGATGTGGAAACTAAAATATATCGTTCTTCAAATTTAATTGATTGGGAATTGGCTTCAGCATTTGGAAAGAATTTAGGAGTACATGGAGCTCCTTGGGAATGCCCAGATTTTTTTCCTATCAAAGTTGAAGGGGCAACAGATTTGAAATGGGTGCTTTTACAAAGTATTAATCCCGGTGGTCCAAATGGAGGATCAGCAACGCAATACTTTGTTGGTGACTTTGACGGAAAAACATTCACACTAGATGATTCGTTTGCTCAAGATTTAAAGAATTTTGAAGGATTGTGGGTTGATTATGGCAAGGATAATTATGCTGGAGTTACTTGGTCTAATATTCCCGATGCTGATGGGCGTAAATTATTTATAGGCTGGATGTCAAATTGGGAATATGCAAATAAAGTTCCAACAAAAAATTGGAGAAGCAGTACTACTATTCCCAGAGAATTGAAACTTATAAATACCGATGGTCATTATCGAATTGTTTCGCTTCCAGTAAAGGAATTGGATAAATATATCTCAAAGACTATTAAAAAAGATCTTCTTACTATAGATAAAGAAACTGTGATAGTTGACAAATCTGCTGTAGATATCTCAAGATTAGATATTCGTTTTACGGTGAATAACTTGAAAGAGGATAAGTATGATTTTATCCTGTCTAATAAAGAAAATAATGCTATTCATTTTGGAATAAACAAAAAAGACAAATGTTTTTATATTGACAGAAGGAATGTGAGTCAAACAAAATTTTCAGATGAATTTGCAAAGAAAATTTCAACAGCTCCAATTACTTCAGATTTTAATTCTATTGATGTAAGGGTAATTATTGATAAAACCTCAATCGAAGTGTTTTATGATAACGGAAAAACGGTTATGACTGAAATTTATTTTTCGGATAAACCAATGGATTCGTTTTCAATAGCTAAAGCAGGATCTGATTTTGAACTTAAAAATGTATTTATAAACCAATTAAATATTAAATAATGCAAGTGCAGTGATATTTTAATAATTAAAAAAATAAATATGAATAAAACTAAAACCAAATAACCAAAATAATTGAATGTATGAAAATTAAAAAACTAAAAATGATGAAAAAGAGTATAACGATATGCTTGCTTTTATTTTTATCTGTTATGTCAGCGCAACAGGTTCAAATAAAAGGAGTAGTTAAAGGAGATGATGGTCAAACACTTCCTGGAGCTAATATAAATATAAAAGCTACTGGAAATAATGCATCTACAGATTTTGATGGAAAATTTCAAATAAATGCAAAGGCAGGAGATGAATTGAATGTTTCTTTTATTGGCTATAGATCGAGGGTTGTAAAAGTAACTGATGCTGACAAAGTTTACACTATTGTATTGACAGAAGAAAGCAATACTCTTAAAGAGGTAGTTGTTGTTACGGGATATACAGCAGAGAAAAAATCTGAAATATCGGGTTCAGTTTCAATTGTAAAAATGGCAGATATCACAAAACAACCAACTCCTAATATATTATCAGCTCTTCAAGGCAGAGTAGCTGGTTTGCAAATAAATTCGGGAGGAACTCCAGGAGGAAGTGATACACAAATTGTCATAAGAGGTTTAACAACTGTGAATAGCGGTTCTGCACCACTTTGGGTAATAGATGGGGTTCAAACCAATAATTCCAGCGGATTAAATCCAGATGAAATTGAGTCTATCCAAGTTTTGAAAGATGGAGCTTCGGCAGCTATATATGGTACTTCGGCCGCCAATGGGGTAATTGTTGTGACTACCAAGAAAGGAAAAAAAGGAGTTTCTGAGTTTTCTTTCAAAACAGAAACTATTATTAATCATCTTAGAGATAAAATAAGCTTATTGAATTCTCAGCAATGGGCAGATGTAACTTATCAAGCACAATTGGGAGCAGGAATTACAACACCGACTCATCCTGTTTTAATCAATAATGGATCAGGTTTTACTATACCACAATATCTAGATCCAAATGGAGTACAAACAGCATCAGATACGAATTGGGTTAATGAAATTATTAATGATTCTTATTCTTCTAATACTGATTTCGGATATCGTAAAGGAACTGATAAACTTAGTTTGTACTCACAGATAAGTTATTCTGAAGATAATGGAATTCAAAGATATACTAATTACAAAAGACTGAATGCCAGATTAAATGCTTCATATAAGTTTTTTAATGACAGATTGACGATAGGTGAAAACTTTTTGTTTTCAAAAATTGATGAAGTAAAAAACAATCAATTTGAAAATGCAATTCTTCAAAATCCTTTGATTCCAGTTTATACAAATCTAGGAGATTATGCAGCTCCTATGTCTGGAGGATTACAGGATAAACCTAATCCATTAGCCAATTTATGGAGTAATAGAAAAAATGCTGAAAAGAGTATGCGTTTTCTAGGAAATGTTTATGGCAATTTTAAAATCACTAAGGATTTAACATTTAATAGTATTTTAAACTTTGATAGCGGGATCTACAAGTTTAACACATCAACAGAAGCTTTTTCTGTCAATGGTTCGATTCCTTCTGTTTTTCAAAATATTACTACCAGCGATGTAGATAATGATTATGATGCTACCATTTTTACAAATACGTTAGAATACAATAAGAATTTTGGAAAAAGCAAGATTTCATTATTAGCTGGTATCGAAAATACGGCAAGACAAGATAATTATCATAATAATTTGGTACATGGCGTTGATATTACGAATCCTTCAGGATATGTGGTACGAAACGATGCGCAATTTCAAACTATTGAAGATAAAGTGGAATCGTATAAGATATCTCAATTTGGTTCAGCAAAATATGTATTTGATGATAAGTATGTAGTTTATGGTTCTTTAAGAAGAGATGGTTCTTCCCGATTTGGACCTAATAACAGATATGCTATTTTTCCAGCAGCATCAGCAGCTTGGAATGCCAGTAATGAAGATTTTTTAAAAGACAATAAGACTTTATCTAATTTGAAATTAAGATTTTCATGGGGAGTTAACGGTAATGATTTGATTGGGGATTATTTGTATTTATCTAGTTTTATCAATAATACATCGGCAGGAGTTATTGAAAATTCAGACTATGATATTGATGGTGACGGGACAGGTTCTTCTGGAGGTGTAGTGCAAAAAAGACAGGCAAACCCAGATATAAAATGGGAAACTACTACTCAATATGATGCTGGATTTGATATTGGTTTTTTTAATAATAGAGTTCAGCTTAATACTGATTTTTATATAAAAACGACAGATAATTTGATACTTACTCCTGTTGCATTAGCAGTGTCAGGAGAGTCAACTCCTCCAACTATTAATGCGGGTTCTGTTAGTAACAAAGGAGTTGAAACTGTGTTGAGCTATAAAAGTAATTCATCCAATAGTTTTGTGTATGGTGTTGATTTAAATTTTTCTAAATACGAAAATAATGTAGAAAGTCTTGATTCTGATTCCAACTTTTTACTTAATGGTGTATCTATAACGCAAAAAGATGCTCCAATTGCTTCATTTTACGGTTTAGTTGCAGACGGGATTTTTAGAACTCCAGAAGAGGTAGCTGTTCATGCCGACCAGCCAGGAAAAGCTCTTGGAAGAATTAGATATAGAGATGTCAATAAAGATGGCGTAATTAACCAAAGTGACAGAACTATAATTGGAAATCCTCATCCTGATTTTACTTATGGAATTAATTTGAATGCTGCTTACAAGGGATTTGACATGAGTTTATTTTTTGATGGAAAACAAGGTAATGATATCTATAATGCCCAACGTAACCTTGGTGATTTTGCCTACTTTGGATTCAATTATGGAAAAAATACATCGGATGCTTGGACACCTAGTAATGCAAATTCAAATATTCCTGCCTTATCTACTTTAAACAGTAACAACGAACTTCAGCCTTCTAGCTATTTCGTAGAAGACGGATCTTATTTCAGATTAAAAACCATAACTCTAGGGTATTCATTCAGTCAGGATTTAGTAAAAAAATTCGGAATGGGTAATTTACGACTCTATTTTGTAGGTCAAAATTTATTCTCATTTACTTCTTTCACTGGATTTGATTATGAGGTTCCTGGATTGAGTGCTGGCGGAATTGGTGTTGCCGGTTATGGGATTCCTCACTATAAGTCAGTTGCTTTTGGTATTAATGCGAAATTTTAATTAAACGAATTATGAAAACAAAATTTAAAATAGTATTTGCATTTGTTTTAGGACTGCAAATGACCTCTTGTGTGAATGACAGTGATTTAGATGTAACTGAATATAATGTTCTCTCAGAAAATAATGTTGATCCTGAGCAATTTGTAATTGCAGCATACAGTGCATTGGATTATCGCTATAATACAGGACAGGGTAGAGATAATTGGCCTTTCGATCATGCTCCATCAAATTGGGTAGCTTGCGATATCCGCTGCGGAGATGCTTACAAAGGAGGCGGAGGAACTGGTGACAATCCTGGAGGAGGAATGCACCAATTAGAAACTCAAAATTTATTTCCTTCAAGTGAAAATGTATATAATCTTTGGAGGGCTATTTATTTTGGCATTCAAAGAGTAAATACTGGGTTGAGAGCATTAAATGCTGTAGATGCTACTCAATTTCCTAATAAGGAAGTAAGAATTGGAGAATTAAAAGTATTAAGAGCTCACTTTTATTTTGAAGCAATAAAGAATTTTGGTTCTATAGTTTGGCTGGACGAAAATACTCCTGCCAGCGATATTAATAAAATTCCAAATACATTCGATTTCAATTTTATGTGGTCTAAAATTGAAGGTGATTTGAATGATGCTATTTTAAAATTGCCAGATACTCAAACAGAATCCGGAAGAATTAATAAAGTGGCTGCCTATGCTTTTTTATGCAAAGCTCAAATTTTTCAAAAGAAATGGCCTGAAGCTATTGTAAGTTCAAATTATGTAATTAATTCAGGAAAATATGGATTGGTATCAAATATTGAAAAATTATATTCTGAACCTGGCTATGGAAATCTAGAAAATGTGTTTGCAGTTCAATATTCAATAAACGATGGGTCAAGTTTAGGGAACCTTAATTTTGGTAATCTATTAAATGCACCTGATAGTCCTGGAGATGATGTTAATAATCCATATCTAAATGGAGATGATTTTGATAAACCTTCTCAAAATTTAGTGAATGCGTACAAAGTTGGTGCAGATGGTTTACCATTATTTGATTCTTTCAATAATGCGAATGTTACTCCAACGGATTTAGTTGATCCAAGATTGGATCACGCTATAGGTAGGGATGGCATTACTTGGAAAGATTGGGGAGCAAGAGCGCAACAGGGAAATTGGAATAGAGATGCATCAACTTATGGTAATTTTTTAGTAAAGAAAAATGTAATTTCTCCAAATTCAAGCGGTTTAGCATCAAATCCAACAGGTTTTCCGTGGGCACTTGGAAATTTAGATTTTCCTATTATTAAATATAGTGATGTTTTATTATGGAAAGCGGAAGCATCAATTGAAACTGGAAATACTGCTGGAGGTATTGCATTAATCAATATGATTAGAAATAGAGCGAAAAACTCTGCGTATGTTAAAGATTTTGCTAATCCATCCATAAATGCTGCCAATTATCTGATAAATATCTATCCTTCAAATTTATCCAAAGATCAAGCTACTAAGGCTCTAAGAATGGAAAGAAGATTAGAATTAGCCAATGAGGGGCATACTTACTATGATTTAGTTCGGTGGGGAATTGCTGAGCAATATGTTAACAATTATATCGAAGTGGAAAAGACCAGACGAGGCTATTTGCAAGGAGCTTCTTTACAGCCACATGAATTATATCTTCCTATTCCTCAAATAGAAATAGATGCAAGTTCAGGTGTTTACAAGCAAAGAGCTGGATATTAATAAAATAACTAACCAAAACCAAATTTTTTAATATTATGAAAACAATAAAAAAACAACTTTCGTTTTTTAAAATAGCAGCAGCATTTTTTGCAATAGCTATTACCCTATTTGCGTGCAGCAAAGATGACAACTTTAATGATAATGTTCCAGATTACACGGAGTCTATTGTCCAATCCTTCAAAGTGGGTAATAAATATGCCGATATTAATCATACGATTGGAACGATAACTATGACATTGCCATCCGGCAGCGATTTGAAACATGTAGCTGCAGAAATAAAAATTCCAGATTCTGCGACAATTTTGCCAGCTTCAGGAACTACTTTAGATTTTAGTTCGGGACCAATAACATTTGAAGTAAAATCAACAAATGGCGCTCATAGAACCTATACAGCAAGTATTGCAGCTTATGGTAATCCTAAAATGTTATCCTTTTCTATTGGTGATAAAAAAGGAGTTATAGATGAAACAAAAGCAACCATCGATGTAGAAATTGGAAGTCAAGACGGAAGCTTAAGTAATTTAGCTCCAACATTTGTAATAGCTGAGGGTACAACAGTTGATGTTGCTTCTGGTGTAGCTAGAGATTTCACAGCACCGAAAATGTATACTATTTTATCTAATAATGGTTATACTGCAAAACAATATACTGTAGCTGTCAAACAAATTAAAGCACCATCTATTGACTCATTTGTAATAAATGGCACTGTTGGAATTATTGATAATACTGCTGGTTCAATTGTTGTGGTAATGTCTCCAGGAACTAACCTGTCGAGTTTATCTCCTGTAATTACATTGCCTGCTGATCAAACTGTAAGTCCAAGTTCTGGAGTTAATCAAGATTTTTCAAAAGGAGCTGTACAATATGTTGTTACCAATAAAGAAAAACTAACTAAATCATATAGTGTTACTGTGCAGTCAATAGCAGCTACTAAATATGCCTTTTTAGGACTTGAGGATAATATTAGTTCATTGAAAGATGATGATGCTAAAGCTGCTGCCACTTGGATGCAAGCTACCTACGGTACTGATTTTAAATATATAAAAATTGCTGATATTTCTGCTCAAAACATTGGAGACGTAAAAGTAGCGATGCTGTATTATTTAACTCCAAAAGAAGATTTAGGTTTTTCTGCAACAGCAACTGATGTGTCTACGATGCTGCCTGCTGCTTTGAGAACAGGAAGTTCTCAAGCACAAGTGCTTAAATCTTGGGTAAAAGGCGGTGGAGATATGCTTATTGCCGGCGATCCAAATCCTTTCATATTTTCTCTAGGAAGAGTTCCTGCTAATTTCGGTGCTGCTAGAGCTCCAGGGAATTATGTTTATTCTGAGTTTGGCTGCGCTGGCTCAAATGGATGTTATGATACAGGAAAAGCAGCTGATGATATTTGGGGATTAGGAATGAGGGATGCAAACAACTCTGGCAACAGAAGAGGTCATGCTATTTTCAAAAATTTAACTTTTGAAAATGGGGAGTATCTGCCACTACAAAATAGTGCCAATAGAGAAGTTAGATTGATATGGTGGCAGCATTTTGATGGTATTTTGAACCCAAGCTGTTGTGGGTCTGATGCTGCTGCACAATTTGAGAAAACAATGACTGCGGTTAAGTTCGGTACATTAAGACATATTGGTGATGCATTCGGTTATGGAGCCGTAGAATTTAAAAGAACTGATTTAACAAATGATGCAGTTTTTGATTCTCAAATCCCAAAAGACTTCAAGGGACACGTATTTGTTATCTCCAATACCATTGTTGGATATGAATGGGGTTCAAATGGATCTACAAACACTTACCAAAATAACATAGAAGTTTTTACAAAAAATATTTTGGATTATTTGTACGGCCTTGATAATGACAAATAAACTTATCAATTAATAAAAATAGTATAGATGAAGCGGCATATCATAATTGGTCATAAGTGCCAGTTATGATATGCTAATTCAAATAGCAAATAAAAATAAATTTCTACAAATGAAAAATAAAAAATCAATCATTAAGTATGTTTTGTTGCTTGCAATAGCAATAATAACATATTCTTGCGAAGAACGTCTCAATTATGATGATGAACTTCCAACTTCACTTAACATTATTCAATCTATCAAAATAGGCGAAACTCCAGCAACTATTGATGATTTATCAGGTATAGTAAATTTTGTTCTACCTTCTGATACGAACTTATCGGCAGTTGAATTAGATATAAAAAGTCCTAAAGGAGTTGCCATATCTCCAGCTTCAGGTACAATAGTCGATTTAACTAGTCCTTTTTCAGTTACGGCAACATCAGGGGGTAAAACAAGGAAATATATTATAAATGCCCGTTTGCTTCCAAGTCAAATTGCGTTTGTAAATGATGCACCTTCAATTGATCTGATTGCAGATGAAGATGTAAAGGCGGCTGCACAATGGACAAAAGATACTTACGGCAGCAGATTTGTTTATATTCCATTCTCACAATTAACAACTGATGCTTTAAAATCGGTAAATGTGGTTTTCTTTTTCTACGATACTCAAGGAACATCGAATTTGCCACAAGAAAGTTTAGATAAAAAAAGTGTGTTAATCCAATATGTTGTTGAAGGAGGTAAAATGCTTTTAGGTGGTATGGCGACTAGCTACGCAGAAGTAATAGGTAGAGATAAAAGCGGTTTATTGACTATAAAAGGAAACGGAATTGGTTTTGTTGATGGAGGTACTTGGTCTATTGACGGAGGCGTGAATTTTCAAAATGACCAAAGGAATAACCCTATTTACAATTTCACTCAAGTAGTTTCAACTGATGCTAATGGTTATTTTCCAGTTATTAATGCTGGCTATAAAGAAGATCATAATAATTTATGGGATTTAGGCCCATTATTGGGACCAGGCCATCAAAAAGGTCAATTTGCAGAATTTGAAAATCTTTATGGAGGTAAAGTTTTAGCTGTATGGAGTGGAGTAGCTGATGAATGCTGTCCTGGTATTATAGAGTTTAAATCGAATTCAGTTTATGCAGGAACTATTATAGCAATTGGTATTGGTGGTATGGAATGGGCTATGAATGATGGCAGAGTAAATGCATATGAAAATAATGTCAAAGGAATTTATCGTAATTCCATTGATTATTTAAGTACAAAATAAACTTTAGGTTAAGTTAATTAGGTAATTATAGGGTAGGACATTGTTTTTACCCTTTAGTTTATTAAAATTAGAAAAAATGAATAAATTATTAAAAGTTAAAGCGGTAACATTTGGCGAAGTTTTATGGGATGTATTTCCAACCCATAAGAAAATAGGAGGGGCACCATTGAATGTTGCACTTAGGATGAAATCGTTTGGAGCTGAATCAACTGTTATCAGTAAAGTTGGTTCCGATGCAGATGGTGAAGAGATTGTTTCTTTTTTATCTGAAAAAAGAATTGAGACCAATACAATTCAAATAAGTGAAGAGTATAAGACGGGCGTTGTTAATGTAATGGTGAATGAAAAAGGGAATGCTTCATATGATATTTTATACCCTTCAGCATGGGATAAAATAGTTCTTAATGACGATATTAAAGAAAAAGTTTCCGATTCGGATGTTTTTATTTTTGGAAGCTTAATCTGCAGAGATGAAGAATCCAGATCAACTTTAAATGCTTTATTAGAAGAAGCAAAATATAAAGTTTTTGATGCTAATTTAAGAGCTCCGTATTATACAACTGATGTTTTAATTGAGCTAATGATGAAGGCAGATTTTATAAAGCTTAATGATGAAGAATTGTTTGAAATAAGCAGAAAAATGGATTCCCCTTATAATTCCTTTGAGCAGAATATTAAATTCATTGCAGAGAAAACAAATACAAAACAAGTATGCGTTACTAAAGGTGCATTTGGAGCCGTTTTGTACTATAATGAGAAGTTTTATTATAATAGCGGTTACTTTATAAAAGTAGTTGATACTGTTGGTGCCGGAGATTCTTTTTTAGCTTCATTAATCGTAAGATTATTAAGAGGGAAGTCACCTCAAAAGTCATTGAATTACGCATGCGCAATTGGGGCTTTAGTAGCTGGAGAAGAAGGAGCAAATCCAAAGATTTCTGAAAAAACAATTAGTGATTATATGATGATTGAGAAAAAAGTTAAAAAGTAGTTTTTTTATTTTAAACGAAAAATATACTTTTTGAAAAGGAGTATTAATTTGACTGTTTTTTGTTTGCAAAAATATGATAATATGAAAAATATAAATTTATTATCTGCATTAATTTTTATAATGCTGGCAAGTCCAATTGCAGCCCAAACAGTTGCGAAAGTTATTCGTCAAGAGCCTTATAGACCACAGTACCATTACAGTCCTATTGATGGATGGATTGGTGATCCTTGCGGATTAATTTACTATCAGGATCAGTATCATTTGTATACCTTTGGACGAGGAAAAGCAGTATCAAAAGATCTAGTTCACTATCAACAAACTGCTGATAATGTGTTGACAGGGGATGATGGCACTATTAGCTATTTTACTGGTTCAGTAGCCATTGACAAAATCAATTCGACAGGTTTTGGCAAAAATGCTTGGATAGCCGTTTATACAATATTTACGAAAATTTCAGAAAATCAATCTCAAGGGATATCATATAGTACTGATGGGAATTCATTTCAATATTACAAAGATAACCCTGTTATAGACCTTCAAAGTAAAGAGTTTCGTGATCCGACTATATTTTGGTATAAACCTACTTCAAAATGGATTATGGTTGTCGCCAAAGCAAAAGAGAAAAAAGTTAAATTTTACGAATCGACTAATCTCAAAGAATGGGTATGGTTAAGTGACTTTGGTCCAGCAGGTGCTCAAGATAAAGTATGGGAGTGTCCCGATTTGTTTCAATTAAATATTGATGGCAATCCCAACAATACAAAGTGGGTAATGGTTGTTTCAATTGATTGGGCTCGAGAGCAATATTTTATCGGAGATTTTGACGGGAAAAGCTTTAAGGTTGATGATGAAAAATATCCCTTGTATGTAGATAAAGGTTTGGATTATTATGCCTCTCGCGTTTTTAGGGACTATGATAATACATTAAAAAAAACACCATCTTTGGGATGGATAGCAACTTGGGACTATGCATTATCGGTTCCTTCAAGTTGGGGAAAGGGTTTTTGGTCTATTCCTCGTGATTTGGAATTAAAAACATATCCGGAGGGACTTCGGATGATACAAAAACCTGAAGAAAATTTAAAAGATCTTCGAGTGTCTCCCGTTATTTTTAGTCAGAAACTACAAAAGGGTACACATAAATTACCTCAATTTATGCCGAAAGAGAATGTATATGAATTAGATGTTGTTTTCTCAACAAAGAAACCAAACGTGTTTGGTTTTAACCTTTGTGTTGGAGAGGGCAGAAAAGTTTCAATTAGCTATAATACACAAAATGATTTATTAGAGATTGACCGTACCAATTGCTCTAACGTTTTTATAGAGAAGTTTGCCCGTAAAACCAGTGCAAAAGTTTCTTCTGAAAACGGAAAATTGAGAATGCATATTTTTGTTGATAAATCGAGTGTAGAACTGTTTATAAATCAAGGAAAAGATGTCTTTACATTATTAACCTATCCAAGTGAAACACAAACTGGTATTGAGGTGTTTTCGAAAGAAAATGGAACAAGAATGAATTTTTCAGCCTGGACTCTTAAATCTGTTTGGAGATAAATTCGTTTTTGAATTTATTGTGCTTATCAACAGAATAGTATGTAAAAAGTGCGTTTATTACTATTATTTGAATATATTATTTCATAGCATTTGTCCCTTTGTTCTTCTTTGCCAGCGGAACAAGCAAATGCAAATTTCATTTTTTCTTTTTATTTATTGTTTTACATGCTATTTGGCAAGGAGCAGTAATCTAGTACATTAATATCTTACGCTTTCGCAAATTAACTAATGGTGTCTGAACAGGTCTTTGAAGTTCAGTACATTGTATTCTTAGCACAATTATTTCTGACTTGGTTCCAATTTCTCTTTTGATTTTGGGGCTAGATAAATATTGCATTTTTTGCACAAATAATAGTTTTTCAATTGCTCTTCGTATTGTTTCTGATGCAGGAAAAAAAGTAGTGTTATTGGAAAATATTGAATTTAATATTAATTAACCAACCAATAAATTTTAATAACCATGATGAAAATGAAACGATTACATGCAAATTATAGCTTTGCAACCTTTTGTTTTTTCTTCTTTTTTCTCTTTGTCAATGCGCAGCAGAAGGAAATTCGAAGAATAGTAACTGATGTGAATAAAAATTCACTTTCCGTAGACAGTATCCATATAAAAGGAATGAAAAACGACACTAACTCAGATTTTTTAATTATTAATTTCAAAGATAATCTCCACATTTTTGTGATCCATTTCTAAAAATTCAATATTTCTTCAAAATCGATTTGCAACTTTGGCTATAATAAATTCTTAAATAATAATAGTGAAAAAATCAGCAATGGTTTTTTGCTTTAAGTATTTTACCATGAAGAGAACTATCCTATCGCTTTTTCTTATTTTTTGTATTTCAAATAGTTATTGTCAAACTTATAAATTAGCAAAGAAAATAAATATTACCGGTAACGAAGGCTGGGATTATCTTACTGTTGATGATGTTAATCAACATTTATTCGTTTCTCACGGGAACGTTGTAAATGTTGTCGATTTAAAATCCAATAAAACCATAGCTACAATTCCTGATACCAAAGGAGTTCACGGCATTGCGATTGCTAACGATTTAAGCAAAGCATTTATAACTGACGGCAAAGACAATGCGGTTACTATTGTTAATTTAAAAACATTTGAATTAATTGAAAAAGTTGCCATAGAAGGTCAAAAGCCAGATGCCGTTTTATATGATCAATTTTCTCAAAAAGTATTTACGTATAATGCCAATACAAATGATGCAACCGTTATGGATGCAATTACGAATAAAGTTGTAAAAACGATTCCATTAGGCGGTAAACCTGAATTTTCGGTTACCAATACTAAAGGTTTGATTTATGTTAATATTGAAGATAAAAACGAAATCAAAACGATTGACGCAGCTAAATTAGAAGTAATTGCAACTTGGAGTATTGCGCCTGGCGATGAACCTTCTGGTTTGGCCATTGATTTAGAATCCAATAGATTATTTTCGGTTTGTGGCAATAAATTGATGATTGTTGTTGATGCTTCAAGCGGAAAAGTCATCAAAACACTGCCTATTGGTGATGGTTGTGATGGCGTTGCTTTTGATGCCAAAAAGAAACTTGTTTTTAGTTCTAATGGTGAAGGAACAATCACGGTTGTAAAAGAACAAAATGCAAATAAATTTTCGGTTCTTGAAACGGTAAAAACTCAAAAAGGAGCAAGAACTATTGCCGTAAACAAAACTAGTGGCGATTTATATTTGACCACAGCTGATTTTGGTGAAAAACCAAAGCCTACTACCGAAAATCCTAATCCAAGAGCTTCTATTGTTCCCGATTCTTCAGTGGTTTTGGTTGTAGCGAGTAATAGTAAAAAATAATTTTATTTTATAAATTCAGTTAATGAGAATCATCTTTTTTTACATTCTTAGCTTAATTTGTCTAGAGTCTTTTTCGCAAGAAAAAGACTTGCGGTTTTATATGGAAAAGGCACAAAATAATTCGCCTCTGTTAAAAGATTTATCCAATCAAATTCAATCCAATACTATAGATAGTTTGCTTAATAGAGCAACTTATAAAGCACAGATTACAGGAAATCTGAATGCAAATTATGCTCCAGTTATCAATGGAGTTGGTTATGATGCCGCTATAACTAATGGACAATCCGTTTCGGGTTTGGTTGGTATTAATCAAAAAATAATTGGCAAGAATATTGCAAATTCACAAGCAGAAAGTTTCAAAATTCTAAAAGAGAGTTTGGTTTTAAATAAAAAAATCGCTCTCAAAGATTTGAATAAAGTAATTATTGACCAATATATCACAGCTTTTGGAAGTGCTGAGCAAATAGTGTATAATCAAAAAATGATAGCATTATTGAATAACGGCGCCAATACGCTGAAAAAGTTAACCCAAAATTCCATTTATAAACAAACCGATTATTTAATTTTTCTTTCATCGGTAAAGCAACAAGAATTACAGGTTTTACAACTGAAGCAACAATATCAAAACGATTTGGGAATGCTGAATTATTTATCAGGCGAAACTGATACTACTTTTGTTAGTTTGACAAGACCAGATATTGGCTTAAAAACCATTTCAAGTCCCGAAAAAACTATTTTCTTTAAGCAATTTGAAGTTGATAGTTTGAAAATAGTCAATCAGAGTAAACTAATTGACAATGCTTATAAACCAACATTGGCCTTGCTTGGTGATGCGGGTTATTTGTCCAGTTTTGAGTATCAACCGTATAAAAATTTCGGATTTAGTGTTGGACTAGGAATGTCAATTCCTATTTATGACGGAAACCAAAGATCATTGCAACATCAAAAAAATGAGCAAGCCGTAGCTACTAATTTGGCTTATAAAAAACATTTCAATAAGCAATACCAACAGCAATTACTGATGCTTAATCAGAAATTGAAGCAAGCAGTTGAAACTGGAAATCAATTGCAATCTCAGCTTCAGATAACCGATGCGCTTATTGAAGTGGATAAAAAATTATTGCTGTCCGGTGATGCACAGATCACAGATTTTGTAATTGCGATTGGCAATGTTATCGCGCTAAATAATTCAATTTCTCAGAATAAAATCAACAAATTGCTACTTATCAACGAAATCAATTATTGGATTTCTAATGACTAATATGATGAAGAAATCATTTACTATTTATATACTAATTTCAGTTTTTATTATCTCCTGCAAAGAGACTCCCACAGCCGAAGAGCCAACAGATGTTCGCGTTCCAGTTACTTTAACTTCAATTGATACCACAGGTCTGCAAAGTTATATTGACTTAAATGCAACGGCTTCTTATTTGGTAAAAAACGTCATTAAAGCCAACGCAACGGGTTATTTGAATTCTGTAAATGTGGCAACAAACGATTTTGTTAGCAATGGACAGGAATTGTTTTCGATCAAAACACGTGAGGCAAAAGTGTTAGGGAATTCCGTTAATAAAATAGATCCGACTTTGAGTTTTGGCGGAGCAATTAAGGTACTTTCTAATACCAATGGAACAGTAACTATGGTCAATGTGCAACAAGGCGATTATGTGCAGGACGGAGATGCTTTGGTTACTATCAATGATGCCAAGAGTTTTGCAATTGTTTTGAGTTTACCCTATGAATTGAAAAAATATATTTATGTTGGTCAGCAGCTAAGCGTTGTCTTACCTGATAATTCTACGAGAATAGCGACAGTTCAAAAATTTTCGCCAACGGTTGATGCCAGTTCACAAACGCAAAATATAGTTTTGAAAATAAACGGCAAACAAGATATTCCAGAGAATTTAATCGTGAAAGTGAGAATAACCAAGACATCAAGCAACAAATCTATTTCATTGCCCAAATTGGCTGTTTTAAGCGATGAAACCGAAACCAATTTTTGGATAATGAAAATGATAAACTTCGATACAGCAATAAAAGTTCCGATACGAAAAGGAATTCAAACGGAAGATCAAGTTGAAATTCTTTCGCCTGTTTTAAAACCAATGGATAAAATTTTGCTTACCGGAAATTACGGAGTGGGTGATACGATTAAGGTTAAAGTGATTAAAAATTAAAAAATTTTTTCACAGATTTTTAAAATCCTTTTAATCTTTTAAATCTGTGGCTTAAAAAAATAAAGAATGAATAATTTTTTTGTAAAGCATAGAAACGGATTAAGCACAATTATTTTCCTGATTATTTTGGGTGGCTTTTTCGCGTATTCCAAAATGCAAACCAGTTTGTTTCCTGAGATTACTTTTCCGAAAATAAAAATCATTGCCGATGCGGGACAGCAACCCATTGATAAAATGATGATAACGGTTACCAAACCACTTGAAAACGCCATTAAGAAAGTTCAAGATTTGAAATCGGTTCGCACTACCACCAGTCGTGGGAGTTGTGAAATTTCGGCTTTTATGGATTGGAATGCCGATATAGATTTGAGCAAAACCCGCATTGAAGAGCAGATTAGCCAAATCCAAAATAATCTACCGCCAGATACTCAAATTACGGTTGAAAAAATGAATCCTTCAATTCTTCCCGTAATTGGTTACGCCATTGAAGGCAAAGGAATGTCTCCCATTGAGTTAAAAAAGATTGCAAATTTTACTATCAAACCCTTTCTATCGCAAATAGATGGTGTTTCTGAAATTAGAATCATTGGAGGAAAAGAAAAAGAGTATTGGTTGTCATTGGATTTTGAAAAAATGACTTCTCTTGGCATTTCGCCAAATACGATTTCACAAGTTTTAAGCCAAACCAATTTTATAAAATCGAATGGCTATTTATCGGATTATCGTTATTTGTATTTAACCATTACCGATGCGCAAGTCGATAAAAAAGAGGAGCTGGAAAACCTTGTAATTGTCAATAACGGCAAAGGAATTATTACATTAAAAGATATAGCTACTGTTGAAATTAAAGAGGCCAAAGAATACATTAAAGTCAATGCCAATGGTAAAGAAAGCATTTTGGTTGCCGTAATCAAACAACCCAATGCCAATTTGATTACGCTTACTACTGATATGAATGCAAAGCTAGAATCTTTAAAAAAGATACTGCCTAACGGAATTACAATAAAACCCTTTTATGAACAGGCAACTTTTGTAAACGATGCTGTAAAAAGTGTTACCGATAGTTTGTTATTAGGGTTGTTGTTGGCTATAATTGTAGCCGTTTTATTTCTGAAATCGGCTAAAGCCAGTGCCACTATTTTAATCATTATTCCGGTTACTTTAGGCTTAACCCTAATTGTTTTGTATCTCACGGGAAATAGCTTCAATATTATGACTTTGGGAGCTATTGCCGCAGCTTTGGGATTGATAATTGACGATGCAATTGTTGTTGTTGAACAAATTCACAGAACACACGAAGAACATCCCGAAGAACCCACGGTGACTCTTTTACAAAAAGCAATTCATTATTTATTTCCTGCAATGGTGGGTTCATCGATTAGTACTATTGTGATTTTTATCCCTTTTGTATTAATGAGTGGAGTTGCCGGTTCTTATTTTAAAGTACTGACAGATACCATGATTATTACTTTGATTTGCTCTTTTTTTGTTACTTGGCTATTGCTTCCAGTGGTTTATTTGTTGCTTACCAAAAATGAAAGCACAGCAAATGGAACTCAAAAAGGAATCCAGACTCACGAGGTAAAAACACAAAAGTGGGTTGCTTATTTTATTTCAAAACCTATTATCAGTATTGTATTTTGTATTGTTTTGGTGCTTTCTATTTTTATTATTTTGCCCAATTTAGAGACTGGTTTTTTACCCGAAATGGATGAAGGAAGTATCATTTTGGATTATGAAAGTCCTCCAGGAACTTCACTTGAAGAAACGGATAGAATGCTTAATGAAGTGGAGAAAATCATCATAAAAGTTCCGGAAGTGGAAGCCTATAGTCGCAGAACCGGAACACAGATGGGTTTTTTTATCACAGAACCCAATCGAGGGGATTATTTAATTCAATTAAAGAAAGAAAGAAGTAAAACCAGTAATGATGTTATTGATGAAATTCGAGCCAAAGTAGAAGAGACACAGCCTGCATTGCGTATTGATTTTGGCCAGGTTATTGGTGATATGTTGGGTGATTTGATGAGTTCGGTTTCTCCAATTGAAGTAAAAATATATGGAAGAAACCAAACTGAATTGCAAAGAATTACTAAAGAAATAGCTGGAATTGTCGAAAAAGTAAAAGGAACCGCAGATGTTTTTGATGGAATTGTTTTAGCAGGACCTGAAATTACGATTCAGCCCAACTACGCACAATTGGCTCAATATGGAATTACACCTACTGATTTGCAATTTCAAATGCAAACCGCTTTGGAGGGTAATGTAGTGGGCAGTTTATTAGAAAATGAAAAGCAAACCCCAATCCGAATGATTTATGCCAATGGACAAAAACGAAGTTTGGAAGATATCAAACAACTTAAAATATTTTTGCCCAATGGACAATCTATTCCAATTACAAGTTTGGTTACTATTTCTGTTCAAAAAGGAGTAGCCGAAATTGAACGCGAAAATCTACAAATGATGAGTGTGGTTACAGGACGATTGGACAACAGAGATTTAGGAAGTGTGATGCAAGAAATTCAAGCTAAAGTTACTTCTACTATTCATTTGCCAAATGGCTATTATATCGAATATGGTGGAGCTTATAAAGATCAGCGGCAGTCATTCAAGGAATTATTGATGATTTTAATTACCTCTTCATTATTGGTTTTTGGTGTTATTTTATTTCTCTTTAGAGATTTTAGAATTGCATTAGTTATTCTTTTGATTTCTGTTTTGGGAATTGCAGGAAGTTATATTTTACTTTTTATAACCGCTACACCTTTGAATGTTGGAAGTTACACAGGAATCATTATGATAGTGGGTATTATCGCCGAAAATGCGATTTTCACCTTTCTTCAATTTCGAGAAACTTTCAAATTAACTCAAAATGTAAACGGATCAATAATTTATTCAATTTCAACTCGATTGCGTCCCAAATTAATGACCGCTTTAGGAGCCATAATTGCACTTTTGCCTTTGGCAATTGGTATTGGAACTGGTTCAGAATTGCATCAACCCTTGGCGATAGCGGTAATTGGAGGATTTATTATTGCAATGCCTTTGCTGCTGGTGGTACTACCGAGTTTATTGTGTTTTGTTTTTAAAAATGAAAGAAGACCTAAGATGTTTGACATGGTTTAATCTCCAAAAAAATAAAGGAATTAAGAATCAATCTATAATTATAAAAAAATCTAATGTTAAAAATAATTCTATTCTCATTGTTTAGTATTGCAACTATAAATGCACAAGAAGTAAAAACAGATATAGTCTCGAAAACAGATACTCCTGGAAACTTAAAATTTAATTACAAACAGCTTATTATTCCAACTGTATTAATTGGATATGGTTTTATAGGTCTTGCAAGTGATCAGATAAAAAATTTTAATTCTGAAATTAAAGAAGAAGTAAATGAACATATTGATGAGACAATTATTATTGATGATTTCTCACAATATGCGCCTGCGGTTTCGGTTTATGCACTGAATGCAGCTGGGATAAAAGGAAAAAATAATCTGAAGGATCGCTCAATAATATTGGCTACTTCCTATATTATTATGTCAACCGTCGTTTTAGGCCTTAAATCAATTACGAAAGTTCCAAGACCAGACGGTTATGGAAATAATTCTTTTCCGTCAGGACATACAGCAACCGCTTTTGCCGGAGCTGAATTTTTATGGCAGGAATACAAAGACAAATCTATTTGGAACGGGATTTCAGGTTATGTTGTTGCCACGGAACAGGGCTTTTCAGAATATAGAATGACAGGCATTGGTTAACAGATGTTGCTGCGGGTGCCGGAATAGGTATTTTAAGCACGAAAATCGCTTATTTGATTAATCTTATATCAAGAAAAAAATATTTAACAATAAAGAGAAAAACAGCACAACATTACTAACGCCTTTTTATAATGGGAAGCAATTAGGTTGTGGTCTGGTAATAAATTATTAAGTGCTGAATCAATGAAGTAGTTCACCCTAAATTAAAATTATGAGAATTAGAGAACTTTTTTTGGCTACTATTTTATTGTCCTTTACAATATCGGCTATCGCACAAACAGATACTATAATTTCTAAATCAAGACAAAAAAAAGATTTTTTAAAAATATGTATTTTACCGGTTTCTTTAATCGCAGGAGGCATTTTGATTAGTAACAGTAACTTCGAAAAGTCTTTTCAAGAAGATGTTGGAAATGTCGTTGGGAATGATTTTAGTACCACGGTTGATAATTATACCAGATATGTGCCGATTGTAGAACTTTATGCTGCAGATGTAATGGGAGTAAAGGCAAAAAATCATTGGTTTGACCAGGCAAAAAATCTGACCTTATCCATTGTTATAACCGATTTTATTACTTTTAAATTAAAAAATCATATTTATAAAACTCGACCGAATGGTTCATCTGATGGTCAGTCTTTTCCCTCTGCACATACTTCTTCTGCTTTTACTAATGCGACTATCTTGTTTGAGGAGTTTAAAGGAACAAGCCCATTGTTGGCCTATAGCGGTTATGTTTTTGCAACTACTACTGGAGGGTTAAGGATAATGAATAATGCACATTGGCTTTCAGATGTTTTAGTGGGTGCCGGAATAGGTATTTTGGTAACAGAAGTTATCTATTTTTTTGATCCTATTATTAAATGGAACCCTTTTGAAAAAACAAAGAATGTTACTCTTATACCTGAAGTGGACAACGATCAATATGGATTCTATTTGTGTATAAGACTTAAGAGCTTTTAATTATTTTTTGTAACCCTAAAAACATAAGCATTTATAAAAAAATCATGTCGATATTAAAATGATTTATGCAATTTGGATATCATTTTATTCTTAACTATATCTCCACACTAAGTCAGTATATCCAGTTAGTTCAAACTAAAATAAATGAATGGAAAAAAGCAAGAACTATTTTAGACGGAGAACTTCCTTTAAGAGGTGTTTTTAAATCTTTCTTATCGTTATTGCGGGATTGTTTTTAAGTATTTCTTGAATATTTTTATAATTTTCATAAATTATTAAGTAATTTTTTATAATTTTAAGGTATTAGTCCGAATAATTGGATGTTTAGAAGTGTTTTGGATATACCTTAAATATTAAAGTGTCTAGATTTTAAAACAAATTAATTAAAAGACATTTCTGTTTTTAATTAAATCGGGAACTTTTTTTTCTATCCTTGATCGCGTTATTTGATATTTTAGAGTATAAAAACGAAATAGGGAGGCTTTTTTGATTTTCTTTTTTTGTTAGTGTTTTTGCTGGTAAAAGTTGCAATTGTTACTCGAATCCTGCAATGATTATTAGATATGAATTCGGATTATTTAATAATTTTTATAAACCAATACTAAACTAATTACTTTTAAAAATGGCAATAGTTAGAAATGAGTTAAATGGAGAAGAATTAATTCTTCATAGCCAACATACAATAGGAAGAGACAAAAATAATATAAGTTGTTTCGAAGAAAACACTGTTTCCCGCAAACATGCTATCATCTATTGGGAGAATAATCATTGGCAATTGACGGATTTTAGCAGTAATGGCACAAAAGTAAATAACTCCCATTTACATCATTCAACAAAAAAATTAGAAATAAATGATTTTATACAGTTTGCAAATAATGAAACGGGAATATGGAAAATTATTAATTTGGATAGACCCAATAGTTATTTAAAAGATATTCAATGTAATCATAAATTCATTGATTTAGGAAAAGGATTAATGCTTCCGGATAAAGATAACCCGAAATGGACTTTATTTCATAACAAACATAGAAACTGGTTGATCGATGATGGAGAAACTGAGACTATTCTTGTTCATGGAAAACTATATTGCTTAGATGGAAAAGAATATGAGTTTATAGAGAATGAATGTTTAGCTGATACCAATATGAATATTGATATTACTGAAAATGCTTATTTCCATTTTTTTTTAAGCATGGATCAAGAAACCATTTCCTCAAGAATAAAAATAAATGATTTGATACTAGATTTGGGAGTTCGTGTTTATAACCATTTGTTGCTTCATTTGGTTCAGGCAAAACAACAGGATTTAGATAGCGGCCTGATTGAATCAATATGTGGGTGGGTTCAATTAGAAAATTTAAGAAAAGCTTTGAGTAAAGAATTACTAATGGATGTAGATGATTATTATATCAATACCTTAATCTGTCGTTTACGCAAGAACTTGATGAAATTAACACCTTATGGTTATTTGTTTTCGGATATTATAGAAAGGAAAAAAGGAAAATTACGTTTTGGAATGCCCAATTTTAAAATTGAAAACGAATTAGAATGCTCATAATGTATTATTTTATAATAAATTTTGTTGATAAATGGAAAACACATCTTTGGCTGTGATTAAACTAGAAGTAATTGATAACTTCAGATATATTGAAAAAATCGGAGAGGGTGGTTGCGGATTGGTTTTTAAGGCGGAACAAATTAGTACAGGTAAATTTGTTGCAATAAAAACATTAAAGATTCACGGAGGTATAACAGAACATAAGAAAAAGCAACAATTGGCTCGTTTTGAGCGAGAAACCCAATTGTGTTCTGAAATATATCACCCCAACATTGTACAGCTTCTTGACAAAGGATGCTCAGATAGTGGAGAACCTTATGCTGTATTTGAATATGTACATGGAGAAACCTTAAATTCGTATATTCTACGTAACAAGTATCTTTCGGCTTCCGATATGGCAAACATAATGGGACAAGTGCTTGATGGTTTGGTTTGCGCCCATAATAAAGGAATCGTTCACAGGGATTTGAAGCCTCATAATATTATGGTTTCAAAATGGGGTTCTAAAAATCATGTAAAGATTTTAGATTTTGGTATTGGAGCTTTTTTCCAAGATTTCCGTTCTATAGATTATCAGGATTTAACTGTTGAACAAGACGTATTAGGGACTCCTACATATAGTGCGCCTGAGCAATTGAGGGGAGAACCGTCTACTGTAAAATCAGATTTGTATTCGTGGGGACTTATCGTTATTGAGTGTTTAACCGGTAAACCGGTGATGGGTGGAGCCTCTATTGCCGAAGTGTTCCAGAAACAGTTAATGGCTTCGAGTGTACCGTTACCTCCTTCGATTGTTGGTCATCCCTTGGCGAGTTTACTAAGAAGGGTTTTGGAGAAAAACCCTAGGAATAGGGCAGAAAACGCGCAAACTGTTTTGGAAGAGTTTGACCAAATTAATTTCAATACCTTGATAGGGGACATTGATAGGCAAAAGAATGTTATTGCCGATTATCAGGATTTTACTGTTGCCGATGAGATAGTTTGGAGTGGTGTGACTGCAGCTCGAAAACAAATGACAATACTTTGTCTCAAGCTCAATTTAATAGTTTCTCGAGGAATGCATTTGGATTTGGAGACTTTGGATACTATTCAAAAGGATCAGTTGAACTTGTGCAAAGATATTGCGATTCGATATGGTGGATATGTTTCGGAAACCTTTATGAATAATTTGGCAGTTTATTTTGGTTATCCTGAATCAAGTGACACTGATGCAAGAAGGGCTGGAAGAACGGCATTAGAAATAGCTACGGCAGTAAAAAAAAGGAATGCTCTATTGATGGAGCAGCAGGGTATTAGCATAGATATTCGAGTGGGCTTGCACACAGGAACAGTTTTAGTCCAACGGAATAATTTACCAGAGGGAAGTGTACCCAATATGGCCTTTGATTTGGTGTACATGGCTGCTTCGGGATCTGTACTGGTTAGTGCGCCTGCCAAAAAATTATTGGAACCCTATTTGGAGTTTGAGAGCGTTGATGAAATTCGGTTTTCGAATGGCTGTGAAACGATAGAAACGTATCAGTTAGTTGGAGAGCGGCAAACAGAAGCTTTATCTTCTTTGCGACCATGGAGTGCTGATAAGGAAATGATTGGTAGGGATGCCGAAAAAAAAACGATACTCCAATTATGGCTGAATAGTATGGAAAGCTATAGTTCTGTACTTATAAGTGGACAGGCAGGAATAGGGAAGTCAAAATTGGTTTATGAAGTAAAAAAGGAAATACGTTCTGTTGATGGAAGGGTCAGTGAATGTCGTTGTTTCCCAGAACATCAGAATAATGCGTTATATCCTTTCCTACATATGCTTCGAAATCATTGTGGAATCTCAGGAATTGAGGATAAAGACATAGCGATTTCTCGCTTGAAAGTAGTATTAGAGAAAACAGGATGTTCGGTAGATAAAACCTTGGCTCTTTTGTGTTCATGGTTGTCAATTCCGATACCTAAAGAATGTGCTGTAAGTCAAGCATCACCTGAAAAACAAAAACAACTTTTATTTCAAACTTTAAAGCAATGTTTACTCTTTTTGGATAATGAAAAATCCTTCCTCTTAGTAGTCGAAGATTTGCATTGGTTGGATCAAACTAGTGCAGACTTCATTGAATATATTTTATCAGACACAAATGAAGGTCATTATTTATTATTAATGACAGCAAGACCTGAATTTGTGAACCCTTGGAACTTGGATTGCCTTTCTCAGATAAATATTGAAATTCTTTCGGAAGATTCTGTTAAGCTTTTAGTAGAAGGAAGTCTGGACGGAAAATCTGTTAGTGAAAAAGCGTTGCTATACATTTTCGAAAGAGCAGACGGCATTCCTCTTTATGTAGAAGAATTGACCCGTATGTTGGTTGACCAAAATTACGTTGTGTTGGACAATGGGGGATATGATTTGGTGGAAGATATTGATACCAAGTTAATACCTTCGACTCTTCAAGATTTATTGAATGCAAGATTAGATCGATTGAGCTTAGCGAAAGAAACAGCACAATTAGCAGCTGTTATTGGAAGAGAATTTAGTTATGAGTTACTTATTAAGGCTTCAGCAAAAGACGAAGCAACAGTGCAAAGTGATTTAAATTTGTTACTGAATTCGGATTTAGTCTATCGTCAGCGAAGAGTTAAAGGGGAAAATTACATTTTTCGTCACGCTTTAATTCGTGATGCTACTTATGATGGAATGGTAAGTACCAATCGAAAAGTGGTTCATAAAAATATAGCCGAAACTTTAGAGAAAAATTGTAATATACAAAAAGACATCTCTTTACAAATTATAGCATTTCATTACGAACAAGCTACGGATTTTGAAAAATCTCAGAAATATTGGTTCGATTCAGCATTAGTAAGTCGTCAAAAAACGGGTGCGTATTTGGATACAGTCTTCTATTTGTCTAAGGCTCTGAATTATGTTGAATCCATTCAAAATGAAAATGAAAAAGTGGAATCAAAAATAAGGATCTATAATTTGCTTGGAGAAACTCAGCTGTATACCAGTGGATTTACATCTGCCGATGTTGCACTCTCTTTATATTGTTTTCTTTTTTTCTATTTTCTTGTCAAAATCAAAACAATAAATCAGAAATCATTGGTCGCTCTGGTCAACTCGTAGAAGAAGTTACCCCGGAATTATATGATTCTTTACCGTCATTTGTTTTTAAACAAAATGGAATGTATGCTACAGGCCTGTTCTGTGTAGATCTGGATAATAATGGTTATATGGATGTTGTTAATGCTAATGGAAATGATATGTGTCCGCAACCATTAACTATTTATAACAATTGGGGTAAAGAAACCGGAGAGCCTTATTATTTACCAAATTATGCAGATGATAAAGGTTTTAATACTAGAATTAAAATTGGAGATTTGAATAAAGATGGTTGGCAAGATATAGTTATGATTTCTGTGTTTAAAAGGGCGCAGTTTAATCCAGAATCTTTTACTTCCCAAAGTGATTTAAATGGATCAGATCTTTATAAATCCGGCAGCGTAAAAGTATATATGAATAATAGGGGGATTATTCCGAGTACAGCTACCTATGAAATCGAACTAGGTACATTTCCGTTCGATATTGATTTAGGGGACTTTGATGCTGATGGAGATTTAGACTTAGCTGTTGCAAACATTGGACAACTTAATGAAAATGGTGTGTTTGTCCCTGCGAAATCTGTAATTTGTCTAAATGAAAATGGAATACTAAAAAGCAAAAAAATCTGGGAGACCGATTACTCCTTTAATGCGATGTCAATAAAATTTGCTGATCTTAATCTTGATGGATTATTAGATCTCACAATTGGTCATTCTCCTGGTCATCCGGGAGAAAAAAGAATTAAAACCAATGAGGCAATAAGTGTGTTTTATGGAAAATTAGATAGTAATAATGAAATTGGGATTGACACCAATGTGGGGTGGTCTTTTGGGTTTGGCAGCTCTTTAGCAGCGGTAACATTAAATATTGGT
The DNA here is from genome assembly GCF_002797935.1 of Flavobacterium sp. 1. Classification (NCBI taxonomy): domain Bacteria; kingdom Pseudomonadati; phylum Bacteroidota; class Flavobacteriia; order Flavobacteriales; family Flavobacteriaceae; genus Flavobacterium; species Flavobacterium sp. 1. The sequence goes on from NZ_PGER01000001.1 coordinate 1,249,152, forward strand.
CTGTTAAGAGAAGGAGAGAATAGTGTTCCTAATAAAAAGGATGTTATTTTTTTAGTAGGGATACAAGGAGTTAAAGAGGATGAAGAGGCTTTTAAATTAGTGAATAGTCATAGAATGTTAAATTCAAGTAATTGTTTTGGGGAGGATTTTTATGTGATTGGATGCCAAGAAAAAAAGATCTATTGGAAAACTGATGTAACTGATATGAATGTAAACAAACCGTCGTTTTCTTCTATGGGAGATCTCAATAATGATGGTTATGCAGATCTAGTATTGGGATTCTTCAAAATGGAAGAAGGGAATTTGAATGATGGAGCACCATTTTTTATATTCGAAGGAAAGCCTGGGGATGCCAATGGATCAAGATTCAAACAAATATATCGTTCCAAGGCACATGGAGTTAATCAGGAAATATTCTTGGGGTATGCACGTAAATACACTAAAGTGAAATCGAATAAAATAGAACAAAGGAGGTTTACTCAGGTATTTTCTCCTAATAGGCCTGTGGTAACATTACCATGCAATGTTGTATTATCAATAGATAGTGTAAAAGTCGATAAAGTGATGCAAAATTATGGAGCTTATAGCTGGAGTTATGCCACCAATGTGTTGACACTAAATAATAGTTTCAAGCATGCTGTTGAGGTGGAAGTTGTTTATAAAACGCCTTTGAAAAAGGATATTTATATTGCTTATTGGAATGCCAATATAGGAAATGCAATTTATTACAGCCAATATTCTAAGCCTTGAAAAAGGTAACAAGCTTTTTAAGCAACAATAATAGAAATTAATAAAAATCAGTAAGAAATGAGCATGGCTCAAAATTGGTCGTAAACATCAATGATAATATGCAAATTACATAAAACCATTAAAAAAATAAAACAAATATGAAAAAAGTATCAGTAGAAGAAAATGATTCTCGTTTCCCAAGTTTTAAGCAAGGTTTTAATCAACGTTGGTATGCTAATAATTGCAATGTGGTTTACCTGTGCGAAAATGCGGATGGCACTGCTGCTGCATTAGAGGAAGCAATAAGTCGTTTTGATAAGGATGTGAAAGTAAAATGCGGAGGGCATTGTTATGAAAATTTTGTTTTCAACGAAGTCACCAAAGCTATTTTGGATGTAACCTCCCTAGACGACGCAGGGTATGATGAAGATCGCGGATATTACTTAGGTGCAGGAGGAAACAATTGGGAAGCATTTAAAAGTTTATTCCGAGATTTTGGTAAAGTTTTACCCGCTGGATCTTGCTATTCAGTAGGATTGGGAGGTCATATTTGCGGAGGCGGATATGGACTTTTATCACGTCTGAATGGACTTACGGTTGATTGGTTAACAGGGGTTGAATTGGTGGTAAAAGACAAGAATGATCAACCGGCACGTACAATATATGTTTCAAAAGAGTCCATAGGTGATGAACAAGATTTGTTTTGGGCGCATTGTGGTGGTGGTGGCGGTAATTTTGGCGTGATCACGAAATACTATTTTAAAAATCTTCCAGACTCGCCTGAATGTGCTTTTCTGACCACTTACGCTTTTCAGTGGAAACATTTATCCGCGAAAACACTTTACAAACTCCTCGAATGGTACGAGGGATTTTCATTAAAAAAAGACAACTGGAATCAATTTGGTTTATTTAAACTCAACCATAAAGCAAATGGGGAGATTCATCTGGTGATTCAAACGGCAACGGAGAATAGCGATGAAGCATTAAAAAGAAATAAAGCCCTCATTGAAAAGCAGTCCAAAGAGTTAACTGAAATTTGTGAGCACCAAATTGCTAGAAGACCCATTTTTGGACATGGAGCGTACTTCCCTTCCGAGATGTCTACAAATACAATTTTATATACTTATTATGAAGCAACTCAAACCTTGAATGGCTCCGGAGTGAACCAACGAGGAAAATACAAGTCGGCCTATATGCGTAAGAAGTTTAGTAAGCGGGATGCCAAAGTGATTTTTAAGCAACTGCAAAAAGTACCAGAAGGACTCACCAAAACAGACATGACGCAAAGTTTGTTGCAAGTTGATTCCTATAGCGGAAAAATAAATAATGTAGATTCAAATGCCACAGCCATTGCACAGCGGGATTCAATATTCAAACTTCAGTTTCAAACCTATTGGACATCTGAAAAAGATGATCCAAAATATTTAAGTTGGATTCGCGAGTTCTATGGTGCCGTGTACAAAAAGACAGGAGGTACTCCTAACCCAAAATTAGACCCCACAAATAATGTAGACGGCTGCTATTACAATTATCCCGACGCCGATTTAAATGAACTTGTAGGCAAACAAGGAGCTATGGAATTGTATTTCCTTGAAAATCTTGATCGTTTGAAAGCAGTGAAGCGCAGATGGGATCCGAATAATTACTTTAATAGTGAACAATCAATCCCTTTGATTTAATTGAAGCGAATTTTGTAGCAACTACTTTTTTTGCGATTCTATGAAAGAGCAAAAGTGGCGAGTTTCTCCTTGAATTCGATTTAATTGACAGAAGTTTAAAAAGTTCCAATTTGGAGGCCCAAGAGTTTTTGTAAAGCCTATTAGAAAAACAATCTTTAATTTTTAATCACAAAAAGCATCTCTTTTTTAAGGAGGTGCTTTTTGCTTTTTAAAATAGACCAATATCTCATGGTATAAGGTCTTATCACTTGATTTCAACTGCGTGAAATACCGTGATATATTTTTATCGATTTCTTCTCTCTACATTTATAATGTCAAACTAAAGGGTGTAAGATGTAGCGTATCAATCCGATATTCTGTAAATTATAAAATGGATTTGATAGTCTGACTTTGGCCAAAGTAGGAATGATAAATTGTCAATAAATAAATGGAATCAACACCAAGAGTATCTGAAATAAGCGTATTCCAAAAAGTAAAAATAAGAATAGATTTATGGATTTGGAATGAATGCGTTTATTGGCATAAAATAATAAAATAGTGGAGCCAGAAACCACTTAAATAAACGACTTGATCTGCACAGGAAAATTGCAGGGAGTATTAAATTTTAAAAATAAATATTATGGAAATCAAAGATTATGTAAAAAGTGAAGTGTTAAGTAGCTTCATATCAAATCCGACGTTGGTACAGAGAACTAGCATAGGTAATGTTATGCCTATGCTTGATCGTGTTATTTTTAGTATTGAAAGACCAGATTCAGGCACTAATCAAGGTGGTATTGCGTATATTAAGGAAATCACCACGGGTAAACTGATAAAGATGATTAGTATCCCAGGGATGAATACTCCGGTAACCGGATTGTCTATACAAAGTGATGAGTTGAATTTTGAAACTAAATCATATGTACTAGAGTATGGACCCGACCATATCGATAAGGGAGTAAAATCTATTGCGGCAACAGTGGATATCATTCAAGCTACTCCGATGAATTATCAACCATCAACATGTAATGCATTTAACAACTCTGATACCCATATACAGAGTAGATATCATCTTCCGAAAGAAATATTACAAGATGGAAACGTCGTGATGATATATGCAGTCGAAGGTGATAAATTATTATCTAGCGACAAAGCAATAGCAAATAAGATTTTTACGCTTTCAAAAGTTTCTCCTAACCATGGCACCGCGCTTTTGGAAAACTACCCAGAAGGTACATTTAAGAGGGGGAAAACATACTCGGTTTGCTTAAATGTTTATAGTTGGGCACGTCAAATTGCGGGATACCAATTCGTGTATTAATTTTTTTAGCAAGTTCAAGCACTTGTAGCTTCTAACTTGTACCTGTAAATAGAATAAAAAAAGCAACCCGTAAAAAGGTTGCTTTTTCCTGTCATTCCCACCCATTGAAATAGGATGAAATATTTTTCCTGATTTTTTTTCTTTTTCTAGATTTATCGTGTCAAATAAAGGATGCAATACATGGACAATCAATACGCTATTCTGTAATATGCAAAAAGAGTTTGAAAATCTGACTTCGGCCGAAGAAAGAAAAAATAAGTTGTTGATTAACGAATTATTACAACACCAAGCGTACTTGGAATAAGATATTCTGAAAAGTAAAATTAAGTACGAATTTATGGATTGGGATATATCGTTGCTAGTTTTCTAAATTTTATGCAGTGGAGCAGAACCCACTTAAATAAACGGGGCAGATTCCTAAAAGCCTTATTTTTTTTAGGAGAACAAATAAATTACTTATGGATAATTCACTCGTAGTAGGTTACCTTGAAAGTTGGTCGCCTAATCAGATTACTTTTACACAAGCCGCAAAAAGTGGTTATAACACTATTGTAATGGCTTTTGGAACCATTAATGGGACGACAATCGGGATTTCGGATGGAAATTTTAATCCCTCTCCAACTCCCCAAAAATTAAAAGAGGATATCAAAAATGCCAAAGCAAATGGAGCGAAACACATACTTTTCTCTGTTGGAGGCGAAAGCAATACGTATAATCCAAAAGGGTCGGCAGACGATGTTGCACAGGCATTGGTAGCGTATCTCCAAGAGTATGGGTTTACAGGAGTTGATTTCGATTTAGAAATAAACACCGATGGAAATTACTTAGATCAATTATGTGCCGGTATTCAAAAAAGAGACCCTTCATTAATTATTACGGCAGCTCCTCAACTCAACCAAGCTGATCATGCATCTGATCTGTTCCTTGTCTCCACAGGAAACTATCGCATTTACGACAAAGCGATTCAAAATAATCGTTTTAATTACCTCTTTATCCAAGCGTACAACAATGGATGGCCATCCATTAATGGCTATTCAGAAATGAATGTCCCTTTTATTTCTGCCGCCTTCAACAACTTGAAGAAAAGCATTCCTGCTCAAACAAAAATTGTCATAGGTGAACCTGCCACTAAAGATGCCGCGGGTAGTTACAGCGTATTTAATGGACCTAATGCAGGACCTAATATTTATTCGTTAATGGCAGATCAGTACAAAGCAATTTCTAATGACCCCCAGTTTGGTGGAGTTATGACTTGGGATATCAATTGGGATGCAAAAAATAATTACCAATTTGTAAAAGCAATGAATCATGTGATTGTGCCGAATTTGGTATAAAAGCATAACGAAGCAAGTAAAATTGACACTATGAATGCCTGATTTCGGGTAAAAAACAAGTAGCTGCGCATGGCTTGATTGCTATAAAACACGACCATGTTTATTACAAAAGCAATCTGTAAAGGGTTGCTTTTTTTGCTTTTTCATCCCTATTGAAATAGGATGAAATATTTTTTCTGATTGCTTATTTCTAAATTTACACTATCAAGTAAGGGATGTAATTTATGGTCTATAAATTTGGTATGCTGTAAGTTGTAAAATAAATTGAAAATATAACTTCGGTCGTAGGAACAAATAAGTAAATAGTTTGTCAATAAATAACCAATGCCAATTATTAACAATTTAATTAAAAAAAATAATGGAACACAATCATTCTGATCACGACCAGGGCATTCGCTTTTAAACTTTCAATATTAATTCTCTGTAAGTGCTGTCAGTAAAGGCTTTGAGACGTTTTCTGTTTTTTGATTTTGGAAAGGTTTTTTCTTGATCCAACATCGTGTTTGCTAATTTTGCAATTAGATTGGCATTTTCGATAGCTGTTTGGTTTCGTTTGGCTTGATTGTCTTCTCTGAAAATGACATCTAAATTCCAATGTAAATTATTTTCAATTGTCCAATGTGATCGTATGGATTCGTTTAGAAGTCCAGCATCAGCGGGCAATGAACTAATGTAATACCTTGTACTTGTGGTTTCTTTTTCTGTTTTTTTGAAGTAGATTTTTGACTCAATTTTCACGATGATTCTCAAATCTTTCCATTTATGAGCATTATCTATGAATTCTAAATCGCTAATAACGATACACTTACGAACTTCAACTCGACCATGTCCACAATCTTCAGTTGTGTCTATTTCTACTGCTTTTTTAACAGCAAATGAATCCTCAATGTTTTCTAATAGTGTTTTTTGATTGTTTTTAACTTGTAAAATATAATCCGCTTCTTGCTCTCTAATTTTCTTTGCAATTTCTCTCTGACAACCCATTGCATCAATCATATAACCCAGCTCAAAGAAATGATTTTTATGATTTCTCATAAAGTAAGACTGCCCATTGCAAATATTATAGGCCTATCGGATGCTCTTGATGAGTCAATAAATAACCCAACGGAATTAAAAAAAATAGTCGATTATATGAAAGAATCCGCAATTGATCTTGAAGAGTTTACGCAAGAGTTGAATCATTTTATTCAAAACTCAAAAGATAAAGCAGAAAATGAAATTTAGACAGGATAAGTGAAATTAGCGTTTTTAATCGTAATTTCGTTTAGCTGAAAACACTCTGCTTCAAAGTCCGCAAACCGCTTGAAGTGTGGGAATGTCAGACTGTCTGATAGAAGTCCAAATAAGAAAAGATTAAACAAGGTTTTTTGACAAACTGACGTTAGCAGAAATCCTAGAACAACCACGCTTAATGAATTTTATACAATAAAAACTGCATCTTTATAATATTTTCTTTTATATTCCAACGGAGACATTCCAGTAATTTTCCTAAACACTTCTCGAAATGCTTTTACATCGGCATAACCAACTTCATACATTACTTCATTAATTGTTTTGCGGTTTGTTTCAAATGCTTTTTTTGCAGTTTCTATTTTAACCCTTTGGGAATATTCGATTGGAGTATTTCCAGTAGCTTTTATAAATCTTCTATCAAAATTTCTTCTGCCAACATTAAACTTTGAGGATAACTCTTCAACGGATATTTTTTCTTCTACATTCATTTCTATGTATGCTTGTGCTTGTTGCACTATTTCATCATCGTGTTTTTTTTGTCCTGTGAAAATTGCAAATTCAGACTGTGTATTCCTATCGATTTCTATCTGAAAAACTTTGGCACAAAAAATGGAAGTCTGTCTGTCAAAATATTTTTCTACCAAATAAATCATCAGATTAAGAAATGAATAAGCACCTCCGTTGGTATAAATTCCGTTCTCATCAGTAATTAATTTATCTGTTTTTAAATTTACTTTCGGAAACATTGTTCTAAAATTATCCGCAGCCGACCAGTGTGTAGAACAACTTTTTCCATCTAACAAACCTGTTGAAGCAAGCAAAAATGCACCTGTACAAATACTGGCTATTTCTGCACCATTTTTATATTGCATATCGATCCAATCTATCAGTAACTTATTTGCCTGAACTGTTTTTTGATAATTATGATTTAATGACGGAATGATGATGAGATTTGTTTTCGGAACATCAGAAATATTGATATGTGGCTTCACAGCAAACAAACCGTCATAAAACTCCACTGTTTTTGAAACTCCAACCAACTGAATATTGAAGATCTGTTCATTTCCCTTTTGCTTCCAATAAGCGCTGGCTCTCATAAATATTTTGTAAGTACCAATAATGCTACTTAGGTTGTTTCCTTCTCCATTTGGAACAATTATAGTAAGATGTTTCATAGCTTAAAATTTTCATAAAAATACAAAACAATATTGTCTAAATCAACCTATTAGAATGTCTGTTTTACACCCTGTAGAAGTAAGTTTATGACGATATATTTGTAATGTAAAATCTAAAAAAGATATTCACAACAATTCAAAATAATAAATCAAATGGCAAAAATGACTGTGATTTACAAAACACCAAAAGATAAAGAATTTTTTGAACGACATTATTTTGAGATACACATTCCATTAGCAAAACAATTACCCGGTTTAATAAAGTATGAAATAAATGACGGCCCAATTGTTTCACTTACTGGGCATGAAGAAACGTATCGCATTGCCAACCTATATTTTGATTCACTTGAAGCAATGATGAACGCTTTTCAATCAGAAATAGGACAAAAATGTGCTGTTGACAGAAATATTTTTGCACCAAATAATGAAGAGGTTCAGATTTATTTATATGATTCAAAAAACACTTAATACACTAGTAAACAAAAAATAATGATAATAAATTTACACTAATTAAAAATCAAAAAAATGAAAACAACAGAAACAATCATTAAAATGATATTCGACAGATGGAATGCATCTATAGCAAGTTGCGATACATTACTTAATTCTTTGACTGACGAAACCTTGCAAAAAGAAATTGCACCGGGCAAGAACAGAGGAATTTATCTATTGGGACATCTTATTGCGGTGCACGATGATATGCTGATACTATTAGATATGGGTGAAAAACTGTATCCAGAATTGAATGAACCGTTTCTAAAATCGCCTGACAAAACAACAACTCTAATTCAATCGGCAAGTGAATTAAGAACTTTTTGGTCTAACCAATGTGAGGTATTAAAACAAAAATTCGACAATCTGAAACCAGAAGGGTGGTTTGAAAAACATACTGCTGTTTCAACCGAAGACTTTGCTAAAGAGCCCCATCGCAATAAATTAAACATTATCATAACAAGAACATCACATTTACAATACCATTTGGGGCAATTGCAATTACTTAAATAATAAAAAAATGACAGCATCAAATTATAGTACAACCCTTTTAGTTGACAATCCGGTAAAAGAAGTTTTCAACGCCATCAATAATGTTCGTGGTTGGTGGCAAGGGGAAATTGAAGGCAGCACAGACAAACTCAATGATGAGTTTACCTATCGTATGGAAGATATTCATTTTTCAAAACAAAAAGTAGTTGAAATTGTCCCAAACGAAAAAGTAGTATGGCTTGTTACTGACAGTAAACTGAATTTCATTAAAACTAAAAGCGAATGGACAGGAACAAAAATTATTTTTGAAATATCTGAAATAAATAACAAAACACAAATCCGTTTCACTCATTTGGGTTTAGTTCCTGAAGTTGAATGTTTCGGTGACTGTTCAAATGCTTGGAGCCAACTTATACAAGAAAGTTTATTTAGTTTGATAACCAGAGGAAAGGGGATAAAAGTTTTTGGATAGAAAAATGGGTACTAACAGCGAGGGTTTTGCGATATTGAAGCAAATGTGCTAAATTTGAATGGAGTAATTTTATTGTTAATAAAAATATTTTGCTCTTTGTCATAAAAGATAAAACATTTTATAATATGCTTAAATAAAAAATGAAAACTTACAAATCAAAAATTGGTATTGAATTAGTTATTCCTCTTACAATTTTATTTGGTTGGGGATTTATAAATCTATTATCGATAAAAAGCGGATTACTACTATTGTTATTTTAATGGTAATTATATTTCTATGTTTTTTGTTTTTTAACATAAAATACATAATAGAGAATGAAAGTCTGAAAATAGGTCGTGGATCCAATATTGACATAAAAACGATTCGAAAAATTTCAGAAACGTATAATCCTCTAAGTTCTCCAGCAGCTTCTATAGACCAATTAGAAATTATGTATAATAAATATGATACAGTATTAGTTTCCGCAAAGGACAAAAAAGGTTTTATTAATAGTCTAACAGAAATAAACCCTAATATTGAAGTAGTATACAGAAAAAAACTCGTCAAAAAACGTATAAACCAAAAAATACTCAACCAAAGAATGAAGTACTACCGCTAAAAGTCATTTTGAATAATTGATTTTTACTTCAAATTTGGTAATTAGAAAAAACGCAGTTTTAAAAGCCATAAAAATATGTTTTTAAACAAACTTGAACTAATAGGCTTTTTCTGTATAAAGATTTTAATTATAGTTTAAATCATATATATTTAAACAAATATAAAGTTCATTTGAAGGTTATTTGACAAACTGACGTTACTTAATAACTAAAAAAAGATGAATTGAATATGAATACATGTAGATTTTGTCAAATAATTTCAAGTCAAAGAGAAAATGAAGAAATAATATTTGAAAGTAATGAATTCATAGTTATAACTGACCAATACAGGAGAACAAGTGCAGGAGCAATTTGTCTGATAATTCCTAAAAAACATAAACAGAATATTTTAGAATTAGAAGAAAGCAATGGAAATGAACTTATTAAAACTTTAAAATTAATAGGTATGTCAATGCAAAAAGCATATTCGTGTAATGGAATAAGAATTTGGACAGCAGTAAATAAAGAAGCTGGACAATCTATATTTCATTGCCATATTCACTTATTAGCTTGTAAATCCTTAAAAGATCGAATCATTGCATCTTTTCCAGGTGTTTATGACCTGAAAAGAAGAATTTTTAATTTTAGAAATAGAAAATTAAATAGGAAATTGAATTTTGAATTAGCCGAAAAAATTAGAACTGTAATAAAAGTAAAAGGTAACTAGAACTTTTTTCAAAATTTAAATTAGAAGATATACTCTTTTTTTCTAATATAAACAATTCTCTAATTTATGTTTGCTTACTTGGTCAAGAAAAAGGAAAAATTCGTTTAATGTTTTTGACAGATTGCATTGCAATTTCATCATTTAAATCAAATTTCAAAAGGCGATGGTCAAAAATGGTAGTAAAAAGCCTATAATAACCTATTTAAGTCACTTAAAAACGAAGTAATTTTCTTAAATTTGTTCACTTCGGGAGAAAGGCGCTCAAAGCCCTATCCTAAGTATGGATAATGTATTAAAAGTAGTAGTGTGATTGCATCAAATGTCAGGGTATGTATTTATCCAAAAGATGTACAGCGTATTACCGGTAAAACATACAGACAGGCACGGTTGTATTTAATTAAAATTAAAGACAGCTTGAACAAAGAACCGCATCAGTTAATTTCGATAGAGGAATTTTGTTCGTATTCAGGCCTTCAGTTGGAGCATGTTTTGCGCTGTATAATCGGATAGGAATCTAAGACTTTAAAAGTCTGCCACTCATCCATATCACAGCAATACTAGTTCAATAAGCAGTTTAAACACTAGTGTAATCAGTTGCTCCTGAAAAAGCTCAGAAAATGTTAAAAGAAGAGGATATGGAAGTGATCTTAGAAGAAGCTAAACTATTTTTCCGATGCATGAAAGCCTGAGACCTTCAGTTCTCTATGTGCCATAAGATGGCCAAAAAAAACATTTTTTAGACCTCGTTTTTTGAAGCGCAAACAAGATACAAATTTAATCAAAACATCTACTAATATTCAAAAGAAAAAGGAAATAAAAAATGAGTTAAAATATTGTTTGTCAATATTACAACTCATTTTTTTTGCTGTTATTTTGTGATGTTTTGTCCTGCTACTTTCCAATGCAGAAATTAGCAAAAATATTTCCTAACAGCTCATCATTTGTAACCTGCCCCGTAATCATCCCAAACTGATACAAAGCTTCTTTAATATCAAGAGCCATAAGATCACTGGATAAATTTGTTTCAAGACCAAATTTAACTTTTTGGATTTCGTCCAGTGCTTTGAGCAATGAGTCGTAATGTCTGGTATTGGTAACTATTGTTTCGTTATTACGTAAAGCGCCAGTGTTTACGAAAGAAAGGAGTTTGTTTTTAAGTTCATCTACTCCGACCTTTTCTTTGGCTGAAATATAAATGGTTGTTGGTTGTTGGTTGTTGGTTGCTAGTTTTGCATTTATTGCATCTATCACTTCTTTAGAAAGTAAGTCTTTTTTATTAATGATTACCAAAATAGGTTTTTGCGGGTATTGATTTTGTGTTTTGTTAACTTCAACAAGTAAGTTATCCAGTTTTCCATCAACTGTCAGCTTACAGCCATCAACTAAATATAAAACCACCTGAGCCTGCTCAATTTTTTCAAAGGTCTTTTTAATTCCAATACTTTCAACCACATCAGCTGTTTCGCGGATTCCCGCTGTATCAATGAATCTAAAGCCAATTCCGCCAATTACTAATTCATCTTCAATCGTATCGCGGGTAGTTCCTGCAATTTCCGAAACAATGGCGCGTTCTTCGTTTAACAAAGCATTTAGTAAAGTCGATTTCCCCACATTCGGTTCACCAACAATAGCTACTGGAATTCCATTTTTAATCACATTCCCAACAGCAAATGAATCGATTAAACGCTTTAGGACAAATTCAATTCGGTTCAATAATTCATGAAATTGCGTTCTGTCGGCAAATTCTACATCTTCTTCGGCGAAGTCTAATTCCAATTCGATTAAGGAAGCAAAATTCAATAATTCCTCACGGAGTTTAGCAATCTCGTTAGAGAAACCGCCGCGCATTTGCTGCATCGCAATTTGGTGCGAAGCTTCATTATCAGATGAAATCAAATCGGCTACAGCTTCTGCTTGCGAAAGGTCTAGTTTGCCGTTCAAAAATGCTCTTAAGGTAAATTCTCCGGCATCGGCCATTCGACAGCCTTTTCGAAGTAATAATTGAATAATCTGCTGTTGAATATAAGTCGAACCATGACAGGAAATTTCGATTGTATTTTCGCCTGTATAAGAATTTGGGTTTTTGAAAATGGAAACCAAAACCTGGTCTAATGTTTTTTCGCCATCTGCAATATGTCCCAAATGCAGAGTATGCGTTTTTTGTGTGGTTAAATCCTTGTTTTTTATTGATTTAAAAACGGAATTTGCAATAGTAATGGCATCTTCTCCAGAAACCCGAATTACAGCGATAGCTCCTGCTCCCGAAGCAGTCGCTAAAGCAACTATAGAATCGTTTTTAATCATAACTTAAAATTTATGCAAAAGTAAACAATTTTTTTGGCTGAGGACTGTTTACAGTTCAGTTCGCAATTCATCATTCACAACCGGACCAGCTAAAAAGCTGTAAATGACAATTATCATGCTTTTTTTCTATTAAGTTTTTGTAACTTTATATTTATTATTAATTGTTGCCTAAATAAATATTATGAAAAAAATACTGTTTCCAACTGATTTTTCAGATGTTTCAAAAAACGCTTTTATTTATGCATTAAAACTAGCCGATGCGGTAAATGCCGAGATTGTAACTCTGCATGTTTACGAAGCAGATTCACCTGCATATTTAGACGCTTCCATTTATTTACAGGAAATTTATGAATATGAAGAATTGAGCGAATTCGAAAATTATAAAGATGCTGTACCTCTGTTGCGAAACATAGCCCAAGCCAATGATTTAGGGCATATTCAAATTAGTAACGTTCTTATACAAGGCAGTCTGGTAGCCGAAGTTCTCCAGATTTCCAAAAAAGAGAAGATCGATTTTATTGTTATGGGAACCAAGGGAGCAACCCATCTTAGACAAATATTTTTGGGAACTACACTAACCAAAATAATGGACGAATCCAAAATAACCGTTTTGGGTATTCCAGAAAATTGTGAATACAAACCTATCAATAGAATATTGTTTACAACAAAGTATCATTTTGACGATATTGATGCCTTGCAAAAAACACAAAATTTAGCTAAAGTATTAAATGCTCACATCGACTGCTTGAATATAAAACCGCCTCACAAGGTGCATAATGACGATTTTGCTGCCGATTTTAAAAATGTTTTCAATAATTCCGATGTTACTTTTCATTCCGTTTTAAGCGATGATACCGAAGGGGCAATTTTAGATTTCATACAGCGAAACAGCATAAATATGATCGCAGTTCATATAAAACACAAGGGATTTTTTGAAAAACTTTTTCAAGTAAGCCTTTCCAAAAAACTAGCTGTTAATATCAATATTCCATTTTTATCTGTTAAGTAAAAATATACAAACAGAACATTCTGTATTAATTAAACTTTTAATTCACATACAATGAAAAAGATTTTATTTCCAACCGATTTTTCTGAAGTCGCCAATAATGCTTTTATTCACGCTTTAGAATTTGCAAAGATTGTCAATGGAGAACTCGTGTTGTTGCATACTTTCGAATTGCCCATTATTGACAATCAATTTATTCCAGAGAACTATTATAACATTTTAGATTCTTTGCAGTTAGCACAGTATGATATGTTTAAAGACCAAATCCCAAAGCTTCGTGAATTAGCTCAAAAACAGCATTTGGAGAACATTAAGCTAAATCATAAAATCATGGAAGGCGATTTGATTTACAGTATTAAAAGAGCCATAAAAGAAGAAAAAATCGATTTTGTTATCATGGGAACTTCAGGAGCCACAGGCTGGGAATCCTTTTTTATTGGTTCCAATACAGGTGCAGTAGTAACAGCAGTAGATGTTCCAGTGCTTAGCGTACCTGTTGAATCCGAATTCGCTAAAATCAAAACAATTGGTTTTACCACTCGTTTTAGAGACAAAGACAAATCTGCTTTGCGTCAAGTTCTTAAAATTGCCAAAAAAGCTCATGCAGAAGTTAAGTGTCTGTATGTAAAAACGAGTAAATCAGACGTTTCGGAAGAAACAATTAATCAATGGAAAAATGAGTTTGGGAACGAAGCCGTTGATTTTATAGTTATGAATACTGATTTGGTTAAAGAAACTATTTTGGATTTTGTATCTCATAAAAACATCGATATTTTGGCAATGATAACCCACAAAAGAAATTTTTTCTCCGAGCTGTTCAACCCAAGCCTGACCCAAAAAATGTCTAATGTTTCAATTGTGCCAATATTAGCGATGCATGAAGAATAAATTGTAGAAGTCAGGAAAAAGATTTTAGATTTTTCAATTGCCATTGATATTGCCATTGAAATTAAAATTGATTTTTGTTATTGAAATTGCCATTGCCATTGAAATTCTGATTCCCTACATTTGTATATCATTAAATCAAAAGATGGAAATATATAAAAGCAATAGTCAAAGCTATTCTCAGGAGTTAAAAGCAATCAATGCCAAATACAATACTATTAGCTTTCTAAGGTTCATTAGTGTTTTGCTTCTTTTAGGGAGCCTATTTTATTACATAAAAACCAGCGAATCAGTATTTGTCATAACGGCAATTGTATTGTTCGCTGGTTTTGTTGTTTTGATGAGAATTCATTCTAAATTATCCTTTCAGAAAAAGATAAAAACGGCTCTCATAGCTATTAACGAAAATGAAGCTACATATTTGGAACGAAAATCAATCCCGTTTGAAAATGGCGCCGAATTCAATGATTTTCATCATCCGTATGCCTACGATTTAGATATTTTTGGAGACCATTCTTTGTTTCAAAATTTAAACAGAACAGCCACTTTTATTGGTAAAAAGACTTTAGCAAAGCAATTATTGACACTTTTGCCAAATGATGAAATACTAAAAAATCACAAAGCTGTACAGGAATTAAAAGAAAAGTTAAATTGGCGTCAGGAGTTTTTAGCTTTCGCCAAAGTGGGGCAGGACAATGAAGCATTTTATAAAACCCTGCTGCAGTGGAGAGTTTATAATAGTAAGCCTTTATCTAAAGCATCGGTGGTAATTTCGTATTTATTTCCAGCGTTGTTTGCAAGTTGTCTTATCGCTTATTTGGTGACTTCAAATATGGTTTTCCTGACATATTCCTCTTTTGTGTTTGTAATTAATTTAGGTGTTTTGGGTAATTTCACAAAGCGGATTCAAATGGAAATTGCACAATCCGAAAATATCAATACAATAATCAGTCAATACAGCTTATTGGTTCAAAAAATTGAAAAAGAAAATTTTAAATCGGAAAAGTTGAAAGATTTGCAGCAAAAATTAAACTTTAAAAACCAAAAGGCCAGTGCACATCTTCAAAAACTAGCAGAGTTGTTTTCTAATATGGAAACTATTGGGAATTTTGTGACTGCTTTATTATTTAACGGAACATTTCTTTTTAATCTTCACGTTTTAAAGTCGATGATTGCTTGGAAAAAAGAACATGCTGAAGTTTTAGAAGAATGGCTGGAAGTTATTGGCGAGTTTGAAATGCTCAATAGTTTGGCAAATTTTGCATATAATAACCCAGATTTTGTGTACCCTGAATTGAATGCTGATTATGAAATTTCTTTTTCTAATCTAAGCCATCCTTTATTAAATCCAGCGACTAGAGTAGGGAATGAGGTACAGTTTCAGCCGCAATCTTTTATGATTTTGACAGGTTCTAATATGTCAGGCAAAAGTACTTTTTTGCGTAGTTTAGGAATTAATATGGTGCTTTCAGGAATGGGTTCTCCAGTTTGCGCGAGCCAGGCAAGTGTACATCCGTTACCAGTTTTAGTATCTATGCGACTCTCGGATTCGTTATCTGACAGTGAATCTTATTTCTTCGCTGAAATAAAACGCTTGAAGCAAATCATGGATGAACTGGAAGCAAATCCAGCCTTTGTTCTTTTGGACGAAATTCTGCGTGGCACCAACTCCGATGATAAACGAAATGGAACCATTGAAGTGGTTAAGAAAGTAATTGCCAAAAAAGCAATCGGTGCCATTGCCACACACGATATTGAAGTTTGCTTGACAACAAATGAATTCCCAAATATTCTTACCAACAAATGCTTTGAAGTCGAAATCAACAGCAATGAACTGCATTTTGATTATACTCTTCGTGACGGCATTTGTAAAAACAAAAGCGCTACTTTCTTGATGAAAAAGATGGGGGTTATTTAAAAAAATAATTTATTTCAAACTTTTATCATTGGTAGAAATCACTCTTTAAAAACTGTATTTAAAATATTAAAATTCAGTATTTTAAATAGAAAACAAATTGGTGTTTTGTTTTTCTATTGGCATTTTTATTGTCAAAAACCAGATTTCCTGCCACAATTTTAATATCTAATTTGAGTTTATTAGAAATAGTAAGTGTTGTAATTTATATCCAACATCTCTTAGATACGTTTAACCAATATTGATTTGAAGTTTTTTAGCAATTATTATTGATTTTGGAGACTGCTGTTTTTAATTAATAATGAAAAGATGAAAGGAAAAATTATTGCTTTGATACTGTTTTTTGTCTTAGTCATTTCTTGTTCCAAAGAAGATGATGAAGGCGGAATGACTGTAGATGGGAATCCGGTTGCCAATAATCAAAAAACATTAGGGGCCTCTTCCCATGATTTACTGGCCGATGATACTTTCAAAAGTATGGTTATTGAAGTGGCTTATGTTCAGGGATATGAACCGTCAGTTGCAGCAATCAATAATTTTGTTGCTTTTTTGAGTGAACGGGTGAATAAACCTCTTGGAATAAATGTTGTAAAAAAACCTATTGCCTCACAAGGAAAAGCGACGTTTACTAATCAGGAAATTGTTGCGATAGAAGATGCCAACAGAACGGAATATAATTCTTCAAATCAAATTGCTGTTTGGACTTTTTTTGTCGATGGAGCTTCGTCCAGTAATACAAGCACTTCCTATATTTTGGGAACGGCTTACAGAAATACTTCTTTTGTTATTTTTGAAAAAACTATTCAGGGATTAAGTAGCAGCCCGTTTCAACCAAGTAGAAGTTTACTAGAAACGACAGTCATTGAGCATGAATTTGGACACTTATTTGGGTTGGTTAATTTGGGAGCAAAAATGCAAACTAATCATGAAGATACTGCTCATTCAAAACATTGCAATGTGCAAAGCTGTTTGATGTATTGGGATTCAGAGTCCGGAAGCAGTATTGGTAATATGGTCTCAGGCGGAACGGTACCAAAATTAGATGCCCAATGTATCGCCGATCTCAGAGCAAATGGAGGAAAGTAAAATTTAGAATATAGAAATTAGAAAATTAAAACAGAAAACAAAAAAGCATGAAAAAAGCAACCTACTTAGCAATAGCTCTATTTTTTGGGGGAATAACAGTATCCCAATCGCAAAATTATGATCATAAAATGAGTGGAGGAATAAAAGGGGGATATAATTTGGCCTCAGTAAGTTTTGATGGGAATGGAGAAACAGATCAGCGCCATGGATTTCATATTGGGGTTTACGGTGAATCTTTTATCAGTGAAAACTTTTCTATTCAGCCTGAATTATTGTATTCACAACAAGGATATGAGATAAAAGATGCCAGTGGAACATTTAAACAAAAATTAGATTATATCAATTTTCCGGTAATGCTTAAAGCTTATCCTTCAAGGAATTTCTTTTTAGAAGTTGGTCCCCAAATTGGGTTAGCTATTAAGCATAAAGAAGAATATAATGGATTTTTCAGTAGTTCCCAAGAGTATGACCCGGATAGTTTTGATTGGGGAATGAATTTTGGGGTAGGATTTAAATCAAATTCTAATATAAGTTTTGGAGTACGTTATCATTTAGGTTTGGGAGATTTGTACGATAGTAGTAAAGCATATAATCGGGTTTGGCAGTTTTATGTTGGATTTGATTTGTAATTAAACAAGAAAAGGATTTGACTTAAATTCATAAGTCAAATCCTTTTTGATTTTGGTGAAAACAAAAAAACCAAAACTCTGGTTAGGAATTTCGGTCTTTTCAAATATAAAAATGGTTTTGGTTAGTTTAGTATTTTGAGGTAATTAGCTGTTTAGCATTACTGGCATCACAAGCATTGTTACGGTTTCGCCTTCTTCCAGTCCATCTATTGGAGTCAGGATTCCGGCTCTGTTTGGTAATGACATTTCGAGCATAATCATGTCCGATTGCAGGTTGTTCAGCATTTCGGTTAAGAAACGGGAATTGAATCCTATCTGCATATCGTCTCCTTGGTAATCACATGTCAGTCTTTCTTCGGCTTTGTTGGAGTAGTCTATATCTTCTGCAGAAATGTTTAATTCGGCTCCAGCAACTTTCAAACGAATCTGGTGTGTTGTTTTGTTAGAGAAAATAGCGACACGACGTACAGAACTCAATAATTGAGAACGATCCATCATCAATTTATTTGGATTCTCTTTTGGGATAACCGCTTCGTAATTTGGGTATTTTCCATCGATTAAACGACATAACAAAATGTAGTTGTCGAAAGAGAAAGTAGCATTCGAATCGTTGTATTCTATTTTTACTTCAGCATCTGAGGTGCTAAGGATACTTTTTAGAATGTTCAAAGGTTTCTTTGGCATAATAAACTCTGCCACTTGAGATGCTTTTACATCGGTACGGGTATATTTTACCAATTTATGGGCATCTGTTGCTACAAAAATTAAACCTTCTGGAGAAAATTGGAAGAAAACCCCTGACATTACCGGACGCAAATCGTCATTTCCTGCTGCGAAAATGGTTTTGCTTACAGCAGTTGCCAAAACATCTGCAGGTACAAGCGTTACTGATGGCTCTTCTAAGTTTACAGATTTTGGAAATTCTTCTCCCGGAGCATACGCCAAGGCATATTTTCCAGAGTTTGAACTGATTTCTATAGTGCTGTTTTCTTCAACAGTGAAAGTTAAGGGCTGCTCTGGAAAGGTTTTAAGGATTTCCAATAATAATTTTGCAGGTACTGCAACACTTCCTTTACTTTTGGAGTCAATAGCCAATGTTGCAGACATAGTAGTCTCCAAATCGGATGCCGAAACAGTTAATTCGTTATTATTTAATTCAAATAAGAAGTTATCCAAGATTGGCAAAGTATTGTTACTGTTGATAACGCTACCTAAAACTTGTAATTGTTTTAATAAGTACGAACTCGATACTATAAATTTCATCTGTATTGTTTTGTTTTTAATGGTGTACTTTTTTTAAATAAAATTTGTGATACACTTTACAAATATATTGTAAACTATTCTAGTATTGCAAATTTTTTATTAACATCTACTTACTGTATTTTCTTTTTCTAAGGAATGTAAATCCTAGACCAAATAGCCCTAAAAATAGGATTGGAATCCCGATAGTTAGGAACTGAGTGAAAGTATAGTTTTCATAAACTTTTTCTTTATCCAATAGAGGCAAATCAAGATCTTTGCTTCTAATGTTAATAAGTCCTGTGTCGTCCAATAGGTAATTGACGCAATTCATCATAAAATCTTTGTTGTCGTATAAATTCCCAGATCGTTGGTCATAGCCTAATTCTACGGACTGCCCTGCTTTATCCAATTGATTTTTTATAATGTCTCCATCCGCAATCACAATCATTTTGCTTTCTTTTCCTTTGACTGCGAATGATTTTTCTTCAAAAGGCAAAACACGGTTCTCAAACATAGAATGAAAAGATCCTTCCAGTAAAACCGCCATAGGAATATTTCCTTTATTGAGGTAATCAGCTGGTGAAGTTTGCTCAGAGACCATATTTAGGCTGATTTGGACAGGAGTTCCTATTTTTTTCGAATAAGGAGAAGACTGCAATAAAACCGTTTTCTTGATTCCGTTTTTCAAAGTATCCATTGCATTGGCAAAATCAAATTTGATGCCTCCAAGGTTTTTTACAATCGGATGTTTGCTGATAGGATACACCTGAGGCGCAAATTTCCAGTTGAAATCCTGATATTGTGTCCCGCTTCCTTGTTCTCCGCTGGCGAGTTTTATAGGGCTTCCTTGCTCGTCTTTTACCAAATCAGGATTGATGCGCACTCCATATTTGAAGAACATATCATTTAGGTTCAAATCTTTTGGAAAAGCTAAAGTTGCTCCAGTTGGGTTGTAAAGACTGTCCATTTCTGCATTGACCTGATCGATAAGCCAGAGGGTTTTTCCTCCATGGATAATAAATTGATCCAGAACCAGTTTTTCTTCATCGGTAAAAGCTTCGGTTGGTTTGGCAATGACGGCCAAATCATAATTCTGCAATGATTTTAAAGTCCCTTCAGGATTTTTTGCAACTGAATCTAAAGTAAAAGGACCTATGAAATAACTTTCGCGCACCTGCATCAGAAATTTGGCAATATGTCTTTCTTCCAGTTCGCCGTTTCCTTTTATGATGGCAACTTTCTTTTGTTTGCCTTTAGAAATTTTATTGATTCCGTCAGATATTGAATATTCAAGATGCTGAACAGAACCAATTACTTTTTGGGTGGTATTAGTTCCCATAATGTTTTTCAGCAATGGGATATTGACTTCTTTGTTGTTGTAAACTGCAATTGCCCAAGGAAAAACCATTGATTGGGATTGTTTCCCTTTATCGTCAACGGTTATGTTTATTGGCGTTAAGCCTTTTCGGTACAATTCCTTAATTTTATCCATGCTTTCGTCCTTGTTCTCTAAAGGATCTACAAATTCGATAATAATATTAGAATTATACGCTTGAAATTCTTCCAAAAGCTGTTTGGATTCCAGCTGTAATCGCTTGAATTCAGCTGGTAATTCCCCTTGCAGATATACTTTTATGGATAAAGGAGCTTTTACCTCTTTGATGATTTTTAAAGTGGTTGGCGAAAGAGTATAGCGATGATCTTGCGTTAAATCAAAACGATGAAAAAAGAAATTGCTGATGATGTTCAAAAGCAAAACTGCTGCAACAGTAATCAATAATGATTTGGCGTTTTTTATGTTAAATGCTTTCATTACGATTTGATAGATTTTAAATTAAAGACTGTGAAAGAAAGGAACAGCATGGCAATACTAACAAAATAGATGACATCTCTAGTGTCTATAACGCCCCGGCTCATACTCTTGTAATGATCCTGCATTCCGAAATGCGAAATGATAGAAGAAAAACCAGGTAAAATAGAAGCCAATCCCTGAAATCCAAAATAGAAAAAGAAGCACAGAAAAACGGCAATGATAAACGATACAATCTGATTCTCGGAAACTGATGAAGTGAAAATTCCAATAGCAGAATATGCCCCGATTAAAAACAATAATCCGAAATAAGAACCAAGAGTACTGCCTAAATCCAGATTTCCTTCAGGCGAACCTAAACTCCAAATCACTTCCACATAAATAAAAGTCGGGATGATCGCCATTATAATTAATAAAAAAGCGCCCAAAAATTTTCCGTTTACAATTTCCCAAAGACTGATAGGTTTTGTAAGTAATAATTCAAGTGTTCCTTGTTTTTTTTCATCAGAAAAACTGCGCATGGTTACGGCTGGAATCAGGAATATTAAAATCCAAGGAGCTAAAGTAAAAAATGGTGTTAAATCGGCAAAACCTGTGTTTAAAATATTATAATCTCCTTCAAAAACCCAAAGGAATAAGCCGTTTCCAATTAAGAAAAGAGCAATTACTAAATATCCGATTGGGGAACCAAAAAAGGATTTTATTTCGCGAAATACGATTGATTTCATTTGTGTCTTTGTTTAATCGTTTATTTGTTCATTTGTTCATTTGCTGCAAAGGCGCAAATATACTAAGTATTTTAATCAGCTTCAGTTTCTGAAGTCTGAAAACTGCGATCTGCCGACAGGTTATTGCAAGCTTACTAATTTATCTACACTCCAAGCCTCCGGTTTTGCATTGAATAATTGTTTGGTAAATGTCCAAACGGTATTAAAAAGTTCAGAATTGCGGTAGTTTTCTAAATCCGCTTCGGTTTCCCAATAACTATAGGTAAAGAAAATGCTTTTATTGTTTTTATCCTGATACAGTTCGAGAAAACGGTTTCCGGGTGCATTCCGTATTTTATCTTTCATTAATTCGAAGTTTTCCAAAAAGGCAGGAATATTTTCCTCATGAAAACTCAGTTTTACTATTCGTACAAACATGTTTATATTATTATTTAATGCAAAAACAATTATACTTTCAATGGGCAATATCAAAAATCTATTTTCTCTTCTCTATATTCTTTTTTCTAAATCCTAAATTGTTAATCAACAATCTAAAATCTTAATTCTTAAATTGTATAGAAACAACATCTCTATAATTAAGCCCTAATAAAGTGCTTGCTGAACCAACGGTTAATGGATTGCTCCTGAAAATGGCAATTTCGAGAAAACCGGCTTCGTTGAAAATGGCTAATTTTTGACCTTCATAATATTTTACAGGATATTTATCAGAACTGGCAATAGCCGAATAATAAGGTAAAATAGTCTTGATGGTCTGGTTTCGGTATACAATTTCATAATCTCTTCCTTTGGCAGACTCTAAAAATTGTTTCTTGGAAATATTAGTCACCACATTTCCAAAATGGTCTATATAAATTACGTTTCCTTTTAGCAGGCTTCCATCTTCTGATAAAATAACCTGCAAATCGGTCACTTGTTTTAGATTATTTATTTCTTTGCCAATAACATTAAGAACGCCACCTTTTGCGACATGACAGGCGACTGTAACAAAAACATCCAAATCGGTAGCTTCGCTATGAAGCCGATCGTGAATGGTTATGGCGACTATTTTTTGCGGCATTATTTTTTGCGAAAGCATACTTAGAATGCCGTTATCAGCCGCAATGAAGAAATGATCGTTCCATTGCATCACAATATGCTGGTTTTCTTTGTTGGATTCTAAATCAACTCCAATAATATGAACAGTCCCTTTTGGAAAACTGTCATAGGAGGCCGAAATAATGTAACTGGCTTCTGCTGTGTTGAATGGGTCGATGTAATGTGAAATATCAACAATTGATACATCAGAATACTCAGACAATATCTTTCCCTTCAGCGCACCGACAAAGTGGTCTTTCAAGCCATAATCGGTAGTAAGGGTAATTATTGACATAAAATTGTTTATAACTATTGGGTTTTGCAGTAACCGAAACTTATTTTTTCTTAAATTTGAGAAATGCAAAGCTAAAGTATTTTATACTTTATTTGAACAGAATTTAATTAGAATTAAAAACAAAAATTTATGCCTAAGTTTATTGTTATTTTATTTTTTTTCTTTTGTAGCCTGCATTGTTTTAGCCAGAACGGTTTGTCAAATACCACAACAGATAAATCGAATTTTTCAGGTAAATCAGGTAAAATTGAAAAAGAAAAAATAAAAGCTGTTACAGTCAGAGACATAAGCGGAACAGAGATTGAGTTGCTTCTTAACAACAATCTTTGTGAGATTTTATCAATTAAGCCTTCTGATTTATTGAGTGAAAAAATGTTAAAAAAATTAAAAGCTAACGTATAATTAGAACTAGAATTGCTCAAATTCTGGAAAAGATGTTTTTTAGTGTTATTTACCTATTTAGAAATTAAAAACTGCGGTATAATAAATTGCAGCGTAAAAATTGATTAGTTTAATATCAATTAATTAACTTAAAAACTTCTTATTTTGAACGAAAGAATCATCGAGCTCATCGACATTGCTCCCAAAGATTTCTGGGGCACACACGACTCTCATTTGGAGTCAATCAAGAAATATTATCCAAAACTAAAAATTGTTGCAAGAGGCACAACTCTAAAAGCATTTGGCGACAAAGATGTTTTAGATGAATTTGAAATGCGGTTTCAGCGCTTGATGTTACATTTTACCAGATACAATACTATAGATGATAATGTAATTGAGCGAGTTATTCAAAGCGATTCCCAAGAAGAAACCCGAGTATTTGGACACGACAAGATTTTAGTTCATGGTGTAGGCGGAAAAATCATTAAAGCTATGACTGCTAATCAGCAATTGCTGGTTGATACTATGGAGAAAAATGATATGGTCTTTGCTGTTGGTCCTGCCGGAACCGGTAAAACCTATACTGGTGTTGCCATGGCGGTAAAAGCTCTTAAGGAAAAACAAGTCAAACGTATTATCCTTACTAGACCTGCTGTTGAAGCTGGCGAGAATCTCGGTTTTCTTCCCGGCGACATGAAAGAAAAACTGGATCCATACATGCAGCCTTTATATGATGCATTGCGGGATATGCTGCCTAATGAAAAACTGGAGGATTTTATCTTGAAAGGAATTATTCAAATTGCACCTTTAGCTTTTATGAGAGGAAGAACTTTAGATCATGCTTTTGTAATTTTGGACGAAGCACAAAACACTACGCATTCGCAAATGAAAATGTTTTTGACGCGTATGGGTAAAAATGCTAAGTTCATGATAACCGGAGATCCAGGTCAGGTCGATTTACCGCGAAGAACAATATCAGGGCTCAAAGAAGCTTTGTTGGTTTTAAAGGATGTAGAAGGTATTGGTATTATTTATCTTGATGATAAAGATATTGTTCGCCATCGATTAGTGAAAAAAGTAATTGATGCTTACAAACAAATCGAAAACAATGATTATTAAAGTTAAAAGACGAAATAATTAAAAATATAAGGAGAAGCTCGCAATTGAGGTTCTCCTTTTTGTATATAATAAATAGAAATTCCTGTTTGTTTTTGCTAATTAAAGTTAACAGATCTATATAATTAAGTTGAATGCATTTCATGAGAAAATGACTTTTTGGGTATGTTATTGAAAAGCAATAAATTTGCAGTGATTAAAATGAAATTGAAATTTGAAAATGCCGAAACAAAAAATAAAAGTAGTAATAAGCGATTTAGACGGAACATTACTCAATTCAGACCACACGATATCAGCCTATACCAAATCTGTTTTTCAAGAACTGCACAAACAAAATTATTTGATTATTGTTGCCACTGGTCGTCATCACTTGGATGCCATGGCAATAGTTAATAATTTAGGTTTTCCTGTTTATCTGGTAACATCAAATGGAGCAAGAATTCATTCCCCGCAAAGAGAACTATTGTATTCTTTTGATATGAATGGGGATTCGGTGAAATCCGTTTTAGCATTGGATATTGACCCAGAGATTACAACCGTTTTATTTAGAGAAACTGTTTGGCAAACTTCCAAAACGAATAATAAGCTCAATGCTTTTCAGAAAGATTTAGTCTATCCGCCTCAAGTTGTAAATTTTGCCGAGCTGGACGATTTTAATGCCATAAAAATATTTTTTACTCATGATAACCATCAAAAATTAGTTGATTTAAAAGAGAAAATTCTAGAAACTCATGCCGATGATTTTCATCACGCCTTTAGTCTGCCTATTTGTTTGGAGTTTATGGACAAATCCGTTGATAAAAGTGCTGCTATTGCTAAGATTTTGGAGCAAGAGGGGTATTCTTTTGAGGAGGCTATATCTTTTGGAGATGGTTTTAACGATGAAAAAATGCTGAATGCAGCAGGAATTGGTTTGATTATGGGGAATGCTCCAGAAAATTTAAAAGAAAAATTGCCTCATTTGGAAGTGATTTCAAGTAATAATGAAGACGGGGTCGCCAGATATTTGTCTTTGAATTTAGACGGAATTGAAACTAAGCTAAAGAAAATAAAAGCATAGGAAAATGACAAAAAATAGTAAGGAAGAGGTTTTTAGCTAGTAAATAGAACTTTTGGTTTTCCTTGCGTTCTCTATTAATTAGTTTTAAATTTGCATTCATAAAAATAACAACAACACACTACTAATGAGCAATACAATTACCACTACCAATTTTAATTTTCCGAATCAAAAATCAGTGTATCGCGGAAAAGTAAGGGAAGTTTATAATATAAATGATGATTTACTTGTGATGATAGCCACTGACAGGCTTTCGGCATTTGATGTGGTTTTACCAAAAGGAATTCCATACAAAGGTCAGATTCTAAATCAGATTGCTACAAAATTCATGGAATTGACTCAGGATATTGTACCAAATTGGTTAATTGCAACTCCAGATCCAAGTGTGGCTGTTGGTCATTTATGTGAGCCTTTCAAAGTTGAAATGGTAATTAGAGGTTATGTTTCCGGACATGCAGCGCGTGAATATGCTCTTGGCAAAAGACAAATTTGCGGCGTTACAATGGTCGAAGGTTTGAAAGAAAACGATAAATTTCCAGAACCGATTATCACGCCAACAACCAAAGCTGATAATGGTTCTCATGATGAAGATATTTCTCGTGAAGACATTTTGGCTAAAGGTATAGTTACCGAAGAAGATTATTTAGTTCTGGAAAAATACACCCGTGCTTTATTTCAAAGAGGGACTGAAATTGCTGCCAGCCGTGGTTTGATTTTGGTAGATACTAAATATGAATTTGGTAAAACCAAAGATGATGTTATTGTATTGATTGACGAAATTCATACTCCGGATTCTTCCCGTTATTTTTATTCAGAAGGGTATCAGGAAAGACAAGACAAAGGCGAAGAGCAAAAACAATTGTCTAAAGAATTTGTAAGACGCTGGCTGATTCAAAACGGTTTTCAAGGTTTTGAAGGACAAAGTATTCCAGACATGACAGATGAATATATTGAAACGGTTTCGGACAGATATATAGAATTATACGAAAATATTCTTGGAGAAAAGTTTGTGAAAGCTGATATTTCGAATATTAATGAGCGTATTGAGAAAAATGTTTTAGCTTATTTGGCACAACGATAATTTGAGTCAAATCGCTAAACAGCGATATTATTTATAAACCATAATTCATTGATTTGAGTTATGGTTTTTTTTATGCGGTTTTTTAATCTATCGTCTCCAATGGTTGAAACCGCTGTCTATGGTAAATTGTCGTTGTTTTTTATTTCCAAAATAGAAACTTTGCTGGCTCTTTTAGCCCCGATAGAAGTGAAAATCCTTTTTATTTTTCCTTTAAAAATAAAAAGATTGAAACGGATAGCGGGAACCCATACTTGCTAAAAAAGCCTATTGCTTCGCTCTTTGTTTTTTATATTGAAAATTTTTTAAGCAAAAAAACTCTTCACGAGGAAGAGTTTAGGATGATTATTTTTTGGTAATGTCTTCAAGAACAGCTTTGTTTTCGTAATTAATCACTTTGATTATGATTTCCTGATTTTTTCTTGTTTTACCTTCGATAACGTATAATTTTCCTTTTTTGAAAGGGACATTACTTTTATCAAAATCAACATCTCCAAGTTTTAGAGTAGTTTTGATATCGGTGGTATCAACCCACTTTTGGGATAAAATAAGGGAAGCTTTATCGGAATAGAAAAAGGGTTTAGTGCTTAAATCATTCAAAACCCTTGCATTTGGGAAATAATTGCAACGGGTATCTTTTCCGCTGAATATAGCGGCTACAATAAATCCTCCCATTATTAAACCTATTAAATAGTAGGCAAAACGCTGTATAAAATTCATATTTATTTTTTCGGCAAAGGTATGGGAAAGTTTAGTTAAAAAACAATTAAATTGATGTCGTTATCGGGTAAATCAAACCAATCGCCAATGGCTTTGTTGGTAAGTATGCCATGATACAGATAAACACCGTTTTTTAGGCCTGAGTTGCAGCGGATAGCGCTTTCAATTCCACCATCTTCAGCAATCTGCAGTAAATAAGGAGTGATAATATTGCTTATGGAAAGAGAAGCTGTTTTTGAATAACGTGACGGAATATTAGGAACACAATAGTGTAAAACATTGCTTTTAATGAACGTTGGTTTTTCGTGAGTTGTAACTTCTGATGTTTCGAAACAGCCACCAGTGTCAATGCTTATGTCAACAATTACGGCACCTTTTTTCATGTGCTCGACCATGGTTTCACTCACTACAACTGGGCATCGTTCAGCTCCTCTCATAGCACCGATAGCTACATCACAGCGTCTTAGTGCTTTGAGTAATGCTTTTTGCTGAATGGTTGAAGTGAAAATACGCTGGTTTAAGTTGTTTTGCAGACGGCGGAGTTTGGTAATTGAGTTGTCAAAAACTTTTACGCTGGCTCCAAGCCCAATGGCAGTTCTGGCGGCAAATTCACCAGCAGTTCCTGCTCCAATAATTACAACTTCGGTAGGTGCTACTCCTGTAATGTTGCCAAATAACAGTCCTTTTCCGAATTCATTGGTAATCATTAATTCGGCGGCAATTAATATGGAAGCGGTTCCGGCAATTTCGCTCAATGCTTTTACGGCAGGGTAGGAGCCGTCGGTGTCTTTCAGGTATTCAAATGCGAGTGCAGTAATTTTTTTACGGGATAAAGTTTCGAAGTATGATTTTTTTCTGGTTTTTAATTGAATGGCCGATAAAACAATTGTTTTGGAATGCATCATTTCGATTTCGGCAATTGTCGGCGGTTCGACTTTTAAGATCATAGGACAGCCAAAAACTTTTTTGGTGTCTTGAGTTATTTCGGCACCAGCTTCACTGTATTCTTTATCGCTGTAACTGGAACTTACTCCAGCCCCGGCTTCAATCATTACTCTATGACCTTGATAGGTAAGGGAATTCACCGCATCAGGTGTGAGACAAATGCGTCTTTCTTGGTAACTGTTCTCTTTTGGGATTCCTATAAAAAGTTGGCTTTTGTGTCTAGCGATTTCTAGTTTCTCTTCTTGAGGCAGTAATTGTTCTTTTGTGAATGGGCTTAGAGACATTGATTTCATGTAATTAGTGGTACAATTTACAAAAAAGATTCTTAATTATTTCGTTAGTTTTTAGTTTTCAGTCACAGTTTTCAGTCAGAAAAGAGTGCTAATTTTAAAAACTGCACAAAAAAGGATTTATTATTTTGCAAATGATTTTAAAAAAGTTAATTACAATATTCATAGTGAATACTGCAAACTGCGACTGAAAATTGGGTATTAATATTTTTAAGAAAGCTACAATTCGATTACTTAAATTATTTGGCTTAAGATAGTATTTTCTCCATTTTAATATCGGCTCTTTCATAAACGCCTGCTTCGACAGGAATTTCGATAAAACCAAAACTTTCATATAAATGTATTGCAGGCTTTAATTTACGATTGGAATACAGAATTAATTTTTGAATTCCTTTTTCTTTTGCCTCATTCAAACAATGTTCCATTAGTTTTTTACCTATGCCTAATCCTTGATTTCCATCTGATACGGCCATTTTTGTTAATTCAAATGTGATGTCGTCGATTTTCAATAAAGAAACCGTGCCTATAATTTGACTGTTGTATTGGGCGTAAAAAATCATTCCGCCTTTGTCTATTATTTCACCTTGAGGGTCAGATAATACTTTTTTATCTTTGGGTTCAATCTTAAAGTATTTTTGAAGCCATTCCAAATTTAAGGTTTTAATAGGTTCTTTTAATTCGATTGTAAAAGGGATGATTTTAACTTTATTGGTTTCTAAGCTCATAATTTTGTTACTTTAATTCCAATAAACGCTCTCTGCTTGGCAGTAATTCAATTGTAATTACGGTATGCTGTTGCGGAATCAAACCTGCAATTTTTTCAGACCATTCGATGAAACACCAATTTCCGGAATACAAATAATCATCAACGCCCATATCCAAAGCTTCTGTTTCTTTGTTTAATCGGTAAAAATCAAAATGATAAACCGTTTGATTTGTGTCAGTTTGGTATTCATTCACCAATGAAAATGTTGGACTGCTGGTTGCATCTTGTACGCCTAGTGTTTTGCAAAGCTGTTTGATTAAGGTTGTTTTGCCTACGCCCATATCCCCATTGAAAAGGATTACTTTATTTGGGTTTTGATCTAAAACTTGTTGAGCAACTTCTGCAAGTTGTTCTATAGAAAATGTGATAGTCATTTTTTTAAATATTCTGTTATGCGTTTTGTTTATTGATTTAGACCTAACAGGTTTTTAAAACCTGTTAGGTCTGTATTAAGCTATAATTATTAATAGTGGTCTGATGTTTATTCATTAGCATAATAACTGCTCAATAAAAACTGAAAACTGACCACTTCTTTTACTTCGGATTGAAAACCAAAAACGGAATGATCATTTCCTCTAATGAGATTCCGCCGTGCTGATAGGTGTTTTTGTAATAACTCACATAATGATTGTAGTTGTTTACATAAGCTAAAAACAAATCATTTTTTGCAAAAATATATGAACTGCTCATATTTATGGCAGGCAAACCGATAAGTTTTGGCTCTTTTACGGCATAAACATCTTTTTGTTCATAAGTTAGACTGCGTCCGGTTTTGTAACGTAAATTCAGACTGGTGTTTTTGTCGCCGACTACTTTTGAAGGGTTTTTTACATTGATAGTACCGTGATCTGTGGTTAGGATTAATTTGAAACCCAGTTTTTGTGCCTGCTGAATAATTTCCAGTAAAGGCGAGTTTTTAAACCAGCTTAAAGTCAAGGAACGATACGCTTTATCATCAGAAGCGAGTTCTTTTACCACATCCATTTCGGTTTTGGCATGCGAAAGCATATCGACAAAATTATAAACTACTGTAACAAGATCATTGTCTTTTAGTGATTTAAAGCTTTCGGCAAGTTTTTTCCCTCCTGCTAAATTGGTGATTTTAAAATAATCTTCTTTTAAATCAAGTCTTAAACGCTTAATTTGAGCCGTTAGAAATTCGGCTTCAAACAAGTTTTTACCGCCTTCTTCGGGGTCATTTTTCCAATATTGCGGAAACTGTTTTTCCATTTCAAGTGGCGTTAATCCAGAGAAAATAGCGTTTCTGGCGTATTGTGTTGCCGTAGGAAGTATCGAGAAATAGGGAACTTCTTTTTCAAGCTTGTAATAATTGCCTACTACACTTTCAAATACTTTCCATTGATCATAGCGCAAATTGTCAATTACGACAAAAAGTATAGGTTTGTCTTTTTTAAGAATCTCAGGAACGACTAACTCTTTAAATAAAGTATGGGATTGTATCGGTTTGTCAGCTTTTGGTACAAACCAATCTTCATAATTACGTTCTATAAATTTTCCAAATTGTGAATTGGCTTCCACTTTTTGGGATTCCAAAATTTCAATCATTCCTTGGTCGTCAATATTCTCGAGTTCCAGTTCCCAGAAAATAAGTTTTTTATATAACTCAACCCAGTCTTCATAGGAGTTGACCATCGCCATTTCCATAGTGATTTTGCGGAACTCTTTTTGGTAATCCAAAGTCGTTTTTTGCGAAATCAGTCTCGAATGGTCTAAGTTTTTCTTCAAACTCAACAAAATCTGATTTGGATTTACGGGCTTGATAAGGTAATCGGCGATTTTGGAACCAATGGCTTCTTCCATAATATATTCCTCTTCGCTTTTGGTAATCATAATCATCGGAATCGAAGATTTTTTCTCTTTCATCTCCGATAATGTTTCCAAACCGCTCATTCCGGGCATATTTTCGTCAAGAAAAACAATGTCAAAATTATTTTCGTCAAAAATATCGATGGCATCTCGGCCATTATTGCAGGTAGTTACGCTGTAATTTTTTTTCTCCAGAAATAATATGTGTGGTTTGAGCAAATCAATTTCATCATCAACCCAAAGTATTTTTATGTTCTCCATTTCAATTTATTTTAGTGCAATTTAGTTTTATAGAACTTAAATAATATTAAAAATAGTATAAAATTGATTAAAAATAATTCGGTGTAGCTATATTTGTTGCTGGGAACAGAATTTAATCCGAATAAGCACATTGGAAAAAAAATAACCGCAGATTCGCAGATTAACTTCTTGAAATGCTAAATTTTCTAATTTTAAAAAAATTAATTTGCGCAAATTTTACTGAAAGTATTTAATTTATTTTGATGAAATATTCATAAAAATCTGCGAATCTGCGGTAAAAATAAAACATATGTTTGCTTTGAGAATTTAATGCGCATTCTAGGTTTAAACAGTATTTTTGCACCAATAAAAAAGAACTATGTTATTTCTTATTCTGTCTGTTATTTGCAGTGTAACTGTTGGGGTGATTTTCAAAATTTCACGTCGTTATCAAGTGATTTCTACACAAATTGTTGGATATAATTATGTATTTGCTTTAGCGTTGTGTTACTTGGTTTTCAGTCCCGATTTAATGGTTTTGAATGATTCTTCGCCTTGGGGAATCTTTATTTTACTAGGTATTTTGTTGCCTGTTGTATTTCTTTTTCTGGCGACTTCCATAAAACATAGGGGTATCGTAAAAACCGATGTCGCCCAGCGATTATCACTGATTATTTCCATTTTGGGAGCTTGGCTATTTTTTGGAGAGCAATTTAGCGGACTTAAATTGACTGCTCTTTTGTTTGGATTTCCTGCAATTATCCTTATTTTGGATAAACCCACCGAAAACAAAGAGAATAAATGGATTTACCCAACACTCGTATTGCTTGGTTTTGGAGTGATAGACCTTCTTTTTAAACAAATTGCGCTGACTTCTACATTGCCTTTTACCACTTCATTGTTTGTTCTTTTCTCGATAGCGCTTGTTATAATGATTCTTTTTAATGCTTATGAAATACTTTTTAGAAAGACCAAAATGGATTTCAAGAGTGTTATTTTTGGAGGTTTGGTTGGGGTTTTTAATTTTGGGAACATCTTGTTTTATCTAAAGGCGCATCAGGCATTTGCCAAGAATCCCTCTACCGTTTTTGCCGGGATGAATATGGGAGTTATAGTGATTGGCAGTCTCGTCGGTATTTTTATTTTCAAGGAAAAAGTAACCAAGCTGAATATAACAGGTCTTTTGCTGGCCTTGATTGCAGTAGTTTTTATTGTGGTTTCTCAATTGAATTAGAAGTTAAAATTTTTGATTGAATTCAAGGCGAAGCAATCTGCGGTTGTTTTTTAACTTATGTATTTGTCTTGTTAATTGAAATTGTAATTTTTTTCATTCCGCATTTTTATTATATATTTGACCTTTGTAAACTAGCCCCGATAGCAGTGAAATCCTTTTTGTGTTTTTTTTAAACACAAAAGATTACTTCACCAATTTAATAATTATTTTGGTGTTCAGTGAATTACATTTGCAACGAATAGCGGGAATAGCTCCTAATAAAAATAAACTAATTTTAGAATATGAAATTACTAGAAGGAAAAGTAGCCATTATTACTGGCGCGAGTCGTGGAATTGGAAAAGGAATTGCAGAAGTTTTTGCAAAAAATGGAGCAAATGTTGCCTTTACTTATAGCTCATCTGTAGAGTCTGCACAGGCTTTGGAAAATGAATTGAATGCTTTGGGAATTAAAGCCAAAGGATACAAATCTAATGCGGCTGATTTTAATGAAGCACAAACTTTTGTTGATGCTGTTTTGGCCGAATTTGGAACAGTAGATATTTTGATAAACAACGCTGGAATTACTAAAGATAATTTGTTAATGAGAATGTCTGAGGCTGATTTTGACCAAGTTATTGATGTTAACTTGAAGTCAGTTTTTAATATGACTAAAGCGATTCAAAGAACATTTTTGAAACAGCGTTCGGGTTCAATTATCAATATTAGTTCAGTAGTTGGTGTGTCTGGTAATGCTGGTCAAACGAATTATGCAGCTTCGAAAGCTGGTGCTATTGGGTTTACTAAATCGGTAGCTTTGGAGTTGGGTTCACGTAATATTCGTTGTAATGCTATTGCTCCAGGGTTTATTGAAACTGAAATGACAGCCAAATTAAGCGAGGATGTTGTAAAAGGCTGGAGAGAAGGTATTCCTTTGAAACGCGGCGGTACTACAGAAGACGTTGCAAATGCTTGCTTGTTCTTGGCTTCTGACATGAGTGCTTATATCACAGGACAAGTATTGAATGTTTGTGGAGGAATGCTTACCTAAAATAATTATGAATTATAAATGATGAATTTTGAATGTAGAAATAATTCAAAATTTATCATTTAAAATATAAAAATATGACAGCAAGCACGATTCTATTACTACTACTTTCTTTATTAATAGCGGGAGGTTTGTCGTTTTTTCAATATTTATACAAAGTCAAAAACAAATCGAAAGTGTATTTGTTTTTGACTTTTTTGCGTTGTTTAAGTGTTTTTTTAATTCTATTGCTTCTGATAAATCCTATTATCACAACTAGTAAGCTTGAAATTATCAAAACGCCGTTGCCTATCGTTGTTGATAATTCAGGCTCAATTTCTTTTTTGAATGCAAAGGGAAAAGCTTTAGAATTAGCTCAAAAATTGACTTCAAATAAAGCTATTCAAGAAAAGTTTGAAGTGCAATCTTATCTTTTTGATTCCGATTTTAAACAATCGGACAGTTTAACTTTTAAAGGAAACCAAACTAATTTGGATTTGGTTGCCAAAAACTTGAAGAGTATTTATAAAAACGCATTTTATCCAACGGTAATCATCACCGACGGGAATCAAACTTCCGGGAATGATTATGTCTATAGCTTTAATGAAAACAATAAAGTTTATCCTTTGGTTTTGGGTGATACGGTCAAAGTTTTGGATTTGAAAATTAATCAGCTAAACGTAAACAGATATGCGTTCCTGAAGAATAAATTTCCGGTTGAAGTGTTTTTGCAATATTCAGGTGATAAAAGCATAACTGCCAATTTTAGCATTGCCCAAGGAAATGAAGTGCTAAGCAAACAAAATGTTTCGTTTTCGGCATCCAAAAGAACAGCAACCTTGAATATGCTTTTGCCTGCGAATAAAGTAGGATTACATGTTTATAAAGCGAAAATTGAATCGAAGGAAAGTGAAAAAAACACTTTCAATAATATTAAGAATTTTGCTGTTGAAGTTATTGATCAAAAAACTACTGTTGCTATTGTTTCAGCAATCAGCCATCCTGATCTTGCAGTTTTTAAAAGAGCTATTGAATCTAATCTGCAGCATAAGGCTGTATTGGTAAAACCAAATGAAGTAAAGTCTTTGCAGGATTACAATGTACTTATCTTGTATCAGCCAACGGCAGCTTTCAAATCGGTTTTTGAAGCCAATAAAAAAGCCAATCTAAATACATTTATCATAACAGGAACTGCTACCGATTTTTCTTTTTTGAATCAGGAGCAGAATAATTTTGTTTTTAAAATGAGCGGTCAGGAAGA
Source organism: Flavobacterium sp. 1 (assembly GCF_002797935.1). NCBI lineage: Bacteria > Pseudomonadati > Bacteroidota > Flavobacteriia > Flavobacteriales > Flavobacteriaceae > Flavobacterium > Flavobacterium sp. 1. The sequence goes on from NZ_PGER01000001.1 coordinate 1,284,253, forward strand.
AGATTATTTGGCTCATTTTGATTCTCAGTTTAATCTTTTTGCGGTGGATAATTTAGGTTTTGAAAATTTTCCTCCTTTACAGAATAATTTTGGCACAATAACTGCCAATGGAGAAGTGAATGTATTGCTTTCTGCCAAAATCAGAAATATAGATACCAAAGCTCCTTTGTTATCTTTTACTGAAAGTCAAGGAAGAAGATCAGCTTATTTATTTGGTGAAAACAGCTGGAAATGGAGTCTGCAGAGTCATATCGATACACAGTCTTTTGAGAAATATGATGTTTTTATCAATAAAATTATACAATATTTGGCTTCCAATAATGCTAAGAAATCATTGGTTGTTAATCACGAAAGTTTTTATAATTCTGGTGAAACTATTGAAATCATTGCTCAATATTTCAATAAAAATTATGATTTTGATGAGAAAGCGCGTTTGACAATTGCAGTTACTAATGTCAAAACCAAACAGACCAAAAACTTTGATCTTTTAAAAGGAAACAATATTTACAAAGTAAATCTAGACGGACTTGTTGCCGGAAGTTATAATTTTTCGGTAAAAGAATTGAATTCTAATAATACTTATTCCAGTCATTTTGAGATTCTGGATTTTGATATTGAAAAGCAGTTTGTAAATCCGGATGTTCAGAAATTGAAACAATTGGCCGTTCAAACGAAAGGGGTAGCTTTTTACCCAAACCAAATCGATGCGCTGATAAAAACACTTTTGGAAAATGAGGAATACAAAGCCATTCAGAAAGATGTAGTAACCAAATCACCTTTGATCGATTGGAAATGGCTGTTGGTTTTGATTGTTGTTTTCCTTTCTACGGAATGGTTTGTTAGGAAGTATAATGGGATGTTGTAGGTTTTAATTTAGACAAAAATACAAATAATGGATTTTAGACTAAAAGTATTTTTCACTGTCGCAACCCGATTGAGCTTTACCAAAGCGGCTTCCGAATTATTTATTACGCAGCCCGCCATTTCCAAACACATTCAGGAGCTGGAGGAAGAATATAAAATCAAGCTTTTTGAAAGAAACGGTTCTAAAATAGCACTTACGAATGCGGGAGAAGTGTTGTTGAAGCATACCAAAAATATCTTTGAGATTTACAGGGAAATCGACTTTGATATGAGCACGTTTATTAATGAACGAAAAGGTTTGCTGCGGTTGGGGGCAAGTACTACGATTTCACAATATATTATTCCGCCGCTATTGGCTCGTTTTCATCAAAAACTGGAATCCGTCAAAGTAAATTTGTTAAATGGCAATACGGAACAAATCGAAAATGCTTTGCTAAATAAAGAAATTGAAATTGGAATTGTAGAAGGACAATCCAAAAATCAATCGATAAAATATACGCAATTCATTAGAGATGAACTGGTTTTGGTCTGCAGTTCCAATAATCCATTAGTCAGAAAAAAAGAAATTACTCCTGATGATCTAAAATCTTTGCGGTTTCTTGTACGGGAACAAGGTTCTGGAACACTTGAAGTTATTGAATATGCCTTAAAACCTTTCAATATCAAAATCGACCATTTACAGATTGAAATGCAGTTGGGAAGCACCGAAAGTATAAAATCGTATTTGATGAATTCCGATTGCGTTGCTTTTATGTCAATACACGCGGTAGATAAGGAGTTGAAAAGTAAAGAACTGCAAATAATTGACGTTGATAATTTGACAATTGAGCGTTATTTTTATATCATTACGCTACAAGGGAAATCGGATTCCCTTTGCGAATTATTCATAAAAAACATATCAAGCTATTATAACTTAAAGTTATAGTAGATTATTTTTAACGATTAGCCTTTCTAGGCCTTTCAAGCGATCTTTGCTGTGTTAAAAATGATAAAGAAATGAAAACGGATAGTGTTAATGCTCCAATTTTTTTTAGAATCAATACTACAGCGCAGCAAATTATTTTTGTTTTGCTGTTGCTTCTTTGTTTATTCCCGATAATTTCTCCACCTATAGCATTGCTGTTGGGTTTGGTTGTTGCTAATCTTTCGGGACATCCTTTTTTGCATTTAAATCATAAAGCGACTAACATGTTATTGCAGGTTTCGGTTGTTGGACTGGGTTTTGGTATGAATGTTCATAGTGCCGTTGCGGCGGGTAAGGAAGGCTTTATTTTTACAGTTGCTTCTATTATAGGGACAATAGCATTGGGAACTTTATTGGGAAAATGGTTTAAGATTCAAAAGAAAACTTCACATCTTATTTCTTGCGGTACAGCTATCTGTGGAGGAAGTGCGATTGCTGCGATAGCTCCCGTGATACAATCTGATGAAAAGCAGACTTCGGTGGCTTTGGGTGTGATTTTTATTCTTAATTCAATTGCTTTGTTTGTTTTTCCTGTTGTTGGGCATTTTTTGAATATGTCGCAAAACGATTTTGGCTTATGGTGTGCTATTGCGATTCACGATACGAGTTCGGTAGTGGGAGCGGCGAATAAATATGGGGCAGAAGCTTTGCAGGTTGCCACAACGGTAAAATTAGCAAGAGCTTTGTGGATCATTCCTATTGCTTTGATTACGGCAGTCGTTTTTAAAAATAAAACGAGCAAAGTTAAAATTCCTTATTTCATCGGATTATTTATTTTGGCAATGATCTGTAATACTTATTTCTCTCCTGTTGCGAATTTTGCTCCGCATTTGGTTTCAATTGCCAAAACAGGTCTTACTGTTACTCTATTTTTGATAGGAGCAGGGCTGAACCGTTCTGTTTTGAAATCGGTGGGGTTATTGCCTTTGGTTCAAGGCGTACTGCTTTGGGTAAGTATTGCTGTTGGAACTTTATTAGCAATTTTGTATTTCTAAAATGTTTTTTTCTTTCGCTTAATCGCAATGAAATACAATCGGATGTAATCATAATATAGGGCAACCAAAAGAAAAGCCGCAGCGATTAGCAGTGTTTTTAGTGCCAAATATCCGTATATAAATCCGCCGGCAAAACAGCCTAGAAAGAAGAAAGAAATGATAGACAGTCTTAAATAAATACTGGTTTTTAAGGCTTTTCGCTCTTCCGGTTTTTTGTAGAAAAACAATTGGGACAATTCAATCCCTAAATCCGTGAAGAGTCCTGTTAAATGCGTAGTTCTAACGGTTGACTGCGAAATTTTGGTCACCATTGCATTTTGGATTCCCATTGCAAAAAGAAGACCAAAGGCAATCCATTTTCCTTCTAATAAATTAAAATCGGGGTGCATGTCAAAAAGCCCCAAAGTGACTAAAATAAGAAATTCGATGGCTATTGCGGGCAAATGAGAAAGTTCTTGCTTTTTTTCAGAAACCAGTTCGGCCAAAAAATTAGATGTAAATGCTCCCGCCAAAAAGAACAGCGTATAAATTAAAAAAACGATGGCGGCTTGATAGTCTTTTTTTGTTACTTCTTCTGCAAAATAGGCAAAATGCCCAGTAACATTAGTGGTTAATGTTTTTACTGCCAAAACTCCTGTTACATTTACAATTCCGGCTACAAATGATAATAATATAGCAAGCCGTAAATTATGTTTAGAAGTTCTGCTTTTGCCTTGATGTCTAAACATTTTAATTTAATTTCTTTGGATTAACATAAATTTAAACTCAAATCGTTTAAATTATCTTTTAAAAAATACTTTTGTAATTCAATAAAATAAATATAATGAAAAAATTTAAATTAAAACGAACAGCGCTTACTTTTTCGATAATTGGTATTGCTTTTATTACATTGTCATGGGGAATTTTTGGTCATGAGCATATTAATAACGCTGCAGTTATGGCTTTGCCAAAACCGATGCAGACTTTTTTTTACAATCATTTAGATTTTATTACGCAGGAATCGACTGTTCCGGATTTGCGTAAATACACATTACGCGATAAGGCCGAAAATCCGCGTCATTTTATGGATATGGAGAATTTTGGTGCTGTAGATTCTATTCCGCTGCCTTTTGATGAAGCAAAGAAAAAATACAATGAGAAATTTTTAGCAGATAATGGTATTCTGCCTTGGTATATCCAGGAAGTAATGACCAAGTTAACAAAAGCCATGAAAGACAAAAGAAAAACTGAAATTTTGTTTTTGGCAGCTGATTTGGCTCATTACATAGGTGATGCGCACATGCCTTTGCATACTGCTGTCAATCATGACGGACAATTGACTAATCAAAAAGGAATTCATTCTTTATGGGAATCCCGTCTTCCGGAATTGTTTGGAAAAAATTATAATTTTTATACGGGAGAAGCAAAGTATGTGGAAAATGTAGAAAAAGCGACTTGGGATATGCTGAAAGACACACACAGCCAAGTTGAGCCTCTTTTATTGGCTGACAGTAAACTGCGTGCAGCTTTTACTGCTGAGACGATGTTTGAGAAAGATGAAAAGGGAAATGTTGCTAAAAACAAGTTTGGTGATTTGATTTATTCCAAAGAGTATGTGACTCAATTTCATGCAGCATTGAACGGAATGGTTGAAAAGCAAATGAGAAAAGCAATTGTTGCGACAACCAATTTTTGGTACACAGCATGGGTAAATGCTGGAAAACCTAATCTTGATGAATTGGATTCAAAAGAATTGACTGAACGTAATAAAAAGAATTTGAAAAATGATTTGAAACTTTGGAAAACTGGAAAACTTTTTGGTTTAGAAAGTGAGAACGATTTTTAGACCAAATTATAATGAAACACAAAAAAAGCCTGTAAACTCAATATTTACAGGCTTTTTTGTGTTTCTAAATTTAGAATTACTTTAATTTTTGATAGCTCTTTTTCTTTAATATGTCTGAAGCTGTCTGATAATAAGAGATCGTTTCATTAACAAGATCGGTTCTTTCATTTTTTAAGGGAACTTGGTCGTAGTAGATTTGAAACTCCGGAGCCACTTTTTGATCTGGTTTTAATGACAATTGGAATTGTTTTACGGCTTGTTTAGGAGAAATAATGGTCAAAATATTATCTTTTATTAGCCCTAAATCCTGATAAGTAGCAATTAATGCTCTCGGTTTGTAATCGGGTTTCAAAACATCCTGACCATAAAATTTACTTTGGTAATTAAAATTTAATAAACCAAAAAGTGTTGGCATAAGATCGATTTGCGACATTACATTCGTATACTTTTGAGGTTGGATAAATCCCGGACTGTAAATCATTGCAGGAATTCTGTATTTATCCACAGGGAGTTCTGTTTTCCCGGCACTTGAAGCGCAGTGATCAGCAACGATAACAAATACGGTATTTTTGTACCAAGGCTGTTTACTGGCCATATCAAAGAATTTTCTCAAAGCATAATCGGTATATTTTACACCGCCATCTCTGGATTTTGCATCTCCGGGAATATCAATTTTATCGTTTGGATATGTAAATGGACGGTGGTTACTCACGGTCATCCAGTGATTAAAGAAAGGTTTGCCAGTTTTAGCCTCTATATTCATCGTTTTTATAGCTTTATTGGCCATATCTTCGTCACAAACTCCCCAAATATTGGCAAAAGTAATTTCTTCGGGAGTGAATGATTTTTTGTCGACAATGCCATAGCCATTTCCGGTAAAAAAGTCTTCCATATTGTCAAAAAAAGCATCTCCGCCATAAAGATATTTCACGTTGTATCCTTTTTGTTTAAAAATTGAACCGGTAGAAAATTTGTCTTTATTGTCTTTTCGTTTTACAACACTTTCGCCGGCAGTTGGCGGAAAACATAACGTTACGGCTTCAAGTCCGCGAACTGTTCTGTTTCCAACGGCATATAAATTAGTAAACAATAAGCTTTTTTGTGCCAAATCGTCTAAAAATGGAGTGATGTTTTGATCATTACCATACATTTTCATAAAATCGGCACTGTAACTTTCAATAGTGATTAAAACCACATTTTTTGGTGTTTCAGCAACATCACTTTTTATTGATCTTAAAGTCGATACACCAGTAATAGAGGGAATCTGTTTTCCCAGTAAAGCAAAAGCTTCATTCTCGGGTAAAGTTTTATAAAATTTGAAATAATCCAATTCACTGTTCATAAATGCCAAATAGAAACGATACATTCCATTAGATTGCAATTCATTGGTAAAAACATTTTGAGAGTTTTCTTTTTTTGCTAATGAAGGAACTGCGTATAAAGCGATACCAAATAACGCAAGATAAATCACTGATATCTTTAATTTCTCAGGAAATGTCGGAATATCATCAATATAATTTCTAGATTTTCTGACAATAAAATAAGTCACAATTCCAGCAATTAAAAACAATGCCGAAAACAACGGAATCACAGGGTACGATTCCATTATATTCCCGATTACCTCATTAGTGTAAACCAAATAATTTACCGCGATGAAATTATATTTTACCCCAAATTCATTCCAAAAGAAATATTCGCTGATTCCGTTTTGAAGAATAAGAACAACATATAAAAACATCACAAAAGCGAACAGCCAGAATCTGATTTTGTCTCTGTGCTTTGGTAAAAACAGAAGAAGTCCGAACAAAAGCGTTTTAAGCCCCACGAAAATCATTCCGATTTTTGGCAAAGCTCCGCCATATTCATTCAGAATCGTTTTGCCGGAAGCTATATAAAGCAATAATGCCACAAATAATCCAAAAATGATATAACCGTAGGGTTTATAATATTTGGAATTGGATATAAAAATGAGATACAACCACAAGAATCCTGTTGCTACAACAAATACAAAAAGATCTGAAATTAATCCTATAGAGAAGATTTTTAAGCTATCTATAAAAACAAAATTTGTCTGCGTGATAGGATGAAACATCAACACAATTCGCAGAACGAAACTTACAAGGATATAGAAAAATGCTAGATTGTAAAAAGGGGAAAACTTTTTAAGAAAATTCATATTGGATTTATTTTTCGGTAAAAATACAAAAAAGAGATTTACAAAAAAGTCTGTTCAAGAATGTTTTGAATCCTAAATTTGACTTAGGATTCAGCAGTTAATTTATTTGCTATTCTTTCTATTTTTATTCAGGACATGCTTTTAATTTTTTTTTGAATTTCACTTATGAAACACGAGTATAAATGATTGATAGTCAATCATGTATTTTGTGTATTAGCAACAAAAAGAGGCTGTGTGAAAATTAGTTTTCCAACTGCCTCTTTTTAACTTATTTTTTATTTGTATTTAATGTTTAAACTAATAATATCAGAGGTCATATTTGTTGTTCTTGTGTAATGTCCATATCTAATTTCAACAGTATTCCAATGCTTAAGACCAAAGACACCATTAGGCGGTGTGAATTTCATTCCCATTCCAAAGAAACTGCTGTCAAACTTAGATAAATCATAATTACTGGTGTAATACTCATCAGCTGCAGTATGTTCACCGTACGGTTTGAAATATTTGGTTCCTGTCTGTGTATAATATCTGTAAAACGGACTCAAAGAAAATGCCTGTGATAATTTTACAGGGATTTCAATATCGGCGGTATGCGCTTTTAAACTCCAGTCATCAGAATAATATCTATAATAAGCTCTAATAATAAAATTATCGCCTAAAAAATAACTAGCTCTGAATCCAAGAGGAATTTTTAATCTGGTATCAGGCATTTTTTCCTGATGCACAGATCCGTCGGCGAAATATACTCTGTGAAAAGGAAGACTTAAATAACCATTTTGACTGATGATATCACCAACAATCATTACCTGAAGTCTTTGGTTTACAACTTGAGAATAACTTAAAGTTCCTGCAAAAGTATTTCGATTAGCACTGCCATAACCTTCACTTCTATAAGTACGAAGTTCAATAGGTTCAATTAGTTTTAACTGATCTATATAAGTTTGGATTTTAGCGGTAAATTCTCCGTTTTTATTTTTAGTTTTTTGAGAGAAACTTAGATTTCCTCCAAAAGACTGATAATCAAATTCAGATGATGATGAAACGCCCGCGGAAAATGTTCTTCCCTTTTCTTCATTTTCTCTGATATAACTTAAAGATGGGTAAAAACGAATGTCTGAAGATGATGCAGAAGAATTAGCACTCAAATCAATCATATCCGAAGAAGCTGAAGTATAATGATCAATTCCAGCTTCAATGTCAAAGGTGTGTTTGATTCCGTTTTCTCCGTATTTAATCAATTTAACATCGATGGTATTTGCAATATCTGTCAGATGTTCAGAGCCAATACCTCCTGTCACAGCCGAATTGTCTCCATCTTGTTTGTAATAACTCGAAATTAAATTTACTTCTTCAACCTTTAATTTTTTGTTTTGATAGTTGGTAGAATCTGAAACAACATTTTGCGCTCTTAATTGGTATTGAAACAACCCCAATAAAGCAAGTCCTGTAATAAATATTCTTTTCATTTTACTTGTTATAAATGTTAGTTACAGCCACAGCCACCACCGCTTTTTCCTGCATTTGCTCCGGAAGCGCCTTCACGGTAGGATTGAAAACTAAGTTCTGTCTTCTCGATTTTTCTATTTGCCAATACCATTTCAGAATCATTAATTCTTCCTTTTTGATATTCTTTCACAGGAGAACAAGAAGTAAAGAGCATGCTCATAAAAGCAATACTGTATAACACTAAGAAAATTTTTTGTTTGGGCTTTTTCATTTCAAGTTGATATTTTTTGAAGTGTAAATTTTATTGTTATCGTCAATAATAATACAATGTAAATCAGGTATTTGGTCAATTAAATATAAGCCTGCCTTGATTCCCATTACGGCAATTGGAGTTGCCATTGCATCTGCAAATTCGGCATTCGAAGTAATAATAGTAACGCTCTTAATTCCGGTTATTGGCAATCCTGTTTTTGGGTCAATGGTATGCGAATATTTTTTACCATTGATAATTACAAATTTTTCATAGTTCCCAGAAGTAGCAACAGCCTTATTGGATATTTCCATAAAAGAAAATGCAGCAGCAGGGGATTCCGGATCAGCTACTCCGATGGTCCATTTTTTGCCATTTGGCTGAAAGCCCCATGCCGAAAGATCGCCGCTGGCATTAATAATACCGCTTTTTACGTTATGTTTTATAAGTAATTGTTTTGCCATTTCAGCAGCATAGCCTTTTCCGATACCTCCAAAGCCAATTCGCATTCCTTCTTTTTTTAGAAAAACGGTTGTGTTTTCTTTGTTCAGAATTATATTTCTATAATCAATAAGGTGTATCATTTTTAAAGCTGTTCCAGCATCAGGCAGTTTAGTCATTGCTTTGTCAAAATTCCAAAGGCTTTTATCAATACTGCCGTATGAAATATCAAATGCTCCTTGCGTAATTTTTGAAATACCAATACATCTTTCGATGAGATTAAAAACTTCCTGATCTACCTTGACAGGCTGTATCCCTGCGTTATTATTAATCATATTGGTTTGACTGTCATCTTTATAAGTAGTTAAAAGAGTTTCAATTCTTCTGATTTCGGCAATGGCAAGATTAATATTTGCATTTGCAGTCTTCTCATTTTGGGCGACAACAGTTATAGTAAAGTTGTTTCCCATCAGTTTTAGTGACTGCGAATATTTTTGTTCTATGTTATTTTTTGCTATCACAAATTGCTTTTATTTCTGCTGTCCATTGTTCCGGTGTACTCTCTGGTTTTCCCTGCCAGATTTTCAGTACTTTACCATCGGAATCAAGCAGCAAAGTGAGCGGAAAACTTCCTTCTTTATTGTATATTTCGGCAAGTCCTTCGTTACGTTTAACTTGCTCAGGTGTGCTGATGTTTACCTTTTTTCGCGGAAAATCAGCATTAACCATTACTAAATTTTCTTTTGCCATATCTGTGAATGCCTGACTTTCGAGATAATTTTTTCGGAGTACAATACAAGGACCGCACCAGTCAGAACCTGAGAAGTTCAATAAGATTAATTCACTTTTTTCCTTTGCAATTTTTTTTGCATTATTAAAGTCAGGCTCCCATTGTATTGGAAGAACTGCTAGTAACCATATCATTATAATTAGTTTCATCTGCATTCTGTTTTAGATATATACGAAATAACGAATTGTTATACTTCTAATTGCTTTTGATAGCTTAAGATTCGATTAATATTAAACACTATAACGTTTCTTAGAAATGAGCCTGTACTTAAATCTTTGCAATAATGATTTTATTCTTAAATTTGACTTAAGACCTTCTTTTGTATCTAATGCAGCGGGGTATTTTGAGTTAGATTTGTTAAATAATAATCATGACTTTATAAAAAAATAATTTCAGATAAATAGAAAAGTGTTTTTTGAAAGAATATAAAACGACATTAACAGGTACAACTTTTAGTTTTTTTCTTAACACGATTAACAAAATGTAAAAATGAAATATCTAATCTATTTTATATTTTTGATTTCAACTGCTTTTGGATATTCCCAAAACTGGAATACCAATTTCGAGGAAGCAAAAGCAAAAGCCGAAAAAGAAAATAAAAATATTTTATTAGTCTTTTCAGGCTCTGATTGGTGTGGACCTTGTATAAAACTAGAAAAAGTAGTTTGGAAATCTCCAGAATTTCAAGTCGAAGCTGACAAAAATTGGGTTATTTATCGAGCGGATTTTCCAAATAAAAGAAAGAATCAGCTTGCTCCTGATATGGTCGAGACTAATAACAAATTAGCGGAGAAATACAATAAAAATGGGATTTTTCCCCTTGTTATGCTTTTAAATCCAAAAGGAAAAGTAATTGGAATGACAGGTTTTAAAAACGTTTCTGCACAAGATTATATTAAACTTATTCATTCATTCAAATGAAAATTCTAGTAGTTGAAGACGAAATTGGAATTGCCAATTTTCTAAAGCAGGGGTTGGAAGAGGAAGGCTATGAGGTCGTGGTTGCCAATGATGGCAAAACTGGTCTAGGAATAGCTCAGAGCCAAAAAGCAGATATTATTTTGCTGGATTGGATTTTGCCTCAAATGTTAGGGATTGATGTGTGCAAAGAAATCCGAAAGGAAGATTCCAAGACGCCTATTCTATTTTTAACGGCCAAAGATACCATTCAGGAAACAATTGAAGGCCTGAAAGCTGGAGCTAATGATTATATCAAAAAGCCATTTAGCTTTGACGAATTGGTAGAACGCATAAAAATTCATTTCAGAAATGAAAATCAAAATGATGTTCTTTCACTTGGAAAAATTAAAATCATTCCTTCAAAACACCAAGTAATTTCAAGTGGACAGGAAGTTTCGCTTACGCAAAGAGAATACGAATTGTTATTTTATTTAATAAAAAATAAAGGAAGAGTATGCACCAGAAATGAAATTATTAATGATGTTTGGGATATTCATTTTGAGTACGATACGGGTGTAATTGATGTTTTTATGAATGCTATTCGTAAAAAACTGAATTTGAATAAAGATGAAGATCTCATAAAAACCATCCGTGGTGTAGGCTATATTGCAAATGATATAAATTAATTAAATGTTTTCATTCTCATATAGAAACAGAATTGCCTTCAATTACATTCTCAGCACCGCGCTATTGATTTCGGTAGTGTTTTGTACTATATATGGAATCACTTTATTCAGTATTAACAAACATATAAATGATGATATTTTACAGGAATCTAGTGAATATTTGGAGCAGATAGAAGTTGACAACAATAATGCCTATCTGATTCAAGTTGATCAATGGAGAGAAAGCGACAATAATAGAGTCAATGTAAATCCAGTTTTTGTACAGTTTTTTGACAATGATAATAAATTAATTGATAAATCGCCCAATCTGAAAGGATTTCAGCTTAAATTGCACAAACATGAAAAAGACAATCAATTCGTGGATTCCTATTTGAATAAAAAACCAATCAGGCAAATTCAAATTCCGCTTTTTGATAAAAAGAAAAAAGTAGGATATCTTTTTGTAGCGATGTCCTTGGATGAGGCTACATTGATATTGACCAATCTTAGAAATACACTTTTTATAACATTTCCATTAATTTTATTGCTGCTATTTTTTATTGCCAGGTTTATTGCCGGACGAAGTATTAAACCAGTAGCTCTAATTACCGAAACCTCGAGTAGAATTACTACTGACAATTTAAAAGACAGAATAATTTTGCCTCAAAATAAGGATGAATTATTTGTACTTTCCAAAACAATCAATGATTTACTGGATCGAATTGAAAATGCAGTCGAACGGGAAAAACAATTCACCTCCGATGCTTCTCACGAATTGAGAACTCCCTTGACGGTTTTGAAAGGAACTTTGGAAGTTTTGGTGAGAAAACCAAGAAGCCAGTCCGAATATGAAGAGAAAATTAATTTCAGCATTTCGGAAGTGAACCGTTTGAATAATTTAGTGGATCAATTGCTTTTGTTGGCAAGATTCGAAAATCATAAGCAAAGTTTACGGATTGAGAAAATTTACCTGAATGCCATAATTCTCGATGTTCTTACTTTATATTCGAATAAAATAAATGATAAAAATATAGGAATAGAACATAATTTTTCAAAAGATTATTTTATTAATTCTGATAATTATTTAGTGAGTATAATTATTAGTAATGTGATTTCTAATGCGATAAAGTATTCCAAACACAATGGCAAAATTTCAATAAATGTTTCCAAAAAAAAATCGAAAACCATCTGTTCTATATCGGACAGCGGAATTGGAATTGCCACAGAAGACTTAGACAAGATTTTCAACCCATTTTATCGATCAGACGCAACAAGTAATCCCAATATAAAAGGATCTGGATTAGGATTGTCAATAGTGAAAAAGATTTCACAGCTGCTGAATATCAGTATTGATGTTCTCAGTAAAAAAAATGAAGGCACAACTGTAGTTCTGACTTTTGATTAAGATATTATCCCTTATTTGAATGCGGAAAAAACATTTCTTTTTTACTTATTTAAGCACCTTAAATTAAGCTGTTACTAAGATTATTTTAATTTGTTGTTAAGTTTTTCCTTATCATTTTGACTTATTTTTGTTAAAATAAATAAGGTTAAAATGCTAGAAAAAATTATAGCTTTCAGTTTAAAAAATAAAGCAGTTGTTTTGCTTTTTACAGCTTCTGTATTGGGATTTGGATTATTTTCGGTTTTCCAAATTTCTATTGGAGCTGTTCCTGATGTTACCAATAATCAGGTTCAGGTAATCACAACTTCACGAAATCTTTCAACACAAGATATTGAGCAGTTTATTACCTACCCGGTTGAAATTGAAATGGCTAATTTGCCAGGCGTCGAAGAGATTCGTTCGATATCAAAATTTGGGCTGTCGGTCGTAACCATTGTTTTTAATGATGATATCGGAACCTATCTTCCCCGACAATTGATTGCCGAAAAAATTAAATCCGCTTCCGAAAAGATTCCACAAGGTTTTGGTGTTCCCGAGATGGGACCCATTACAACAGGTTTGGGGGAGATTTATCAATATACTTTGGAGGTAAAACCGGAATATAAAAATCAATATTCGGTTACAGATTTAAGAATACTGCAGGATTGGGTTGTAAAAAGACAGCTTTCAGGAATAAAAGGCGTTGTTGAGATTAATACATGGGGCGGTTTCTTAAAACAATATGAAGTAGCTATTGTTCCTTCCCGTTTGAAGGCAATGAATATCACTATGACTGACGTTTTTACCGCATTGGAAAAAAACAACAGTATTGCGGGCGGTGCCTACATCGAAAAAGTGAACCAAAGTTATTTTATACGCGGTGAAGGAAAGGTGAATTCAATTGCTGATATAGAAAATATTGTAGTAAACAATGCTAATGGCATTCCTATTTATATCAAAAACGTGGCTCAGGTTCGTTTTAGTCATGCCAACCGTTTTGGGGCTATTACTGGTAATGGTGAGGGAGAAAAAGTTCTTGGTCAAGTAATGATGCTAAAAGATGCCAATTCAAAACAAGTGATAAGCGCTGTAAAAGAGAGAGTAGTCCAAATTCAAAAAACATTGCCAAAAGGAGTTTATATAAATGGTTTTTTGGAACGCAGCGAATTGGTGGGCAAAACTACTTTCACAGTTGCCGAAAATTTGATTTTGGGCTGTCTTATCGTAATTTTTGTTGTGGTTCTTTTGTTAGGGAATTGGCGGTCAGGTTTGGTAGTTGCATCGGTAATTCCGTTGTGTCTGCTATTTGCGATCTCATTTATGAATGTTTTCGGGATTGATGCAAACTTGATGAGTTTGGGAGCTATTGACTTCGGAATTATTATTGATGGAGCTGTTATTATAGTCGAATTTATTGCTTTTCAAATAGCGGGTAAATCAGGAAGTTTGGTTGGTTTGACAAAAGAAGATCGACAATTGGAAATTGATCAAATCACGTTTAAGAGCGCTTCCAAGATGATGAATTCTGCTATTTTTGGCCAGCTTATTATTTTAATTGTATTTATTCCCATTTTATCTTTAACAGGAATTGAAGGAAAAATGTTTAAACCAATGGCAATGACTTTCAGCTTTGCATTATTGGGAGCTATGATTTTCTGTTTTACTTATGTTCCAGTGATTTCTTCTTTGTTTTTGAAACCTACAAAAGATAATCCAAATTCAATATCCTCAAAATTGATTCAAAAATTAAATTTTTGGTATGTACCTGTAATCACTTGGGCATTGCATAACACCAAAAAAGTGCTTTATGGCTCTGTAGCGCTTTTGGTTTTTGCGATAGCATTATTTTCTACAATGGGAGCTGAGTTTATTCCAACGCTTGATGAGGGGGATTTTGTGATACAGCCCGTTTTGAAAACAGGGACATCTTTGTCTAAAACTATTGCCACAACAACTAAAATAGAAAAAATTATCTTGAAAAACTTCCCAGAGGTGGATCAAGTAGTAAGCAGGATAGGAGCAGCCGAAGTTCCAACAGACCCAATGTCTATGGAGGAAAGCGATATTATTGTAAAATTAAAACCTAAATCAGAATGGGTTTCGGCATCGAGTAAAGATGAACTGGCCGATAAAATAAAAGCAGCAATTACGGCTCAAATTCCAAATATGGAAGTTGAATTTACGCAGCCTATTGAAATGCGGTTCAACGAATTGGTATCTGGAACACGTTCGGATGTAGCTATTAAAGTTTTTGGTGAAGATTTGAATGTTTTGGCTCAAAAAGCACACGAAATTGAGAAAGCAATTAAAAATATAGACGGTGCCTCGGATGTTATTATCGAAAAAACTGCAGGCTTACCGCAAATGTTTGTACAATATGACCGATCCAAAATTGCCCGTTATGGGCTCAATATTGCCGATTTGAATGATATGATTGCATTGAGTTTTGCAGGGAAAACCGTTGGTAATGTTTTTGAAGGGGAAAAACGATTTGATATGGTGGTTCGTTTGGCCGAGTCCAATCGTCATGATATTGAGGACTTGAGAAATTTATATGTTTCGGTTCCAAATGGACAGCAAATTCCATTGAGTGAATTGGCCAAAATCGAATATACTGAAGGTCCCGCTAAAATTTCAAGAGATAATACTAATAGAAGAATTGTAGTGGGTGTAAATGTTAGAAATCGTGATTTGCAAAGTGTAGTAACCGATATCCAGAAAATTGTTGACACAAAAATTAAACTTCCGTTGGGATATTATGTGGAGTATGGAGGACAATTTGAAAACCTGAATAGTGCTAAGACCCGTTTGGCAATTGCTGTTCCTATCGCTTTAGTTCTGATATTTATACTCCTGCATTTTGCTTTTGGCTCAGTTAAAGAAGCTATGATGGTTTATTCTGCGATTCCGCTTTCGGCCGTTGGAGGAATATTATTTTTATGGATTCGAAATTTACCTTTTAGTATTTCTGCTGGGGTAGGTTTTATTGCGCTTTTCGGAATTGCTGTACTAAACGGTATAGTGCTTATTGAACATTTTAAAGAACTCAAACATAAAGGTATGACAGATTTGGATGAATTGATTTTAAAAGGAACTACCGACAGATTACGACCCGTTTTGTTAACAGCAGCGGCAGCGGCTTTAGGTTTTTTACCGATGGCTGTATCGTCTTCAGCTGGAGCCGAGGTTCAAAAACCACTAGCGACGGTTGTTATTGGCGGACTATTCACTGCAACAATATTAACGATGATTGTTTTGCCAATTTTATATAAGGTTTTGGATGAAAAAGAAGGTAAAAAGCCAAAGTTCAAATTACACCATAAATCAACTCTTATACTCTTATTGCTGTTGAGTACTTCAATGTCTTTTTCTCAAAACAATAATCCCGAATTAGATAGCTTGGTAGCAAAAGCCTTGAAAAACAATAAGGATGTTAAAGTTGCCCAACTGCATGTCCAGCGCATGGAGGAGAATACAAGAACTGCATATTCCTTTGATAAAACCAATGTGTACTATAGTTATGACCAAAATAATTTAGCTGTTAATAATGTCCCGTTAAAAGTATTCGGAGTACAGCAAAAATTTGAATTTCCGACCGTTTACGGCGCTCAAAAAAAGGTTTATAATTCGGAATATGAAAAGGAAAAAGCCAGTTATGATATTCAAAAGATGAAACTTTCCTTGGAGGTTTCAAAAGTGTATCAGCATATCGTTTTTCTGCAAAATCAAGCAAAAATGTATGTGTATTTGGATAGTTTGTACCAAAATTTTTCGAATGCAAGCGGAAGAAAGTTTGAATTGGGAGAAACTAATTATCTTGAAAAAATTACGGCCGAATCAAAATTCAGGCATATTAGATCAAAACTTTCCCAAATCGAGAGTGATAAAAGAGCGCAGTATGAAATTTTGTATTCATTGATACAGAATGATGAGAAAATTGAAATTAAGAATAAAAAAATAGAACCGCTTGAAAAACAAACAAACGATGCTGTCAAAAGCTATTACAATACTTATTTGAATAGCGTTACCAGTGTTTATGAAAACCAAGTGAAACTCAGAAAACAAAATTGGTTACCAGACATTAATGTTGATTATTTTCAAGGAAAAAATCGTGGATTAACTCAGTCTTTGTATGGGTTTCAGGTAGGTTTGGCAGTTCCGCTTTTATTTTCCGGCACGGTGTCTAAAACGAAAGTTGCCCAGCTCGAACTGCAAAGCTGGGAACAAAAGAAACAAAACGAAGAACGAAAAATGGGCACTTATATGTCCCAGAAAAATAATGAACTGACAAAACATCAAGAAGCAATTAATTATTATAATCAATACGGAAAAAAGCTATCTGAAGAGATTCTTAAAGTAGCCAATAGAAGCTATAAACAAGGAGAAATTGACTTTTTTCAATACATTCAAAGTTTAGAAAATGCAACCAGCATTCAGATTGAACATCTTGATACCGTTTTGCAGTTCAATATAACCCAATTGGATTTACAATATCTTAATTTTTAAATTTAAATACATGAAAAAAATCATATACGCTCTACTATTTGTATCATTGCTTTTCTCTTGTAAGGAAGCAAAAAAAGAAGAAGAAACATCAAAAGATAATGGATTAATAACAGTAACCAAGCAACAATTTCAATCGTCTGGGATGCAAATCGCTTCACCAGCCGAACAGGATTTCAATGTAGTTGTTAAATGTTCTGGAAAGATTGATGTTCCTCCGCAAAACCGAGCACAAATCACTTCATTTATTGGAGGTTATGTTAAGTCAACCCATCTTTTAGTTGGAGATAAAGTAACCAAAGGACAAGCTTTATTGACTTTGCAGAACACTGAATTTTTGGATATTCAAAAAGAATATCTGGAAGTCGCGGAACAAATCAATTACTTGAAATCGGAATACGAACGTCAAAAAACATTGTATGATGAGAAAATTTCCTCACAAAAAAACTATTTGAAAGCAGAGAGTGATTACCGGAAAACAAAAGCAATGTATCAAAGCTTACGTGAAAAATTACTGATGCTTAACATTAATCCTGTTCAAGTTGAAAAAGGAAAATTAACTTCGGTGATTACTATTTATTCACCAATTTCAGGCGATATTGTCATTATGAATGCAAATGTTGGAATGCCAATTGCACCTTCTGATGTAATATTGGAAATTGTGGATACCCAGCATTTACATTTGGAATTGGCAGTTTTTGAAAAAGATATTCTGAAGATTAAAATAGGTCAGAAAATTGAGTTTACTGTGCCTGAAGCGACAAAAGAAGTGTTTAATGCAGAAGTTCATTTGGTTGGAAAATCTATAGAAGGTAATGACAGAACCATAAATGTGCATGGACATTTGGAAGATAAAATTAGACAAAAGTTATTGACAGGCATGTTTGTAGAGGCAGGAATATTAGTTGACACAAAAAAAGGTTTGGCAATTCCTGCGGAGGCATTAATTACAGAAAGTAATAAAAATTTCGTACTTTTATTAGATAGCTCTAAAAAGGACTATTCCTTCAAAAAAGTCAAGGTTTTAATTGGTGAAAAATCCGAAAAATATATTGAAATAATTCCTGATAGTGAAATTAATGTTTCTTCAAAAATTTTGACCAGAGGGGTTTTTGATATTGCAAATTGATAGTAATCACAACTATATGGCAGAAAAATATTCTGTATTATTCCATATATTCATTTAAATTTTTTTAACCATTAAATCAAAATATATTATGAACGATGCACATTTACACATGGTAGTAAACCATTTTCCAATTATCGGAACCATTTTTGGATTTGGAATCTTAATTGTTGGCTTGGTTTTGAAAAATAAAATACTGATAAATACATCTTATGTGTTATTTATAGTTGCAGGTATTTTTGGAGCAATTAGTATGGGAACCGGCGAGGGAGCAGAGGAATTGGTTGAAGATATGCCAAATATTGGAAAACAGATTATTCACGAACACGAAGAGCTGGCCGAAAAATTAGCAGTTTTACTTTATGTTTTAAGCGGTATGTCTCTTGCGGGCTTGTATTTGAATTTTAAAAATCATGTAAAAGCAAAAGTGGTTTCCTTTTTGATACTTGGTATCGCAACTGCTGGATTGTTTTTAGTTCAAAAAGTTGGTACTTCAGGTGGTAAAATTCGCCATACCGAAATTCGGGCAAATGCGGATGTAACTGTTAATGGTTCTGTAAAACAATCAGAAGAGCATGAAGATTAAGTTTCCGATTTGAAAATTACAAAAGAAAAGCGATTCAATACGAATCGCTTTTCTTTTGACGGGCTTGTATTGAAAAATTATCGATTAATCAATTTTGCTTTTTCTTTAATAATATCGCTTATTTTTCGATTTTCGATTTTGCTTTCCAGCCAAGAAATAATATCAAGATATAAAAAAGCTCTTTTTTCATAAGTGTTTTTCTCTAATTCAATGAAACGCTCCCTCATTTTGATAAACTCTTTCTTAATGTCACTCGGATATAAGTTACTTAAGTTTTTTAGAAAACGAATAATCTCTTTTTGCACCTCATGTAAATCATTCATTTTGATTAAAAATTTATAAGTACTCAATAGCTGACTTTCTAAATTAAAATCTTTACCTGATTCATAATGTGCGATTAAACACAATAATCGTGCAAAACAAGCCAAATCTTCTCGAACATAAAGATTTTTGTTATTGATGATTTTTTCCAAATAAATGATACATTCTCGGTACTTTTCATTTCCGAAATAAATACTCGCAATTTTGTAATAAAACATCATTTCGTGATGCTCATCCAAATGTTCACTGTGAACTTTTATTTTGTTTAAAATCTCAGGAATGAGGTATTCGCTTTCGGCAAAAGTGCCTTCTAAAATATGATAGTTTAATTTGTTGTTATAAATATAGAGAAATGATAGCGAAGCAATGTTGTCATTGACAGGGAATCGAGGATCACTGATGGTTTCTTCTAAAAGATTTAAATATTTTTTAAAATTGGTTTTGTATTTCAACATGAATAGGGATTCCAATAAATAATGATTTCCTTTTAGAAAGAAAACAGGATTTAGGAAAATCATATTCTTATTGTCATAAAATAAAGTTACCCATTTAGTCGCATACTTATAACAGGAAAGAAAGTCCTGCACTAAGAAACTTCTCCATAAGTTAGCGTTATAGAACCAATATTTTTCTCTGAAACCAAATTTTGACTGATCCAAACGCGCAATGTGTTTAACAAAGTAATCATCGATGTATTTGTATTCAGCATCACTTTTTACATATCCTGTTTTAAGCATGATTCCATATAGCTGAAGCGATAAATTGGATAATTTGCTGGAAATTGTATTGCGATAGTTTAATTCTTTGGCTTGAATGACCAATTCATCGGCTCGGCCTTGAATACTCCTTGTAATGTATTGTGATTCAATTAGTTTTTCAAATTCGACAATTTCAAAAGCCATGTATTTTTCATCATTTTCAATGGCTTGCTGTTTTGTTTTGTCAAGTATTTTTAGACTTTGTTTGTAAAGGCCTTTATTGTATAGTATTGCGGCAAAGTCAATTTGTTCGCGGAGCTGATACCTAATGTTTTGACTAGGAATATTCAAGCGAATGCTTACTAAGATTTGTTTGTAGAGGTAGGATTTTAAATTAGACAGCTGTACTTTTTTAATTAAGCCATTCTTAAGTATTAGTTTCTCATCATATACTTCCGATTTATCTAAAATATTAAATAACTCGATAAATTTTGTATTAGAACTAGTCTCTAATCGGCTGGCAAAAATTTTAAATTGTCTTTTTTCAGATTTGGAAAGGGATTTTATTAATACAAATAAAAAATCTTTTTGATGGTTAGCCATTGTATTATAAAAGTATTTAACTTATTGATTTTCAGACTTATGATTTGTTTTTTTTTACTTTATAAATAGTATATTTACCTAAAAGCAGGTTTAGTTTTAAGTAAATGAAAACTATTTTTGTTTTAAGATGTGAAATTACATTAAATAAATTAAAATGAATAGAGAGAAAGTCCAAATTTTTGATACCACTTTAAGAGACGGTGAACAGGTCCCAGGATGTAAATTAGACACCAATCAAAAACTCGTTATAGCCAACCGCCTTGACGAAATGGGAGTAGACATCATTGAAGCTGGTTTTCCTGTTTCTAGTCCAGGTGATTTTTTATCTGTTTCTGAAATATGTAAAATTGTAAAAAACGCAACTGTTTGTGGTCTTACTAGAGCTGTTAAAAATGATATTGATGTAGCGGCACAAGCTTTGAAGCATGCTGTTAGACCTAGAATTCATACAGGAATAGGAACTTCTGATTCTCATATTATCCATAAACTTCAGACTACTCCGGAAGATGTGATTGGAAGAGCGAAATATGCTGTTGCTCACGCTAAATCTTATGTTGAAGACGTAGAATTTTATGCAGAGGATGCTGGTAGAACAGATAATGCTTTTTTGGCAAGAGTTTGTGAAGAAGTAATCAAATCTGGAGCTACCGTACTTAATATTCCAGATACTACAGGATATTGTTTGCCAGAGGAATATGGTGCAAAAATAAAATACCTTAGAGAAAATGTAAAAGGGATTGAGAATGTTATTCTTTCTTGCCATTGTCATAACGACTTAGGAATGGCAACTGCCAACTCAATTTCGGGAGCTATAAATGGAGCTCGTCAAATAGAATGCACAATCAACGGAATAGGAGAGAGAGCTGGAAATACGGCTCTTGAAGAAGTTGTTATGATTTTCAAACAGCATCCTTATTTAAATTTATATACAGACATTGACAGCAAACAATTGAATGAAATGAGCCGTTTGGTTTCTGAAAGTATGGGAATGATTGTACAGCCGAACAAAGCTATTGTTGGTGCTAATGCTTTTGCTCACAGTTCTGGAATTCACCAAGATGGTGTGATTAAAAATAGAGCGACCTATGAAATCATGGATCCTTTGGATGTTGGTGTCAATGAGTCTTCTATTATTCTTACAGCGAGAAGCGGTAGAGCAGCTTTGGCTTACAGAGCTAAGAAAGTTGGTTATGAGCTTACCAAAACACAATTGGATATCGTGTATATTGAGTTTTTAAAGTTTGCTGATATCAAAAAAGAAGTTCTTGATAATGATATTCATCAAATTATTGAAGCCAGCAATATATATGTCAACTAATTTTTAGCAGAAATAATATAAAAAATAAATGATATGAACTTAAAAATAGCAGTACTTTCAGGTGATGGTGTAGGGCCAGAGGTTATCTTACAAGCTAAGAAAGCGCTGTATGCAATTAGTGTTGCCTATGATCATGAATTTATTTTTGAAGATGCTTTAATTGGAGCTGTCGCAATAGAGAAAACGAGAAATCCTTTACCAGAACAGACTTTAAATCTTTGTTTGAATACTGATGCTGTTTTGTTTGGTGCTATTGGAAATCCTAAATATGATAATAATCCTGAATCAAAAATTCGTCCAGAGCAGGGATTATTAAAGTTGAGACAAGAATTAGGACTGTTTGCTAATATCAGACCTATAAAACCGTTCAAAAACCTTTTGGATGCTTCTCCGATAAAAAAGGAGGTAATCGAAAATGTTGATTTTGTAATTTACAGAGAATTAACAGGAGGATCGTATTATGGCGATAAAGTCATAAACGAAGAAGGAACTTTTGCTTCGGATATATGCGAATATTCTGAAAATGAAATTAACCGCATTACACATCAGGCTTTTAAAGCCGCTCAAGGCAGAAGAAAAAAAGTGACATTAGTTGATAAAGCTAATGTGTTGGAAACGTCTAGGTTGTGGAGAAAATTAGTTAAAGGAATTGCTAAGCAGTATCCAGATGTAAAATTAGAATGTCAGTATATTGATAATGTAGCCATGCAAATAATTACTGATCCTAAACAATATGATGTAATCTTAACAGAGAATTTATTTGGCGACATATTGTCAGATGAGGCTTGTGCGATTATGGGATCAATAGGATTGATGGCATCTGCTTCAGTTGGAGAAAACAAAGCTCTTTTTGAGCCTATTCACGGTTCTTACCCACAGGCAAAAGGGAAGAATATTGCTAATCCAATTGCCTCAATTTTATCGGCAGCTATGCTGTTAGATCACTTTGGTTTGGCAAAAGAAGCCAAGAAAGTTTATGAAGCTGTAGAAAAAGCTATTGAATATAAAGTAGTTACTATTGATTTAAATCCGGGTTCAAGATTTGGAACCAATGATGTTGGAGATTTTATTTCAAATGTCATATTGAGTAAAGATGATTTATATTTTAAAAACGATAATGTTCAAATAGGACAGTCGACTATCGTTTAACTAATAAAAATCATAAAATGTTACGTTATATCACTAATTGCTGTTAGTTTGTTGGTAAATTTTTTTTTATTTTAGATTTGTTTTGTACTTTCGCAAAGTCAAAAAAATGAAAAAATGAAACACATTATCAACGTCCTTTTAGTATTAAGTGTCATTGTGATTATCACATATGAAAAGGGATTGGTATAAATATAAGTGAAAGCATATATAAAACCTCCCATAATTTTGGGAGGTTTTTTTTTAAATAAAAAATTAAATACACAAATTAATACAGAATGGAATTAAATAAATACAGCAAGACAATTACACAAGATGTAACGCAACCAGCAGCTCAGGCAATGTTATACGGAATTGGCTTAACTGAAGAGGATTTGAAAAAAGCACAAGTTGGAATTGTTAGTATGGGCTATGAAGGAAATACTTGTAATATGCATTTGAATGACTTGGCCAAAGACGTCAAGAAAGGAGTCTGGAATGCTGATCTTGTTGGATTGATATTTAATACTATAGGTGTTAGTGATGGAATTTCAAATGGAACGGAAGGAATGCGTTATTCATTAGTTTCCCGTGATGTAATAGCTGATTCTATTGAAACTGTTATGGGAGCACAATGGTATGATAGTTTGATTGCTATCCCTGGATGCGACAAAAATATGCCCGGAGCCTTAATTGCAATGGGAAGAGTTAATCGTCCTGCTCTTATGGTTTATGGAGGAACTATTCACTCAGGAAAATGGAAAGGAGAAAGTCTTAATATTGTTTCTGCTTTTGAAGCATTGGGGAAAAAGTTCCAAAATACGATTTCTGATGAAGATTTTAACGGAGTGATTAAAAATTCCTGTCCCGGTCCTGGAGCATGTGGCGGAATGTATACTGCTAATACTATGTCTTCAGCTATTGAAGCTTTAGGAATGAGTTTGCCATACAGTTCATCAAACCCAGCTTTGAGTGAAGAAAAAAGAAGAGAATGTGATAATGCAGGAAAAGCAATCCGAATATTGCTGGAAAAAGATATCAAGCCAAGAGATATTATGACCCGCAAAGCTTTTGAAAATGCTATTGCAATTGTAGCTGTTCTAGGAGGGTCAACAAATGCGGTTATGCACTTAATTGCTATGGCACATTCAGTAGATATTGAAATAACTTTGGATGATTTTCAGGCAATAAATGATAAAACACCTGTTCTTGCTGACTTGAAACCAAGCGGTAAATATATGATGGAGGATTTGCATGCTGTAGGTGGTGTGCCTGCGGTAATGAAATATTTACTGAAAGTAGGTCTTATTCATGGAGATTGTTTAACTGTTACTGGAAAAACAATAGCAGAAAACTTAGAAAGTGTTCCTGATTTACAGGATGGACAAGAAGTAGTATTTGAAATTCAAAAAGCATTAAAATCTACAGGAAATATACAAGTTTTATACGGTAATCTTGCAGAAGAAGGCGCAGTGGCTAAAATTAGCGGAAAAGAAGGGGAATACTTTGAAGGTACAGCTGTTGTATTTGAGAGCGAATTTGAAGTTATTCCGGGTATAGAAAAAGGATTAGTGAAACCGGGTAATGTAGTCGTCATCAGGTATTGTGGGCCAAAAGGTGGTCCAGGGATGCCTGAAATGCTAAAACCTACATCAGCTATTATTGGTGCAGGCTTAGGTAGCAGCGTTGCTTTGATTACTGATGGCAGATTCTCTGGAGGTTCACATGGTTTTGTGGTAGGTCACGTTACACCAGAAGCTTATGATGGTGGTGGAATTGCTTTAGTTGAAAATGGTGATGTAATTACTATTGATGCGGTTAAGAACACCATCAATTTGAAGATTAGTGAAGAAGAATTTGCAAAAAGACGATCCAATTGGGTGCAGCCACCTTTAAAAGCAACAAAAGGTGTTCTTTTGAAATATGCAAGATCTGTGTCAAGCGCATCTACAGGATGTGTTACCGATAAGTAATAAAAATCCACTTTGGTGGGCAGAAAATAGATATAAAGCTATGGCAAAATAAAAATTTGCAAAAAGCTAAAAAAATATAAAATGGAAAATAATAAAATATCAGGGGCAGAAGCCGTTATCAGATGTTTATTGGCAGAAGGAGTTGACTTGGTTTATGGTTATCCGGGTGGAGCTATTATGCCGGTTTACGATGAATTATATAAATTTCAAGATCAACTGCACCATGTTTTGGTGCGTCACGAACAAGGTGCGGCTCATGCTGCACAGGGTTTTGCAAGAGCTACGGGTAAAGTAGGTGTTGCAATTGCAACTTCAGGACCAGGAGCAACTAATTTAGTAACTGGTATTGCCGATGCTCAAATTGATTCTACACCTTTAGTGTGTATTACAGGTCAAGTTGGTAAACATTTATTGGGCTCCGATGCTTTTCAGGAAACGGATATTATTGGAATTTCAACTCCGGTTACCAAATGGAATTATCAAATTACAGAGGCTCACGAGATTCCAGAAATTATCGCAAGAGCTTTTTATATCGCCAGATCAGGCCGTCCAGGTCCAGTTTTGATTGATATAACAAAAAATGCTCAATTTGATGAATTGGATTTTAGTTATGAAAAATGTACTGGTATTAGAAGTTATCATCCAAGACCTGTCTTAGATCTTAAAAAAGTACAAGATGCAGCAGATATAATTAATAATGCCAAAAAACCATATATTATTTTTGGTCAAGGCATCATATTAAGTCAAGCAGAAGAGCAATTGAAAAGATTGGTTGAAAAATCAGGGATTCCTGCAGCTTGGACTATTTTAGGACTTTCAGCTTTGCCAACAGATCATCCTTTAAATGTAGGTATGGTGGGGATGCACGGTAATTATGGCCCGAATCTTTTGACTAATGAATGTGATGTTTTAATTGCTTTAGGAATGCGTTTTGATGACCGCGTTACTGGAAACTTAGCAACTTATGCTAAACAAGCCAAAGTAATTCATTTCGAAATTGATCCAGCAGAAGTTGATAAAAATGTAAAGACCGAAATTGCAGTTTTGGCCGATGTGAAAGAAGCATTGACTGCTTTGATTCCATTAATTGACAAGAAATCACATGAATCTTGGCATAATGAATTCAAAGAAAAATATAAGATTGAATTAGATGCAGTTATCAATGAAGAATTAGCTCCAACGAATGGAAAAGGAATTTCGATGGGTGAAACTATGGAAATGATTAATAAACATTCAAAAGGAGACGCAATTATAGTATCGGATGTAGGACAGCATCAAATGTTTGCCTGTCGTTATGCTAAATTCAATTCGACTAAAAGTAATGTTACTTCTGGAGGTTTGGGAACCATGGGCTTTGCTTTGCCTGCCGCTATTGGTGCCAAAATGGGAAGACCGGATCGTGAAGTTGTTGCTATTATTGGTGATGGCGGTTTTCAAATGAACATTCAGGAGTTAGGAACTATTTTTCAATCACAAGTTCCTGTAAAAATTGTGGTGATGAATAATGAATTTTTGGGAATGGTTCGCCAATGGCAGGAATTATTTTTTGATAATCGTTATGCATCAACCAAAATGATTAATCCAAACTTTATTGCTATTGCAGAAGGATATCATATCAAGTCTAAAAAAGTAATTAATAGAGAAGATTTGGATGGTGCTGTCGCCGAAATGATGGCTTCTAAAGATTCTTATTTCTTAGAAGTTATGGTAGAAAAAGAAAACAACGTATTCCCAATGATTCCAACAGGAGCTTCGGTTTCTGATATGAGATTAAGCTAAAAATTATGGAAAATAAAATGTTCACCATTTCTGTTTATTCAGAAAATAACGTTGGCTTATTAAATAGGATATCAGGTATCTTCTTAAAACGCCATATAAACATATTGAGCCTAAATGTTTCAGAATCTGAAATTGAAAATGTTTCGAGATTTGTAATTGTTGTAAACACCACTGAAAAATGGGTGCAAAACATTGTTGGGCAAATAGAAAAACAAATTGAAGTCATCAAAGCTTTTTATCATGTTGATGAAGAGACTATCTTTTTGGAAAGCGCAATTTTCAAAATAGCTTCCAGTCTGCTTTTTGACGAAAGACAGATTCAGAATATCATAAAAGATAGTAAATCTGAAATTGTTACGGTATCAAGAGAGTTTTTTGTGATTTCAAAATCCGGCAAGCGTTCAGAAATTGAAGAATTATATGCAAAACTGAAACCTTTTGGAATCATGCAGTTTGTTCGTTCCGGAAGAATCTCAATTTCAAAAGAAAAAATGGAAATTTCAGCAATACTGGAAGCATTTAAATAAAAAAAAACTATCTGCAATAGAACAAAGCGAAATGCAGATTACAATTTTCAATTATTAAATTTTACATTCATTAAATATTAAAAAAAATGGCAAATTATTTCAATTCATTACCACTTAGATTACAATTAGAACAATTAGGAGTTTGCGAATTCATGGATCAATCAGAATTTGCAAATGGAATAGATGCATTAGCAGGAAAAAAAGTAGTCATAGTTGGTTGTGGAGCTCAAGGTTTGAACCAAGGCTTAAACATGAGAGATTCAGGTTTAGATATTTCTTATGCGTTACGTGCTGATGCTATTGCAGAGAAAAGAGCTTCTTTTAAAAATGCTACTGATAATGGTTTCAAAGTGGGAACTTATGAGGAATTAATCCCGACAGCTGATTTAGTTTGTAATCTTACACCAGATAAACAGCACACGGCAGTAGTTACAGCTATTATGCCATTAATGAAACAAGGGGCTACTTTGGCTTATTCACATGGATTTAATATTGTTGAAGAAGGAATGCAGATCCGTAAAGACATAACTGTTATTATGTGTGCTCCTAAATGTCCTGGATCTGAAGTTCGTGAAGAATATAAAAGAGGTTTTGGTGTACCAACTCTTATCGCGGTTCACCCAGAAAATGACCCTAATGGTTTAGGTTTGGATCAGGCAAAAGCTTATGCAGTTGCTACAGGAGGAAATAGAGCAGGAGTTTTAAGATCTTCTTTCGTTGCCGAAGTTAAATCTGATTTAATGGGCGAGCAGACTATTCTTTGCGGTTTATTGCAGACTGGATCAATCTTATGTTTTGACAAAATGGTTGCTGAAGGTATAGATGCAGGATATGCTTCTAAATTAATCCAATACGGATGGGAAACTATCACCGAAGGATTAAAATACGGTGGAATCACAAACATGATGGACAGATTGTCTAATCCAGCTAAAATTGCTGCATTCAATGCTGCTGAAGAGTTAAAAGACATTATGCGTCCATTATTCCAAAAGCACATGGATGATATTATCTCTGGTCACTTTTCTAAAACAATGATGGAAGACTGGGCTAATGATGATAAAAATTTATTGGCTTGGAGAGAAGCTACAGGAAATACGAATTTCGAAAAAACACCTGCTGGGAATGTTGAAATTTCTGAGCAAGAATACTACGATAATGGTGTATTAATGGTTGCAATGGTAAAAGCGGGTGTTGAATTAGCTTTCGAAGCAATGACAGATTCTGGAATTATTGAAGAATCGGCATATTATGAATCATTACACGAAACTCCGCTAATTGCTAACACAATTGCGAGAAAGAAATTATTCGAAATGAACCGTGTAATTTCTGATACTGCTGAATACGGATGCTATTTATTTGATCATGCATGTAAGCCATTAATCGCTGAGTATGTGAAAAATGCACCAAGCAATTTGGTAGGTCGTCCATTTAACGACGGAAGCAACGGAGTAGATAATAAAGAGTTAATTGAAGTTAATTCAATTATCAGAAATCACCCTGTTGAAGAAGTGGGAGCTTGGTTGAGAGAGTCTATGACTGCAATGAAAAAAATCGTATAATAAAAATAAAAAATCAGGAATTATCACACATGAGGGTGTGCAGGGATTTGCATAATATCACAAAGGTTTAAATATTTTGAATTAGTAAGCACTTATTGGACAATTGAAAAAGATATTTATGCATAATTACATTCACTTAACTTCGAATAACCTGTAAGTTAAGTGAAGTAATCCCTAGGTGTTTTGTTTCTTAAGAAGAATAAAAATTATTGTTAAATATTTGTTAATGAAAGGGCGTTTTAGTTACTACTATGCCCTTTTCTTGTTTTAAATTGAGTAAAAAATCTAAAATGTTATGAAAAAATCATTAAAAATTATAGAAGAGCAATTTTTTATTATTATTTTACAAATTAAAAGTTTTGAAAACCGAAGAGATTTAATACTTTTATAAAAAATTAAAAAAGATGAGTTATTTTAAAATTGATAGTCTAGAACAATACTTTAAACATTATAATAAATCGATACGTGAGCCTCGGAAATTTTGGGGAAAAATTGCTGAAGAGAATTTCACATGGTATCAATACTGGGACAAAGTTGTCGATTTTAATATGGCTGATGCCGAAGTAAAATGGTTTGTTGATGCAAAAGTTAACATTACTAAGAACTGTATCGACAGACACTTGGCTAAGAAAGGTGAAAAAACTGCAATAATTTTTGAGCCAAATGATCCTTCTGAAGAAGCTTTGCACATAAGCTATAATGAGCTTTATGAGCGTGTTTCTAAAATGGCCAATGTTTTAAGAGAACAAGGAATTACTAAAGGTGATCGTGTTTGCATTTATTTGCCAATGATACCAGAATTGGCAATTGCTATTTTGGCTTGTGCTAGGATTGGAGCGATACATTCTGTTATTTTTGCAGGTTTTTCTGCATCGGCAGTTGCTTCAAGAATAAACGACAGCCAATGTAAAATGGTAATTACTTCTGATGGTGGTTACCGAGGTAATAAAACGATTGATTTAAAAGTGATAATTGATGAGGCTTTGCAAAATTGTCCAAGTGTCACTTCTGTTTTAGTTGCTAAAAGAACAAATGCTGATATTCAAATGAAAGCTGGTCGTGACCAATGGTTGGCGCCGCTTCTTGAAAACGCAATTAACAATAGTGTTGCCGAGATTATGGATGCCGAAGATCCGTTATTTATACTATATACTTCGGGATCTACTGGTAAACCTAAGGGTATGGTTCATACAACGGCCGGATACATGGTTTATACAGCCTATACTTTTAAGAATGTTTTCAATTATGAAGAGAACGATATATTTTGGTGTACAGCAGATATTGGATGGATTACTGGACATTCTTATATATTATACGGCCCATTATTAAATGGAGCAACTACTGTAATCTATGAAGGAATTCCTTCTTATCCGGATTTTAGCCGTTTTTGGGAAACTATTGAGAAGCATAAAGTAACTCAATTTTATACAGCGCCAACAGCCATACGTGCATTGGCAAAAGAGAATTTATCTTATGTACAAAAATTTCCTTTAAAATCATTGAAAGTAATTGGTTCAGTTGGAGAACCAATTAATGAGGAAGCTTGGCACTGGTATAATGACCACGTAGGAGGAAAACGTTGCCCGGTAGTTGATACTTGGTGGCAAACAGAGACGGGGGGAATTATGATTGCGCCATTAGCATTTACAACTCCAACAAAACCAACTTATGCTACATTACCATTGCCAGGTATTCAGCCTGTTTTAATGGATGATAAGCGCAATGAAATAGAAGGAAATCAAGTTGATGGCAGTTTATGTATCAAATTTCCATGGCCAGGTATTGCCAGAACCATTTGGGGAGATCACCAAAGATATAAAGATACTTATTTTTCAGCTTTTCCAGGGAAGTATTTCACAGGAGACGGTGCATTACGTGACGAGGTAGGCTATTACAGAATAACTGGACGCGTTGATGATGTAGTGATTGTATCGGGGCATAATTTAGGTACGGCTCCAATTGAGGATGCAATTAATGAACATCCCGCTGTTGCAGAGTCAGCAATTGTTGGTTTCCCACATGATATTAAAGGAAATGCATTATATGGTTATGTTATCTTAAAAGAATCAGGTGAATATAGAGATAGAGACAACTTGATCAAAGAGATCAACCAGCATGTGGCTGATCACATTGGACCAATTGCCAAACTTGACAAAATTCAGTTTGTGACTGGATTACCAAAAACAAGATCAGGGAAAATTATGCGTCGTATATTGCGTAAGATAGCTGAAGGTGATTATTCAAATTTTGGAGATATTACCACGCTGTTAAATCCTGAAATTGTGGATGAAATTGTAAAAGGTAAAATAGTGTAACACTATAAAAGTTAAGGTTCTACAGAAACTGCTTCAAATTTTGAAGCAGTTTTTTTTTGCTCCTCCAAGTAAAGAAAATGTTAATTCTTGACTAATCGTGTAACATTATATCTGAATTAAAGTCTATTGATTATCAGATTTGTATAAATGTTCTTGTATGATACTTCTATTAAATAATTTGCTATTCGTTTTTTTTATAAAACAATCGAAAAAGTTAATTTAATGTTAAAATTAAGTACTATGTGATGCATGATACCTTTTTTAAGACATATATTTGCATAGGATATTATTATATGATCCAAGTTTAATTAATCAATCATCAATTAAAAATCAATTATTATGAAAAAATCAATCATTTATTTAGGAGTAGCTTTAGTAGCTTTCGCAAATGTTTCTTTAGCCACAAATGTGAATACATTTTCAAATACTTCTCACGGAGTTGAATTTAATGAAACAGTAACACCATTAGGATTTGCTATCAGCAAAGGAGATCTGGAAACTGTTAAAAAGTTTGTTGAATACGGTGCAGATATAAATGAATTATCAAACGGCATGACTCCGTTAATGATTGCGGCACGTTACAATAAGGTAGAAATTATCAAATATTTATTGTCTAAAGGAGCAAATGTTAATAAAAAAGATGAAAATGGATTTACTGCATTAAAGTATGCAGAATTGTCTAATGCAAATGAAGCTATTCAGCTTTTGAAAAAATAATATCAAAATTCAAAATGAGACTTCATATATGATGAAGTCTCATTTTAAAAAATTAATCAAAAATCAATCAAAAAATATAATCATGAAAAATTCAGTTTTAATCTTAGGAATTGCATTAGTTTCATTTTCAAATATTTGTAATGCAAAAAACAGTTTAAGTTTTCAGTACAATTTGTTTCAAAATACCATTTTGTCAAGTGAAACCGAAATACAAAATGATGGGACTGCAAAATTTGCAAAACCTTCTTTAGCAGAAGAAGCAGAAGTATTCAATCCAGAAACAGTTATTGCTTTTAGCCGTAAAACAGTAAAAGAGATTATTGAAGAAGGAGATAAAATTGTTGAAACTAGAGTTCTTAATAATTCAGAATTTATGGCTTATGAAGAATCAATGAAAGAAATAATAGCTCAATCTGAACTAACTATTGAAAGCAATGTTTCGAATGAGACGCATCCTCTTTATTCTGAAAGAACAATAGAAGATGAAATAGCAGAACTGGAATTGATCATAGAAAGTAATAGTAGTAATGAGGTAAGCCCGTTAGATTTTAAAAAAAATGACAGTAACTCTATCATGACAAATACATTCAATTCTAAAAAATTCATTGGAATGAATTAATTTTTTAGATAAGCTTTACGGGACTTTTGAAAGAACACCATTATGAAAAGTATAATGAGGCTTTTTTTTCAATTATATCTTTATGAGCTGTTTGTCCTGTGTTTTTGAAAACAGTAATAAAGCTGTAATAGCTCCAATAGTTGCGAACAGCATATCCGACTGAGTATCCCAAACATATCCTTGTGTTCCTAAAAAGGCATCACCGCCATCTCCTGTGGCGATAGAAACAAACCATTCAATCCATTCATAAGCTGCACTAATTGCCAAACAAATGGATGCAATTATGAAATTGAAAAAACTCTGGTTCGCAATTACTTTTTTTCGAATAAACAGTTCACGAATAATCATTGCTGGAACGAAGCCTTGTGCAAAATGGCCAACTTTGTCATAATTATTCCGGCTTTGATGAAATGCTTCTTTTATATAATCAAAAAAGGGAACTTCGGCATAAGTGTAATGCCCGCCAATGAAGAGAATAATGCAATGAATTAAAATCAAAGTATATGTAAAATTGGTAAATCTGAATTTTTTGAAAGTCAAAGTCAAGATTA
The DNA here is from genome assembly GCF_002797935.1 of Flavobacterium sp. 1. Classification (NCBI taxonomy): domain Bacteria; kingdom Pseudomonadati; phylum Bacteroidota; class Flavobacteriia; order Flavobacteriales; family Flavobacteriaceae; genus Flavobacterium; species Flavobacterium sp. 1. The sequence goes on from NZ_PGER01000001.1 coordinate 1,317,273, forward strand.
TAATCCCAATTATAGCTGGAATAATTTCCAGAAAACAAGTAAAAACTTCTTTCGGATTTATAATTGACCAAATTAAGGTTAGTATAAATATTGCTAATAATTTATGAATGTATTTCATTTCTTGATTTTAGGGGATTGGGTTTTTTTAATAACTGGTGTCATCCAGTTTCACTTTTCCATTGAAAGTTCTGTACAAAAAGAAAAAATAAGCAGCTAAAAGAGGTGCGCCTATTGCGACTATTGTCAGCATTATCCCTAATGATTTTTGTGAAGAAGCAGCATTGTAAATAGTAACACTAAACTTTGGGTCAATTGTAGAAATTAAAAGCGTCGGATATAATTGTAAAGCTACTAAAATCAGTAAAAAAGCCATTGTTAAAGAAGAAAATATCAATGCCAGCATGTATTGTTTTTTTGAAACTAATCTTGGTACATTGGCTACAGCCAAAAAAGAAATTATAGGAACAATAAAATAAATCGGATTGGCTCTGAAATTTGCGGTAACTTCTGGAATAAAAATCAATGTATAAAGTGTGGTAATTCCGAAGCTGATAATAAAAAAAATCATTCCATTTTTAAGTAAAAAAGTTAGTCGGGCGTGTAATCTGCCTTCTGTTTTTAATAAAAGGTAAATAGCTCCTTGTGTCATGAAAATAGATAATGTTGTAAAACCAACCATTATGGCATACGGATTTAAGAATGAAAAAAACATGCCGCCCTGATAACTAAAGTTAGGCCCTAAAGCAAAACCCTGTAAAATATTAGCTAAAACAACACCAAGTAAAAAAGCAATTGAAATACTGGAAATACTATAAATAAAGTCCCAGCTTTTTCTCCACCACACCATTTCTTCAACACTTCGGAATTTAATTGCAGCTGCTCTAAGTACATTCAGCATTAAAAACAGCATAAAAGGAACGTACATCGCTGATAGCATCGTTGCGTACATTACCGGAAAACCGGCAAATAATGCACCACCGCCAATGATCAGCCAAACCTGATTGGCATCCCAAACGGGAGCAATTGCGTTTATTGCAATTCTTCGGCTTAAATCCTTTCTTAAAAATAAATGCCAAGCACCAGCACCAAAATCAAAGCCTTCTAAAATCGCATAACCAGAGAATAATAAACCGATTACTAAATACCACAATGTTGGATAATCAATTCCTAAAAAAGTTTCCATACTATAAAAAATTAAAAGGATTTGAAAGTTACAGTTGTTTCAGCTTCATCATAAGGACCATGTTTTATTTTTTTATTGACAGTATATAAAAATAACGCTAGCAACAACGAATACACCACAGTAAACATAACCAATGAAAATACGATTTGATTGGAAGCAACTTCTTGGGAAAAAGCATCGCTAGTTCGTAACTGTCCATAAACAACCCAAGGCTGTCTTCCCATTTCGGCAGTAAACCATCCTACTTGATTGGCTATTTGAGGCAATATGACAGCAAAGGAGAAAATCCACATGAGCCATTTGGTTTCAAATAGCTTTCCTCGCCACCATAAAAAAATCGCGTATAATGTTAGTCCTATTAATGCCATCCCAATAGCAACCATGATATGATAAAACTGAAAAACAGCATTTATCTGGCTCGGCCTGTCTTCAACTGGGAAATTATTTAATCCTTTTATAGGAGTATTAAAATCTTGATGTACCAAGAAAGAAAGCCCGCCTGGGATTCCAATTCCGGTAACTTTTTGATTTTGTTTATCGACCCAACCTAGAAGATATAAATCGGCAGGTTTGTCTTTTTCAAAATGACCTTCCATTGTTGCCAGTTTTGCTGGTTGATTTACAGCAACTCCATCAGCTGTGCTATGACCTGAAATTAATTGGGTAAGTGAAAAAATAGTAGCAACGACCAAAGAAATTTTGAACGCTTTTTTAGATATTTCAACATAACGTCCTTTTCTAATGTAATAGGCATGTACACTTAAAACTAAAAAAGCTCCAGCTAAAATAGCGCCCTGCCAAGTATGAATTATTCGATCAACACTTGAGGGATTGAAAACCATTGCCCAAAAATCGGTTACTTCGGCACGAGCATTTAGTCCTGTGCCAACAATATGATATCCTGCTGGTGTTTGCTGCCAAGAATTAGCAACCACAATCCAAACAGCTGAGAACATAGATCCTAAAAATACTCCTAACGTGGATACAAAATGCACCCAAGGTTTCACCCGATTCCATCCAAAAAGTAATACTCCAAGAAAAGTACTCTCTAAACCAAAGGCAAATAGTCCTTCTGCAGCTAATGCACTTCCAAAAATATCTCCTACATAACGCGAATACACAGCCCAATTGGTTCCAAATTCAAATTCCATTATAATTCCGGTGGCAACACCTATCCCAAAGGTCAAGGCAAATATTTTAATCCAAAAACGAGTCAAAATTTCGTAATCTTTATTGCCTGTTTTAAGGTAAAGTCCTTCCATGATTACCATTATCAAACCAATGCCTATACTTAATGGTGGATAGATGTAATGAAAGGCTATAGTAAAAGCAAACTGTATTCGGGCGAGTATTTCAACATCCATGATGAAAATATTTTATTTAAGAATATGTGTAAATTTACGGCAGAAACATGATTAATGAGGTGTTATAAAATAATTTCATCGATGATTTCTGTAATACTTTGATACTTATCTGTTTTGAAAACGAACGAATGGAATTTTAGTTCTATAAAAAAAAGCACCATTATAAAATGATGCTTTCGTTTTTATTTGAAATAGGAAAAAGTTTCATTGTTTTCTATCTTCAGCAACGTTTCATAGATCAGTTTAATCACGTTTTCGACATCATCACGATGTACCATTTCAACGGTAGTGTGCATGTATCGTAATGGAAGCGAAATCAATGCCGAAGCTACACCGCCATTACTGTAGGCAAACGCATCGGTATCTGTACCCGTAACTCTTGAAGAAGCCAAGCGCTGAAAAGGAATGTTTTTCTCCACAGCAGTATCCAGAATTAATTCTCTCAAATTATTTTGAACCGCCGGAGCATAAGTCACAACAGGACCTTTACCAATTTTAGTTTCTCCTTCAATTTTTTTATCAATCATTGGAGTTGTTGAGTCATGACATACATCGGTCACAATAGCCACATTTGGTTTTATGGTTTGCGTAATCATTTCTGCTCCTCTTAAACCAACTTCTTCTTGAACTGCATTTGTAATGTATAAACCAAAAGGCAGTTTGATGTTGTTTTCGTGCAATAAGCGGGCAACTTCCGCAATCATAAATCCGCCCATTCTGTTATCTATGGCACGGCAAACGAATTTATTCTCGTTCATAATCATGAATTCGTCAGGATACGTAATGACACAGCCCACATGAACTCCCATTTTTTCTACCTGCTCTTTGGTTTCGCATCCCAAATCAATAAATATATTGCTGATTTTAGGATTTTCTTCCTTGTCTCTGTTTCGGGTATGTATAGCTGGCCATCCAAAAACGCCTTTTACAATGCCGTTTTTAGTGTGAATGTTTACACGCTTCGATGGAGCAATTTGATGGTCAGAGCCACCATTTCTAATAACATATACTAATCCGTCCTCAGTGATATAGTTTACATACCATGCAATTTCATCAGCATGACCTTCTATTACTACTTTGTATGAAGCATCAGGATTAATGACTCCAACAACAGTCCCGTAAGTGTCGGTAATAAATGTATCTACATAAGGTTTTAAGTAATTCATCCATATTTTTTGTCCTTCGCTTTCAAAGCCGGTAGGAGAGGCGTTATTTAAATATTCCTCTAAAAAAGTTAATGATGATGCATTCAATATTGATTCAGTACTCATATAAAATATTTTTTCGCTAAATTAAAAATTTGTCTTTATAGTTCTATATTTAATGTATAATTTTGTGTTAAAAATATTTCCCCATGAAGCTTTATAGAATTTTATTTTTCTGTTTTTTAACATCACTATCTGTTCATGCCCAGGAACCTAAAAAAGACAATGTTCCTATGGGTTATGTGCTTACAGAGGCCGATAGTATATTTGGTGACACTATAGTGCTTCCTGAATTAGTAATTGAAACTCACAAAATGAGCGATGAGGATAAAAAACAGTTTTTATTACTGCAGAGAAGGGTTTATGCGACGTATCCTTATGCTAGAATCGCTGCCGAAAGATTGACTTCTTTAAATAGAGGCATGGAAAAGTTTACTAATAACAGAGATAAAAAAAGATATTTCAAAATAGTTGAAGATTATTTAAGCGATGAGTTTGAAGCCCGATTAAAAAAGCTTTCCAAAAAACAGGGGCAAATCTTAGTCAAATTAATAGACAGGCAGACAGGAACCACAACGTACGAACTAATTCGGAATCTTAAAAGCGGATGGAAAGCATTTTGGTCCAACACAACTGCCAGTATGTTTAATATTGATTTAAAAATGAAATACCAGCCTTTTGAGGTTAATGAAGATTATTTAATTGAAACAATATTGGTCAGGGGCTTCGAATCAGGTAGGCTTAGAAAACAAGACGCTGCAAAGCCAATAGATTATGATAAGCTAGACGATGCTTGGATTAAAAAATAAAGCATATTGTTTAATGTATATAGGAGAGGGATAATTATTAAGATGATTGTTTCTCTTTTTCGCTTTTACAGTATAGTTAGTAGCTATTTCCTGCTATTCGCTTCAATCTTGTGGACCGAACCCGGTCCGCAAGGATTTCCACTTCTATCAGGGCTATGGCATCAGGTTTTTATAAGGGAGATTTGTTATTATATATATGTATAGGTTTTTCAGCAGTATAAACCGTGCAGAATTGACAAACAGACCTCCAAAAACTTGCCAAAACCGATAAATAGCCCAGAAAAAGCCCCTCCAAATTAAAAACTCTGCAAAATCGGGTATTGTAACGAACGACAAACCAATACATTAAAAAATAAACAAAAAATAGTTAAGAAAAGCTATTGTTTAAACGAATAAACTATCTACTTTTGCACCCGCAACAACGCGGACGTTCATAGAAATCCTGACAAGCCCACTAAATCGAAACGAAAATTTATTTTCAAAAAAGATTAAAAAAAGCTTGTGAGATTTAAAAACGGATGTTACTTTTGCACCCCGCTAAATGGGCAAAGTTATTTGAAATACTGATGAGAAAAAGAGAAGAAAGGGAAAATAAATTTTTCCAAAAAAACTTCAAAAAATTCTTGCCAGTTAGAAATAAATTGCTACTTTTGCACCCGCTTTGAGAAACAAACGAAAGGCGAAAAGCGTAGAGATTCACTGTTGTGAATCTTAACAAAAAAAGAGAAGACAACGTTCCTAGACATATTGAATTGACAGCCGTTTTGGTCGAAAGATCAGAACAAAAGAAATAAGAGTAATAGAATCGGAAGATTTGAGAAAAGACCACTAGAATTTGAGTCGCATAAAACAGCTTAATTTATTAAGCGCACAATATACGATGAAGAGTTTGATCCTGGCTCAGGATGAACGCTAGCGGCAGGCTTAACACATGCAAGTCGAGGGGTATGCTTCTTCGGGAGCAGAGACCGGCGCACGGGTGCGTAACGCGTATGCAATCTACCTTTTGCAGAGGGATAGCCCAGAGAAATTTGGATTAATACCTCATAGTATTATGACTCGGCATCGAGATATAATTAAAGTCACAACGGCAAAAGATGAGCATGCGTCCCATTAGCTAGATGGTAAGGTAACGGCTTACCATGGCTACGATGGGTAGGGGTCCTGAGAGGGAGATCCCCCACACTGGTACTGAGACACGGACCAGACTCCTACGGGAGGCAGCAGTGAGGAATATTGGACAATGGGCGCAAGCCTGATCCAGCCATGCCGCGTGCAGGATGACGGTCCTATGGATTGTAAACTGCTTTTGCACAGGAAGAAACAACATTACGTGTAATGTCTTGACGGTACTGTGAGAATAAGGATCGGCTAACTCCGTGCCAGCAGCCGCGGTAATACGGAGGATCCAAGCGTTATCCGGAATCATTGGGTTTAAAGGGTCCGTAGGCGGTTTGGTAAGTCAGTGGTGAAAGCCCATCGCTCAACGGTGGAACGGCCATTGATACTGCCAGACTTGAATTATTAGGAAGTAACTAGAATATGTAGTGTAGCGGTGAAATGCTTAGAGATTACATGGAATACCAATTGCGAAGGCAGGTTACTACTAATTGATTGACGCTGATGGACGAAAGCGTGGGTAGCGAACAGGATTAGATACCCTGGTAGTCCACGCCGTAAACGATGGATACTAGCTGTTGGGAGCGATCTCAGTGGCTAAGCGAAAGTGATAAGTATCCCACCTGGGGAGTACGTTCGCAAGAATGAAACTCAAAGGAATTGACGGGGGCCCGCACAAGCGGTGGAGCATGTGGTTTAATTCGATGATACGCGAGGAACCTTACCAAGGCTTAAATGTAGATTGACCGGACTGGAAACAGTTTTTTCGCAAGACAATTTACAAGGTGCTGCATGGTTGTCGTCAGCTCGTGCCGTGAGGTGTCAGGTTAAGTCCTATAACGAGCGCAACCCCTGTTGTTAGTTGCCAGCGAGTCATGTCGGGAACTCTAACGAGACTGCCAGTGCAAACTGTGAGGAAGGTGGGGATGACGTCAAATCATCACGGCCCTTACGCCTTGGGCTACACACGTGCTACAATGGCCGGTACAGAGAGCAGCCACTGGGCGACCAGGAGCGAATCTACAAAACCGGTCACAGTTCGGATCGGAGTCTGCAACTCGACTCCGTGAAGCTGGAATCGCTAGTAATCGGATATCAGCCATGATCCGGTGAATACGTTCCCGGGCCTTGTACACACCGCCCGTCAAGCCATGGAAGCTGGGGGTGCCTGAAGTCGGTGACCGCAAGGAGCTGCCTAGGGTAAAACTGGTAACTAGGGCTAAGTCGTAACAAGGTAGCCGTACCGGAAGGTGCGGCTGGAACACCTCCTTTCTAGAGCTTTAGTGTTAGCTATATGCACGCTAAGGAAAGAAGACGATCTGACTATTGGTTACAGATAATAAGATTATATTACTCTTGCTGTTAATTTAAAAAAAAGAAAATAAATTATTTTAAATGATGAATTATAAATTATAAATGACGTAAAGGCATTTAAAATAAAAAAATTCAAAATTCAAAACAATTTTAAGAGTGTCTCGTAGCTCAGCTGGTTAGAGTACTACACTGATAATGTAGGGGTCGACAGTTCGAGTCTGTCCGAGACAACCAAAAAAGTATTAAGTACTTAGAATTAAGTATTAAGACAAAAACGTTCATAGAAACAGATTAAAAGGAAATTCTAGGGTTGAAAGATTACGAATTACAACAATTCATAATTCATAATTCACAATTCATAATTAAATTGGGGGATTAGCTCAGCTGGCTAGAGCGCCTGCCTTGCACGCAGGAGGTCAACGGTTCGACTCCGTTATTCTCCACAGGAAAGTATAGAGATAATAGTACAAAGAATTAAGACAAAATCTTAATGCTTAATACAAAAATCTTGATACTTATTAAAGTTCATTGACATATTGAGATAAGAAATAATAAAAAGTAGAAAGAACATGATAGTATCAAGACGGTAGTATCAAGTATTAAGAGTAATCTTGATACTTAATACTTAAATCTTAATACTTTGTAAGTACAATAAGCAAAATAAGGGCGTATGGGGGATGCCTTGGCTCTCAGAGGCGATGAAAGGCGTGATAAGCTGCGAAAAGTTACGGGGACGAGCACACATCGATTGATCCGTAAATACCTGAATGGGGCAACCCGCTATGTTGAAGACATAGCACACCGATAGGTGGGCAAACCCGCTGAACTGAAACATCTAAGTAGGCGGAGGAGAAGAAAACAAAAGTGATTCCGTAAGTAGTGGCGAGCGAACGCGGATTAGCCCAAACCAGTGCTGTTACGGCAGTGCTGGGGTTGTAGGACCACGAGATTTTATGCACAAAGAATTAGAATCTGCTGGAAAGCAGAGCCATAGAGAGTGATAGCCTCGTATAAGTAATAAGTGTAATAGATAGTGGTATCCTGAGTAGGGCGGGGCACGTGAAACCCTGTCTGAATTTGGCGGGACCATCCGCTAAGGCTAAATACTCCTGAGAGACCGATAGTGAACCAGTACCGTGAGGGAAAGGTGAAAAGAACCGTGAATAACGGAGTGAAATAGATCCTGAAACCATACGCTTACAAGCGGTCGGAGCCCTTTAGTGGGGTGACGGCGTGCCTTTTGCATAATGAGCCTACGAGTTAACGTTGCTGGCAAGGATAAATGGTTAAGCCATGGATCCGTAGCGAAAGCGAGTCTGAATAGGGCGCTTTAGTCAGTAGTGTTAGACGCGAAACCGTGTGATCTACCCATGGGCAGGATGAAGCGCTGGTAACACAGTGTGGAGGTCCGAACCGGTTGACGTTGAAAAGTCTTCGGATGACCTGTGGGTAGGGGTGAAAGGCCAATCAAACTCGGAAATAGCTCGTACTCCCCGAAATGCATTTAGGTGCAGCGCTGTGCATAAGTTATATAGAGGTAGAGCTACTGATTGGATGCGGGGGCTTCACCGCCTACCAATTCCTGACAAACTCCGAATGCTATATAATGTTTCACAGCAGTGAGGGCTTGGGTGCTAAGGTCCAAGTCCGAGAGGGAAAGAACCCAGACCATCAGCTAAGGTCCCCAAATATATGTTAAGTTGAAAGAACGAGGTTTGTCTGCCCAGACAGCTAGGATGTTGGCTTGGAAGCAGCCATTCATTTAAAGAGTGCGTAACAGCTCACTAGTCGAGCGGACGAGCATGGATAATAATCGGGCATAAACATATTACCGAAGCTATGGATTTGTATGTAAATACAAGTGGTAGGGGAGCATTCCAGCAGGGTTGAAGGTGTATCGTCAGGTATGCTGGACCGGCTGGAAAAGAAAATGTAGGCATAAGTAACGATAATGCGGGCGAGAAACCCGCACACCGAAAGACTAAGGTTTCCACAGCTATGCTAATCAGCTGTGGGTTAGTCGGGACCTAAGGCGAACCCGAAAGGGACAGTCGATGGCCAACGGGTTAATATTCCCGTACTACTGATTACTGTGATGGGGTGACGGAGTGATGAAAGCGCCGCGAACTGACGGAATAGTTCGTTGAAGTACCTACCTATAAGACCCGCAGGCAAATCCACGGGTTTTGGGGAAATACGATAGTACTCGGAGTCTTCGGACAAAGAGATAGTGCGCCTAAGGGCTTCCAAGAAAAACCTCTAAACTTCAGGTAATTAGTACCCGTACCGCAAACCGACACAGGTAGTCGAGGAGAGAATCCTAAGGTGCTCGAGAGATTCATGGCTAAGGAATTAGGCAAAATAGACCCGTAACTTCGGGAGAAGGGTCGCCCCCAGTAATGGGGGCCGCAGTGAAGAGGTCCAGGCGACTGTTTATCAAAAACACAGGGCTCTGCAAAATCGTAAGATGAAGTATAGGGCCTGACACCTGCCCGGTGCTGGAAGGTTAAGAGGAGATGTTATCTTCGGAGAAGCATTGAATTGAAGCCCCAGTAAACGGCGGCCGTAACTATAACGGTCCTAAGGTAGCGAAATTCCTTGTCGGGTAAGTTCCGACCTGCACGAATGGTGTAACGATCTGGACACTGTCTCAGCCATGAGCTCGGTGAAATTGTAGTAACGGTGAAGATGCCGTTTACCCGCAGTGGGACGAAAAGACCCTGTGCACCTTTACTATAGCTTAGTATTGACCTTGGATAAATGATGTGTAGGATAGGTTGGAGACTTTGAAGCGGCGTCGCCAGGCGTTGTGGAGTCATTGTTGAAATACAACCCTTTGTTTATCTGAGGCCTAACCCCGCTTAAGCGGGGGACATTGCTTGGTGGGTAGTTTGACTGGGGTGGTCGCCTCCAAAAGAGTAACGGAGGCTTCTAAAGGTTCCCTCAGTACGCTTGGTAACCGTGCGTAGAGTGCAATGGCATAAGGGAGCTTGACTGAGAGACATACAGGTCGATCAGGTACGAAAGTAGAGCATAGTGATCCGGTGGTTCCGCATGGAAGGGCCATCGCTCAAAGGATAAAAGGTACGCCGGGGATAACAGGCTGATCTCCCCCAAGAGCTCATATCGACGGGGGGGTTTGGCACCTCGATGTCGGCTCGTCACATCCTGGGGCTGGAGAAGGTCCCAAGGGTTGGGCTGTTCGCCCATTAAAGTGGCACGCGAGCTGGGTTCAGAACGTCGTGAGACAGTTCGGTCTCTATCTACTGTGGGCGCAAGAAATTTGAGTGGATCTGATTCTAGTACGAGAGGACCGAATTGGACTAACCTCTAGTGTATCTGTTGTCCCGCCAGGGGCACCGCAGAGTAGCTACGTTGGGAAGGGATAAGCGCTGAAAGCATATAAGCGCGAAACCCACCACAAGATGAGATTTCTTTTAAGGATCGTGGGAGATGACCACGTTGATAGGCTATAGATGTAAAGGCAGTAATGTCATAGTCGAGTAGTACTAATAATCCGTAAGCTTATGTACGCCACCTCCCCCTTCCCCTCCAAAGGAGGGGGGACGGAACTTTCTAATACACTTTTTATATTCTTTATCTCAGTATGTTAAGATATTATTTTAATTATTAATGGTTAATGATCACACGAGGCGAAAGCCGAACTGAGCGTAGCTAATTATTAATTAAAAAGTTGTCCAAAGCAACTAACGGCCTTAAGGTGGTTATTGCGGCGGGGCTCACCTCTTCCCATCCCGAACAGAGTAGTTAAGCCCGCCTGCGCAGATGGTACTGCAGTTATGTGGGAGAGTATGTCGCTGCCTTTCTTTATTAAAACCCTGTTTCATACCGAAACAGGGTTTTTTGGTTTATACCATTGTTTTGTTTCTGATCTAAAAATGTATCTTTCTCGCTTCTCTAAACTAAAAAACTGGATCAAGAACAAAACCTGGGGAGGAAATGTTAAAATAAAATAAGAACTTTGTAATCTTATAATTTGAGATGACTCCTATTGACCTTTTAAAATTGATGCTGCCTGATTTTTTAGTAGACCACTTTGAAGTGGTTTCTACTACTAATACAGAAGAAATATTACACTTGTATTTTGAGGAAAAAATTAAGCCTCCACAAGAGTTTAATACATTTGAACTGGTATCAAAGGGCTTTTTGGATGAGATCACTATTCAGGATTTTCCTCTAAGAGGTAAGTTTGTGTATTTGCATATCAAAAGACGTCGCTGGACTAATAAAACCACAGGAGAAATTATTAAAAGAGATTGGAATTTAGTTGCCAAAGGAACCCGCATGACTCAAGAGTTTGCGGCTTTTTTAAAAGAAATTAATAGATAACAGCGCTACCGATTGTCATACCATTGGAGGTTTTTTCGGAGTAAACGGAAAGAAGCTCCAAAGACAATACAAAAAGCACTTGAGTTCCTTTAATACTTGGGATCCACGAGAACATGCACATCAATGGATTGTTTATCCTGAAAATATAGGTACTCATTTATCAATTGACGAAGTAGCTTTATCTCAGGGTGAACTTTATACTATTGTAACCAACAAGAAATTCAAAGGCAAAAAAGGTTCATTAGTTGCTATTGTTGCTGGAACCAAGGCTGATCAGGTTATAGAACACATCAGTAAGATTGATTATAAGAAGAGGAGCTGTGTCAAAGAGATAACACTTGACATGGCTAATTCCATGAAACTAATCTCTAAGAGATGCTTTCCAAAAGCAATACAAGTGACCGATAGGTTTCATGTTCAAAAATTAGCATTGGAAGCTTTACAAGAGATTAGAATCAAGCATCGATGGGAAGCTATGGATTTTGAGAATCAATTGATATTGCAGGCAAAAAGAGAGAATAAAACATATATCCCAGAGCTCTTGCCTAATGGAGATTCTCTAAAACAACTTTTGGCCAGAAGCAGGTATCTACTCTATAAATCTCGCGAAAAATGGACTGAAAATCAAAAAGAAAGGGCTCAAATGTTATTTGAATTATACCCCGATATAAAGACAGCATATAATCTAAATCAACAACTTCGAGGGATTTACAATAACAACAATGACAAACACATTGCCATGACCAAACTGGCGCATTGGTATAGAAATGTAGAGGAATCAGGCTTTAAAAACTTTAATATTCTGCTCAATACTATAACTTTTAACTACCAGTCAATTTTAAACTATTTTGACAATAGAAGCACAAATGCTTCTGCCGAATCTTTCAATGCAAAAATAAAAGCTTTTAGAAGTCAGTTTAGAGGAGTGAGAAATATAGATTTCTTCTTATTCAGATTATCCAATCTTTTAACATTTCCTCCCCAACTTTTGCTCCTGATCCAAAAAAATGCCTTATTTTTACACTAAAATAATTTAATAGCAAATAGAATGGATTGGATTACTGCCAAAGAATTTGAAGATATAACATATAAAAAATGTAATGGCGTTGCCAGAATAGCATTTAACAGACCAGATGTGCGAAATGCTTTCAGACCTAAGACCACTTCTGAATTATATCAGGCTTTTTATGATGCGCAGGAAGATACTTCAATAGGAGTTGTTTTGCTTTCTGCTGAAGGACCTTCATCTAAGGATGGCGTTTATTCTTTTTGTAGTGGTGGAGATCAAAATGCCCGTGGTCATCAAGGGTATGTTGGAGATGATGGACAACATCGTTTGAATATTCTTGAAGTGCAACGTTTGATTCGTTTTATGCCCAAAGTAGTTATTGCAGTAGTTCCAGGTTGGGCTGTTGGTGGTGGTCATAGTCTGCATGTAGTGTGCGATATGACTTTGGCGAGTAAAGAACATGCGATTTTTAAACAAACGGATGCGGATGTTACTAGTTTTGACGGTGGCTACGGTTCTGCATATCTTGCCAAAATGGTTGGACAGAAAAAAGCTCGTGAAATTTTCTTTTTAGGCCGTAATTATTCTGCACAAGATGCTTTTGAAATGGGCATGGTCAATGCGGTTATTCCTCATGCTGAGTTAGAGGATACTGCTTATCAATGGGCTCAAGAAGTTTTGGGCAAATCTCCTATGGCAATTAAAATGCTTAAATTTGCGATGAATCTTACCGATGATGGCATGGTTGGACAGCAGGTATTTGCTGGGGAAGCAACAAGGTTGGCTTACATGACAGAAGAAGCTAAAGAAGGGAGAAATGCTTTTCTTGAAAAGCGCAAACCAAATTTTGAAAAAAAATGGTTGCCATAAAAGAGTTTGAAGCTTTAAGAATTTGAATTGTTTAAAAGTTAAGGTTTTAAGTTTTAGAAATTATAACTGAAACAAAATTTATAAATGGAAGAATTTACAAACGAAACTATCGATACTACGCAACTTCCGAAATTTGAAGAAGTACAATTTTCTGTACTACATCCGGATTATTGGAAGGTAATATTGATAGGGTTGGCTATATTTTTTTTATTGATAGGTATTGGATTAGGTTTTGCTTTATATTTTAATGAAGATCTTTCTCCATTTATTACAGAACTAAGTATTGCTTATGTAGTTTTGTTGCTGTTAGTATTACTTTTTTCAAGAATAAGTTTTAGAAAAAAAGGGTTTGCATTTCGTACTCATGATGTTTTGTTCAGGCACGGAATAATCGCTACAAATACACTTGTAATTCCTTATAATAGAGTGCAGCATGTTGCGCTACATGAAGGATTAGTGTCAAGGTTTTTTGGTTTGGCCAAAATTGAAATTTTTACCGCTGGAGGCAGTTCCAGCGATATTCAGATTCCTGGAATAGCCAAAGAACAGGCCGAGAATATCAAGCAGCTTTTGATGGGGAAAATTCAAAAACAGTTATAATGGAAGCCGATTTTAATCAGCCTCAGAGACAATCCATTATTGGGATTCTTGTTGTGTTTTTGTATTCTCTTCAAGGATATGCCAAAGCATTATGGCCAATTTTAGTGATATGGATTTTTAAATTTAATGAAATCAATAAAGTTTATTTATTGGCAGGAATAATTGTAATTTTTGCTGTAGTTGGAATTATTTCCTATCTGAAATATTTGAATTTTACTTTTTATATAGACCAAGAGAATGATGAGTTTATTATAACTGAGGGTGTTTTTAATAAAACAAAAACAGCCATACAGCTTAATAAAATTCAACAAGTTAATATCAATCAATCATTAATTCAGAGATTGGCAGGTGTTTATGAATTAGCTGTTGATACAGCAGGCTCCAACAAAAAAGAAGGAAATATCAAAGCGATTTCCCATGATTTGGCATTGGATCTGAAATCGCGTTTATTGGTAAATGAAAACAAAATTCTAATAGAAGGTCTTGAAATTGATTCTTCAGCTGCTATTTTAAATGAAATAAGCACTGATGCAGAAATTCCGTTTATAAAAATCAGTTTTTTGAGCTTATTAAAAATTGGAATCACTTCAAATTATATAAAAAGCTTTTTCATAATACTGGCGTTTTTTATTACTCTTTTTGACCAAATCAAACAACTTACCGGTAGAGATGTTTTACATGATGAAAAAATTGAAGATTATGTAGATAAAAGCAATGTTCTAAAAACTTCTTTAATACTATTCATTATTTTCTTTTCAGTTGTAATCATTGTAAATTTAGTTAAAACAATTTTTAAGTATTTTGACTATAAAATTGCCAGACATAATAATTCTTTGTTGCTTTCTTATGGATTATTAAATACTAAAAGCACAATTTTAAAACCCGAAAAAGTTCAAATTACAAGTGTAACTCAGAATTTCTTTCAGAAGAAAATGAATGTTTTGGGGCTTAAAATTACACAAGCATCGGGAGGAGAAAAAGAAGATCATAAGTTAGCTATAGAAATTCCAGGTTGTAATGACTTTGAGAAAGAGGCAATTTTGAATCTGCTATTTCAAAAGATTCCTGAAAAAGGAGTAATGTTAAAACCTAATTTCAGAAAGCTTGGTTTTTCCGTTTTTCTAACAATCGGATTGCCTTTGTTGGGTTTTTATTTTGTGAGAGATTTAATAATAGAGCAATTACCTTTGGTTGATTACTTAGTATTGTTCTTTGTGGTATTTGTCGGGGTAATTCAGTTTTTTATATTTAAGAACAATAGGCTTTATATAAATGATGATTTTATCATTTTGCAAAATGGCGCTTGGGATATTACAAATAAAATTATCATACCCAGTAAAATTCAGGCCATTACAACTTCACAGCTTTTTTGGCACAAAAATATCAATATTGGTTCCTTAACTTTACATACCGCTGGGGGTAATATTAGTTTTCAATTAGGTAATTTTACAGCCATAAAACAATATGCCAATCTTTGGCTGTACGAAATGGAAACTTCGGATAGTAATTGGATGTAAAGGGAATAAGTTAGAAAATAGATATTAGAGAATTTAAGATGGAATAGATAAATTGTTTAAACATTTTTAAACATTTTTAAATCCTTAAAACAATTAAACAAGAAAAATGAAACACTGGATTGAAGCAGCAAGATTAAGAACATTACCATTGTCAGTTTCTGGAATTATTGTCGGCAGTATGTATGCTCAGGTAAATCCTACAGATAATGTACTCACGCCATCTGAGGTTTTCAATTGGGAAATATTTGCTTTTGCGATATTGACTACTTTGGGATTGCAGGTGCTTTCAAATTTTGCAAATGATTACGGAGACGGCATTAAAGGAACCGATAATGAAGATAGAGTAGGGCCAAAACGTGCCATTCAAAGCGGTGTGATAACGCCACAAGCAATGAAAAAAGCTTTGGTGATTACATCAGTGCTTACATTGTTTTCGGCAATATTTTTGATTTATGTTGCTTTTGGAGAAAGTAATCTTGTTTATTCTTTATTTTATTTAGTGTTAGGGATTTTGGCTATTGCTTCTGCAATTCGCTATACTGTTGGGAGTTCCGCCTATGGGTATCGCGGTTATGGAGATATTTTTGTTTTTGTTTTCTTCGGTTTGGTGAGTACTTTAGGAGTGAATTTTTTATACTCCAAACAATTGGATTTGGTGCTTATTTTGCCAGCTATCGCAATTGGATTATTGAGTGTTGGCGTTCTGAATCTGAACAATATGCGTGATCAAGCTTCGGATGCTAAATCCGGAAAGAATACTGTCGTGGTGAAAATGGGTGCTGAAGCGGCCAAAAAATACCATTATTTCCTAATTGTAACAGCAATGATTTCTGTTTTAGTTTTTGCAATATTAAGCGGTTTTCATTTCGATCAATACTTATTTTTATTGGCATACATTCCGCTAACGAAGCATTTAATAACAGTTTCCAAAAATCAAGATCCAAAATTACTTGATCCAGAATTGAAAAAAGTAGCATTGAGCACCTTTTTGCTTTCTGTTTTGTTATCAATTTGCATGATTTCATTGATTTCAGATATTATCGTGAATGTTTTCTTAGGGGGAAGATAAGGTAATTTCAAAAATCAATGGCAATAATTGGCAATGCTTTTTTAAATTTTAAATCTAAAATAAAATGAAAATAACATTCTACGGCCACAGCTCTTTGGGGATAGAAGTAAGCGGCAATCACATACTGGTGGATCCTTATATTTCGGCCAATCCAAATGCGTCACATATTGACATCAATACACTGAAAGCCGATTTTATACTGTTGACACACGCTCATGGAGACCATATTCTTGATGTGGAAGCCATTGCCAAACGAACCAATGCTGTAATTATTTCCAATTATGAGATAGCAACTTATTACGCTCAAAAAGGGTTTCAATCACATCCTATGAATCACGGAGGAAGCTGGGATTTTGATTTCGGAAAATTAAAATACGTAAACGCCATTCACTCGAGTTCTTTTCCTGACGGAAGCTATGGTGGGAATCCAGGAGGTTTTGTAATTGAGGGTGAACATAAAAACATATACATTGCGGGCGATACAGCACTAACAATGGATATGAAACTCATTCCGATGCGAACTAAGCTTGATTTGGCAATTTTACCTATCGGCGATAATTTCACAATGGACGTTGACGATGCGATTATTGCATCTGATTTTGTAGACTGTGATAAGATTCTAGGTTGTCATTACGATACCTTTGGATACATCGAGATTAATCACGAGGAAGCTATCAAGAAATTCTTCGACAAAGGAAAAGATTTGATGTTGCTTGAAATAGGAAGTTTTATCGAATTATAATTAGGAGCTATTTCCTGCTATCCGCTTGTATCTTTATTAAAGCGAAGAAAAATCGCTTTAATAAAGGATACCGCTTCTATCAGGGCTAGGGCATTCCGTTACTTAATATCTTTTATTTTAAAGAAAGACCAATATTTTCATAATGAAAAAAAAATATTTTCTATTATTTATTGCACTTCAATTTACCATCAACACTTTTTCGCAGCAAGACGGCTATTGGGACAAAGAGAGATCTACCACCAAAGAGATAAAGGTTTTTGCTAGAGACCGCATTGTCATCAAAATTGAAGATTTGCCTCTTGGAACCACCGAAATCGTTTATAGAATTACTCTTTTGGACGAAAATCAGCAATTGGCAAGCAGTTTGGTTTCTGTTTTAAAATCAATTCCCGATCCTACAGGAATTAGTCAAGGTTCTGCAGGCGCTGTTTTTGTTTTGTCAAAAATATCAGGGGATGATAAATGCACGTATGCCATTTTCCCCAAAGAAGATTTAGCGGAACAATATAAAGATTCAGGTAAAACTCTTGAATCCTGCCTGATTCAAGATGAGCCTGTCAGCAAGGATGCAAAACGACTTTCGGTCGATAAATCGAGTTGTTTGAGCAATGATGTAACGTCTTTATGGTTTGGTTTTGAAAGCAAAAACTGGATAATGAACCAAAAAATCATATTGGAAGTCGTGCCTTGGGTGGATAAAAAATTAAGCCGAGGATGGAGTATAGATAACAGAAAATCCATTATTGACCAATGCAAAACGTCTAATCTTGCTCAAAAAATGAGTAATTCGGATAATTTTTGTGTTTGCGTATCGGATAGAATCCAAGCCAAATACAAATTTCAGGAATTTCAAAAGCTTTTGCCAATGGAGCGTTCCAAAGTTTTTAAAGATGCTGGTGATATTTGTTTAAGCGAAACAAATGCATCTCCTGCCATTTCTGCTGATTTGCGTAAAGAAGCATCGCTTTTGATAAAAAACGGCAAATATGGGCTTGCAATTGAGAAATTAGCTATAATAATCAACAGTAGCAAAGCTACAATTCTAGATTATAACGCGATCGGGAGCTGTTATCTTTTAACAAAGCAATATGGAAAAGGCTTAAAGTACCTGCAGGAAGGAGAAAAACTCGATAATACCGAGCTTTTGATACAATTAAATTTGGCTCACGCGTATTTACTGAACGATAATTACAAAGAAGCCAAAAAAATCTACAAGAAGTATCAAAATCAAAACGTAACCGACAGTCTAAGCTGGGTTCAAAAAGCCGAACAGGATTTTAAGGATTTCCAAAAAGCCGGAATTCAGAATGAGGATTTTGAAAGAGTGTTGAAATTGATGAAAGAGTGGTGAAAAGTCTTGAAACCTCATAATTCAAAAGTCCAATAATCGATAAATCTAAATCATGTTCGCATCTTACCACAAATACATTCTAAATTTCAAACGTCCATCTGGAACTTCTCGAGGTGTAATGACCGAAAAAGAAACCTGGTTTATCGTTCTGGAACAAGACGGTAAAAAAGGAATAGGCGAGTGCGGGATTTTGAGAAGTTTGAGTATTGACGACCGCCCCGATTATGAGGAAAAATTAAAATGGACTTGCGATAATATCCATCTAGGTAAAGAGCAGCTTTGGGATGCATTATTAGAGTTTCCTTCGATACAGTTTGGAGTTGAAATGGCATTCCTGTCTTTGGCAAGTGAAACTCCTTTTTTGCTCTTTCCATCTAGTTTTACGAATGGTACAAAATCGATTGCAATTAATGGGTTGGTTTGGATGGGCGAAGAGGCTTTTATGAAGCAGCAAATCGAGGAGAAATTAGCCGATGGATTCCGATGCATAAAACTCAAAATTGGAGCCATAGATTTTGATGAAGAACTGCAGTTATTGCGTTTTATCAGGCAAAATTTTACTCTGGAACAAGTAGAAATAAGAGTCGATGCAAACGGTGCTTTTGATTCAAATGAAGCTTTATATAAATTAATTCAATTATCTGAATTTAAACTTCATAGCATTGAACAACCTATTCAAAAAAACAATACTGACAGTATGGCAGGGTTGTGTAAAGCTACTCCTTTTCCTATTGCTTTGGACGAAGAGCTGATCGGTGTTTTTACAGTTGCTGAAAAAGAAAAATTATTGCTTAAAATCAAGCCACAATACATCATTTTGAAGCCTAGTTTTGTTGGTGGATTTCGTGGAACTCAGGAGTGGATTTCCTTGGCTGAAAAGCATAATATTGGGTGGTGGATCACTTCTGCTTTAGAAAGTAATATTGGACTGAATGCAATCGCACAATGGACATTCACATTTAACAATCCGATGCCGCAGGGATTGGGAACCGGAGCATTATACACTAATAATTTTGATTGTCCTTTACAGGTTTCGCAAGGGCAATTATGGTATAGCAATGAGCTGGATTGGGCTTTGGATATTAATGATTTTAATTAAAAACGAAAATTGTTATATGCAGTTTTTTGCGAGAGTGATGGAAGTGGAGCTCTTTTTTTGAGAGTTTTTTTTGCCTATCAAAAAAAAGCGGGAATGGACAGCACGACCCGTAGTCTCGTCTTTTGGGACGAGACGGAGGGACTTACCCAGATTAAAATGTATCAGTTATTAGGCTAATCGAATTTTATCTAAAATAAAAAGGCTCAAAACAATTATAGTTTTGAGCCTTTTGCATGTTATAAAATAGAAAATTGTCTAATAAGGCAATACTCTTTCATTTTTTACTTCTTCTAAAAGTTCGGCTACAGCTAGATAAAAAGCACTGCTTCCGCAAACTACACCAATTGCTCCCGCAACTGGGGCTAAAGATTCGATGCCAGTGAATTTTTCGACAGCCAGAACAAAAAACAAAATAGTTAAGGACAAAAATACAAATTGCTGCACTTTGCTGCCTCCCCAAGTTCCCCACCACATAAAAGCGGTGAAAATCCCCCAAAGGATTAAATAACATCCGAAAAAGGGTGCTGGAGTCTTTCCTGCCATTTCAAATCCAGTATTTGGAAAAAGCCAAATGCCAACCAAAGTAAGCCAAAAGAAACCGTAAGATGTGAAAGCAGTTCCTGCAAATGTTTTTCCGTTTTTGAAAGATAGTATTCCTGCGATTATTTGGGCTAGACCGCCATAAAAAATTCCCATCGAAATAATTACGGCACTTACTGGGAAAAATCCCAAGTTGTGAATGTTTAGTAAAATTGTGGTCATTCCGAAACCCAAAAGGCCTAAAGGCGCAGGATTAGCTAATTTGTTTTCCATTTTTTTTTTTAGTTTTTTAATAGTTAGAAAAGTCTAATATAACGTTATAGTTCGTTATCAGTCGCTACAAAAATAGCATTTTATGGTATTAAATTTTCATTTGTGTAAAAAATACAAATATTTTTTTAGGCATCTAAATCCAAACCAAAAGTTGTTCGTAATAATTCAATATTTGGATTTATTTCCAAAAGGCGATTGTAGCGGTCTTGGTCAGTAAAGCTTCTTCTGATA